>NZ_WEZT01000029.1 GCF_009863985.1 Furfurilactobacillus milii | reverse complement strand
TATCGGTTCGTACTGCTCCAACCAACCAAGCTTTAATGACATGGGTGTACTAGTACCAATGGCCGTTGACCAATTTTTAAAGACAAGAACTATGGATAAAGGAAATGCAAGGATAATAACAACTACTATTAATGCCTTAAATATAAATCGCAAATTCATCACCACCTTTACCATAGTTATAGCACAACAGGTAGTGATGATGGAATTATATGCTCTTATAAGGAACCAATTAAGATTTTTGTTTGACTAAACCAATCTAGCCAATAGGGTATATTTAAAATTAAAACATCCAGCTCGCTATGATAAATACCTGTTGTTGGAAAAATAAAATAGCGCTAAATTATTTATTGAGAAGATAAATTCAAATATATATTCAACGATTGATACTAAATAACTAAGAGCCACAACCGATATAAAATTGGCTGTGGCTTTTTATTTTTATGATGCAGCATTTCTTGAATTTTGTACCATTAAAACCAGAATAAAGCCGATGGTTGCTAGTGGTATCAAGAGCTAAGCGCACAGATTACGGATTGGTCAGTTGCCAGTATGAGCGTGACGTGATTGCTGGAATTGACAGAAAATGGGAACGGGAGCGTCGTGCTAAACAGCATGGCGCTTTTAGTTTGCATAAAAAAGTGTACAAAAAAGACGGAGCGCCCACACAAACTCCATCTACGTTACATTAACTATTAATCTTTATTATCGGACAACTTTTCTTTTACACTTTCTGTAGCACCTTTTACCGTATCTTTTGCATCGCCAAGTTTTTCCTTAGCTTTACCAAGCACACCCTGAGATTTTCCTTCAGCTTCCAATTCTTTGTCACCGGTCACTTTTCCACCGACTTCCTTAGCCTTACCAGCTAATTGATCCTTTTTGCTCTCAAACTTTTCCTCTTGAGTCATAAATGAATCTCCCTTCGTTGAAAATGTAGTATGTGTACATCATTAGAATAACAAATATGTATTTAGCTTATCAAAAGATACGCTTGAAAGGAAAAAATATGAAATGGTTAATGATAATTCTCACGGCGGAGATGCTTTTATCTGGTAACTCACATGACTAGAGTGCGTAGGTGTCGTCAACAAGGATGCCATCAGATGGTGGAACTACCGGATCATTACTGCGCTAAACACTATGCGCACGAGGCGGAGTATCTAGCATCCCGGCAGAAGCGGGCGCGGTCAGGCGACCAAATGGCGAGGCACAAGTACAACACAGTCACTAGGTATCGCACGTATGACAAGCGAGAACAGTATCAATTCTATCGTGGCAAGCAATGGCAATCATTGCGCCAATTGGTATTGGACCGTGACCACTATGTCTGCCAGTACTGTGGACGACCGAACAGCAACACGGTGGATCACATTGTGCCAGCTGGTTGGCTTTTTGCTGTAATAAAGTTTTGGCTTGCTCAATAAAGGAATTTGTTAGGGAACAAACTGATACGATGCCAGGAAGCAATACGACATATTTTTAAATAGGTCGTATCTACCAATTCATAATCATTTTTTTGTTTGTCATTGTTAATCCAGCACATCAATCTTTTTCACATCGGCCAAATGACTCATTTTCAAAATAAAATCATCAGGGTCAGTTCGGCGGACTAATCTAATTTGCATTTCAAGGGAAAATGAATCCGGTTTGTATGCCAGAATTCGCATGTGGACGTGACTGCTGCCAATGATTTTTAGTCTTTCTGGTAAGGCGTCCATGTCACTTAGTTTGCCATTAAGCGTAACTTGTAGGCGGATCATCGAACGATTCGGGTAACGTTTAAGCGCCTTGATTCGCCTAACAATTGTTTGGGTGATTAGGATGCAGAGCGTCCCGGCAATACCGATTACGTACATATCCGCGCCAACTGCCAGACCAATCGCGGCAGTCGCCCATAAGCCAGCTGCAGTTGTTAAGCCGTCGATCTTGTGATTAACGGTCATGATGGCTCCGGCGCCGATGAACCCGATGCCAGTGACAACCTGTGAGGCAACTCGGGATGGATCCAGGCTGACAGAATTTGCATGATTGAGGACATCAAAGAATCCATATTTGGAGATGATCATGAAAAGAGCGGCTCCTACCGCAACCAACATATGAGTCCGCATCCCAGCGGTCTTTAGGCGGACCTTTCGTTCATAGCCGACAAGGCCGCCGCAGATTGCCGCCACAAATAGCCGTAAAACCCATTCTAGTTGATATAACCAGTAAGCCATCACCATCCACCTCCTTGTTCCTAAATGGCTGTATAACAGTTATTATACTGCGTTGTGTCGTCAAGGTAAAAAATGCCGTCTAATCTCAAAATAAACCACCCATATTTAACTTGCCAGTTAAACGGGTCTAGAATTTTTGGTGTTGGAAAGTATTTCCATTCCAAAAGTACTAGGCCCTAATTTAAAAAGCCATTGATAATGGATCAAAAACGGCCAATAGGGTATACCCTATTGGTCTTTTTTATTTCTGTGCTATACTAGGAATTACAAGTGTTCATTAGAACTGTCCAAAAAGAGAATTGAAAATGGCTAAAATCGGTTATGCGCGTGTGAGTTCCAAGGAGCAACATTTAGATCGACAGTTAGCGGCTTTAAAAGGCGTTGACAAACTATTTTCAGATAAGTTAAGTGGGGCTAACACCAAGCGACCTGAACTGCAAAAAATGCTGGCCTATATTCGTGAGGGTGATATTGTAATGGTCACTGAATTAGATCGCTTAAGCAGAAACAACCATGATTTGACTAAGATCATGAACTCCATTCAAAATAAGGGTGCCACCCTAGATGTGTTGAATTTACCGTCCATGACAGGGATTGCTG
>NZ_WEZT01000028.1 GCF_009863985.1 Furfurilactobacillus milii | reverse complement strand
TGTTTTCTGTGGTTACTAAATATCATAAGGGAAGGCATTCCCTATTTCTATACAATTCAGAAATCTTTTATGCATTTACACAAGATATTTTACGCTCTCAATTTTTTTAATTGAACGGCCACCACAGAAATCGTTTAGTAATCCGTCTTTCTGCATGAGCATCGTAAGCTACATAATGATTCCCAGTTTGTTCACGCATCATTAGAGGAATTTGCGCACGAGAGACTAGACGAACATTTGAAACATAGGAGCCTTTATGAGCAACAAGTGCCCAACGCTGTTTAGAACTATATTGTCCGGTATAAAACTTTAGCCAACTACCACTCCCAAAAGGATCATCAGCTACAAACGCATCAACTTGCTGCGGGGTTTTAACAGCAGCAACATGTTTATTTTTACCATCACTATCAATGATAGTTGTCTTTTCTCTCTTCTCTGGAACCTGGTTAGGTAGTACCGCATAACCATATTGAACTCTTAAAAAAGGATTGAAACGATCAATCCATTCATTTTGGCTAGCACGTCCGTATCCTAATACACTTAACCATAAAAATATAAGAATAAAGATCGCTGAAACAATCATCAAATAGCGTTTATACTTGTCTTTGTCTCGTACGTCCTGACTAATTTTGTTAACCATCAAATTTCCATCACCTTTAAGTAAAATATCTAGGGTCCGTCTGAAAACTACTTAAGTAAGATGCAAATTGAGGCAATGTAAACCGTAGCCAGATAAACATGAGCGAGCTTATCATAACGCGTTGCAATC
>NZ_WEZT01000027.1 GCF_009863985.1 Furfurilactobacillus milii | reverse complement strand
CTTGAACTAATTAATCAACGACCATTAAAAATACATCATCAACAGACTGCCATTGAAAGATTCCGGGCTTGTTCGGATTAAACTTGTAATTTGCCTTGTTAAAAAGTTTAACATATAGGGAAAAATTTATCTTGTGCTACGACTTAAAAAGAAAGAAACTACTGCTACAACAACTATTGCACCTATAATTGACGGAATAATGGCCATACCAGCTATATTTGGCCCCCAACTGCCTAAAATAGCTTCACCAATGGATGAGCCAACTAAGCCAGCAATAATATTGCTAATCCAGCCCATAGCTGCGCCCCGATTAGTGATGGCACCAGCAATTGCGCCGATAACAGCACCAACAATTAAAACCCATAACCAATGCATAAAATCCACTTCCTCTTTTTTGAACAAACGTTCTATAATGATTACAAGGATAAATATAACCTTATCAAGGGTGTGATGCAAGGAAACCATACTATCAAAGCTGTTGAACAAATTCACAATATTTCCTGTGCATGCTATTTATTTCATAAATGTTTCAATAATAAAATAGGTATGTAAAACAATTATTTATGTTTCATATCTCCGATCAAGTGGAGTGTCCATTAACCAATTTTTGAGATTGCTAGTATTGGGTTGACTGGGTGTCAACTTATATTATTAGCTACACCAATATGAATTTTCGGATAGATCAGTTAACTTAGCATTAATCATTTTTTCTTAAACTTGAATTTACACTTTAAGTGCAACACTAATTAAATAAAGAATGGCCCATGGCCAAATTTCTGTAAAATGATGTTTGCGAAAACAATCATGAAAGGA
>NZ_WEZT01000026.1 GCF_009863985.1 Furfurilactobacillus milii | reverse complement strand
CAAAAGCAGTTAAATCAACGTCCTCGCAAAGTGTTAAACTATGAAACCCCATATGAAGTATTTTTTGACAAACCGTTGCACTTAGTTTGACAATTCACCGGCAATCATACATGTAAACAACGAGAAACAAGCAGAAAAAACCAGATTATTTGCCTCGGGTAATCCTTGATACAATTCCGCTTGATTCAAATAACGACGGAAAAGTTGCATCAAAACGTCGGGATCTGCCGTCGGAATAATGAAAACAAAAATAATAAGCTCAAGTTCGTTCCACTCACCAACACTGGTTAAGTAGTCCACCACTGGTTGTATGGTCTTGGCGCTATCGTCAAAATGCAACTGTTGAGCATCTAAAATACTGGTCATCCACGCAGCGATTACTCGATTGATCAGCGTAGGATCTTGACGTGCCTTTAATTGCATAGCCTTCGTATATGTTTTCAGTGCGTCCATTTCATCAATATCTGTTGTATTCGTCATACTAGCAATATGATTGCCTTCGTAAAAATTGGCTAATATCCCCTCAAAAGAAGCCTGAACGCCCCAAATATTCAGAACCTTTTCATTTTCAAAACGATCAAAATAGTGATAAAAGAAATCTGTCGTCGTGACATTTATCTGCCCTAAAAGATGAAGAAACCGATTAATGCTCAATGTCGTTTGGTCATGTTCAAATTTGGAAATCACGGCCACACTAACCTGTTCATCAGCAATTTCTTTAAGCGTTAAGTTTTTATTTTGCCGAAATGCATGAAACGTTTGTCCTAACGATTGCATATTGACCTCTCCTAAGAAATAACGGTCCCGTAATGAAAATCGTGATCATTTGGTGCACTCACAATTTCTGCCGTAAAATCGTCATAAATCCTAAACATACGATCTTCTTTACATAACCTCATCATGGTGGTGGCATCGTTCATCTTGGACCTTCCCAGTACCTTGTCGTCAACGCGATATTTGAACCAACCCTCGCACCACAATATCGTCATTGCAAAATTAGCAGTCAAATCACGACCATCACGCTTTTTATGTAAAGCTTCCATCTTCGATAAATTTTCATTGGCTAACGCAAACTGATCCAACGACATAAAATATGCAAAACTACTGACTAAAAATCCGCGATGCATGCCCGCGACATACATAATCGACTCATTCGCCGTCAGTTTACGTTCAGCAATATTAGTAAATAATTCAACATCGGCCAATGGCATGGCGGTCAAAAAGGATTCGAGGACTAAAATTTCATAAATGCCCCAATCGTCAATCTGCTTTAAATATTTCACAGCATAATCCGAACTGTGCTCGATGCTTTTCCCGGTATGATTGGCCAGCATCATTCGACCATAGTCGTATCCCAACACATTATTAACCGTCGGAGATTTTTTAGCGTTTTCTTTCAATACATCGAGCCGCGCGTAAAGTTTTTTCCACTGATGTCGCATCGCCAAACCCGAACTAATCAGGAAAATGTTCGTTAAATCTGTTAGTGCGTTTGCAGCACCCATTTCACGCCATTCGACTGGCATCGGGGAATTCAGATAACGATCATGCTGTAGGAAGAAATACTCATCAGCAGTCACGTTCATTTTCTTAAGCAAATGCATCAGTCGATCAACACTGATTTTCGATTGGCCTTGTTCAAACTTTGAGAGAAAACTGACACTCGCCTGTTCATCTGCAAGTTCTTTTAACGTTAATCCTTTACCTACGCGCAACTGATGGAACGTTTCGCCATACGATGCCATGTCATTCCCCTTTCTAGGCCATTAACCGTGAATGATAAAGTAAATGATCATCCTTCGTTTGCCAAATTCGATCACTAAAAGCAGCGTACAAACGCCACAGGCTTTCCTCTTCACACAATCGCATAATTGTCAGCGCATCCTTCATCTGTGACTGCCCCCGTTCCTCACTGTCACGGCGATAGGTCAGCCATCCCTGACACCACAGAATTAACATTCCGAAATCGCCAGTACTTTGTTGTGGTGATTGTTCTTTGTGCAGACTGTGCATCTGCCCAAGCAATTCTTCCGCTATATCGAAACGAGTGCGGTTCATAAAAAAGCAAAAACTAGTGACCAAAAAGCCACGGTGCATCCCTGCAATCTCGCTAAGTGGCGCCTGTGAAACCAACTTATGCTTGGCGGACAGGGCTAGTTGCTGTGCATCGGGTACGCTCATCCCCTGCAGAAAAACGTTAAACACGATCAATTCGTAAATACTCCACTCATCAATTTGTTGTAAGTACGTGATCGCCCGTTGAGCAAACGGATAAGGTTCTGACTGCTGATGTTGTGCCAGAAGCAGTTGCGCAAAATCCAAGTTTAACCAATGACCCATTGTCAGTGTTGAGGAGGCCTGTTCGGCCAAGTGCTGTTGCCACCGTGCTAATTTTTCCCATTGCCCGCGATTCGATAATCCGGCGGTGTAATAAAAACCGCTGCCTAATGCTGCCACAGCGTTTGGCACACTCATTTCAGACCATATTTTAGGTACTTGGGGCTTGGCATAACCATCATGTTGGGCAAAGAAATATTCATCAGCAGTCACATTCATCTTATCCAGTAAATGCATCAACCGGTCTACACTAATTTTCGATTGATCCGTTTCAAACTTAGACAAGAAACCAACACTCACTTGTTCGTCAGCCAGTTCCTTTAAAGTCATATTCTTACCGATTCGTAGCTGCCGAAACGTTGCCCCATATGTGGCCATGCAAACTGATCCCCCATTCTGAAAATCACTCGTTGATTAAGTATAGCGCAGAATGTCGTCAATTGTTAGAAAACGGTGAGAATGCACTAAATCATCTCATAAAAAAATAAGTCAAAAGCACTGTATCAGTGGTTTTGACTTATCGGCATATTTTATATTTAAACTGAAACAACTATCTAGTGTCTGAACACTTCAAAAAATCATAATGAACGCCAAACAATTCAATGGCAATTTCTAAAGAGATCTTTTTACTTAATGCTTTTTATCACTATCAAGTGATTCTGTCTCATTAATACCTTCATCTTCTAAAAGTTCTTTTCGAACTTCTTTAAAGCTGTACCTTTTTTCTTTTTTAGATTCTGTAATTGCCGCCGTTAACTCCATTGAAATTAGCGAAAGCATTTGTTCTTTATACTCATGAAAATCCAACAATACGTAAGTATCTTCTTCATTGCGTGTTAAGAATACCGGCTTTCCTGGAAAAACTTGTGATAAAACTTTTTCATATGTTTGTAATTCTGATACAGGTTCCCGATTTGACGAGGTCTGATTATCTTTCATATTTCATCCTCCAAAGAAGCCTAACTTAAACCAACCAAGATGCAAATGGTTCCACACAAATAAAAAATAGTCACAAATTTATCTACTATACCTATAACTCAGGTTTTTGCTGTATTCTCTGAATTCCAATTTTGTTCTGTATAGCTGTAGCGATTTCTTGATGAGCATCGTAAATTTCTTCGATTAGAATAATCTTCTCGTCATCAATAATCTGGTATACAAGTGTATTCCTTTTTAAAAATAATAAGTAATAGTTCGAGGGTATATTTAGCCCTGCTTTTCTGCCGTTGTGCCCCATTCTAGGAAAGACACTAAGATTCATAATCTGTTCAATGATCTTATCAATACTTTTCTTAGCAATTGCCTTCCCAAAGTTAGATGAAACTTGTACATAAATTTCATCCAGCTGAGCATGAACTACGTCTGTTATTTCCACAGAAAAGGTCATTTATCTAAAAATTCCTTTCGAACGTCCTCAATCTTGTGTCTTCTTCCCTGTTCAGATTTTTCAATATCAGCTAACAATTGTTCACTAATTCGCCGCGTCTCATACTTTTCATAGTCTTCTAAATCAAGCAGAACATATTTACCATAGCCATTTTTTGTCAAAATAACGGGGCTGTCTGGCCCCACCTGATTCAACACTTTGTTATAAGTACGTAGCTCTGAAACAGGTCGAATATTTAAATTTTTTTGTGAATTAACCATCACCATCACCTCTCAGCATTAGTATACACATTTTCGTACAAATTTGCAGCAAACCGATTTCACAAAAAACTTTCAATCACTAGCCATTATCTCGAAAAGTTAAATCTTCGGCACTTGCATCTGTACCAAACTGTTCAAAAATGTTTTTCGGAACATTGACGCCAATTGCATGTGCCGCAGTGACGCCAAATTCACGAGGGAAGAAAGCAGTGGAAGTCACAATACCATTATCTGATACAACTGGTTTGCGCACCAAATTACGTTTGAGAATGAAACGCTCCTCTTCGTATGCACTTTCGAATAGTCCCGCCACAAACTTGGTGTCGTCCAATAACCCAGCTTTTGCCAGTAGAATGGGTGAAGCCGAAATTACCGCGATAACTGGTCGTGGCCGCGTTTTAAAACGACTGAGAAAGGCAATGTTCCTTTGATTAGGTAAAACGGTATGATAATTCGCAATTCCTGGCATAACGAGCATCTGGTACGCCTGAATATTCTGAACATCTTCAAATGTCATTTGTGGTATTACCTCAAACCCATCTTCAGTTTGATATGGCTTGTGCTCAGCGGCTACAACATCAATTTGCCAATCCGTTTGACTCCATGCAAGAATCGAAGTCAACGGACTAATTTCATACATCGAAAAGCCATCATAAATCATCACTAGAATTTTATTCATCGTTATCCCTCCCCGGCAGTAACTCACTCATTTATCTTTTCAAACAGCACATACTGCGGGCCAATCTTGCCAACACGCTGAATACCCGTATCGTGGAAACCCGTCTTCTGATAAAGGTGTTGTGCGGGTATATTACGGTAGTTTACGGCTAAAATAATACGAGTCACATACGGAAAATGAGCTTTAACAAATGCTGGCACTAACTTCATCGCCGCCAGCGAAATACCTTGTCCCCTGAAGCGTTCGTCAATCGACAAAGCACGCAATAAAACATCAGTATCAGCACAGCCACCAATTTCTAATGGGCCTTGGTGCAAATGAAAGCAAAAGAAGCCGGCTAACTGGTCATCATTCATAATCATCACTGGCACCCGATCATGATCACGCTTTGCTTTTTCAATCACCGACTGCGGCGAACCTGTGAAGGTTAAATCACTCAATTGATAGTTCTCCACCAACTGTTGACACTGGATCGTATCAACGTATTGTTTTAATTCAATATTCATATAGAGACCATCTCCAGATCAGGCCACTGTCCCATTGGCCTCATAAAAGTCACGAATTTGCTCATCTAACCATGTCGATAGCCTTGGCGCATTCAAACTTTCAAAGCGCAGTTTATAGGCCAAAGAAACACACAGGTTAATTAACTTATTTTTTTGATTGAACTGTAGCGACTGGTCAGCGGTTAAGGCAATAACGCCCTTGACCCCTCGCAACCAGTTGAGTAGCTGACTTTCCGTTATGCGATCCTGCGCCAGTAACGCAACAAGACAGTTGTCCAAGCGACTGCCTTCACCTGCCGTAAAACTATTAGGCAACATGATGCCATGATAAATACCAGCCAACGCTTGTGGAATAAGCCGGGTTGGAAACTTTGGATGATAACAAACGTAATACAGCAGGTCACCACCATGACCAAAGGCATGCGCCCAGCCATGCTCGGTCAATCCGCGTAAATCTTTTTCTAATTGCAAATACTTAGTAGCGTCTTCAAAAAGATGTGTTCGCATATTTGCCGTCAAGATGGGTGACCGTGCATCTCTGGCGACCAAAGACGTCAACAACAGCGTCGTAAACGTTCTGGCATAAATTGCATCGTTTTGACGTTCATGAATCCCACTGAATAATAAATTCCGTTGCTGCGTTTGTCTTAATAACCAGACCGCCTGTTCATTTGAAATCGTGCCGTCGTCAATCCATTGTGCAAACAAACTGTAAATCAGTTGGTCGCGCAACACTGAATTAAGATTGCCGATGTTATCCAGCATCGCTGCTAACAAAGAATCATTAACTGTATGCGGATTCTCTTTTCGCAACCTCGTTAGTTCTCGTTCTAGTTTCTCATCAGTCAATATTGGCACCCTCCTTCTCCCCCTTAATTTTCTTAATCTTACTCGTTGTCCTAAAAGCCTTGATAACAAAAAGACCTGCAATTTATGCAGATCTTCGTTTACAGCTTTTTCACCATGTAATACTCACTGACATCACTTGAATAATCCCTTACCGAATATATTATATCCTCGCTTTAGATAGAAGTTCGGTGCTTGATAGTTAAATGTTTCCAAATTAACTATATGACTGTCTAACTCGCGTAGTTTATTTTCAAACCAACTCAACAAAGCATCGCCAACACCTTTTTAGCGTGCGTTCTCATCTCCCAATAGTTTTTTACTATAATTGCAGCCAATTACCTCGTTATCAATTGATGCCAACTGTCTAATAGTAGCTTAGAAAGATGTTGCGTAAGGGATACACTCCCGGCATCACATGAATTAAGACTTTGAAAGAAGACTCTAGATTCCATTTATTTGTACAGATAAAAGCTTCCGTGAACATGCGCTTCCTTTTGAGCTCATTTGGGCTAAAAAACGCCTTGAGCTTACACTCAAGACGTTTAATGACACATTAAAATAACTAAGTTTATTTCGGATTAGCTGACGTGGCACCCATAGTAGCCCATGAATCATTTGAATCAGCCGCAGATGTACTGTAATTCTTAATACGATGGTTAACTGGCGTCCAAGTCAAACCTTCGCTTTCAGGAATGTAAGCAGCTTGTTGATTCATATAGGCTTGCCAGTCTTTAAACTGTGTCTTCCGATATGAATTGCTGAAGGCTTTGTTATTGTTCATATTTTCAATCAGCTGTGTGTTTCTCTTTGTTGCAAAATGACCCATATTGAATGGAGCATTAGCTTCATACATAGTTGGAGTAGGTTCAGAGCTTACCTGCCAAGCAGCTTCAAAGAAGTCAACATTCTTAGGTGGTTTGGGAGACTGAATAGCATCGTAAAACGCATTCATCTCCATCGTCTTGCCGCCAGTTAATTGAACATCAAGACCAATCTTATGCCATTGCTGCAAATAATTTTGAATTTCTTCATCATGCGTAGAAGAACTCTTCATCGCAGCAAAGTGCAAAACCAGCTTTTTACCATCAGGCGTTTGACGCCATTTGCCCTTCTTCTTGTATCCTGCATCATCTAAAAGCTTATTGGCCTTCTTTAAGTTCAATGGGAAGCCCTTAGCACTCTTGTCATGATAATCGGTAAATACGCTAGGAATTAACGTAGTTGCGCGTTTTCCGAGACCGTTACCAAACTTCTTTTCGACTGCGTCAACATTCATTGCGTATCCAATGGCTTGACGGAGACTCTTGTTTGAGACCTTGGAGTCTTTGTCCATGACATTCATACCCGTCTTAGAATTCATATGTCCAACCATGAAACCAAGGTATCCATAACCCATCTCTGGAGAACCAACGTTTGTGTAATCACTCAACTTTTTAACGGTTGGATATTGTGAGGCAGCAATTCCTGTTGTACCAACAGTAAAGTCATACTTGTGGGCTTTAAATGCAGAACCTGCGGCACTCGATGAAACTACATTAATGGTGACTGCCTTAGCATTTCCCTTTTTACCCCAGTAGTATGGATTGCGTACCCAACTAGTCGATTCACCAGTAACCATTTTCTGCAATTTAAATGGACCATAGAAAATAGGATTCTTACGAACTTGAGGTGCGGAAGCCAATTTGCTTATTGGAACATTCTTGATATATTCATATGGCTCAGCATACTCCCAAAAGAATCCATTACCGGAACGTTTCATTGAAGGCGTGACGTGCTTATAGTGAATAACAACCTTTTTGCCTTTTTCACCGTCTGGCATTTCAATACCAGAAATTGTGGATGCCTTACCACTATGGTATTCTGTCATACCTTTAATCTGTTCCAGACTCGAACTGTATTGTTGAGTGTCGGAGTCTTTATTGCCAAGAACTTCATAAGCATATTCAACATCCTTCGCAGTTACTTGCGAGCCATTCGACCACTTTAAGTTACTGCGAAGCGTGATTGTTGCCGTATTATTGGAACGATTCAACTTAAGATTAGCAGGGCCGCCATCAACAATGTTGTAGTTTTTATCTGTCTTGAACAATCCCTGTAGACCAGGTGAGAAAACATCACCATCTTCAGCATTCGAAGCTAACACAGTATCACTGACACCCTTGAAGGGGGCATCGTTAACTTCTGCGGCTTTAATAGTCGCATTTTTGTCAATGGATCCTGAAGCATTATATGATTTTGCCATCTTAACAGCTGTTGATGGTTGAGAACTACTACTCTTACTTGAACAAGCGGCCAACGTAAGTACTGAAAGTGCTGCTGCTCCGGCTAGAGCAAACTTAGTTTTTTTCATGCACTCATCCTCCCAAATAATGAAAAACATTATAATCAAATAATTACGGAACTAAGTATACCACTAAATGAGAATTTGTAAAGATAATAATTAAAAAAATCTCATTTTCATCTGTCTCATTTTTTTAATCATCACCAAGACGCTGTGATGCATCTGTCGCACGACGAATAACTTGCCCAATATAACTGATTGAAAGTGTCAAAATTATGATTTCAACAGCAGCCAACAACCAGGTCCACCAATATTCTGTAATACTGCTTGGATCATTAGCATTGGCAATCATTGTACCTAGTGAAGGTGTATTGGTTGGCAATCCAAAGCCTAAATAACTTAGTCCAGTTTCAACCCCAATATTTTCGGCGAAAGACAACATAGTGTCGACAATAATTAACGATGAAATGTTGGGCATAATTTCTCGAAAAATGATTTTAAAGGTACTAGTCCCTGAGGTTTTCGAAGCGGCCACATAGTCCTTTTTAGACTCAGATAAAGTACGCGCACGAATCAATCGTGAAGTTCCCATCCAATAAAAAGAACTTAAAATAAGCGTTAAAGTAACAACATTGTAGTTAGGGATAATTGTGACTAAAACAATAATGAAAAGGGTAATTGGCAACATCAACATAAAGTCATAAATACGCATCATCACATTATCGACAATTCCGCCAAAATAACCAGCAATTAACCCATAACAAATACCAAAAGTTGAACTAATTATAGTTAGTCCAATTGCAATTCCTATAGAGTTCCTAGAACCTAAAATCAACTGTTTAGCAATTGAACGGCCGCCTTGGTCTGTTCCTAAAAAGAATTGCGTAAATGGTTTGTCATAAGAATCCATAATATTTGTGGCCATAGCTTGACCCTGATTAATAAACAAAGAAGCAATCATCACAAACAAAATAAATATGACCATAATCACTAAAGCAAACAACGCCGGACGGTCAGCCTTGAATTCATTCCATACAATACGTAAGGAAGATGGTGTTGCTTCTTGCTCAGCTTCTTTTGATAAACGTGCTAAGTCTTCTTCTGAAATTGAAGACTGTCTGTTTAACTGATTTTGAGACATTTTTACATCTCCTTTACTGAATGCGAACTCGCGGATCAACAGCAGAAAGAATAATATCTGAAAGAAGGGTACCAAATAAGTTCAATATGCCATACAACAGTACAAGTGCCGTAATGACCGTATAATCACGATAAGATATTGAATTTAAGAACAAAAGACCCATCCCAGGATATGAGAAGACCATTTCCGTATACAGTGACCCACCTAACAGGCCTGTAATTGAATAACCGGCAAATGCTGCGATTGGTAACAACGAGTTTCTTAAAATATGGTGGCGGAACACATCTCCCGTCGGAACGCCTTTAGAACGGGCTGTTCTAACATAATCTGACCCTTTTGCATCAATAACTTCCGATCGTAAATACTGAACGATATTTACTGTCCCAAACAAGGCAGCCAAAAGTCCTGGTAAAACTATATGCTGCAATCTAGACAGCGTTGTCGCCATCCCACTATTAGCCGTTGCGCTCACAGAGCCCGTTGTTGGAAACCAACCAAGCACGTAGCCGAAAATCCACAACCCGAGAACTAAGATAACGAAAAAAGGAATCGACATCGTAACAAATGTGTAAACTCTAATAATAGTGTCACCTATTTTGTTTTGATTACGACCGGCGTACAACCCCATTGGAATACCGATGGCGTAAGTTAATACCATTGCAAAAACGGCGAGCCACAGAGTATTAATAGCACGATTACCAATAATTCTGGTAACTGGTTCTTGATACTGAAAACTTGTTCCTAGATTCCCATGAAATAAGTGAACCACCCAGTTCCAATACTGCTCGTACCATGGATTATATAAACCTGCTGCCTCTTTCAGATGATGAATCTGGGCCGCGCTAGTATGTGGACCGATACTACCAGTAAATGGATCACCAGGCATTGCTTTCGCCAACAAAAAAACTAAGATACTTAATATGATTATTTCTGGAATCATAATGAGGACACGGCGCAAAACTGTTTTCCACATATTACTTGTCCTCCTCTTCAATTTCGTCTTCCGGCAAAGCGACCTTATGAGTAGCAGAAACGTCTACTAGTGGCAAGACCTTACCATCTTTATCGTAGTATCGGGATTGATTCTCCTGAAATTCTTGCTCGACAGCTTCACGATGTGCTCTGGCTTCTGCACGACCCTCAACGCTTGTTTCTGGAATCGCGGAAAGTAATCGCTTTGTGTAAATGTGCATCGGATGATTGTAAATATCATCACGCGTCCCAATCTCAACTAATCGGCCACGATGCATAATCGCAATGTTGTCACACATATGTCGAACAACACCTAAATCATGTGAAATAAATAAATAAGAAATACCAAAATCACGTTGAATTCGCTTCATGAAGTTCAGAACTTGAGCCTGAACTGATAAATCAAGTGCGGATACAGGCTCATCTGCAACAATTAATTTGGGATTGGTCGCAACAGCCCTCGCTACCCCAATACGTTGTCGCTGACCACCTGAAAATTGGTGGGGATATTTGTATAACGCATCAGCATCCAGGCCAACAATATCTAATAATTGCAAAACCCTTAATTTTTCCTGATTCTTATCAAGGTGTTCAAAGTTGCGAATTGGTTCGGCGATAATATCTTCAATCCGTTTACGGGGGTTCAAACTAGACAGTGAATCCTGAAAAATCATCTGTACATCTTGGTTATAATCTAATTCTCGACGATTGCTGGGCTTGGTAATATCCTTTCCTTTGTAAATAATCTGACCCTTTGTCGGCTTTTCCAGGCCAACAATAGATTTACCAGTCGTTGACTTACCTGACCCTGATTCACCCACAAGTCCATAAGTTTCACCGGCTTCAATATTTAAACTAATACCATCCACAGCCAGCACTTCATCCGTTACTCGGTTCCAAAACCCAGAACGGATTGGGTAATGAACTTCTAGGTCTTTAACTTCAATTAAACTCATTTACTCTCCCCCATTCTAAGCTTCGTCTTGGAACTTAAAGTTTTTGTAGCAGGTGCAGCGGACACGATGGCCTGGTTCAACTTCATGCATCGTTGGATGCGCTTCATGTTCGCTTGCGGGAACCCATGGAATCCGTGGGGCAAACTTACAACCGTCTTGAGGCATCTTCTGTAATGAAGGAACAGATCCTTCAATGACATACAGATCATCGTTTTCACTGTCTTTTTGTGGCATTGAACGTAGCAATGAACGCGTGTAAGGATGTAGCGGATTGTCAAAAATCTGTTTGGCTGAGCCCTTTTCAACGACCTGACCAGCATACATAACAGCAACTTCATCAGCCGTCTCGGCGACAACACCCAAATCATGCGTGATCAAAATGATCCCGGCATGGTTTTCTTTTTGAATATCTTTAAGCAAGTCCAAAATTTGAGCTTGGATGGTAACGTCCAAAGCGGTGGTTGGTTCGTCAGCAATCATCAGGTCAGGTTTGCAGGCAATCGCGATGGCGATAACCACACGTTGACGCATCCCACCAGATAGTTCATGTGGAAATTGACGGATAACCCGCTCTGGATGAGGAATCCCAACCTGGTTAACCAACTCAAGCACGCGGGCCTTCTTTTCAGCCTCAGTCATCTTGGTGTGGTAATCCAAACCTTCCTGAATTTGATCACCAATTCGTTTCAGTGGATTTAATGCTGATAACGGGTCCTGGAAGATCATGCCAATTTTGGCACCACGAATCTTGTTCATCTGGTCTTCATTGAGTGTTAACAGGTCTTGGTCTTCAAACTCAATTTTCCCACCAATTTTAGTTTCAGCAGGATCATGCAGGCCCATGATCGTCGTTGCTAAGGTACTTTTACCACATCCGGACTCCCCCACAATGGCAACAATTTCATCATTGTGGATATCTAAAGAGACGTCAGATACAGCTGGGTAATATTTACCCTGAATCTTAAAAGCTGTACTGACGTCTTCGATTTTTAGAAAATGGTTCTCTTCATCTGCCATGCTACTCCCTCATTTCTTCAACCGCATTCAAGTGCATCAAACATTGCCCGTTATGTATGATGAACACAGTCTTATTCGTAAGATTAAAAAGTCATTAGACAAAGTATAACTAATCAAATTCTAATTTACAAGCAGAAATGCATCCCTGTTTATCCCCACATCACCAGTAACTAATAGTAAGCAACACTTTCAATCACCAAGATGTTAAACAAATGCTAATACAACGGCATTTTGAGCAAACAAAAAATCATTCACTGATTGCCTTTCAAGCAGTCAGTGAATGATTCAAGTTAAATTTTTTTAATTTTGCACGGTTGGTCAGTTTTCATCAAACCCACATTTTTCTTTTTACCAACGCTTGTATTGATTTCTTCCCCGTTGATGGCGGCTCAGCTCCTCAATTTCCAGTTCAGACCAAACACCGCCATTACTGATTAGCTGCATATCTCTCATTTCATCATTCCGCATAAACGTCATCCTTCTTTCAATTACATTACTATTTGTGTTTAAGTAATTTGTATACCATTATTATAGTGCGTAACAAAGTAATTGCAAGTGGTAACTCAAAAAAAATACGGACATTTTTTAATGTCCGCATTCATTTCGTTTATTTTAAAATCGGTCAAAACTACCAATGCGCCGTTCTTTCTGCATTGCGTGGCAAAAAACGACTAAACCCAGAGCAAACCAGATGACGTTTACGCCAAAATAAATCCCAATTAGGTTAAGCGATACTGATTGTCCAAGGAATAAGTGCCTTGTAATTTCAATACCGGCACCAAACGGCAATAACAACTGGGCACCAAAGTAATTTGGCATCGCAACGTTTGCCACGAATAATATTGCTGACTGAAGAATGCTACTCCAGTTACCCACTCGCTTAAATCTCAACGAACCGGCTCCACATAGCAGTCCAATCCCTAACATGCCGACGTTTGAAATAATGGCGATGACAAATACGAGGACGTCAGCCTTAACTAATTGCAGGACTGGAACAGAAATAACAAATGCTGTGATCACACTCAAAATAAGTAAGTACACAAAGTAATAAATATCAGTGACCCAGCTTCGAACTAGTGCAATGAACCACAGCGAAAAGCGAGATTGAATCTCCGTTTCTAGAATACCCGTTCGTGCTCCTGTCTCAATAAACAGAGTCGACTCGTCCATTGCCACCACGCCCATATTCCAAAACATAAAACCAATTAGGATCATGACAACGCCAAGATTTGTGTGATAAAAAGCGTTCATGCCCTTCACTGCCCCAAAGATCACTACCGCTAAATATGCAAAAGTATAAAGAATAAACTCACTCACAGTCGATGATAAGCATTTGATGTCCGTCTTCATTTGCATCGTTACTTCAACCCAGATCATGGTGCCCAATTCACGTACGCTCATCGAATCACCGCCTTTTGATAAAGTTGTTCATACATTTGCCGCAATTCCGCTTCCGACAAACTGTGATCGACCGTTTTAATCACAGTCCCCTCATTCACAAATATATACTGTGTGGTCACTTCACTCATTAGTACTGGATCATGGGAAGACAGAATAATCGTATGCTGCGACTTTTTAGCAACAGAGTCGACCAGCTTCATTAAATCGACTTGTGCAGACATATCCAGACCATTTGAGGGTTCGTCCAATAATAGCATCGGTGTATCAAACGAAATGGCGACGAGTAGTGTTGCCTTTTTCTTTTGACCAGTCGACATTTGATCAAACTCTTTATTCATCAGACTTTCCGCATCAAACAGCTTGGCATTGGCCAGCATTCTGGCCTGTGTATCTTTAAATGGCACTAAAATAGCGTAGATTCTCCATTGGCGTTAACTTATTTCGTAATCCACGATCACCAGCCGGAATATACAGTGAATTGCGCTGAGCCCACTTGTCATAGTGTGAATCACCCTGAGTATCAATCTTCAATTGCCCACCATTGATGGTCGTAATCCCGCTGAGCAACCGCATTAAGGTTGATTTGCCTGCCCCGTTTGGTCCAATCAAGCCAAAGACATTGCCAGTATCCAACGGCAATGAAAAAGACACACCGTGTAAAACCTCCGTACGACCATAATATTTGCGAACCTGATCCAATTGAATCTCCATCCCCGTCACTCCCTTAAGTAAAAATAATATGTACAAATTCTAAAGATTAATTTTCAATTAGAATAGCACTTTTTTCACAGAAAAAATATTTTTTAACTTTTTCGACGTCAACTGTTTATGGTTCAAATCTTTTTTTGGGGGGGAGACTGAACGAAGCGGTAGGCGGTCAGCATTGATACCGCGCCGTGAAGGTGTTGTTAATTCGAATGGTTTTCTCGAATTTACAACACGGACGGTCGACAAGACGCGTGGTCTTCACGAGGCTTGTCGGCGAGGTGAGAGACTCCGAACTTGGGAGGCTGGAACCGGTCCCACGGCGAGCGTGTCAATGCTGACCACCGGAAGCGGCAGGTCCCTTAAGGCACAAAAAAACCATCAATCACCGTCATAGAACAGTTGATTGATGGCAAAAATGATATTTGAACTGAATTAAGCTAATCGACGGTCGATGTAATTGGCCAAAACAGACAATCCGTAACATACAATAAAGTACATCACAGCAAGTGCTAAGAACATTGGAATAATGTAGTTGGCGTTCTGTCCGTAAATAATTTGTGCGTGGTACGTCAAATCTGGTAACACAATGATCGTTGCCAACGACGTATCCTTAATCAGTGAAATAAACTGACTAACCAACGCAGGAATCATCTTTTTGTAGGCTTGCGGAAGAATAATCTGGAACATGGCCTGCCAGTACGTCAATCCGTTTGCCCGGGCACCTTCCATCTGACCATTTGGAACCGCCTGAATCCCGGACCGAATGATTTCGGCCAACATGGTGGAT
Organism: Furfurilactobacillus milii; assembly: GCF_009863985.1. Lineage (GTDB taxonomy): Bacteria > Bacillota > Bacilli > Lactobacillales > Lactobacillaceae > Furfurilactobacillus > Furfurilactobacillus milii_A. The sequence continues at coordinate 33,108 of NZ_WEZT01000026.1, read as the reverse complement.
TCGAAAATGGTCATCGCTAAGATTGTCGCTGGAATAATTTCGGGTTTGAATCCGAAGTTTGGCAAACCAAAGTAAGTAAAGAAGATGATCAGCAACAGTGGTAAGTTCCGAATAAGGTCGATGATAAAACCGACAATCGCCGAAACATACTTAATTTTTGTGTATCGAATAATTCCTAAAAATGAACCGAGAATAAAGCTTAAAATCACGGATGCAACGGACACTTCAACAGTAATCCACAGCCCTTCGAGGAGGTAACGGAGGTTGATCCATGAATAGGCATCAATAAATGATTTCATCTGTTAGCTCCCCTTTCTACGCTAAGCGTTTCTCTAGATAACGCATGTAATAACTGATTGGCATCGTGATAATCAGGTACAACACCCCGACAACCATATAACTGTTAATCGTATCAAACGTGATGGATGCAATGTTGTTGGCTTGATACATTAAATCAAACCCGGCAACGAAGGCCAACACGGATGAGTTCTTAACCAAGTTAACGAACTGGTTACCAAGTGGGGGAATAACCAAAAGGAATGCTTGTGGCAAGATGACGTTTGACATGGCCTGCCAGAATGTCAATCCGTTTGCCCGAGCACCTTCCATTTGGCCTGGGTCAACAGATTGAATCCCTGACCGGACCGTTTCAGCAATAAACGCTGATGTATAAATTGTTAGCCCAATCGTCCCAGCAGTAAAGCCGTTAACTTTAACGATATACATCGGGATAACAAGATAGAAGAAACTTGTAATAACCAGTAACGGAATGTTCCGGAAAATTTCAATGTAGATGCGGGCAATTGTCCGAGCAACCTTGCTTTCCGTAACTTCCATGATGGCAAATAATGAACCGATAATCAGACTGAAAATTAACGCCAGGACACTGGATAATAGCGTCCAACCCAGACCGGTCAACAGCTCTTGCCAATGATCAGATAAAATAGTAATCATTATCGCTCCAGCTCCTTGTAGTTAAATCCAGGCACGTTACCGAACCATTTCTTAATTAATTGATTATATTCGCCGTCAGCTTCCATTTCCTTGATGGCCTTGTTGACCTCGTTAGTAAATGGCTTTTGACCTTTATTAACGGCAACCCCATAAGGCTCTCTGGTGAATGTCCCGCCGACAACTTTAAAGCCAGGGTTTTGAACGGCCATCCCATAAAGGATCCCGTTATCAGTAGTTAAGGCAACCCCTTGACCAGCTTTCAGAGACGTCAATGCCTGAGCATAATCTTGAAGTTCCAAGACACGAGCCTTGGGCGCAAACTTCTTGATGTTTTGAACTGAGTTCGCACCGACAACCCCCAGAATAGTTGTCCCAGATTTGTTTAAGTCACTGACGTTTTTGATTTTACTGCCGTTTGGAACCAGTAGCGACTGACCGGCATCAAAGTACGAATTCGAGAAGCTAACAACTTTTTCACGTTGTGGCGTAATCGTCATCGTGGCGATAATGGCATCAATATTCCCATTTTTCAACAATGGAATCCGTGACTGTGACGTCACTTGAATAAACTTAGCTTTCCCCTTTTTGCCGAGGATGTGCCGGGTAATGTGCTTAGCCATGTCCACATCAAACCCTTTGATTTGATTATCACGAACATCCATCAAACCAAACAGTTTGGTATCGGCCTTAACACCCCATGTAATTGTATTTGCCTTGCGATCATTTTGCAGAACGTCTTGCTTTGACAGTGATTTTCCACAACCACTTAACGTCAACATCAACGCGCCCAACGCCACTAATAAGGTCGCAAGTCTGAATTGTTTCTTCATGACAGTGCCTCCATAATTGCGCGCCGAAAACTCGGAATCCGGTCTTCGGCAACACTTTCTAAACGTGCACCTGACGCCCAAAAGCCTGTGCATAACCCAAAGTTGCCATTGCACAAGCAAACCCCGCTTGTCCACTGTCACCTTCACGTTATTGCTCGGCTTTTCCCGGGCTTCGGCATCACTCTTCTTTAATTAGTGGTTAATGATCTTGCTCAAGAACTGACGGGCACGTTCCTCTTTTGGATGATCGAAGAATTCCTTCGTTGCATCATCTTCAAGAATTTGACCGTCCGCCATAAAGATAACCCGGTTGGCCACTTCACGGGCGAAGCCCATTTCGTGAGTCACAACCAGCATTGTCATACTTGAGTCGTTTGCAATTGTCTTCATAACACCCAGCACATCGTCAATCATTTCTGGGTCCAACGCAGATGTTGGTTCATCAAAAATCAACGCCTTTGGCTGCATGGCTAGTGAACGCGCAATGGCCACACGCTGTGCCTGCCCACCAGAAATTTCAGATGGCATGTTGTTAGCTTTGTCTGCCAAACCAACTTGGTCTAACAGTTGCATGGCTAGCTTCTTGTTTTCATCTTCTTTTCTATGTAGCACGATTCGAGGTGCCAACATGATGTTTTCCAACACAGACTTGTTTTCATACAAGTTAAAGTGCTGGAATACCATTCCAACATTCTTCCGAATCCGGTTCATATCCGTCTTTGGATTAGCCAAATCCTGCCCATTAACAATTAACTGACCACTCTGGATCCGTTCCAAACCATTAATTGTTCGGGACAATGTACTCTTCCCTGAACCTGACGGCCCGATGAGCACAACCGTTTCTCCTGCTTCCATCGTTAAATTAATGTCTTTTAACGCATGAAAGTCACCGTAATACTTCTGTACGTCGTGAAATTCAATCATTGACATAATCGGTTCCTCACCCTCAAATAATCTCAACCTAAACTGTTGAATTACAAGTTGTGTAATTCTCAAGGTCATTAACTAAGTTTAGACCCTAATAAGAGGGCGTGTCAAAGCTACTGTGCTCCGACACGCCCGTTTTCACGATATTTTCTTATTGATAATCTAATCTCTCAAAATTATCGATTTTCTCGACGATTTTGAGACGTTTTGTTTGACAAACTGTTGTTAGCTGAATCTACATTTTCAGTAGATTTTGCAAAAGAACGCATTGGTTCCTCAGTAAACGTCTGACTTTCAGAAAAGGCAGCCGAATTCTGACTAGTCGCATTGGAGGCCGTATTCTTTTCACTGAAAGCAACCTCAACTTTGACCGTGTATGGCAAACGTCGCTCAATGACACCGGAGCGTCCGGCTGATTTAGCTACCCCGCCTTGCAAAACAGCAGTGGCTAAAAATAGTTTGAACTGCTTATGCGCTTGCTTAATATCCGACAAGCCGACCCGTGTTATCCGACCGACTGGCAATGCCGTCATCTGATTCATCCCCGCATAGACTACAAAATGACCGTCCTGTTGTCGCAGATCAAAATAAGGTAACGGTGTTCCCTCGCCAATTGCAAACACTGGCTTATTGGTCTCCTTAGCCTGGTTTAAAACTTCTTGGTCACTATGGCCTTCATAATCTTGAGGTAACAGGTTAGCCGCCTGTAACTGTGCGGCAATCTGAGCCAGGTTCTTATGATTGGTACCATTCAACTCAACCTTAGCCGGAATGACCTGCTTTTCATCATATAAACCCGTGGCCGGAGCAAAATGATCGTATCGATCGTGTTCATTGAAACGACTTTCCTGTTCTTTTAAACGTTCATCGCCCAGTAAGGCCGCAATCTTTTCAGATGGGTCGAGTACAAACCGACGTTTGAGAAAATAAAAGAAGAAGTTGACCAGTGTAAAGTACATCAGGGCAAAGAAAACCAAGATGAGCAATGCGCCACGCAAGTATCCCTGGTTTTGAATAAACCGAATCCCAATGTAGAGCAAATACCAATCACCAAAAAAGCCCAAGATGGTGTAAATGCGTCCCTTTAACGTTGTGTTGACATTAAAATAACCAAGAAAATGGTTTGCCATGTCGAGCAAACTAAGCATGTTGTCACCTACTTACTTTTTCATGAGAGTTGCTAAATCAAAAATAACCGTCTATTGACTGCTTGATGTAGTGGTTGCGGTAGACGAGCCTGTATTAGCACCCGTATTGCCTGTTGTAGCACTATTATTGTTCGTAGAATTGGCAGTTGTAGAAGAACTGGCCGCACTTGATTCAGTGACCGATGAGCTACTCTGACGGGTCGTGGTCCCGCCATCACTGTTGTCAGTCGTACTATTGCTCTTCGTCGTTGTGCTTGGCGTCGACTCATCAGTGGTTTGACTGCTAGATTTTTCGTCAGCAGTGCTGTCAGTCTTAGAACTTTCACTATTTGAACTTGAATTACTATCTTTTTTAGAATCATCCGACGATTGGATTGAACTGCCGGATGAATTGGTTACCGTTCTTGTGACCGGCGCCCCTTCAGACGTGTTCGTCACTTTGTTAACCACAATATTAGTTGCGGACAGCGCCAAAATAATCGACACAACAGCAACGGGGGTCACAAACGGCGGAATTCGATGATCCATAGCTAACTCCTTATTTATAAAACTTACTCATTGAAACGAAATCTTTTTGTTCATTGGCTGTTAGACCAATTCAACCATATAGTATAGACAAAACCCGTCAGCGTTAAACGTCGGCGGGTTCGATTTACATGGAACTTAAGATTTTCATTTTGTCTGCTTCGGACCAATATCACTCTACACCAGCAGCGACACAGTCCGCACACAAGCCATACATTTCAAAACGATGGCCCTCAATTTGTGCACCTGGCAACTGGTTAGCAAAAAAGTCCATTGGACACATGGTCAATTCTGTCACTTTTCCGCAATTACGACAGATAAAGTGATGATGGTGCATATTAGCGAAGTCGCACTGAAATTTGATACGCGCTTGGTCACCGTTTACCTGTTGTTCAACTAAGCCGAGGTCTTCAAATTCCTTGACGTTCCGGTAAATGGTCGCATGGCTCATTCCTGGATAAAAGTCCCGCATGTACGCATCTAAACTCGTCACGTCCGTATAATGATCTGGACGTTGACACAAAAACGACAACATCGTTCGCCGTTGTTTAGTGATTTTTAGATGATGTTTCTGCAAAACTTCAACCGCGGTATTCACATCTTCTGCCATGGTAAGACCTCCAGTACATTGATGACATTTTCAATCTGTATTGTTTTTAAAAAGTAACGATTACTATTAAGTAGTGTAACAGAAAATCAGTCAAAACAATAGTTTCTAGTTCAAGGTTTCAGTAACCAAGGTATCGATTTTTTTCTTTGTTGAATCCAGATCGTCATTTACAATGACATGCGCCACATCTTTTAATTCCGCCGGCAAGGTCAGGTCACGCCGATACTCAGGACTATCCAGCCGTTCTTGTAGCATCACCGTGTCATCCCCACGTTTGGTCATTCGATCAATCAAATCTTCATTCTGACTAACAGTCAGGAAAATAATGACCGCTTCATCACCGAGCTCTTTTGCATAAGTAATGGCGCCCTTCGTATCTAAGACGATCGTGATGTAAGGATTTTTTTCAAAGCCAGCATCGATCCCCTCATGGGAAGAGCCATAGCGGTAACCTGAATACGCAACTTGCTCTAAATAATGGTTCTTATCAAACGATGCATCATCTTCAAAATAATAATCGACACCGTTCATTTCGCCCTTTCGGGGTGGCCGTGTTGTATGTGTGATTACCTTAGGCATATGGTAATAATCACGCAAATAATCACTGACGGTGGTTTTGCCAGTGCCGGTTGCTCCGGTAATGACAAAGACACGTTTCTTCATGGTTTTCCTCCGTTCAATTTCTCACAGATGTTAAGTTTACACCATCAGCGCAGAGTTTAAAAATGCTCCACAATCGAAACATTAGGTTCATCCTTCATTTTTGCTTTAAAAATTAACGGTTGACGATGTCTAAAAAAATCGTTATAGTTATGGTCATCAAATGAGAATATTTCTCATACTTCAAGGAGAACGTTTATGACACAATCACTAACTCACAACATATACGCATTTGCGTTTAGTCTGTTTGGCTAGTGCTTGCATCGACTGTTGGATGCAAGCACGGTAAACTTCCGGTTTGCATCCATTCGGCTAACGTTTATTTAAAATGAACTCATACCGTTTGGATGATTGTACAACCTTCGTCTAAACGGTTTTTTAGTGTCAATCTATTTGAGGTTGATTACTGATTTAACTGGTATTTTCGGCGAGGGGCTGAAAATACCAGTTTTTTATTAAAAAGGAGAAACGCCATGTCCATATTAGACAAAATGTTGAAAAAAGAATCACTGGATAACTATATTGATGCTGACAGTCGGCTAATTAAATCCATGTCAGCGTGGGATCTTGTCGCACTCGGCATTGGTGCCGTAATTGGTACCGGGATTTTTATCCTACCCGGGACAGTCGCCGCAACTAAATCTGGTCCAGCCATTATCTTATCTTTCGTGGTCGCCGCCATCGTTTGTGGCCTAGCCGCTATGTGTTACGCTGAATTTTCATCTGCCCTGCCAATCGCTGGCTCCGCCTATTCTTACGGTAATGTCGTCTATGGTCAGTTTATCGGCTGGATTCTCGGCTGGGCGCTAGTCTTAGAGTACATGCTGTCTGTGGCCGCCGTGTCCACTGGCTGGGCTGCTTATTTCAACTCGTTGATTTCAGGTTTTGGCATTCACATGCCCACTGCATTGTCTGGTGCGTTTGACCCGGCACACGGCACTTATATTAACCTGGTTGCCGTCCTCATTGTTCTGTTCGTTGCCTGGCTACTCAGCAATGGCATGAAAACCTCGACACGCGTTCAAAACATTATGGTGGCCGTTAAAATTGTCATCATCCTAATCTTCGTCCTAGTTGGCCTATTCTATGTAAAACCAGCTAACTGGCACCCATTCTTTCCTTATAAGGGCGGTGTACTAGCGGGAGCCTCAGCAGTATTCTTCGCTTTCTTAGGTTTTGACGTGGTCGCTGCCTCTGCAGCCGAAGTTAAGAATCCCAAACGAAACATGCCAATTGGAATTATCGGAACTTTGATTGTCGCTTCTATTCTATATATTGCTGTCTCCGTTGTCTTAACTGGCCTAGTTTCTTACAAACGTTTAAACGTCGCTGATCCAGTTGCGTTTGCTCTGCAACAGGTCGGTCAAAACTGGGGCGCCGCCCTCGTTTCATTAGGCGCACTCGCCGGTATGTTCACGATGATGCTGGCCATGATCTACTCTTCTTCACGGTTGGTGTACTCTATTGGCCGTGATGGCCTTCTGCCTAAATGGCTGGGCAACGTTAACAAAAGTAACGGTAATCCCACTGCTAGCTTAACGACCGTTACAGTTCTTATCGCGATTATGGGTGGTCTGGTGCCACTGGAACAATTGACAAACTTAGTTAACATCGGTACCCTGATTGCTTTCACCTTTGTCTCATTCGGTGTCATCCTACTTCGTCGCCGACAAGATATTAATCACACAGACGGCTTCCGTGTTCCATGGTATCCTGTTCTACCGATTATTTCCGGCTTGGCCTGCATGCTGTTGCTATTCCGGTTGCCGCTGGAAACTTGGGTTGCTTCCTTGATTTGGTTTGCGTTCGGAATGCTCATTTACTTCAGCTACGGGATTCGTCACAGCAAACTAGTGAACAAATAACATAGTCTCAACAGCTTAATGCCGTTACGCTGACGGGAAACGCCGTTCCATGAGGACCGGTCTCAACCCGCACAAGTCACGGTTTTCGTCCTTGATTATGAGCCGAAAACCACGTCTCATAAGTCATCCCGCAACACTAAGCGGCCAAATTCTCGCCGCCAAGTGTTGCCGACACGGGACTCTCTGTTTCCCGTCAGCTCCACTCCTTTCACAAATCAGTAAACCTTTGTAAGCACAGTTTGCCATTAAATGATATCTGCTTAAACTGGCTACTATGTGAGCTGGAGGTGGCAACATTGATACCGAAACGTGAAGATAACGTTAATTCGGTGGGTTCCCGAATTTAGGTTACGGACGGTCGTAGAGACTCGCGGTCTTCACGAGGCTTTTCGACGAGGTGAAAGACCATGAACTTCGGGTTTGAGCCGGTCCCACGGCGAGTGTGTCAATGTTGACAACCGTAAGTACCAGCCATTATCCAAATGTACTCGCCGGTGATAATCAAGCCAGCAAATTACAAAATAAATAAACGACAATTTATTCACTTATAAAAGCTGATGCAAAGCCATTTAACAAACATTTTTCACATTATTTTGTCATCAATCGGAACGCAGACTTCACCATCGAAGCCTGCGTTTTTGTTTGTCAAAAAAACAAATGAAAGCAGATTTAATGATTATTCTCTAATCGATATCACCTTGTGCCCTCATTTGAAGCGTCTTAAGTTGCTCACTATACTAACATTACAAAAAAAGTTGATTATTTTGCGTCTCAATTACGTAGCGACACTAATTGACGGCCAAGATAATGATTTCTAATGGCTAAAGAACCATCACAGCAAACCCAACGGAGGATTTATCGATTATGCATAAGGTAACCTTATTCTTCTTTTCAACCCTCGCAGTACTAACACTTAGCACTGCCACGGCAAGCGCAGATCGTGGAGCAGACAACAGCCATGGCCCAGGCACTGCCACAAATAACATCACTAATGTCACGACTGTTGGTCAAGGGTTTATTGCTGATGGCACTAGCAGCGCCTCAGCTCATTCCACCGCACAATTTGAAGTGAAGCCTGGCGATTTAACACTTGACCACGTACCTAACCTAAATTTGTCAACCGCCAAAGTCGCAGACATTATCAACGGTGATGTTACTGTCAACTACAGCGATAACACCGTGAACAGCACCAACAATTTTGATGGTAACAACAACGGTAAACTCGACATTGCCGACTATACCGGCACAAACAATGGCGGGAAGCTGATGACCTCACTGGGCCAATTCAAAAACACTAAAAGTTCCGACACAATTACAAATGCAAAACTGGCACTGAATGCAACCAGTTCAAAGAGCGATAGCGACGTTGCCAAACCAAATGCAATCACACTGACTGCCTCATCAACAAACGATAATGGCACTGGCACTCAAGAAACCGCCATTTGGACGGCTGACAAGGGTACCGGTCAAGGCTTCAACGAGGCCCTTTACGCAGATACCAAGAGTGCTAGTCTCACCATCAGCAAGCAAACCAATGTCGCAACAGGTGTTTACCAAGGCACTTTATACTGTAATTTGGTTAACGTTCCTACTGCTACCGCGCCAAAAGCATAACCTTTTTATTTACACTACCTCTTAAACAACTCACCGTGCCCGTTTTGTCCTCAGACAAAACGGGTTTCAGTGCAATGCCAACTATATTAAAGGAGTGTTTGTATGTCCGGTTTATCCTCCAATCGAACACATTATTTCGGATTATTACTTGCTTCATTATTCACCGTTCTCTTCCTATCGCTGCAGTCGGTCAATGCAGCATCTAACGGCAATGGCGCCGGTTTTACTATCCGCGCAGAAATTCCCGATAACCAAATCGATAAAAGTGTCAGCTACTTCGATCTAAAGGTTCACCCGTCCTTAGAGCAACGTTTGACACTAGTTGTCGCTAATACCTCATCGCAAACACGCACATTAAGCGTGACACCGACAAATGCATGGACCGGCGATAACGGTCAGATTAGCTACAGTCCTAACAAAAAACGGCAACCCACAGGACATAATAATTTTACGGATTTAATCAGCGCCGGTGTCAATGTGGAACTTCACGCACATGAAGCCAAACCCGTTACGTTTGTCCTTAAAACACCAGCCAAACAGTTCAAGGGTCAAATTGTCGGCGCATTCTATGTAACAGATAGGCACGTGCAACACCCGTCCAGTGGTAAAAACTTTCGCATTAATAACCGTTACGCCATGACATTGGGGGTTAATTTACAGCAAACGGACTCGCTGTCACTGACCCCAGATTTAAAGTTGACCCAAATCAAAACAAACACAAACCATTATCAATCGCAGGTGACCGCGAGCGTGGCTAATACACAACCAGTAATGTTTGGCGAAATGACTCTCACAGGACAGGTGTATCGTCGTGGCCATTCGCATCTACTTTATGAGACTACCAAGAAGCATTACGAAATGGCGCCGCTAACAAGTTTTAATTTTGGTGTTCCGGTTACAAGGCACCAGTTAAAACCAGGTCACTACACGTTTAAGCTCACCGCTAAATCAGGCAAACACATTTGGCATTTGAGCCGCCACTTCACAGTCACCAGCCAAACAGCGCGTCAAGTCAATCGGCATGTGCGCGTTCAACACAATTGGACGTGGCTATACATTTTGCTTAGTGTACTGGGCGCGCTCATTCTCATAATCGTTGGTTATCTTATGGGCAGTCGTCGCCACCCGAAAAAGTAAGGATAAGGACTGTAAATCAACATGAAGTTTAAACACGTGTGGTTGAGTATCATCCTGTTCATATTAGTGTCACTATTGTTACCCATTACTGTTCATGCAGACGACAACATTGTCCCCAAGGGCACACCCAGTGGCGATCCATTTTCAGTCGGCAAGTTTGTGCTTGTCGGCGGTTTCACACAACAGCCAGTCAGTCTAAACACAGTATCAGACAAAGACTACCAACTTTCATTTACGGCCATTAAATCTCTTTTTGATCCTTGGACCGATAACGTAACAGCATCTTGGTATGTTAGTGAAGACGGACAAAATTGGAAAAAAGCCCAGGATGATGGCAATGCATTGTCGGGTAACCTTAAAACCCGTCAGCACGTCGATCACGTATCGACATTTTATTATCAAATTTCAGTGACAATTCATGGATTTTGGACTTCTTCCGTTTACTGGTCCAAAGTTGCCAAGGTAACAATCTCCCCGCAGGAAGTGCATGCCACTGCCTTATCCATCGCCGGTGAAAGCGATACGCTCCCAAATGCTAATTCAGAAAACATTCTGGCAACGCTAACACCGGCTAATGCAACGGATTCAATTAAGTGGTCTGTTGATAATTCACAGTTAGCCACCATCGACGCCACCTCTGGTAAGCTAACTGCAACCTCAGATTTGAATCAATATGGCAAGGTAACGGTTACCGCCACCACTTCAAATGGCATTACTGCTAGTACTGTTGTTTATGTCGGCGCATTACAGGACAAGCTTGTTAATGAGGGATCAGACGCTTCTTTCATCATCAAAGGATTTCCTAAATCGGCCTATGTCGTCGGATGGTATCAAATACCGCCTCATGGATCAGACAAGCCCATCACTAACGGACCAAATGCAAGTATTTCAGCGTCTCCAGACGGCATGCAGAATGGTATGTTAACGGTCAAAAACACTAGCGCTTCACAGACTCAAACACAGTATTACGCAGTTATCGGATTCAGTGGGGCTGATCAGCAAACGAATACAAACAAAGCACGTCTGTTTGTGAATCCCGGTGGTCAATTAACGCTAGATGCTATCCCAAACTTTACGTTCAGTAAAACTGACGGCACGCCGCTCACCGTTAATAACATCGTTCAAGGTGTGACACTAGGATCAGTTAGTAACGTCTCCCAAGGAACGTCCCTAACTTATGACGGCAATAATCAACAATTACTATCGATTTATGATCCGCGTGTACACAGCTCCGGTTGGTCACTCACAGCCGCGATGGCTACCTTTACAAACACGGCGACGCAACAGCCAATAGGTGACAAAGGCGGTATTAGTCTGAATTTGATTAATGACCAAAATAAATCGTTGGCTACTTTAAAAGATGACGGCCAACCAGTTTCAGTCATCAACGCGACAACACCGAACACTAATGTTCACAGCCTTTTATCTGGCAGTACACTGACAATTGGCCCACCCATGCGGTTAACAGCGGGCATTACTCTGCCACCATTTCTTGGACACTAGCGGATGTCCCGACTGCTAATGCTGCTAAATAAATAGTACCTCGCAAAAACAGGCTTGTGGAAAAAATCCACAAGCCTGTTTCGCTTACTTTCTAAACATCTTAAATTGCAAGAATAAATCGTTGTACGTACCCGTTTCCTTTACACCAAGATCTTGGTATACCTGTGTATCTTTAATGACACTAGCACTTGGATAAAACTCCTTGTCCTGGCGAACATCTGCGGGCAATAACTGTTCCGCTGGTGCATTAGGCGTTGAGTAGCCCACGTACTCTGCATTCTGTTTGGCGTTTTCCGGACGGTTCATAAAATTAATGAAAGCGTAAGCGGCCTTCAAATGTTTGGCCGTCTTCGGAATAACCAGGTTATCGATCCACAGATTGGTACTTGGCTTCGGAATGACGTAATGAAGATGACTGTTGTTACTGATCATCTCAGCCGCATTGCCAGAGTACGTTACGGCCACCGCTGACTCATTTTGCTCCATGTACATCATGATTTCATCATCGAGCACCGCCTTAACATTAGGCGTCAACTTTGTGAGCTTCTGCTCTGCTTCGTCCAGTTGAGCTTGGTCGTGCGTATTCGCCGAGTGGCCTTGCGACATCAATGCCAACCCTAAAATATCACGGGAAGAATCGACTAACATGATGTTGTCCTTAAACTGTGGCTTCCACAAATCGTCCCAGGTCGTCAATTCACCCTTTTTGACAAACTTATCATTGTAAACAATCCCCAATGTACCCCAGAAATAAGGCACAGAATACTCATTGTGAGGATCAAAAGCCAAGTTTTTAAACTGGGGCGAAATGTTGTTCATCCCCGTTAATCGACTTTTGTCCAATGGCCTGAGTAAATGGTCCGCCTTCATTCGCTGAACCATGTACTCACTGGGAACCGTTAGATCATATGACGTGCCACCCTGTTTGATTTTTGTGTACATGGATTCATTACTATCAAACGTTTGGTAGGAGACATGATAACCTGTTTCGTGCTCAAACTTCGTTATCAACGCTGGATCGATGTAATCGCCCCAGTTGTAAAGGTTCAGCACGTTGTTGCCAGAACCAACGACGCCTTCAACACGCTGTAAATGATGCGCAGTCAGACCAAGTCCCAAACTGACTGCTAAGATAACAACAACCAAACTGACTAATCGCTTCATTTGATCACCGCCTCAACTTGTTGACGGTTTTTGGTTTTGCGACCCTGATTGTACTGTTCCAGGAAATAGTATCCCGCAATCAGTAACAGTGAAACTAGGAACCACAGCGCTGACAACGCGTTGATTTCCAGATCGACCCCTTGCCGAGCACGTGAGTAAATTTCTACAGACAACGTTGAGAAGCCATTTCCAGTGACAAAGAACGTAACCGCGAAGTCATCCAGTGAATATGTGACGGCCATAAAGAAACCGGAAAAGATACCCGGCATGATCGCCGGCAAGATCACCCGTGTCAACGTTTGCCACGGATTGGCACCCAGATCAGCAGCGGCGTCGATCATAGATGCATTCATTTCATTCAGCTTGGGCAAAACCAGCAACACAACGATTGGAATCGAAAAGGCAATGTGACTCAGTAATACTGAGATAAAGCCCAGGCGCAACCCCAACATCGTGAAGAAAATCAGGAAACTGGCCCCGATAATAACATCGGGAGAAACCATCAAAATATTATTCAAGGACAGCACAGTCTGTCGGATTGCACGGTGACGCGTTTCGTACACTCCTAACGCCCCTGCCGTGCCGATGATTGTCGCAAACAATGATGACAGCAACGCCACAATGAGTGTATCTAACACAATCTGAATCAACCGTGGGTCATGAAACAATGTTTGATAATGGGCAAACGTGAAGCCATGAAAATTGCTCATCGTATTGCCCTTACTAAAGGAATACATGACTAAAAATAAAATTGGCGCATATAAAATAATAAATACAATGATGAGGTAGGCTTTGGACCAGCCAGACAGTTTACTTTGCATGACGTGTCCTCCCCTTCTTTTTGCGTTCGCCGGTTAGCAACATCGTAATCACCATTGCCACAATCAAGATGACTCCGATTGTTGAACCCATTCCCCAGTTCTGTGTCACCAAGAAATGTTGTTCAATAGCGGTCCCCAAGGTAATGACTCGGTTACCACCGATTAGGCGCGTAATCATGAAGAGTGATAACGATGGAATGAAAACGGACTGAACCCCGGATTTCACCCCATCCAGCGTTAATGGAAAGATTACCCGGCTGAACGTTTGCCAGCCACTGGCGCCCAAGTCCCGACTAGCGTTGACATAGGACGGGCTCAATTCCGCAATGGCATTATAAATGGGCAGAATCATAAACGGAATTTCGATGTAAGTTGCAACGAATAGAAAACTCGCATCGGTAAACAGCAATTGTTTAGGCCCAATACCAATAAAAGTCAAAAAGCTGTCCACTGAGCCGCTACGTGATAGTAACCCAATAAAGGCATACGTCTTTAACAGTAAGTTAATCCATGTCGGCAAAATAATCAGCAGTAACCATAATTGCTTATGCTTTAATTGATTCAACAGATACGCCGTTGGATAACTGATCAGCAGCGTAATTGCTGTGATCAAAAACGCATACCAGACAGAATTAAACGTCATTTTCAGGTAAACGCCTGAATGAAAGTACGTCGCGTAGTTGCTTAGGGTGAAGTGCCCTGCAATATTAAAGAATGATTGATAAACAATCAGTACGACTGGTGCAATGACAAACAGTGCAATCCACAAGCCGTACGGAATGTAGTAGAACAGTTTGCCTTGTTTCACCGATCAGATTCCTCCCCTTCATACGTTTCCAAACGGGCATCAAAATCTTCTTCAGATTCGTTAAACCGCATCACATGGATATCTTCAGGATCGAAGAACACACCAACCTGGGCACCCACTTCTGTGCGATGAATGGAGCGAATCCGCCAACTGTTGCCGGTGTCATCGTGACCCGTGATTTCAAAGAACACGCCACGGAACAACTGCGTATCCACAGTCATTGTTAACGACCCCTTATCCACCGTTGTGATATCCAAGTCTTCTGGTCGGATAACCACTTCAACCGGTTCGTTTGGCCGCATTCCAGCGTCCACACATTTAAATTCATGCCCAGCAAACGAAACTAGATAATCAGCAACCATATAACCGCGCACGATATTACTCTCACCAATGAAGTCAGCCACAAAATGGTTGATTGGTTCATCATAAATATCGACCGGTGAACCAGTTTGCAACACTTGTCCCGCATTCATGACAAAAATTTCGTCACTCATGGCTAATGCTTCTTCCTGATCATGGGTCACAAAAATAAACGTAATCCCTAATCGTTGCTGCAACGCTCTTAATTCGTACTGCATTTCCTTGCGCAACTTCATGTCCAGTGCAGACAGTGGTTCATCTAGTAGCAGCACGTCAGGCTCATTCACGATGGCGCGTGCAATCGCAACCCGTTGTTGTTGACCGCCAGAAATTTCATTAATTTCCCGGTCTTCATAGCCAGACAATTGAACCATCTTTAACGCATCCAAAACGCGGGTACGAATATCCTTTTTGTTGACCTTGCGTAGTGTCAGTGGAAACGCAACGTTGTCAAACACATTCATATGCGGAAACAACGCGTAATCCTGGAAGACAGTGTTTACCTTCCGTTTGTTGGCCGGCACGTTATTTATCCGTTTGCCATCAAACATCACGTCCCCCTCAGAGGCATCCGTGAATCCTGCAATAATACGTAAAATTGTGGTCTTCCCACATCCAGACGGGCCCAACAAAGTGTAGAACTTACCCTGTTCTATTTGAAAGTTGATACCCTTGAGCACCTCGGTCTCACCGTAACGCTTTACGATGTCCTTAAACTCAATAATGGTTTTCGCCAATCTAACGTCCCTCCATCACCATTAAATCTGCATTCTCATGCGATTTACATTGGTTTCAATAGTAACCGAAATAGCACCAAATAACTAGCAAATTTACCTAGCTTGTGGAAGTGTCACTTGGTTGTAATAAACTACCTATTTTTATTGTGTTTGTTAGGTTTGCTTACCGATTTGTTTCTTCGTTAGGTGGATAAAAGTCCGCTAACGGTTGGCTGCTTTTGAAACCTCCTGTTGGGACCGGCTTGAGCCTGAAAACCACAGTCTTTCGCCTCGCCTTAAAGCCGGCACACCCCACCGTCTTTAAGATCATCCCGTGTTGAAGATTCGGACAGATCACCGAATCTTCAACACGCTCACAGTCGGTTTCAACGCTGCCGCCCTCTCGCTCACATTCACTTTGCTAGCAGTCAAATCAAACGTTGGCGCATTAATTCATTCAAATAAAGTCCAATCCACGTCAACTAGGCAGTCCAGTTCTGATTGATAAGTGATAGCTAACGCAAATTTTTTAGACTATCCTCCATGTCGTGACAGGTAGTTAAGCAGTTTGTTCCCTACTACTGCAAAATTACTATCACTATGTTAACTGAAGGGCGTCAACAGTGATACCGAGCCGTGAAAGTGGTGTTAATTCGGGATGGTTTTACCGAATTTACACCACGGACGGGCCACCAAGACTCGCAGTTCTCACGAGGCTTGGTGGCGAGGTGAAGAACTTCGAACTTCAGAAGGCCTGAACCGGTCCCACGGCGAGCGTGTCACTGTTGACAACCGTAAGCGGCCATCGATACAAAACAAAAAGTGCAACAACGATTCGTAACCGTCATTGCACTTTATAAATCTGCTATTACTTGATTGTCACGTCACGGAAGAACAAACTTGTTCCATTTGGATCAATGGCCAGTCCCTTAACGCTCGGGCGTTGCATATAAACGTAAGCGCCTTGGTAAACCGGTGCAGTAAACGCGTCCTTCTTAACAATCTGATATTCAGCATCCTTCAAGGCTGCCCAACGCTTGGTTGGGTTTGTGGCGTACGTTGAGTTGGCGTCAGCCACATCCTTCAGGTACGTTGGATTCTTGTAGTCCGTGTTCAAGTGGTAAGCCCCACCATCCGTGATGAATTGGTAAGGATCTTGATAATCCGGACTCCAAATACCGTAAACAATATCAAACTGATAGTTGTGACCAAAATTCAAGCGTTGTTTCAATGGTACTTCGCGGACCGAAATCTTCAGCCCTGGCAGGTTCTTTTGATATGAGCTTTGCATGAACTCGGCGACAGCCTTCGCCTCTGGTGTATCCGCTGATAAGAATTCCAGCGTCAGGCTCTTTTTACCAAGTTCTTTCAGCCCTTCCTTGAATTCCTTTTGCGCGTAAGCACGGTCATAAGGAACTAAATTGCCGCTATACTTCCGGAAATCTTCACCAGTGACCGAATTTTTAACAAAGTTTGCTGGCACAATCCCGTTTAGTGGTGTTGACCCATCCTGCAAAACATTCTTTGTTAATTGTGTTTTATTGAAACCAGTGGCAAGGGCACGGCGAATGTGAACATTGCCCGTCGCTTCCCGCTTAGTATTGAAGTTTAAGTAGCCAATTGCCGGGATCTTACGAACGTGATATCCGCTCCGGCCCTTATACTGCTTGACATACTCATTGTCCAAATCAATAAAGTCTAACTTACCGGACTGGTATAGGTTTGCCGCTGTACTTTCAGACTTAACGGTCGTCAACGAAATTTTATTGATATGAACCGACTTAGCGTCCCAATATTTTGAATTCTTTACAAAGGCCCACTTGTCATTCGTTCCCGTCCACTCAGTCACTTTAAATGGACCGTTGTAAATAGCATGAGCAGCGCTCGTACCGTACGCCTGTCCCTGCTTCTTAACATAGGCTTCATCTTGAGGCGCATATGGGGCGGTGGCCAGCAATTCGTTCAAGTAAGTGATTGGATTGGCTAGTGTAACTTGAAGTGTCGTCTTGTTTAACGCCTTTACACCTAAATCAGTGATTGGTTTCTTGCCCAAACGGACATCCTGACCATTCTGCAATGGGTCAATGTTTTGCGAATTCGGTGAGCCCGTTGTTGGATCAGCAAGCTTCCGCCATGCGTAAACGTAGTTTTGTGCTGTTACAGGATCGCCGTTTGTCCATTTATTTGTCTGCAGTTTAAATGTATATACCTTTTGATCTTTGGACACGGTGACGGACTTCGCTCCAGCCAATACTGGCTTGCCTTTTTGATTAAGTCTGTAAAGTCCTTCAATTGCGTTTTGAATGGCTTCACCAGAACTAATGTCGGAGTAACGGCTACTGTTCAACGTCGCTAAGGCGTCAACGGTACCTACGCGAAAATTATTTTTATTAGCGGTGGTCTTTTTATTACCACAGGCAGCCAACGTAATGGCCGTAACTGTTGCAACCGAAACTAACGCAACCGTTCGAAGATAATGTTTAAAGTGTTTCACTTTTATCGCCCCGTTTAATTTAAATTTGACTCCCAATGTATGCTTACTTATTCCATAGCCCGTAAATCCAACATCGCACGTTTGCCACCAACCTTAGTTTATTGACAAAAATAGCGAGCCTAACCAACATTGTGGTCAGGCCCGCTGTCATCATCAAAGATTATCGATAACTAGACTTGTTAACTAACCACACGTTGAGCCACAACAAAACAAACACACTGTTTATGTGTGCAACAAACACGTTCGACTGTTTTTGTCGTGAATGACATGTGATAGCCTCCATCCGTTATTCCTTCTTGATAAACTTACTGAAAATAAGTAGCCTTGTCAACTAAACTTTCTCTTCTAAAGTTTCTCATTTTGTTGCCATTATCGCATGAAAGAAAGCGGTATAATTATTTTTAAATTGTGTTTGAGTTTGCAAATCAAGTGATGCACTCTAAATCGGTTTGCAGACATAAAGGAGTTTATTATGAAAAATAATCAGTTTGCTCGTCTGGATACCGATTTAACAACGGCAATCAGTGAAATGCAGACAATCAGCTTTTACGATGCCAGCGTTGCTAATGCGACAAATGGTGTCTTCACATACCGTTTGTTACTGCGCAAGGCCTTTTTGGACGCCACTACTGGCAGCAACTTTGACATCAAACTGGCTAACTACCTGGCGACCCCAGAGACTAACCTAGCCGACTGGTTGGATTTAGAACAACCTGTGACTGCGTCAATTTTCTATCGCGTGGCCTTGCAATTGTTAGACTTCCTGGAAACCGTCGACTACGACTTAACCGATCCATTGGCTGCCATGGCTAAGATCCAACTGCCGGTTTACCACACGGATCATGACGAATGGTCTAAAGATGACGTGTTGGCAGCGTGGTATCTTTTGTTAACTACGCACACTAAAAATGGGCAAACATATTTGGACAAACTGGCCGTTAATGGCTACTTCACTAGTTTATATGCCCTCCCTGCCAGCAAAAAACCGTTATTCTTTAACGGGAAAGCACAGCCTGTGTTTGATCAAAACAATCTGATTCGTGAAGTGGTTTATGTCGAAAGTGACGTTGATTCCGATCATGACGGCAAGCTCGATTTATTAAAGGCAGAGATTATCCGCCCGCGCGAAACAAACGATGGTTTGAAAGTTCCAGCGCTCTATACGTCGAGCCCCTATAATCAGGGGATTAACGACGAAGCCGGCGAGGCACAAACACACAATGTCAACGTGCCGCTAACAGCCAAAGAGCCCAATCATACTAGCTATGCTGACATTGAATACCACGAAAATGACCAAACTTTACCGGACAAACGCACCGTTGCTGGTGAGACGACAACAACCGAAGAAACATTTGGTCGCGAAGCAAGTTACACATTAAACGACTACTTCCTGGCCCGTGGCTTCGCAGCTGTCTACGCGGCGGGCATTGGCACGGTCGATTCCGATGGCGTTCAAACGTGTGGTTCCGTTGAACAAACAAAATCGACTGTTGCCATCATCGAATGGCTTAACGGATCACGGCGTGCCTTCACCAACCGTACCGATAATATTGCCATTAAGGCTTGGTGGTGCAATGGCAATATTGCCATGACAGGTCGTTCCTACCTGGGCACATTGGCAACTGCGGCTGCTACGACTGGTGTCGACGGTTTGAAGACCATTATTTCAGAAGCCGCCATCTCTTCCTGGTACGATTATTATCGCGATAACGGCTTAGTAATTGCGCCTGGTGGCTTCCTTGGTGAGGACGCGGACGTTCTGGCCGTTGAAACATTCAGTCGAATGATGAAACCCGCCGATTACCATGGCATCAAACCATTCTTCGATGCACAAATGAAGTTAATGCAAGAACAAATGGACCGTGAGAGCGGCAATTACAATACATTCTGGGATGAACGAAACTATCGCAAAAACATTAAAAATATTAAAGCCGATATCGTAATGGTTCACGGTTTAAACGACTGGAACGTTAAACCACGCAACGTGGAACGTTTGTGGGACGGATTACGTGACTTACCCGTTACCAAAAAAATTATTCTTCACCAAGGGCAACATATCTATATCAACGCTTTCCGGTCAATCGACTATACCGACATGATGAACCTCTGGCTCAGTCATGAACTCTACGGCGTTGATAACGGCGCTAAGGAACAATTACCAAACGTCGTTATTCAAGACAATGTCACGCCAGAAACCTGGACGGCATACAAAGACTGGTCTGAACCAACGTTACCGAAATCACGTTACTATTTTGCAAACGACGAACTGGTTGCAACGCCTGCTAATCACGGGGCCAAATCGTTTAGCGATCAGCTTCCCCAAGAAACGTTTGACCGATACGCCGCGCATAATGACGTTTGGGAACAAGAACTCTTAACTGCTGATAAAAATGCTTTGAGTAATAATCGACTATTAATGAAATCTGCCCAGTTTGATGATACGAAAATCATTGATGGGAAAGTTATCGTCCACGCCGCAGTCGCTGTTAACCAACCGTTAGGCATGCTGAGCTTCCAATTGGTTGACTACGGTGAGGCCAAACGTTTCAATATTTCGCCAACGACGATTAATGCACACGGTCTGGATCTGGGCTACCACTGGCGTGAAGATAGTTTGCGAGAATTCATGTTGGCCAGTCATAAGACTGCGTTTAAGATGATTACCAAGGGCCACATTAACCTGCAAAACCGTGAGCATCCTTGGCAAAACGATGAACTAAAGCCAAATCAATTCTACGAGGTCAGCGTTGAACTCCAGCCAACGTTCCATCGACTGTTAGCTGGTCATCAACTGGGATTGGTTGTTTATGCAACCGACTTTGGGATGACGGTACGTGGCAATCAAGATTTACAATACTCCATTAGTTTGGATCACAGTTTTGTGGATGTTCCGTTCAAGGACTAATTCGGTACGATATATGTGATTGCGTGATTGCGTTACGCGGTCTGGCGACGCCGTTCCATGGGACCGGTCTCAGCCTCCCAAACCCGGAGTCTTCAACCTCGATTCAGAGCCGCATAACCCGCTCGTCTCTGAAGTCGCCCCGTCATACTAGCTGGCTTCTGCCAGCTAGTATGACTTTCACTGAACTCTGTCACCAGGCCACTTCACTCATTCAGTGGCCTTTGGACAAAAAGCATTCGCAAAAAATAAACGCTACTATTAAACAAAATACATCATCAAAAAGATCACACCTGAAGTAAAAATCTTCAAGTGTGATCGTTTTTTCTCTTATATGAATCTAACGCCCATGTCACAGCTACCGCAATTAAAAACTAGATCATCGGAGTCAACCCAAGTCGCTTCAAATCCAATGTTTTCACTTTTGTTTTTCGCAACAATAACCATGCAAAGATAAAGAATACTCCAGTAACAATTATTACAGGAACAACTGTCGTCTCCAGTTGCATGCCATGACTGGGACCTGCTATGCCCGGAAAGTCTTGTAACGCATGCGTTACGATGGCAAACCAAAGATTTCCTGTTCTCAGATATATTGCCGCAAAAAGGGCGCCTACAGCTGTCGCAGTAAGCATTTGTTCTGATGTTGCCAGCCATGATTGTTGCGTTAAATTGAAAAGGTGCGTCGAACCAAATAATATACTGCTAACCATTACGCCAAAAAAGATTTGATGTTTTCCAGAAAAAGCTCTAATGGCCAACGGCAATAGCATACCGCGAAAAATGTATTCTTCAGTGAGACCCACAAACATCGCTAAAACAAAAGCACTTAAAACAGCAGTGACGCGACCATCTCTGATTGCAAACCCAATCACCACGATTGCCAGCAAAGCGCGAAAAATACCATACCAGTTGATCCACATTAATTTATGCGGCGAAAGAGTCGATGTCAGTCCAATCGGTTGATTTAGCCACCCCAGATTCAGTAATAGTGGACCAGCTAAAAGGATGACTTCCCACATCGTCGCTCCCACAATCGAATGCGGGCTTGCCGCAAATTTTGAAATTCCCAATACCAGCCAAAGGACTAAAACTGGTGCCAACAATTGGACCCATTTATTTTTGAGCATTGTAAACATCCCCTCACTATTTTTCTTATCGTGAGATTAGTGTATTCTCGGCCGCTAAAAAAGCCCAGTAATCCGTGTTCATTACTGGGCTAAGAATCCTAGACACCTGTCATGTCAGCGTTTAGAAGGCTCAATGGAGATCCTTTAATTGGTTTAACGCGATGTTCTGGAAGAAGTTTGACGACGATGACTCGCCGTTATTGCAATCGCAAACGCGCCAATCGTTATCACGACTAAGAGCGACCCAAGTAAAAAGAATGTCTTCGTCCCCACCGAATCATGTGTAATTGCACTCAGTACCTTGATGCCATATGGCGCGAGCAAGGCGCCTGAATTAGTGCCTACTAGCAATACGGCTGCAGTCAACGTTTCGGAGTTTGGCGATGAAACTGTTGAAACACTATTGCACATGTGCGCGGCAATTAATGGATATGCAATTCCAAACACCCAAGCACCGAATAATGTTAGCCAGAATGTGTGTGAAATTGCCATGACCAGCACGCCGATGCTCAAACAGGCTAACCCAATCGGTAAAATATAACGACTCAACGCCTTGTAAATCTGCCCGTATGAAATGGCAGCGAGGACGCCAATAATCGTCATGGAGCCGGTGATAAGTCCCGCCTGACCAGCGGTGCCATAACCGACACCGGTGACAATAAACGGCAAGTGAACAAGAATGGCAATGTGGATCATCAACAAAAAGAAGAAAAAGATGGCTAGGCCAACGACTTGCCGGTTAATGTGTTGATGAATCTTGTCACCTTGTTGTTTAGCTGAAACTGCCTGCGGGTTTTGTGGTTCAGGGACCACTACGTAAAAGAATATCGCAACGATAAAGGCCGCTGCATAAACCCAAAACGTGGCATGCCAACTAATCGAAATTAAATAACTGGCGATAAAAATCAACAATGATTGACCCAGGTTTTCAAATGCACTGCGAAAGCCCATCAAATTGGCCTTTGTTTTTCCATCGTACATAAACCCGATCATACTAACAGCCAATGAATTGAACATCCCCAAACCAACGCCTAGCACTAAACGTGATCCAAAAATCACAGGATAACTATTCGAGAATGCTGGCACAATCCCCGCCGCACCAGCAATAATTAGACCGATCAAGGTCGTACTCTTATTGCCAATTTTGGCGGCAATCGATCCACTCAGCAATACCATAATCATGACGGAAAACGCTGGCAATGTTGCTAATAATTCGATTGACGCCTGACTAACGTTTGGGAACGCCTTTTTCATGGCTGGCAAACTAACTGAAATCACATATGCGGAAGTTAAGACTAACGAAATCGACAATAAAGCAAACTTGGCTACCCACGATTGTTTTCGAATCATCAATACCGCCCCCTCGGGTTAAAACAGTGCTCAAACGGACATTTGATCCCTCCAGTAATTTCTCAATTGACTCATTTATTTAGCATGTACAACGTATAGATCCGCGTGAAAATCGAAAGTTTGATCACGATTATCACCGCGTTCCGCAAATAATTCTGGAATAAAAATCCCGGCGTTCATCAATTGGCGGCCTGAAAATTCACCCTCAAAGCCGTCTACTGTATATTGAAAATCAGGATTCAAGCCGGCAAACTTCAAGCGACGGTAGGCTGGGTTAGGCTCTGCCAAAACTTGATAACGCCCTGCAATAGCCGTCTTTTGATCGTCACTGACAACCATCCAAGATGTCACGTTACCGTCGCCAGCATACGGACTCTGTAAACGGATGAACGTGCCTTGCTGGAATAGTAGCCGGTACCGTTTATAAAACTTGATCTGATCAACCACAGTCGCCTTTTCAGCCGGACTCATTTTACTAATATCCAGTTCATAGCCAAGTACACCAAAGTAAGCAACAGCTGCACGGGTTGCCAGTGAGGTCACGCGGCGATCCTGATGGTTTGGTACAGCAGAAACGTGGGCCCCCATCGTACTCAACGGATAGATCATTGAAGTGCCCCACTGAATTTTGAGTCGTTCAATGGCATCTGTATCATCACTCGTCCATGTTTGTGGCGCATAGTACAACATACCAGCGTCAAAACGGCCACCGCCAGACGAACAGGATTCAAACAGGACATCAGGAAATGCCGACGTCAACCGTTCATACAATTGGTAGACGCCAAGAATGTAGCGGTGAGGGAGTTCTTCCTGTTGGTCCGCTGACAGCGCCAAACTAAACATTTCAGTAATGTGGCGGTTCATATCCCACTTAATATAGTCGAGGTGCGTCTCACGAATTGCCGCCGCCATTTGGTCAAACAGATAATCGATTACTTCCTGACGAGAGAAGTCGAGCACAAACTGGTTGCGGGCCGGTGTCATTCGCCGATCCGGCACATGAATGGTCCAATCTGGATGAGCCGCATATAGCTTACTTTCCTTAGAAATCATTTCCGGTTCAAACCATAGACCAAATTGAAGGCCCAAATCGTGAATTTTATTGGCCAACCCACTTAATCCGTTTGGCAGCTTGGCAAGGTTGACTTGCCAATCGCCTAAGGAAGTCTTGTCATCGTTTCGTTTGCCAAACCAACCGTCATCGAGCACAAACAGTTCAATTCCCAACGACTTTGCCGATTTCGCAATAGCTAAAAGTTTTTGCTCATTGAAATCGAAATAGGTTGCCTCCCAATTGTTAATGAGAATTGGCCGTGGTTCTTTGACCCACCGTTTTGAGATCAAATGATTGGTTAAGAAGCGTTGAAATTGATGACTCATGCCGTTAAGACCGTCACTGGCAAATGTCATCATTACCTCAGGCGTTTGAAATTGCGTATGTGCTTTGAGTTGCCAGCCGAATTCAAACGGATTAATGCCCATCGTCATCCGCGTGACGTTATAGGAATCGACTTCGACCTGCGCTAAGAAATTACCACTATAAACCAAATTAAAGCCATAAACGTCGCCGTTTTGATCCGTGGTCTGTTTACGGGCAAGTGCTAAAAACGGACTTTGTTGCGCACTGCTGGCATCTCGAGTACTGCTGATTGCTTGCACACCACGCGTTAGTGGTCGCCGATACAGATGACGTTCCCGCGCCCACGCACCAGACAATTGAATCATGTCATACTGATCGTCAGAAAAATCAACGCTCGCACTTAATGCCGCATCGAGTTTGACCGTCGATGTCCCCTTGTTTTCAAATGTCGTGCTTCGCACAATTACGTCCTCGTCTTCGAACACGCTGTAATTCAAGGTCATTTGCAAACCGCTCTGCCGTTCAAGTAAATGAATTCGCAACGTCTGAACGTGCTTGTCATCGACGTCAGCGCTGGCAGATGGCAAGGTGCCTAATTTTGGTTTCCCATCAATAATGTCATAATCTTGGTAGGCAAATTCAGAAATGCGAGCGCCATTATCGTAGGTGACCTGATAGGCAGGATACCGAAAATCGCCGTGACCGTAGCTTGGATATTCTTGCTTAATCATACTCAGCGTAACTTCAGGCTGTTCCGCCGTCAGTGTCGGTGTGATGGAACGAAATTCGCGATGACGAAAATCCGCGAAATTCACCTCGTCACCTAGTCGCGGTCCGTAATAATACTGGCCTATTTCACCGTTTTCCAACACTCCCATCAAATAGCTGGTATGCATTGTTTGCAAATTAAAATCGTGCCCCGTTACTGTGATGCTCATTGACAACAACCCCCTATAAGTCAATCAAATATTAACAGTCTTATGCTTTTAATTTTACACGTTTTGTAATCGCTTACAAAGATACTTATTTTAAATTCATTTTGTTATGCCGAATGCGACGTGAAGGCCGTTCAATAAGTTACTTTACCATGATCACAGGCACGGATCTTTACGGTTATCGACAATGAAACAACTAGCGTCTGACCTGAAACGACTCAACCCGTTCTACACAAAAAACGTGGCATAAAATAAACGCCACGTTTTCTATCTTTAAATCAATTGTTATTTTGCATCCAGAATGGTTAAACAGTTTTGTACAGTGCCACCCCAGCAGCGCGCGCTTTCTGTTCTAGTGCGGTTGCTAATGCCTGCCATTCGTCCATGGATAAATAGGCCCCATCGACATTAACTGCGTGACCATCAACAATGGTCGGAATCATTTCCGGATACACATCTATAAGGGTAGCTAAATCCGCTTTTGATAACGCCATCAACGTTTGGTAATACGCTGTTGCTAATACATATGCGTTTGTCGTGCGCCACTTATCGCCAGGCAGTTCACCTTCACCAGCGTGACGTGCATTGCGAATTTGATACCATAACCGACTGTGTTTTGGCATCCTCATCACCTCAATCAGTTACAAACAGACTTTAAAATGGTAAGACACCGTCAGCGCCAATAAGCTTGCCGTCCCAATCGGATTCCTTATGTTGATCAATTTTTTGAATTAAATCAACGGCGGTTGCAACCGGCGCACCCTTTCGTGCTGGGTTGCTGGCAATTGGTCCTGGGGTCACCGCACGGAAATGAACCTCACCTTGAAGTTCATTTTGAAGCAAAACCGTCATCGCATTGACACCCATTCGGGAAATCCGTTGCCCTAATCCAGTTGTTGGCGTGCTGGCAGCAAAATTAGCAAACGTTGCCAGTTCGTCTGACATGCTAATCACCATGCCATCATCAGCTGCCTTGAGCCAAGGTAGCATCTGTTGCGTAACTAAATAGGTCCCCAGAACGTTCACATCGAATGTTTGATGAAGGCTTTCGGAGTCTTCATGACTGGCCTGGATATCGTGATCGTCAAACACGCCAGCGTTGTTAATCAACAAATCCAGTTTGCCAAACTGCTCACCAATCCACTGCCCCGCTTGCATAACACTGCCATGATCCATCAAATCAATCTGCAATAACCGTGCCTGACCGCCATCGGCCCGTAATTCGTCGACAACATCCAACCCACGATTTAGGTCCCGGGTTCCCACCAGAACCAAGTCACCATCTTCAACATACTTCTGTGCCAGTGCCAACCCAATACCGCGAGTCGCACCAGTAATCAAGACACTTTTACTCATTTAAGTTTGCTCCCAATCATTCTCACTTTGTTGTTCCAAACTAATTGATCTCATTATGCCACTATCCAACAAACGCTGCCCACACGACCAATACAAGCTCGAGTAAACCGCGCAAAACATGGGACCGCCAGTTAATCGTATCATGCTGTTTGCGGTCAATCAGATAATAGACTGTCGATACCACGACACACCCCACAAACAGCAGTGCGGCGCCTAACAGGCGATTGTCACTAAATAAAACCTGACACAAGATGAAAATACCGCCGACTAACAGCCATAATTGATATTCACGTGAAGGGCGGGTCTTCTTTCGTTGTGCCGCAATAATAATCCAAATACCGTATATTGCCACGGCAAACGTTGTGATGAAATTCAAAACTTTCATTAACATAGTTTTCCTCGTTCGTTGTGTGCCAAGCACACTTTTATTTGTCAGCTAATAAGGTCGAACGATAACGCCCAACAGTCGCTAATCGTAGTCCTTGGTTCTTAGCTAATAACCAACTGCGCACATTGCCGATGGATTGGTTGCTGACGGTCGTTGCTGTGGCAAAATGTGGCAGTGCCAAAGCGTTTAGACCATCCCCTGGATAACCGAGCTTGGTAACCAAAATCTCTTGATAATCCATGGTGCTGGGATGTGCATTGATGTAATCCACCGCTTGATTATAAGCCCGCATGAATCCTTGAACCGCCGCCTCATGATTTTTCAACATGCTATTACCAAACACAATTCCGGTATCGGCCTGATCGGCAGTCGTCTGGGCCAGCGTTCGTGCCCCTTGCCGTCGCAACAAGCTTGCATTGGGATCTGTTAAGCTAACTGCACTCGCAGTATGGTTATTAGCGGCACTCATCAGCTCAGTTTCACTACCAGTCGTTTTCAACGTGACGTTCTTATCCGTTAATTTAGCCTGTGCTAGAAGCAGATCCGTCGCATAAGCTTGCGTTGAATTGGCCAATGTCCCGACTGTTTTATTTTTCAGTTGTTTCAATTTAGTCACGTTATCATCCGTCGTCATCAACGCCGTGTAATTCGTGGCGTTGCCAACTACCTGACTCGTCGGGTGTGTACCACTAGTCATCATTAGCTCTGGCAAGCCACTAATGGCGCCTTCAAACTGATGCGTGCTGATGCCGCTGACCCGATCGTCAGCCGCCGAAACATTAGTCAAAGTCACGCGCAATTTGGCCTGCGTGAAATAACCGCGCTCTTCCGCCACATAGAGCGGTAAGGCGTCCACCGACTGACCAACAGCAAAATTAATGTTGGTTGGTTTTGTCGCTGGTGCACTGACCCTTTGTGTTGAACGACCACATGCCGAGACAATTACGAGTAACGTAGCGAGAGCCGTTAAAGTGACCATGGTCAGCCACGATTTATGTCGACGCTTAGACATGATCATCACGATCCTCGGATGTATCGCTTGATGGCACGCTAGTTTCACTTGTGGCTGTGGACTCACTAGAAGCAACGGTCGATGGTTGTGGATAGAAAACTTCAACTTGCGCCGCACTTGTGGCAGACTGTGGATAAAAGACCTCTACTGAAGCCTGTGAAAGAGCCGCCGAACCACTAGCCGTTTGTTCACTTTCAGCGCGGCTATCGATACTAGCAGTAGGCACTGCTGGGCGCCCATCTGCGGCGGGATATTTCGTTTGACCGTCCTTAGCCGGCAGTAGTGACAACAAGAGTAAGATCAAACTTCCAACAGAACCGGCCAAGTATAAGAACACCCACCAAGCACTTAATTCTTGATCGTGTAAGCGTCGTGCCGTTAGTGAAACGATTGGAAATACAATCAAGAAACCGACTACTAGACCAACTGGAATAATGAAAAGACCCAATCCGTTCAGCACACTTGGATCAAACGTCGGTGATTGTATGCTTGGATTTAATTGCAGCGTATTCCCACGGTTTACGAGTAATGAAACAAAAATGCGCACGGCGACAATTAAAAAGATGGTCAGAGAAAGCAAAGCGCCTGCAATCAAGCTGAAAATACTCCATGTCACTCTCGCCCATAGGTAGTTGCCTCGTGACACTGTGTCGTGAAAATTAAACATATTACGCCATGTGTACCCAAAAGCATTACTCAAAATGCCGCTTACATGTCCGCGATGGTTAACCTCTAAACTTGCTGGGCCGTTATCGACGCTCATCATGTTGTACCATGGCGCACGTGGGTCTTTTTCAACTTCTGGTAATGCGTGTAAAACAATCATGTGCACACCAGGAACCAGCATCAACCACTGATAGTGACCAGACAAACTTAAACTATGTAACCGACGAACCGACATACTTAAATATTGTAAAAACTGAGCCAGAAAGAAGAAGTTTTCCAACCAGTGGGCCGGAAGCGCAATTCCGTCACTCAATCCCGTTGCACCTGATAAGATTGTACTAACCACGATACTGGCAACCACCATGCCAATAATGGCGGCCCAGAAATCACGTCGGCGTGCCTTACCGCGATAATTAAAAATTTGTTGCCAACTGGCAATATAGTTCGCCCAAATATTCATGTCAGTTTATCCTCTCTTAACCGTGCACTTACTTAGTTATTTGCAAGTTCACTCTCTTAATAAACATTTGCCTATTGCCTTAACCGTTCGTAAAACACGAAACTATCGGCATTACCTTTAAGTTTAACCAAAAATAGACCTGTTTGCACAAATATTCGCCGATTTCACGTCCATTTATTAGTAAATTGATGAACACCATCAGAAACGTGATAAACTAGTGACATTACATGAAGGAGGCTGACCCCATGAAACAAGGAACCACCATCATGACACTCGACAACGGGTATCACTTATGGACTAACACTCAAGGCACGGGCGACATTCACTTACTATGTCTGCACGGTGGCCCTGGTGGCACACACGAATACTGGGAAAACTTTGCTGAGGAACTTGGCAAACAAGGCTTGAACGTGACCGTTCACATGTACGATCAACTAGGTTCATTTTACTCAGACCAACCCGACTACTCAGACAAGGCAACTGCTGACAAATACCTCACTTACGAATACTTCTTGGATGAAGTTGAAGAAGTACGTCAAAAGCTTGGCATCGACAACTTCTACCTTATCGGTCAAAGCTGGGGTGGCCTGTTAGTTCAAGAATACGCTGCTAAATACGGCGACCACTTGAAGGGCGCGATTGTTTCATCAATGGTTGATGAAATTGATGAATACGTCACCCACATTAACAAGGTTCGTGAAGAAGCATTACCTGCAGAAGAAGTTAAGTTCATGCAGTCTTGCGAAGCTAAAAATGACTATGACAACGACCGCTACCAGGCAGATGTTGATGTCTTAAACCGTGGCTACGTTGACCGCAAACAGCCACCGGCAATCGCTCATTTGATTTCAACGATGGCAACGCCCGTTTACAACGCCTTCCAAGGTGACAACGAATTCGTTATTACCGGTAAGTTGAAGGACTGGCATTTCCGTGATCACCTTAAGGACATCAAAGTCCCAACGCTATTAACGTTTGGTGAGCACGAAACTATGCCATTAGACACAGCGCGGACCATGCAAAAGCTGATCCCTCACGCTCGTCTTGAAACAACGCCAGATGGTGGTCACCACCACATGATCGATAACGCTCCTGTTTACTTCGATCACTTGGCCAAGTTCATCAAGGATGTTGAAAGTGGCAACTTTAACGATTAATTTTTAAATTCAATAGTAATAAACAAGCAGGCGGCAAATCCCTTACATTGGGACTTGTCGCCTGTTTGCTTACGCTTGCGGTTGTCCAAATTGAATACCGCCGTGGGACCAGTTCACGCCTCCTAAAGTTCGGAGTCGTTCACCTCGCCGCGAAGCCGAAACCCACGTCTTCACGACCGTCCCGTGCTGTAAATTGGGCTTAAAAACGCCCAATTAACACCACCTTCACGGCTTGTATTCAATTTTGACGCCCTCCAGCTCACATTGGTTTTTTATATTGAACACTCGTTCTAACAATCACACTAGTCAGTGATTTGACACTTGAGTGAAGGCGACCAGCAACAGAGTTTCGTGTTAACACAACTTAATGGCATGATTTTCGCCATTTAGTTGTGTGGGACGAGCTTTGAGACCTTTAGGGCTCAAAGTCGATGTTGAGGACCGCGATTTCCAGCGGGCTGAAACGTTCCCCACGGAACGGCGTTGCTGAGCGCCGTAACGAAATATACCGCACGTGTGTTAGCACTGCTGGTTGAATGACAAGCAATAACATTAATAAGCATGAGGAATGTTTTCGAACTTGTTCAGCGTCATTTGCTGCGTACATGTTTCCTCAATGAAATGACGATCGTGATCAATCAAAACCATCGTGGGTCGTACTTGCTGAATCAACGTTTGCAACTGTTCACGAGCATCAATGTCCAAATAGTTAGTCGGCTCATCCCAAATCAGCATTTCATGTGGTTCACTCAAGCTCACTGCTAATGCAGCCTTCTTCATTTCGCCCATGCTCCATTCGCTGGTCGGGGCTTTTAATCTTGGACGTGACACACCTAACTGATGCATTAAATTCCAAACGGTCGTTTCATCATGATGATCACGCCATTGGTCAAATGAACCGTCCGTGATAAAGTCCGTAAACTACTGAGATAAATAACCAATGTCCTGAGGCAAGTCATTCATCAAATAGCCATCGTAAGCTAATTTTTCCTGTCCTCGTAACAAATTCAGAAAACTAGTTTTACCCACGCCATTGGGGCCAATGATTGCTAAGCGGTCGCCCCTGTGAAAATCCAACGAAACGGGTTGAAATAGCGGTCCGTTTTGCCGTTTAACGCTGAAGTCCCGCAAACTGAACAACAACTGTCCGCCTGAAGTTTGTTGAACATTGGTTCGCAATCTATCCACCTGATCGACATCGTTCATTAAACCTTTCCGCTGCTCAATTGCGATATCTGTTCGGTGTTCAAACACCTTCGCGCGGGACATTAACTTCTTAGCCATCCGCCGACTGGAAGAATCATTTGACTCACGTTCACGCTTCTCAGCCCATTCACGCTGAATATTGGCACGGCTCGATAACTGCTTGATGCGATGCTGTAAATGCTCGTTTTGCGTGATCGCTGCATTGTCACGTCGCTCTTTATCAACCTGCCAGTTTTCGACATTGCCCGCCACTAAATCCACTGAGCTCCGATTTAATGACATAACGTGATCCACGAACAGATTCAAAAAACTTTCATCATGACTGACACAAATGAAACCTTGTTTTTGTCTCAGATAAGCGCCGACGACCTGACGACCTTCAATATCCAAATGATTTGTCGGTTCATCAATTAACGGAAAGTCGTTTTCGTTAACGAATCCACGAGCCAGTAACACCCGCGTTTGTTCGCCACCACTGAGCGTATCAAACAAACGTTGCTCATAGCTTTCATCTAGCCCAATCCGATCCAACTCCATGCTGGCCTGCCATTCTTCGGCACCAGTTGATGTCATGATTGCCATGACTGTTTGCGACCGATTAATCGCTGCATCGGGAAAATAATTGAACGTCACCGGATTTTTAATCAAGCCATGACCGGACAACTGACCTCGCAATAAATTCATGAAGGTCGTTTTGCCACGGCCATTACGGCCAATCAAACCTAATCGCCAAGTTGTATCGAGATTGAGCGATAACTTATCAAATACCGGCGCATCAGCGCCAGGATAACGGAACGTTAATTGGTCAATTTGAATGGTACTCATTCGACCACCTGCTTTTATATCTATTTAGTTTTGTTTTAGATAGTGCGGTTAAATGCACACTATCTTCGAAGGATTAACGCGTGAGTATTACCAAACGCGCTTCCACGAAATAAAATTATTCATTATGGCAAATTCTATAATTAATCCGAACAGAAATTAAAAAGCCCAAAGCAATCACTTACAATGGTAGTAGCTAATTCCAACCAATATAGGGAGTGATTACTT
>NZ_WEZT01000025.1 GCF_009863985.1 Furfurilactobacillus milii | reverse complement strand
GTAATCACTCCCTATATTGGTTGGAATTAGCTACTACCATTGTAAGTGATTGCTTTGGGCTTTTTAATTTCTGTTCGGATTAATTATAGAATTTGCCAGTTTTGAAATTTAAGGAGAATTAATATGTGCGGTATCGTCGGTTTCGTAGACAAGAAGATTGCTGACAAAAAGCCAGTTATAGAAGCTATGATGGATACGATCAAACATCGTGGTCCAAATAGTTCGGGGGAATTAGTTAATGAGGATACGGCGCTAGGATTTCGTCGATTGAGTATCATTGATATCAACAGTGGTATGCAACCTATTTACAATGAAGATAAACCAAAAGCAGTAATTTTTAACGGAGAAATTTATAACTACCAAGGTATTAGAGAAGAATTGATCAACAAGGGTCATACTTTTACTACCGAAACAGATACAGAAGTATTGTTACATGGTTTTGAAGAGTGGGGAATGGAAGAATTACTTAAGAAAATTCGGAAGTTTGTCAAATGGTGTTGAAGGATAGTTTCTATCCTTTGGAGATCTCCTCGTGGGGGAGATCTTTTTTGTTGTTTTATTAGTTGCGGCGTTTAATCTGGTGTGTTGTCTGAATATCGTACTTGAAGGCATAACAAATAAGCCTACCATCGTGACGTTATTGTGGTAGATAATCTAGGCAATCAGCTGGTAGACGCGTGTGAACATATTGGCCTGATTGGAGAAGCCATAACAAGCACGTTTGAGCTCCTTGATCTTACGGTTGATGCCCTCTATCGGTCCGTTAGAGTAGGACGATTTGGCGGCGTTAATTACTCCATTATGATTCTTTCGTAGGGTAGACGCAAGTTAAACAAGAGCTAGGGGGTCGCGCTTTGTGATACCCTCAATTTTGGGGGCACGTACAAAGTACGTACCCTTTTGATAGTACAAAGATGTGCGCAATTTTGCGCAGATGTGATTAATCTTATATTTTAGAGCCGTGAGAAGCGTTCTAAGACGTTTTAGAACAACTTGAATTAAATATACGTGAGTAACACAAAATGGCTTAAAAGAGCTTAAAATTGATTGTGGAAAGAAATTAAGTTGCATTTATTAATATTTGATTGCTCAAGGTTTTCAAGCGTCCCGGAACGGGAAAGCGCATGTCCTCAAAATGTGAACGAACGAAGCGAGAGAACGACAAGGAAAACTTGTTTTCCGCAGTCCATGTTCTGATTAAGATAATTGATTAATAATTTTAATTAATGTCCGCCTTATCGTGCTTTTGCCTTGGTGGCAAGCCCGAACGGCTATAAATATTGATATGTAAGGATTTATAAGACTTTTTAAAAAGTGTGCATTAACTATACCCGTATAAATACAGAAAACAAAATGTTCAAAATTAATGTGAATGTGCATTAAGAATTTGGATCTATATATAGTGGGTTTGACACTTAATGCACACTTTCAAATAAGAATAAGAAGGAGATAAATTAGTAAAAATGGCAAAAATTGACATGGATGTAATTTTAGATGATCCCGGATCCGGCAAGAGCTATGATTTAGTTAACACTGTTTCGAAAATGGAAGAAGAAAAGAAATCTATATATGTATTCACACCAACTGGAACGGCGAGAGCGTAAAATATCTTGTGTAAATGGGCAAATTCTATAATTAATCCGAACAGAAATTAAAAAGCCCAAAGCAATCACTTACAATGGTAGTAGCTAATTCCAACCAATATAGGGAGTGATTAC
>NZ_WEZT01000024.1 GCF_009863985.1 Furfurilactobacillus milii | reverse complement strand
GATCAGCTCCTAAAAGATGGGTTTGTGGTAAACACCATTTTAAAGGAAGCTGATCTTTTTTGTCCGAACAGCGTTCGGATTAATTTTACAATCTACCATTGTTTTCATCATCAAAACTCCTTTTAAAGTCCGTATGCTAAATTGTTTGTAAGTGCAATAAATAAATCGATTATTCTTTAACGCCTGTAATTGAGAAAAAGGCAAATCAAAAATTCCTATTTTAAAAAGAATGGCACAGTCGAATAACTTGTATGCAAATATTCAATTGTCTATAATTAGATTTAGGAGGATGCAATTTAGATAATGGAGGATTTCATATGAAAAGATTTAGACTTTGGTCAAAAATATCAATTATCATTTCTATATCTCAACTTTTATTAGCCATTTTTAAAGAAATCCAAAACTATAACAAATCTAAAAAACATCCTTCGAAAAATAAGAGAGGATGATGTTTTATGCATTGGTTATTGGTTTTAATTATTGGTGCCATCATTGGTGCTATTGCTGGAGCAATTACTAGCAAAGGAAAATCAATGGGGTGGATTGCTAATATTGTTGCCGGATTAGTTGGTTCCTCTATTGGAGAAGCTATACTCGGATCTTGGGGCCCTCAATTAGCCGGAATGGCAATTATTCCTTCAATTATTGGAGCAGTAATTGTTGTTGCTGTAGTTTCTTTCTTTGTCGGTAAATCAAAGAATTAGTTTTTAAGCTTCATTTAAGGTTCTTATACTAATTATAGATGCTAACTTAGTTAGCACCCCTCGACTTTGTTGTGAGCGAAGCCAATTAATAATATTCCTGACCCACTTAGTTTTAAACTAAGTGGGCTTTTTTTGTTCCTTGAATTTACACTTTAAGTGCAACACTAATTAAATAAAGAATGGCCCATGGCCAAATTTCTGTAAAATGATGTTTGCGAAAACAATCATGAAAGGAA
>NZ_WEZT01000023.1 GCF_009863985.1 Furfurilactobacillus milii | reverse complement strand
AAAATCAGCTCCTAAAAAATGGGTTTGTGGTAAACACCATTTTAAAGGAAGCTGATCTTTTTTGTCCGAACAGCGTTCGGATTAATTTTACAATCTACCAAATGTTCAAGCTAGCTCTCAGCAAAGCAACAAACAATTAAGTTCAGTTGTCCCTGCTGGCCCGTCACAGAAGGATAATGCATCTAGTTCTCAAGTCGCATCAAGTAATAGTAGCAATGAAAAGAAAATAAATGATACACAGACACCAAAGTCATCTGTTGAAAGTGGTAATGCTGGGAGTATTAATTCCACTAGTTCCGAATCTAAAGTGGCCAGTTCAGAATCTGCCAGTTCTGATGACCAACAAAAGTCAGAATCACACAATTCTGATTCATCAGATTCAAAAAAGGCTGATTCTTCAACCGATTTATCCGATTCAAATAAAGAAAAATCACAAGATAATAAAGTTGCGGCATCAGTTAATCTTGGGCAAGAAGAAATTGTTATGCCTGTCGCGAGTCATAACGATGGCTGGTCTTCAAACAATGGAAAATGGAATTATTATTTAAATAACAATCTTCAAACAGGTTGGCAAAAGATTAACGACACCTGGTATTATTTTGATCAAAATGGTCAATTGGCTAATCAGTGGTTTAAAGACAACAATCAGTATTATTACATGACCGATTGGGGTATGTTACATACCGGTTGGAGTAAGCTCGACAATTGGTATTACTTCAACTGGGGCGGAGACATGAAGACCGGTTGGTTAAATGATTCGTCTAATTGGTACTACCTTGGTAATTGGGGCATGTATA
The DNA here is from genome assembly GCF_009863985.1 of Furfurilactobacillus milii. Taxonomy (GTDB): domain Bacteria; phylum Bacillota; class Bacilli; order Lactobacillales; family Lactobacillaceae; genus Furfurilactobacillus; species Furfurilactobacillus milii_A. Next base: position 5,089 of record NZ_WEZT01000023.1, on the reverse strand, counting down.
ACTCAGGTTGGTCATGGCAAAATGCTTGGTATTACTTCCAAAAGTGGGGTGGTATGGCAACTGGTTGGTTGCATGACGGTAATAATGTTTATTATTTAACTGATTATGGGGCCGCAACTAACGGTTGGGCTAAGGATGGTAATTGGTATTACTTTGATCCAAGTGGTGCGATGAAAACCGGTTGGGTGAACGACAATAATAGTTGGTATTGGGTAGACTACTGGAATGGTATGTCGAACTACCAATGGTCAAAGATTAATGGTTCATATTATTATTTCAACTGGGGCGGCGCAATGGCAACTGGTTGGAATAAAGTTGGTAATTGGTATCACATGGCACAAAGTGGCGCAATGGACAGTGGCTGGCTTCAAGATAACGGTAACTGGTATTGGCTTGATTATTGGGCTGGTATGTCAAATTATCAGTGGTCATGGATTAATGGCGCATACTATTACTTCAACTGGGGCGGTGCAATGGCCACTGGTTGGACAAAGGATAATTCCAATGCTTGGTATTATTTAGATAGTAATGGTGTTTGGAATCCCTCACCGTGGATTAATGTGCCATTTATAGACCAAGTGGCCTGGGGGCTCCCGAGGGTTGTGAAGGTGCTTCGCTGCTGGAGGCACTCCATGGCAAAGGGCTATTGACGAATACTAATTTATCGCAGTTTTTGAAGACGATGCCATATTCCTCGAATGGTGATCCCAACAATGGTTTTGCAGGAAATCCATATGTTTACGACGCAAACGGTGTTGATACTATTTATCCTAAGGCGGTTACTTCATGGGCACAACGTTATACAAACGCAGAAAACATTAGCGGACAATCCTCAACATACCTGCAGGAAGAACTTCGAGCTGGACGTCCAGTAATTATGTGGATGACACATTACTTTGCAGCCCCACAATGGACTCATTACTGGTGGGGATATACGCCGCTTAACTTACATGTAGTATGTGTAAACGGATATAGTAATGGTAGTTATCACATTGTTGATCCTTGGTTAAATAGTTATTGGGTTAGTGGTAGTTCGTTTGATTATATTTGGAACACTTTGAACCTTGGTGTGGCGGTTGGTTAGCTGATTGCCATTAAGTTTCCCTTTTGTTTTATTAATAAATGTCATATTCTTAGAATGGTTTTTAAATTCACAAAGTTTGGAGAGCGTAGACATGAAGTTTCAAAAGAAATTAGTTAAGGTTATCGCTTTGGTGGCGGCTTCAGTTGCACTTGGCATGGGAGTTTCCACTGTTAAAGCTAATGCTGATAGCTGGTGGAGCTATCCATCCGGCTGGTATTTATGGAATGATTATGATGAGTCTTGGGATACCGGTTGGCAAGATGTCAATGGTTCAGAGTATTATCTAGATGAAAATTCTGGTGTGATGCGAACTGGTTGGCAATATATTACAGGCTCCTGGTATTACTTTGATAATAGCGGTGCCGCTGCTAATGGTTGGCGTTACATTAACAACAATTGGTACTACTTTACTAACGATGGCTATATGGAGACTGGCACTCAGACTATTAATGGTACACACTATAAGTTTAGTAATAGTGGCGCAATGATTACTGGTTGGCAATATGAGGGCGGTGATTGGCAATACTATAATGGTAGTGGTGCTCGACAAAATAGTTGGTATGCCGTGAACGGCAAATGGTATTACTCTGATAGTTTCGGAGATATGCAAACTGGTACCGTTGACTGGAAAACATACAAGTATTACATGTGGGGTGACGGCTCCATGGCAACCGGCTGGATTTGGGACGGTTACCGCTGGCGCTATGCTAATGGTGATGGTACATTAGCAGATGGTTGGCAATGGATTAATGGTGCTTGGTATTATTTTGATTACAACGAAATGGTAACGGGTAATCAATATATTAATGGTCAATACAGTCATTTTGATACGCATCAGGGTAACTGGTTAGGCTATGGCTATAGTGATAATTACTAATTCTGAGAATATTAAATAGTTTCTGAGTGCATAAAAATCAAAATGTTATGGCAGTTACTTCCGAGCGGAGGTAGCTGCCATTTGTGTTCACATTGTAAAATATTACGTTTTTTAACATGTTAAAGATGCAGCAATCAGAAGATGAGTAAATGTTAGATAATTGAGATTAACCTTAAGTTTTTGTGCGTAGTCAGGCACAAAAATAGGTTTACTGCTGACTATCAGTTACACTAGGTCTTACAGTGATAGCCAAAGCACATCATCTGAAACTGTAAAAACGAATATTTTGCAATTTTATTGATGTAATTGAGCTTTCTTGTATACCTTTTAGTATTGAGCAGATATAATAGATTAGGAGAGGGGGATGCTAATATTGCAAACTAAAATTTTTAAAAGTATTGCGTCATCATTGATACTGGCAGGGTCATTTTCGCTGATGTTAAGTGGATCTACGATTGCCAACGCAGATGACAGTGTCGTCATTAACACTAACAACGGCACCCCCGGCAACAATACGACACAGTCCTTTACTTACAAACCGGGACAATCGGAGAATTGTAACGCGACTGTTCCAGCGAAAAACATTGATTTAAACAAATCATATGTAACGACATCTTATATGGATTCAGCTGGTAATAGAGTTTTGAGTAGCAAAACAGCCCTGTCCACTCTGGGTGTAAGCGATTTCGCAAATTATTTACAGCAATTTGGTCAAACGCATATTGCCGGAGTTTCCAGTGCGGTAACAGAGTTTTGGTTGGTCAGCAACACACCATCCACGACGGTGACGATTGATTATTATAAAGGTGATCAGCCACAACCATTTCATTCAGAGCAAGTATCAGGCAACTATTTAGATGTAATCAAAATACCTACAGTAAAAGCTCCAGTGGGCTATCAACTAGATGATGGGCAAGCCACTAGTTACAAGATTTCGCACCAAGATAATAGTCAAAACATTGTAAAAATCGTTTATAACAAACCGTCACAACAGTCTGTTAATATTGATTCGAACAATTCTGACAGTAGTGATTCTTTGTCCAGTAATACTTCGTCAACAACTAGTGATAATAGTTCCAAAAGCAATGTAATAACGAGCACGAACTCTACTAGTTCAAGTACAGGCACATCTGAAATATCGAGCAGTGTAAATGGTTCCCAATCGTCGTCAACTTCCAATATTAGTTCGGATAATCAAGAAGTGAGTTCAGTTATCGGGAACTCGTCAAAGGCGTATTCCAGTAATTCTAGCAATTCTGTAGTTGCCTCCTCTTCAAGTGATGAAGGGAACTCTTCAAAAAACTTAAATTCAAATACAAGTAAGCCTGATGCAGATGTAAGCTCAACGAGCAGTGCATCAACTCCCAAAGATAGTTCAACAAACGTTGATTCACCAAAGTTAGCTTCTTCGATTTCACGAACGCAGTCACAAGTATTTAAGCAGGTGTCATCTGGCAATAAAGAATCGAAGAGTTCAGTTCAAAAAGCATTGGCTAGTTCCTTAAAAACGTCAAATCAAAATGGGAACAACGAGAGTGGAAATGTTTCTTCTAAAATTCTAAACGGTATTTTTAGTTCAGAGACTTTAATTGCTGGTGGATTGCTAGCAGGTTTCCTCGTTTATCGAAAATTTAGATAGATTTCAAATTTAATTATTTCTGATTAACAGGTTAGAAAGGTGGACTCCAGTGAATGGGGTTCATTTTTTTATTCATTTTTAAGCTTAGTCCTATAAAAATTCCGGGTATGTATGACAATTCAATACGTTTGATGAAGTGTTGCGGTTTTTGCGTATTGACAAATGAATATTAAAATGACATTTTTAATGTGATTTACAAACCTTTCAGGGGGGTATAAAGATCATGCATAAATTGGTAAGGCAAGGGCTGATTACACTTATTGTTGGCGCAGGGCTGATTACTGAAGTCGGAATTAACAATGCACATGCTGATTCCTGGTGGGGGTACTCGTCGGGATGGTATCTGTGGTCTGATTCTGGTAACTACTGGAAATCTGGCTGGCAATGGGTCAACAATAATTGGTATTATCTGAATAGCTATGGGACGATGCAAACCGGTTGGCAAGATATTAATGGATCGTGGTATTATTTCGATGGATCAGGTAGTATGCTGACTGGATGGCAATGGATTAACGGGGCGTGGTATTATTTTGATGGTTCTGGCCATATGCAAACGGGCTGGCAGTGGATTAATGGTAAGTGGTACTATTTCCAAGGCTCAGGTGCAATGCAAACTGGTTGGCTCCAAACTAATACTTGGTATTACTTAAATGCTGACGGCTCGTTACGTACAGGTTGGGTGTTGAGCTACGGCAAATGGTATTACATGGATAATTCCGGTGCGATGGCATATGGCTGGCGTTATCTTGATAACAGTTGGTATCTGTTAAGTCAATACACAGGAGTAATGCAAACTGGTGTCTCAACTGATAGTAACGGTCGCGATTATTATTTTGACAATTCAGGAAAAATGGTCGATGGAAATTTCCAAGATGCATTTGCTGGACAATTGACACAATGGTTTAATCAGATTAATCAGTTGCGTCAATCACAACGAACGCCCGTAGGAAGTTCAGACAATCGCGATAACGGTAACGTTTTACCGGCTCTTCGACGAACTACTGAAATGGATCAATGGGCACAGGCGCGAGCAAATGAGCTAGCAAGCTCAAATCAAGGCCTAAGTCATAGTGATAATTTATATGGTGCGCCATCCTGGGCCAAAACGAATGCAGCGGGATTATTTAATAGTCCGAACTACGATTACGGCACCATAGTGAATGGACCCGAATGCTTGGCTTCATGGTGGGGCGGTACAGAGAATCCAGTTGACATGTGGACAGCTGAACAGTCATATGGTGGTGGCCACTATTTAACCGAAGTGAGCCCATACGCTAATGTAGGTGGAATTGGTATTTCGATGTCATCGAATGGGACTTTCTATGCTGTTTTTGAAATTGGCTATCAGCAGTAGAATAATTTTCGAAGCTTGTGTACTAGTGTTTAGTAAAGGCAAATTACAACTTTAATTCGAACACCGATTGAAAAACTCAATGGCAGTATGATGATCAAGCGTTTTTAATGGTCGATGATTAATTAGGTCTAAGGA
>NZ_WEZT01000022.1:9753-41003 GCF_009863985.1 Furfurilactobacillus milii | reverse complement strand
GATCAGCTCCTAAAAGATGGGTTTGTGGTAAACACCATTTTAAAGGAAGCTGATCTTTTTTGTCCGAACAGCGTTCGGATTAATTTTACAATCTACCATCTGCATTAATTATTTCCTGTATTGTTAATCCATATGAAACGGAATCAAACGATGAACTCGTTCAAATCTCTAAAGGAAACAAAGAACCATTTTTCCAAGTTTTGGGTAATTACATTGTTGACGGCTTTCAACTAGCAATCACTGTTGGTGCAATGCTAATTGGGTTTGTGGCGTTGGTTACCTTCCTAAATAACACGTTCTTAGCTCTATTTAATGTCAGCTTTACGACGCTTATTGGGTATGTGTTCGCGCCGGTTGCGTTCTTAATGGGTGTGCCAAGTCATGACATTATTAAAGTTGGTAGCCTGATGGCAACGAAACTGATCACCAACGAATTCGTGGCCATGGGTACATTACATGGCATGACAGCCAGTTTGAGCGCGAAAGCAACGGCCATTATTTCTGCTTATCTTGTGTCATTTGCAAACTTTGGCACAGTTGGTATTATCACTGGTTCAATCAAGTCCATTAGCGAAGAACAAGGTGCCTATGTGGCAAAGTTCTCAATGAAGTTGCTTCTCGGTGCAACGCTGGCCTCTGTTTTGACTGGAACAATCGTCGGTTTGTACTTTTAAATAAACAATCTAGATAGGTGATTTTGATGAAGACGATAAAATCAAGGCTCATAACGACAGTAATAATGGCAATTGTTTTATTTGTTAGCAGTAATTGGCTGGTCACCATTGAACATTTGCAGGGGCAGACAACAGGAATGCTGATTAGGTCTTCGGCTTTCGTGATTTTGTTATATGCGTGGGCACTCGTTCGTTTGCTGAGTACGAAGCGATTTGCCAAAGCGTTTATGATATTTGTAGATACAGTCTACCTTATGGGATTCGTAAGTATTATTGCGATCGCTAGTACAAAGTTGACAGGTTTTATACAAATTAGCGCAGTATTGATCGCCATTGTTGGTTTATTGGCTTGTTTAATCATCTTCTACTTAATCAAAAAGTACCCGCTAAACGTAGTTAACAAGGTAAACTAGGTACAGGTAACCTGAAAGGAGTTTGACATGACAAAGATTATTTTAGATTGTGACCCTGGACATGATGATGCGCTAGCAATGACTATGGCGATTGCTTCACCAAAGATTGAATTATCAGCTGTAACAACTTCAGCGGGGAATCAAACACCGGAAAAAACGCTAAACAATGCCATGCGGATGTTAACGTTAATGCATCGCGAAGATATTCCAGTTGCTGGCGGAAACCGGACACCGTTAGTTAACAAACTTGCAACGGCTGGTAATGTTCATGGTAAGACAGGGCTAGATGGTGCGGAACTGCCAGACCCAGATTTCAAACCACAGGATATGACAGCGATTGAATTAATGGCGAAAACCATTAGAGAGAGCAATGAAAAAGTTACGTTGGTTGTGACAGGACCGATGACGAATGCTGCCTTGTTCCTGCGTGTTTATCCAGAACTTGCAGATCGAATTGAACAAATTGTCTTCATGGGTGGCGCTATGGGGTTAGGAAACTGGACTCCATCTGTTGAGTTCAACATTTATGTGGACCCTGAAGCCGCTAAGATTGTGATGAATGCCGGAATTCCTTTGGTTATGGCACCGCTTAACGTTACGCACCAAGCACAGATATTGAAGGATGAAATTGAGTCCATTGATGATATTAAAAACCCCGTTGCACATGCGTTTCGTGGCTTGCTTGATTTCTTTGAAATCTATCACGAAAATCCAAAATGGGGATTCAAAGGTGCACCACTGCATGACCCATGTACCATTGCCTGGCTGATTGACCCGACGCTGTTTGAAAGTGAACAGATGAATGTCGATGTGGAAACACAAGGTGAATTAGTTAAGGGTGAAACGGTCTGTGATTACTATGAATTGACCGGTAAGCCGAAGAACACTAATGTGTTGCTGAAGGTTGACCGTGAACGGTTTATTAAGCTGATTATGGATTCGCTAAGGGCTTTTGATGACTTGAAGTAGGGGTTTGAATTTAAAAATGCATTGTTGCTACAAAATGGTTTTTTTGTAGTAACAATGCATTTTTGGGTTATTTAACTGCCATTCGAATCATATTCCAAGACAATGGTTTCAATTTGGCACTGATATTTTCGTCAGTAAGCTCAACACTAGCTAATGGCCGGATTGCCATCTTGCCATCGCGGTTATCAGCCTTAACGTCATAACCGTAAAACTGGGTTGCTTCTACGATGTGATCAATGTCAAAGCCAGTAGGATTGATTGATAAGTCGGCGTTTTCGTGTTGATTTTTATTTTCAGCAAAAACGATCAGTTCATTGGCATCCTTATTATAGATGGTGACACTGTCCATCAATGGAACATTTTTAAATTGACGAGAGTTGTATGTTGGGACATTGACACTGCTATTTAATACAACGCCATGACCATATGTTGCCATTTGCATGAATGGATAATAAATGGATTGCAACCACACGCTGCCGTTCGTGTCTGTCATAATTGGCGCAATAACGTTGACAAGTTGTGCAAGGCAAGCAATCTTAACGCGGTCAGCGTGTTTTAGTAATGTCATTAGTAAACTACCGACGAGTAAGGCGTCTTCAAAGTTATAAACATCTTCCAACAGGTGAGGACCAACCTGCCATGGTTTAATCTTGGTGTCGGCATCGTTTGAATGGTACCAAACATTCCATTCATCAAACGACAAGTTGATTTGTTTACTTGACCGTTTGCGGGCCTGAACCGCATCACACATAGCGATGACGCCACTGATGAATTGGTCCAAATCTTCGTTTTTAGCTAAGAAATTATCCAATTCGGTTGGGTCGTCATCGCCGTAATAACCATAGTAACGGTGTAAGGATAAGTAATCCACATTATCGTAGCATTCATCTAATACTGTTTCTTCCCAGGTGCCAAACGTTGGATTGTCGAGGGACGAACTGCCACAGGCGACAAGCTCAATACTATCATCCACTTGTTTCATGGCCTTAGCAGTTTCGTTAGCTAGATGTGCATATTCAGATGCGGTTTTAGTGCCAATCTCCCACGGACCATCCATTTCGTTACCTAAACACCAAGTTTTAATAGCAAATGGTTTGGAATCGCCATTTTTGGCACGCAGATTACTCAATTCAGTGCCGCTTGGAAAGTTACAGTACTCGACTAAATCGGCTGCTTCCTGAATGCCACGGGTCCCTAAATTAACCGCCATGTTTGGCACGGCCCCGACTTTCTTTGACCAGTGCATAAATTCATGCAGGCCAAATTGATTTGTTTCCAGTTCACGCCAAGCAATATCTAAGCGGGTTGGTCGTTGATTTTTGGGACCGATACCGTCTTCCCACCTGTATTGTGATAGGAAATTGCCACCGGGATAGCGAATCAATGGCACATGCAGGCTTTTGACAGCTTTAATAACGTCTTTTCGGAATCCTTCTTCATCTGCTTCGGGATGATCGGGTTGATAAATACCGGTGTAAACGGCTCGTCCTAGTTGTTCGATGAAGGAACCATAGATGCGATTATCAATTTTAGAAATGGCGTTAGAGACATTTACATTAACTTGTGCTTTCATTTTGATGATCACCTTTCATACTTTGCTTTATTAGTTATAAAAAAAGCCGTAAAGAGCGAGGCAATCGCGTTCTTTATGGCTTAATAAAATCATTTACATTTTCGATTGCCTAATTATCAGAATCATTTGCTGGCGTCGGCGCATCTTTTGGCGCCTCGACTTCACCAGCCTGTACTTTATCCTCTTTCTTCAAGAAGAATGCAGCGAACAGTGTAATGACGAAGACTAGAACACCCATCCAGATGTACGTGTGTTGGTAACCGATCACATCGTATAATTTACCGGCAACAGAGGAGAAAATGAAGACCGATATTTGCTTAGCAAAGTTAGACGCGAGGGCGTAAACCGTGGCGTATAGACGAATATCGAAGGCACCAGCGATGTACTTCATGATAGACGTTAACAGCAATGGCATTTCCAGTCCGGCAAGCAAATGGAAGAAGACAACCCAGCCCAGCCCCAAGTTGGTGACAAAGCAGAACCTAAAATCCGAATGCAAGTGATGAAGCCGTAGATGATCAAACCATTTTTAGAACCGATTTTGTTGATGATCCATGGCATTGGGAACATGAGCAAGAATTCAATGGCCGTTTGACCGGAAGTCATGTAACTGTAAACCAATGTGCCTTGTGCGGCGGTGTGGAAGAACGTCTTGAAGAAGATGATGAATTGTTGGTCGAACACATCGAAAATAGCTGATGCGCCCATGTAGAAAATGGCCAGAACCCATAAGTTTTTAATCTTGAACACAGACATAACGGTCTTCATGTCCAAAGAGTTAGATGTGTCCCCAGCGGCAGAAGCGTTGTCCATGTCGATTTTGTCACTGAACAATAGTAAGCCAGTTAAGATAATGGCAGCAACGGTACATGCCCAGAAAATTGAGTCCGGTGACCACAGGAATAAACGACCGGCAATCAATGAAGCGACAACACCGGCAACAGAACCACCGACACGAGAGTGAGCATATTCAAACTTGTTTGCTAAACTGGCACGTTGAACATACTGTTCAATAACGGAAACCCCACCGTTTAAAACAAAGCTAAGGAAGGTCCCAGTGACAATGGCAACCAAGAAAGAATTGATATGGAGCAGTGGTAAGAAGACCCACTGAAAGTAAGGTCCGATAAAAATAGCAACAACAGAAATTAGAATAACTAAGTTCTTTTTGAATAAAAATTTGTCAGAAACGACCCCGAAGATTGGTTGGAAAATAAGCGAAATTCCGGCCATCATGGAGAAAACAGCCCCAGATTCGGTTCCGTTTAAGTGACCAACTTGTTCCATCCATAGCGTTAAATAGCCATAGACGGTAGCCCAGATGAAGAAATAACTAAAGTGGGAGAAGGGAAACCCCCAGAAGTGTTTTGATTCAGTTTTTTGCATGATGTTTTTAACCTCTATTTTCTAAATGATTAGTCATAGTTGTAAGGCACTGGTTTGCCAAAGTTAGGGGTGCCATCATCGTTCCATGTAAAGGATTGAACCTTCGTATGGCGATTTGGATCATACAGTGGATCGCCCTTGATTTCCGTGTAGTCACGACAGTGGTAAACCAAAATATCCGTTTGACCGTCTTCAGCTACTTTGAAGGAATTGTGACCAGGTCCGAATTGATCATGGTCAAGATCACTTTGAAAGACTGGCTTTTCCGCCTTGTGCCACTGACTGGCATCAAGTAAATCAGCATTTTCATCAACACTTAGCATGCCCATGCAGTAGTTTTCATCGGTCGCACTGGCCGAATAAGTTAAGAAGTATCGACCATTACGATGGATCACGGCAGGGCCTTCATTTACCCAGAAAATCTTCGTTTCCCAGTCAAATTCAGGTTTGGTCAACATTACAGGCTTAGTTTTAAGTGTCCAAGGGTTAGCCATTTCAGCGATGTAAATGTTGGAATTACCCTTAATGTCTGGATCTTTTTGTGCCCAAACGTAGTACAACTTGTCGTTGGCTTCAAAGCACGTTGCGTCGAGTGAGAAAGAATCCATTGGCGTTTTAACTTGGCCATGTTCGATCCAATCATCTTCGCTGCGCATTGGATCAGCGTTATCACATTCAATACAGAACATACGGTGTTGGAACATGCCATTCTTGTCGAATGCCGTTGTTTCGGCTGCGGCAAAGTAGATAAACCACTTGCCGTCGATGTAATGAATCTCTGGTGCCCAGATCAACTGACTCATCGGGCCGCTGTCATGTTTACGCCAAATAGTTCTTGGTGCAGCATGGGCGAGGCCGGCCAATGTTTTGGCACGACGGATTTCAATGAGGTTATATGCAGGTACCGAAGCGGTGAAATAATAATAGCCGTCGGTGTGTTTATAAATAAATGGATCGGCGCGCTGCACAATTAGTGGATTAATGTAATCTGTTGCAGTTGTCATATCAACTTGTCCCTTCATGTCTTGTTTGTTAATCGGACGAACAACGTTAGCTAACTTGTTATCCTTTGTACAAGATTAGAGTACAGGCAGAAGCAAACGCTTACAATGGTATTTTAAATATTTGTTCGAATAAATTTGGATAATGTAAGCGTTTATATTATAATTTCAATGAAAGAAAACGCTTTATATTAATTTAAAGCAACTTAAATGTTGTTTGTTGTCGTCTGATAAACAAAAAGGTTGGTGTTATCTGTAATGGAACTAGATTTATCTAATGAATCTTTACTGGCATATAAGGCATTGGCTAGTCCGGTAAGACTGGATATTCTTAGAAAGCTGTCATATAAGCATTTAAGCGTTCGTGAACTCGCTGAAGAAATGAATCTTAGTAGCACAATTGTTTTGATGCACCTCAATAAACTAGCAGAGGCAGGTCTGATTGAATTTGAACGAGTCGGTCATAACAAGGTGTCTAAGTTAAAGGTTGATCATATCAATGTGAACTTTCCCCAAGAGATTTATACGGCGTTTGATGTTCAAACGACTGATGTGCCGGTGGGACACTTTACTAACTTTTCAGTGAAACCGTCATGTGGTCTGGCCGGAAAAGATAATTATATTGGCAAGGTCGATAATCCGGCATATTTCATGGATCCCGAACGAATGAGCGCGGGGATGATTTGGTGGACAGAAGGATTTGTTGAATATCAGTTTCCCAATTATTTGGCAAGGAACGATACATTGCAGATGTTAGATCTATCCATGGAGCTAGGCTCTGAATTTCCATTTTCTAATAACGTTTGGCCTTCTGACATTACGTTTTCGATTAACGGTCACGCGATCGGCAATTGGACAAGCCCTGGTGATTTCTCTGATACTCGGGGGAAGTACACGCCGTTGTGGGTGCCAGATAATGTTAATCAGTATGGTATTTTAAAAACGGTTCGCGTCACTGATCACGGGAGCTATCTTGACGGACAACCATTCTCCGAAGCGTCGCTAGATGATCTAAAGGTAGACGGTGATACTGTCACAGTTCGTTTTGAGGTTAAAAAGAATGCCAAGAACCGTGGCGGCTGCACGATTTTTGGCAAAGGATTTGGGAACTTTAATCAAGATATCGAAATGAAAATGTTTTATAGCTAAAAATAAAACGCTGAACTAGCAAACAGGTTCAGCGTTTTAATATGCATATGTTAGTTGTTAGTAGTGGAGACGATAGCCAATTGTGTTAACGGTTGTGTCGCCGGCCGTGAGGATAATGTTGCCAAAGCCGGTGTGTTTGGTGGCATCAGGCAATGTCTGTGCTTCGAGGGCGACACCTTCGTACGGTTGACCAGTGCCGTTGGAACGTTTGAAGTTCATATTATCGTGTGTGAAAGAATTAGCTGTGAAGACAACGAGTCCGTTCCGTTTTGAAAGTACATCGACCGAGTGACCAGAAACAGGATCTGCCAAAGTTGCAATCCGGCTATTATCGTCTGGGGTCACTTTGAAGAGGTCATCAAAGCCTTTTTCTGCAGTATCTTGCATCCCAGCAATAGCAGTGCCAAGTGTCGTAGCTTTTTGGAAATCGAATGGTGTGTTGGTGACATCAATTAGATCACCAGTTGGAACCTTTTTATCATCAAAGGCTAAATGTTCTGTACTGTTAATTTGTAATGTATGCTGTTTGATGGTTTCGTTGTTCCCAAGATTAAAGTAGGTATGGAGTGTTGGATTGAAGACTGTGTCGGCGTTTGATCGTCCAACAAAGCTGATTCGCACGACATCATCATCACTGAGCTGGTAGTGAATTTCGGCATTTAGATCACCAGGGAAACCATCTTCTGACGATTTCTGTAAGTGACGGAAGATGATTTCTGGCTCCCCATTTTTGGTGGAGATTTCACCATCCCAGATCTGTGAGTTGAATCCATGCGGCCCGCCATGTAGGGTTGTTGTTCCTTCATTGACTGGGACGTGAATCGTTTTTCCGTTCATCGGAAATTCACCATTGCCAATGCGCCCGCCTGTGCGCCCGATGCCCATGCAAACGTAAAATGGATTGGCTAAATAATCAGTACTATGGTGATAATTTAAGACGAGGTTGTCGCCACTGGGCAATAATATTTCATAAAGAGTCGCGCCAAGGCTTAAGGCAGATACAGTGACACCATGAGCGTTGACAAGACTAAAACGATAGATTTGTTGACCATTAAAGGTATCAAACGGTCGAACTGTTGCGTGAATAGATTGTGACATACGGAAAACTCCTTTGTTAAGTATAATTCGAATATATATTCGAACGAATCAAGTGTTAGCCTTTAATGAATTGAAATAAATATATAATTACGTTACCACATTTTATAAGACAGTAGACGGGCAAAGAGAAAACGGTTACATATAAATTTGTAAATTTATTGTGATATCGGAACTTTTACACTACACTAGGATGAGTGAATGATTCGTTTCAATTTATTAGTAATGGTGACGTTTCTTAAAAGTGAGCATCATTACATATCAAATTAGGTGGAAATATGGAAAACAAGTATCAAAAAGTTAAAGACGGTTTGAAAGAGGCAATTCTAACAGGAAAGTATAAGGTTAATGATAAACTGCCAACTGAGACTGAGTTGATGGCGATGTATGATGTTTCTCGTTATACAGTTAGAAGAGCTGTGGGGGATTTAGAGGGTAGCCATTTCATTTATCGGATTCAAGGCGGCGGAATGTTTGTCCAAGACTGGCACAAAGACTGGTCGAATGATAATGACAGTAAAATGATTGGTGTCATTACAACGCACATCGCGGATTACATCTTTCCAGATATTATTTCGGGGATTGACCGGATTATTTCAGATGCTGGCTATTCTTTACTGATTAGCAACACACACAATAACCATGAAAAAGAACGTAAGAGCTTAATCAATATGTTGGATACCAAAGTTGCTGGCCTAATCATTGAGCCAACACAAAGTGCATTGCGTAATCCTAACATGGACTTATACCAGGAAATTAAGGATGATCAGATTCCAACATTATTTATTAACGCTAAATATCCTGGCCTAGATTTTCCGAGCGTCACAACAGATGATAAAGCTGCTGAAGAACGCATGATGGAATATCTTTTTCGCATGGGACATCAAAGTGTTTTAGGCGTTTTTCAAGTCGATGACATTCAGGGCGTTAACCGAATGAACGGTTTTGTTCAGGCATACCAACGGCACCCTGAATTTTCCTACCAGAGTAACCTCATCATGTATCAATCAGGGGATGACTTTGAACGAGTCATGGGTCGAATTCGGATATACCTGGAACAGGATGCACGGCCAACGGCAATTGCGTGTTATAACGACCGTTTAGCGATTCAAGTTATGGACTATCTGCGTTCAAATAACTATCGAGTGCCTGAGGACGTCTCAGTTGTCGGTTTTGATGATTATCAGATGTCGCAATATATGAGTCCCTCGTTGACCACGTTGAACCATGAGAAGGAACGAATGGGTGAAGACGCAGGGCATATGTTGATTAAGTTGTTAAATCGTGACGATGTTCAGGATATCAATTACGAACCAGACTTAGTCAAACGAAACTCGGCTGTTAAACCGGCTAATGATACTGTCGACACTAAAACTGAATAGGCGTGAATTAAAAGGGCTGTCTTGGGAAGTTAATCTCCTCAAGGCGGCCCTTTTAGTATGTCCGTTAGTGCTTGATTAACGGATAAACATTATTTGCTTTCAACGTTTGAAACAGTCTTTTCATCGGCTGTGCGTGAACGTAAATCTGCTTCGATATCTTCGAGTGATTTGCCACGTGTTTCCATGAATTTGGTGTGCGTGAACCAAATACAAATGGCACAAATTGCAGCATAGAAGAGGAACGAGTTTGCCAGTCCCATAGCACTTAACATTGTTGGGAATGTCAGTGAAACTAACATATTAGCAGCCCAGTTGGTTGCGGCACATAGTGATGTTCCTAAACCACGAATGTTTAGCGGGAAAACTTCACTGATAAAGACCCAGGTAACAGGTGCCCACGTTGCAGCGTAAAAGGCGACATAAACGGTCAAAGCAATTGCGCTAACGATTGCGGCAACGGTTGAACCGTTATCAAACTTCAAAATGATACTCATGATTAAGAGTGATAGACCCATGCCACTAGCACCAAAAATCAGCATCTTCTTACGATCAATGTGGTCCATTAATAGTAAGGCAACAACGGTCACGATAACGTTAATGACACCAATTCCAATATGAGCTAGTAGGGCGGCTTCAACACCCCAACCAACCTTTGTAAAAATGGTTGGCGCATAGAAGATAACCGTGTTACTACCGATGATTTGTTGGAAAACAGCAACCCCTAAACCAGTAATAAGTGCGGGCCGAACAGTTTTACCAAAGAGTTCGTTCCAACCACCAGTTTTTTGAGCGGCTTGTGTTTGAATATCATCCAACGCAATTTCAACAGCTTTTTCGTCACCGTTGTTGGTGTTTTCCAAAACAGCTTTGGCTTCATCGAGTTTACCAACTTTGACTAAGAAACGAGGACTTTCTGGTAAGTACAATGCCCCAAAGAACAGCATGGCAGCAGGTAGAGCAGCAAAACCGAGCATCCAACGCCAACCAGTAAATAATTCTGAGAATGAGTAGTTTAAAACGTAGGCTAACAGAATCCCAATCATAACCATCAATTGCCATAAGGTTGTAATTGCCCCACGACGCTTTTTAGGAGCCAGTTCCTGCAGATAAGCTGGAACCAGCGCAGAGACAATTCCGACCCCAATACCTAGGACAATTCGAGTGACAAGTAAAACATAAAATTCAGGAGCCAGTCCTGAACCTAAGGCACCGACAAAGAAGATTCCGGCTGCCCACAGCAACATAATTCGACGACCGTACGTGTCCAGAAATTTACTGGTTGCCAAAGCACCAATGATGGCACCGATTAAAACGGCGGAAACAACCATCCCTTGTTGCCATGAACCTAACCGCAATTGCTTTTGAATAAATAAGATGGCACCGGATACAGATGCAATATCATAACCAAACAGAAGGCCACCTAACGAACCAAACGTATAGATGAAGCCATTCGACACTTTTTTCAAGACGAACCCTCATTTCTATAAATAGATGTGAACCGTTGAAACGCCAACTGAAGAAGGACATCAAGCAGTTGAACTAATCGTCGATTCAGACGCGAAGTAAAAAAATAGCAAATACAAACGTACTAGGTAAAGAATGAAAATTTGTCGACAAAAACAGAAAACGCTTTCAGGAAATAATCTATATCATTTGTTCGAATAAATCAATAGAAAAACGACGAATTTATGTGATTGTAGTATAACTGGAACAAATTTTATGATTAATTATGTGAGACTAAATAGCTGATTTAAAAGCCTTTGACAGTTTTTATCAGTTACTATCTAATCGATAAGAAAGTGTAATTGTGTGATTGTGGTTACCTATAAGTAACTACGGGTACATTATTTAGTTTTCTGCATTAATACGTATAAATAAAAATAATGTTGATTTATTCGAATAAATAAATTACACTATGGTCGTTGACAAAAATGAAAACGTTTTATTTTACTTTTGAATTTGTATTTGGAGGATGTTCACATGAACTTAGTTGAAACCTCCCAAGCGGTTAAGAACGGTGATGTTTCACTAGGTATCGAGCTTGGTTCAACACGAATCAAGGCGGTTCTGGTAACTCACGACTTTCAGACAATTGCATCTGGCAGTTACGTTTGGGAAAACCAATTCGTTGATGGTATATGGACGTATCCACTGGAACAGGTTTGGACTGGTATTCAGGCCAGCTATACCCAGATGGTGGCAGAAGTTCAAAGCAAGTATCACAGTCCGTTGACTAAAATTGGGTCGATTGGTGTCAGTGCCATGATGCATGGCTATCTGGCATTCGATCAGGCCGGTAAGCAATTGGTTCCCTTTAGAACCTGGCGTAACAACATTACCGGTCAGGCAGCTGATGAATTGACGGCGTTATTCTCATTTAACATTCCACAACGTTGGAGTATTGCTCATTTATATCAAGCAATTTTGAATGATGAACCTCACGTTAAGGATATTGACTTCATCACAACATTAGCTGGTTATGTCCACTGGCAATTATCTGGCAAACGTGTGTTGGGTGTTGGCGATGCATCTGGGGTGTTCCCGATTGACGAAAAAACGGGTACGTATTCCGAGACAATGTTGGAAGCGTTCAATACTCAGGACGCTGTTAAACGTTACTCTTGGAACACAAAAGACATTCTGCCGGCCGTTTTACCAGCCGGTCATCAAGCTGGAACGTTGACGGATGACGGCGCTAAACTGCTCGATGCTAGTGGCAATCTTCAGGCGGGTAGCGTAATGGCTCCACCTGAAGGAGACGCTGGTACCGGGATGGTTGGCACCAATAGTGTTCGCAAACGGACTGGGAACATTTCCGTTGGTACGTCAGCCTTTTCAATGGTCGTTTTGGATCAACCTCTAAAGGCAGTCCATCGGGACATTGATATGGTCATGACACCAACGGGCGCACCAGTCGCAATGGTTCATATCAATAACTGTTCATCTGACATCAACGCCTGGGCCAACTTGTTTAGTGAGTTTGCGGCCAAGTTGGGTGTGGATCTTAAACCTGATCGGTTATATGAAACGTTGTTCCTGCAAGCGACCCATTCAGATCCAGATGTTGGTGGGCTAGTGAACTACAGCTACTTATCGGGTGAGAATATCACCAAGATGTCAGCGGGTCGCCCATTGTTTGTACGGACGCCAAAGAGCAATTTCACATTAGCGAACTTCATGGCAACACAGCTCTACGCTGCGTTTGCACCACTCAAAATTGGGATGGACATCCTGACAAATGAAGAAAACATCAAAACAGACGTCATGATTGCTCAAGGTGGTTTGTTCAAGACACCGGTGATTGGCCAACAAATTCTTGCTAATGCATTGAATACGCCAATCACGGTGATGAGCACCGCTGGCGAAGGCGGTCCATGGGGGATGGCAGTGTTAGCCATTTATGCATTACCTGGCGAGAACGAAGATTCCCTTGAAGACTTCCTGGATCGTAAAGTCTTTGCCAATCCGGAAAGCATGACGTTGAGTCCGGAACCGGATGGTGTTAAGGGTTATCAACAATTTATTGAAAATTACCAAGCTGGTCTCCCCGTTGAGGGTGCTGCCATTGATGATATTCCAGAACGAAAGTGAGGCTGACTGTTAATGCTGGAAGCGTTAAAACAAGAAGTTTATGAAGCAAATATGCAATTACCAAAACTGGGGCTTGTTACCTTTACATGGGGCAATGTTTCAGGAATTGATCGTGAAAAAGGGCTATTCGTTATTAAGCCGTCAGGTGTTGAATATGACGAAATGAAGCCTTCTGACATGGTTGTTGTGAATTTAAAAGGTGAAGTTGTCGAAGGGGATATGAACCCTTCAAGTGATACACCTACTCACACGGTGTTATATAACGCCTTTCCAAACATTGGTGGGATTGTACACACACATTCACCATGGGCCGTATCGTTTGCGGCTGCCAAGATGGATGTGCCTGCGTTGAACACCACGGCTGCAGATACGTTCTTTGGGGATGTGCCCGCTGCTGATGCGCTAACTAAGGAAGAAATCGAAGAAGACTACGAAGGCAATACGGGTAAGACAATCGTGAAGACCTTCAAGGAACGCGGTTTAGATTACGAAGCCGTTCCTGCTGCTTTAGTTAGCCAACACGGTCCGTTTGCTTGGGGTGCTACTCCGGCTAAGGCTGTTTATAACTCTAAAGTTTTGGAAGTCATCGCTGAAGAGGATTATCACACGTTGCAGTTGACTCGCAGCGATACCGAATTGCCCCAGTACTTGTTGGACAAACATTATTACCGTAAGCACGGTAGCAATGCATACTACGGTCAAAATAATGCGAAGTCCAAGTCGCATGCGATGAGGGAGTGAGCGTGATTAATCCCGAGTGAATTTGAGCTTATGCTCAGAATTCAGGGATTAGGAGCGCGTTATCGCTACGTAGTAGTAAAAACAAAAACATTAAACACAAAGGAGAATTCATTATGTTAGCAGTTCCAGATTACGAATTTTGGTTTGTTACGGGTAGTCAGTTCTTATACGGTGAAGATCAATTAAAGCAGGTTGCTAAGGATGCTGAAGACATCGTCGACAAGCTGAACGCAAGCGGTAAGTTGCCCTACAAAGTTGTTTTTAAAGATGTTATGACGACAGCCGATGGAATCACGAAATTTATGAAGGAAGTTAACTACAACTACAATGTTGCCGGTGTTATCACATGGATGCATACTTTCTCACCGGCCAAAAACTGGATTCGTGGGACTAAATTGTTACAGAAACCATTGCTTCACTTAGCAACGCAATACTTAAACAAGATTCCTTACGACACCATTGATTTCGATTACATGAACTTGAACCAAAGTGCTCATGGTGACCGTGAATATGGTTACATCAACGCACGTTTGGGCGTTCACAACAAGATCGTTTACGGTTACTGGGGTGATGAAGAAACACAAACTGAAATCGCTAAGTGGGAAGATGTTGCCGTTGCCTACAACGAGAGTTTCAAGTTAAAGGTTTGCCGTTTCGGAGACACAATGCGTAATGTTGCGGTTACTGAAGGTGACAAGGTTCAAGCACAAATTGACCTTGGCTGGACCGTTGACTACTACGGTATTGGTGACTTGGTTCAAGAAATCAGCAAGGTTAGTGAAGCCGATGTGGACAAAGAATACGAAAAACTGGCAACTGATTACACCTTGGTTCAAGGTGACAATGATCCTGAAACATATAAGCATTCAGTTCGCGTTCAATTAGCTCAATACCTTGGTATTAAGAGTTTCTTGGACCGTGGCGGTTACTCTGCATTTACGACAAACTTTGAAGATTTGTGGGGCATGGAACAATTACCTGGTTTGGCTGCTCAATTGTTGATGCGTGACGGCTATGGCTTCGGTGCTGAAGGTGACTGGAAGACAGCTGCCCTTGGACGTTTGATGAAGATCATGTCACACAACCAAAAGACAGCCTTCATGGAAGACTACACGTTGGACTTACGGAAAGGTCACGAAGCCATTCTTGGTTCGCACATGTTGGAAGTTGACCCATCAATTGCTAGTGACAAGCCACGTGTTGAAGTTCACCCATTGGACATTGGTGGTAAAGCTGATCCAGCACGTTTGGTCTTCACTGGTTCTGAAGGTGACGCGATTGACGTTACGTTGGCTGATTTCCGTGATGGATACAAGTTCATCAGCTACCCAGTTAACGCAAATAAGCCAGAAGCTGAAACGCCAAATCTGCCAGTTGCTAAGCAATTGTGGACACCAAAGGTTGGCTTGAAGGCCGGTGCCACAAAGTGGATCGAAAATGGTGGTGGTCACCACACTGTCTTCACCTTTGCTTTGGACGAAGAACAAATCAACGACCTTGTTACCATGTTTGGTTTGAAGTCGGTGGTTATTGATTAAGAGTAGAGTGTGAACAACCCCGGTCTTAAACCCGAGCAATAACATGAAACTGGCACGATACGGGTGGTTTTCCTGTATCGTGCCAGTTTTGGGTTATGCACAGGGTTTAGGGCTGAGAACACGTTTCGGCTATGAAGGTAGCGAGCACGTGCAGGTGACTTTTCCTGTATGGCAGCAGTTTTAGGTTATGCGCAGGTTTCTGGGCGACAGTGACACGTTTCGGCTATGTAGATTGATACGGGTGGTTTTCCTGTATCGTGCCAGTCGGAAGGTTTAGGGGTTGAGAACACGTTTTTGCTATGTAGTAGTGAAGCAAAATAACGAGGTGAACACATGATAAAAACAAATAAACAAAGAATGTTAGCAGGCGATATCTTTGACGTTTACGACGATGAACTTGTCGCTGAACGTGAAGAAGCACGTAAACAAATTGAGGAATTTAATGCACTAGGAGAACGAGATCCTGAACGCAGTACGGCGATTATTAAAAAGTTGTTTGGCGAGACAGGGCAAGACTGTAGCGTCCATGCGACTTTCCGTTGTGATTATGGATATAACATTTATGTTGGCGACGATTTCTTTGCCAATTATGATTGCGTAATGTTGGATGTGGCACCCATTCGCATTGGCAAACATGCTTTGTTGGGCCCCAAAGTACAAATCTATTCGGTTAATCATCCTACCGATCCAAGACTACGCCGTAACGGGGCAGAAGGTATTGGTAAGCCAGTCACAATCGGTGACGATGTGTGGATTGGTGGCGGCGCAATTATTTGTCCAGGGGTAACACTTGGCGACAATGTCATCGTCGGTGCTGGCAGTGTTGTGACAAAATCCTTTGGCGATGACGTCATCATTGGTGGCAATCCGGCACGTGTGCTTAAAACAAACGTTGCAAAGTGAAAAATCGCATGTTGCAGAAGCCGTTAAACTTCTACAACATGCGATTTTTAGTTTGTTAATTCTGTGATTCGACAGCTTCTTTGTTCTCAAGCTTTTGCATTTTACCATCATCGATTTGATACACGACATCGCTTTTAGTAATTAGCCGTTCATCATGAGTTACCATGATAATCGCTTTATTTAAGTCATGAGCCTCGCTGACCAATCGATCAACGACATCAAACGAACGGGTCGAGTCCAAACTGGCCGTTGGTTCGTCAGCTAAGATAATGTCAGGTTCGTGATATAGTGCCTTAGCGATTGCGACACGCTGGCGCTCACCACCGGACAGTGCGTTTGGATAGGCGTCATCTAGGTTCTTCAAGTCTAGTCTATCCAGCAATTGACGCATTTCCTTTTCTTGAAATTTTTGGTGGGCCAAACGGTCAATGAGCTTAAATTGTTCAGAGACAGTCAGATAGGGAATCAAGTTTGAACTTTGCAGAATAAAGCCGACATGATCAAATCTGTATTGTAGCCGCTGCTTTTCTGTTTGGGTGGCTAGGTCTGTGCCATTTAGCAAAACTTTACCACTTGTCGGTGTTTGTAGACCGGCCGCAATGGTCAAAAAGGTACTTTTACCAGATCCTGATGGTCCGATGATTGAAACAAATTGACCCTGTTGGATTTCGAAATTTACATCACTAAGTGCGTTGACCGCGGTATGGCCGCTTCCGAAACGTTTTGATACGTTAACAAGTTCCATTACGTTTGCCATGTTTTTCTCCTTTACGTCTTGTTATTGCTCGACTTCTCCCGGGCTTCGGTACCACTCTATTTAATTGCCGTGACTGGGTTAATTTTGGCAATCGTGCGCCAGGATAGTAGGGATCCTAGAATAGAAGCGAGGATTAACGAGACGGCATAAATGCCGAGTTGTGGGTAGTTTAGTGCAAACGGCATGCCCGTTGGTGCGATGGCGCCGATACCAATTGTGATCAATAAGCCGACGGCAACACTGACCACGCTCATAACGGCAGCCTGTGTCACAACACTAGCCAGAATGTGACGTGTACCAATTCCTTCAACTTTCAGCACGCCGAACAGCGACTGCTTTTGTAAGGTTAGAACGTACATAAAGATTCCGATAATGGCCAGTGACATGGCGAACAAGAAGTAGATCATCGTGTTTAAAGTTGTCTGTTCAGCACTGTAACCAGGCAGATTTTGAATGAAATCATTGATAGGGAGCCGTTGCAAATTGTGTTTGTTCCCAGATAACTGGCTGTCTTTGGTGATAATTGCGTTGATGCCGAGCGGCTTTGTGACAGGCGTGCCAGCAGCCTTGATTTTGGCCAATGTTGCCAAATTCATATACATGGTTGGGGCAATACTGTATGTGCTCTTACCGTAACTGCCGACAACGGTTAATTTTGTGTCGTTCGATCCCAAACGGACCTTGTCACCAATCTTAATCCCTTGGTCCTTCAGGTTCTGTGAAATGATGATTTGATTATCACGTTGGACTTTATGGCCGCTAGTAACCTTAGGCATAATAAAGCTGTTGTTGGCAGTTCCCAGTGCGGAAATGTCAATTTTGTTATTACTACCAACTTTGCGAACGACGGTACTATCAAGCGCAATGTTTGCGACCTGCTTTCCCTTAACGTCACTAGTTGCGTCGGTGGTTAGCTGTGATGCCATAATGTTTTTGTTAGCGTCTTTGTTCAAATAAACGTATTTGGCCTGCCATTGATCGACTGCCAAACGGTTGCCTTGAGAGAGACCACCAGCCAATCCGGCCAGAATGAAGACAACGAGCGCAATCAGAACCATCACACCAGTTAACAGACTGTAGCGTAGCTTTTCATAGCGCATTTCTTTTAGCCCTAAATACATGATGATTTCTCCTTTTTTTCCGTAAATTTAGCTTTATTTATCAAGTGATAAATAAGATTATAACTAATTGTACGCTTTTTCCTAAGAAATGCAATTTGAGCGCTTTTTCTATCGTGATTTGGCATGCAAAATAATTGTTTTAACTTAACCTAAAATATTTTTCCTGCTATAATGTCATTGGAGGTGGAGTCCATGACAACGATTTATGTGGCACCAAATGTGAAGCAGCAAAGCGTTGAATTGTCCGATGGCAGTCGTGGTGAAGTTGAGGCAGAAACTGAGGGCGCTGGTCAAACCCGATACAGTTTCGATTTTAATTATCATTTGCACCCGAGTTTTTGGGTTGATCGCCCGTTAAAGAACGGTATGACAGTAAATGTGCAAACGTTGGACGGGCCCGAAAAGTTTCAAATTGAATTACGTTGATTGTTTTATATATTTATTGGGTCGAGCGTACGTGATTATATATAAGATTGGCAACAAATCTGCTTTAAGCCGCAGGTTAAATGAAAGAGCATCAATTCACTGATATCACAGTGGTTGATGCTCTTTTATAGTGAGTTGGGTTTTCCTGAAAACGTTTGCAATAAAAATAGGTAAAAGCCTATAATTAACAACAAGATAACCGCGCCAAATCGGCGTTGGTCGCAATTTTAAGTGGAGGCACAGTATGTATTTAGCAAACGAACCTCGGTATGAACAAATGATGTATCGGCGAGCAGGTAAGAGTGGCTTGAAATTATCCGTTCTTGGTCTCGGATTTTGGCACAATTTTGGTAGTGTGGACGAGTATGAGACCCAAAAGCAGATCGTTCGAACGGCGTTTGATGCAGGCATAACCTATTTCGATTTGGCGAATAATTATGGTCCAGTAGCAGGCAGTGCGGAAACAAACTTTGGTCACTTGATGGATGAAGACTTAAAACCCTATCGTGATGAACTGGTTATTGCCAGTAAGGCTGGCCATCGTATGTGGGATGGCCCGTATGGCGACGGTGGTTCGATGAAGAATATTTTAGCAAGTGCCGATCAGAGCCTTCAACGTATGCACTTGGATTACGTGGACATCTTTTATTCACATCGCCCAGATCCTGACACACCGGTTGAAGAAACGGCATATGCCTTAGATAAGCTGGTGCGGGAGGGGAAAGCCTTATACATTGGGATTTCGAAGTACAATCCGGAGCAGACAGCTGCCATTGAGGCGGTCTTTGACGATTTACACACACCATACATTGTCCATCAAGATCGCTACAATCTGTTTGACCGCCACATTGAAGATGGTTTGCTAGACAAGTTGACGACCGACCAAACGGGACTAGTTACATTTAGCTCGTTAGCACAGGGACTGCTGACGGATCGTTATTTGAACGGCATTCCTGAAGATTCACGTGCACATCGGTCCACGAGTCCGTTTTTGCATGAGGATCAGGTCGAGCAAACACTGAGTACGGTCAAACGGTTGAATGAGATCGCCCAACAGCGTAATCAATCGTTGGCCGATATGGCAATTGCCTGGTTATTGCATCATCAACAAGTCACAAGCGTGCTGATTGGGGCTAGTCGCCCGGAACAACTTAGAGACAACTTGGGTGCCTTAAAACACTTAGACTTTAGCGATGACGAGCTGACTGCCATTGAAGAGGCTCTGAAATGATTTTGGATAGTGTAAAAAAGCGTTTGAACTGATGACTTCATTTAGAAGCCATTACGCTCAAACGCTTTTTTATTATGCATTAATAGTGACGGCCTAAAATAATCAGGTCGCGAGGAGTTCCTGCCATATTAGCGATTTTTGGCAAATGTCCCCACTCTTCGTAGCCAAATTTATGGAACAGATGCAGGCTGGCTGCGTTAGAGTCGAAAATGTAAGCCACTACGCTGGTGAAATGAAAGATGGTAATCTGTCGTGCTAGTAACGACATCACCTGACTACCATAGCCGTGACCGGTCGTTTGTTGATCTAAGTAAATCGAAATCTCGGTCGTATGAGCGTATCCACCGCGCCCATAGAAAGGTGACAGGCTGACCCAGCCAATGATGTTATCGTCATTTTTAACCATCCAAATGGGATAACTGTCTGGTTGGTGCGCTTCGAACCATGACTGACGATCATCAATGGTCACACGCACTAAATCGGCAGTGACAGCATGGCTGGGGATGCTTTGGTTATAGATGCTAACAATAGTGGGAAGATCGGATTGAGCAGCAATTGTTAGGGTAAGGGACATGTGAAAGACTTCTTTCTAGCAGATTAAATTTAATTATAGAAATACTAATTGTGATGTGGCAAGGATGAAAGCCGAAAAGTAATTAAAAAGATGAATTGAATTTTTTTCTTATTTTGAACTTTGACATAAAATACGTTCATTAGTCGTCATATTTCTGAAGAATAGCGTGAAGTTCAGCCCTTATTTCATCGCGTAATTTTGTCGGTTTTAAAACGTTTACCAAATTGCCTTGACTGAGTAACCACATCTTAGCGCCGGTATCGTATGTTTTTGCTTCAATCAGAACGCAATGACGAACTGAATCTCTTTTTTTTACAACGGAATTTGGAAAACGATCTAAAGCAGCTTCAACAATGCCAGAAAACTCAAAGAGAAGGGTGATTGTCTGACCCGGTTGCATATATTGAATCTGTTGGCGCAATTTGCCATCTTCGAATCTGTCAGCATAGTTTTGAGTTATTTTCTTGTTAACCTGATGGTAATCCTTTATTCGATCAGCTCGAAAGAAGCGATTACCTTTTCCCTGAGGATTAAATGCGATTATATAAAAATAGTATTCGGAAAAAATGACGGATTCTGGCAAGATAATGTATGTTTTATATTCACCACGTTGACGTTGATAAGTTATTTGGATTGCTTGTTTTTTAATAATAAACTGACTAAATTGCCAAATTGTTCGTAGAAGTGGTTGATCATGATGGACTGGAAGATAGTAAAAACTTTCATTTTGAATAATCGGTCGAATTTCATGCTGTTCTTCAGGCGTTACAAGATTCAATAAGCCGTTCACTGTCGTTTTCATTTCTTTACTCGTCAAAGATCGGCTAGCCAATAATGTTTTGATAATGACTAAAATAGATTGTTTTGAAATGCTATCTTGGTCTGTTTCTAAAACATAACCGTTGAGACCTCGCTTGTATTGCATCTGGTAGAAAAGCTGTTGATCATCAATGAATTGACGAATTTGACTAAAGTCTCTTTGAATAACACGTGCGTTGACATTAAATCGTTTAACTAAATCTTGTTTGTGGACCACTAGACCACTTAATAATTGTTGAAAAATAAATAATTGTCGGTATGCTGCATTCATTCTGTACGCCGTCCTTGAAGCGATCTGAATTTGAAATATTATTCAGGTCGTTTTTATTTATAAATAGACTTATCGTGTCTATGCAAAATTTTAGACTGAATTTACTGAGTATACAAGGAGGCCAGATATGAACGAGATTTATATGTGGAAACAAATTTATCAAGAATTTTATGAAAGCGTTGGTAAAGAGGCAACGTTAAAGATATATCAAACTTATTCTGGCAATCAAATTAGTTTCCCGAAACGACTATTGAAGTCCCAATATGAGTACGACCAAATTATGGAAGAGCATAGAAGTGGTCTTACAATAACAGATTTGGCAATTCGACATCAGTACAGTGAAAGAACAATTTATCGAATCGTTAATAGGAGCAAAGGTAGCCGGAACACCTTCAACCTGTAATGACATTTGCATTACAGGAGTCATTACGAGCCTGATAATCTTATCTTAAAAATTGATTAGTGGGGGTCATCATATGGATGTGACGCCAGAATTACTTCAAGAGTCATATGCACAACTAAATGAAGTGTTGGGCACTGAGCAAATGATGAAAGTGTTCGAAATATATCGTGGACGTCAAATTTCGTTTCCAATGCGTTTATATGACCGAAAGAAGGTAGCCAAAAAAATCATTGCTGAGTATAACGGGCATAACTTAGTGCAATTGACTCATAAATATGATTATTCTCAACGATGGATTCGCCAAATTATTCGTCAAAATGGTTCAAAAACGGAATGATTTTGCATAGTTCAGGACGAGTCTCGTGAAATCTTCACTACGTTTATACGGACATGTGCCTTGCGGGCCGTGTTAGTAACTGCACAAGGTTGTTGCTATGATGAAAAACGAAGGTGAGGAGGGGGCTTATGGACAAGCAAAAAGTTGATCCTACCACATTACCGGACGTATATCGGCGAATCTATGATTTGCTGGGTGAAGACAAGCTGTTATTACTGTGGGACGCATTTAAAGGCGAGGAGATTAATTTTCCAATTCATTTAAATGATCGTGACAAGGTAAAGCTGAAGATAATTGAAAGTTACAATGGTTCAAATTTAGATGCCCTAGCAAAACAGTATGGTTTTACCAAACGCTGGGCTCGTCAAGTAATTAAATTAGCCAAAAATAATAGTTGAGAGGAACTTTATCATGGAAGAAACGAAATTCTGTACAAATTGTGGACAAAAAATTAGCACACAGGTTAAATTTTGTCCTTTTTGTGGTGCAATACAAAATACTGAAGAAAATGATTTTTCTAACGGAGCGGCCGAAAGTAATGCTTTTAAAAATCAGTCCGTGAGCCAAGAGCAAGCCAAAAATGGCAGTGGTTCTAGTGCAAAGGTGATTAGTCCAAATGAAAGTCACAAGAATGATTCAGCTAGTGATACATTTGCTTCAAAATCGTTTGCAGCCACTAAGGACGCTTTAAACAAAGTATTTGAGTTTAGTGGGCGGACATCGCAAACCGATTATTGGTATGCGCAGGTCGGATTGACTGTTATTGCAATATTGGGCCTTATTCCGATATTTATTCCAATTATCGGTGTCATATTGATGACACTGATTTATGTGGCACTGGCCATCGTTTCAATTGCTTTAAGTATACGTAGATTTCATGACACGAATCGATCTGGCGGATACTATTGCCTGATATTTATTCCAGTCATTGGCGGCCCTGCTTTACAAGTATTTATGGCGGAGCCAGGCAATGAATATAGTAATCAGTTTGGGCCAGAGCCTGTGAGCTTAACGTAGTGGGTGGATGCAATGAAAAAGGGTCCAAAAATATTAATTGCGATAATTATTTTGGTTGTCTTTGTTACTGGAATAGTTGGAATCAAGAATCAGTTCATTATTTCAAAGGATCAATTGGCTGCCAATATCACTAAGGCAACTCAAGATGAAGATGGTGAATTGTTTCTAAAACAGTTTGATAAGGATAGTCAAAATTTGGAGTTTGCCAAACTAGGGGCACAGAGTGTTGTTGAACAATGGCATAACCATGCTTCAGTTCCGACAGCGGAAGTCGGGAAGCGTGTCACGGACGGGCATACAATCGCTGGTCCATCCGTTAAATACAAGTTTTATGTAGAGTCAAAGAAAGTATTTGGGTTGTTCGACTCATACTACTTGGCGGCAAAACCAACATCTGTTCATTTTATGACAACGGATGATACAGCAAAAATGCGAATTAACATTACGAATGGTGGGAAGCATATAAAAGCTACGGCACAAGATTTTAGAAATGGGCTGTTTCCTGGAAAATATAGTTTTCATGTTGACAGTCCTACTGAGGATGGGCGAAATCAGTCTGGTGATTTTTATGTAGCCGTTGCCGGTAGTGAAAATCGATTCGATATGGTTCTTTACTTTATTGATTCAGATTCGGAGGGGGAATAAATGAAAAAATGTGCGAATTGCGGGCATTTAAATCCCGACTCAGCAAAGTTCTGTCAAAAGTGTGGTACGCCTTTAACCAGTAATCCACACAGTGATAGCAGATCGAATAATGATCAAAATAATGTAAAAGTTGTGCGCAAACATCATGGCTGCCTTTGGCTAGTCTTGATAATGATAATTTTATTGCTTGTCTCTGGGCTGGGTTATTGGCTTTACGATACTGGTCGAATCAACATTGGCGGAATGAATGCTGAATCAAGAAGTTCCCGTCATGATAGTGAAGCAAGCAGTTTGAAAAAAGAAAATGAGCGTTTGAAGAAGACTAAAGATAGATTGTAAAATTAATCCGAACGCTGTTCGGACAAAAAAGATCAGCTTCCTTTAAAATGGTGTTTACCACAAACCCATCTTTTAGGAGCTGATCATTGAACAGCGTCCCATGATGATTAATCAACGTAAGCGCATCGGCGATTTTGAACTAGATACAGTCGTTGGTCCTCGTGGGCATAGTAAGGCAGTTTTACAATCTACCATAGTTCCAGTATTGGAGGATGGTTCTCCAAATTTACCAATAAACGTTTTTGATCTTTCTGGTTTTCCACACTGGGAAACCGTTTCTTCAAATATTTGGGCTTATTTTATTAATCCAAACGAGCAACATGGATTTGGCACTTTAGTTTTGAAATCGATCATGCAGGCCATATCAGGATCAACTAAATGTCAGATTGTGAACAGCACATCACATAAATTGCTTAAAAAGAACAGTTTTATTTACGAAACAGTCTCCGTTGAACGTGAGATGCAAACAACGGGTGCGAATAATGTTGAGGATCGTTCTCGGCGAATTGATATCGATGTTGATTCCGATAATTTTAAATTGATTATAGAGAACAAAATTGACGCTCTTCCCAGTTACAATAATTTGGTAGCTTATGCACAACATGGAATTAAGGAACTTTATAGCGACAATCAAACTAAACCTTTGTTTATCGGTTTTTTATGTCAATCAATTACGCACAAACCATCTTTAAAAGAGCAATTTCGAAAGTTATGTCAGGAATTTTCGCATAAACAGAATATCAACAATATTTATTATTTTGTAATTACCTATGATGAAGTATTCGATAATATTAAAAAAAATGGTTTTTCTTTTAAAAATTCCAATTCTTTAGATAGTCGCTCTAGTTCGTTGTTAAAACAGTTTAGAGAAAATACCTCACTTGCATATAAGGAGAGCCTCATTGTGGAAGATTTACCACTAATTAAAAACAACAGTAAATAGTTAGCAACAGCAACGCAGTCAATAAAATCCTTTGAAACAGGGTTAATTGATTTTGAAAGCGACATAGACCAGTTGCTTGAGTATATTATTACAGAAGTTAAACTTAAATATCCTAAGTTATGTGGTAACAACTGGGGTACAAAATATCCTAGTAATGCAAATGCCAAGCAACCATTCATCCATAAAATATACCGTGGTAATAATGATATAGCAGGATTTGATTGTGGTACAGAAAACGGGGGAAAATTTGCGTTCGAAATCTTTTACGATTTAGATGTGGTATTACATAAAAAAGGTTTTGAGGCCGATAAACTTTACTTTAAAGCCTGGCATCATGGTAGCCAAGACAAAGTAGAAAATAGACTTTTTCTTGGAGAAAATGAGGAGTTTAAATCAGTAAATATTAAAACTGCTGGCTGGGATGGCTGGGGTTATGAACTAACCTCTCTTGATGATTTGTCCAAGAAAGAGGATATTCAGGATCTTGTAAAAAAGATTGGTGATATTTTGCGGAATTTTGATGAAAGTAAGAAAGGTTAAGTACTAATATCGAAAAAAGGGTTGTAGCCTTTCTTACAAGAATTAATTTTGGATATAAATTTTTCTTCACAACGTTATTGTGAAGAAAAGCAAATGCTGAACACAAGGTTGAAAGTTACATAGACCTCGGTAGACACTTGCGTAAATACTGTATAAGCCCAGTGCGGGACTGAACAATTGCGATATCAATCTGCTTTAAAGTCTTGGCCAATATTGTTTAGAAGTTTGTATGAGTTCGAGTAGTGAAGTGCCTCGTAAATGTTAGACAAACAAATCTAACTTTTACGGGGCTTTCTTTCGAATAATGGCAAAATATAAAAAGCCCGACACATTAAGCCTGATAAGGCAAAATATGACGGACTAAAACTAACTATTTATGATACATTTACTGCTCGGGTTGGAATCGAACCAACACACTTTCGATTAACAGTCGAACGCAGTACCATTGTGCCACCGAGCAATATCAATCAAGTTGATTTGTTAATATTATCAAGCAACTTATGAGAAGTCAATGAGTAAATGAGAAAAAATGGAAGAAATCGTTTTCTTAGTCGATTTATTAAGATTCAACCGTCGATAATTCCGTATTTTTTCAAATTTTCCTCACAAACGGTTAACTCACCTCAAATTGAACTGATGAGTATGCTAAAGTTGTGATTAGTAAATCATCACAGACGAACTGGAGTAGCAAATGATAATGATGACTGTAGCGAGCTTTAGCGAATTTTTTGAACAGTTTAAGTGGCGGACGTTTGGCCCGCATCTATTGAATATGGTACTTCAAATTGCATTGTATTCAGTCCTCTTTTGGCTAATCAACCGAATAATCGTGTTTTTGATTGATCGTAGTTTTGGCACCTATATGAAGAATCGGCGAATTAACCAAAAACGGGCAGAAACGTTACATACCTTAGTTCGCAACACCACTCGTTACATCGTTGTCTTCTTTTTTCTCTATACGATTTTGAGTGTTCTTGGCTTTCCAATTGGAACGTTGATTGCGAGTGCTGGAATTGTAACGGTTGTGGTTGGGCTGGGTGCGCAAGGGATTATTCGTGACGTGATTGCTGGATTCCTAATTTTGATGGAGCAACAGATGGAAGTCGGCGACAACGTCATCATCAATGGCACGACATCGGGGCGTGTAGTTGCGTTTGGCCTGCGTTTGACAACGATTAAAGACGCTGACGGTGGACTGAATTACATCACCAACAGTAGCATTACCACGATTACAAACCAGTCACGCACAAACATGCGAGTTCAAATTGATTTGCCATTGAAGGCAGATACAGCTACGAATCAGGCCATTAAAACTGTTAAGGCTGTGAATGACCGTCTGTTACCTAAGCACCCAGAGGTCGTTGGTCGCGCGGTTATTCAGGGACCGACGATTTTGCCCAAGACCCACCTGTTGGCGATTTCGGTTACGATGTATGTAAAAAACGGGGACCAGAGCAATGTCCGATCCACGTTTACGACGAGCTATTTAAATGCATTGCATCAAGAAGGAATTGAATTGCCTTAAGCTAGCCATTTTCATGCTTACAGTCGGGTCTGTTTTAACCACCGCTGGACGCTGGGCCAACTATTTGTGCTGATAATGACCCGCGGCGTATTTTTGAGATCCGTGTTTTCATCAACAATACCAGTGTTCAGTGTGTAGATAACTTCCAGTGGCTGACGTTCCAAAAATTCTTGAACCTGTGCATCACCACTCCCATAAGGATACGTGAAGATTGGCGTTTCAGCGTCAATCTTTTTTTGCATCACATTTGGCTGGTCGCATAATCACGTTTGAAACGCATAAAGTTGCGGGGAACATTGAAGATTGGTGTGCCGGCACTGTTCAGATAATGCATGTTGTTAGTATGCACGGCAAACGTCACTAAACTGCCAGCCCGTTTTCTCATGGTCAAAATCTGCGGCCATGAGGCCAGTTTGGTGCCTGCTCGGTAGGCGCCAGTATTGCCAGTGATGATGGAAACTGTAAACGGAAAGTGGTGTTTGATCATCACTGGGGCGGCGTTATCCACAGTAGTTCGATCGATATCATCAAACGTTAAGACAACGTAACGGCCATGAATGCGCCGGTGTGATTCCACCATTTGTACCATTTGTGCCGTGGAGATTACTTTAACGTGTTCACGGGCTAAAGTGGCCATTTGTTTTTTGAAGTCGCTGAGATTGACGTTGAAATCATGAAACTGACTGTTGGGGGACAAACGTTCATCTAATTTGACTGTTTTGTTGTCGTCCAAGATCCGGTGATAACAGAAAACCATGATCCCCGCAGGCTTTTTTTCATCATGAGTAGAAATAGCATAACTAGGTTTGTTACCCAATTCAAATGCAATATTGCGTTTGACACTCACTGCTAGCGCACCCAAAACGAGTAGTAAAAAGCCGGCTAAAATCCATTTACGCGTTGTCTTGCTCACGATGCTTTGCCCTCCGTTTCAAAGTGTTGATGTGCAGTGTACCAAAAAAAGTGATTAAAACAGCCACAATGATGACGAGAATTGCCAGTGTTTTGTATAAATGTAGTGATAAATTCAGGACAAGATAATCTGAAACGAGGGCATCAGAGTAAACGCCCAGTAAAAAACAGACGTTGATGTAGATGATGAATCCAGTGATTACCCAAAGCGCTAATAAAATCACTGTCCGACGCAGACGTGCCCAAAGTGATGGTCGTTTGCGGATAATTAATGAACGAGGATCTTTTTGTTGACGCATTATAACCCCCGATCTGGACTGCGCCATGTGCCTGCATGGTGCGGATCCAAGAAGAATGAGGCCAGTGCTGACAGACAACTGACCAAATTGATAAACCAGTAGAAAATAATGTAAACGGGTAACAATAATAAGTCTTGCCAAGCGATAAAATCAGACTGTTTTGAGTCCGCGAAGCCGATTAGAAATTGAATGATGCTGATCAGCACTAATAAAAAGAGCACCACGCCGTCCATAATTAATGTTTGTGTAAAGGCAATGGTGAATACATAGAAAAGTAGTACAAACGCACAAGCTAATGCCCATGTATCGCTGAGAACCATGTCCAACAAAAGCCACTGCGCGCTTAGTGGGCCGCGTAATAACATGCCTTTATTGCGCCAGAGTACTTCAAAACCGCCGCGAGCCCAACGTTGTCGTTGATGAACTAGGGCACCGACATGTTCGGGCACCAAGATCCACGCAACGGCGTCAGGACAGTAGCTAACTTGCCATTGGTGTTGATACAAGCGCCACGTGATGTCGATATCTTCAGTCAAAGCTTGTGGATTCCACCAGCCGACTTGTGCTAGTGTTTCACGTCGGTAGGCGACTACAACGCCAGAAACGGTGGTAATGTGGCCAGTGATAAAGGCCTGACCACGTTTGATAATGTCGATGACACCGATATATTCCAATAATTCGAGGCGTCCTAATAAACTAGTCCGGTTGCGAACAATGGGTTTACCAGCGACGGCGCCAAGATTTTCATTGTCGTAGAAACGCGCAAGCATCGGTTGCAAAACATCAGCATCGACGTAACAGTCGGCGTCAAGACACAGCAAGAATTTACCATGAGCCTGTTTCGCACCCTCATTAAGGGCGTTGGCTTTGCCGCGGTTAGGCATTAATGGGACAAGCTTGATGTCACAACGTTTGGCATATTGGCGCGCCAATTTTTGCATAACATCAAACGTATTATCGTCGCTACCATCGTCAATCAGGATTAATTCTATATGTTGATAGCTTAATGCGGCGACGGACTCGACCACGCCGCTAAGGGTCGCGCCTTCGTTATGTGCAGGGATAAGGACTGAGACCAAGTCGTCTGGTTGACCAGCGGGCTGATTGACGAGTGGAACTGTTCTCTGCTGAATTGAAAAGAAGATTGAGCTGATGATCCAGATAATCGAAACAATTACCGGATATAAAATAACGTATGTGCTAATTAAATTCATGATACTCCCCGATGATTGTTAGATAGGTTGTCGTGCAAGTTGCAGAAATTGACTCAAGAATTTTTGAGAAGCCTTTAACACTTGTTTGTCGTTGATTTTGCTGTGGGGATCTTTATCGGCCCAGATGGACACGCTACTGCCGACAATATTGTGCAGTGTGTTCAAACTTGAGTCATTGTCGTTATCCCAAATGGTCGGATCCCAATTTTGTTTCATGTCAGAAGTCATGTAAGCGACATTGCTGGGTTTGACGTTCTTTTTGGACAAGTTGAAATAAAGGTAATAATCGTTATAGTTCAGTACTTTGAAACCATGATGAATTAATTCTGGCATTGTGGCCCATGCTTTTTGTCGTTCCTTGCCGGGCGCACCTTTTTCATCGGCTGTCCAATTCCAGTACGTAATTTGAATATGTTTGTCATATTGATTAAGAGCCTGGCTAATGTACCCATCGTTCCACGCCTAGGGGATGAATCCCAGGGAGCGAACGTTTTTGGCAAGAGCGTTCAAATAGGCGATATAAGGTTTGTTAACCCCAGTTTGATCGGTAAACTCATCGCCACCAAGGTGAAACCGCATGTTCTGCTGACCGATGAATGACTGCGCCACCTCAGTATCGAGCCGTTTAACAAACGTTGTACTGGCCGTATTTAGATGAAATTCACGGCCGTAGCTTTTATTATTGTACGTCAATTGGTCAACTTGTTGCGTTTGATGATTAGCACGCATCGTTTTGACCATTCCGTTGATATGAGCAGGCGTATCAACTTCAGGAATTAAGGTCACGTGTTTTTGTTTGGCAAACGTCACTAGATCAGCAACTTGCGTTTTACTGTAAAAGGCCTGGTGCGTTGTGTTGTTGCGCCAGACACCATTAGTCTGGGTTGCGTTGGCTAACGTTTGACCGACCGTTTCGTTTTCAATTGCAAACGACTGTGCGTCACTAAGATGTAGTTGAATAAACTGGCCATGGTTTTGCGCAACCTGTGAGATAAATGATTTGATGGTATCTAGTTGGTAATAACGGCGGGCAACGTCAAGCGTGAGACCGTTGAACTGACCATTTTTGCGTTGTTGACTTGCTGCGTAAACGTGGATTTGCATTAAAGAAATGGTGATAACGACGATAAACGTAATGAGTAGCGAACGATGTCGTGATTTCATAATGTTCTTCCCTTCATAAAAGCATCGGTTCATATCATACTGCACGACGAGATTGAATAATTGAAAAAAGTCAAAGCTTTACGTAAATGGTTCGTTTTTCTAAGTAAACTTTAACAACCGATATTTAAGAATGCTGGTCAGCTTTATTGAAAGCAGAGGACAAGGAAGTTCGTTAAAACAGCAAATAAAACCTTTTACAAAATGGTAGATTGCAAATTTAATCCGAATTTTTGGACAAATTTGTCAGCATGATCTGATAAGGTGTTTGCCAGTCAAGTATTTTAAGTGGTCTCTGATT
>NZ_WEZT01000022.1:0-9653 GCF_009863985.1 Furfurilactobacillus milii | reverse complement strand
ATCAGCTCCTAAAAGATGGGTTTGTGGTAAACACCATTTTAAAGGAAGCTGATCTTTTTTGTCCGAACAGCGTTCGGATTAATTTTACAATCTATCAAATATAAAAATAATAATTCGAATTTAAACACAAACTATTACACTATTTATACATTAGAAGTTCGTTAATTGCGTTGAAATGTCATGAAATTGTCGCTTACAATAACTCGTGTACTTAAACACCAAACTTTGTGAGGGGGATTCACACGAATGCATCGTAATTTAAAACGGTTGTTGATTGGTTTGACCAGTAGGCTAGCTGCCGCCACGTTAATGACTTTCGGACATCCAGGTACTGCATCGGCTAAATCTACATACACACCTAAGTCTTTGACCGTTCAGTTTGTACCTTCGTCAAATGCTAGTTCCATTGAGGCTAAAGCCAAGCCACTGGAAGGCTTGCTTCAAAAACAACTACATGTACCGGTGAAGGTTAGTGTTTCAACTAACTACAATACGATTGTTGAAGCCATGGGATCAAAGAAAGTTGACGTTGGCTTTTTACCACCTGATGGATACGTTCAGGCACACAAGATGAATCATGCAAAAGTACTTCTGCAAGCACTACGTTACGGGGTAGATGAACCAAGTGGTAAGAACAACAAAAAGTTGGTTAACTACTATCGGTCAATGATTTTGGTTAAAAAGAATAGTGGTATTAAGTCATTAAAGGATTTAAAGGGTAAGAAGATTGCTGTACAGGATACAACGTCAACTGCTGGTTATATCTTTCCAGTGGCAGAGTTAGCCAAGCATGGCGTCAACATTAAGAAAGACAACATCAAAACTGTTACTGTCACAGGACATGACCAGGGCGTGATGTCGGTGGTTAACGGTAACACTGATGCGGCCTTCGTCTTTGCCGACGCCCGTCAGATTGTCCAAAAAGATGTTAAGGATGTATTCCAGACAACTAAGCCACTCTATCTGACAAATAAAATTCCTAATGACACGATTTCTGTTCGTGGCGATATGAGTCCCAAATGGCAAAAGAAGATTTCTCGTGCCTTTATCAAGATTGGCAAGTCCAAAGAAGGTCGTAAAATCATTAAGTCCGTATACAGCCACGAAGGGTATGCACCGGCCAAGGACAGTACCTTCAATATTATTCGCAAGTACGACAAACAGGTTAAAGATGCTGAATAAGATGTAATCCGAATTATAAAGTGGACGGGGCTAGCTTCGCTCACTTTATTTTTTTGAAGAGGGAAATATTTATGACTAAACCGGAATTGAAACCGGTAATTGATGTGCAACATGTTTCTAAGATTTATGACAATGGAACCAGCGGGCTGAGCGATATTAATCTACAAGTTAAGCCTGGTGAGTTCGTTGTTATTGTGGGGCTTTCTGGGGCCGGTAAGAGCACGCTGATGCGAAGCCTGAACCGCCTGCATCAAGTGACAGAAGGACACGTGTTAATTGATGGCCGGTCGATTACTGAGGCAAAAGGAAGAAATTTGCGGCAGTTACGCCGTGATGTGGCCATGATTTTTCAAAACTTTAATTTGGTTAAGCAATCAACGGTGCTTCGTAATGTTTTAGCTGGCCGATTGGGCTATTATCCAACGTGGCAAAGTAGTCTAGGACTCTTTAAAGAAGCAGATAAGCAACGCGCTTATAAAGCATTGGAAAGAGTTAATTTATTGGATAAAGTGTATCAGCGCGTTGATCAATTATCTGGCGGTCAGCAACAACGGGTTGCCGTTGCCCGAGCCTTTGTTCAAGATCCGAAAATTGTTTTGGCAGATGAACCGACTGCTTCTCTGGATCCTAAAACGGCTCATTTAGTCATGAATGATCTAAAAAGTATGAATCAAGAGCTGGGTAAAACCGTGGTGGCCAACTTACATTCAGTTGCCTTGGCTAAAGAATACGCAACCCGAATCATTGGGCTTCGTGCAGGCCGGATCGTCTATGATGAATCAATTCAGAATGTGACGGACGCCGATTTAGCGGATATTTACAACGGGGATTCGTCAGTTGGTGAAAGACAATGAAACTTCCAAAACAAACAATTGTTCAACGTTTTCACATCCGTTTCTTCGGCAGTTTGATTATTTTATTGGGTCTGCTGATTGCCAGCAATAATTTTTTAAAGCTTGATTTTAGTGCGCTCGTCCAAAACTTTGATCAGTTTTTGGCCCTTTTTAAAGAGATGATGCATCCAGACTGGAAGTCAGCACCATTTGTTGTTCAGCCCATGTTGGAAACCATTCAAATGGCGTTAATTGGTACCACGCTTGGAACCCTTTTGGCAATTCCAGCGGCCATTGTTGCAGCCCGTAATGTCGTCACAAACAAATGGATCACGGGTTTCGTACGAATTATTTTTAACATGATCCGTACGTTGCCAGATTTATTACTTGCGGCGCTTTTTGTAGCAATTGTTGGTATTGGACCATATGCTGGTGTGCTAACACTCACGATTTTTTCTTTCGGTATGATTACGAAACTGTTCTACGAGTGTATCGAAACGATTGATAATGGTCCGCTTGAGGCTATTTTAGCAACTGGTGGCAAACGTAGCGCGATGGTGATGTTTGCTATTTTACCGCAAGTATCTAGTCGCTTTATTAGCTACATTCTCTATACCTTTGAAATTAATGTTCGTGCCTCGACTGTATTGGGATATTTAGGCGCAGGCGGTATTGGTCAGCAGTTACAAACGTCGTTATCACAATTCCGTTATGACCAAACTGCAGTGATTATTTTAGCAATTTTAATTGTGGTTTTGGCTATCGATGGTCTTAGCAATTTTGCAAGGGAGCGTCTTCAATGATGGGTTCAATACAACATAGGTCGGCTGGCGTTTGGCATCGGACAAGGTCATGGTTTTGGGGATTACTAATCGTTATCGTCTATGTTTGGGGAATTTTTGGTATCAATTTTAGTAAAATCCAATCATCGGCAGGAGCAGTTACTAAGGCTGTGTTAATGGGTATTATCCACCCCGATTGGCATTATGTTTATCAAGGGAATGGCGAGGACTTAGTTAGCGTGATGCTACAGACATTGGCCATTGCTTTCGTTGGTACCATTATCTCAGCGCGGATTAGTATTCCGTTTGCTTTCTGGGCGGCTAAACGACGTCGCCATCACTTTTCAGTATTGTCTACTAGTGGACGAATCGTGCTAGCAGTCGTGAGAACTTTTCCAGAAATTGTGTTGGCGATTATGTTCATTAAAGCAGTGGGACCTGGTGCGTTCGCCGGTGTGCTAGCACTTGGCGTTCATTCAGTAGGGATGTTAGGAAAACTATTTGCTGAATCAATCGAGGCAATTGATGCTGGACCTGGTGAGTCCATTCTTAGTGTTGGTGGAAATGCGGTGAACGGTCTTGTATTTGCAACGCTGCCGCAAGTGTTACCAGCATTTGCTTCTTATAGTCTTTACCGATTTGAAATATCAGTTCGTTCCGCTACTATTTTGGGAATGGTTGGTGCCGGCGGTGTTGGCACACCACTGTTGTTTGCAATTCAGACACGATCTTGGAATCGGGTTGGCATAATTCTCATCGGAATTATTATTACGGTGACGATTATTGATTATTTATCAGGATGGTTACGAAAGCAGCTCGGCTAAAGGGAAAGGAATAAATGATATGAAAGTCTATTTTAACCATGATTGTGGTGTTGATGATTTAACTTCCTTGTTCTTGTTGCTTCAAATGCCAGAAGTGACATTGCTTGGTGTCGGCGTTATGGGGGCGGACAGTTATGTGGAACCTGCCACTTCGGCTACCCAAAAGATTATCGACCGTTTTGGAAAAGGACAGTCTATTGAAGTGGCCAGTTCAGATGCTGGGACACGACATCCTTTTCCAACACCTTGGCGCCTTGAAACTTTTTCGATGACCGCACTGCCATTACTTAACGAGCACGAGCCAATTAAAACACCGTTACGGAGTGATTCTGCAGCGGATCATTTACGGAGAATTCTGGGTGAGACTTCCGAGCCAATCACATTATTATTCACGGGTCCATTGACAGATTTAGCGACAGTTATTCGTGCACAGCCTGAATTAACGAATAAGATTAGCCGATTGGTCTGGATGGGCGGAACCTTTCTTGAACGTGGTAACGTTGAAGAACCAGAGGCCGACGGGCACGCAGAATGGAATGCCTTTTGGGATGCAGAGGCCGTTAAGACAGTGTGGGATAGCAACATCGACATTGACATGGTCGGATTGGAAAGTACCAATAATGTGCCACTAACATCTGCTGTTCGACGTCACTGAGCACACCGTCGTCAACAAGTCGGATTTGATTTTCTGGGCAACAGTTATGCGTTAGTGCCAGAATTACGACATTTTGTCACAAATTCAACGTATTTTTTATGGGACGTTTTAGCTACCTGCTATTTAACTCACCCGGAAATAACAACAACCAAGCTAGTCCACGGCGATGTCGTTACAGATGGACCATCACTTGGACGGACGATATTAACCGCTAGTGGTCGGCCAATTAGATTAGTGGATACGGTAAATAATGAACGGTTCTTCGATTTAATTGATGATTTGGCCTCCGCAGCTAATTAAATGTAGTTATTAGTGGTGGGGTGAAGTCATAAGATGTGTTAAGTCAGCGACCATCCCTTACAAAAGGGCTGTGTTGATAAAATTTGTGTTTGGTAATAACGGCAAATGGGCCCAATTCTAATGAAGAGTGGGCTCTTTTTGTTTACCTAAACTAAAAAGCAACTCGTGATTTATGGCCGTCTAACTTCTGAATTAAACATCACCTTGTGATAAAGTAGACGGAGACATTTTCAAAAGGGGCGAGGTGAGTGACGTGGCGACGATTAAATTAGGTATTCGTGAATTGGTGGAGTTTGTCCTTCGCAGTGGAGATCTCAATCCACAGACGGATGCCAGCACCAATACGGCACTCGCTGGCGCCAATATTCATCGACGACTGCAAAAACAGCGACTTAAAGATTATCCCGATTACCAAAAAGAAGTTGGTCTGAAGACTACCGTGACGATGAATGATCAAAGTTATAGCATTCATGGTCGTGCCGATGGTATTTTCAAGGTGGATGATCAGGCACACATTGAGGAAATCAAAACATCTGATTTAGTGTTTGAAGATGTGCCAGAAAGCACACTGACGCTCTACTGGGGGCAGGTCAAAATCTATGGTTATCTGCTGATGAAGGACCAGCAACGTGACCATGTGACATTGCAACTGACGTATTATCAGACAAACGAAGATAAGGTGACGACTCAAGAACAGGAGTGGTCGTTTGAAGAGTCTCAAAGATTCTTTCAATCCCTTATTGATGAGTACGAATCTTGGTTGATTTTGCGAGCTGACATGCGTACGCAACGTGATCAAACGATTGCGGACCTAAAGTTTCCATATCCGGCGTATCGTACGGGTCAGCATGAACTGGCAGTGGCGACTTATAAATCCATTATGCTTAAAAAGCAGATGTTGGTCGAGGCGCCGACGGGCACAGGGAAAACGATATCAACGCTGTTTCCGACCATAAAAGCAATGAGGGAAGGGCTCATTCAACGGACATTTTACCTGACTGCTAAGCAAAGCACTCGGCGCGTGGCAGAGGATGCCTTATCCTTAATGGCTACCCAAGGTCTTTCGTTGAAAAGCATTACACTAACCGCCAAAGAGACCATCACGTTCCCTGAGGAAGTCGACGTTGCCCCGGCGGACAATCCATTTATGCTGGGCTACTACGATCGCTTGAAACCTGCTCTCATGGACATTTTGACGCATGAACAGCAAATTACTCGTGACGTTATTGAGACATATGCACACAAACATACGCTAGATCCATTTGAGTTTTCACTGGATGTCAGCCTATTTTGTGATGTTATTGTCTGCGATTACAATTACCTGTTTGACCCGTTAGTATATTTACAACGCTTTTTTAGTGAACCTGATGAGGATAATTTCTTCCTCATTGATGAAGTTCATAATTTGCTGAGTCGGGCGAGAGAGATGTATTCGACTAGTGTTGAGGAGCAAGAAATCAAGGACCTCAAACCATTGTTTAAAGGCGACAAGGGTTTTCATCGCCACGTTAATACATTGATTAAAACCTTTAAGGCATTGTCATCGTTGTTGGATGATGAACAATCAGATGACCTCACTATTCAGCCGCCGCTCACCTCATTTGTTGAGGAACTACAACATTTTAACGATTTTATTTCTGACTGGCTGCCAAAACAGGAAGATGGTGAGGAGCTGCAGAAAGTACTAGAGGCGTATTTTGCTTGCCTAGATTATGTTCGGTTAAGCGATAATTATGGTGAAGAGTACCGAACGCGATTATTTCAAACGAACCGTGGGCTCTGTGTGAGATTAGTCTGTCTAGATCCAAGCACATTCC
Source organism: Furfurilactobacillus milii (assembly GCF_009863985.1). GTDB lineage: Bacteria > Bacillota > Bacilli > Lactobacillales > Lactobacillaceae > Furfurilactobacillus > Furfurilactobacillus milii_A. The sequence goes on along the minus strand of NZ_WEZT01000022.1, from coordinate 3,260 downwards.
TTAATCAATCAATGCATCTAGGCCGTGGCGCTGTCCTTTTTTCGGCAACCGTGACGCCGCTTAGTTATTATCAGCAGGTCTTGGGTGTTGACGACGATGGAATCAAATATCAGTTGCCGTCGCCGTTTGAACCGCGGCACCAAGCAATCCTGGTAGCGAATTATATTCAAACGACATATCGTCAGCGGGATGCCAACTTGACAAAAATTCTGACGAGTATTCATACACTAGTAGCTGGCAAGATTGGCAACTATCTGATTTTCTTTCCATCACACGGTTATTTGACGACTGTTGTTGAAGCGTATCGGCAGGCTTACCCAGATGAGCGGGTCATCCAGCAGGAACCAGCCATGCAGAGCCAGGATCGGGATGCCTTTTTGGCAAAGTTTCAGCCAGACGCCACTCAGTCATTAGTTGGTTTTGCCGTGCTCGGCGGCATTTTTTCTGAAGGAATTGACTTGCCAGCAGACCGACTGATTGGTGTGGGCATCGTGAGTGTTGGTCTGCCCGGCTTGAATGTAGAAACTGACCTTATTCGGGATTATTTTGATGGAACAAACGGTCATGGCTTCGAATACGCGTACCAGCTGCCTGGGTTGAACAACGTACTGCAGGCGGCGGGTCGATTAATTCGCAGTAGTCACGATCAGGGCATTGTCCTTTTGATGGATCAGCGTTTTAGTCAGTCACGTTATTCAAACTTATTTCCGCCGCATTGGCGATTTTGGCGAGGCGTCAATAACGTACAGGCCCTTTCAGCCTGCATCGACGCATTTTGGAAACAGACAACATTACCACAAACAAAGGAGTCTTAGTATGGCGACGTTTTTAACCCCGGTACTCATTCAGCGTGCGCATGAATTAATCGATGCTAATGATAATTTGGAGGGTTTCGTGCCAGGTGAAGGGTCACTAACACCAAAGCTAGTGCTGGTTAGTGAAGCGCCTGGTGCTAAAGAAGCAGAACTTAGTCATGGATTTCAGGGACCGGCCGGCACGGAATTAAACCAGTGGTTGGCGTTGTTAGGCATTAGCCGAGATGAAATTTATATGACGGGGGCGATTCGGGCAAGGCCATTTACGGAAACCAAGGGTCGCAAGCGGGATCGCCGACCAACGCAGGCAGAATTAAAGGCGTTTGCACCATTACTGGATCATGAATTGGCTGCGTTGCCAACCGGTACGTTACTTGTTCCGTTAGGAAACACTGGTTTACAACGACTGCTGGGCAACAAGATGAAGATTACGCAAGTCCATGGTGAGTTAATGAAAATGCCGATTTTGAGATTTCATTCGGCCACGGATCAGTTCAAACCTGGCTCACGAATATACTCATTATTTCCATTATTTCATCCGTCTTATGTACGTCGCTTTCCTAGTAAACGATCACTAGTTGAGGATGATTTAAAGATGTTAAAGACATTAATCTAACAATGAAACGATGAAGTACCTCCTGCTCACTGGCTTTGCTGAGTAAGAGGTGCTTTTTTGAAACCTTGAAGTGACTTTGGTTGAATTCTTAACTGTAATGATTATAATTACAATTGAAATCAAAAAATCACATGACCATTTAGGAGGTTCATTATGCAACACGTGTTAATTTTAGGTGCTGGTGGAAAGATTGCGAAGTTGACTGAAAACATGTTATTAAAAGAAACAGATGCGGCTTTAACACTGTTCTTGCGCCATCCCGAAAAAGTTACAGTTAGCGATGAACAGCGTGAAACGGTGGTTACTGGGGATGCGGCTAATGCGGATGATCTTGCTCGAGCAATGAGAGGGCAGGATGTCGTTTATGCTAATTTAGCCGGATCAAATATTGAGACCCAGGCTCAGCAAGTTGTAAAGTCGATGGATGAAGCGAAAGTTAATCGGCTAGTTTGGATTTCAACGTTAGGCATTTATGATGAAGTTCCTGGTGCATTTGGTAAATGGAATCACCAGATGTTGGATGATGGTTATTTACCAACGTATGCGGCAGCAGCAAAAGTAATTGAGAGTTCTGACTTGGATTACACAATTATTCGACCTGCGTGGTTACAAAATCAAGATGAGGTTGATTATGAACTGACAAACAAGGGCGACGCGTTTAAGGGGACAGAAGTATCCCGCAAGAGTATTGCAGCAGTTGTTACCAGTTTGATCAAAGACCCGACGATTCACATTAGAGCTTCTTTAGGAGTCAACAAACCTAATACAGATGGTACTAAGCCAAGTTGGTATTAAATTTTGGCGATACCTATTAAATTAGCAGAGCACCTTTGTTACCGTCTATTAATAAATGCATCATAATAAAGGGACTACCAGTCTTTGTCACACACTGTGTTGACTTTGACCAGTAGTCCTTTTTCCGTACTTTTTACGTTTCATCAAAATAGACAAAATTAAGCTTATTTTGATCAGGGTCAGATAACTGAATAAGCTCTTCAGTTTGGTCAAATGGCCATGCCTGATTTACCAATTGTTGTCTCAGATTTAGCCATGCATCCCGTGTGCCAACGTTAATACTGAAATCCATTAAACCGGTTTGATTTTGTTACATATTGGGATAAGGGCCATGCCAGTCATTTAATGCGATGTGATGGTGATAACCGTCGGCAGCCAAGAAGGATGCATGTGGTACTAGCCAATCCTTGAGATCGAAGCCAAGAATCTGATTATAGAAATGAGTACTTGTTTTTAGAACACTAACTCGCAGATGAATGTGACCCAGTCGTGACCCGAAGGCTAAACCACGCCACTGATTATCCGCCTCACGAAGCAATGCTTTGGTATCTAATGGGATGGTTCGTTGAGGCATCCGGCCATCAGGCAGGATGAGCCAATCTTTTCGGGGAAAGTCATAATACACTTCAACCGCATTCATTTCGGGGTCCCAAACGTACAAAGATTGGCTGAAACGATGATCAGCTGCTAAAAATACAGGGATGTGATGTTGCTGATAGTGTTGCAATGTATTAGCTAGATCACGACGTGTCGGCTGAATCCATGCGGTGTGGTATAAACCAGTCGTGTGAAGATTACGAACTGTATCGTACCCTTGTTTCAGAGTCAAACGGGGTTGCTCGTCTCCAGGAATTGTTAAGGTAGCTATTTTTGACGTTTGTTGCAAAACGATCAAGCCAATAATCTGAGTATAAAAATTAGTCATGGTTACTAAATTGATAGATTGTAAAATTAATCCGAACGCTGTTCGGACAAAAAAGATCAGCTTCCTTTAAAATGGTGTTTACCACAAACCCATCTTTTAGGAGCTGATC
>NZ_WEZT01000021.1:34968-137953 GCF_009863985.1 Furfurilactobacillus milii | reverse complement strand
TCCTGAGCCTTCGAAGGTGAATAGGATTTACCAGTAGAATTACGGCTTAATTCTCGAGAAATGGTTGAGTAACTTTTCTTGATATGGCTGGCAATCTCACGAAGTGAGTTTCCATGATTCCTCATTAAAAAGATAGTTTCCCGTTCATCTATGGTAATATGCTTGTAGTGATCCATGGCTAAATTCCTTTCATGATTGTTTTCGCAAACATCATTTTACAGAAATTTGGCCATGGGCCATTCTTTATTTAATTAGTGTTGCACTTAAAGTGTAAATTCAAGCTACAAAAAAAGGATGATCACAATAAATGTGATCATCCTTTTTTAGCTCGTCATTCGTCTGTAGACTTAGCTAGTCACAAATACATAAGATCATGTATATGACTAAGACTATTCATTCTCACTATTATCCTCAGCGCGCATCGTTGGGAATAACAGAACATCGCGAATCGACGGTGCATCTGTTAATAACATGACTAAACGATCAACCCCAATACCTAGACCGCCGGTTGGTGGCATGCCGTACTCTAAAGCCTCGACGAAGTCTTCGTCAATCAATTGAGCCTCGTCATCCCCAGCATCCCGTTCCTTAGCTTGTTGCTCGAAACGTTCGCGCTGATCAATTGGATCATTTAATTCAGAGAACGCATTCGCAAATTCATTTCCCATAATATACAGTTCAAAACGATCCGTGAATCGTGGGTCATCTGGATTCTTCTTTGCCAATGGTGAAATTTCTACTGGATGTCCATAAATAAACGTTGGTTGAACTAACGTGTCTTGGACTTTGTCTTCAAAGAACTGGTTAATAATATGACCAACAGTCCAGAACTTTTCATAGTGAATGCCATTTTTATCGGCCAACGCCTTTGCTTCGTCCAATGACATTGGCTTCCAGAAATCAATACCCGTCACTTCTTTAATGGCATCTACCATGTGGACACGTTTAAATGGCTTATTCAAATCAAGCGTTTGGTCCTGGTAAGTCACAACAGCATCAGGTGTTACTGCATGCGCAGCTGCCTTAAAAATGCCTTCTGTTTCGTCCATGACATCATGGAAGTCCCAGTACGCCACGTAAGACTCCAGCATTGTGAACTCAGGATTATGGCGCGTGTCGATACCTTCATTACGGAAAACACGGCCAATTTCATAAACGCGTTCCATACCACCGACAATAAGTCGCTTTAAATGTAGTTCCAAAGCAATCCGTAAGTACAATTCAATATTTAACGCATTGTGGTGTGTGACAAACGGACGGGCAGCCGCACCACCAGCAATGTTGTGTAACACTGGTGTTTCAACTTCTTGGAAGTCTAAGCCATCTAGATAGTGACGAATAGCAGTAATAATCTTTGTCCGCTTTTGGAAGCGAGCAAAACTGTCATCGTTGGCAATCAAATCCAAATAACGTTGACGATAAATCTGCTCCTGGTTCGTTAAACCATGAAATTTATCCGGCAATGGCCGTAACGACTTGCTCAAGAAGGTGACTTCCTGTGCACGAACCGTCAATTCGCCCATATCCGTTTTGATGACATCACCTTTAACACCAATAAAGTCACCAATATCTGAACGTTTGAAAACATGATACATGGCTTCGCCAATCACATCTTTACGAACGTAAATTTGGATTTTGCCAGTGCGATCCTTTAAATCTGCAAAACCAACCTTACCTTTACCTCGCTTAGAAACCATTCGTCCAGCAATAGTCACTACGTTAGCTTGAGACTCCAGCGTTTCCTTGTCTTCTTCACCAAACTGATCATGCAATTGTTGTGCTAAATGTGTCCGATCAAAACGATGCCCAAACGGTTCAATGCCTTCGTCGCGCAATTCTTGTAGCTTTTCACGACGAACCTTCATCTGGTCATTCATGCTTGCTTCTTGCTTTGCCAAATTAATCCCTCACTTCTGTCAATTTCTCACAAACACCATTCTACACTAAATAACCTTTAGCTACCGGCAATTTGTGAACTTTCACGAGCATCCCGTGCTGCTAGCTTATCCAAGAAACGATCGAAAATGTCGTTCATTTCTTCCTGTGTGTCGGCATTATTCAGCGCTACCTTAGTTCGTGCCGAGTGAGAAATACCTTTCAGATAATACGTAGCCTGTCCTCGGAACTCACGGGGACCAACATGTTCGCCCTTTAGATCAACCAGTCGTTGCAAATGTTCTTTAGCAGTCGCCACTTTTTCAGCCGGCGTTGGTTCTGGCAAAATTTCGCCTGTTTCAAGATAGTGGGCCATTTGTCCCAATACCCATGGATTACCTTCCGCAGCGCGGCCAACCATTGCTGCATCCGCGCCAACCTCTTCAATCATCTTCTTGGCGTCCTGCGGTGTTTGGATGTCGCCATTCCCCATAAATGGAATATGAATCTCCTTGGCTACTTCATGAAGGACATTCCAATCTGAGTGTCCTTCATAGAACTGATACCGTGTTCGGCCATGCATAGCCAAAGCCGAAGCACCACCACGTTCGGCCGCTAATGCATTCTCCACCGCATAAATATGATCAGGATCCCAGCCTGTCCGCATTTTAACGGTAACCGGCTTTTTGACCGCATCAGTCACATACGAAACCATTTCATACACCTTGTTAGGGTCAAGTAGCCAACGAGCACCAGCATCCGTTTTAACCACCTTGTTAACGGGACATCCCATGTTGATGTCAATGATGTCTGCTTCAGTATGTTGATCGACATATTCTGCCGCTTGAACCAACGTTTCCTTAGTGCCACCAAAGATTTGAATACTCATCGGGTGTTCGGCCTCTTCAACCTTCATCATGGAGAGGGTCTTTTTATTCTTATACATAATGCCACGGTCAGAAATCATCTCACAAACGACGAGTCCAGCACCGAATTCTTTACAGATAAGTCGAAACGCCGAATTAGTCACACCTGCCATCGGTGCCACCACAATCTGATTCGGAATCTCAATATCACCAATTTTCCACTTCATCGTTTTCCTCCGCTACGCGTTCTTTTCGCTCAAAATCGTTTGTAGTTCCTGTTCACTAAACTGATATTTGTTACCACAAAAACGGCAAACTGCTTCAGCACCATGATCCTCAGTGATCATATCTTTAAGGTCCTTGTCCGGTAAACTGGCCAGGTCTTTGGCAAATTTATCCTTTGAACAATCACATTGAAAACTAACGGGTACACGTTCCAAAACTTTGACCCGCTCCTTGCCAAACAGATCATTTAAGATATCTTCCGGTGTTTTACCATCACGGAGTAACTGTGACACTTGAGGTAAGTCCTTCAGACTGGCTTCAAGCTCTGAAATCGCTTTGTCAGACGCACCTGGCAACACCTGAATCATGAATCCGCCGGCAACGCCGATGCTGTTGTCCTTTTCAACAAAGACAGACACGCCTACCGCTGATGGAATCTGTTCAGATTGTGCTAGGTAATATGTGAAGTCATCACCTATTTCACCACTGACCAAGGCAACTTGACCAGTGTACGGTTTATCCAAACCTAAGTTTTTGGTAACCGACAATGCACCATTCTTGCCAACAGCGGCACCAACATCAATATGTCCCTTATCGTTTAATGGTAAGTGGACATGGGGATTTACAATGTAGCCCTTAACGTGGCCATTGGCATCTGCATCAACCACAATCCCCTTTGCTGGCCCATCTCCCTGAACCTTGACAGTCATACTTTCCTGCCCCTTCATCAACGAAGTGGAAAGTAATAGTGTAGCGGTTAGTGTACGCCCCAGGGCTGCCGAAAACGCACTCCATGTGTCATGTCGCTGCTGTGCTTCCGCAACAACATTGGTTGAGTTGACGGCGTAGGCACGAAAATTACCATCGTCAATAATACTTTTAACTAAATAGTTAGCCATAGTTTACTCCTTGAAAAAATTCTGAAAGTTAGTATACCGCAATTACATTAAAAACGTTAGTCAAACGCCAGTCTTCCATTTGGTAAAAACAAAAAGCACATTATCGAAAACAGCCTAATTTCCGATAATGTGCTCATTATTATAACTGGTTGGAGTCTGAAGAATCATCGCTGTGATCCGCACTTGCAGCACTATTAGCTTGGCTGTTTGCACTCTCACTGGCAGATTGATCAGGTTGAGCAGATTCTGAAGTTGATACTTCATGTTCTGCCGCACGTTCCTGTTCACGTTGTTGCAAAGCACTCTTGGCTTGTTCAAATGTTGCCGCTTGCGGATTTTCATCTGCAGGTTGCGTTTCAGGCATTTTGCCTGTCTTGAATAAACTAAGGATTTGCTTTTCATCCAACGTTTCATACTTCAACAAGGCTTCCGCAATCAGCTTATGCTGTTCACGGTGACTCTGAATGATGTTAACAGCTTCCGTGTAACCTTCTGTAGTTAAACGGCGAACTTCTTCATCAATCAGTGAAGCCGTTTCTTGTGAATAATTAGGCTGTTGACCATATTGAGCCATCGCAGCTTGGTTTTCGCCTTCAAGTGCGACCATCCCCAATTTGTCACTCATCCCGTACTGAGTAACCATTGAACGAGCAATCTGTGTTGCTTGTTCAAAGTCGTTCGAAGCACCAGATGATTCGGAGTTAAAGATGATTTGTTCAGCGGCCCGACCACCCATTAAACCGGCAATCTGTTCGTTAGCATCCTTTTTACTCATCAGCATTTGATCTTCACGTGGCAACATGATGGCATAACCACCAGCGCGTCCACGAGGAACGATCGTTACTTTATGAACCACACGCGCATCGTTAAGTACCAACCCAACGATTGTATGACCGGCTTCATGGAAAGCAACGGTTCGACGCTCTTGGTCAGAGATAACCCGGTCATGTTTGGCCGGCCCAGCAATAACGCGATCTTCGGCCTCATCTAAGTCAGCCGCATCGATTTGAGTTTTACCACGACGAGCTGCTAACAAAGCAGCTTCATTTAGCAAGTTAGCTAAGTCTGCACCAACAAACCCTGGCGTCTGTTTCGCAATTTCTTTTAGATCCACATTGGCTGCCAATGGCTTGCCTTTTGAGTGAACCTTCAGAATTGCTTCACGGCCCTTAACGTCTGGACGACCAACTAGGATCTTCCGGTCGAAACGACCAGGACGTAACAAAGCTGGGTCCAAAACGTCAGAACGGTTAGTGGCTGCCATGACAATAACACCTTCGTTACCAGTGAACCCATCCATTTCAACCAACAATTGGTTCAATGTTTGTTCACGTTCATCATGACCACCGCCCATGCCGGTACCACGTTGACGCCCAACGGCATCAATTTCATCGATAAAGATAATCGATGGTGCGCTCTTTTTGGCCTGATCAAACAGGTCACGAACACGACTAGCACCAACACCGACAAACATTTCAACGAAGTCTGAACCAGACATGGAGAAGAATGGCACGCCAGCTTCACCGGCAACAGCCTTCGCTAACAATGTTTTACCAGTACCAGGCGGGCCCTCGAGTAAGACACCCGCTGGAATATGTGCACCCAGCGTGGTGAACTTATGAGGATCCTTCAAGAATTCAACAACTTCGACCAATTCTTGTTTCTCTTCTTCTTCACCAGCAACATCACTAAAACGAACGGTGTTGCTCTTAGGATCAGCAGGTTTAGCACGGGATTTCCCGAAGCTCGTGACACCGCCACGACCACCGGCACCGCCTTGACCAGCCTGACCCATCATCATATAGAAGAAGAAACCAATCAAGACAATCGGTAAGATTAAACTAATCAGATTAATCCAGAAACCACTGGATTCTTCTGCCTTAGTGTCCATCTTTACGTTATGTTTAGCAGCGGCGTCTGTTACCTGTTTTACACTTGCGTTATTTTCAAGAATAGAACTGGTAAAGCTCTTTGCCTTACTGGATTGATTGTTACCTAGTCCAAGTGCTGAATTACTGTTATTGGAAACTTTTTGAGCTTTCCGATACTCACCGGTAATCTTGTAAACGCCACCGGCAGGTTGCACCTGAAAGTTCTTAATTTTGTTATCCTTTAAATTACGAACAAATTCACTAGAGCGAATATTCTGAGTCTGTGATCCGGAACTATTGCCAAAGAAGAAATACAAGATTCCCATAAATGACAAGAAGATCACGATCCAGAACAGGCTGTTGCGGACTGGTCCGTTTCGGCGTGAGTTCATACAGTGCCTCCTGACAGCATAATTCAGTATTTTTTGTCCAGAAAACTGAACTGAACGGGTTTACCCCCGTTGATGAATCATATCATAGCACAATTGACCTATCTTGACCAAACAAAAATAACGCTTATTTTCGCTTTTCCTAAAGTTTCTTGAGAACACTCTCGCTGACCCTCATTTACAAGGTCATTTTGATTAATGCACTATTTCGTATAATTACTAATTATCGTTCTCATAAACTTCCGGTTTAAGAACACCGACGTATGGTAAATTACGATAAAATTCTTTGTAGTCCAGCCCATAACCGACCACAAATTCTTTTGGCAGCTGGAAACCGACATAGTCAGCTTTTGCTTCAACGACGCGCCCCTCTGGTTTATCCAACAGGGTACATACCTTGATGTCCTTAGCGTGACGTTCATTTAGCAAATCGATCAAGAACTTAAGTGTTCTCCCAGTATCAATAATATCTTCCATGATGATAACGTTACGACCTGCGACATCCGCACTTAAATCATGAATGAGCTGAATCTCACCAGTTGAGGCCAGACCGCCGTGATAACTGGACACATCAATGAAATCGACTTCTGCCATAATGTCCATTTCCTTCATGACGTCTACCGTCCAGAGAATAGCGCCCTTAAGAACTGAAATCAAAATGGGCCGTTTGTCCCGGTAATCTTCTGTCAATTGCATCCCTAATCGGTGTGCGGCTGCCTTAATTTCTTCCGCACTGTAGAGCGTTTTTTCAATGTCGTTATTCATGTTCCACTCCTTGCCTCAATCTCACGCAAATTTCGACTAACTGATGATCCGACTTTGTGACAGCTACGCGACGACCAACTAACCATAATGGCTCATTGTTAACCGTCGTCACAATTAATTGATGTGGACGGTCCTCCAATGGCACTTTTTGGTTGATTAGCACTCGTCTAACTGATTGATGTTGACCATTTTTTAATGCCAACTGATCCGTAGCTTTAGCCTGCCGAATCAACAACGGTAATTCACTTGCGTCAACATGCAAATGTACGCTCAGAAAATCTGGCCTCATGGTGACTACCTGGCTTGCATCAAACAGTCCCACTTGACACGTCTCTGTCACAGCCGTCCATTTGTTTAATGTTACCATAGTTTCCCTTACTGGTTGTTGCTGGGACGCGTTTTTTTGCGGATTATTGGCATATCGTTTAAAAGTGAATTCATCGTACCGTCGACACAGTTGCCAACCTGCCCCCAAGTCAACGTTAAACTCGGACTTGGCAGACATGAGCGCGTCAACCGCGTTATGCCAAGCAGTCAATTCGATTGATGCTGTCATCCCATCCGTTACTCGTTCCGAAAACGCTTGGCGTAAAAGCAACAGGGTTGGCATCGGATGCCGCAATAAGGCATCAACAGAATGACCAATATCGACAAGTGCTAATGAGGCTTGCTGCTGTAAATATGTATTAACAGCAACTTGATCATTCAGATTATTGGCAAAATCGTGCTTGAACGACGGATTTTCCTTCGTTAACAGTGGCAAAATCTGGTGACGAAGCCGATTTCTTTTGGTTGTCAGTTGCGTATTAGTTTCATCTTCAAACGTCTGCAGATTTTGTCGACGTGCATAATCGCGGATGGACGTCTTACTAATGCCGAGTAAGGGGCGAATCAGGTCGCCTTTACCAAACGAACGTTTCCAAGCAATCCCCAACGGTTCTGTCATGCTTCGGCCTTCAATGAGCCGCATGAGTCCAGTTTCTGCCGTTTCATCTTCCTGATGTGCCGTTGCCAGCAATGTCGCATGATATTCTGTCATCACTTGTTCAAAAAAATCGTAGCGAAAACGGCGAGCCGCTGCTTCAATACCAGTGTCGGGATGATCCTTTGACAGCCAGTGGGCAACCACCAGCGGGACGTTAAGCTGTTTGCAATAATCTCTTAAAAAGGCTTCTTCCACATCACTTTGCTTTCGCAGTTGATGATTTACATGGGCAACCACCAAGGAAGGTCGTTGCTGATTTGGCAAATTCAAAAAAAGGTGTAGTAACGTCATTGAATCTACGCCTGTTGATACAGCAACAACCACTGTATCATCTGACTGCCACAAATGATGTGTTTGATTCGCAGTCAAAAACTGCTGTAAAACTCGATCCATCGATTGACTCCTTTTAAGCCGGTCAGCAAAATTTTCATTCGGTAAACAGTTGCTTAACCAACATTCCCACTTAATCAACATACCGGTCAAGTTTTTTCACTAAATAATAAAAACGATCTCGTTCCCGAATTTGGGAGTGGGATCATTTACATTAAAACAAGTCCCTGTGATTTTGACATTTAACGTCAATCAGCAAAATGGCTTTTGCCGCCAGTATCTCGCTTTAAATTACTAGCTACGACGGCCACCACGACCGCCACGCTTTCCTTCAGTATTATGTTTAAGTGTTGCAAGCCGCTGCTCACTATCTTTTAAGAAGCTAGCCATCATGCCATCAAAACTGTTATCAGGCTGATGGCCTCGGTTACCACCGCGACTATTACCGTGCTCATTGCGGCCATGATTGTTGCTGTGATTGTCGTGACCACCATTATGAAACTCGTGCCCTTCATGATTTTCGTGATGTTCATGATTCCCACCACGACTATGTTCACCATGAGATTGAGTCGTTGCAGGACGGTCTTCAGCAGCTTTCATGGAAAGGGCAATTTTTCCCTTTTCCATCGATAACACCTTTACCGTTACTTCATCGCCGACATTCAGAACATCATGAATATCTTTAATGTACTCATTCGAAATCTGGCTGATATGAACTAATCCACTCTGGTGTTCACCTAAATCAACAAACGCACCAAAGTTCGTGATGCCTGTTACCTTGCCAGAAACCTTGTTACCGACTTCCACTGCCATAAAAAAATATATCCTCCTGCATTAGTATGATGCATATCATAAAATTACCATGATTGTAACATAAAACAGTCGCGGACAAAGTCACTGCGGCTGTTATTCAACAAATAACTATTTAGAATTCTTCGGTAGATTGTAAACAATCTCACCATTCTTCGAATAAAGATACTTATCACGAATCAATTGCGTAAGATAAGTATCGTTATGCAATTGTTTTACCTGCTGGTTAAGTTGACCATTTTTTTCATTTGCGGTTTTTAGTTGCCGGCTTGTCTTGGCATTTTCCGCATTAATCTGGTTAAGATTAGCGACATTTTTTTCGTATGCCCAAAAACTAAGCACAGCAATCACAGCAAACACCGCTATGATTCTTAAAGCACGCCGCCGACGACGGTGGGACAAATCATGTTGCTGCTGATTATGTTGACGTTCGCTTTCACGTAACCGTTTAACATAATCGTTATTCAATTGATGAACAGATTGTCCGTTTTCCATCGTTTTTTGGCCACCTTGTCACAGATTCACTTTTTTCTAAGCAACTGTTTAAAGTATAGCAACGGAAAAATTGAATGTAAATGACAATTCCGTTACACATCAAGGGTTTAACTCCATCTTAATACGAACGTACTTTCGTTATGCAAGCGGCCGCCCTACTCCTGAGTACGGTAATCCTTAGCATAGGTTTCAGACACAATCTTGTACATTTTTTCTGCGTCCTCTTTTTTGGTCGTCTCCAACAATTGTTCCACTTTTACCGTTAATGTTTTATTGCCAAATGCAATAACCAGTTCATCGTTAACATTTACGTTACTGGATGATTTGGCCTGGTTACCGTTAACTGTAATTCGTCCTTTATCAGCAATTTCTTTTGCCACTGGACGTCGTTTGATGATTCGGGAAATTTTCAAAAATTTATCTAACCGCATCGTTAGTTCCTCACTTTTCTTTATTTCGATTTATTTTTATCTCTCATAAGAATTAATTATTTTCAAACTGCACGATTATTTTCAATAACCGTTTGCCGCCAGGGAGTGTCAACCACTCACGCGTCGAGAAGAGCCGAGTCCACAAAGCCATGCCAACAAAGGTTATGACACCAACGATCACACCAACTAAAGTAACCCAAATAGCCGATATTCGGCCTGGTCCTAACGACAGTTGCAGTTGATTGGCAATAAAACCGGTGATGATGGCCATCACCAGGGTTGCTAATCCTAGCTTGCGGACAAATCGGCCCCCTGTTAATGCTTCACGCATTTCCGCTGGACTGCCAAGCCAGATCACCACCAGCATGACAAACAGACTTATTACTGTCATCCAGCTGGCCCCGTTGATACCAAACGAAACGACCGCCTGATAGTTGAATAGTGCCTTTGCCAACACTCCGGCCAATAAGGCCATTAATGACAAGCGGTACTGGTTCATGCTTTGCAAAATACTATTATACGTGCTGATTAAACTGGCGAAAACGATACTTAAACAATAAATGGCAAGCGCCATACTGCCCGTCATACTGCCAAACAACACCAAGTTGATCATTGGCATTAACACTATCAGTCCCGCAGTCGCCGTTACTGATAACGCTACACTGACATGGATCAGCGTCGTCAACGTTGTTTGTACTGCTTTTTCTCGTCGACCATTAAGGGCCGCACTTAACGTTGGCAACAATGTTGCAGAAAAGCTGGTTGCCACGACCAGTCCCAATTGAATCAACGGCTGAGCTCGGTCATAGACACCTTTAAGTGACTTGGCACCAGCTTGAGTCATCCCCGCGCCAACCAAACCACGTTTGACCGTGAATGAATCAACCAATTGAAGTAACAGGACAACCGCTGCAAACAGGCAGATCGTGCCACCCTCGCGCAATAATCTGCGCGCCAACACTAACCAATCATAGTCTTTTGACAGCACAACTTGGTCTTGTTGGCCAAATAACTGTTGATAAAATGGCACAAATATGATCAGTGCCGCTACTGCACCAAACAGCGCGCCACTCATTGCCCAAGCACCCATGCGATACACAATCCAGTGCTGGGAAGCGGCCAACCAGGCAACCAGAATGATAATGGCAACCCGCAGCACCTGTTCAACAACCTGAGAGATTGCTGTCGGCCTCATGTCAAAGAGCCCCTGCGCGTAACCACGACCAACTGCCAATCCCGGCATGAATAAAGCCATCCCCGACACGACTTGAATCAACGGAATCAACCCGCGATCACCCATCGCAACAGCAATTACTGGAGCACCGAAAAACAGGAGTCCAAACAAACAACCACTAAAGACGGCTAAAATAATCAAAACCCGTTTGGCAACTTGACGACGAACCGCCGCCTCATCGATTTCGGCAATAAGCTTTGAGATAAATACCGGTAACCCACTCAACGCAAACGTCATCGCGATTCCGTAAAGTGGGTACACTTGCTGGTAGACATAAAAACCAGTATTGCCGACCAAGTTTTGCAACGGAATCCGGTAAAACGCACTCAACACCTTTGCAATCAGCGTAGCAAAGGATAACAGTAAAGCGCCGTTCACCAGACCACGTGACTGTCGACGCCGTTTAGGGTGCGACGATGTGGCTGCTTGTTTGCGCATGGCTACTCCTTTCGTTCAGCCGTTGATGCCGTAGTGGCCAATTCTTCTGTCCTATCCGCCAAGGCACTGACAAACGCAGACAGAGATGCTAACCACTGGGCCTCAGTCATCTTCGGTTGAATCACAAGTTTGACCATCATCTTACCATCTTCGTCACTGACTGTCGCCCGTAATTTAGTGCTAGCCAACGCTTTAAAGATATCTTCACCATTGAACAACACAGACCCTTGTTTGGACAAAGTCACGTTAATATTGTCGTCCACACGCCGAATCTTACTAATCAGGGCTTGATCAGCCACCATCTTAAGGTGACCGATAGCTAAGAGATTGGCAACCTCAGTTGGGTAATCGCCAAACCGATCAATCAGATCTTCGTCGACTTCCACATACTGGTCTTCATTTTCCAATTCACGAATTCGTTTGTAAATTTCAATTTTCTGACGTTGATCCTCAATGTAGGTCGTTGGCAAGTAAGCCTCGACACCTAGTTCAATCTCGGTGTCAGAACGAACCTTCACTTCTTTACCACGTTTCTTAGCGACCGCCTGCGACAACATTTGCGTATACAGGTCATAGCCAACGGAGTCAATAAACCCGTGCTGCTGTTGACCAAGTAAATTACCGGCACCACGAATTGAGAGATCACGCATGGCAATCTTGAATCCAGAGCCTAATTCAGTGAAATCACGAATCGCCTCAAGTCGCTTTTCACTTTCTTCTGTCAGTACCTTATTCGGTTGATAAGTGAAGTACGCATATGCCACGCGGTTACTACGACCAATTCGACCACGTAACTGATAAAGTTGAGACAAACCCATTCTGTCAGCGTTTTCCACAAACAGCGTATTAACGTTGGGAATATCCACACCAGTTTCGATAATCGTCGTCGTTACAAGCACATCGTATTCACCACGAATGAAGTCGTAGAGTACACTTTCCAACTGGTTTTCACTCATCTTACCGTGAATATAAGCAACCCGCGCTTCTGGCACTAGTTGACGAATTTGTTCAACGACCCGCTCGATGTCGTCAACACGATTATGCAGGTAAAATACTTGGCCACCGCGAGCCATTTCACGGGCAATGCCATCTTGTAATGCAGCTGGACTAGCTTCCATCACATAGGTTTGAATCGGATAACGATTGGCTGGCGGTGTTTCGATAACTGACAAATCACGCACGCCAATCATTGACATATTCAGAGTTCGTGGGATTGGAGTGGCCGTCAGCGTCAAGACATCAACTGAAGAACGCATTTGCTTGATCCGTTCCTTGTGTTTGACCCCAAAACGCTGTTCTTCATCAACTAACAATAAACCGAGGTCCTTAAATTCCACGTCTTTTGATAGCAAACGGTGCGTCCCAACAACGATATCAATATCACCGGCTTTTAGCTCAGCCAACGTTGCCCGCATCTGGCTTGGCGTATCAAACCGGGACAGAATACCGATTTTAATCGGAAAACCTTCAAATCGTGACACCATGGTATCGTAATGCTGCTGAGCCAAAATGGTGGTTGGTACCAAAAAGGCCACCTGACGTCCATCTTCAATGGCTTTAAACGCAGCCCGGAGTGCAACTTCCGTTTTACCAAAGCCAACATCCCCAACTAACAAACGGTCCATTGGCTTGTTACGTTCCATATCATGCTTAATTTCATCCGTGCTTCTAAGCTGGTCTGGTGTTTCCACATAAGGGAAGGCCGCTTCAAACTCCTCTTGATAGGCATCGTCCTTCGGGAAAGCATGGCCCTTTTGCGCTTCACGAGCAGCATAAAGATCCACCAGTTCATCCGCAATGTCCTCAATCTTACGAGCCACACTGCTTTTAGTCTTGGCCCACTCGGTCCCGCCAAGTTTATTGATGCGCGGAGTTTTGTCTTCAGATGAAACATATTTCTGAATGAGATTTAACTGGGTGACCGGAATAAAAATCTTCGCATTGTTTTGATAATCAATTGTGATGTAATCCTGGTGCACACCATCCACTTCCATGGTCTGCATCCCTTCAAAACGACCAATTCCGTGGTTGACGTGAACCACGTAGTCCCCCGGCTTCAATTCCGTATAGCTACGCAACCGCTCAGCGTTAGCCAAAGTCTGCCGACGCGCACGTTTTTGGGTCACCTTGGCAAACATTTCGGTTTCCGTAATGACCACCAAGTTAGCACTCGGCAATTCGAACCCACTTTGTAATGTAGCAGGCACGACCTGAACACTTTCCGGCGTCAAATTAGTTGCCTTATCCAGCGAAGCAGAAATGCCAAAGTCGTGAAGCGTATCATTGACCTTACTGATCCGGTCCTCATTGTTGACCATGATGACAACCGTCTGCTTCTGTTTTTGCCAGCGTTCAACCTCACCCTTTAATACAGGCAACTGACCGAAAAACTTTTGCATTTCACGACTGACAAAATTTGTCAGCTTGTTAAACCGGACGTTACCCATCCCCTTCTGAAACAGTGAGAAGAAGATCTGTGGGCGCTTAACTTCCCGCATGACTGTTCGGAAATCTAAGCTCAGGTCCTGGTCAGGTAACATTTCGTGAGTTCGCAAACGGTCGGTGATCCAGTTGGCCTCGTCCTCATCAATGCGTCGATCAGTATCTAGTAAACGACCATAGTCATCAACTAATACCACCGCATCTTTGGGCAAGTAATCCATCAGTCCAGCCGTTTGGTCATAAAACAGGTTCGCATACAGGCCTAGTTCAGGGGTAGCACTCGGTGTCGCATCATCAGCTAGCAATACACTAAAATGAGCTAACAAAGCTTTCTTATCTTCGCCAGTCAACGATTCGGCCTGTTTGTTAACTTGCTTTTGCAGCGCTTTCTTACCAGCAGCTAGTTGCGCGTCACTGACCAAGAATTCAGTTGCCGGCAAAACCGTCACGTTATCAATCGTATCAATACTGCGTTGGTTCTCCGGATCAAACGTCCGCAAAGAATCCACTTCAGCGTCAAAGAAATCAATCCGTACCGGATAATCCGCATCCAGCGGATAAATATCCATAATTGAACCACGAATCGCGTAGTCACCAGGCCGGGCCACTAACTGTTCGTGGCCGTAACCCATTTGGTGTAACTGCGTTTGCAAGTTAGCCATATCATAGTTTTCGCCTGTTTCAATTACCAAACTGGCCTGCTTAAAATCAGCAGGTTGCGGCAAGAAACGCCGTAATCCGGCCAAATCTGTCACTACCATGACCGGCTGATCAGATTGTAGCGCGTGCAAAGCCTGCACACGCTCTGCCCGCGATTCTGGTGAACTGGTGGCAATTTCAGTAGCCAACATTTCTTCTGCAGGAAAATTGAAAACTTGGTTTTCAGGCAATAAATTTTGTAAGTCGTTTACCAATTGACCAGCATGAAATGCCGTATCGGTTATCATTAGCTGTGTTTGTTGCTGGTCCATAAACATGGTCGCCATCAACAGTGTCCGCGCTGAGCCGTTAATACCAGTTACTAATTGTCGGCCCATATTAGTTGCGGCAACAATTTGCTGATATTCAGGTGCACGGCGCATAAAATCCTGAATTTCCATAAATAACCTTTCTAATAGTCCGTGATAATTTAATTAAATTCGTTCATTACTTCGTCGAACTTTGTGCCTTCGACCCACTTCTCAATCGCGGCCTGAGCTTCATCCATACCACTACGAATGCCAATCGTCTGAGTAGCAGTGAAGCGACCAAGCACGTAATCAACGACGCTCATTCGCGTTGGGTGGTCAATACCGACACGCACCCGTTTAAAGGCTTGCGTGCCAACGTAAGCAATGATGCTTTTAATACCATTGTGCCCACCCGCGGATCCTTTTTGGCGCAAACGAATTTTACCAATTGGCAAGTCCATATCATCATGGACAATCATGACATCTTCCAACGGAATGTCGTAATAATCCATTAACGGACGCACTGCACGCCCCGAATCATTCATGTATGTCGTCGGTTTAACCAGTAAGACCTTTTCACCACTAATCAGTGTGCTACCGATCAGTGCTTCTTGTTTAGCACGTTTGAACGTCACACCATATTCTTCCGCAACATGGTCAATTACCATAAAACCGACATTATGTCGCGTACGATCATACTGTGGTCCAATATTTCCTAAACCAACAATCATTTTCATTATTCAATAACCTCAATTTATTTGTAAACTTAACCAACGTTTGAAAACATGCAAAAGTGCTGGTAAATCACAATCACGTGATCTACCAGCCACTTTTGCGCATTGGTTAGTGTCATTGGCGCCTGCGTTGTGCGGCAAACACCCTACTCGTATCTAGGCGTCAATTATAGCACAAACGCTGGTGCACCACACTCATTAGAACCTCATGACAAACGACTTATTCCTGTATTTAACAAAGTCCCCTATGATATAATGACAGTGGTTTCAAAATAAAATTTTATATTGTGAAGGGATGATTATTTTGGCTGCAAATCATCAAAAAGTTGTACTAGTCGGCGATGGCGCTGTTGGTTCCAGTTACGCATTCGCCATGGCACAACAAGGACTCGCAGAAGAATTCGTCATTGTTGATATCCTTAAAGACCACACTGAAGGGGACGCACTCGATCTTGAAGATGCGCTTGCCTGGGTTTCACCAAAGAAGATCTACTCTGGTGAATACAGCGATGCTAAGGATGCTGACCTAGTTGTTATCACAGCTGGCGCACCACAAAAGCCAGGCGAAACACGTTTGGACCTGGTTAACAAGAACCTCAAGATTTTATCAACTATTGTTAAGCCGATTGTTGACTCAGGTTTCAAAGGCATCTTCTTAGTTGCTGCAAACCCAGTCGATATTTTGACTTATGCCACATGGAAGTTCTCCGGGTTCGACAAGAGCCGCGTCATCGGTTCTGGTACTTCTTTGGATACATCACGTTTACGTGTTGCTTTGGGTAAGAAATTTAACGTTGACGCACGTGACGTTAGCGCCTTTATCATGGGTGAACACGGTGACTCAGAATTCGCTAACTTGGACGAAGCAACAATTGCTGGTAAGCCATTATCAATGATTGCTAAAGACCAAGGTGTTTCTCGTGAAGAACTTGAAAAGATCGAAGACGAAACTCGTAACAAGGCTTACGAAATCATCAACCGCAAGGGCGCAACTTTCTACGGTGTTGCCACTGCTTTGATGCGGATTTCACGTGCCATCTTACGTGACGAAAATGCTATTTTACCTGTTGGTGCAGCATTAGACGGCCAATACGGTTTGACTGATACCTTCATTGGTACGCCAGCCGTTATTAACGGTGAAGGTTTAGACCACGTTGTGGAAGTACCATTGTCTGACAGTGAAATGGACAAGATGCGCAAATCCGCAGCAACCTTAAAAGAAGTTCGTGAAAACGGCTTTAAGGAAACTGGTTTGTAATCAATAGTCTTTGAAATATTTGAGGCGTCGATGCTTGGAGATCCGGGCATCGGCGTTTTTTGTCCGAAAGGGTTTTGCCGTTAACGGTCAGGTCATTGCAAACGAATTATAAATTTACGAGTCCCCTTTTTGGGTCTTGAATGTGGTATGATGATTGCAACTATTCTTATCATTTTTTAATTTTTGGAGGAACACCTATGTTATTAAAAACACTCGTTAAACCCTACGAGAGCATCACGACCGTCCGCGAAGATGTGTCATTGGAAGAAGCTCTGAAGGTTCTCGAAGATTCGGGCTTTCGTTGTGTGCCCATTCTAGATGAAACTGGCAAAATTTTCCGCGGTAACATTTACAAGATGCACATTTACCGTCATAAGTCTCGTGGTGGTGACATGAGCCTACCTGTAACGACACTATTAAAAAATGCGACTAAGTTTATTTCCATCAACGATGCTTTCTTCAAGGTGTTCTTCTCAATTAAAGATTTGCCTTACATCGCTGTTTTGGATGAAAATAATTACTTTTACGGTATTTTGACCCATACTCGACTGCTAGACATGCTGTCACAGAGTTGGAACTTCAACGTTGGAAGTTATGTTTTAACCGTTGTGTCACAAGGTGAACGCGGCGATTTGACAAACATGTCGAAGATCATTACTAAATACACGTCCATCGCTTCATGTATGACCCTGGATGTGCAGGCTGGCGAACTCGTTCACCGGACGTTGTTTACCCTTCCTGCTGATGTGGACGAAGAACGTTGCGAGAAAATCATCAAAGCGTTGAATCGCAAACAGTTCCGTGTGTCGGAAGTTGAAAACTTAAAAACAGAATAGCCGCCTGTTAGATGACTATTCAATAACATCAGGTAACAAATTGACGAAAACGTCGGTCTGTTACCTGATTTTTTGTTGGATGCTACTCCTAAGAATTTAATTGCAGTGTTTTACCCGTCCGCTTCCAGTTGTCAGTTTTTGAAACCTCCTGTGGGGACCGGTCTCAGCCTGCTCCGCAGTCTTCCACCTCGACTTTAAGCCTTCATAACCCGAAGTCTCAAAGCTCGTCCGCGGCCTAAATTCGGACAGTTCACCGAATTAACGCCGCCTTCACAGTCGGTTTCAACACTGACGCCTTCCAGCTACTAAATTTAAGTAACTTCACCATCACACCTTTTGCAATCATCAAGAACCAGCAACAATTTCAAAAGCACCGTTAATGAAGAACGCCATTATTAGCACGGTATTTGATCGTCGGCTATTCTCACTCAGCGTTGGGAATGTAGCAACGGCCTGGTCGTCGATGCACATCGATGCACAGCTTGTAATTCGTATTTGCGTGAAGCATTTGTCGCTTTAGTGGCAACCTGCTGTTACATCAGCCGTAGGGCGGCCGCGTTGAAACCGATTGTGAAGGTGATGTTAATCCGAATGCATTTTTCGGATTTACATCACGGACGATCGAATAGACTCGGCCTTTCACGAGGCTTTTCGGCGAGGTGAAAGACGGTGCACTTCCGGCTTGAACCGGTCCCACAATCGATTTCAAAAGCGGCCAACCGGAGGCGAAAGCAAAACCTAGGTTAGACCAGTGCCACTGAAACTGTCCAAACACAAAACGAGCACCCATGAGAATTTGAAACTCATGAATGCTCGTTTTTAAATTTAATTTCGTTCGACTAAACCAACACTGATACCAAGCGCATGATCAACACGCTTCATGGCGCCATTATCGAGATGCGTCACGCGATCGCGTAAACGTTGCTTGTCAATCGTGCGAATTTGTTCAAGCAAGATAACTGAATCCTTGCCCACTCCGTTTTGATCCGCCGGAATACCGATATGTGTCGGCATTTTTGGTTTACTGATTCTTGCTGTAATAGCGGCGACAATCACCGTTGGACTGTAATGATTCCCAATGTTGTTTTGCACAATTAAAACAGGGCGCATGCCACCCTGTTCAGATCCCACGACTGGGGATAAATCTGCGTAAAATATGTCGCCCCGTTTAACTTCAACTGCTGCCAATTGGGACACCCTCTTCAAAATATGTAGGCGGAGCATTCAGCTCCTAAACCAATGTTAACCCGTTACGGTTATTGGTCAAGTCTGGAGGCCTCTGCCTCAGACGCAGAAAACTCATCTGCGATTTCTTCATTCAGTTGACCCATAGCTAAGTAGCCCTGAGCTAACTTGTTTAAATCAGCAGACTCATGGTTTTCTAAAAAATGGCACAAGACAGTGTTAATTAGCTGGTCCTGATCAACACTAAAAAATTCACAATATGCTTTAAGGTCCGTCAGTGTTGTATCGTTAAAACTCACTGGGACCTGATGTGCATCACTTGCCATGGCTAACTCCCCCGCATCTTTACAACTACCAATCAACTTGGTAAACCCATTCTATCATGAAGCCCACAGAATGTCGTTTGCAATTCAGAAATGTAATATTCCGTTTTACCAATCCTTACCGGTTTTCATACACCCGCGGAACCCGCATGCCCAAGGTGGTGGCGATTTCATAATGAATCGTCCCAGCGTAATCAGCAACGTCCTGCATTGTAATCGTTTGTTCACCATCCTGACCAATTAACGTCACACGCGTATCAACTGGATATTCGTGTGGCAAACGAACCATTAACTGATCCATACAAACACGACCAATGATTTCACAGGCTTGACCATCAACAAGAACATGAAATCCTTGCATTCGCCGTGGATACCCATCAGCATAGCCAATTGGCAAAGTACCGACCCACTCATCTTCCTTAGCCGTATAAGTAGCACCATAGCTGACTGATTTGCCCGCCGCCAGATGTTTGACAAACGCAAACTGAGTCGTCAACGACAATGCTGGCTCCAACGAATAAGGCGCAGTGATTGAGCCGCCAGACGGGTTCAATCCATAGATGCCCACGCCAAAGCGAATCATGTTGCCGTTACAAGCATCGTGCCATAATGACGTAGCTGTGTTCGAAACATGAACATAACGGGGCTTTTCTGGTAGAACTGCCATAAATGCTTGCCAGCGTTGACACTGCGTATTGAAGTACGTCGTATCCTGTTCGTCAGCCGTTGCAAAGTGGGTAAAAATGCCATCAAAGATAAATGCATCCTCATGGTCCTTCAGGAAATCGACAGCTGTTTTTAAAGCGGCCGGTTCTTGGAAACCAATGCGACCCATCCCCGTATCCAAACCGAGATGAATCTTCAGTGGCGCAGCCTGGGCCTCTGCCAACAGCGGCAAGGCTGTCGTCAACCAATCTAAATCACCTACCGTTAACGAAATTTCCTGTTCAGCTGCGAGACCGGCCCACTGGGGCTGAGTGATACCGAGCACTAAGATTGGCACAGTAATTCCGGCCGCCCGTAATGTCAGTGCCTCATCCAAAATAGCGACACACAAACCTGTTGCGCCGGCTTCCAAACATGCCTGGCCGGCTTCAATAAGGCCATGTCCGTACCCGTTCGCTTTTACAACCGCAAACATTTCCGTACCTGGCTTAGTCCGTTTTAATTCTGCTTCTACATTATGACGAATGGCCGCTAAATTGACGTGGGCCACTGTTGGTCGGTGTAAACCAATAATCTGTGCAGGTACCGTATTAATCGCTTCTTTCATGTTACCGTGTCGAATCCACGGTTTCTAAAATAACTTCTGTCATGACCAGCGTTTCAGTGTGCGAAATGGAGATATGAGCTGGCCCGTCAAACGGCTGTTTGGTAAGATGCGGTTTGCCCTCATCATCATCCAAAATTTCAACATCTTGAAAGCCAACGGCGCTGCCTAAACCAGTCCCATAGGCCTTGCTATAGGCTTCCTTAGCAGAAAAGCGGCCAGCCAAAAATTCATTTTGACGCTGACCTTTCAACTTATTCATAACGTCTTGCTCAGCAGGCGTTAGAACTTTAGGCACAAATGCCGCAAAACGTTGCCTTAGTGTTTGAATCCGATTAATTTCTGTTAAATCAATGCCCGTTCCGTAAATCATCCGAACCTCCGCAAAGCTTAATCACACCACAACGCGTGGTTAAGTAAATTCACTGTTCATGAACGTCTAACCGAAATTATAGCATACTGACACAGCGAAAAAACGACCGATGAAAAAAGGATTCAGCTCCACGTGACGTGTCGCTGAATCCTCACCCTGCAGAGAATTAGCCATTCAGACTGATTCATGCAGTTATTATCTTATTTATGGTTGATTGAATAACCATGCTTGTTGCCACCATGATTACTGCTTCCACCGTTCCGGAAACTATTATTGCGTGAACTGTTGTTACGGGAACCTGACTTATGATCAAAACGACCACGGTTACCGTTTTCGCGTTCATGTGAGTTCCGGTTGTTACGACCATTGCGGTTATTACCACGATAGCCACCGTGACCACGACCACCACGGCCATTGCCCCGACCGCCACCATGACGACTAGGCAATGGGCGTTCTGGCGTAATGTGAACAGGTGTGTCGTGTTCATCACCAGGTGTCAAGTTACTCAATAAAGCAGCAACCAATTCTTCTGCATCATAACGATCCAGTAATTCAGTAGCCTCTTTATCAAACTTGGATGTATCTGTTTCCTTAACCAAGTCCGCAACCTTGTTTTCAGCAGCTGATAATTGACCAGCAAAAGCTTCGGCAGCTGACGGTGGCTTGAGGGGCAGCATCCGCACCTTGGTGAGCTTTTCAATCTCACGTAAGTAATCCATTTCGTTTGGCGTAACAAACGTCAAACTTGTCCCATGATGACCGGCACGGCCAGTACGACCAATCCGGTGAACATAGCTTTCTGGATCTTGTGGAATATCATAGTTATAAACGTGAGTGACACCGGAGATATCCAGACCACGGGCCGCAACATCAGTCGCAACCAGAATGTCTAGCTTACCGTCACGGAATTGTTTAAGAATCTGTGAACGACGTTGTTGCGTCAAATCACCATGAATCCCAGCAGCATTGTAGCCACGGGCTTCTAATCCTTTAGACAATTCGTCAACTCGGCGCTTCGTGCGACCAAAGACAATGGTCAAGTCCGGATCCTGCACATCGAACAGATGTGTCATTAAATCGAACTTTTCATATTCCTTTGATTTCACGTAGAACTGATCAACTAGGTCAGTGGTCAGTTCCTTCGCCTTAATCCGTACTTCATGAGGTTCCTTCATGAACTGAACCCCAATCCGTTTGATCTTATCAGGCATGGTAGCTGAGAACAGCAATGTTTGCCGTTTTTCTGGAACTTGCTTGATGATACTTTCAATATCATCCACAAAACCCATATCAAGCATTTCGTCGGCTTCATCCAACACTAATGTCTGAACGTGATCCAAACGAACTGTTTTCCGGTTAATATGATCCAGTAACCGACCTGGAGTCCCCACAACAATCTGTGGGTGGTTCTTCAAGCTGTTGATTTGACGGCGAATATCTGCACCACCATAAACAACTTGAACACGGGCATGTTCATGCTTACCCAAGCGGTAAAGTTCCTCTTGAGTTTGAATCGCCAACTCACGTGTTGGTGACACAATTAATGCCTGGACGTTTGGATTTTCAGTATCAATCTTATCCAAGATTGGTAACCCAAACGCAGCCGTTTTACCAGTCCCTGTTTGGGCCTGACCAATGACATCCAATCCCTGCATAACCAACGGAATGGTTTCTGCCTGGATTGGGGTAGCTTCTTCATAGCCACTGTCATCAATGGCTTTTAATAGCGCCTTGTTAAGGCCTAGTTCTGCAAACTTCAAATTAGTTCCTCCTCAAATCAAAAGGTTTCATCGACACTAGCAAAAATCCGTCTGCTAACGCGTGGGGATGCCCGTTTTGATTTGTTATTCTTGTGTGTGTTATTCAATTTTCATTCATATACGCTAAAAAACGCAACTGTAATAGTTTAACGCGCGAGCGGTCGTTTGGCAACTAAGAGTATTAACTCAGTCGTTAAACTTAATTAACCCTCCCAGCAAGTTTGCCTAACTATGCCTGTGCCACGCCGTTTTGCAGCGCATTTAGAACGGTCTCCAAATGTTCACCGTGGCTTGCTTTAAGCATCACTTCATCGCTTTCAGTTAAATCGGCCATTAAATCGGTCGTTAGCTGCGCTTTCTGATCATTCTCATAATAATGCAGTTGATCAGCTGCATAGCGATCCGTTACCTTGTCCGCCAGCGCCTTCATGTGTGGTCCAATCAGATACAATGTTTGAATCTTCGCCGGATCTAACGCCTCGGCAACTGAGGCGTGTAATTCATCAGCATTATCGCCAAGCTCCAACATATCGCCTAGCACAGCAACATGACGGCCAGCTGCAGGCGTGTCACCAAACATCGTTAGAACATCCTTCATCGCCGTCGGGTTGGCGTTGTAAATATCGCTCACGATAGCTTCCCCAGCTAATCCCGTCAACCATTCTGTTCTGTTAGACGTTAAGTTGACCTTGGCAAGTCCTTTGACTAAGTTAGCCGTCCGAATATGGAACAGCCGACCTACCGTTAAGGCAGCCAATGCGTTATTGACGTTATAATCACCCAACAACGGAATCTTAAACGTTTCTTCTGGCCAGGCATTGACCTTGAACGTCGTTTGGTGGAACTCGTTGTCCTGTTCAATGCTTGTCGGATATAAGTGATTGGAACTCTGTTGGCCAAACGTCACGTGTTCGTTAGACACATTCTCTGCCCGTTTCGTCAACAATGGTTCGTCACCATTAAAGACGAATCGACCATCATCCTTAAGGCCATGCGTAATTTCTAGCTTGGCATCGGCAATCTTGTCTCGGGTGCCAAAGAATTCAATGTGTGCTTCACCGATCATTGTGATCACAGCAACATCTGGTTGAACCAGCTTGCTCAAGAAATCGAGCTGACCAAACCGATCCATGCCCATTTCAACAACTAACACTTCAGTGTTGGCATCCATCGATAACACAGTGAATGGCACACCGACTTCATTATTGTAGTTAGCGTATGTTTTAACGACATTAAATTCCGTTCCCAAAACGCTGGCAGTCATGTCCTTTGTCGTTGTCTTACCGTTACTACCTGTAATCGCAACCACTTGTGGATTGATTTTTGATAGCCAATGCTTGGCTAACGCCTGCATTGCAGTCAACGGATCGTCCACCAGCAATACCGGGAAGTCAGCAGGTGCTTCAGCAGCCCGACTAACTGCCCATAAACTGGCAACGGCGCCATGTGCACGCGCTCCAGCAATGAATTCGTGACCATCATGTTCACCGGGAAGTGGCACAAACAAAGCCCCCGCCGTTAGTTGACGACTATCAAAGTGGACAGAAGTCACCGTTACTGATGACCAATCGCCCAATTCATTTTGTGCATCCACCGCTGCTGCGATTTCAGCTAATTGCATTTTCATCTTTTACCTCTCGTTGCGCACTCTAGGCGCATCTCTGGATACTAGCGTTGATGTTATGGAATCCATAATTACTTAATTTATTAAATTGCGTTAATCATCAACTTGTTGCAAACTACTATTGCAGTCGAAACAGATTATACCATGTGAGCGACATAATCAAAAATTCACTAAGCTTGCATTAGTCGATTAATCACGGCAAAATAAACGCAGGAACTACTATAAACAAGCCATTTAAGCACGTTATTCATTTGGAGGAACCTATGCAAAATGTATTATTTGTCTGTTTAGGCAATATCTGCCGCTCTCCGATGGCAGAAGTAATTTTTCGCCATTTAGTGGCGGGAGCCGGACAATCTGAGAAGATTAATGTTGATTCTGTGGCAACAAGCAGCCGGGAAGAAGGTAATCCCCCGCATCCCGGAGCCGTTCATATGTTAGCCGAACATGGCTTAAGCGCAGAGGGCCTTCATTCACGGCCAATCACTGCCAAAGATTTTGCTTGGGCTGACTGGATTATTACGATGGATCGTTCAAACTTAGCCAACTTAAAACAACTAACGCCTACTGAAGATCTATCAAAGGTCCACATGGCCTACGAAATCGTTCCCGGTAAGGCTGGCCAGGAGATTCCGGATCCCTGGTACTCCCATAATTTTGCATTGACCTACAGACAGCTCAGCGAGGTCCTTCCTTACTGGCTGGACAAGGTTGTCGCTGCCAATCACTAACCCAACATCGTTTTATTACTGACAGAAATGACGCTGACTCTCCAAGTTGAGAATCAGCGTCATTTTTATCTGTATTTGGAGTTGACTTGACGATCGGTGACTGTCGCCTACGGTTGGCCAGTATTGAAATTCTGGCATGGGACCGGTTCGAGCCCGAAAATCACGGTCTCTCACCTCGCCGCGAAGCCTCAACACCCCTGAGTCTTCGCGACCGTCCGTGCTGTAAATTCGGCAAAACCCACCGAATCAACAGCACTTTCATACCTTGATTTCAATGCTGACCGCCCTTCAGCTCATATTGAAATCACTCAACATTATTAACTCTACAGAAGATCTTAATTTATTTGATTAACCAAAGTGACAAGCCTTCAATATGATCGCTTCACTCATAGCTTAACTAAACGTCAACAAAAGCGGAGTCAGTGAGAAACAGAATTCCGTGTCGACAACACTTAATGGCACGGGTTATGCCATTTAGTGTTGTAGGACGCGCTTTGAAACCTGGGCTTGGGTTCAAAGGCGAGGTCGAAGACCGCAACGCGGGCTGAGACCGGTCCCACGGAATGGCGTTTCTCACTGACACAGCGGCAGCATCACAATGTCTAAACAGGAATTATGATGCAATCGTTTCGACCTTTTGTTTGTAACTGAACCCTTTTAGTGCGGCCTCCGGAGCGTCTTTCCAGTCATAGCTGTGAACTAAGGAACCGCGGACCATCAAACGATTGGCTCCCGTCGCATCACAGGTAATCAGCGTGACCAACTTTTGACCGGGGACATCATTCACAACATCAACGCGAGTCGCTTTAATGAACTTTCGCTCCGTAGTTTTGTATTCATAAACATGGGTCAAGTCCGTCAAATAAATTTTTTGACCGACCCGACTCTTCCAGAATAACGGACTAAACATGGCATCCTTTTGATCCATGCGATGACCAGCAATGGCATAGTTACCCTGTCCCATTACTTGGTCTGGCTTTAGGGTCCCGGTAGCTAATGCTAAATCAGCGTCTGAAACACCATTAACAATTTGCAGATTTAGTTTGATCGACGGAATGGCCACTAACCCAATCGCCTTAATTTTATGGTTAGCACGGGCTTGGGCAGCTGTCTTCAAATCTAATGAGTTCACACTGCGAAAATCATAATTACCCTTAGTTTTTTCATTCTTTTTAACATCTGTGCGTGTGATCGTTGGCCGGTATGTTTTGACCAACCAGTTGGTGATAGGCCCATTAAAAATGAGAACCAGCGACACTGCGACTAGCAGAACAAAAAGTATGCCACGAAACCACCGCCAAACAGATGATCCTTTTTGATGCTTTTTTTGAGCCATTAAATTTTCCCTTCAACGTAACATCTGTATTTACCACCTAAACGTTTGTCATCATGCCTAACAAAATAGGTGTAGAATATTATCTTGTTATTTATTTGCTAACGAAAAAATACCACATTACCCATCCAAGTTAAAGTAAAGTGCCACTCAAGGAGGAAATCGATTGATCAAACATCTTAAACAGCAGCTTTTCCGTAAACGCCTACCATGGGAACAAAATATCTTTGTCCTCTGGTTTGGCACGTTTATTGCCGGCATGGCTTTTAGCGAAATCATGCCATTTATGTCTCTGTATATTGATACGCTCGGCCATTTTTCAACAGCTCAGCTTAATTTCTATTCCGGGATCACTTTTTCCGCTACATATTTAGTTACCGCCATTGTTTCCCCATTATGGGGCCGACTCGCTGATCGTAAGGGTCGCAAACTGATGATTCTGCGGGCATCACTGGGAATGGCCATTGTGCTTGGCGCTATGGGCCTTGTGACCAATGTTTGGCAATTGATTGGCCTTCGCTTTATTCAAGGTGTCTTTTCTGGTTACATTTCAAACGCCAATGCTCTAGTAGCCACAGAATCGCCAAAAGAGCACTCTGGTCAAGCATTGGGAACACTCGTTACCGGTTTCACTGCCGGCAACCTGCTGGGGCCATTGCTCGGTGGGACATTAGCAGCCAGCTTCGGTTATCGCTTAACTTTCTTCATTACAGGCGGTTTGTTACTGATCGTCTTTTTCTTAAGCTGGTTGTTTGTGCACGAACACTTCACGCCTGTTGAAAAAGGCGCCGCCAATTCAACAAAAGACGTTATTCATTCCTTCAAACATCCCCAGATCATTTTAGGCATGCTGATCACCACCATGATTATTCAAGTTGCCAATCAGTCTATCAGTCCAATCCTTAGTTTGTACGTCCGGCAACTGCTCCACGGTCAAGGCTCTGTTTCCTTAGTAGCCGGACTTGTGGCCGCTATACCAGGCATTGCAACCATCATCGCCGCACCACGTTTAGGTGTGTTAGGTGACCGCATCGGCACGGAACGTATTTTGACCATCGGCTTCATTTTTGCCATCTGTGTATTCATTCCGATGGCGTTTGTCCGAAATGTTTGGGAACTAGGTGGGCTCCGTTTTCTGATTGGGATTTCCGACGCCACGATGATGCCAGCCGTTCAAACGTTATTAGCAAAAAACTCCCCTGTTTCTACCACTGGCCGGGTATTCTCATGGAATCAATCATTCATGGCCATGGGGAGCATTGTTGGCCCCATGATTGGGTCAACTGTGTCTGGCGCGTTTGGTTACGGGGCCGTGTTCCTGTCAACCGGCGTGATTGTTGCGTTAAATCTAGTTTTGTTCAGGTTTAATACTCGCTCATTAAGGGATTAAGCCGTTAACATAAATGTCCTAAAAATCCCGACAGCCATGTTTTCACGGTTGCCGGGATTTTTGATTAAACTGAACAAATAACTAACTTGTCAAACAGATTAAGCTTTTTTATCCTGCTGCTGAAATTTGAAATTAAAACTAGCTAGTACAATCATGATAATCGTGAGCACTAACAAAATGATGAAATCGTGCAGGCCGCCACGTGCTGTGGCCTCAACCGAAGACAGTTTGCCCGCCTGATTTTGACTGATTGCCACAACCGTTGCCATCACAGCGGTCCCAATAGAACCAGCGTACTGCTGAATGGTATTAAATGCCGCGTTGCCATCCCCAATAAGTTTAGGCGACAACTGTTGCATGCCGTTTGCCAACGTATTACTAAAGGTCATCGAGAATCCGACACTGTAAATAATGTAAATGCCGATGATCCACCCCACGGACAGGTGACCGGCGCTCAACACAAAACCAGCCATCGCAATCATCAAACATACCAGTCCCGTTAAAATCGGCACGCGTGGTCCACGACGATCGAGTAAAGAACCACCGAGTGGCATCAATATTGTCCGTAAGACACTACCTGGCAGTAAGAGTAACCCGGCCGTCATCGCGTTTGCCCCAATGACCAGCTGTGCATAGTTTGGCAAAAGGAAGCCCAAGCCAATATTGCTCAATTGCAGACTCAAGTAGGTTAAAAAGCTGAGCACGAAGGTTCGCCGTTTGAAAATCGCAATATTGATCAGCGGTTGAGCTGTCCTTGTTGCCCACCAGCCGTAACTAGCCAGAGCAATTATCCCAACAAGGACTAGACCCCAGAATCCGAGGCTACTCCAGCCATGTTTAGATGCATCGTTGAAGCCTAAAGAAATGGTAATAAATGCCACCGCAATCAACGTAAATCCTAACGTATCGAAGTGCGCCGGTTGAGTGCCGACACGTTGGCGAATATTGAAATATCCAAACAGGAACGAAACCGCCACAATCGGTAACACAATCCAGAAGATCATTCGCCACCCCATGTAGTACAGCACCAAACCACCATATGTAGGTCCCACAGTTGGCGCAAAGCCCAAAATCATGCCGCCAATCGACATGTAACGGCCCATCTTAGCGCCGGGAACAAACTGCGTAATGATGCCGAACATCACGGGCGTACACAACCCAGTCGCAATCCCGCCAATCAGCCGTCCAATCAACAAAACTGGAAAAGACGTAGCTACTGCACAAACCACCAAACCAACGACAAACAATACAAGTGCTGTAACGAATGTTGCTTTGAATGTAAACCGTTTGTGGATATATGACGCCATAATCATCACTAACGAAGCAATAAGTAAATAGCCAGTTGTTAGCCATTGAACGGCACCGATAGAAATATGAAACTGCCGCATCAGCGTTGGGAAAGTTACGTTCATCGAGGTTTCTGTTAAAATCCCACAAAATGAAAGTAACGCTGTTCCTACAATTGAGAACAACACGAAGCGTGGTACTTTAGTTGTCGTTGAATCCATAAATACCTCTTTCTGAGTTAAATATTAGTGCCTTTTTATCTTATCCCTACAATTTTTAATTTGCACATGGAAAAATAAAAAAAGCCCTTATCAGCGTAAAGTCGCAGACAAGAGCTTAAGATTGATTCAATTTTGCTTACTTCAAACCATACTTCTTGTTGAACTTGTCAACAGCACCATCGGCTTGAGTGAACTTCTGCTTACCAGTGTAGAATGGGTGTGAATCAGAAGTGATTTCAACACGGATCAATGGGTAAGTGTTGCCGTCTTCCCAATCAGTTGTTTCTTGAGAAGTAGCAGTGGAACCAGAAATAAATTTGTAGCCAGTGGTTGAGTCCATGAACACAACCTGGTGGTAATCTGGATGAATGCCTTGTTTCATTGTAATATCTCCTTTGCCATGAGTCATTTGCTGAGTCATAGTTACATATAATCAACTTTAGTAATATAGCATGGATTAAGCGTATGCGCAAGTCGACGACAATAATAATTGTGAGTTGGTTTGACTCAATAATTTATAATTGTAGCAAACAAATCCGCGTTTGAACGATGCAATCGTTGTTCAAGATTGTCATTAACAAACTTGTAAAAACAACGACCGGACGTCTTTAACGAAGCCAATATCGGCCTAGTATTCGAAAACACCTGCATCTGTATCTTCAATGATCTGTATATGACCGCCAAGTGCCTTAAGCTTATCGGAAATGCGATCATAACCACGCAAAATATTTTCTGCATTAGTAATGGTTGTACGTCCTTCAGCCATTAAGGCAGCGATTACCAATGAAGCCCCTGCGCGAATTTCGCCGGCAGCGACAATGGTCCCAGTTAAATCATCACAGTGGTTGACAACAATCATGTTGTTTTCCAACCGAATGTTTTCGCCCATTCGGTTAAGTTCAGGAATGTGCTTTGTTCGCTCAGGATAGATAGTGTCGATAATGATGCTGGCACCATCTGCCCGACCCATCAGCGGTGTGATCGGTTGCTGCAAATCAGTTGCAAAACCAGGATAAGGCATGGTTTTAACCTGAATTGGCTTAAGCTTTTCGGATTTATGCACATAAATACTGTCTTCACTGATGTCCATCTTGACGCCCATTTCGATTAACTTAGCGGTGAAAGCCTCCAAGTGTTCAGGAATGACGTTTTGAATGTTAACACCTGCGCCAACTGCAGCCGCCATCGATAAGTACGTACCTGCTTCGATACGGTCAGGAATAATCGTATGGGTGTTAGTCGCCTTTAATTGTGACACACCCTCGATTCGAATAACATCTGTCCCGGCACCGCGCACCTTAGCGCCCATGTTGTTTAAGAACGTTGCCAAATCGATGATTTCTGGTTCCTTAGCGGCATTTTCGATCACCGTTAAACCATCAGCTTTTACGGCAGCCAAAATGATGTTCATCGTAGCGCCGACAGACACGATGTCTAAGAATACACGTGCGCCGTGAAGACCCTTGCTGGCATCAATATGAACAGAATCGTCAATCTCGGTAACTTCTGCACCTAAGGCCTTAAAGCCCTTGATGTGTTGATCGATTGGTCGAGGGCCGATATTGTCACCACCGGGAAACGATACAGTGGCCCGTCTAAAACGACCCAGTAAGGCTCCCATAAAGTAATAAGACGCACGCAAACTCTTAATTGCCTTACCTGGTAAAACATTTTCTTCGATATGCGTTGGATCAATATCCAGCACACCATTTTCAAAGTGTGATGAAACGTTCATTGATTCGAGGATGGCCATCAAGTTATGTACATCCAAAATGTCCGGAACAGAATCAAATTGAACCGGGGTATCAGCCAGGATAGCAGCGGGAATTAGTGCAACCGTACTGTTTTTGGCGCCGCCAATAGTAATTTCGCCTGACAGTGGGTTGCCTCCTTGGATGATCATCGATTTCATGCGTTATTCCTCTTTCATTCATGCAACTAATTCGTATTGAGATTTACCATGGCTCAACCATAAAGGGAGCACAATTATCTTCCATACTAATGAACGAATGGCAAAAAGACAACACTGTTTCTGGCTTCTCAGTATATTTTTAGAAACTTTTTCATTACTGCTTAATCATTTACCAGTCAAATCGTTTAATAATTGCCTGTTTAACGGCATTCTGGTTCCACTGTTGACTTAAATGGAAACATCTAGAAAAATTGTGCAAAATAAAAAGTTTGTTAAGGACGTATCTGTCCCTCAACAAACTTTCTCGAAGTGCTGTGCCTATCTGGCACTATCGGTTTTTCGTAATCTACATTGTCAGATTGCCTGCACTTTTAGTTGCCTACTACTTACTGACGGGCAATGTGTTCATCATCAGCAGCCTTCACAAACGCCTTGAACAATCCTTCAGGACGGTTTGGCCGTGACAAGAATTCTGGGTGGTATTGTGCGGCAACAAAGAACTTGTTGCTTGGTAATTCAACCACTTCTACCAAACGATTATCAGGTGACGTCCCAGAGAATACCAGACCCTTGGCGGCTAACTGGTCGCGGAACTTGTTATTGAACTCATAACGGTGACGATGACGTTCGGAAATCACTTCTTCGTTGTTATAAGCTGAGGCAGCCAAAGTACCTGGCTTCAACTTGCACGGGTAAGCGCCTAACCGTTGTGTACCACCAAGATCATCGATGTTTTCTTGATCAGGCATTAAATCAATAACTGGGTATGGTGTGTCTGCATTAATTTCCGTTGAGTTAGCATCTTTCAGGCCAACCACGTCACGGGCAAACTCAACACAAGCCATCTGCATCCCCAGACAAATGCCCAAGTACGGAATGTCATGTTCACGTGCATACTTGATGGCCAAAATCTTACCTTCAATACCACGATTACCGAAACCGCCAGGAACTAGAATGCCATCTGCTTCAGCCAAAACGGAATCGACGTTATCTGCGTTAATTTCTTCTGAGTTAAAATGATTAATTTTAACATCAGCATCAACAACATAGCCGGCTGACTTTAGGGCTTCGTTGACAGAGATATAAGCATCTTGTAGGTCAGTGTATTTCCCAACCAAATCAATGGTGATCGTCTTGTGCAAGTTTTGAACATGTTGTTCAAGCTTACGCCATTCACTCATGTCTGCTTCCGGAGCGGACAACTTAAAGTGGTTTAAGACAATGTCGTCCATATGTTGGTCTTGTAAAGCCAATGGCACCGTGTAAACTGTCGGCACATCCATCGATTCAACAACAGCTTCAGGATCAACATCACAGAATGACGCAATCTTATTCCGCATCGTTTGGGTGATGTGCTTTTCCGTCCGGACAACCAACATGTTTGGCTGAATGCCTAAACCACGCAGTTCCTTAACACTGTGTTGTGTTGGCTTGGTCTTCATTTCACCAGCAGCCCGCAGATAAGGAATCAAAGTTGTGTGAATGTAGAAAACATTGTCACTACCAACATCAGTCTTCATCTGACGTAGGGCCTCAATAAATGGTAAGGATTCAATGTCACCCACCGTACCACCAATTTCTGTGATCACTACGTCCGCGTCAGTCGTTTGACCAGCACGCATGATCTTTTCCTTAATTGCGTTAGTGATATGCGGAATAACTTGAACCGTCGCGCCAAGGTAGTCTCCATGACGTTCTTTTTGTAGAACTTCTTGATAAATTTTCCCCGTCGTGACGTTTGAGTATTTATTCAGGTTAATGTCGATAAATCGTTCGTAGTGGCCTAAATCAAGGTCCGTTTCGGTCCCATCATTTGTCACAAACACTTCACCGTGTTGGTATGGGCTCATCGTTCCTGGGTCAACATTGATGTAAGGATCAAACTTTTGAATCGTAACCTTGAGCCCACGGTTCTTTAACAAACGGCCTAAGGACGCAGCAACGATCCCTTTCCCAATTGACGAAACCACACCACCGGTGACAAAAATGTATTTGGTCATCTAAATAAACGCTCCTTTTGTTTTTTCGGGGAAGCCTTAAACAAAGAAAAAGCCCCCAATTCATCTGAATTGGGAGCAACTAAAGTCTTCATTAACGTGCCCGTTCTTCTGAACGGTGCCCAAAAAATATAATACCGACTTCAAGTCATAACGTCAAGGATTTTATCCGGTAATTTTATTACTGGCTCGAACGAACAAACGACGCGTTAGTTATTCGTCGTCATCATCGTTTTCTTCATCCTCATCGTCGTCATCATCTTCATCACTTAACTCTGCTAATTGACCTTCGATACCATCTGGCAAGTCTTCTTCGGTAGCCTGATTTTCAGCATCGTCATCATCGCTGTCCTCATCGTTATCTTGAGTGTCAGCACCATCAACATCGTCATCAGAATCTTGACCAAAGTCATCGTCTTCAGGATCATCATCATCGTAGTCGATAACATCATCGTCGTCGGCAGCGTCAGCCAGAAAGGCATTAACCTTACGGCGTTTCTTACGCTTTGGCTGATCCTCGTCTTCTTCACCATTAATAGTGGCTTCATCGATGGAGTCAAACGCGTACCAAGTACGGAGTCCCCATGTGTTGTCACCAAGTGAAATGAAACTACCGTCGACATTTAGGTCCGTATAGAATTGTGCAAAACGATCACGAATTTCTTCGTCACTTTTGCCCAAGTACTGTTGTACCTGGTTAGTTAAGTCGGCAAAGCCCATGGCTTCTCCGTGTTGTGAGAGAATTGCGTGCGCAACCTCAATCATCGACAATTCTTTCTTATTTTGACCTTCGAAAATTTTAAGTTCCAAAATCAGGCCCGTCCTTTCGAGAGTGTACATCTTATCATAAGGTCTTAAGCTGTAAAATGCAATCTAATTTGATAATCACCGATTAATTGTTCGCCGGCCAACAACTGGTAATCGATGGCAATTCGGCCTGCCGATAAATCATCACTCAACCTGACACTAAGATCAGTTGTTGCAACTTCGACGGCCATAACCCCATAAGGCGTCCGATATTGAGTCGTGACTGCCTTTCCGGTTAGGAAATGAAATTTTAGACCATTTTCACCAGAACGCGTCAAGACTACATCGTTTTCACCATTCAGCTTAAACGTCACTGGCGTCGACTGACCATTGTCATCTTCAACATAACGTAAATAAATGTTGTCATTCACAATCACCAAGCGGCCTGGCAAATCAAAGTCAAATTGCTCGGTGTCATCATCTTGTGTAATGTTGGTCAATAAATGAACGGTGACAGCCTGTTCAAATTGTTGTGCCACAAATCTACCTCCCAGTGTTATTTGAAATTTTCCATAAAACGCATTGAATGTCAGTAAGAAATTATAACGCTTTTTAGATAAATTACCATTAATGAAACCTTGGTCCTTTTCATTTTGAAAATTGGGCTCAATGGCTTTCAATAATGCAGACCCCAGCGCGATTCGGTATAATGAAAGCAGTTGCGTTTAGCTATTCTTATAAATGAGATCGATATAGATAATAAATTAGCAAACGGACTCACTAATATGAGCCCATTCATTTCGTTTGCAATCCACAAAACGTTAAGAAATCAGGTGATTACATGATTGACGCACTTGCTCTTGCGCCGACAACAATGTTACTGTCGCAGCATTTCAAACAAGCTGACGGCTTAGCGACATTTTCAAACATGAATGTGCTACTTAGTCTTATTGAACATGAAAATCAGCCCTTACTCCACTTCTGGTTACTCGACAACACGGTGATCATGGGGCTTCGCGACGCTGATGTGCCGCATTTGTCTGCTGCTCACAAAGTGCTCACAGATCATGGTTACAGCGGATTCATCCGTAATTCCGGTGGGTTAGCTGTGGTAGCTGACGCCGGTGTTCTCAACATCAGCCTTTTTTTCCCACCCAGTTTGGTCAAACTAGGCGTCGATGATGCGTATGAACAAATGAAGTTACTTGTTGATCGGGCATTTCCTGAACTCCCCATTGATGCTGGCGAAGTCGCTCGTTCCTACTGTCCAGGCACCTACGACCTGAGTGTAAATGGGCATAAGATTGCCGGCATGTCTCAACGACGCCGAAATGGTGGCACCGTCATTATGTTATATCTGAGCGTGAATGGTAACCAAAATGCCCGTGCTCAATTAATTCACGATTTCTACACCGTGGGGTTGGGCCACGAAGAAAATAAATGGGATTTCCCTGATGTCGATCCTGGCACCATGATGAACGTTGGCGACTTGTTGCCACAATCGTTAACTATTGAAGCAGCCCGTCAACGCTTTATTGACGCGGCACAGCAAAGTGGCACACATCTTGCTAAACAGCACTTGACCACGCTTATGCAAGAACCAGAATTTGGTGCTCACCTAGATTTTGAAGCCAAACGGTTGAGTCAGCATCAACCTAGCTTTTAAGGTTGCTACCACGGTCATAGGAAAAGTGAGTCGTATCCGTCACATATTTCAAGGAGGATTTAATGGATTATCGTCATCAGTTATTACCACGTGAAAAAGTATTCCGCGATCCCGTTCACAATTATATCGCCGTTTCTTACCAAGTCATTTTGGATTTGATTGACACTAAAGAATTTCAGCGTTTGCGACGTGTCAAACAACTGGGTGTGACCGAAGAGGTTTTTCACGGGGCAGAACACAGTCGCTTTGGACATTCCTTAGGCGTATACGAAATTGCGCGACGAATCTGTGATAACTTTGAACACGACTATCCGTCGCAAACACCTGGAGACGGTCTGTGGGACGACCACGAGCGACTCGTTACGCTATGTGCGGCACTCTTGCACGATATTGGACACGGGGCTTACTCACATACGTTTGAACACATTTTTCACACGGACCACGAAGCAATTACTGCACAAATTCTAACTTCCCCCACTACCGAGGTCAACGCAGTGCTCAAACGGGTGTCGCCAGAATTTCCACAACAAGTTGCCAGCGTCATTCAACATACGTATCCTAACCCGCAAGTTGTTCAAATCATTTCCAGTCAATTGGACGCAGATCGAATGGATTATCTGTTACGCGACGCCTACTATACCGGTGCTGACTACGGTCGTTTCGACCTCACTCGTGTACTACGCGTGATGCGGCCCTACAAAGACGGGATTGCGTTTGATATTGACGGAATGCACGCTGTCGAAGATTACATTCTCAGCCGTTTTCAAATGTATCAACAAGTATACTTTCACCCTGTCTCCCGTGCCATGGAAGTCATTTTGGATCACCTGTTGTTGCGTGCTAAGGACCGTTATGACAACCAACCCGTTCGTGAAGACGGATTTCGTCCCTTACTGCTCGAACCATTCTTTAACCACGATTGGACGCTGGCTGACTACTTAAAATTAGATGATGGCGTACTTAACACTTACTTCCTACACTGGGCTGACAGTGACGACGCCGTGTTGTCGGACTTAGCCAATCGTTTCCTAAATCGCCGGCCCTTTAAATCTGTGGAATATACGAGTGAAACGGAAGATTTGCTGACGATTCTACGCGCCAAAATTGAAACGGCCGGCTATAACGTCAAGTATTACACTGCCACAAACGACAGTTACGATCTGCCATACAATGCAAACAGTCGCCAGACTCGCAAACCTGCTGCCGAAATTCAATTGATGAAAAGTGACGGCTCCACCATTGAGTTATCATCACTGAGCCCGTTAGTTGCCGCCATTACTGGTCGTGAATTGGGTGATCAGCGTTTCTTCTTCCCTCGGGAAATGTTGACCAAAGACGCAGAAAATGATTTATTTAGCCCAATTTATATTGAATTTCAAAATTACATTCATAATGATCAACTTATTCACCCTCAAGGAGAATCCCATGACAATTAAAATGATTGCCATCGACATTGATGGCACGCTACTAAATGAAAAGAGTTCACTGAACCCAGCTACAATTACAGCCGTTCAGGCAGCTCGTGATGCCGGTATCAAAGTTGTCCTATGTACTGGTCGCCCACTGACGGGTGTTCAAGATTACTTGGACCAACTTGGGCTCAGTGGTGATGACCAGTACGTCATTACTTTTAACGGTGCATTAGCACAAACAATCAGTGGCAAAATTCTCGTTCGCCACACATTGAATTACGACCAGTACCGTCAGTTACAAACTCTAAGTGAAACGCTTGAAACACACTTTCACGTAGAAACCGAATCACACATTTATACGGCTAACAAAAACATCAGTCCTTACACTATCGGCGAAGCCTTCTTAGTAAAAATGCCGATCCGCTACCGTGCCGTTGAAGAAATGCCAACTGACATCACATTATCTAAGGCAATGTTCATCGACGACCCAAAGATTATCAGCAGCGCGGTCGAAAAACTGCCTGACTATGTCAAACAAGACTTTTACTTTGTCCGTAGTGAACCCTACTTTCTTGAAGCCATGAACAAAGCAGCTTCTAAAGGCAATGCCATCACTGGATTAGCAAGTGATTTGGGTTTTTCAATGGATGAAGTTATGGCTTTGGGCGACCAAGGCAACGACCTTTCCATGATCAAGGCCGCTGGTTGGGGTGTTGCAATGGGCAATGCCATCGACGAAGTTAAGGAAGCTGCCCAGGCTGTCACACTGACCAACAAAGAAGACGGTGTCGCCGCCGCGATCAACAAATACGCACTAAATTAATCAGACCAATTTAATCTAAAACGCACTGCATTCCTGTTTTAAGAAATTGCAGTGCGTTTTGTTATGTTTGTACCGTTACGCGGACCAGAAACGCCGTTCCGTGGGATCAGTCTCAGCATCCTAAACCCAGAGTCTTTAACCTTGATTATGAGCCGAAAAACAAGTCTCATAAGTCATCCCGCAACACTAAGCGGCCAAATTCCTGCCGCTAAATGTTGCCGACACGAAACTCTGTTTCTGATCCGCTCCACTCTTCTCACAATTAGTTCTTATCTCAATTAGTCTTTGGCTCGCAGTCAAGCCACTGTCCTGTCAAAAAAAGTTGCCACAATATCATCTGGAAGGCGTCAACAGTGATACCGAGCCGTGAAGGTAACGTTAATTCGAGTGGCCTTCTCGAATTTAGGTTACGGACGGTCCGTAAAGACTCGGCTCCTCACGAGGCTTTGCGGCGAGGTGAAAGACTCCGAACTTTGGGGGCTTGAACCGGTCCCACGGTGAGCGTGTCACTGTTGACAACTGGAAAAGATTGCTACAGTGGAGCGCTCAGAGCGTGACTACAACGGCGATGATAATGAGAATGGCACCGTCGATCCAGAGCCACCGATTCCAATCTGAAAAACGCAGTGGTTCGTTCTTTTTAACGGCAATATCACGCGTGTTCATCTTAGGCTCAGGTTTCTTATCTGCCTTTTCCTTATATGTTTGCTTACGGCGTCTGCGAAATCCAGCAAACAGATGCGCATGGCTCAATTGCATCACCACACCAATAACAATCAGCGCCAACCCAATCATAAAAAATATATCAGACAGTTTAACTAATGAAACGCCATTGGTCCATGCAATACCACCAATAATGACACAGACGATTAAGCCAATCGCTGACCAGGCGGCAGGTCGTTGTTTTTGTCGCATCCTTTTTTCTCCAAACTAATCTTTGTGATAAATTCCGTTGTAACTAAAAATACCGCAAATATCTGCGGTATTAAAGTCCAAATTATATTTTAGCCAATCACTAATGGTTTGACTGCGTCGTTGAAGTACTGTTGTCAGTTGTTGGTGTGTTAACCGTGTTAGCCCCACCATTGCCAGCATCAGCCCCAGAAAAGACGGTTGTTACTTCTTTGTTTGCTGGTGTGTAAGTGTAAACACCGGCCAGATTGCTGATGTTTGCATCAGGAGCTTGGGTCCGAACGTCGATTTGGTAAGTGCCATTCCCGTTGTTAATAACGGTGTATTGACGACTGCCATTTGTCTCGTTGTAACCCATCTGGCTTCTAAAGTTCGACAGAACCCCATTCGCGGAGGTCGCAGTTGTGACGCTACCCTTCGTCGTACTGTTACTGTTCGATACGGGCTGTTGCGTTGTTTCACCGCTTGTCTTCGATACCGGAGAAACGCTACTCTGCCCGTTTGCATTGCCGGTAACTTGACTAACTTGTTGGCTATTAGCTACACGACTGCTGTCTTGTTGACCGCTCGTAGCAACAGTGCCTGAAGCAACTTTGCTCAAACTGGTTTGAGTTGCGTTACCCTTAACAGAGCTGCTCTGAACGGAACCGCTTTGAACTGAGCTACCCTGAATTGAATTTTCTTGAACAGAACTACTTGGTACTACACTACTTTGAACGCTACTAGTCTGCGCCGAACTCGTCGATGCGGTGCTTACATTAGATGATGTCGTGTCCGAATCAGAAACAGCACTAGTCTCGGAAGCGGATGAACTTGTCCCCGTTACGGCTAATGAAGACTGATCACTAGAAAAACTGGTTGTAGCAGGTGCGACCGTTGTAACATTCGACGTCCGTGTAGGAACCTTTACGTCGCTCTTACGACTGCTACGAACACTATCTGAATGATGCCCCTCGCTGACTGTCGTCGCAGAAGTACTTGCACAAGCAGTCAACAGAACCGTACTGACCAAAATTACACTACCTGTCATCATTTTCTTAAATGTTTGAATGCTCATTTTATGTACCCCCGCTCTGACACGTTTCAAATCTCCTGTGCCTTTTGATACTTAAATTATATCACTTGTAACAAAAATTACGTGATTATGTCATTATTGTTACATATCGAAAGAAAAGCTTAATAACTTCAACATTTTATGATATAGACGGTGAAATGATGGGATTGGAACATAAAAAGCCAATTTAACGTTTAGTAAAAGTGCCGCAACTGCGATCCAGAACGCAGTCTTTCACCCGTCCGACACAAAACGACGTTCATGGAAAAAGACCATGAACGTCGTTTTTTAGCTGAGCAAGCCAGTTCTGTTACATCTTGCTCTCATTTATTCGAAGCTAACTAAATTAATTTGTCTAATCGAAAATCAGTTGTTACGCCCATCCCGGTGAAAACGAGTCCGGAACAACGGGCTAACAGCCTTGTTTTCATTAATCCGGCGAATTGCATCCCCAACCAGTGGTGCAATGGACACTTGCACTAACTTGTCGAAATGTTTCTCTTCTGGCAAGTTAATTGAGTCGGTCACAACCACTTGTTTGAATGGTGATGCTTTCAAACGGTCAACCGCTGGGCCAGACAACACAGCGTGTGAACAACAAGCGTAAACTTCTTCTGCACCCGCATCCATCAATGCCTTGGCGCCCAAAGTAATCGTGCCGGCCGTATCAATCATGTCATCAATCATGATACATTTTTTACCCTTAACATCACCGATAATGTTCATGATTTCAGCCACGTTGGCACGAGGGCGACGTTTGTCAATGATTGCAATCGGTGCTTTAAGGAACTCTGCCAAGGCACGCGCACGCGTCACCCCACCATGATCTGGCGAAACCACCACTGCATGTTCAGCAATGTGATTCGTAATGAAATAGTCAGCTAACAATGGTGCTGCCATCATGTGGTCAACTGGAATATCAAAGAATCCCTGAATTTGAGCAGCGTGCAGATCCAATGCCAGTAACCGAGTCGCACCAGCTTTTTCAAGCATATCTGCGACCAACTTAGCGGTGATAGGTTCACGTGAACGGGCCTTGCGATCCTGACGAGCGTAACCATAGTAAGGAACAACCAAATTG
The DNA here is from genome assembly GCF_009863985.1 of Furfurilactobacillus milii. Classification (GTDB taxonomy): domain Bacteria; phylum Bacillota; class Bacilli; order Lactobacillales; family Lactobacillaceae; genus Furfurilactobacillus; species Furfurilactobacillus milii_A. The sequence goes on along the minus strand of NZ_WEZT01000021.1, from coordinate 97,019 downwards.
ATTGTATTAGCACTGGCACGACGTAGCGCATCAATCATAATCAACAATTCCATCAAATTATCGTTAACGGGCGCTGATGTGGACTGAATCAAATAAACGTTGTCCCCACGCACACTTTCTTCGATATTAATGCGAATTTCACCATCACTGAAACGATCCACAGAAGTTTTACCTAATTCAACACCAACTTCATTAGCAATTTTTTCTGCCAATGGTCGGTTTGAATTCAGGGCAAAAATCTTCAGTTTGGGGTCAAAATATTGAGTTGACATGTTCCCTCCACAAAGGATAATTAAATTTTTTCATACTCATTTGTTATAGCTTAATGGTACTCATTAACTGACTTTGACGCAACTATCCGCACTATTTGTCTTCCGGTTTATGCGGTAATTTTGACCAGTAACCCGGCTTGTTAGTTTGACGTTCACGGGCGATTGCCATGTCATGCCGGGCAACATCCTTTGTAATCGTTGAACCAGCGGCAATGAATGAATGATCTGCGACGTTTAACGGTGCAACCAAATTGGAATTACTGCCAATGAAGCTGTGGTCACCCACAATAGATTCATGTTTGCCAACACCATCGTAGTTAACAAACACAACGCCACAGCCGACATTAATATCCGTTCCTAATTGAGCATTCCCGACATAGGTCAAGTGACCCACTTTAGTCCGTGCACCAATAGTCGCTTTCTTAATCTCAACAAAGTTGCCCAGGTGAACGTTTTCACCAATATGAGCATCTGGACGCAAGTGACTCATTGGGCCAATATCAGAGCCATCAGCCATGTCACTATCTTCAATGAATGAGGAGGTAACCGTGACACCATCGTGAATCACACTATTACGAATTTCGGAATTGGCGCCAATCATACAATCCTCGCCAATGACCGTGTGCCCCTTTAACTGAACATTCGGTTCAATAATAGTGTCAGCACCAATCTTAACGTCCACATCGACATACGTGTGATCTGGATCGATAAAGGTCACACCATTTGCCATATGTTCGTCATTGATGCGGCGTTGCATAACTTTTGTCGCGGTTGCCAAAGCTTTGCGGTCATTAACACCCATTGATTCACTGAAATCACTCATGCGGTAAGCGCCGACCCGTTGACCAGCTGCCTTTAAAATCTCGATGACATCAGTTAGGTAATACTCACCTTGTGCATTGTCGTTTTTAACTTGGTGAAGTGCATTAAATAAGGCCTTGTTGTCAAAAACATACACACCAGTATTAATTTCCTTAACAGCCTGTTCTTCTGATGTAGCGTCCTTTTGTTCCACAATCTTTTCTACGAGCCCAATATCATTTCGGATAATCCGGCCGTAACCGGTCGGGTTGGGCGCAATCGATGTCAGAATTGTGCCGACATCGCCCTTTGCTTCGTGGTAATCAAACAGTTTTTGAAGTGTTTCAGCCCGAAACAACGGTGTATCACCACTGACAATCAGTGTGACACCATCAACGTCGCCTAGTAATGGTGCCGTTTGTAATACGGCATGACCTGTACCCAATTGTTCTTTTTGCATTGCGTATTGCGTGCGGTCACCCAATTGTTTGCGAACGTCATCTGCTCCATAGCCAACAATCGTCACGATCCGATCCATGTTAGTCGATTCAACCTGAGTCAACACGTGATCGACCATTGTTTTACCACAAACCCGGTGTAAAACCTTGTATAGCTTCGATTTCATGCGGGTTCCTTTACCAGCCGCAAGAATAATGGTATTTCTCGAACTCATTGAAAAACTTACCTACCTTTCATTGCCAAACACACGGTGCATATAGTTCCCCGGTGTGGCCCGAATTGGTTCCGATTCACTTTGTAATGTTTCAACATGCAGTAATGATGTAAAGTTTTCAGATTGACGTTCGCCATTAAAGCGGCCTTCACCAAACACGGTGATCCCAGCAACCTCACAATCCAGTTCACGAACTAAGCTAGCAAGACCAGAAATGGTACCGCCGCCTTTAACAAAGTCATCCACAATCAATACTCGTGAACCAGCTGGCAGAGCACGTTTGGAAATCTGCATTTTTTCGATGGCCGTTGATGAGCCAGACACATAGTTCACACTGACCGTGGCGCCATCCGTGATGGCCCCATCTTGACGAGCAATGACAAACGGCACGTTCAATTGTTCTGCGACGGCCTGAGCTATCGGAATCCCCTTCACAGAAACCGTCAATACCATATCGATGGTTTGGTTCATATATTGAGTCGCAATCAAACGACCGATCTGGCGAAGGACTTCTGGTTTGCCTAATAAATCAGATAAGTAAACATAGCCACCAGGCATTACCCGATGGGAGTCCGAAACTTCTTTACATAAATAATCGATGTATTCAGAAGCATCTTCCTTCAGGATATACGGAATGAACCGAGCACCACCCGCAGCACCGGGCAGAGTTTCTAACAAACCGGTTCCACGTTCCTGAAAGGTTCGTTTTAAAATGGTTAAATCTTCACTAATCGATGACTTGGCTGACTCGTAACGCTCAGCAAAAAAGGACAACGAAACCAGTGTCCGTGGTCGTTCCAATAAGAAGCGCGTCATGTCAATCAATCGATCTGATCGTCTAACTTTCACGTTTAGCTACCTCAACTCATTTTTAATTTCACAATGAACGACAAAAAGCGTTCTTTCCTTGGTTAATAATAGCACAACGTTCGTAATTACTGGGCGCTTCTCACAAAAAAAGCGTCGTTTCCGACGCCGTTCTCATACCACTTTAATTTCGTGCTGTGAAGCGATTAAAAATCAGACCAATAAAGTAAAACAGAACTTCAATGACGGCAATGAAGAAAGAGACCGGCCAGTTTGTCCAGTAGCTCAGCGCCAAACCGAGCCACACACCAATCAAAGCAAATAGAATGGCTAGGCCAATCATGCTGCCAACACCGTGTGCAAAATATTTTGCCGCAGAAGCAGGTAATGTAAGCAAGATAAAGATTAACAGGGAGCCCACGATTTGAGCGGCCACACTGACTGAAAATGCTAATGCAACCAGAAAGATGATGGCCAGTGTGGTGCCATGAATACCGGCAACCCGCGCTCCGACAGCGTCAAACGAATCAAACTTCAAACTTCGGTACACCGCCATAATTACCACAATCACTGCCAAGGCTAAAATAGCAACTTGCAGTACAGATGTCCGGCTGATCCCAATGACCGAGCCAAACAAAATATTTGTAGCTGAACTGGCATTTTGGTTTGATAGCGACAAGAACAAAATTCCCAGCCCAATCGCCAACGCTGAAATCGAGGTAATCGCCGCCTCACGACGGGATGCCTTACTACTTAATTGACCAACGGCGACAGAACTGACGCTGGTAAATAATAGCATCCCCGCCAATGGTGTCCAGCCCACAAACAATCCGAAAGCTGCCCCAGCGAAACCAATTTCAGATAATGTATGTGTTAAAAAAGACATGTTTCGAGCGACCACAAAGACCCCAACGATACCGCTGACAATTGCGATTAATGTGCCCGCCGCAAAGGCATTTTGCATAAATGGATAATTAAGCATGAGCCGCCTCCAGTACCGTTTCGTTCAATTCGTCAATCGTGCCCAGTTGATACGGGCCCGGCTGCATTAACAAAAAGTTGGTAGAATACTTCTTTGTTAATGGCAAATCGTGCGTTACGAAGATGACTGCTGCCTGTGTTTGCTGCTGATATTGTTTAAGCAAGTCCAGCAATTCAAACTTCATGTTGTTATCCAAACTGGCAGTCGATTCATCCAAAATCAACAACTGTGGCAGTCGAATCAAAGCTTGAGCCAAATAAGCTTTCTGTAACTCACCACCAGAAACACGGCCAAGCGGTGTGTGCGCGATTCGCGTCAAATCTGTTTCGTGCAACACTTGATTCAAGCGTTGCTTTTCGTGTTTAGACCACCATGGCGTTAAGTGATCATGTAGTGCCAAACCCACAAAATCTTTCACGGTTAACGGATACTCGGTATCAACGTTTCTAAATTGCGGAACGTAACCGATCGTTACCTGGGAGCGACTCGGCAAAAACGAAACTTCGCCAGCCGTGGGCCGCAGTTGTTGGAGTAAAATTCGTATAAGGGTTGTTTTACCAATCCCATTTTCGCCAAGTACGCTAAGGAATTCGCCACGCTTTAACGTGAACGTGAGTCCTTGAAACACCGTTTTTTGACCAAACTTCATCCCCAGTTTATCCACGGTCATAATGGTATCTTCGGTTAGTTGGCTGTCAGGTTGATCATTGGGATCAATCTTTTGATGCGTCTCATTACTTGCCATGCTGATTGTCCTCCTCTAACGCAGTTTTGACTTGGTTCAATTCATTGGTCATCCAGTGTGCGTACGACTGATTGGACGGCAACGTTTCCGTCACTTGAACCACTGGAATGTGGTAGCGACGCGCTTGTTTGGTCATTGAGTTCACAATTGGCTGTGAATTCTGCGTGTTCACAACCCATAAGGCAACCCTGTGTTGTTTAAAATCACGCGTTAGTTTGGCAATGTCTGCTGGCGATGGATCGGTTCCCTCTTCAACAGCACGGGCAAAATGATTATCAGTGACTTTTAAATTTACTGCCGATAATGTGTCATTGAACACCGGCTCACTAACAGCGACCGCTTGATGATGACCTGTCCGCTTTAGCTGTTTAATCGTCTTTTTCCACGATGACAGTGTCTCGAGGTAACGGTCGGCATTCCGTTTAAAAGTCGCTTTATGCTCAGGTTGCAAACGCGAAAAGCGTGTTACCATCTGTGCAACTAAGCGTGGCATCGTCTGCGGATTGTACCAAATGTGAGGATTCTCGCCAACCTGTCGGTGCATCAAAGCTGTCCCAACATTAATGGTGCGCTTCTCCTGGCCATTCGCTGCCACAACTTTTCCCAACCAGTCATCATAACCCAAACCATTTTCAATGATCACATCAGCCTTAGCAACCTGCTTTGCTGTGTGCGTCGTTGGCTCAAAGCTTTCCGCGTCAATGCTAGGGCTGTTAATAACAGCCGTCACCTGACCATATTGCCCCAGCACTGCGCTGGCGGCCTGAGCGTAGAAATCCAGTGAACTTACCACGCGAATTTTTGAGGTCGGTTTAGCTCGCGCAATCATTCTTCGTTGATCCACTACTAAGCTAACAGTCAATGCGATTAAGAGTAATGCTATAATACTGAAAATATGTAAGCCACGTTTATGTTGTCGCAAAAGAATGTCCTTTCTGCAATCAATATGTAAAAAGTAATGATTACCGTTTAATAGTGTACCGAAACTCCAAAAAAATTGCAATCGGTAAACTTCAGAACGTAACCTCTTCTTAAGAGCACAAAATTAACCTTAAGCATCCATATCCACATATGATAAGAACTTTTGGAGATCAAAATAACTGAACAAAACTTAGTATTTCTCGACATTATGTATCCTGAAACCCAACGCTAAAGGCATTCTTTCTTGACAGCCGCTCCAAAAACCGTTACATTATTATCGAAATGATTTACCAATACTAAAATTTTTAAGGAGATCCGCCGATGCGCAACTAATAACTGTTTTGGAACTAAGTGAACTCATAATTTTATCTACGAATATCCAGAAGACAACAGGAATTGGTCTCGTTTGCCCTCTGCGAAGACACTTCAATAGATAGTTGTGAATTCATTCAGTGCCAGCAGTTACATGTTGCGGGGGTGGACTCTTTTTTTGTGCGCTTCCCCGCATGTCTGGACTGTCTTGGCACGTTCTGGGGAGGTTATAAAATGAAATATTTTCTTCTCGCTTAACACCTATCTAGTTAACTTGTAAGGAGTGATTTCATGTTTGTTATTCAAGCACAAAATATTGCCATAACACGGCATCAACAACAATTATTTAATATTGAGCAACTCGTCATTAATCCTGGTGACCGCATCGGTCTAATCGGCGCTAATGGTGCTGGCAAAACAACGCTGATTGATATTCTGACTGGCTCGCTGACCCCTGATGCTGGTATCGTTGATCGCCAAACGACGCCTGTTGTCGTCCACCAATTGCATGATATTTCCACGCAAAGTGGTGGTGAACAGGTTAAAAACGCTATCTTAACAGCTTTACGTCAACAACCCGAATGGTTAATTTTGGATGAGCCCAGCGCTAATTTAGACGAGACAAACCAGCAGTGGTTAATTAACCAGCTCAACCGATTTAAAGGCACCTTGCTACTGATTTCGCATGATCGAACGTTACTCAATGCTGTCACGACAACAACTTGGTCGCTCGCTGATCATACCCTGACAACGTTTGCCGGTAATTATGATGCCTTTACGGCTAATGAAACGGCCCAACGCAATAATCAGGCAGCTGCATTCCGAAACTACCAGCAACAAAAGCATAAGCTGGAAGTCGCCGCTATCAAACGCACTGAACGGGCTGCCAAAACAACAAAGCCCAATCCCCACAATCATAGTCGTAACGAGCTCCAGGATATGAAAAGCTCACTACGCCGTAATCAAGGCAAAATGACCAAAGCAGCGCGTGTTATGAAGGATCACGCTGAACATCTGACACCAGTTGCCAAACCCACTGAGCAGCCCTCAGTTACCTTACGGGCGGAACAGTTCGCCACTCTAGGCCGGCATACACCGATCAATATTCAGCATCTGGCCTTGGAGGCAGGCGACCGAACGTTGGCAAACGATGTCAACTTCGTCCTCCACACTGGTGACCGTGTCGCCATCACCGGGCCCAACCAGGTCGGTAAAACGACACTGCTTCGCGCCGTTTTAGCCAACCAAAATCAGTCCATCAGCGTCAATCCTGCAGTTAAATTTGGTTACTTTGCTCAGAATATGAGCCGGTTGAATCTAACCACTACCATTTGGCAAAACGTGACTGAACATACGCGTCAGGACAACGCTATTGTCCGCACAGTCTTGGCTGAATTTGGTTTTAAAGCGACTGCCTTAGATATCCCTGCCCAAAACCTTAGCGGCGGCCAACGTGTTAAGGTTTCACTGGTTAAAGTTCTGCTCAGCGACGCCAATGTGCTTATCCTTGACGAGCCAACGAACTACCTTGATTTACCAACGCTCACAGCACTCGAACAATTTTTAACCACGTACCCTGGCACCGTTTTATTTGTCTCACATGATGAAACATTTGTGACACACGTCGCGACTCGCGTCTTAAAGCTTTCTACTCACGGTCTGATTGACCCCAATCAGGTAGCGACCAAACGGATTACGGCGGCGCAACGTCAAGCTGCTGATGAGGCATTGCTCGCTCAGTTTCGTGATTTGTAGTCGTCTTTTCAATTTCATTCCCCCCAAAAAGGGCCGCTAGAACAAATAACACTTGTTCTAGCGGCCCTTTTTAGTCACACATTTTATTTCACATAACGATTTAAAAAATCAGTTAGCGTTTGACGATATTTGCTCGGTTGCGTTCGAATACTTGAGATATGCGCAGCCTCATCGTCAATAATCAGTTGCTTAGGTTCATTTGCCCGTGCATACAGCTCGTATGCGTCCCCAACCGGCACCGTTTGATCTTTAGCACCATGAAACATCAAAATTGGTAAATGATTTTTAGCCACCTCAGCTAAAATATCACCATCTTTAAAAGCATAGCCGGCCTGACGTTTGGCGAAGTCATCAGCAATTGGCATCAACACGCTGCTAGGCACATGATACTTATGCCACAACCGAAACTTACCTTCCTGAAAAACATTTCGAAAACCGCTATCTTCAACAATGGCGCGCACGTTATGCGGCAACGTTTGACCACTTGTAGCCATCACCGTTGTGGCACCCATGCTAATGCCCATCAACACAATGTTAACTTGCTCACCTTGGTTAGCAATAACAGTGTCGATCCACTGCTGGTAATCATTTCGATCCAACCAACCAAAACCGATCACATTACCATCACTACGCCCATGTGCACGTGCGTCCGGCATTAACACACTGTATCCCGCGTCCATGAACAACCGGGCGTACGGAATCATTTGTTCGCGTGAGTGATGCAACCCGTGAGCTAAAATAGCTACTTTATTGGTATTGTGGGCGTTTGACATAAATGTTGCCCGTAAAGTTAGTCCGTCAGCTGTTTTAATCGCCCACGGTGACTGTTCTTGATGCTTGAACCACTCATTTTCAATGTCGGTATTGGCCTCAAGCGAGGCCTGTCGACCAGCCAATTTTTGCTTGTTAGACCAACCGGTTGCGAGCAAATAAACTGCGTAACCAGCACCAATCAAAGTCGTGTAACTCGTAGCAATGGCCAGTGCAGTCCGTTTGATTAACGTTTTTTTATTCATTCAATCACTCCAAACCTGATTCTTCTTTAAGCACCTTCAAACGGATGCCGATGATTGCGCAAAATCGGTGTGCAAACTAACGGGACGCACGACATGGACTTCCCGACAAAAACCTGACAAACCGTTAGCCACGTGTTGAGCCCGTGATTGTTTACGGCAGATGCCAAACACCGTTGGACCAGTGCCACTCATTTCGGCCACATCTGCACCAAAACGAACCATCTGCTCCTTAAGATGATTTACCGTTGGGTAAAGCCGTGACGTGATCGGCGTTAATACGTTTTCCACGGAATCACAAATCTCATCATAGTCGCCCCGTTGAATCGCAGCGACTAGTGCGTGCGTATCCGCATGCTGAACTTCGGCATAGTTAATGCGCCGCAAAATCGATGGTGTTGACACGCTGATTTTGGGTTTAGCGATCACCACCCACATCGGGGGCAGTTTAGGTAATTGCGTGATGATCTCACCGCGCCCCGTCACATGCGCCGTTTGACTGCAAACGCAATACGGCACATCTGCATCAATCTGTAACCCTAATTGACACAAAGTTGACTGATCTAAATTGAGCTCCCATAGTCGGTTCAGTGCTCGCAATACCGCTGCTGCATCCGACGAACCACCGCCCATTCCAGCTGCGACCGGAATATGCTTTTCAATATGGATGTTCATCGCCTCTTTACGACCATATGTGGTCGCCAATAAGTGAGCAGCCTGATAAGCAAGATTACGATGGTCATTTGGTAAAAAGCCACTATCTGTGGTGACTTTAATGCGACCATTGCGGCCCAGTGTTTTGACGGCGACATAATCCGCCAAATCAACGGACGTTAAAACCATATCCCATTCTTCACTGCCATCATGGTGATGAAAGGGTGTATCGAGGCTCAAATTAAGCTTGGCCGGCGCCTTTTCGAGTGTCTCCGTAAAATCACCTCCGCTACCACGAAATATATAACGTAAGTATATTACAGTCCCCCCATAATCGCCACCAGCTCGCGGTAAAATCCACTGACGGCACTTATAAAAGGTATTATCTAGCGATGTCCTGCCGCTTACGGTCGTTCGCTTTTGAAATTCGCCTGTGGGGACCGTTCAAGCCTCCAAAGTTCGGAGTCTCTCACCTTCACTGGCGATTTCAACGCGCACTCCCTTCAGCTCACATTATTGTTGAATGATAAGTACACGTCATTGGAGAAATTGGAGCACGATGTGATTTTCTACAAGTGAGCCATCTTTTGCGTTTCATCAAATATAAAATGTCACCTGTCAACTTAAATCTATCTACAATCGTAGTCGTATCATTTCGTGTGATTTACGTTAGCAAGTGATCTTATACTCGAGATGGGAGGGCGTCAACATTGATACCGAGCCGTGAAGGTGGTGTTAATTCGAAAGCTCCTCTCGAATTTACACCACGGACGGTCGTCAAGACTCGGATTCCCACGAGGCTTGACGGCGAGGTGAGAGACGGTATCCTTCCGGCTTGAACCGGTCCCACGGCGAGCGTATCAATGTTGACAACCGGACTACCCGCCACGTCTAAGTTGTAGATTAAATGATAAACCAAACAAAAAAAGCCCCAATTTCCACACAGGAAATGAGCTCCATTCGTAAAATTAAGCTGACGATTATTCTTCGTCGAACGCAATTTCAATATTTTTAGTTAACACATCAGTGTAACTGTAAGAGACTCGTTCAAATGAGTTCTCCTCTTGGTCGAGGTCAACCACAAAAACAGCCGGATACGTTTCCTTAAGTGTGCCGCGGCGCTTAGTCACCTTTTTGCGACCTGCCTGAGCTACAACCATCAACTTTTGACCCAATTTAGCGTCCAGTTTAGCCTTGATACTTTGTAATGTTACTGGCATGCAATTCACCTCACATGCATAACAGTATATCATGGTCAAGTACTTTTTGCAATTGTTCCAATGAGGAAACTCCGTACATCTCTCAAGCAGTTAAAACAGATTGTGCGTGTGTAAAACGTTTGTTAACGCGATGAACCGCTCTAATGATAACCTTTCGGCACGAATGGACTGGGCCAATGCCATTTCGTCCAAACTCGCCTGCAGTTCAACTTTTGTAGCTGGTGCCTTGCCGAAGATACTTTGTAAGTTGTTCCAAAGACTCTTGCGACGGTGAGCAAAACAGCCACGAATCAACCGAAACAACGCATCATCGCTGAATGGTTTTTCAACAAGCGGTTCGCGTGGCGTTAACGTAACGATGGCAGAATCCACATTTGGCTGGGGAATGAACGCCGTCCTTGAGACGGTGAATGCCAGACGTGCTTGCATCTTATATTGAACCGCTAGCGTTAGCGCGCCATACGCTTTAGTTCCAGGCTCAGCACTCAATCGTTCCGCCACTTCCTTTTGCATCATGACGACAATCGCGGCAAAGTCGATTGGTGCACTCACGAGTCCCATTAAAATGGGGGTCGTGATGTAATAAGGCAAGTTAGCCACCACTTTAACAGTCTTGGCATCCGGCAGATGTTCGGCAATTTCTTTAGTCAAATCTACTTTTAAGATATCAGCATTAACCACATCAACATTATTGTATGGTGCCAACGTTTCCGCCAATACGGGGATTAAATTCTGGTCGATTTCAAACGCCAGCACGCGCTTGGCAGACCGGGCTAATTGCTCTGTCAGTGCACCGATCCCAGGTCCAACTTCGATGACATCATCGTCATCTGTGATGTCAGCTGCACTCACAATGTTGTGCAAAATATTAACGTCTGACAGGAAGTTTTGACCTAAACTCTTCTTTACTGCGATCCCATACGTATTCATAATTGCCCGCGTACGAACGGGATTAGCAATATCGGGGCGGTCGGCCCGTTTTGATTCAGTCATCTAGTCTCCTTGAACACTTCAATATTTTTAACGTGTGGCACTCAACAATGTGATTTTTCAACATTACTAATCTAATTGTTGAACTGCCTTTTCAAAATCTTCACGGCTTACTTGAAAAAGTTGAAGTCGTTTAAGCAACTGCTTGCCGTTGACGTAGCCCAAATTCAGCGCCTCACCGAGTTTTTCCCGACGTTGCCGCGAATCCGCTTGACCAATTAAGCCAGCTGCTAACAAATCTTGCTGAAAGATCAGCGGCTTATCGTCTAACGAACCGACAGACAAATGTTGCAAAGCTGCTTTAATGACGGCAGGGTCAGCGTGTTCGACACCCAAACTACCGCCCGCATTCTCCGGTACGCCTTGCTTGCGCGTAATAAACGCATGCTTAGCATCTGGCACCGCTGCACTAATTAGTTTACGCAGCCGCTCGCCATTGAAATCAGGATCAGTCAACACAATAACACCACGCGTCGCCTGCAATTGTTTAATTTGAGCCAGTTTCGTTTTGTTGAGTGCTGACCCATTCGTCTCAAACGTATCGGCATTTACAGCCTGCTGAATGCGTTTGGTATCATCCTTGCCCTCAACAACCAGCACTTCTTTTAATTTGTCCATTAATCTTCAATCCCAAAGAATTGGTTCGCGTTAGCAAACGTCGCATCCGCAATCTCTAGTTCTGTCTGTTCACGCAGTTTAGCAATGGCCTGTACCGTGAAAGCTACATTAGCCGGTTCATTCTGCTCGCCGCGATGTGGTTCTGGCGTCAGGTATGGAGCATCGGTTTCCACCAACATTCGATCTAACGGCGTTTGTTTAACAGAATCATGAACCTCATGCGCGTTTTTAAAACTGGCAACACCAGAGTAAGACACGACCATACCAAGATCCAAAAAGCGTTTGAGCCACTCCGGATCACCGTTAAAGCTGTGCATCACCCCACCGATGTCACGAATATCTGCCGCTTTTAAAATGGCGTACGTATCCGCAAACGCATCACGATTGTGGATGATAACTGGCTTCCCTAACGATTTAGCAATATCAACCTGGCGAGCAAAAATGCGTTTTTGATCGCCCACGACAGCATCTAGATTATCCACATGATAATCTAAACCAATTTCGCCGAGTGCCATCACCCGACTATCCTGCAGTTGACCAATCATGGTCTCCTCAACCGCATCGTTATAGGTCGCAACCTCTTCCGGATGCCAGCCAACTGCGGCCCACATATTTGAATAACGGTGCGCCAGCTCAATCCCGCGTTCATTCAGTTTGGCGTCAGATCCTACGTTCATGATCCGTGTAACATGGGCATCCGCGGCGTGTTGATTATATGATGCGGCTTCCTCATAAAAGGTATCGTCATTCAAATGAGTGTGTGAATCAAAAATTTCCATCTTTATCTCCGTTATTGAGATTGATTTATCCCAGAACATCCCCGTTATTCAGGCTGTCTGGCACAATAACCAGCGTCACCTTGCCATCACGTTCAGTCGACAACAACATCCCTTGACTGATCTGACCACGCATCTTCCGTGGTTTCAAGTTCGTAACAGCCAGTACTTTCTTACCAGTTAACTTTTCATAATCAGGATACCATTCATGAATACCTGAGAGGATTTGCCGATTTTGTTGATCGCCAGCGTCCAAACGGAATTGCAATAGCTTATCCGCACCCTCAACTGGTTTGACCGACTTTATTTCAGCAACCTTGATTTCTGTTTTATCAAATTCATCAAACTTGATTTCAGGTTTCGTCAAGTTCAGGGTGACGTTTTCTGGTTCCCATTGAGAATCAGCAGCCGCTGCCATTGCAGAACGGCCCTTTTGCTTATCCGTCTTTGTCATTTGTGATTGGATAAAGTCGACTTCTTCTTGTGCATCCAAGCGTGGGAAGATTGGCGTTCCTTTCGCAACAACTTTTGTGTTAACCGGCAGGTCGGCCATCTTTAATCCCTCGATCTGCATGCTAGCTGCATCCGTTGGCAACCCCAACTGCGTCAAAATTTCTTTTGGTGCGTGTGTCATGATTGGTTGAATCAACAGTGCGATCACCCGCAGGCTGGCCACTAAATGGCTCATGGCAGCAGCCAAACGTTTGTCATCACCATCATTAGCCTTTTTAGCTAACGTCCATGGTTCTGTTTCATCAATGTATTTATTTGTGCGTGAAACGAGCTTCCAAACCGCTGACAAAGCATCCGCAAAGTGCAGACTTTCCATCAACTGGTGGTATTCGGCAATCGTATCCACAGCCGTTTGTTCCAGATCAGCATCTGGTTCATTAACGTTGCTTTCAAAGGCCGGTACGACCCCATCGTAATACTTATTAACCATGGCAACAGTCCGGTTCAGTAAGTTTCCAAGGTCATTGGCCAAATCATAATTAATCTTGTCAACAAAGTCTTCCGGCGTGAATACACCATCGTTACCAAATGGCATTGCCTTCAACAGGTAGTACCGTAAAGCATCCAGTCCGTAACGGTGAACCAGGGTCTCGGGGTAAATGACGTTTCCCTTTGACTTACTCATCTTACCGTTCTTCATCAACAACCAGCCGTGACCAACCACGTGCTTTGGCAAAGGTAAGCCAAGTGCGTGCAAAATAATTGGCCAATAAATGGTGTGAAAACGCACAATTTCCTTACCAACCATTTGAACATTAGCTGGCCAGTACTTCTTGAAGTTGCTGTCGTCATCGCTACCATATCCCAAGGCGGTGATATAGTTGGATAATGCATCAACCCAAACGTAGATCACGTGCTTTGGATCCGTTTTAACTGGCACACCCCACTTGTAACTCGTCCGAGAAACGGACAGGTCTTCCAAGCCAGGTTCCAAGAAGTTCTTCACCATTTCATTCATCCGCGTGTTTGGAATAATGAAATCTGGGTGTTCTTTATAGTAGTTCATCAACCAATCAGCGTACTTACTCATCTTGAAGAAGTAGGATTCTTCATCAGTCCAGACAACTTCATGTCCCGATGGTGCTTTCCCGCCGGTCACTTTACCATTTTCATCACGGAAGACTTCTGCTAATTGGGATTCCGTAAAGAATTCCTCATCATCCACGGAGTACCAGCCTTCATAGTGGCCCTTGTAAATGTCGCCTTGTGCTAATAACTGATCGAAAATTTTCTGAACAGCGACTTCATGATATTCATCCGTTGTCCGAATGAACTTGTCGTTACTGATTTCCAGCAACTTCCACAGTTCTTTAATCTGGTCAGCCATGCCATCGACATACTCCTTCGGCTGTTTGCCCAAAGATTCGGCTTTTTCTTCAATTTTTTGACCGTGTTCATCTGTTCCAGTCAGGAAGAAGACGTCGTTACCCATTAACCGCCGGTAACGCGCCTCGGCATCGACTGCGATGGTCGTATATGAATTCCCGATATGTAACTTGCCAGACGGGTAATAAATTGGCGTAGTAATGTAGTAAGTCGGCTTTTTTTCTGCCATGAACAAATCTTCTCCTTTAGTTCGCGAGCCCGCAATGTTTGGCATCACGAACACCTCGTTAGTCTGAATAAGTATACCATAGCACTTTGCATGGCTACGGAGTTTATCAAACAGAATTTCTCAAAATAAATCTAATTGGGTGGGTCCCAATCCATTAAACGTTAATCCCAGTTGATCACGCAGACTTTCAGCATTAGCCGCGGCGTCTCGATGCCCATTATTGTTGAAGATCACGTACGTTTGGTCAACCTGTTGGCTCACTGTTTTAACAGCTTCACCTAAGCGAGCTAACTCATCATCTGAATACCGATAATTGGTACGATCCTTACGCCAGTCTCCCTGGTGATCTAACCAACCACGCCGGTTCTGACCGTGAAATCGAAAGTACGCTGCAGTTGGCGTTGTGACGACCGGTGTAAATGGCACGCCGCGATTGCCATCATTCGGTTCATCCGCAATTACGTACGTCATGTTAAGACTCGTCAAGTAATCAAACACATCCTTGCTCAAACTACCTTCATACCAACTGGGATCACGGAACTCTACCGCAATCGGCAAATCGCCCATGTGAATCCGCACGTCACGTAGATAACGAATATGGTCTAAGTTTCGAGTAAAGTACGGTGGAAACTGAAATAACACGGTTGCCAACATTCCCGCCTTGACTAACGGAACAACTGCGCGACGGAATTGATTAAACGTTTGCCAGCGCTCGTCATCACTGACTTGTTCAGACTTCGCATCATCATGACGTGTCATCACCTGATGGGCCTTCAAAATGTACTGAAAGCCATCTGGTGCTTGATTGCGCCAATTGGTGACGGTCTTAATACTGGGTACACCATAAAAAGACGTATCCAATTCAACCAGCGGAAACACACCAGCATACTCAGAAAACAGCACATCACGCTGTTCATCGTGAATTAAATGTGGATGCCGCGTCCATGTCGATAATCCTATCGTAATCAATTCGTTGTCCCCCTTTTGATCTATTCTTGCGTTCTTGCAATAATTTCTAACAAAAACGGTGCCACCATTATGGGCACCGTTGAATAATCTTCAAATATGATTAGCGTTACTTAAACTGACGAATAACGTTGGTTTCTTCTTCAGATAAGGTCTTGCCCTTCAATGTGCTGATCAACATCAATCCCTGACGCCGGTAATTGCTGCGAATGGCAGAAAATGACCAGCTGATCATCGCAAACAGGAAGGTCACCATTGCGGCATTCGTTCGTGGCATGGCGACACCAAACAGCATTGCTGGTTGGGCGCCAAAGAACACTTGCCAAGCACCGTAAAACATTAAGAAATCAAATAATAGTTGTAGTCGATTGACCCACTTCATCTGTGACAGTAAACTCCCAAGCCGGGCAAAAATATCATCACGATTCATCCTCTGTCACCCACTTTCTTTATGGCACCTGCATTTAATACATTAATTGTAAGAAAGTCCGGCCCAAAACGCAATTGATTTAACCTTTTAGACCAGCAAAAAACGTTTCTGCATCGCCGGTATATTGAGCCGTTACGCTGCCTGCTGGAATCGGTTCATTATTCACCACAATCAGCTTAGCATTGGGCCGACGGTAATTAATCAACCCGGCAAACGGATATACCTTAAACGAAGTACCAACAATCACTAACAAGTCAGCCGCTTCAATAGCAGCCATGGACCGCTGTAGTGCAGACTCCGAGATAGACTCGCCATATAACACAATGTCTGGGCGAATGATCCCGTGGTCTGTGTCATGATACATGGATTTCATGTAATCGTGCCAATCAACCTGTTCGCCGTCCTTGCTACAATAACAGCAATATAAATTGCCATGAAACTCAACAACTTGGCCATTACCGGCTGTTCTGTCCAGATTATCAATGTTTTGGGTAATCAATGAGGCCCGACCTGATTGACACAACGCCGCAATTTTTTCGTGAATGACGTTTGGCTTGGCATCTGGAAAGTACAAATTCTCTTTCACAAAATCATAGAACATTTCAGGCTGATCAACGAAACAGTCATGGCTCAACAAGTACTCTGGTGGTAAACCCTTGAACTTAGCCGAATACAGTCCAGACTTGGACCGGTAATCAGGAATGCCTGAAGCAGTCGAAACGCCCGCCCCAGTCATAAACGTAATGTGTTGTGCTTGATCAAACAATGTTTGCAAATTCTCTGTCATCACGAACCACCTTTCGTTTGCCAATCACGCCAACCTAATCCCGCACGATATAACTAATGTTATGCGCCTCGAGGAAATCCTTAACCGGCGTATCATACACTTCTTTGAAAAACGACGAACTGTCCGCATCTTCCTTAGGCGGTGTCATCACAAATGCATTTTGCCGATCAGAACGATTCAATGCAACATAAGCTCGTTCTCCTGACTGTTTATCTTTCAAATCAGAATGGAAAATTTCAAACATCTGGCGCATTTCCAACCGCAATTGACGTTCACTCAATACGCTTGTGACCGTTGTGAATGCCGTACTATTCAACGCTGGCAAACCCCAATCAGTTAATTGTTCATCAAACGCCTTGTACAAACGAACCAGTGCCCGCCGAACCTCAAACGGTGTATTGATTTGTTTAGCCATCATCACATCGTACAGCTTTTTAGCGGCTGCATAGGTCTTCGGGAAATTGGTACCTAATTCCTTTTCATGCTTACTGATACCATCCCCGTAAAATACAAGTGCATCTAGTAACACGAGCAAACGTAATGCATTTTGTGCGTCATCTTCAGCACCTGTTTCGGGTTCAGGATCAATCGTCGCAAAAATTCCGTTATAAAATTCATCACTGACCTTGTCGTCAATCAAGCCATGACCAGCCAAGGCTGGAAAAATCACCACATGGTTCACGATATTGAACAACTGGGTCGACATGGCCATCAGCTGTTCATCCAACTCATCGTCACCAAACGTGAGGTTAAATTCAATCTGAGGAAAACCTTGCAACAACATCAACAAGTGACTCAGTTCGTGAGCCGCTGAATACTGAGGCGCGGTAATATCGTCAACCCAGATCAACAGGCGGTCTTTTAACACATGTTGTTCAACCTGATCATCACGAACGTAACCGGCGTGTTTGTCACCGAACTGGACCATTACCGTGCCAGGAAATAGCTCGTTGACTTGGTCCAACAACGTTTGAACCGCTGGCGCTAATTTAATGTCTGCCATGTTTACTCCTTTATTTCTACATAAAATTCATTATTGGTTTCACATTTAATACCAAGTTACGATTAGTTACTTTAAGCTTCCGTCTCCAGTTGTCCGCGCTGAAGCCACTGTGTGGACCGGTTCGAGCCCGCAAATACACGGTCTCTCACCTCGCCTTGAAGCCTCCAAAACCGAGTCTTCAAGTTCGTCCGTGATGTAAATTCAGCAAAAACCGCTTCATTAACATCATCTTCACAGTTTTTTCAACGCGGACAACCTCCAACTACAGTGAACGTTAATGAAAATAACATTAGCTCCCTGTAACCAATAAATTTCGACTATAACTACAGATCAGTAAAACCACAGCCTGTTCCGATAAGCAAATCGTCGCCTGTCTGTAATCTAAAGTAAATTAACCTATACATAGCTTGAAAACTGTTATATCAGCTGAAGGGCGGCGACATTGGAACCAAGTCGTGAAAATGGTGTTAATTCGGTGGTGTCCCGAATTTACAGCATGGACGGTCGCGGAGACTCGGCTTCTCACGAGACTCGGCGGCGAGGTGAAAGACTGCGGTCTACAGGCTTGAACCGGACCCACGACGGCGTTCCAATGTCGCCAACCGGAAGCGACAGTTACCACAAACGCTAAAACAGTTATTGCTGATTGAGCTTGGTGACAATTGCTTTGGCTAAGGTAGCGGATGGGTGAGCGTGTGTTTTGAGCGCTTCGACCACAGCCGGTACCTGCTCCGGTGTCGCACCTGCAGCGACTGCTAAGTTGCGG
Organism: Furfurilactobacillus milii; assembly: GCF_009863985.1. GTDB lineage: Bacteria > Bacillota > Bacilli > Lactobacillales > Lactobacillaceae > Furfurilactobacillus > Furfurilactobacillus milii_A. The sequence continues at coordinate 78,460 of NZ_WEZT01000021.1, read as the reverse complement.
TACTGCAGTTGCATATGACCTTGTTGAATGCCTTCGCTGACAAGCGCTCGCAGCGCTGCCAAATTTTGGGCCAAGCCCAAAGCAACTGTCAGTTGGTTTAACGTAGCAACATCTTTGACTTGTAGGATCTGCTGATTCAGTTTGGCCAATGGTAATGATGCCGTCGCTCCGCCAACAACACCCAAATGCATCGGCATCGTTAGCGAGCCAATCAACCGATCACCAGCCAACTGCCAACGAGACAAGCCACGATACTGACCGTCTCTGGCTGCGTACGCATGCGCACTGGCTTCAACGGCCCGCCAGTCATTACCGGTCGCTATCACGACGGCATCGACACCGTTCATGATGCCCTTGTTATGCGTTGTTGCTCGGCTAACATCCAGCTGAGCAATCTGGCCGGCTGCAACAATTCGTTTGGCAACGGTTAGGCCAACCGCCGCATTATGCTTTGCTAAATTAGCGACTGGCACATTTACCGCTGCGGTGACCAACGTCTGTTGACCATCGTTTGCTAAAATGCTCATCACCGGATGTTGTTCAAGGACATCTTGTAAATGATGGCCGAGAGCCTCCAACATGCTATTCATAATGTTGGCACCCATGGCCTCGCCAGTATCGACAAACAAATCAACGCTGACAAAGCCCTCTCCCAGCGCACGTACGCGCAGTTTGCGGGCGCCGCCACCGTACTTAACAATACTGGGATGCGCTTGATTAGCCAGTGACAGCAATTTTGCTTCATTGGGCGTTACAAAACGACTAATTTCAGCCACCGTCACCGTTTGGAAAACAATCTGCCCCATCAGCAAGTTCGTGTCCGTCCGCGTGACGATGCCGTCACCGCTGGCGGACATTTTGCCACCATAACTAGCAGCCGCAATGACAGAAGGCTCTTCCGTTACCATTGGTACCAGATAGTCGTGTCCGTTCATCCGAATAGTCGCGGCCAATCCTTCTGGCAAATGATAACTCGTCAAGTAGTTTTCTGTCAGCAAGGCATCATCCTCGCTGGCATTATCAGCCAGCATTTGTCGCTGAATCGTCGTTAGGTCGCCTAACTGACTGGCAACCGCCAATCGCTGCTGCCACGTCAATCGGCGAAATTGAGCAAGCTGCTCTTTCATAGCCTGTTTCTCCTCATCAGTCATGTGGTCACCCGTTATACCGCGGGTGCTTGCTGACATACTCGGACACGATGCCCTCACGCACACCACTTTCTGAGAAAATGACTCGGTCTGAATCAAGCAGTTGTATTAACTCAACTAATGGCAACATGCCGCCAACGATAATGTCAGCCCGGTCATATTCAAGGCCATCGATTGCCTGACGCTGTTTGTTATTCTTCGAAATCAGGCGATCAAACGTGTTGAATACCGTTTCTGTTTTCAAACGGTACCCGTGAATGTCTTCAACACGGGCCATTTTCTGAGCCTTACGGTTGATTCGTGCCAACGTTCGGTTTGCCCCACCAAGTAACACGATTGGCAAATGCATCGCCTCGTTCAACCACCAAACATCTTGCAGACGTTTGCGAACAAATACTTGACCCGAGAACAAATGACCAGCGGTAATGACGTCGCCAAAATGAAATTGTTCAGACAAATTAACGGCGCCAAATGGCACACTAATTAAGTTCTTTGCCCGCCGTTTAGCGACATGAATCAATTCACAGCTGGCACCACCAGTATCCAAAATGAGACAGTCATCTAATGGCAACGCATTGATGGCACCTAAGAAATCGTAGTAGGCTTCATCATCCCCCGACAACACTTGAAGGGACAGTCCAACCTCGTGCTTGACCCGGTCAAGGAATTCTTTTTGGTTGACCGCTTGACGCACTGCCGCCGTAGTAATCGCCCGAACGGTCAGATTAGGGAGGTTTTCGTAAACCTTTTTAAAGTTAACCAATGCGGCAATAGTCCGATCCATCGCCACCTTAGTCAACCGTTTTTCAGCACCCATGCCCTCGGAAATACGGGTGTCTTCTTTAATCCGGCGAACTTCCTTAAAGGAGCCGTCATCTTCAATCTGAGTGACACCCATTCGGACAGAATTAGAGCCCAAATCGACAATCGCTAAATTTTCCATCCTTGGTTACCTCGTTCTTCATCAAACTTGCTGTCACCATTATACGAGCATGGCTAACGGCTGACTAGCGTTGTGTAAAGTAGTTGATGCCCATCGCGTCACGAACTTCTTGAAGTGTTTTGTTAGCAACTTCATTGGCATGAGCTGAACCATCTTCGAGAACTTTGTAAACGTAGTCCATGTTAGCAGCGTATTCTGCGCGTCGTTTGCGAATTGGCGCTAACGTTGCTTCCAACACTTCGTTTAAGTAACGTTTGATCTTAACGTCACCTAGGCCACCGGCTTGGTACTGCGCCTTTAAGTCAGCAACATGCGCCTTGTCCGGGTCAAAGATATCAAGGTAGGTAAAGACAGTGTTCCCTTCTACGTGACCAGGATCGCTCACTTTAATATGTTCAGGGTCGGTATACATCGACATGACTTTTTTGGTGACCGTGTCGGCGTCATCCGATAGGTAGATCGCGTTGCCGAGTGATTTGCTCATCTTCGCGTTACCATCTAAACCAGGAATCCGGCCTTCGCCCTTTGGCGGGAATACGCCTTCTGGTTCAACCAAAATATCTTTGTGGTAAGCTCCGTTAAATGAACGAACAAGCTCCCGCGCCTGTTCCAACATTGGTTCTTGATCATCACCAACTGGCACTGTTGTCGCCTTGAAAGCTGTGATATCAGCTGTTTGGCTAACTGGATACGTCAAGAAACCAGCTGGAATACTTTGGCCGAAACCTTTTTGACTGATTTCTGACTTGACGGTTGGGTTTCGTTCCAAACGAGCTAAGGTGACTAAGTTTAAATAGATCATGGTCAACTCGTTGAGGGCAGGAATTTGCGATTGAACTAAAATCGTCGACTTCTTCGGATCGATTCCAACGGCCAAGTAATCTAAGGTAACTTCTGTCAGACTTTTACGGATTTTTTCTGGATCACGCGCGTTATCCGTCAACGCCTGCATATCAGCAATCATGATAAACGTTTCGTAGTCACCAGAATTTTGTAAGGCAACTCGATTTCTCAAAGATCCTACATAGTGACCAATGTGCAACTTTCCCGTTGGCCGGTCACCCGTTAAAATTATTTTTTTCTCATTTTCATTTGCCATATTGGTCTCCTTTTTTCGTGCTGACGTTTGAAACAAAAACCGCCCCATGACGCCAACACAAATACTGTATTGTCATCATAGGACGGTTACCCGCGGTGCCACCTATTTTGGATGCGTGGCGCGCAAACGCACACGACATCCCGCTTTATTAATGTCATTTAGTTGATTGGCCTTGCTAGCTAACTGCCCACTTTGGTCGTGATGACTGACTCTCAACATCTCAGTCTCGCTGTAGTTAGACCTACTCTACGGTTAACGTGGTAAAACATGGTCAATAAATTAATTATAACGGCTTTCGTGAAGCCTGTCAAAGCCCAGTCTCACAGTCACACAAACTGTAATTCAACATGATTGACACAAACCTTTTTCGCGCATAAAATGGTTTGCGTTTAGTTACCAACAAATTTAGATGCACTTAGACGTTTAATTCAATCCCTAGATAAAATGTCTGCGTTCCGTCGGTCAGAGACGCCGTTTCATGGGACCGGGCCTAGCCCCCAGAACGGTCTAAGCCCTCGAAACTCTGTCCCTGACCGACTCGACTACTGTTACAAGTGCCCACTATTACCACAAAAGGTAATGACGGAACATCGGCTCAGTGTATTGAGGCAACACAGTGGTAGCTGGAGGGCGGTGGTGGTGAAAACCTGCTGTGAAGGTGTTGTTAGTGCGGCGGTTTGGGCCGGATTTACAACACGGACGCGCTTGAAGACGCGGTTTTCGGCTTCAAGGCGAGGTGAAAGACTCCGATTTTCAGGAGGTTTGATCCGGTCCCACAGCGGTTTTCACCACCGCCAACCGGAAGCGGACTTTTAGATTGAACTATTTATATTCACATGAGGCCCCAAGGCGTCATGAACAGACTTGTCACTGATCACACGGAGGCTAATTATTTGGATAACGAAGAACGACAGCATGAGCAGCAGCGTGTAGACCAAGTCATGGACGAGATCAACCGCCAGTTGGTCGACAATCAGCAACAATTCGAACGGGCACACCACGAAACGAGCGCCATTCAGAAAAACTATGCTGAAAACGCATCAGTCAACACGTTTGAGGTCGATGATGCGATGGAAACCAATGCGCAGCTACAACAGCAACGACAATTAGTTTATTTGGCCGTGACTAACGAAGCGACCATTCGTCAACAACTCGACAATTTAAAACAACTCAAGGAATCACCTTATTTCGGACGCATCGACATTCAGGATGCCGGCGAGTCCAAACCAGAATCTTTATACATTGGGACATTTTCACTCACCAACGAAGCACAGGACTTTGTTGTCTACGATTGGCGGGCACCCATTTCCAGTATCTATTACAACGGCACACTCGGTAAAGTCGCCTACACGACACCCGCTGGCAAACAAACGACGGATTTACAGAAGAAACGTCAATTCACCATTAAAGATGGCGAGATCAAAAACATGTTTGATACCAACGAAACGGTTGGTGACGAAATGTTGCAGGCTGTTTTAGGACAACAAAACGACGAAGTGATGCAAAACATCGTCGCTACCATTCAAAAAGAGCAAAACGATATTATTCGTGACACCCGCTCTGATCTATTGGTCGTTCAAGGAGTAGCTGGATCTGGTAAGACCTCGGCCATTCTGCAGCGGATCGCCTTTTTGCTCTATCACAGCCGTAACGGTGGTGAAAGTGAACTGCAAGCCGATCAAATGATCCTGTTCTCCCCTAACCGTTTGTTCAGTCACTACATTTCAGAAGTGCTCCCTAGTTTAGGGGAACGAAACATGCGGCAGGTCACGCTGGACGACTTTCTCACCCAACGTTTGCAAGGTCTCAACGTACAAACATTATTTGAACGCTACGAATCAGACGCTGATGACACCAATCCAATGTTCCGTGATGTCCGTAACTATCTTGAAAGCACCGCGTTTGTTAAAGCTGTCACGGCTTATTGTAAACATGTTCCGACCCAGGACATTCGGTTTAACGACATCCTCCTTGATGGTTCACTCTTCTTCACCAAGGAAGCGATTGCTGCCATTTATGCAGAACAACCAGAGACGATGAGCACGACTGGTAAAATTCTCGCCACTAAGAACAGGCTGATTAAAAAGCTCAAACGGCGAATCCGCACGGACGCAAAAGACGACTGGGTCGCCGAAGCACTCGATAATCTAGACACTGAGCACTATCACGATTTGCTAGGTGAACGGGTTGGCCGGTTCAAGGAGCTCGACGATGAAGTTGAGTTTGCTTCGCGAGAAATCGTTCGCAAACGATACGAGCCAGTGTATGACGCATTATTCAATAATTACTTTCTCGATGTTTATCGCCAGTACGATCATTTTCTACAAACGGTAACACCCGCAAATGTTGACGCTGATCACTGGGACATGCATGAACAAGATTTCGACACAAACATTGAATATCACCGCATCAGTTTAGATGACGCAGTGCCACTGCTTTATCTGCGAGATCTTATTACCGGCGGCGGTCAAAATCGTAGTATCGCCTATTTATTCATTGATGAAATGCAAGACTATTCGATGACCCAAATGTGCTACTTCCGTCACGCATTTCCAAAAGCTAAGTTCACCCTTCTTGGGGATAGCGAGCAGGCCTTGTTCAACCGCATGCAGCGGCCACAGGAACTATTGGACAATCTCGCCCAAGCGTTTAATGCCAAACGGCCAAACTTGATTACGTTGAGCAGAAGCTACCGTTCCACGCTACCAATCACCAATTTCGCGAAGGGATTATTGCCAGATGGTGACCAAATTCAAGCGTTCAATCGCCCCGGCGACTTGCCACGGATTTTATTGCGGTATAATGAACAAGACGCCATCAGTGCCACAAAGGAGCTAGTTCAGGCAGAACTTGATACGTACGGCACCGTCGCAATCTTAACGAAGGACGTTACCACCGCCCAGCAAGTCTACCGTGAGCTTCACCGTGACTTTCCCATCACCCTGCTAAATGATATGGACCGCACATTGCCCAAAGGGGTCATTGTACTACCCGTTTATTTAGCAAAGGGACTCGAGTTCGACTCTGTCATCGCCTACGATGTTTCGATCAGCAATTACCCAACAGACGATGCTATCGGAATTCTTTATACGATTGCGTCACGTGCGATGCACCACTTGTCGTTAGTTACCATTGGTGAAGCAAGTCCTGTTATTAGTCACGTTTCTCCCGAACTACTGTCCATTGAACATGAGTTATAAAATTCGTTTTTAACTATTGATGAAATTGTCGTTCCAGAAAGAGGTCTCCCATGAAATTAGACTTTTCCGTTGCCGTCCATAGCCTGCTTTACTTGGACGAAAGTCGACCACGTAAAATCACGAGTGCTGAACTCGCCAAGTCACTTCAACTGAATCCGGTGATGATCCGTAACATCTTATCCGTCTTGCATAAGCAAGGCTACATTGAAGGATCTGTGGGAAAAAACGGTGGTTACCTTCTGCAACGGCCACTTTCCGACATGAATGTTGGTGAATTGTACGACCTCACCATTCCACCAACGATCAGTTACGCCCGATTTATTACCGGCGATTCCAAGGGCCTAACCAAAAGCGACACGGATGCGACGGATATTTCAGCAAACATTGGTGAGACCCTCACGGATTTGTTTACCTTGGCGGATACCGATTATCGGAAGTTCTACCATCGTTTTACCATGACCGATCTAAAGAACGATATGCATGACCATGGTTATTTCATCAATCTAGTTGACAAACAGAATTAAACAAACGACGCGCCGCCTAAACCTTCAATTTCGGTTTAGGCGGCGCGTCGTTTGTTTTTGTATTTAATTGTGTTTAGTCCGTTGTACTGATTTGAAACATCAGCAGTACCACATCGTACTCGTTACACTGACTTGAAACGCCGTTCCATGAGGACCGATCTCAACCCGCCAAAAACGCGGTTTTCTACCTCGATTCTGAGCCACAAACCGTCTCAGAAGTCGTCCCACACCACTAAATGGCCAAAAACATGCCATTAAGTGGTGTCCGACACGGAACTCTATTTCAAGTCAGCTCCACTCATATAACAGTCAAAGTTTTTACCGAATCATCACAGATTACTTGGCGCACCTAATCTACAACTTCTATGTCAGCTGGAGGGCGTCAACAGTGATACCGAGCCGTGAATGTGCTGTTAATTCGAATGGTTCACTCGAATTTACAGCACGGACGGTCGCAGAGACTCAGGTTTTATCGAGGCTCTGCGGCGAGGTGAAAGACTGCGGTCTACAGGCTTGAACCGGTCCCACGGCGAGCGTATCACTGTTGACAACCGCAAGCGAAATTTTCAGCGTATACACGGTTATTTATCTGATGTGGAAACTGCTGTTGAATCGTCCTTGCTCAACGCCCACCGCAACAATAGTGGGGCGGCCAATGTCGAAAAGACGATTACAAAAATCATGTCAACGTAAAGTCCGTTTGCTAACAGGTGGGCATCAAAGCCAATCTGTGCTGTGATTAAAGCCATTTCACCACGGGCAACCATCCCCGTACCAACAACCCGGCTACCACTTTTTGAGAAGCCCGTTAACCGCGCACCAATCTCACCGCCCCACCATTTAGTGACAACAGCTAAAATTGTCATCAAAACAATAAACGGTAACGACGTAATGAAGTGTGCAAACGTCACGTTCAAACCAATGCTAACGAAAAACACTGGTACAAAGAACGCGTTGCTGATTGGTTCAATATGGTCGTCGATGACCTGCTTAACATGCGTTTGGGCAACGGCAATGCCAGCAAAGAATGCACCAATCGCCCCAGATAAACCAACAACCTCGGCTAAGTAAGCCATTCCCAAACAGATAACCACAGCCGTTACCGTGCGGGCTGTCGGAATCAATAACCGTTCACTAATGCGCATCAGCATCGGCGCAATCCATTTGACGAGCAAGTACGCTGCAACAAAGAAACCAACTTGGAACAAGAATTGAAGCCCCATATTAGTGTTGCCATGCTCACCTGCGCCGCCCCAATCAAGGCAACCATCAAACTTAGCAACAGCACCCCGATAATATCGTCAGCGACGGCTGCGCCAAGGATAGTCGCCCCGGCACGTGTGTCCAATGCGTGAAATTCACGTAACACCACCACGGAAATGCTGACCGATGTGGCCGAGAAAACCACACCAATAAACAGCGCCTCCGTAAAGTGATAGCCAAACACAAGGCTAACGCCACCCATTAAAACAACTGGCAGGATGACACCACACACCGCCACCGCCAGCGCTGGACGCAGCACCTTTCTTAACTGGGCAAGATTACTCTCAAGCCCTGCCATAAACATCAGCAAAATGACCCCAATGTTAGCGAATACAGATAATGCACTGCTATTATGAACCCAATTCAAAACACCGGGACCAATAATGATCCCGATGAGGAGTTCGCCAATGACGGCCGGAATGCCGACCCGTGCGGAAAAGTGACCAGCAATCGTTGTGGCAACAAGTATTAAAATCAGCGTTCCAATAAACGCCATAGGCTGTGCTCCTTTGCTTTACAAGAGGTAATCAATATCTGAGGCAGGTGATGGATAAGCCATAACCTGATTTTCAAAGTCACCGGCTGTAGCATGCTGATTGATTAAAAATGTTAAATAATTAATCATTTCATCGGCGATACTACTCAAAACCGTCGCACCGACAAGTTGCTGTTTGTCATTCAATACGACGGTCACCTTAGCCACTGAATCATGGATTCGGTTATAGGTGTACCAGTGCGTCATGTCGATCTTTTTCACGGTTAGCGAGGCTTCTTTTGTTGCAGCTGTCACATCTACGCCAACTTTGGCCAACTTCGGCATGCCAAAAACCAGCGTCGGAATGGCTGGATAACTAATTGGTGCGTCCACCTGCTGGCCAGTCAACTGTCCGGCTAAATAGCGCGCATCATAACCAGCAACTGGGGTTAATTTAGGTACTGTTCGTTTGGCAACAACATCCCCGAGCGCATAAATATTGGGATTAGTGGTCTGCAAATGATCATTCACCTGAACGCCATGAGCATCCGCCTCTACGCCGACAGCCGCCAGATTCAACGTATCAACATTAGCAATCCGACCCGTCGCGCCAATCACGGCATCAGTCGTCAATTGAAAATCGTGACCATCCGTCAACGCCAGTCCGTCTTCGGTTTTATCAACCTGGGCAACATCAACGTTCTCATAAATGTGTACACCCTCAGCCTTTAACTGAGCAACTAAGTCCGCAACCAGATCTGCTGGAAAGGCGCGCAACGGTTTGTCATTGTGCAAAACAAGTGAAACGTCTGCGCCAGCCGCATTAGCGATGTCAGCCAATTCAAACGCAATGTAGCCGCCACCGATAAATGTCAGCCGACGTGGTAACTCACGCATGTTCAAAAAGTCAGTACTCGTCCCAACATATTTCGCACCAGGAATATCCAGCCGTCGTGGCCGTTCCCCCGTTGCTAAGACGACTTTATCTGCCACAACCTCTTCACTACCAACCATCACGTGACCATCGGCAGCAAACTGTGCATGGCCCGTAAACGTCGTAATGGCAGCCTGCTTTAGGCCACTCAAAGTACCACCCGGAATACTGTCAGTATAGGCAAACTTATTGCGCATAAGATCTGACCAGTTAATGGTTGGCTCGCCATTTAAGCCCTGCCCATCCATATGTTCAGCTGACCGTTTAGCTTCGACAGCAGCTAATAAGATTTTTTTAGGATCACATCCGCGGTTTGGACACGTGCCTCCCCACAGATTTTCTTCGGCAACTGCGACCGTTTGACCAGCCCCCTTAAGGGCGTATGCCAATGCCAAGCCGCCGGGGCCACCACCAATAATTAATGTTTCAACGTGTGTCATAATCTACCTCCAGTCTTTCAAACATTCGCAACCAAAGTGTACCGATTTTTACGTCGAGACTAAAGTATTATGCTCTGTCTTAATTCTAACCGTGGGTCAAAAACAAACTCCTATCAGCGTTGTGTCAATTAACTTATTCGTCCGGATGAACGGCCAAGGTTTTGTCCAGTTCACTGACCATGTACTTTTCTTCGGTCGCATCATCCCAGTCTCGCTCCGGAAATAAAATATAGCGATCAAAGAAGTAACTCCCTAAAATAGACAACAAATAACGGAAAATAATTCGGAACGGCCAGTCGACGAGTTGCCCTCGATCCTGAGCCGCTTTGATAATTGTTTTAAACGAGTTCAAGAAGCGCTCTGGCGCGATCGATAAGTACTGCTCACGTAGATCCGCGTTGTATAGAATTTCACTGAGGAATACTTTCAATGCATCTTCATTGTCTGAGGCAAACTTCATGCGGTTGCGGACAAAGAAAACGAAGAAGTCATGAATGTTATCCGTTTGTTCGCGAATGGCCTCACTGGCTAATTCGTTTAACAAATCAGGCACGACCTCACGCACAATAGGATCCAAGGCCTCGCGTAAAATGTTGGCTTTAGACTTAAAGTGTTTGAACATTGTGCCTTCAGACTGATGCGCTGCCTCAGCAATTTGACGCGTACTCGTGTTGGCGTAACCCTGTTTTGCGAATAATTGGATGCTGACGATCAAAACATCCTTTTGTTTCTGCGTTAAGTTTTTATTTGCGTTCACTAAATCAGGAAATTCATCAAGGATTTTTTTATCTGCCATTATTTCTTCCATCACTTTCCCAAATTCACTACTGCTATCATAGCAGACCTCATGAGCTCCGAAAATGTCAAATCGTTTGCAGTACAGGTCTTTTTAGTCGGTAAACCATTATTACATATTATTTTTGGATCTCATAGTTACCTATAATATTTAAATTTTATATGGAAACTAATCTTACGCTCCCGGTTGCCCGTTTTTTGAAATCGTCTGTGGGACCGGCTCAAGCCCGCAGTTCACGGTCTTTCGCCTCGCCTGGAAGCCATTTAAACCGTGTCTTCCAGACCGTCCCGTGTTGTAAATTCGCAAACCCACCGAATTAACAACACTATCACCGTCGATTTCAACACGGGCGCCCTCCCGCTCATACCTCAAAGACGTCGGACAACCGTTGCATTACGTGGCTGCACCATACAAAATTTAAAACCATGACATTCGAGGCTTAATTGCTAAGAAAAAAGTTCACAAATAATGTGACTAATTTGCAACATTGTCCCGTTATTTTCTGAACATACCTAAGCACAAAAAACATATCTAGTGGAGACGGTAAGAGACAAAGTTCCGTGTCGACAACACTTAATGGCATGAAGTTGGCCATTTAGTATTGTGAGACGACTTCTGAGATGGTTTGTGGCTCAGAATCGAAGTCGAAAACCGCGTCCTTTGCGGGTTGAGACCGGTCCCCACGGAACGGCGTCTCTTATCGGCACAACGGCCTTTCATCGCTTAAGCCACTTTGCAAATTGTTACAAAAAATGACACGCCGCAAACGTGTCATCTATTTTTTATTCAGTTAGATAAAATCATTAAAAATCACTCGTGAAACACCTATGCTTGCTTAGCTGAATGAACGGATCGATAGCCAAAGTAGAATTGAACAATGGCCAAGATAACCGCCAACCAGTTAACTGCTGCAAACCAACCGGACAAGCTTGCCACACTGGCTGCACCATAGTACACCCAGAACCCCCAGACAACTGCGACGACATTGATCCATGCAAATGTCTTCATCAATGACTGATTGCTTGTTGCAAAGAATGTCCAGATGCAGTTAATGACGAACCAAACGGCTAAAATCCAAAATGATGTTGCAAACATGATAATCCCTTCTTTGATTTTAATTGTCGAGCGAGTGATTACTCGCCTTTCTCAACAACATCATTGTAGCACCTTTCAATCCGGATACAACCGTTTTGAAAATTTTTTTTGCATTTATTTTTCGCATTCAAAAAGCGACTCTCTATGCGCTTGCCACCGGCAATTGACACACATGAAGTCGCTTCATTTCAATCTAGTTATTTAATTATTTTCATCCTCATCACGTTTACGCTGACTCAGATAATTGACAATGTTTTGCGCATTGATGAACCCTAATTGACGGTCACCATCCACTACGCGTAAATACTCACAGTTAGTCAAGTCGTCGAATGCCTCGCCTAACGTTTTATCGGATGAAATATCAATTGGCGCAGTGTGCCCTTCTGGCAAAACCGATTCAGAAAAGCCCATCATCACCATCTTCCCAACATAAACATCGTACACATTGTGAGCTACACTCTGGGAGAAGAAAGCTTCAACAAACTGATTAGCTGGGTGTTGGGCAATATTTGTAGGCGTATCCACTTGAAGAATCTTCCCCTCACTCATCACCGCAATCCGATCACCTAGTTTGAGAGCCTCATCCATATCGTGAGTCACAAAGATAATCGTGTCGTGCCGCTTTTCATGAAGATCCAGTACTAGATCCTGCAATTGTGTGCGTGAAATGGGATCCAAAGCTGAGAATGGTTCATCCATCAAGACAACTGGTGGTTCAGAAGCAATCGCTCGACAGATACCAATCCGCTGTTGCTCACCACCGGATAATTCACTAGGCATCCGATCTCGATATTTTTTCGGGTCCAAACCAACTTGATTCAGCAATCGATCAATCGTAGCATCAATCTCTTCGCGTTTGACACCCTTCATCTCGGGAATGACCGCAATATTTTGAGCGACGGTCATGGTTGGAAATAGGGCAATTTGTTGTAACACGTATCCGATGTTCCACCGTAACTCCTGCAAACCAATATCTGTAATGTTTTCATCCTTGATAAAAATCTTGCCACCACTCTGAGGCTGCAATTGATTGACCATTTTCAAGGTCGTTGTTTTCCCACTACCGGAAGTGCCAACCAGGACAAACAGCTCGCCGGCGTTGATGGTTAAGTTCAAGTCCGGAATCACAACATTATCGTTAAAAGACTGCTGAACATGTTCAAACCGAATGATGGGTTCGCCGTCTTTCAGCTCATTGATGCTGCTTTCATCAACCGTAGTTGCCATTATTTAGCATCTCCCTTCAACAAGTGATGGCTAACCAAGTATTGCCGGGCCACCGTTTTAGCCGACTTCTTTTCGACATTAACTTCATAATTCATTTCCTGCATATCCTTTTCAGAAATATGACCAGCTAGCTTGTTCAAACTCTTCACAACGCCTGGATATTTCTTGGCTAAGGACGTTTTCATTAATGGCGCACCCTGGTAGGACGGGAAGAAATGTTTGTTATCCTTCAACGTTGTCAGATGATACTGTCGTAATTCACTATCTGTCGAGTAAGCATCAACAACATTGATGTTGCCATTATGAATAGCCTCGTAACGTAATTTTGGCTCCATGGACTGAGCTTTTAAATTCAAGCCGTATGTCTTATTCACACCTGGCAAACCATCTGGTCGATCAATAAATTCAAGTGTCATCCCCGGTTTCAATTTATTTTCTACCGTCTGCAAATCACTAATTGTGTGAACATTCCAAGCCTTTGCATCCTGTTCACGAATAGCTAGGGCAAACGTATTGTTGTAGGACATTGGCTTCAAGTAGCTGAGTTTAAATTGTTGCTGCATATCTTTTTGTGCTAATTGGTACGTTTGATCGGCCGTTAATCCCTTATCAGATTGGGGCTTTTTTACCAAACTTTCCAAAATAGTCCCCGAAAATTCCGGATAGATATCGATTTGATTGTGGTTCAAAGCGTTAAACAGAAAACTCGTTTTCCCAAAATTAGGCTTTAACGTGACGTGAACATGTTTGTTATCCTGTTCAATCAAGTCTTTATACATATTAATTAAGATGTCTGGTTCGGAGCCCAGCTTACCGGCAATCGTAATGTTATCGGCCGGTTGACGGACGGCATTCGCAACACCGACAGCACCGATACCGAGCAGCAAAACAACCAGTCCACCGATTAGATAGCGTGGACGCATGTGTTGCAAACGATTAATGAGCCAACTCAAAATAATCGCCAACAACGCTGAACTAATGGCTCCAATTAACGTCAATGCGGTGTCATTACGGTCAATCCCCAACAGGATAAAGGTCCCTAGACCACCAGCACCAATCAAGGCAGCTAACGTTGCAGTCCCGATAATCATGACTAGCGCTTGACGCACCCCGGAAATAATCACCGGGGCAGCGATTGGTAATTCAACCTTAAATAGTTTGCGCGTTTGCCCCATGCCAAATGCATCAGCAGCCTCTTCAATAGACGGATCAATGTCATCGATCCCGATATATGTATTCTGAAAGATCGGGAGCAACGCATAGATGACCAACGCAATGACTGCTGGGACAGTTCCGATACCAACAATGGGAATCAGTAATCCCAATAATGCTAGTGATGGGATGGTTTGCAACACGCCGGCGATTTGCAACATAAACGCTGCAAAGCGTTTGTGATGCGTTGCCCAGATGGCCAATGGAATGGCAATGGCCATCGCAATCAGTAGTGACACCAGTGAAATCTCAATGTGTTGCCACAATGCAGTTAACAGTGCCGAACGCCGTTCAACCAGCGTTTGAAAAAAAGCATCCATAAGTATAAGTCCTCGTTTTCCGATGTGAAATTCTGTGCTTTCAAACTTCACAGCTCGTTCTGATAAACGCAACATTTACTTTACAAGTCGAACATACGTTTGTCAAACAATAAGAAAAAAGCACACTATTTATAGCGTGCTTAATTATAAACTTACTTATTTTCAAGACCCAAACAAAAGGCTTGTGAGAATGATTATTTCTTTTTAATCACTTACGCGAGCAAGGAAATAGCGCTTCTTACCACGACGTACAATAACAAATTTACCATCAAACATTGACTTTGGATCAACGTCTGCATCAACAGAAGATTGTTTGTCACCGTTAATAGTGATGGCGCCATTTGTCACGTCTTCACGAGCTTGCCGCCGCGATTTTTCGATGCCACTATCTGCTAAAAAGTCGACAATATTTTGAATTGCGCCGGTCGTTTCAACGCTTGGGAAAGCCTTGAAGCCCTGTTCGATTTCGTCAGCGCTTAATTCCTTCACATCACCGGAGAACAGTGCTTGCGTGATCTTTTCAGCTTGCTTCAAAGCCGCATCACCGTGAACAAACTTGGTCACTTCTTCAGCCAAACGACGTTGTGCCGCCCGCTTCCAAGGTTCCTTCTTCACTTGTTCAGCCAGATCATTAATTTCGTCTTCATCCAAGAACGTGAAGTACTTCAGAAATTTCACAACATCATTGTCGTCTTGGTTTAACCAGAATTGGTAAAATTCGTAAGGCGTTGTTTTTTCAGGATCAAGCCAAACGTTGCCACCTTCGGACTTACCAAACTTGGTCCCGTCAGACTTCAGCAACAGTGGAATTGTTAATGCAAAGACTGGTGTTTCTGGTCCTTCCACACGACGAATCAAGTCCAAGCCAGCCGTGATGTTGCCCCATTGGTCACCACCACCAATTTGCAATTGCACATCTTGTTCACGGTATAAAGTTAAGTAATCGATGGATTGCAGGATTTGGTAAGTGAATTCGGTAAATGAAATCCCCACTTCCAAACGTGAAGCAACGACTTCCTTATTCAGCATCGTCTTGACGTTGAACAACTTACCGTAATCACGCAGGAAATCCAGCAATGACAGTTTGGACAACCAATCGTAGTTATTCACCAACCGGAATTGGTCTTCCCCAAACAATTTGACCATTTGACCACGCAGGGCTTCTTGGTTGTGGTGCACTTGGTCCATCGTTTGTAGAACCCGTTCGGACTTCTTCCCAGATGGGTCACCGATAGAACCCGTTGCCCCACCGATAACGATCACCGGTTTATGCCCAGCCAACTGGAACCGTTTCAGAATCATAAACGGAATTAAATGACCAATGTGCATTGAATCACCAGTTGGATCAATCCCACAGTACAAGCCAATTGACTTCTTGTCTGTTAATTCACGTAAGCCCTCTTCATCACTGGTTTGGTTGATTGCACCACGCCACTTTAACTCATCAATAATATTCATTTTGCATTCTCCTTCTCATTTTTCAGTTTATTAAGGCACAAAAAAAGTCCCCGTCACTGGCTAACATTAGCCAAGTTGACAAGGGACGAATTTATTCCGCGGTACCACCCAAGTTATTGCATCACTGCAACCACTCTTCACCGGTATCGGGGTGCGCCGAGATAACGATCACAAACGCTGTACTTCGCGTATTCAATGTCACCGGTTCACACGACCACCGGCTCTCTGGAGAGGGATTGAAGGCACTACTTGATTATCAGTTTTGAAACCAACGATCACGTTTTCGTTATCAAATATTGTTGTCATTGTACTGACTGATTGATGTTGATGTCAACCATGGATTTCAAAAGTTTGACCTGGATTGCTGATGTTTCCGCTTCTGGTTGCTGATATTGAAACTCCGTTGTGGGGACCGGTCTTAGCCCGCGTTGCGGTCTTCGACCTCGACTTGAAGCCTCCAAACCCGAGTCTTCAAGCTCGTCCGTGGCCTAAACCCAGCAAACCCACTGGGTTAACGCCACTTTCACAACTCCGTTTCAATATCAGCGCCCGCCAGCTACATCTCTCCGAAGACTAACATAATCTGACAAATCAGTACCATTCCACATCACTCGATCCACAGTCATCGCCGCAGATAACGTGAAATTTAAATGGAGACTACCGCCCACATTCGATTCACTTTAGCAATGAACTAAACAGAGCTGCAGGGCGTCAGCATTGGAACCAGGCCATGAATGTGGTGTTAATTCGAATGGTTTTCTCGAATTTACACCACGGACAGGCGCAAAGACTCGCGGTCCTCACGAGGCTTTGTGGCGAGGTGAAAGACTCCGGTTTACGGAGGCTTGAACCGGTCCCATGGCGGCGTTCCAATGCTGACAACCGCAAGCGGCAGTTAGCACTATTTCACATAGAAAATATAGTCCAGCGTCGTCGGATTCTCTTCCGGTTGGAAGCGTTGTGGATCGTAGCGTTCGTAGACATACTTCAAGTTAGTCCAGTCGTCCTCCGTCATCATGTGACGAGTCACGAGTTCCTGATGGGCTGTTTCCATGGCCCGTTGACCAAACAAGTCGCCAGTATCTGGATTGCCGTTAACCCACGCAACGGCAGCAGAACTTTCTGGCACTGTAATCGCTTGGAAGCCTTCTGGCACCTTCTGACCCTTACGGAACCATTTGCCAATCCAGTAAGTTGTTTCGTCACCATCAATGACTAATAGGCCAATTTTGGCAGGGTCTAAGGGCTTGTTGATGGTTTCCAATTGCTTAAACTTATCTGTTGTTTCCCAGTCTAACCAGGCATAGTTGTATGAACCATGTTCCTGCTTCTTGTATGGGAGTCCAAATAATTGGCGAGCTGGTTCCGTAACTAAACTACGATGTGTAACTTTCATTTTAGTGCCTCCAGTAATAAATTTCGTTTATCGTTCTTTTTAACTAGCGGGCTGCGTAATGATTGATGTTAACGTTCTGTGTTGACGATCCAATCGCCACAGATAAGTAGCCGCACGAGCCGGCATAGTCGGATCGATTTGTTGGCAAACGACATTGGCAATCGCTGCCGTCGCTGGCCGGTGCAAATAATCGCTCAAAATACGCGCTAAATGGACGTCAAAAAGTGACTTGCTTTTATCCATCCCCGTTAGTGACTGCTTTAAGTCTAGCACGATAATCAGTGCTAATGCATTCACCTTTTTAGGCCCCATGCCATGAATGGGTGACAAACGGGCCTCCAGCTCTTCGAAACTAGTGGTTGAAATAAATTGTTCAGCGTCGCCGTTCGCTTCCGTTACCAATGTTTGACCCAAGCTAGCTAAATTCTGCGCCATCGTTTTGGGGAAACGGTGTAATGCGGGTTTGGTCTGAATCGCCGTTAATAAATCGGCTTGATGTGTGGCAAACCACGCGGCCGACCAGTTTTGCTCACCGATCCGATCACGCAGACGTTTAGGTAATTGCCAGGCTCTGTTTGCGGGAACGGATTGATCAACAATCACCCCACACATCAAGGCGAATTTATCTGTTAGTAGCCAGTCGCTGTCTTCCGGTGATAAATCGAAATCACCCATGAATGTGTCCGGCAGATTTGCCTGATAATCCCGCTGCAACATTGTCACAGCGTGCTCATTCAAGATAGGTGTGCGCATGCGCTGTTACCTCCTGGCCAATTTCATTAATTCGATCCGCCTGAAAAACTTGTGGCACTAGATAGCCCACGCTTAGTGGTGAAGCATTAAAACGCGGCACAACCTTGCAGACAATTGCACCATCGTGCGCATTGTAAAAGAATAAGTTATAACTATCACAACGACCATGAAAGTAATCCGTCAGAATATAGTGCGTCAGTACACGTACCGCTTGAGCCAAATCCGCAGCGGCCTTTATCCCGGGAATTCGCACGTTGAATTCAAGAAAACCTAGTAACGGTTCATTTGCCACGGCCAACGCGGCGTCACCTAGTTGTAAAAACGTTTCGCCGGATAGGTTGGCCGCCGTCACGTGCGCATAACCATCCACTTTATTGAGCCCAATTATCTGCATGTGCGGATGAGCCAATGACCCGCCGGAGCGTGGTCCATAATTTTTATACATAATCACAGATTTGTATTGAGGATTCCGTTGCATCTCTGCCCATTTGCGCAACGAGAAATCCATAATTACGGCGGCTGTCTGTTGATCGAAGTTCGACCAGTCTCCGGTATGGTTACTGGATTCAATGATAATCGTTTGCAATGTGTCGGCCAGTACCCGAAATTTATTCACGAGCCAAATTCGGTCGTCCTCTCGCGCTAAGATGTTCGTCAGGTGCGCTACATCACAAAATGGACACGCCGCATTCTGATGGACGATGTTTTCTGGTTTTCCTTGCGCAACATGTGTAATAAATGAAAGTTGTTCTTGTGTCATGTGTTTCCTCCACATCAACTCGCCAGAGTAAATTATTCGATTATTATACCGCGATTTCATTATATTCAGCATTGATGCGGATTGATCTGTCTAATAATTGCGCCATTCTGGTGCAATTATTTAAACGTGCTACACTGAGATGATGAAAAACGAAAATGAACAATCACAACAAATTTTAGATATTATCCAAGACATTCCAGCCCTAATGACCATTCTTCACGCCATTGCCGATCAGCATCTAATACAAGGTGCGCTGGCCGCCGGAAGTATCCGTAACACGGTGTGGCAAGTGCTGAGCCATCAACCGGTTCGGCTATCTTCCGACATTGATGTCGTGTTCTTCGATCCCAAACGGCCATATGAAGATAACCTCCCGATTCAAGCTAAGCTAAAGGACCGTTTGCCACAATATAAGTGGCAGGTTAAAAACGAAGCGTACATGAATACACACAATTTTAATGATGTGCCGCCGTTTACTTCGGTTGCCGATGCGATCGGTCATTTTGTTGAAACACCTACTTGTGTCGGCGCCTATCTGGACGAATCCGGTCAGCTACGTTTGATTGCACCACACGGTGTGGCCGATCTGCTCAACTTCATTAGCCGTCCTGTTCCGATGTACCAACAGGATGCCGCCCACATGGCTATTTTTGACCAACGAATGGCCGCCAAACAGTGGCAACAAAAATGGCCTCAATTGAGTATCCTGACACACTAATTGACGACTGGTAATAGGCACACAATTTTATCTTCGTTTGCAACCATGCTACACTGACGATAATCGAGCTGGTTCAACAGGCTTACCAACCAAATTTCAAAACACGCGTGAATAAAGATGTTGAAGACATGATTTGATGCAACGTTTTGATCCATCGTTCTATGCTTATGATGAACGCGAGGTGATTCCACATGCAACTTGTACTTGTAAACCGTGAAACGAAAGCCCGGAAGGTTATTAATGATTGTGAATCGATTGCTCTGATCGATGCCGATCAGGAAACGCACCTGCCACAATACTATGTGCCAAACGCACGTCAGCAGCTTGGCGCCGTGGCGTTTGTCCTCACCCGCACCCGGCAGGAACCGTGTACGTTTAAAACCAGTCAGTGGGAAATTCGTAACGATTAAGATGTCATCACATAAAAGACCCATCACCGTAATTGTAACAACCTGTTACAATTCAACGATGATGGGTCTTTTGATGCTCAATATTCCTATTTTAATGCTTTAGTGAATCATGCTTACGGCGAAGACCAAACCAACCAATCAGCGTCGTTAAACCAAGAATGCCTAACAATGCTTCAAGTTCACTCGCTTCGTTAGTATCTGGTAAGTGCCGGCCAACATACTGCGGACTAACAGGCGATGATGCCTGTTTGCCGTTAGTCAACTGACCGTTATAACCACGTGCGCCGTTGACTCCGGTTGTAGCCACACCAGTACTAGTTGTTGATGACTGGTCATTGCTCATTTCAACGTTACTCATTTCATCATTTACGGATGAAGAGCTACCCGTTGTGGATGGGTCTGAACTATTACCATTCCCTGTTGAATCACCAGTCGTCTTCGGTGGTAGCAATACCTTTAACTGAGCTTCAATATCAGCAGCTTGCGCAGCCAAACTGTCCGCGAACTCGCGTAACTTGTTTGCCTGTTCTAACGCCTGGCTAGCGGCGTCCGAATACTTCTTAGCAAGTGCTGGATCATTTGCTGCCAACGCTTGCTTGGCTAGCTCTTCATCCTCAGCAGCTTGTTTGGCTAATGAGTCGGCCGCACTGGCAGCGCTATTAGCCTGGTTAACTAAGGACTGCGCCTTGTTTTCAAGTGATGACTGACCTTGGCTGTGTGCCTGGTTAGCCAAACTTGCTAACCGTTCAGCATCGCTTTGAGCGGCAGACGCTTCACTAGCAGCTTTCGATGCGGCGGAAGCAGCCTCGCTGGCCGCAACACTTGCATCGTGATGATCCTGGCTAACCGCACTGTTGATGTTCTCAAACGTTGCGTCAATCCGACTTCTAAACTTAGCAGCTGCGGCACTCAAGCCAGCGATAACTGATTGGGCACTCTGAGCTTCTGAAGCAAACTGACTGGCCGTCTTCGGATCATTCAGTTTGGCAGCACTCAGTGCACTCGACTCAGCGGCACTGGCGAGTAGATTTTCAGAAGTAGCGGCGGACTCAGTACTGTTCAACTGACTCATCAGTGAATTAGCTTCACTAGCAAGTGATTGAACGGTGCTATTTTGCTGATCCGTTGCAGCCTGACTAGCAGCCACCGTCGCACTTTGCTGTGTCGACTGCGTTGCACTGGTAACCGCGCTCTTAGCCTGATCAGCAGACGTAGCAGCACTGGTAGCAGTGCTACCGTATGAACTAGCAGCTGTGGAATCGATGCTGACTGCTTTGTTGATGGCAGAGTTCGTTTGGTTAACCTGTCCCAACAAGGTGTTTGCAGAAGCTGTAGCATTGGCAGCCACTTTCTCAGCACTTTCGGCCGAAGCCTTGTCAGATGCTGCAGTAACGCTGTCGTTTGTAGTCGCCGCTGTGGAAGCAGCATCTGCATAGCTCTTAGCAACTGAAGCGGCGGATAATGCAGCGGAATCCTGAGCGCTTAATGCTGCCAATGAATCCTGATTCTGCTTGTCCATTGACTGAACTGCACTGTTCGTCAAATCTGTTTTAGCAGCGCTTGTTGCACTAGTAGCAGCGTTACTTGCACTCGTCGTTGATGAATTCGTGGCACTCGCGTTGGAGTTGGCAGTGGAAGCTGCAGCACTGGCACTAGCGGCAGCCTGAGAAGCGGCTAATGAGTCAGCCTTCACTTGCTTGTCAATTGCGGTATTCTGATTGGTAATGCTCTTGGCAAAGTCTGTAGCCGATGTAGCAGCATTCGAAGCCGCTTTTTGTGCCGATATTGCAGAGTCCCGATCAGAAATTGCAGTTGCACTATCGTTTGTAGTTGCCGCTTTATCTGCTGCACTAGCGTAACTTTGAGCAATGGAACTTTCTTTCTGTGCTGTTGAATTAGCAGCACTCAAGCTTTTTGCCCAATCACTATTCTGCGAAGCCATTGACTGTACTGCCGCATTACTTGAATCGCTCTTTGCAGAACTCGTTGGAGATGTGCTAGTAGCCGTCGTAGCACTACTTGCGGCAGTTGCTGCACTTGTAGCGGCGTCGTTGGCACTCTTTGCGGCATTCGCAGCGGCCTTTGAGTTAGCTTCAACCTTGTTAGTAATCGAAGTGTTCAGATCCGTTAATGAACTCAGTGCATTTTGAGCCGATGTCGCTGCTTCACTTGCTAACTTATTAGCCGAAGTAGCTTGACTCGCAGCAGTGCTTGCACCCTTAGCGTCGTTCAACTTGGCTGCATCGGAGGCTGCACTTGCGTAACTGTTGGCAGCGTTTAACGCACTTGACGCATCCGAAGCGGCTTTTGCAGCAGTTGAAGCTTGTGTTGAGGCTGACTTCGCCCAATTTTGAACCGCTGCATCCGATTTGTCACTATCAGCCGCATTCTGTGCCGACGTATTTTGTCCTTGTGCAGATGTGTTGTCGTTTGTGGCCGAAGTATTTGCTGTGCCGGCACTAGTCGCTTGACTTGCTGCTTCTTTCGAGGATTTTGCTGCTGCCTCACTATCCGCTTGAACCGAAGCCGTAAGCTTCTTGAGCCCGTCGGCAATACTCGAGGCTAAATTGGTCACGCTGGTTCCAGCAGCCGCTGCCGAAGCTTCCATTTTTGCGGCATCCGAGGCATTCTGGCTTGCCAAACTGACATCATTATTAGAACCCGCCGCACTGGCCGCAGTTGAGGCATAGACGGAAGCCGCAGTCTTCAAGCTCTGCATTGTGGAATTTGCACTAATCAAAGAGCCCTGGAGAGACTGCAAACTCTTCATTGCTTTTTGCACGCTGTCATTTTCGGTATCTGACGCACCTAAACTAGCTAAACTTGACTGTGCAGCAGAATTAGCATTCGTGCTGGCTGTGGGGTCGACATTATTTGCGACTCCACTCACAACCTTTGACGAACTGTCCGCTGATAGGGCGAAGTTAGAAGAAGCAATAGAATCCGTGTGAACAGCGTTTGACAGAAGGGTGTACGTATTAGCCGCCTGGTCACGATTATTATCTATTTTATTTTGCAGTTCAGCCATATTGCTAGCAAGTAGTAAAGCCTGACTAGCATAATGTTCCGCCGAGGCAACATCATTAATAAGGGCTGCGCTGGATGCTGCAGATAGCAGAGAATTTGCCGTAGATTGACCACTAGTCAAACCACTCTGCATATCCGACGTTGCTAACGAATTGGCTGACAATATTTTACTGTAATTCTGAACGGCACTGTTGTTAGTATCAGTAGCGGCTAATGACATTCCTTGACTATCATATTTATTTACACTATTCACATCAGATGTCGCGGAACTAACCCGTTTACTAATATCATCAGCAGCAATTTGAGTGGATGTAACTTGTTGCGATGCCATTGTACTATCAACAATTAAGATACTTTGGGCGAGTTCAGCAGCAGAGTTAGCAACCGATTCAGCTGTGTTTGTCTTCGTGAGGAAACCAGCAAACATAGAATTAAGGAGCTTACCACCGTTATAACCAAAATAACTAGCTGAAGCAGCATCATTCTCTGCCGCTGCTGAAAGCGCGTTATTAATCATATACGGATACGTAACATCATACTGATTGTTAGCAGCATTTTGTTGTGCCAGTGCACTATCTTGTGCCGACTTTAATGCCGCTTGTGCTGAAGTAAAAGCACTATTAGAAGCAAGCGCTGGATCTGCAACTTCCGCAGAATTAACTTGTGAAGCATAATCTTCTATCGCTTTAATCTGGTCACTAACGGTTTTCATTACACCAGAAGCATAGTTGTGCGTATTAACAACCGAATCAGCAGCTTGGCTGGCCGCAGTGCTATCAGAAGTCACAACACTCTTGATGTTTGCATAAGCCGAAGTCGTTGCACTAGCTAGGGAATTAGCACTGGTAGTGTAGCCAGAAGCAAGCGTATTTTCTGCGGCCGCCAAATTTGCATAACTTTTAGCAGCAACCTGATCATACAAATCCGCAGCACTAGCAGCCTGATTGGCATAGCTTTCTGCGGCCGTACTTGCAGCCCGAGCTTTAGTAACCAAATCATCAGCATCAGTGCCATTAGCCTGAGTTGAAGTGTTTTCAGCCTGAAGATCCTTATTCTTTAAATCGGTTCCGGCAATTGATCCGGCAATTGCAACATTACTTTGGGTTTGTGTATTTGCGTTTGTGACTTTTGGTAATTCGGCAGCAGTACTCTGAGCCGCACCAACGGCGCTCTGAGCCGCACTCTGGGCCGCAATACTATCTGCTGTCACCCAGCCTTGAATTTTATTGAGGCCGGTTTTTGCATTGGCAAGCGCCTGAGCTGTCTTATCAGCTAATGACGTAGCCGTCGATGCCTCATTAGAAGCAGTTTCTGCAAACGTTAACGCTGCATCAGAACTCAAACCCAATACCGCTGCCGCAGTTGACGCAATCTTTGCTGCAGCCAGTGCATTCGCCGCAGCAGTTGAATCAGTGGCTGCTTCATTTAAATCAGCCTGAATAGAATTATTGGCCGATTGTACCGAACCATTTTGTGAATCCTTACCCGCAGCTGTTGCCGCTTGACCAGCTGTATCACTTAACGCACCCTTAGATGTATTTTGATTAGCTGCAGCCGTCGATGTTTCTTGTACATACTGTCCGATACTAGCGACCTTTTTGTCGTTAGCAACCTGAGTATTTACCTGTGTATTCAAATCATTTATCGAGGAAACCTGGTCAGTCGTTGTGGTTTGTGCAGCTTCAGCAGCGGTTTGTTGTGTCTTAACATCATCAGCAAAGTTACTAGCCGCAGTAGTATCACCCGCAGTTTCAGCAGAAGCTGCCGAAGCAGCTAAATCTTGAGCAGATTTAAGTGCATTTTCTGCAGCAGTAACAGCTGCGCTAGCGTTAGATTGTGCTGCGGTTGCCGAAGCCAACAGGTTGGTGACATTGGCCTGCGTTGGATCAGACGCAGCAGTAGCCTTAATGGTTGCTAGTGTTTGGTCTACAGTCGTCAGATTGTTGTCGGCAGTAGTCGCTGCTGTATTAGCCGCAGTAACGGCCGCATTAGCCGCCGCTGTGTATTCGCTAGACGGTGTCGCACTTACGGTGCCTGTACTTGTAGTGTCTGCAGTATCGGTAGTACTTCCAGTCGCGCCCGTAGTACCCGTTGTCTCGTCCATACGAACGATTTCAGCAGGTTGGCTAGTGGCAGCCAAGGAAGACTTGATTGTATTCAATTCATCATTAGTGATTGCAGCAGCAACGCTGACCACCGTCAAACTTTGCGAAGCCGTACTAGTCTGATCACTGGTTGCGTCAGCCACCGTTGTCTGTTTTGTTTCTGTTGAGGCAGCAACAGTTTTGTCAGTCGTGGTGGCAGTAGTCGTTGGGGCTACCGCGTTGGTCTTAACGGAAGTTGTCTCCGTTTGGCTAGCTGAACTGGCTGGCTTAGCACTAACCGTTGAACTAGCGGAAGTTGCTGTACTCGTAGCGTCACTTAATGTAGCACGGGAACCTAGCGTAGCCGGATTAATCAATGTGTTCGTTACTGAACCGGGTGTTTGCGCTGGTGCAGAAGCCGGCACAGTCTCACTGGTTGCGTTGCTGAGTGTTGCACGGGAAGTCAACTCTGAGTCGGTCGTTTTACTCGATTGACTAGCCGTTGTGTCACTCTTAGCAGTCTCAGAAGAAGCAGAGGTAGCAGCCGATGTTTGACTACCGCTCTGTTCACTTTGGGCGCTTGCTTGACTAGTTGTTTGCGTCTGACTGGTTGCAGTCGAAAGAACCGCGGAACCAGCAGATGCTGTGTTAGTGGCTGACGCAGAACCGGTTTGTGTTTGAACCGTCGTCGGTGTCTGATCGGCATGCACGTCATCCTGAGTCATTGCCTCGACTAGCCCAAAGGTCAGCAAAGTTAAGCCCGCAAAAAGCCACTGCTTACAGCCTTATACATTTTATAATGTTGCTTCTGTGTGTCGGGAATACGACCTAGGCGATTTTCAGTCATTTTCAGCAATAACCTTCTACTCTCTTTTAACTAAATTAACAACGCTGTAACAGAATATTTAAAATTCAAAATTGT
Source organism: Furfurilactobacillus milii (assembly GCF_009863985.1). Classification (GTDB taxonomy): domain Bacteria; phylum Bacillota; class Bacilli; order Lactobacillales; family Lactobacillaceae; genus Furfurilactobacillus; species Furfurilactobacillus milii_A. The sequence continues at coordinate 52,256 of NZ_WEZT01000021.1, read as the reverse complement.
AATCTAGTTATATCTATTAAACGATTATGGTAGATTGTAAAATTAATCCGAACGCTGTTCGGATTAATTTTACAATCTACCAAATACGTAAATGTACCATCTTCATTTTTCTTAAATGTAAATTCGTGATCCTGAGTATCTTTTGCTCGCCAACGGGTGACGCCATAATGAATGGTATCAGAATCTTGCAAACGGGAAACAACGCCACCAACTAGCTCACGGTCATCACTAAATGATCCTCTGAGCACCCCTTTTAATACTGGTAAAAAATCTTCTACATTAGTTATCATGACGGGTCACTTCCTCATTCCTTACTGTATCAATAGTGTAACAAATAAAGGCGAGTGTGTGAACGCTTTCACTAAAATAAAATCATTAATTCTTCATTATCAGTACGTTAATTCATCAGTACGTTAATTCGTAAAGTTATTGACGCCAACCAATTAATGGCGCCGCCGAATGAGTGCCCACGCCAACATACCAGCTAACACAGTAGCCCCGCTGCCGGCCCCGATAGCAACATTACGCCACGTATTATCTGGTTTTACCTCAACGGATGACCGGTTTAAATGATGTGCTTTCTGTGCTGTAACCTTGAAATTCTTGCTAAATTGCCACCGTTTCTTTTGCGCGACTGCAGTTATCGTTAGCGTATAACGACCAGCGTTTAATGGCCGATTCTTTAACCATACCGGAAACTGCATCACCGCGTTGGGTGCCAACTGATAACCAACTTGCTTGGTGGTATACAATGCCGTCTGACTACCCGCCTTTTTGACTTCACCCGTTACTTTCAACTGATTAACAAAAGTAGCGGTTTCGTTGTGAATGGCACCACTAACAACATTACGAGCATTTACCTGCTTAGGTTTAACCGTTCCTAATGACAGTTTGGACGATACCTTGTTCACGCTGTTGCACAAAACAATTGCAACCACAAATTGATATCGATTTTGAATGGCCACTGCCTGTTGCTTTTTCGATGATGACACTGCATTATCGGCGTCTGCATCGCTCAGCGTCAGACCACCTGCTAATTGTCCATCAAAATGGTGTTTGGGCATGGTTACCTGCATCCGCACTTGACCATCTCCATTTGGAGCAATCGTAATTGGTTTGGCAGGCAGTTTCACCACTTTAGCAAAATCAGCCGGAACGCTATCGTCCAATCGTTCCTTATTTTTTCCGTACTCCACCACCCCATTCAGGTTTGTCGTTGCTTGCGCTAAATCTGTTTTCAAATGGAGTGGTGTTTTCTTATTATTGTGAACATTGACGACCAACGTTGTCTCCTCACGGGGATTCATTTTAAGGTCAAAGTACGTTACTTTTTGATTCACCTGTTGAGTCGGCAAAACGGGCTGCACCGAAAAGGCCAGCCCGTCCGCTGAGACGTGAATGCCAAACAACAGGGTCGCCAACGCAACGAATAGACCGAGTAGCCACCGCCAACGTTTGCCGATTCTCTTTTGCGTCATTTCATTCACTCCCAAATATTAATTCTCTGCTAGTCACCTTGGTCGGCATTAACTGCCCCCTGAGCCCCACCCGGAACCGTCGTCGGGGTTGGGGAATTTGGGTTACCACCATTAGTTGGAATATCTTCCAGTGACCAGTTCAAACTGGTTGTATAAACGTCTTCTTCAGGATATGCGCCAGTTGGTACCGTTAACTTAGCGCCAGGGTTATCTTTCGTCCCCCAAGCGTCCGTCCATAAACCATAGCCATTGCCAGCTAAAGCATTCATTACAACAGCCTGATTATCTGGCATGAGCTTTTGATCCGTCACGTTCACTTGGTCGGGTGACAGCCCTAGACCACTGCCTGCTCGTGAGTCAGTCAAGCTTATTTCAGCGCCTTTCAAAGTTTTTTGAGATCGGACACTCTGCAATTGACCTTTTTCAGTCACTTTAAGAGTCCAGCCCTTTGGATCGCCAGCCCGCTTATCGGTTACTTGAGCAAAATTAGCTGACTTATTCGCATTGTCCATGGTTGCGGTGTACGTTTGCTGCGAAGGAGAAATCTTGTGAACCCCAAAATTGAAGTTTGAAACATAATCAAGCGTTAGGGCACCTGTGTTACCAGTACCAGGATTACTCCCGTCCCCAGGTTGGTCCGGATGTTCTGGATCAACCGGGTTTTCAGGAGTCTGATCATCCTGTGTAAATGCAACGGTTGCTCGAGTAGTTGCTGTTGATGTTTGTGCGGCCTTCGCAACTGTCGGTACTGACATGCCAAGACCTGCTACAGCAAGGCCAAGTGCGGAAAAGGTAGATTGCAAATTTAATCCGAATTTTTGGACAAATTTGTCAGCATGATCTGATAAGATGTTTGCCAGTCAAGTATTTTAAGTGGTCTCTGATTAATTTCGAGTAAGGTGGTTTTCAAGCCTTGAGCACTAATGTGCTCAAAATAAGTCCACTTAGGATAAAAATAGCGTAAGTTCCGATTAAATCGTTCATTACTGCCGCGCTCAGCTGGCGTATAAGCATGGCAGTAATAGGTCTTAATACCGTATTGTGCTTCAAATGATACTAGACCGCTAAACTCAGTGCCACGGTCCACAGTAAAGCTGTGCACCGGACCATTAAAAGTGGTTAGGAACTTAGTTAGTGCTTCATTAACAGTCGCTGTCGTCCGAGTGAATTGACTTCACAATTGTAATTGCTTCGAACTTTCGTTCAAAGACCCTACACATTTGATTCGTCGAAACGTTGTTCAGTTTTCAAAGATCTACATCATCTCATGCGATTGGTACATATCAGACGACTTAGTAATCATATCAATTTAAGTCTTTGTTGTCAACGATTAATTTGAATTAATTATTGACGTTTTTTAAATTGGTATAGCTGCCATTTGTGACTCACATTTAAGTGATCTCTTTTGACAACGTTATCTAGATTATCAGTTTCAGCTTTTATCGTCAAGCACAAATATCAATTATCATTTTTTTCTCATTTAAAATCATAAAAGCATTCGAATACACCGTTTGCTTCAGACAGATATACCACAGAATCGCCTGTGATTTGAGCCTGTTGAAAAACTAGATAGCTTAAAACCGCACTTAGCATCTTACCACTACATCACTACTTTTTCCTCTTGAATTGTCAAATTAAGTGCAACACTACATTAAAGAATATTTCATAAGGCGTTTTCCATCCGAGACATTTACGGGGACGATTATTCATTTGTTCTAGCTCCTAAAAGATGGGTTTGTGGTAAACACCATTTTAAAGGAAGCTGATCTTTTTTGTCCGAACAGCGTTCGGATTAATTTTACAATCTATCAAAAGAGTTTAATTTTTGTTGATAATGACATATTAATGCTCCTTTTTCAGGTTATTTTTATTTGGTTCAAGCAATTTAATTATTTGCGACACCATCTGTTACGTGCCATGTCACACTTCCTGAATAAGCCTCACCTCCTCCGGTGCCAGTCGGCATTTCTAAAAACAAACCAGTGTTGGTATTCCAGTTTTGAGAAACATTTGTCACCGTTGAATACAAGTGATAATCAACGTCATGAATGGTCTCGCTCGGGTACTCGCCCTGCGTCGCAACTAAAACCTGGTTGTTGTTAATCGGTAAATCACTGCCATTATGCAGATAGTGCATCGCATCAAACAGTACGTCATGATCAGCACCGGTTAACTGATCTGACTGGCTGGCCGAAACCGTTAATGTCCATGTAGTCATCGCTTCACGTCCATCCACAACACTCAGTGTGTTGGCACCGACAGCATCGCTATCGACTGGGACAATGCGTGCCGGAAGTTTTTGATGCCATGCAGTTGACGCGTCAATGGGGTCGTCGGTCGGATTGAATGTAATCCCATTCGGCGCCACCAGACCAAGACCGTTAGACGGCTGATTTGGCACATCAACTGACAATACATAATGAAGAGGATCACTAAAATCATTATTTTCATCGCCAACATATAAATTGAATCCTGAAAGCTGATCACTATATTGCGGCATATACTCGGCCGGAATTGTTACCGTAAATTTCTGACGGTTAGTTGCTGCCGGTATCACAATTTCATCTACGCCTTGATACCTATCGGACCATAGCTCCAGATAAACCAAGTAACGCCCGGCCTTTGGCGCCGTCAGGAACACTGGTAATGACAACGAACCGCCTGTGTAATGAACACGGTTGCCAGCAAGCGGATCACCATAATCAATCACCGGATTACGAGTATCATCAGCTGCCCGAGTTTGCGGCATATTCTTAGTGTGTTGATTGTTCGATTGTTGTAGCGCTTGAACTTGATTAGCCGACGAGGACGTTGCTGTGGTGGTCTGATCAGCTGACTTTTGAACACTGCTCTTATCAGAATTCGAATCATTATCGTGATCGGTTTTCAAACTTGAACTGCTTGAACTACTCGTCGACATACTAGTTGATGACCTCATGGCGCTGACTGACCCAGTCGTCGGAAGCTGGACATGTGATTGGTCTTTGTTACTGCTACCTTCACTGTCGCTTACATCAGTTTGTGAATTGCCGCTTACCGTCGCGCTGGTCTTATCACTGCCATTCAAGTTCGACGCGGCCACATCGCTACTTTGAGTTGACGTGACTGATATCTCCTGTGTAGCTAATTGATGTCGCTGACTATCAAGCACCTGGATCGTGCCGGTACCCGGCGTTAACGTTTTAACAGCAATCGTCCAATGTCGCGTTTGATGCGCAGAAAGTGACAGCGTGGTTTGCGTTAACTGCTCATTCCAGTCCAACGCCACAGTGTTTTTATCGCCGGTATCAGCAATAACTGATGATGGCAATCTCAACGTTATTGTGGCGTTTTGCTCCGTGTCATTTTCCGTAACAAACTGAACTTTTTGCGGATTAACCTGTGTGCCTGTTGTAAAGGTCACAACGGGCCCACTGGCCGCATTTATCCGGTGACTGGGTGTAACAAGCAGCATCGTAATGATCAACAACATACTAACGACACTTAGTCGACGCCAACGTATCATCTCTGCATTACTCCTTTCGCTTTATTGAATGATTAAATTGTACTGGTTAATGGCGTTAACAAACGGTCAATTTTGACTAACATGATTTCATAAATGGGTAATTTGACTTTAGTCAGCTAACAAACTTACTGACGACCAGCAAAATTACTAACTGACAGTCAGATCCATGCAATTACGAACCATATTTGTCTCGAATTCATACCCGACGTAAAAAGGTTTAATTCCCATATGCGGGAATTAAACCTTTTTGTTTGCCACACCTTTCATCGTTTAGTCTTCATACCGCGACCATTTGTTGCAGAATTGCCTTTAAATCTTTCTCGTTGCCCAACGCTGAAATTTCGTAACAACTTTGATTCTTTTTAATTGTTTGACGATTTTGTTCGTTAACGACAATTAAATCGTAATGATGACGTTCATCGTAAAGTTCCCAAGACACTTGAACAGCTGGTTCCAGCACATTAATTAGTCGTTTGGCAAACAATGCAGTCAATTCCCGACTAGTGCCCAGCGCCAAACCAATATGGCGTGTTGGCCGCGTGGTCGACGTCAATAACGCGTAAAAGGGCAATAGATATTGCGATAAATAACGCCAGTGGTCATCAATAATGCGGTGAATCGTCCCAGTTGTCGTTTCCAGTAACGTGGCCTTCAAGTGCGCCATTGCGACCACCCCATCGTATGGCATGTTCACAGCTAATGCATGGTCAAAACTCAGATCATCAAAGTGGTCAATACTGCCGATCCCGATCATGGGGACCACCAGCAAACTAAACAATTGTGCCACGCTAATGTGCACAATCTGTTGAATATCCTGAACATGAGCAAAATGCAACAGAATCCGACGCAGATTGTCATATAAATCGCGGTTTTGAGGTCGGGTAATGCCGATCCAGTCATCTAACTGTGTATCCGCAATGACTTCCCCACAATGGAGAAGCAGAAACAACGTTAAATTCTCGCGTTCACTTTCCGTCAATTGCAACGCCGTTCGATCAACAACCGCCCTTAGTTTGGTGCCATTAGTCAGCTGTTCATCTAACGCAGAGACCTGATCACTAAACTGAGCATAGTTGACCTGAATGTGATCCATTACCGATAACCACTGAGTTAACCGGTCTGTCATTGACTCGTCAATTCTGAGACCACTTTCTGTTAGTCGTTTGATCAACTCATCGTGTTTAGCCACTGGCGTTGGAGTGACATGCAACTCACGAAACAGTTTGTAGTAAAACCACGTCACCTGAAATAGGGTCCCCTTCAATTCGCCACGATAAATCGTCAAACTGAATTCCTTGAGAAGCGCGTTCGCCTTGATTACCTTGCGCGCCGCCGTTTTCTCACTCAGGTGCAGTTTATTGGCCAACTGCCACGCTTGAAAATGGAATTCATGCTGATAAAGATACAGATAAATCTGGTACGTGTCGGAACGCAACACCTGACGGTCAAACATTAATCCGTCCAGCGTCATTTTCCCCTGCATGGCAAACGTCACTTGTGTTTGGTCAAACGTCAGCGTCAATGCACCATCATCAATGTCTGGCCTAAGATCCTCCATAACTTTTTGTAAATGCCGACTTAACGTTGCTGGCGATAAACCGAGCGTTTGCATGAGATTGGCTCGATTCGTTTGACCATCCGCTAGATAAATACTCTCAAGAATTCGATAAACCTGACGGTCACCCTGATTCAATAATTCAGTTCGGTCCACCTTGTTCACTTCCTTAACTCAATCAACTCACATCGGCTCAATGCCCGTCCATTCAACATAAAAGGCACACCCACACGAATACGCGAGTGTGCCTTGGTAAAATGGGGGCTTATTGATTTGGCACGCCAGCTGTCAGCGTCCATGTAATGGTGGTACTGTACGTCTCACCACCGCCAATACCATACGGCACTTCTAGAAAAAGACCGTTGTTACGATTCCAGTGTCCCGAAATGTTAGTTTGCCGGCCACGCACCACATTATTGGCATCATTTACGGTTTCGCTAGTGTAATCATTGCTCGTTGCCACCAACGCTGAGGTGCCTTCAATGGGCTGATGCTTGCCATTACGCGCATAGAATAATGCATTGGTGAGTGGCTCATGATCCGGTCCGGTTAATGGTTGTGTAGTCATTGCGGTCAGCGTCCAGTCCTGCTTTTTGGAATAAGTATCCAGCACCGCCAAACGATTGTCGCCAACGCCGTTTTGACCAATTCCTTGTGGTCCCTCAATCGTGGCTGGTAATTGATGGCCCCAGGCTTCGTCGACGGTCAATTTATCCTGGCCCTGATTAAAATTGATATTGCCAGGCGCCACCACTTTCAGCGCACCATTCTGCTCGCCAGAAACGTTCGATAACAGAATTAAATTAATTAATCCCGTTTGATGACCAGATTCATGCGTCGCGAATAACGACACATTATGGATTGAGTTATCACGTGGAATGACGTTTGCGGGAATAACAAAATTAACTGGCTGTTGCACACCTGTCTTGGTGAACGTTTGCCGACCTACCCACTGATTGATTCCCCACCAGAACATCACGTAAAAGTTAACCGTCCCGGTTCTGGGAATATCCATGAGCATCGGCACTGTGACATCATTGCCGTTAAACGTGATTGGGTTGCGGGACACCGGCTTCATGTTAAACGAAATTGGCAGACCGGCGCTCGCTACCGCACGACTTGTCGCCGCATTTTTATCCATGACAGCTGATCGATCTTGATTAACCGTCGACATGCTGCTGCCGTTAATGGCAGAACTGCTCGCTACTGAGTCATCACTAGGCATCTGGCTGATGACGGCAGCAGGCAAACGTGATTCATTTGCAGATTGTGAGACTTGCGTTTGCTGCCTGCTAGCCTGTTGATCACTCGTTTGAGAATCTGAAACCGGTGCCGCTTGACCTGGATTGGACAGTAAGACTAAGCCGGTCATTAAACTCACTAACATTATCGCCAGCCACTGTTTGTTACTGGTCATGTCATCCTCTCCTCCTAACGCGAAACCTCGGCTAACGCTATTCACGTTGCTTATTTTATCGGAAAGACATTCTTTTTCGCGCTCATTTTTGGTTCTTGAGACGACCATTAATGAGTGAAAAAGCAAGTTTACCCAGCAATCATCGAGCCCCTTTCGGCCAGTATTTCAATCAAAAAAAGCAGGCCACAAAGGTCTGTCTTTTATCCGTAATTTAACGTCAATAAACCCTGTTATATCGGGAAAAATTGTATTTCAAACGATCGTTACCCTACATAGCGTCGTTCACTAATTGAGCAAACATTTAAGCTAACGATGCCGCTATCGGTCAATCGCGTTTTTCTAATAATTCCTTTAACCGGCGTGCGATTCGCCGATAATCCCGTTCTGTCCCCAACTCTGTGATCTTCTCAACTGGCGTGCCCGTTCTATCCGAAACCATCGCAGCGGTTCGTTCATTCACAACAACGAGATCAAATGCTGCCCCGACCTGATAATCACTGATGGTCACCGCTAATGTTTGCGTCAGAATATCCATCAACGCCCGTTTGGCAAACTGTGTCACCGTCTTCGAAAATCCTAGCGCCAGACCAACATGAAGTGGCACCCGCCGTGATTGAACGACTAAGTAAGGCCACAAACGACGCTCAATATACGGCCAGTGACGGCGCACAAATTGATTGATCCAAACGCTTTTCGTGTGTGTCAGTTGATACTGAACGCGGTCAAACGCTCGCCGATCAGTGCTTCGGAAAAAAGTTTTCGTGAAATAATGGAAGCTTACATCATCAAAGATTTGTACATCGCCGACAGTCACCATTGGCACAATGAAAATGCCAGCAAGTCGCTGCTCTGTGAGCATCCCCGGCAATGGCACGCCCAACCAGGCGTCACGTAATGCCTGTTTACAGGTCGTCACCAAGCGCACTAACCTGATGATCGATGTTTCTTTGGTCGACAACAGGCACTGCCACATCTGATCTGTAAACATAAACTCACTGTGTAACAAGATGAACAGCAACATCGCCTGACGTTTTGTCGCCGGCCATTCGGACTCTTTTCGCAAACGTTCAAAAATTGATGTGTGCCGCATCAATCGTTGACTATTTAGTGGCGCTTCACGGCGATATGACCACTGACTATTCACGCTATGTTGCACAATGGCTAACCAATCTTGAAGCCGGTCAACCAGATGGTCATCTAAACGAAAACCTTCATTAGTAAGCCAGTTTCTCATCAAATCAAAATCATCGCTGGCTGGCAGGTGTTCTCCAATTGTCCGCCAAAAATTAAAATAGAAGAATTGCAACTGACTTAAGTCGCCAACCAACTGTCCGTTTGTCACCTTCAGATCAAATGGCGCTAACAACGCGTTAAGCACTTTTAACTTTCGATATAGTGACGCTTCGCTCACGTGCATAACGTTCATCAATTGAGGCGCTCGGAAACGCAGTCCGTGTTGATATAAAAATTTAAGTAATACCACGTTATCGGCCGTCTGCAGTTGCTGTTTGACAAGCAATTCATCAATTGTGACCGCTCCTAATAACTGGAAAATCACTTTAGTGCCGTTGACCTCAAAACGAACTTCTCGGCTACTCGTCCACGGTGCCAGATCATGCCCTAAGCCCGTCAAATAACGTTTAACACTGGACAATGGCGTCTGGAGCCGCTGACTGATTCCTGCTAGCGTAGTCTCACCATTCTGCAGATACACGTCCAAAATAATGCGGTACGCCAACCGATCACGTTTGTTCAGTAAATCTTCTTTATACATCCTGTCCCCTCCAAGTGCGCCCAGCTTATCACAGCCCAGCGTTTTCAAACGGAAACAAGTGGCTAACGTCACCAATAGCGGAACACTTTCTTAAACCTTTACTGTTCGTCAACTCAACTAACCGGTTGTTCTTCTTTTAAAGGATCTGCCTCTATAATATGGTTGCAAAAAAATTTGAGCAAAAGCATATTAACATACTGACCTAATCGCTGTTCTTTTACCGTAAATGAAGCGAACTGACAAGGATGTGAGCTGAAGGGCGTCCGCGTTGAACCCGACTGTGAAAAGGTTGTGAATTCGGCGGTCTATCCGAATTCACAACCGAGGACGGTTACTGAGACTCATGGGTTCACGAGGCTCGGTGACGAGGTGAAAGACCGCGAACTTCGGGCTTGAACCGGTCCCAAAGGAGGGTTCAAAAGCGGACAACCGTAAGCGGGGAGCATTGCTCCTAAATAAAAAGTCACTCACCAACAGCAATGTAGGTAAGTGACTAAGAAGATATCAATATTATTGTTCAGATAAACGTTGACGCATCCATTCACGCCGCTCGTTGGCCGGTGCGACCAAGTTTGCACGTTGAACAGAAGGATCCGTCATGACGGACTGATAAATGGAATGCAGCAATAGTAATGCCACAAAGATCAACGGGAATCCCGCAATCGTACAAATCGCTTGCACGGTTTCAAAGCCACCCACTAGAACGATTCCCAGTGAGAAGACGATGAAGATAATTACCCAGGCCATCCGGTTCCAACGCGTTGGCTGTTCGGTACCTGAAAGTTTCAGGCTGGTGAACGAAGATACGATAAAGGCAGAGGATGAAATCGTTGTTGCCAAGAAAACGAAACATGATAGACAGAACATCACTAACATAATCATTTTCATCGGTAACGTTTGAATCAACGCAGCCAATACCGATGCCTGGCCCTGCGTGTTCAAGATGTGAACTAAGTTAACCGTGCCAGTTTGTTGTAACCATAATGCGTAGCCACCTAAGACCGCGTAGAAGCTTAAACAACCACCAACACCGTACGTTAACATGCCGACGATGACCTGACGAATGGTTTTACCGCGAGAAATCCGTGCGATAAACAAACCCATAACAGGCATGTAAGACAACCACCAGCCCCAGTAGAACATGGTTTGGTGTTGCGCAAAACTGTTTACACCAGGATTAGCTTTGTTAAACGACATTGCGGTAAAGTGTTGAACCATCAGTGCCAACGTTTGCCCCTCGCCGCCGATCAGTTTCAAAGTAGGACCGACCAACAAAACGATAATTAAGAATCCAATTGCAAGGTAAATGTGCCATGCTGATAGTTTCTTAATGCCTTTATTCAAACCGGCGTAAACCGTCAGCGCAAATAAGATGAACAAAACAACGAATAAGGCCAATTTCAAATAAATGTTATCTGGCACACCAGTGATGGTGCTCAGAACTTTGGCAATGACAGGAATTTCCATCCCAATGGATGAGCCAATCCCACCCATAATCCCAAAGACAACCAGAAAGTCGATCAGTTGACGTAACACATGACGTGTCCGGCCAGGTCCCTGTAACAACGGAATCGCAGCACTCAAACGTTGAACGTGCTTGCCCTTAACGTGCATCGTGTAGGCAATCGCAATAGTAGCAGTGGCGAAAATCATCCAGGCCATTGGACCCCAGTTAAATTCACCAACAACGTTTGCGTAAACATAAGCTGCAGATGAGAATGGTTTGGCACCAAATGCGGGATGTTGTAGGTATTGTAATGGATCCGTGGCACTCAACATTAAAATGCTGGCGTCAATCCCTGTTGCAAACACCATGCTCCCCCACTGGAAGCCGTTGTAGTCAGCCTTAACACCAGGCTTACCCAACTTGATGCGCCCGTATTTAGACATCACTAACGCCATGAAGAAAATGAAGTTGATGACGTAAATCAAGACGTACAACCATTCTGTTTTCGTCGTGAGAAATGACAAGACCGCGTTCATCGTTTGCTGAACGGCTGAGCCACCAATGATTAACACCAGGGACACGATTCCAAACAGAATCATGGTTGGTACAAAGACAGCTCGATCGACATTCTGACGCTTTAAAATAATAATCCTCCTAAGTTTTGGGTGAGCGTGAGCAGGCGCTTTAAGCACCTGCGAGCGCGATATGGCTGTGTTGCAGTTTCCCGCCACAACACTCGCCTATTTTTGCGAATCTAAAATTCTTTTCCACACAAAAACGCTGTGCACCGACACCGAAGTGAACCACCTGCACAGCGTTAAAAATTGGCTAACGCCGAATATACAAATGAACGTCAGTCCTCGCAGTCACCTGCCAGGATTGATCACTCTAAACTTTTTGTGTGTTTAATTCTGCCGCTTCAACTGAAGATTTAGCCTCAGGCACACGTTTGATAATTCTTGCTGGGTTTCCAGCAATGACAACATTGTCACCGAAACTCTTCGTGACAACTGACCCGGCCCCAACGACCACATTGTTTCCCAGCGTAACACCTGGCAACACGGTCACATGACCGCCAAACCAAGCACTATCGCCAATAGTAATCGGAGCACCAAGTTCGACATCCGCATTCCGCTCTTTAGGCGTTAACGGATGGATTGGCGTGTACAGCCCAACGTCTGGACCAAAATAACAATGACTCCCAATGGTAATGGGACACGTATCCAAAAAGGTATTGTCATAATTGGCGTAGAAATGATCCCCAATGTGAATGTTCCAACCGTAATCAAAACGGAAGTTACTTTCCACAAAGAAGTGCGGGCCACTGTCTGCCAACAAATCCTGAAAACCGTGGTTACGTTTGTCATTGTCCGGTTCTGCATTTAACGTCTGCAATTGCTGACGGATTTCCACTCGGCGCGCAATCAGTTCGGGATCAAACTGATTATAATTTTCGCCGGCGGTCATGATTTCGCGTTGTGTTTTCATTGCTTTCATGTGTATAACGCTAGCACTAATTCCGTTTTCATGCAAAAGCCGACAATCTAAAAATGCCCGTCTATCCGCATTAGTAAGCGGCTAGCAGGCAATTAAATTTGTTTTTAAAGCCTAACTTTTTCATTCAAATTAACACATTTTGATTATTGAATAAGCGGACTTTTATTCATGCATTAGTGCCCTTTTTAACCAACGTTACCTCATTGATTGAACCATACTTGGTCACCGACGTTTCAGGTTCACCCCTTTGTTTGAATTATAAAAGTGGCGCGCTGAGCGATTTTCAGTAAGCACAACGACAAAGCAGTCCCGATTGTCTGGCATCATGCCAAGCGCTTGGCTTAGTAAATCATGACCGATTCCCTTGCCACGACAGCCGTCATCAACATATAACGAATAGATTTCCGACGTATTCGGATAGTCATCGTTACGATTCGGGCCAAACGTGCACACGCCGGAGATTGTATTCTGTTCATCAACGGCAAGTAACGTGTTAGACCATCGTTCTTCAGGATGCCAACTGTCCACAGAAAGTGCGTTCAGAAACCCTGCTGGCAAAATATCACGATAAGCCGTTTGCCAAACACGGTAATATAACGAAGCAATATCAGTTGGCTGATCAGTACTAATTGGCCGCCGAATGGTGATTTTCATTCGCTCATCTTCTTTGTACAGCTCAAGCTAATTGTTTGCACCCTTTTCCAACAGTTTGCCCACAATTGGCAATTTGCCGAACTGATCAGCCCCGTCGTTTGGTACCACAATCGTGTTCGCATTGGAATTAGCTAGCTGTGAAAAGGCGTTGATTGACTGATTCTGGAAGTACTTGTCATCTGCGTTTGCTAACCCAGCTTGGACAGTGTCAATCCGGTAACGTTCAGCATCGGCGCGGGTCCGCGTGGCAGTAGCCTCAGCAGAAGCAGTGGCCATTAATGCATCGTTTTTAGCCTTATTCGTCAATTGAATCGAGCGGGCTTCCCCTTCAGCCTGAGCAATGGCGGCCACTTTTTCACGATCAGCAGTCAGCTGTTTGTCCATCGCGGCTTGAATGGCCTTAGATGGTGTCAGCTCGTCAATGTTGATCCGATCGACGTTAATGCCGTAAGTGTTGGTTAAATCACCAATAGCTAACGTCAATTCTTGGTTGATTTTAGCCGTGGAACCCAGCGCTTCATTCAAATCCATGCGGCCAATAATGTCACGCAAATGACCACGCACGAGTTGCGCCATTGATTCTACAGAATCCGTGTTTTCATATTGGTATTTAACTGCGTCAGTGACATGGAAGTTAAGCGTCAGACTGGCTGACACGTCCGCATTATCCTTTGTGATAATGGAGTAGTTAGGCAGCGCTAACGGTTCCATCGCCAAGCTGACGTTGCGAATCTTTTGGAAAAACGGTAGGTAAAAATGCAGTCCTGACTCTACGCTGTGGCGGTAACGGCCCAACGTTTCAATTAATCCCTGATTATTTTGAGGTACAATTTTAAATCCAAGCATAATAATTTCCCCCTTCAATGTGCTGAGTTTAGTCAGTGTTGTCGTAGTTTCGACATCTCACTATTTTCAAAAATCTAAAGCTGTAATCCTGAAAAAAACTGGCAACCTACGTGATCTTTTTTAACGTTAAAATATTGCCATTGCTTTCCAATACGGTGTAGCTTGCCTTAGCATCCACTGGATCGTTGTTCTCAATCAAAAAGCGATAGTAAATCCCCGACAACTCTACTAACCCATTCTTTTGATTCAACTGTTTACCCGCAATTGCTTGGCCAATAATTTGACGATGTTCAAACGTGGTCTGTTTTGCACTAGCTGCAAGGATGGTCACAATGTGGGCATTTACACTCCGATTTTCACGATCAGCCGCTGCAGCCAAACGGTCATACAAATCTTCGTCGAGTCTTAGCAAGAACCGTTTTTCCTTCGGTTTATCCGCCATCGTTTCGCCCCTTTCGATATCGATTCAATATTGATTTGATATCATGGTGATATTGTAATGCCATTCAAATAAAAGTTCAAGCTAATACACCTATAAATAGATACAAAATGTTAAAGATTGCCATCCATATCAGTTGAGATGCGTGGAAACGCCTATATTAAGGGCTTCATAAATCGGATACCTCCAAAAAAGGAGAACTATCATGAAAATTCGTTCAGCAGTCTTGTTTGACGTTGCAGCATTAACAGAAATCAACGCAGACGCACTTGGCTATGCATTCAGTTTGACTAAAATTACATAAAGTCATCCATATTAATGATATTATTCTGGTCGCTGAACGAGAAGAACAGATCGTTGGCTACATTCATGCTGAACATTGCCAAACTTTGTATCACGGACCCCTACTAAGTATTCTTGCATTGGCAATTCTGCCGGACTTTCAAGGAAACCACATTGGTCAGTCTCTGATGCATGCACTAGAGAAAATAGCCGTTAGCATCGGTATAGAGGGAATGAGGCTTAATTCTGGTAAACAAAGAACTAACGCCCACCTTTTTTATAAACATCTAAATTATGTGAATGATCATGATCAAAAACGTTTCTATAAGCACTTATAATAAATTTGACTTTTTAATAGTACATGCACTATCATTTGATGACTAACAAAATAAAAGAGGGTCACTGATAATGGTAAATAAAGTTTTAGTACTGGGTGCAACAGGTGGAACAGGACAAGTTATGGTTAATGAACTCGTGCAACGCGGCATCACTGTAAAGGTATTTGGACGAACAAAGTCTAAACTTTCATCACTTTGGCCGAATTTAGAATCGGCCACCGGCGACGTTTTTAAAGTCGATGACATTATTAGTGCCGGCCAAGACGTGGACCTCATTGTTCAATGTGCTGCTATTCCATATCACGAAACCGTTGCGCGGCAAATACCGTTAGCACAGTCTGTTATGGCAGCCGCAAAGGCACTGCATACAAAAGTTGCTTTTGTTGATGGCATATATGCTTATGGCAAGGGCCATGGCAAGTACGTAACTGAAAATGCACCACTGAGACCCATGACACGTAAAGGACATACTAAAGCTGCCTTAAGTCGACTATTATTCGACGAAACTAATCAGTCCGTGCCCGTTGCCCTTTTTCGTCTACCCGACTACTTTGGTCCATCGGCAGGCGTAAATACTTACCTTGGCAGTACCTTAATTGGCATTACGCGCCATCAACCAACCGTTTATATTGGACCTAAAAATGTTGAAAGAGAATTTGTCTACCTTCCCGATGCAGCTAAGATGATGACCAACATTGCCCTAGACGACAACGCATACAATCAGGTCTGGAATATCCCTGGTCAACGAATTACCGGCCAGTCCCTTATTAAACTTGCTAAACATATCGCCCATGAACATCAGCCTGTCCTGACAATGACAAAATCAATGCTAAAACTCAGTGGCCTGTTCAATGCTGATATGAAGGAAATGGTAGAAATGTACCCACTCACTCAGCATCCGTTATACTTAGCAGGTACGAAGTATGAACAACACTATGGTCACCTCATTGAAACACCATTTGAAACAAGCATGGCCTCGACCATTGAGGCTATTCATACACGGAATTAAAAATGAAAGGTGAAGCTCGTCATGCCACTCAGTGAAGCTCAGAAAAAAGCTCAAAAAAAATACAATGACTCCCACAAAGACCATCGACGTTACTTGTCATACCGCAATACAATGCGTACCTTTTTGAGAAATTATGCAACCGATGCAGATTTAGAGGAAGTAAAAGAATTGCTCACAGAACGTCACCAAATTAATCGCATCATGGATAATTTAGATGCCGTGCGTGCGCTGATTAGTGAACCAAATTTTACCGTCAAGACAAAAGCCACTGTCTCTATTTGGCGACGACCTGCTGACATGATGAAAAATAAGCAAGAGAATGAACACCTCACAAACGCGCAAATTCAGCAGTGGTTTGATACGCACAATGGTGCGACTTTTAATCCAGAAACACCGATAGTCGAAATTCATTTTAACCATCACGTTCACTTATATGATGCCCTACATGCTTACGATATTGTGGAATGGCTGGTTAATTCAGCAAAATGACCGTTTGTTAAGTCACATAAACCTTGGAGTAATAATTGTTAGTCTTATGTTTCGTTTGCGATTAACTAAAAACATAGTTATTTGTGAACGGAGGCGACATTACTATGGCTCAACCGACATCAAGAGTCACAATTGGACAAATGTTTAAATTTGTATTCGGGCAAGTCTTGCATCATCGATGGTTGTTAATTCTCAACATTTTTGCACTAACTATCATTTCATTGCTCGAATTTGTTATTCCGCAATACACGCAATTTATCATCGATCACGTAATACCACGTCATAATATTCAATTGTTAACCGTAGTCGTAGTGGGACTACTGGGAACTGCTGTCATTTTAGGTGTTCTAAATTATGTATCAACGTATTACATGGGCGTCATGAGCCAGGGCGCAATCACAAACTTGCGCACTGAACTTTATCAGTCCATCCTCCAACTAGACACCCAATTTTTTGAATCTGGCAAATTACAAGTTTAATCCGAACAAGCCCGGAATCTTTCAATGGCAGTCTGTTGATGATGTATTTTTAATGGTCGTTGATTAATTAGTTCAAGTG
>NZ_WEZT01000021.1:32083-34868 GCF_009863985.1 Furfurilactobacillus milii | reverse complement strand
CCTTTCATGATTGTTTTCGCAAACATCATTTTACAGAAATTTGGCCATGGGCCATTCTTTATTTAATTAGTGTTGCACTTAAAGTGTAAATTCAAGTGCGAAATCCAGACCGAGTCGCTCTGGATGGGCAACCAATTGTCCAAGCAATGCGCCGACACCTGACGCAATCATCCATGTAAAGTACGCAATTAAATTAGCAGTATTAAACCACTCAAATGACATTTTGTGGTCCGTATAATTCACCTTATTCATGCTCAGCGCAAAACTTTCATCGGTCAATAACGCGCCAATGAAAATATTCTTCAACATGCTGTCTTTTTTGAAATAAGGTGCCACTACCGTACTCATTAAGATCATCCGCGCATTCACCAAAAAGACGGCGACCATGATCGACACCACTGGGTTATGGGATACCAGCATGCTCACCATGATAAATTGGGCGGACCCAGCATATGTAATGGCGGACATCAACACTACCATGAGCACACTCAAACCCACGGACTGACTCACCACGCCAAACGCTAAGCCAATGCCAATATAACCAAACACAGTTGGCAACGTATCCTTAATTGCTGTTCTTATATCGAGCTCATCTGTCATGAAGCTAATCACATTCCTTTACGTTCATTTATAAGCTTAAAACTCCGGCCAATCTTGGTGAGCAGCCATCCATGCCGACCCCATAATGCCATATTCATATTGGTCAAACCACTTGCCATCTTGATAAAGGCCCCCGCGGTTCACAACTTCACGTTTGAATCCGACACGTTCATAAGTGTGCACAGCTGCCAAGTTATTGCTGTTCACACCCAAACGAACTTTATACAGACCCATTTCAAAGAAGGCATAGGCCAACATACAATTGATCGCGTCAGTCCCGTAACCGTGACCACGTTCGGCCGGGTCAACGATGCCAATTCCTAGTTCACACACCTGATTTTTCAACTGAATCTCGTCTAACTCGACCCAACCAACTGGGCTGTCATCGGTCTGTTTGCGAACAATCAGCATCATGCCATCTGGCTCGTTGTTAGCCAACATTTTAACGAGGCTTTTGTGTGTTCTAACCGTGGCTAAATCCCACTCGCTACTCCGTGCAAACGCACCAGCCCATTGATGCTCTTGTAGATAAGTTGCATCTCCTTCACGTGCTTCCGTGAGGTTCACTAATCGTCCTTTTAGCACATCTTTCATTTTGTTGCCTCCGTTAATGCACGCCACTCCGTTTGCAAAATTCCGTAACTGTACCGGTCAATTCGCTGACCATCTTGATATAGTGCGCCAACATTAACTCCTTCACGTTTAAAGCCCACCCGTTCATAAATGTGGATAGCCCCGGCGTTATTGCCATTCACTTCTAAGTGAACCCGGTGCATGTTCAACTCGTCAAACGCAAACTTCAAAATAATCCGCAACGCATCCGTGCCGTAACCGTGGCCCTGCTGACTTTCCACGATGGCGATGCCCACTTCTGCACCACGATTCTTCAGTTGAACATCCCCAAGTGAGATCCAGCCAACCGTCGCTTCCGTATCGTTGGCCCGCACCACGTACACGAACTCATCGGTGCCCCAGTGTTCACCTTTAAGATCTTCTTTATAGTCCTCTGGCAACCATACGCGTGACATGTCCATGCTCAGTTGTCTGAACCAGCCATCAGTCCATTGTTCTTGCGCGAATAATTCTGTATCGCCCTGACGTAGTTCGGTTAAATGAACCAACTCTCCACTCATAAAATTACTCATCATTCGTTTGCCTCCAGATTGTCTGCCAAACTTGCCTGCGTTGCCCTTAGTTCAAACACCTCACAACTCATTAATAACTGATTACTAAATTGATAGTGGTCCTGAGCACCTTCTTCACGAAAGAACGCTTCGTGAACCCTGCGCCAATAAGCTAACGTCCGGTCACCCTCGCCTTCGTGATAGGCATGTTCCGCGGATACCTGTTGATAAGGCATTATCTCCGAAACGACATTCTGAATAATCGCAACTGGCTGATCGTCACCGTTTAAAATAATGTCATAGTCACCAACTTGTGTAACCGTCTCACCCTCAATAAAAGCGGATGTCGTCGCCGTCTTTTTACCTTTAACCACTAAGTCGGCTAATTCGTTTGCCATTGACGTTGTCATCCCAAACGACCATGCGTCCGGCTGTGGCAATTGCCGACCGATTGACTGACAGTATGCTTCCCAGAATCTTTTTACTGCTGTATTAGTTTGCTTCATGTGGAGCCCTCCATTGTTGGAATGTCGATATGGTGAATGCTTTTAAGGGATGCTCGGTTCTTACTGAATTTTTCCCAGGGCTTCGGCATCACTCTTCTAAAACGTGCACCTATCGCCCAGAAGTCTGCGCGTAACCCGAAAGCCGTCTCATTCGGAAAACCACCAAATGTGACGGCTTCCACGTTATTGCTCAACTTCTCCCAGGGCTTCGGCATCACTCTTCTAAAACGTGCACCTATCGCTCAAGGTCCTGTGCATAACCCAAAGCCGTCATCCTACAAGCAAAGTACGCTTGCACGCTGCCACCTTTACGTTATTGCTCGAACCTTACCGAGCTTCGGCATCACTCTATAAAAAAAGCACCCAGCTGCTTGCCGAGTGCATGACCACCATGACGACATTCAGTCCTACGTTAACGTTTAAAAAAGTGCACACTGGTCCCCTTAAACGCAGATACGGTGAATTGTCAAACTAAGTGCAACGGTTTGTCAAAAAATACTTCATATGGGGTTTCATAGTTTAACACTTTGCGAGGACGTTGATTTAACTGCTTTT
>NZ_WEZT01000021.1:21261-31983 GCF_009863985.1 Furfurilactobacillus milii | reverse complement strand
GTAATCACTCCCTATATTGGTTGGAATTAGCTACTACCATTGTAAGTGATTGCTTTGGGCTTTTTAATTTCTGTTCGGATTAATTATAGAATTTGCCATCTAGTAAAACCGGTGATTTGATGGTGCGTTTGACCAGCGACATTAACAATCTGCAAAGC
The DNA here is from genome assembly GCF_009863985.1 of Furfurilactobacillus milii. Lineage (GTDB taxonomy): Bacteria > Bacillota > Bacilli > Lactobacillales > Lactobacillaceae > Furfurilactobacillus > Furfurilactobacillus milii_A. The sequence goes on along the minus strand of NZ_WEZT01000021.1, from coordinate 31,825 downwards.
CTAATTTCAGCAAACATGCTGTCGATGATTGGCAGCATTATCACCTTTATTTTCGTTTGGATTTATATTTTTATTCTCAATTGGCAAATGGCGATCGCCATCACGATAACCTTTCCTTTTATGTTTTTGATCTACCGTATTTTTCGCAATCGCATCCACAATGCGTTTCGGGCTGCCCGTGCTTCGCAAGCACAAATGTCGAATCAAATGCAGAATACGTTAACACAAATCGACCTCATCAAAAGCTACACCAATGAAGAATTTGAGGAACAGCGGTTTGGCACGTTTGCTAACCAAAACAAACAAGACATGATTCGGGCGACGCAAAACCAAGCCCTCTTTTCACCACTCATTGATTTTGTAAATTATCTTGGCACTGCTATCATCCTCGCATTCGGTGCTTACTTTGTTATTCACCATCAGCTAACTGTGGGTCAACTCGTCGCTTACTTGGCTTACATTGGCATGCTTCAAGGACCAATTCGCGCCTTCACCCAAATTTTAAATCAGTTACAGCAATCGTTAGTTTCTTATGGGCATGTGATGGACATCATGGCGTTGCGGCCGATTATTGTCGATCAGCCAAACGCAGTGCCGTTTCCAGCAATGACTACAGGCGTGCAACTGAAAGATGTTTCATTTACCTATCCGGAGTCAGATCAACCAAGCACTGGTACGATCCCGGCGGCCGTCAGTCATGTCAGCTTCAACATTCCGTTTGGCAAAACAACAGCGCTTGTTGGTCACTCTGGTTCAGGTAAAACGACGCTGACAAAACTGATTGACCATTTATACAATCTTGATGCCGGTGACATTTTGTTCGATGGCCGTCCCATTAGCCAAATCCAATTACAGTCACTGCGCGAAAATATTGCCATCGTTTCCCAAGACATCTACATGCTAGACGGCAGCATTCGCGATAACGTCCGTTACGGCCGTAGCAAAGCCACCGATGATGAAATTTGGCAAGTGATTGAAATGGCCGACATTGCAGACTTCGTTCACGGTCTTCCACAGGGGCTGGATACGCAAATCGGCGAACGGGGCGTCAAACTGTCTGGTGGTCAAAAGCAACGCTTGTCAATTGCCCGTGCTTTGTTGAAAAATGCCCAACTCGTCATTCTAGACGAAGCCACAGCCAGTTTGGATAACGAATCCGAAAAGACGATTCAGCATGCGCTGGAAAACTTGATGCAGTCGCGAACTTCTCTCGTCATCGCTCACCGGCTATCAACCATCCATAACGCGGATCAGATTATCGTGATGGATCACGGTCAGGTAGTGGAACGAGGCACGCATACAGAGCTGCTGGCGGCAAACGGTCCTTACGCCAAACTTTACAATGCACAGTTCAATTGATTCTGTCTGCCACGTCAAACGACAGCAAAAAAAGACTCCGATAAGAATTCCTCAACGTAATGAAGAATTCTATCTGAGTCTTTTCGTTTGGATAAAACTTTATTTGTTAACGTGATGTGCTTGATAATAACGACTGTATGCGTCGACGCCCTTCATCGCCTCGACAACATCAGATGCCTCAACGGTAAATGGCATCTGCACCATGGTATCGTTTGGCGCCGTGGATAACTGACCAACCTGCATCAACTCTTCATCACTGACATCGGGAATCTTCAAATCAGCAAACGTGGTCGGCAGACCCAATTCGAGATCGAACTTCAAGAATTTGTCAAACCGTTCCTGGTCTGCACCTTCGAGATAGAGTTGCGTTAATGTCCCAAACGCAACCTTTTCGCCATGAGTTAAATCATGAATTGGACCATTTAAGGCAGTTAAACCATTATGGATAGCATGTGCAGCGGCTAGACCACCACTTTCAAAGCCGACACCACTCATTAACGTGTTGGCCTCAACGATCTTTTCCAGTGCTTTGGAGGCCGCATGGTTATCGACTGAAGCAACAGCCTGCGTGCCATAAGCAAACAACGTTTCCTCACACTTGGACGCAATCGCATTACCGACCATCGTTTGTTTGGCACCCAACATTGTGCTACCAGCGCCACGTGCCACAGCTTGGGCTTCCACATTAGTTGCCAGCGCATCAGCGATACCGGATGTCAGCATCCGCACTGGTGCACTGGCGATAATTTTGGTGTCGACGAGCACTAGATCGGGATTCTGCGCATAAAACCGGTAAGCGGAAAAGGTACCCTCGTCGGTATACAACACGGAGAGTCGTGAACAAGGCGCATCTGTCGAGGCCAGCGTCGGCAAGATGGCAACTTTAACGTGGAGGTTGTCAGCAATCGCCTTAGCGCTGTCCAACGCCTTCCCGCCGCCGAGACCGATAACCAAGTCAGCACCAAATTCTTTGCCAATTTCGGTCACCCGGTCAATTTCGCCAACTGACGACTCACCGTTAAACGGTACGTATTCCACGTTGACGTCATTGTCTTTCAGGTAATCAACGTATTTCTGACCGGCAATTTTGTACGCCGTTGAGCCAGCTAATAACAATGCTTTGCGGCCTAAACGGGTAATGTATGAAGCACTATCAAATAACACATTCTTGCCCTGAACATACGTTGCAGGACTGCCAAAAACACTCATCATAATGTGTAAACTCCTTTGCGATTTTACTTACAAAGTCAGAATACACTTAATCTGCTGAGCCCTGCAACTTTGTCTGAAACGAAACACCAAATGACTTAGGCAACTGAATTGTCGACCTGCCGAACTTTCTCTAGCACCTCATCAAGCTGATTAACCGCGACTTCATAATCCGGCATTTGATTCTCGCACTGTTCGTCGAATTGTTCCAAACCGCCGACAGCAAACGGATATTCGAATCGGTAAACGGCTTGATAAGCGCTAACAAAGTCCTTTCTTAGTTTGTTACTGTCTGTTCCATCAAATTGCAGTGCCAGATCAATCGTTCTGTAATCGGTGTAGGCCAACTCGAATTGAATGGCCCACGCCCGAATGAAATCATGACCTGCTTGAATATAAGTAAAATGATCGTTGGCAGTCGCCATTAAACGATTGACTGAATCCTGAACATCTACCATGTTTGTCGCTCTCCTTACTATGAGTGACCTTCCGCCACCCTAACTGAATCGTCGTTAGCTTAATTTTAAAAATGCACCAATATCAAACAGGCTTTGCGTAAATCCCGGAACCGTGTCCGGTCGGTTCCAGTCACGTTGTAGTTCACAGGCTAATTGTGCAATTGTCACAGGTTGAGCACCCTTGGCAGTCATTCGAGCAATTGCCGTTTCATGAGCCACAGTTGATGTGCCACCAACCGCATCAACAACTGGAAACACGTCATAGTCTTCTTTTAGTGCATCCAATACTGGAAAGGTCAAACACGCTTCTGTCCACAATGCCGCGATGATAATCTGATGTTTGCCCGTCGCCTTAATCGCTCGGTTAAAATCCGCATCCTCCCACGCGTTAATGGACGTTCGGTCATAGCTGGGCACATTTGGCAACAATGCCTTCAGTTGTGGAATCGTATCTTGGTTGCGCCCCGTTTGCACGTTGACGGTGGACAAGATTGTTGGAATCTTGAAGGTGTTAATCAACGATTGTGTCGCCACAATATTACGAATTAGCTGGGCTCGATCCATTGAATTAACTGAATTGATTTGCGTTGGCTGAAAATCAATCAACGCAAACACACTGTTCTCCGGATTGAGTAATTCATCATCAGTTGCAGAACGCTTTGCCATACTAGTCATTTTGACATTCTTCCTTTCATTCCTATGTTTGAAGTCGATCAGTAGCCTAAAATCATAACTACTAATTGACTTAAAAAATAAGCCAATTAATGTAGATCAGCGAACATAACTGCTCGGTTGCTTTGGCAAGTTGGCTAACTTAATTAAATAGGGATGAAAATGGTCAAAATGCAGCATGTGACGAGGAAAATGGGGGCACAAACTGATTTTTGTGGATCTTTTTCATAGCGTAAACGCGAGGTCAAAGATCAGAGGCCTGTGCATAATAACCTTCTTGTCCTTTTACATTGTCGCAAACGCGCTCACACCACCTAAAGTCTATTCATTATCGGCTTTTTTAATTTTACATAGCGAAAACGCGATACTGTCGCCCAGAAGTCTGTGCATAACCAAAAGATGCGGTCATACAAGCAAAGTTCGCTCGTACAACCGCATCTTTCAGTTATTGCTCAACTTCTCCCAGGCTTCGTATCGCTCTAAGCCTGCTTCGTTGGATATATCGTAAATTCGTTGACGTTAACGTCTTCTGGCTGGTCAATAGCGAAGTTCACGACCCGGGCGATGGCGTCAGGGTTAATCCCCACGGCATCGTATAAAGCGTCCATCCCCTTGCGTGCTGCCTTATCGGAAATCGTATTCAACAGTTCCGTATTAATCGCCGCTGGGTACAAGGTTGTCGTGCGAATGTTGGTGCCTTCACTAGCACTTTCCGTCCGAATCACTTCCATCAAGTTACGGACAGCAAACTTAGTGGCACCATACACACCAGATCCTGGGAAACTCTTCAGTCCGGCAACAGATGAGGTCGTAATGATATGACCACCCTTATTTGCCACAAAATCTGGCATTACAGCAGCCACCCCGTTAAGCACGCCTTTGATGTTAATGTCGATCATGTCATTCCATTCTTGCGTGTGCAAGGCACTGATGGGCGACGTTGGCATAATTCCGGCATTATTGAAAATGACATCCAGGCCACCAAACGTGGTTTTGGCATATGCAATTAACGCGGCTACTTGTTCGGCATCCCGCACATCAACCGTTTGATACGCTGCTTGCCCGCCATCGGCTTTGATATCAGCGACGAGTTTTTCCAAACGGTCTTCGCGACGAGCACCAAGGACAACTTTTGCACCATTTTTAGCCAATAGCTTAGCGGTTGCTTCACCAATCCCAGATGAAGCACCAGTAATTACAACAACTTTATTTTTAACTGTCATTCAAATTCTCCTTTAAACTTACTAATTAATCCTTTGACAATGCATCGTACGCCGCATCACTGACCGGTTCCAACCATTCAGAAGTCCCCGTAGTGATTGCGACATGACTAAACCAGCTGTCTTTTGTCGCACCGTGCCAATGCTTAACGCCATCGTGAATGGTAACCACATCGCCTGGGTGCAGTAGTTGTGCTGGCTTGCCATCCTCCTGATACCAACCTTCACCACCGGTAACAAGCAAGATTTGATAACCATTGTGATGAATATGCCAGTCATTGAGGCATCTTGGTTCAAATGTCACATTGCCAACATTTACATTGACATTATCATCTGCGCTAACTAAATTTTTTAAGTAGCTTTGACCGATAAAATACTGCGCATAGGCTTCATTCTTATCGCCTTGGCCAAAAACATTTTGTGTTTCAAATTTTTCGTTTGCCATTACTTATGTGTCTCCTCTTCATCTGACCAAATTTCCTTAGCACGGTTAAACGCCGACCATGCCTTAGGCCACCCAGCGTAAAATGCAAGGTGGGTAATTTCAGCAACAATCTCGTCTTTTGTAATGCCGTTTTGTTTGCCAATTCGTAAATGAGCTTCCAATTGTTCTGTATTGCCAGCCGAAATAATGCTAGCAATCGTAATTAAGGAACGGTCATGAGCAGACAAAGCGTCTTCTTTGGACCAAACCTCACCAAATAAAACATCATCATTTAAAGCAGCAAATTGTGGGGCAAAATCACCCAACTGTTTGCGACCTGCTGTTTGTTTTTTAGCCATGTTAAATTCCTCCTCGATTAAAAACAAAGTGATTAACGCGATTGAATTCATTAAAACACTTAAAGTACACTTTAAGTAAAGCCCTAAATTTCATAAAAACTAAAAAGAGCGACTTAACATGTACATAACCTGCTAAGTCGCTCTAAATCAAAATTATAGAAATTCAAAATGCCTACACTGCCTGAAACACTCGTTGCGGTATCGCCCGAATTAATCGTTATTCCGTTGATTATGAAGTCCCGACTATATTAGCTGGAGGGCGTCCCCATTGATACCGAACCGTGAAGGTATTGTTAATCCGGAATACATTTTGCCGGATTTACAATACGGACGGTCGAAAAAACTCGGTTTTCCACGAGGCTTTGCGACGAGGTGAAAGACTCCGAACTCAAGATGCTTGAACCGGTCCCACGGCAAGCGTGTCAATGGAGACAACCGCAAGCGGCATTCACCGCTATCATTTATTCTTCATGATTCAAACTGGCAAGGTAATTAGCAAAACCTTCGTTATCACTAATATGCCCGTCTACTTTTCCCTGATACCAATCAATCTTGTCGTTTAAAATCGTCATACTATGCTGCAATTCCTCAAACTCCTGAAGAAAACCACGCCGTACATTCTTCAATAACTGCAACCGTTTAGTGATCGTCGCATCACCTTCAGCGCGCCAAGCCACATACTGTTTCAACTGTTCGATAGTCATTCCTGTACCCTTTAAGTGTAACAAGAATTTGATCCAGCTAGCATCTGCATCCGTATAGTAACGCAGTCCATTGTCCGAACGATGTGGTTTGACCAAACCTTCCTTTTCATAATAACGAAGCGTTGGGCCTGACAACCCGGTTTTAGTTGCAAATTCACCGATTCGATAGCGCTTTTCTGTTACAACTGTCTTTGTCGCCATTAACATTCCCTCCAGAAGTTGATATTCACATTAGTTAAAGTCGACTTTAACTCATAGCCCACAGTCTTGTCCACTATTGTGTCAGATGAACTAGCCATTGGCACCAAACAAGTTCAAAATCACAACGCCAACCAGAATGAATCCAATCCCAATCACATTGGCCAAATTGACTGGTTCCTTCCAAAACAAAACGGCCACTAACGTTGACAGCACAACGCCAATGCCAGCCCACAATGCGTAAGCAATATTGAGATTGACTGTTTTCATGCACACCGCCAGAAAGTAAAAGCAGGTACCATAAGCAATTAAGGCCCCTAAACTGGGCCATAATAGTGTAAATCCAGATGATGCCTTCAATAAATTTGTGCCAATCAATTCACCAACAATGGCTAAAGCCAGATATACATACCCCATTGTGACCACCCCGCAAAAAATTTGTCTCGACCCTCATAATGTCGCTAAAAAAAACCGATGTAAAGCAAAAAGCCACCCGCAACGAGGGTGGCCTCCTGATAAATTTTTGGTCCGATTTAAGCATTAATCAATTGTGGTTTTGTCTTCCCAATCATCACTTATTTATCCACATGAAGTGAACCGTGATCTGATTGTTTGTGACCCTGCTCATTATGTGAAACCGATTGTGGCGAATCCGTTTGCCGACGTGCCGGTTGAGACGATTTCTGTTGTTTCGGTTGCTTACTTTCTTGATCATTGATGTGATCATCGAAGTACGTTTGCAACCGCCGTAGTTCATTAACCTGCGATTCAATCGAACCCAACATCTCTGTTTGAATCTTTTGAATCTGCAACATGTTCGGCTGATCCTGTTGAATCATATGGTCAACCTTGGAGTGCAGTACCCGAATTTCTTCTTCCGATTTTTGGTTAACGTGATAATCGTTAGCCGATTCCATCCGGTCATACTCTGCTGACCGGTTCTGACTCATCATAATGAGTGGTGCCTGGATTGCGGCAACCATACTCAAGAACAAGTTCAAAAGAATAAACGGATATGGATCGAAATGCACACCAAATAGGTGTAATGAATTAACAGTAATCCACAATAACATAATGAGAACAAAGGAAATAATAAAAGGCCAGCTACCCCCGAAGTGGGCAACAGCATCCGCAACCCGCTGACCAACTGTTAGTGAGTGTTCCAATTGCTGACGGACATCAACCACCTGATAGGTATCTTTTTGAAGTACCCGTGTAAGCTTTTGGTTCAGCTTATGATTTTGGCGATAGTCCTTCGCAATCATCTGATCCATCTTTAATAAACGGTAGTGGACCAAATGCTCACTACAGATAAAATCTTGGTTTGTCGCCTTTGGAAAGTCGAGACGAATCAACGCCTTCAACGGACCATCCAAATCTCCTAGGAAAACACCGTCTACGAGATCATATTCTTTATGATCAACGAGACAGTAAACCGTGCCGTTCAATTCTTGCATTAGACTAAAACACCTCAGTAAATGCTAAATTTCACGTGCGGCAAAGTTCACAGCATGGGTTAAATATCCAGTTATGAATTGCGAACACGCGGGACCGTCATCACTCGTTGAACATATATGATAATCTGCGTCTGACATAAAACCCACCTGCCTTTCCTAGGTTGACCTGAGTTATCGCTACAAACCCATTATAGGGGACACGCCCAAAAAAGTTCAAGCGAACCTACCCATTTCTGAGCGTTTTTTAATTAAGTTAGATAATTATGTTATAGTTCCCTAACTTTTACTATTTGATGGTCATTGCATAGCCTGGCTTTAAGGTGTCATGAACAGCTTGATAACCCGCTTGTTGATAGTAAACAGTCGTCATTTTTCGCAAGTCATACGAACGATGATCCAATTGATCTTGACTTGGTATTGCGTATCCGTTGCTTATCGTCAAACCCATGATGTTAGCCAGCTTACTCGTTTGCGCAGTCTCGTCATGTAATGAATAGAAATTGATATCGTTGCCTGCAATATTGGCAGTAAACATATCATCCATGGCTTTAGCCACTGGACTGTAGCTGTTAAACATAATGATTGGATGACCATTGTTAGCAATCCAATGATAATAAAACGTTGCGCCACCAGTGCTATTCTGGGTAGCAAATAAAGTTGCCGGATCCTGCCCTTCCATGGCCCAATATGCCATGAATGTTAGGCTGGCCTGATCGGCTTCCGATAACTGTTTCATCATCGCGTTATCGGCAGGCTTCGCTTTTACGACATCTGCAATTGGCGTGGATGGCATTGGCAGGTCATCATCCGTAGTATCGTTGCTACTTGAACTGCCCGCAGCGTTACTAGTTGCTGAACTTGACGACGTTGATGAAGAACTATCGCCTGAATCATCATATCCTGTCTCATCACTGCTAGACTCGCTAGTCGCTGAATTTGTTTGAATCGGTTGGGTGATTGAATGACTCGTTTCAAACGGACTAGTTGCCCGTGGAACTGCCTTAGTGATGGCGCCTAGACCCAGCCAGAGTGAAATGATTAGCAATCCAATAAGTAACAAACGCCGCAGGCCAAACAACTGGCGCCGCATGACTGCAGGGATTGCGTAAATATCATGAGCCGATTCATTTGCCTCTTCAACTTGCACTTCGTCCACTCGTTTCAGCAGTAAAAAGCGCAGTAACGATGCGCCTAAGACGCTTAAAAACAGCAAGACTAAGGCCACGTTTCGTGTCGACGTGTGGTCACTGAGAAACCAGTTCATTGCCACCCGGCCGTTTGGAAACGTCGTATACAGGTTGAACTGCTCACATAAGGCCCACAATGCCATGAAGCCGGCCAGCACAAATAGTCCAATCATAATCCGCCGAAGGTACATTATGTGTTGCCGGCGATAAATCGTCCGGACATAAAAGCGTTGTGCACCGGCAATTTGAGTCGGTGTCGCCATTTTATCCGCCGTTTGGTGCCAGCGAACTAACCGCCGTTTGACTAGCCAAAGAGTGACAGCTATGGCGGCTATGCCCAACACAACAATCGCTAAAATAATTAACCATACTACCTGCCACACTTCCACACGGACACTTCCCTTTTCAAAATTCATTTTTTAGGCAAAGAAAAGCGTTCATCCCAATTTGAAATGAACGCTCTAAAACTTATCATAATTGGTTATAGTTCGGTTGTTTCTTTAACAGTTGTGTCAGTGTCCGACATGCAACGTGCAAGCTTCACATCACAAACAACTAACCCAACGGTTGTAACAGCTAATAATCCAATTGCTAACAAGGTTTCCATAAATAATCACCCTCGCTTTGTCAGTGATTTTGTATGAGTATATCATGCTTCACACCAAACACCTAATGTTTTGCATAAACATTTTGAATCCGTTTACATGACCGCTCTTAATATTGCTAACGACGCTACCCCGACGATTACGATCCACAGCAAGCTTTTAGTAACAGCGGCCGTAATCACAGTGGGAACCGACGCAAACAAGTTTTCATAGTTCACACTCGGCAAATGACCCAAATGTTGCGTGAACAAATTTGTTACCCACAGCGCAGTCATAATCGTGATGGGCACAAAGCTCAATAATTCGACCACTAACGGCGGCAAACTATGATTTTTTAACAGCACAAAAGGCAACGTTCGTGATAGCAAAGTCACAATGCCACAGCCGACAATGGTTAAAAGTACATAACTAGTAGAAAGCATGTTTGATAACCACCCCCGTCGCACAGCCCAACAGCGTGCCCACAACAAGTAACAGATTTCCCGGAATGAAAATAAGCCCCAAGTAAATAATGACTGCTTCAGCCAGAATCACGATCAGTTGCAGTGACTTAGCCAACGAACGATCCGCGATAACTTGCAAATACAGTAACCCGATAAACATGGCGACTAATGCTTGAATTGTCAAATTAAGTGCAACACTACATTAAAGAATATTTCATAAGGCGTTTTCCATCCGAGACATTTACGGGGACGATTATTCATTTGTTCTG
>NZ_WEZT01000021.1:0-21161 GCF_009863985.1 Furfurilactobacillus milii | reverse complement strand
ACCGGATACCTCGAATTGTTTGATTTGGTCGTTAAACATATTCTACCCGGTATGGGTTTATTTTTTTACTTTGTGTTGCATTTCAATTGTAAATTCGCCACTTTAAACAAAAACATGACATCCAGCGATGGTTGACTGGATCACTTTATTGGCGCAGCTTTCCGACCATTTGGCTGTCGTTCATGATTATCCTAACCACCTGTCTGTTAGGTTTCTTCTGGTTTGCCGGCATTTTATTTAAGGGCGCGACGTTTGATCAATTTACGTCGACGTTCATGTTCTTCCTATTCATCAGTCTGATTAACTACCTGATGATCCTGTCAGTCTCGGCGCTATCAATAACCATGATTTTTTCTTTATTGGTGTCGGTCATTGTCGCGGGTGTGTTGTCGTCAATGATCACCAATAGTAACAAACGGTGGTGGGAGCATAACATCAGCTTCCTGGGCACGGAAAAGGCGGCTTACAGTTGGCAATTCAACCTGACCTTAATCGTTTCTGCATTGCTGACCGTCGCGTTAGTCGATTTCATTTTTTCCAGTTTGCGCAAGCAATTTGGCAGCAGCAAACGCATGTTGACACTGCGCATCTTATTAACGTTAACTGCTATTTGTCTGGGCGGTGTCGGTGCGTTTGCTAACAACGGCCGTGGTTTAATGCACGAGCTTCATGACCAAACGGCCAGTTTCCTAGTCTATTTCATGATCATCACGATCGTCGCTATCCGTTACTTACTACCCAAAGTGACACCAGAGTTTCTGACGTTATCGTACATTATTGGTGGCTTACTAGTGGTAACGACAATTCTCTTTCAGCCAGTAGGCTACCTGTCCCTCACCGCTTACGAGTTGGTTGCCTTCATCATGTCGTTTAGCTGGATGCTATTACTACTACAAACATTGCAACGCATGCTGGTTCACGACCAACGCACGTTTACTGTCACAATCGAATAGCTAAAGCGCCCGCGCATTCTTCAATGATGTGCGGGCGCTTTAGTTTAGTTTTTCATAACCGTTTCGTCAGTCAGAGGCGCCGTTCTGTGAGGAACGGTTTCAACCCGCAAGAACAGCGGTTTTCCACCTCGATTCAGAGCTGAAAACCACATCTCTGAAGTCGTCCCATGCTACTAAATGACCAACCCCATGCCATTAAGTAGCATCGACACTGAACTCTGCCTCTGGTCGACTCCACTCATATAACAGAACTTGCACTGCCATTACCGCGAACCGAACGCCATCGATCAAAATGACGATTCTGCTTAACTGCAAAGGTAGCTGAAGGGCGTCAACATAGGAACCAAGCCGTGAAGGTACTGTTAATTCGTGATTTTCGAATTTACAGTACGGACGGTCGCAAAGACGCGGGGCCTTCACGCGGCTTGGCGGCGAGGTGAAAGACTGTGGGCTTCCGGCTTGAACCGGTCCCACGGCGGGCGTTCCTATGTTGACAACCGTAAGCGGAAGTATTGAAAGTATTGATACTGTAATGTTTAAAGCTATTATTCATCAATATCGATGAACGTGGAAGCAACTGGTCGTTGAGCGACGTGGTCACTGACAGCTAGTTCAAAGGCCCGGCGACCAACTTCGTTAAAGTGATGATCAATCGTCGGTATGTGGAGCAAAGTGCTAGATAACTGATGTTCCTGTCCCATCAAGCCTGGGACAGCAAGGCCATGATCCAAATAGCATTGTCGTGCATTAGCCACGATGTCGTCACCATTGCCAAAAATAAAATCTGGGCGTAAATCATGATCAATGTAATATTGAGCCGAATCATAGCCGTCCTGATTATTAACTACGCTTGTCCGCACCAATTCAGGACGTGGCAACTCATGAAATACGTCTTTGTAAGCTTCGATCATCGCCTGACTGGTCGCACTCAACGCATATTCACGGCTGAGCAACATCCCAATTCGTTTGTAGCCATGCGCCCTAATCCATTCAAACGCTGTTTCATAGGTAGAATTGCGTTCGGTAAAGGCCGCTGATAACGGCAAGTCACCTGGATTCTCGCAACAAACGATGCGTCCCATTTTTGTATGCGCATCATCACGCGCGAGTTCGCTTAACGGAACACCACGAGAGGTAAAAATGACCGCGTCAAAAGCACGCTGTCGCAACTGTTCCAAATAATGGCGTTCCACACGTTCATCATATTTTGACGGCAACAGTACCACACGATACCCCGCTGCAAATGCCGCCTCCATCACACCATTCGTGATTTGAGTAAAGTATGGATGTTGACTGTGTGGCAGTACAACACCAATATTGTGGGTCTTGCCAGTGCTCAAATCGCGGGCGACAGCATTAGGAACGTAATCTAAATCCCGCATCAACTGTTCAACACGTTGCCGAACCTGGTCTGTGACATATTTGCGGTGGTTGATTACCCGTGACACGGTCGATACTGAGTATCCACTTGCTTTAGCAATATCATGAATATTCGCCACCGTCTGTCACCTCCCGCTTTATCGTTGGCTTTAGCATAGCAAACTTTCGGCCAGCATGTTAGCAGCAATTAGATCACGATTCAACCAGCAGTTGATGAATGCCATATGCGACACCATTTTCATTATTGCTTAACGTCACTCGCTCACCAACAGCTTTAATTTCCGGTAACGCATTGCCCATCACAATCGCGTGACCGACACTTTCAAACATGGGTAGATCGTTATGACCATCACCGAAAGCAACCAGTTCGTTTGCCTGCAAACGTTCCTGTTGACGGATAAACGCAATGCCTGTGGATTTACGTGCCCGTTTACTCGTCACTTCGACAAAAGTTCGACCAGATTGCTGAATCGCTACAGTTGGCAACTGCATGGCACGCAGATACGCCTGTAAACGGGTTAATTCGTTGGGATCACGGGTAATCATCATAATTTTGAATAGACGAAGATCACGTTGTTCAATCAGTTTGCCAAACGGTACCAGCGTTGGCGTTTGGTGCGTAATGTGACGTTCCAATTCAATACCAGCATCAATTCGTTCTACATACCAAGCATTCATGCTATAACAACTTACGCTGACATTTGGAAATCGTCGCGTGACTTGGTGCAAAATTTGTTGGGCATCCATTGCGGGAATGCTACTGGCCTGAATTGGGATCAAACGATGCCCCTGCATTTTGAAAATCAGGCCACCGTTAAACGCAATTTGTGGTGCCGTCAATTTCAATGCGTTGATAACTGTCATCATTTCCATCGGTGCTCGCGCAGAGACTAACGTAAACGGAATGTGACTATGTTCGATAGCCATCTTATTAGCCGGACTCATATTGCCATCACGATCCAACAACGTACCGTCCATATCGGAAAAAATGTGTTTAATGTGTCCCATTCATGCCCACTCCTTTATCATTGATGATTAAGCAAAAACCGTTACCGGCAACCAATTGTTAATAACGTTTACAAGTCCGTTCGCATCTTTTTTACTTGCCGTCATTGCCGCAACATCCGCTGGCTGCGTCATATGTTTGGCGAAGCTATCCAGCACATCGTGGTAATCCTCTTGATGTTCATTGCGTGGCATAATCAGCGCAATCACTGTATCCACTGAATGGGTCGGCGCTTCACCCCAAATGATTGGCTCGGCAAACGTAAACGCCAGCACTGTGGGGTTCTCGATGCCCGAAGCGTTCGCGTGTGGCATTGCGATATCCCCCATGGCACTAGTGGACATGGCCTCGCGAACAATCAAACCGCTCTTCAGCTCCTGCTCATCTACCCCTAATTTGTCTGCGGCTGTCTGTGCAATCAGCTTCAACGCTGCAATCTCATTGTTATCTGCTAATTCGACGTCAGCATAAACATTTTCTTGGAATAATTTCATCATTGTCGCCCTCCACTATGTTCATTGGTTAGATTTCATTTACAAACGCAGTGTATTCTCTGAAACGGGTTTTAGGTCAAGCAGAAAATGCAAAAAAATATGCAATTTTGGTTTCAGCCCAAAATTGCGTATTCTCCAATAAACTATTTAAATGGATTCCAGAATCGGCCGCCATTGACTTTAAATAACGCAATGCCGACGAGCACAATCAACACAATTATAATCAAAGCCAAGTAGTCGTTTCGTTTGAAAGGTTGTGCCATGTACCACGTTCGTTTCTTATTATGCCCAAACCGGCGCAGCTCCATCGCCTGGCTGATGATTTCGATCCGGTCCAAGCTAGAAAGAATCAACGGCATAATAATCTGGACCGCGCCCTTAGCCCGTGTCATGAGCTTAGCCTTTCGTGAAATTTCATAACCACGAGCTTGTTGAGCCAAGCTGATGGTTCGGTAATCATTTTGAACGTCCGGAATGTATCGCAGCGCAATTGCTACTGAATAGCTAATCCGGTAGGAAACGCCAATTTTATTCAAACTGGCCGCAAATTCACTCGGATTCGTCGTCATCAAAAAAATCAACGCTAGCGGCACGGCAAAAATGTACTTCAATAACAAATTAAATTCATAAAAAAGTTGTTCCCAAGATAAGTTGAAATAATGATCTGGGCTACCTAATATCATGTGATGCGTACCATAAATGGTAATTCCATAACTTGGCGCGAAAACATAGACCATAACCAGATTCAAAATGGCAAACGCAACGATTACCTGCAAAACAAAGGCAACTTCATGGTACTTAATCTTGGAAAAATGAAACAGTATTAATGATATTAACAAAACCCCAAGTAGAAATCGCGTATCATACGTCACCATGCCGATAATCGATAAGGCAACGAAACCAATCAATTTTGTACTACCACTCAACCGGTTCAGAAACGTATCACGGGCCGTGTAACCAATTAAGAGCTGACTATTCATGGCTGCGTACCTCCCGTTCCGTTTGGACAAACTTAGCGACAAAATCTAATGCTGACGGTAAGTGGTATCGTTCGGCCAACGTAAACAAACTTGTTTTAGCCAACGCGGCCTTTTCAATTACGGCCTCATTTGTCAACACATCAGCTGGTCGTGCATCCATCAGCACACCGCCATCAGCTAACACAACTGCGCGTTGCGTATACTCCAGCATCAAGTGCATATCATGAGTAATTAACATAATCGTCACTTGCTGCTCACGGTTCAGTGTCTCGAGGAAATTCATCATCTCGGTATAATGCCGCAAATCCTGGCCGGCCGTTGGTTCGTCAAGAATAATCATCTCCGGATTCAATACCAGAATGGCAGCAATGGTCACCCGTTTCTTCTGGCCAAAGCTGAGCGCTGATATTGGCCAATGGCGAAATTCGTACAAACCACAAACTTTGAGCGTATCGTTGACCCGACGCTCAACCTCGTCGTCAGTTAGGGCACGCAAACGCAAGCCCGCAGCAACTTCATCGAAAATCATCGCTTTGGAAATCATCTGGTTTGGATCCTGCAGGATATAACCAATATGATCCGCGCGTTCCTTGACAGACAGTTGCGTCAAATCCTGACCGTTAAGTTTCATTTCACCATCATCTAACTTAAGAAAACCGGTAATGATGTTACTCAACGTTGATTTACCCGTGCCGTTACGGCCGACTAAGCTCAACATGTCACCACGATTAATGGTTAAGTTCAGACCATGGATAACAGGTTGATTGCGATTGTAGCTAAATTTCAAATTCTTCAATGTTAGTAATGGTTGTTTCGGCAAAACGGGTTCTTGCAACGAAACCCCTGCAGTCCATCTCTGGAGAGCTGATTCAATGTTGTCCCCGGCAACGGTTTCAGCAGAATCAATGTTGTTACAGTCGGCTAGTTTAACACCTGCAAGTTGTAGTGCGGTCAAATAAAGCGGTTCACGTAAGCCTAACTGTTGCATCAACGAATCTTTTAGGATGGCAGATGGTTTGTCATTGCCGACAATTTCGCCATCTTTAAGGACAACTAGCCGGTCAATTGGCCGTTGAAGCACGTCTTCCAGACGATGCTCAATAATAACAACAGTCAAATTCTGTTGTCGTGCCAAATGATCAATGAGCTCAATCGAGGCCTTTCCAGACGCAGGATCCAGACTGGCCAGTGGTTCATCAAACAACAGAATGTTGCTTTCATCAATCAACACGCCAGCCATCGCCACCCGCTGTTTTTGACCGCCTGAAATTCCTTGCGGAGAATGATCTAATAGTGGCTTAAGATCCAGTCGTTCAGCCCACTTCTTCGTGGCAGCCCTCATTTCCGTTTGACTCCGTTCATCATTTTCGAGGGAAAAAGCGATATCCTCTTTCACCGACAAACCGACAAACTGACTGTCTGGGTCCTGTAGCACCGTGCCCACACTAAAGGACAGTTCAAAAATCGAGCTGTCCTTAATATCGTGACCGGCCACTATAGCCGAACCGGTTATTTCACCAGGATATGATTGCGGAATCAAACCGTTAATGCAACGACCTAACGTCGACTTTCCTGATCCGGATGGACCAGCTAGTAACACTTTCTCACCTGGAAAAATGTCTAAATTAATATGCTTCAATGTTGGTTCCGATTGACTGTCATACTGAAAGCCAAAATCTTTAAACGAAATGATTGGTTCAACCATGAATTACTTTTCCTTTTTCAAACTGCCATGCTGGGCACGAGTCCGTGAGTACAACACAATCAAGATGGTTCCGATGATGGCAACAGACACACTGTTAACAATCCATGAAGTAACCCCTTGAAGATATACTTTTGCCGCTGGTTCATGATAAACCAATACGTCGCCAGTTGGCGCAATCAACACCCATGCGACAAAATTAACCACAATCTGGTAAAGGTTAAACCAAACTAGTTTCATCGTTTTAACTGCCCCACCAGTAACGTTCAGTCGATTTTTGATCAGCCCAAGGGCAACGCCGACTAGACCATCCGTAATTACCCAAGTCCACCAAGGTGACCCATAGGTAACAAAATCGTTCAAACTGTGACCAATAAATACAGCAAGACCGCCAGCAACCGGTCCGTATAAAGCTGCCAACAAGGCTAGAAAACCTTCAGCAACATTAAACTGAGTGTTAGGAATTCCCGTTGGAATGGCGACAAACTTCATTAATACAAAGATGACCGCTGCACCAATCCCAGTAGCGACGACAGTTCGAATTGAATTTGACGACTGATTCTTATTATTCATAAAACAGCTCCCTTTCCCCTTTACGTATGCCATACGTAATCACCCAGTGTGCGCAATAATTGCAAATTTAATGATTGCCCGCTTAAAAATAAATAGCAATGAATGAAAATAGTTATGAAAAAAACAGCGTCCCTACATATCAATGTAAGGACGCTGTCGCGTGGTGCCACCCAACTTTAAGCCGGCTCACCAACAAATGGTTATCCAGGCTTCTTCATCACGTTAACGGTGTGCACCGAAACTGGTTTCAAATGTCACCAGTTTGACTTCTTCAAGACCATCTTTGCTTTGAACAATCATCGTTTACACCAAACACGACTCTCTTAGCATTAATTCAAAGTTACTCATCTCGTCACAGTCTACTCATCAATATTTAACTTTCCAAAGTATAGCGCACTTTGCAAACAGCGCGCAACTACGATAATGACTAACGGTGTGAGCCCGGCCGTTTTAATGTCATGAAATGTTCACTGGAATGTGAGTCATTAACCCCCACAACACGATGTTTCTGTCCACAAAACAGTTAGTCAGCTGGGCTTAGGCTTAATCAATTTCTTCAATTATCTTGGCCTCGATATCATTGCCAGCTAAAATCCTGGCGGCCGTATAGTTGCTCAACCCAGGACGATAGGTAAGGAAAACTGGTTGGCCAGCCGGTATTTCATGAATGCGATCTCGAAGCTGACTGAGTGGGATGGTCAATGTTGCAGAAACCGATCCTGTTGCCGGACGACCTGGTTCACGAACGTCTAGAAAAACGCCCTTTTCTTTCATCTCATGCGTCAGTTGATCCAGCTTAATCGTTTGACCAACCTGTTGCATCTGGTTCAGAGCAACATAGCCGGCAATGTTAATGACATCACGCGTTGAAGAAAACGGCGGTGAATATGGCACCTCAATGTCTGGCAAGTCCGCAACCGTTAAGCCACCAGTGATAGCCGCAGATAATTGACCGATCCGTTTGTCCACACCATGTTGACCAACTGCTTGGCCACCAAGAATGCGGCCTGTGTTGGGTGCATAAATTAATTTAAAATTAATCCGTGAAGCGTCTGGGAAGAAGTAGGCAATATCATAAGGAGTGATAAAAGCGCTGTCGTAACTGTCAATTCCCAAATGGTTGAGCGTATTGGCCGTAAAGCCGACAGAACTAACGGTTAAATCAAATACTTTAGCCACACTAGTACCAACAAAACCCGCGTAAGTGAGCGGTTCACCGTTGATAATGTCCGCTAAAAGATGACCTTGTCGATTAGCCGCCGTCGACAACATACTCGGAGTTGGCAAACCTGTAATTAAGCTCGTTGTTTCAATGACATCACCAATCGCATAAACATGTGGCAAGTTGGTCGCCAATCGATTATTCACGATAATGTGACCATCCGTTGCTAGTTTGATACCAGCCGCTGCGGCCACTTCATTATTTGGCGTCACACCTGTCGTCACCAGTAGCATGTCCGTTGTTAATTGTGTGCCATCACTCATAATTAGTTGATGGCCGTGATTGCGCACGGACGTCACGGTTTTGTCCAAACGTAGCGCAACATGATGATCAGTCAATTCTTTCTCAATCACCGTCGCAATTTCGGAATCATACGGAAACGCTACATGAGCGGACTGTTCGATGAGCGTCACTTTCAGGCCACGCAACGTGAGGTTGTCAGCGATCTCCAGTCCAGCGACACCCGCACCAATAATAGCCACACGTTGCGGATGTTTTTGATCCATATACGCCTTAATTTTGTCCGCATCAGTTACGGCTCGCAGTGTAAAACAATCATCGGCTTCGGCCAGTCCCGGAATAGCGGGTAGCGTTGGCCGCGCCCCAGTAGCAATGACCAGCTCATCATAACTTTCTTGATATGTTTCTGTAGCCGTTTGCACCGTAACCAGTTGAGCATCCGGATCAATTGCCGTGACTTCGCTCTGCACACGAACGTCAATATTATTCTTGGTCCTCAAAGCTTCTGGCGTCCGTTCAATCAGCGCATCACGATCGTTGATCACACCTCCCAAATAATATGGTAAAGCGCAACCAGCGTACGAAATTTCTGGGCCACGTTCGAGCATAACGATTTCGGCCTGTTCATTAATTCGCCGCAACCGCGTCGCAAACGAAGGGCCGCCCGCCACTGCACCAATCACAACAACTTTCATTCTGTGTTGCCTCCAATCAGCTTAAGTCACCTGCTAAGCGTTAAACCTATCAAACCAAGCTTACTGGAACCTGAGCACACTTTCAAAAAATCCTCCTCAAATACTACTTTTCTTGATTCTGAATCTTAGCAAGCGCCCGGTATTGTTTCATCATCCAACTCTGATACGTTTGTTCTTTCGGCAACGTCTCAGTGACATTCAAAACTGGTACATGATGCTTTTTGGCTAGATTAACCATTGCACTAACCGTTTTGTCGCTAGTTTGACTGTTGTTAACGAAGAACGCAATGCGATGATGCGTAATATCCGTCTGCATTTGTTTAATTGATTTCGGCGAGGGGTCTGTGCCATTTTCAACGGCCAGTTCAAACCTGGAGTTGTTTCGCTTATACCCCAAAGCATCTAACGTATAATCGAATACTGGCTCACTCACATCCACGTGTTGCCCCTTACTGTTAGCTTTCAATTTAGTCACTTGATGCTGCAATGGTTTCAGGCTGGCAATGTACCGTTTAGCGTTTGCTTGATACTGATGCTTGTATTGCGGTGCTTGCTTACCAAATTTTTTGGCCAAGTAATTCGCCAGTTTCGACATCGTCTCCGGTTGATACCAAACGTGCTCGTTGTCACCAGTCTTCTTCTGAAGCACATCTTCACCAACACGAACCACTGTCTGTTTGTGAGCACCGCTACTTTTATTCAGTTTGTGCATCCAAGTGTCGTAGCCGATACCGTTGTACAAAACAAAATTGGCCTTGGAAACTGTAATCCCATCCTTAGTCGTTGGTTCAAAATCATGTGGATCAACGCTAGGACTATTGATAATCGAGGTTACCGTGCCATGATCGCCCAGCACTGCTTTAGCCACATCCCCGTAAAAATCAACGCTTGCGACAACGTGAATCGGTTTCTTATCGCTGCTGGCTTGCGTCGGTCGTGGCGCCAACCAGGCCAACATCACTACCGTTGCCAACAACGCAACCAAACTTAATGAAACCTGCCGAAAATACTTCATCGAAATCCCTCTTTCTAAAAATATGTAAATGGTAACGATTACCATTTAGAGTTTACATACTTTAATCGCATCGCGCAAGAACAAAATAAAAAACGTGATAACTGAACATGAAAATCAGTCATCGCGTTTGTTTGGTCAACGTGTTATTTATTTAGTCGTGACGACCAAAGCGCAAGTAAGACGGTCGGGCTAGAATTGCTAGGATGACACTTAAGTTAAAGAAAATTGCCGTTGTTAGTTGGCGCAATATCACACCAATGTGATATGCCTCGACGTTGATATGAGGCATATTGGGCACCGTAATCTCAGGGAAAACAAATGGGTCTAAGAACACCATCATAAACACGAAAATAATAACCGCACTAACGACTGTTTTAGTTTTAACGCTCTCGTAGTTTTCCGACAAACTGACCAACATTGTGATAACCGTGACGATCCACCCAACAAGCGCAACATTTTGAATCCAATTTGGTACCTGAATTTTAAAAGTTAGCACGTAGCACGTTATGTTTGCTAACAGAAAAATCAGGTTAAACCAATAGTAATACCCCCGTGCTCTTCTAGTCCGCTTTGCCTGTCGATCTATCTCCACTAAATGATTAATCATGCTCTGATCCCCCTTGAGTAATTCATCTACCGTTACGTGGTAGATGTCGCTTAAGGTAATCAGGCTCGCAACATCAGGATAGCTACGATCGTTTTCCCAACTAGAAATAGTTTTACGCGACAGCTTCAATTCATCAGCCACGTCAGCTTGAGTCAGCTGTTGATGCTGTCGCAATTGCTTCAACTTGATTCCAATTTGCATCCCCTCATCACCTCGCTCAAAGTATCAGTCGAATATAGATTTTCAGCAAGCTAAGTATCGTAGACATCTTGGGGGACAAGGGATTACGATGCAAACTTGCTATCATGGATAATAAATAAATTGTCTGCTTTATGATGAAATTAATAGTCTCGCTGTGGCCTAAATCATTGATCAGTAATAATTTACTGCGATACTACGGCGTTATGTCGAATTACTGTTATGTCAGCTGAAGGGCGTCAACATTGATACCGAGCCGTGAAGGTAACGTTAATTCGGTGGGCTCTCCGAATTTAGGTTACGGACGGTCGTCTAGACTCGCGGGCTTCCGAGGCTTGACGGCGAGGTGAAAGACGGTGCACTTCCGGCTTGAACCGGTCCCACGGCGAGCGTATCAATGTTGACAACCGTAAGCGGCAAGCGGCCTCCAGCGCCAATTCGAATATATAATAATTTAAAACAGTAGCAGTCTCTTCACAGTAAAAAAGACAAATGATTCGCCGAGCACTTGAATCATTTGTCTCTCTTTATTGATCAGAATTCAAGTTAAACAACTTCTGCACACCGACACTACAGCTCCGGAAACCAAATTTTGATTTCCCGTTCAGCTGCCGCAGGACTGTCAGAGCTGTGAACGACATTACGAATGGCACCGTCTTCCCAAGCACGACCATAGTCACCACGAATGGTGCCTAGTTCAGCTTCATCAGGATTCGTCTTACCCGCCATTTGATGAAATGCATCAACAATATGCGTGCCAGTCGCCACGATTGCGACAATCGGACCAGACTGCATATAATCAGTGATCTCAGAAAAGTAAGGTTTGTCGACCTTGTCTGAATAGTGCGCCCGCAATTGCGCATCAGTTGCCTTCTGGACCACTTTTAATGCGCTAATCTGATATTGCTTACGCTCCAATCGGTCGATAACATCCCCGATATGTCCGTTTGCTACACCATCTGGTTTAACTAGGATCAATGTTCGTTCTTCTGCCATCACACTCATCGCCCTTCGCATTTTTATGTACAAATCCAGTATATTTCACTTCATGAACAAACCCAATAAGAATTAAAAAATATATTTTTAGACAGTTTTAACGTGTTTTTGTTTATTTTGTATTTGAATGATGTTATTATTTATTCCACAATCAAAACAATTACTGTCATCTTCTTAAACAAAGTGGAGGGGGGTCAAAATGAAATTAGCAATTATCGGCGCCACTGGCAAGTCTGGTAACATGATTTTAAATGAAGCGCTATTACGGCATCTAGATGTAACGGCAATCGTTCGTTCACCCGAAAAGCTGTCTGCTAACGTCCCAATTATTCAGCGAGATGCTTTCAGTATTACTGCTGAAGATTTGGCACCATTTGACGTGATCATCAGCGCGTTTGGTAACGTTGCTGGCGAAACCCGTGAGGCTCACGTGGATATCGTAAAACACTACCTTGAAATTCTAAAGAATTCGCACAAACGGATTTTATTGGTTGGGGCTGCTAGCTACCTTTATACCGATGAAAAGCGCACTAAAAAACTTTACGACACGTTATGGATGCGCACAGCCGGTTTACGTTCTGGTTCTCTTGTCCTAGAACGTGCATATCTCACAATGAAAGAAAATTCTGTTGGTTTTGACTGGACTTTCATTGCACCAGCAGTTAATTATGAAGCGAGTGGCCCACGAACTGGCCATTATCAAATTGGCAGTGACGTAGTACTCAATAATGTAGCAGGTAAATCAGTGATTTCATACGCTGACCTTGCCGTTGCCTTGATGGACGAAGTGGAACGGCCCAAACATTTAAATATGCTGGCCGCTGTCGCAAACTAATTTTCATAATAAATTTGATGATTCACTGAAAGAAGGATAATTATGTCAACACAACCGGAAACTATTTTAGTCACTGGCGGCACAGGATTTGTCGGTGCATGGGCCATCGTTCGTTTGCTAGAACAAGGCTATAACGTTAAAACAACGATTCGTAACTTAAAGAAAACCAGTATGGTGCGCGACGCAATCGCCAGCCAAGTTGACCCTGGTGAACGGTTAACGTTCATCCAAGCAGATTTGACCAGTGACGCTGGCTGGACTGAGGCCATGGCTGGCGTTGACCGCGTGCTGCACGTGGCTTCCCCCATGCATACAGATGACTCCGCGGATATCGAAACCTTCTTGAAACCACAACGTGAAGGTGACGAACGTGTACTTCGTTTTGCTGCCGCTGCTAATGTCAAACATGTTGTCATTACTTCTGCAGCCGCTGCTGCCAAACCATCAGACGATAGTAGAGCAGACTCCGATGAAACCGTTTGGACTCAGCCAAATGACCCTGTTCAAAACCCTTATCAGCGTTCAAAGGCCATTGCTGAAAAAGCAGCCTGGGCTTGGATGGAAAATTACAACGGTGACATGCAATTATCTACCGTGTTACCAACTGCCGTTTTTGGTCCTGTCCTCATGCCACAAAATGATAGTTCCCAAATCTTAATTGAACAAATGATCAAAGGACATGTCCCTGGCGCACTCAAAATCAACTTTGATATCGTGGACGTTCGCGATCTTGTTGACCTTGAAATTCTTGCTATGAAGAGCGATAAATCCGGTGGGCAACGGTATTTAGCCGCCGCTGGCAGTATGTCCATGTATGACATTGCTGAGACCCTAAAAGAACATCTCGGCGACCATGGTAAAAAGATCCGCACATTGACGATTCCCAATTGGGTGCTGTTAGCAATTGCCCGTTTCAATGCTAATGTAGCAGTCTTTGTTGGTTTACTCGGCCGTAAATTTCACTACACGTCTGCCAAGGCAGAAAATGATCTCGGTTGGCGTCCACGCAATCCACATACCACCATCACGGATTCTGCGGACCGCATGGTGACTCTACATTTGGTGGATTAAAGTAAAATAAATAGACGAATTCATTTATACGTCAAAAAGAAAACCAACTTTCTCAAAAATAAAGAGGAAGTTGGTTTTCTTTTATCATATTTATTTACCTTATCGAAGTGCAATAACAATCCCATGAATAATGGCAGGAACAAACCAGTATAGAAACCCGCCAATTGGAAAAATCATCCACCAGTAGTGAGCCACGAAATCCCAAAAACTTCTTTGATGATGTTTATCTGTCACGACGATCTTTTCTTGAAAAGTCGTATCACCTTTAATTAAGCTGTCCAAGCTGACACTGAACAAATTGCTAATCTGAATTAACCGTTCAATATCCGGATACGCAGTTCCTAACTCCCATTTAGAGATGGCCTGACGACTAACATGCAATGTATCTGCCAATTGTGTTTGCGTCCAATCACGCCGTTCCCGTTCCTCTTTAATTCGTTGCCCCAGCATCATAATAATCGCTCCCCTTTCGTTAACTATATTGTGAATGGTTAACGCCAAAGATGCACGATATACCTCCGAGCATGGCTGGCAACTGATGGTTGCATTCCCATGATAGCAAGGTTTATGAACGTTCGTAATCTCATGTCAAACACAAATAAAAGCATGTCTAGTAATTAGTTGTTAGCATCGTAATTTGGATTTAAGTCACCTGTATTATCACGATCATAGGCTTTATTATACTGACTTGAGGTATTCGTATCGTGACCCCAGGTCGATTTTGTATCTGCTGTTTCGCCAAAATCGGCGGCAGGCACATAGGCTTCCATGCCAGCTGGTACTTCTTCACCAAAACGCGGACCCGTTGTAGCAGCGCTCATTTCAAGTCCTTTACGTAACTTGTTTGTGACACGCTGCTTTTCCGTTTGAGGCAAGATTTCAAAACTCTGCCCGGCGATGTCATCGCTCACACCCTGAACGTGATCTGAGACAACGTGTTTGGTGGCAGTTCTGTACGATTTGGCTAATTCCATTAAGTCACTCAGGGATAAATCTGTCCGTGATTGACTCGCCAAAGAATCAATAAATTTATCATTCAACAGATTATTTAACTTGCTTCCCTTTTTCAACAGTGCTTGAATGACAATCCGTTGTCGCAACGTCCGACCATAGTCGCTTTCGGGATCTTGATAGCGCATCCGGGTAAACTTCAGTGCCTGTGAACCGTTAACATGAATTTCTTTGCCTTTAGTAAAATGTTGTTTTTCATAGGTGAATGTCAGTGGTGGCACAATGTCGACGCCGCCAACTTCATTGACCAACTTTTCCATGCCACCCATATTCAACAGGCCGTAGTAATCAACAGGAACGTTAAACATATTTTGGACAGTCGCAATCGTGCTTTTCGTTTGACCAAAATAATACGCTGCGTTGATCTTCGTCGGAAATTCGTCCTCATGACCACTAATCACAGCTAAAGAATCCCGTGGAATGCTCATCATGGTCGTCGTTTGCGTCTTGGGATTAATGGTCACCAACATCATTGAATCCGTGCGACCACCGGCCCACACTTTTGAATCACGTCCCAGGGCGCCAACGTCTGTACCCAATAACAAGATTGAAATTGGCTTTTGTTTCTTGATTAACTGGCTCACATTTCGACTCTTCTTAATCCCCGATGCGCTGTACATTTTGCTAGTTGACCGTTCCACGCTACTAAACACGTGATAACCGTAACCGCCCACACTGAGCGCAATCACAGCAACGACTGCCAGAATGATGTTTCGTGTGCGGTGCTTCGATTGGTGACGCTTCATGCGGTTGTCTTGTGATTCACTGTCCATAAATGGTTCCCCCTGAATAATTGCTCTATTAATAAACTGGTATGAGTGTACGAAATTTTTTCAGAGTTTAGGGACGATTAAGTTTTTATTGCGCTAATTTTAAGTTCAGTGATAGTTCTTAACTTTTTATTAAGGGAATCCCCAAAATCAAACAAAAACGCATCAACTGATTAAACAGTTGGTGCGCAAACGAACTCAGAAATTTAATTAACGGTGCACGATTTCCTGCATCACATCATGTTCATCCGGTTCAACGTTGCCGGCATAGTTTGGCGTTGCAATTGAGATACCGCCATCACGATTTTTAAACGCATACAGGTCACCAGCCGTATCGATCTCGCTGCTGTCCCCCGATTTCAATCCTTCGATATGAATACGGGTATTCACCTTGACTGTCCGAACAGCATTATTGCTAGCGCCGAACACACGAATTGGCGTCGTCGGAATTTCTTCATACATCACGTTGTAAACAGCAGGTTGGCTTCCGTCTGGGCCACGCCACGTAAATGTCGCGGTTCCAGCGCCCGACTGATTGTTAAATGACAAATCTAGTGATGCTGGGACGTTCGCGCCACGATATTGAAACGAACTCACTGCATTCATCGATTCTGTCGAAACGGAGTACGGACCGACCGCAGTCGTGGTGTCATTATTTTTACTGGATGAGCGATCATCATTCATCATACTGGAGTGGTCACTCATCATCCCTGAATGGTGTGACATCATTGACGTGTGACTCCCAGATGCTGAGCTAGAAGATGACGCCTCCTCTGAGTCACTACGTTTGGCAGAGCTTGTTGATGAGGAAGCGTTACTAGCAGTACTTCCATTCTCGGAACCACCATTCATCGCCTTGCCAACAAAGTAGCCACCGACTGCGACCAAAATAACCACCAGTGCAATAAGCCACCATTTTGAATTCGATCTTTGATGTTGCTGACGCTGCATAATAACCCCTCCCCCGAGTTGTACCCATTACAACCCTAGAATACGGGATGACGCAGTATCTGTCTAGTGAAATTAAATCCCGAAAATGTAGTCGAATTAAGTTAGTGCCGGCGACGATAACCACCAGTCAGTGAACCAAACGACATCAGTGATAAAATGCTCAGTCCAATTGCAGCCCAAATGGAAGACGACTGCTGCGATGTTGCTGGCAACTCACGCCGCTGGTCAGTCTTCGACTGTTCCAAATGCTGGGATGAATTAGTATGAGCCGGCGTAACTGAACTCTGGACTGCTGCGGTTTTCGCAACAGATGTCACTGTTGAGCTCGCCAAACTATCATTAGCAGCACTAGCAGTTTGCTCATTGTTAGCACTCATGACTACATCAGAAGTCCCATTGGATTGTTGTGACACCGCCGAATTTTCAGGTGTCGTTGTTTCGTTGGTATCAGGGTTTTCTGGTGTTTGTGGAACACCGGGTTTATCAGGAATCTGCGGTGTTTCTGGTTGATCCGGTTCATTTGGATTGTCCGGCTGCTCGGGATTACCAGGATTTTCCGGCTGATCAGGGTTATCTGGTTGGTCCGGATTGTCAGGGTCAGTGGGCTTAACATTCACCAAATTAAAGTATAGAAATGCTGAGTATCCGGCCGCAGGAGTTACTTCAGGCGCGATATCTGAACCAGTTACATAAACCATATAACTGCCATCTGGTAAATCCGTGTTTGGCACTAATTTAAAGCCACTAGGATCATTTGGATCCGCAACAATATCGAAAGCACTTGAAACGTCGGTAAGTTTACCGTTCTCTACCCGATAAACATAAGTACCAGCGGCCGTTGTCGTCCAGTTTCGGACGGTATAGTGATAATCCGCTACCGGCGTTGCACCATTCGAATAGTCGGTAGCACCAAACAAATAGCCAGTAATTGGGTCAAATCCTTTTGTCCCCTTACCAATTTGATAAGTTCCTGCCTGAACACCCTGCCCCACACCATAGGTCCAACCAACATTCCTTTGTAACCCCGTCGCGCTACTTGTGAAGTGATTATATCGAAAGTCAAAACGAGTACTCAAATCAAGGCCACTCAAATCGGGTAGTTCACCTGAAAGATTGTTATTTTGAACTCTGATATCAAATACATTCGAGCAATTAATTAATCCATCTAAGCCACCAGTCAATTGATTATTAAAAAATTGGACAACCAAAAGATTGGGTAAATAACTCAAATCAGGAATTGTACCGGTAAGGTTATCCTCTGCTAAAATGAGCGTTCGTAATTTTAAGAAATTATGCAAGTCTGGAATTGTACCTGACAGACTGTCGTTAACAAGTTGGATTGTCCAAAGATCGTTGCCAGCGCCGAGGTGTTTATTAATAAAATCATCGACAGTTCCCGTCAACGTTTGATCATTGAATATTGAAATCAAATTTAGTTTAGCTAAATTGCTTAAATCAACCATTCCGTCTGAACCCAGTTCACTGTTATATAGCTGAAGCGTCTGCAATGTCTGCGCGTACTCTAAGCCTGCTAAACTCTTAATGCCATTGTTAGCACTTTCTGGAGATGTCAGATTTTGAATACGGCCAATGTATTGGTAGAGATTATCGTCGTTAACCGCGACACCAAACTCGTGATTGGCTTGGGATTCTGCAAATGCGCGCAATGTGGCATCAGGCATCCATATAGCGGCGTTCTCTGACGGCGCTTGAACAACTTCAGAAGCTGCCGTCGGGACGGCAATATCAGCACGTGCCGCACGCATCGTTGCTTGGGTGCCTGTGTTAGCTAGTATTGAATCAACATTAACCGCTGTCTGAACTGTTACTTTTTGTGTCGTGCCCGCCTGATTCTGAGCATCCGCTGAACTATCCGTTGATTGCTGCTCAACATTTGCTGAACTCAATTGCGTTTCTTGGCTCACCGATTTGGCTTGAGAAGGAATCGATTGATCACTATTTTTTGATTCACTATTTGAATTGGTGGCCGCACTTGCGGACTGATTTGATGCGGCACTGCCCGCTGACAGCACTACAGATAGAGGTACAGAAGTAGCTGCACTACTTGGTATTTCCGTACCGGCTGCCTGACTAGTATTGGTATCGGCATGCCCTGTTGTGACCGTTGCTGCAATTGTTCCTGCACCGGCCATCGTCAGCAATACCCCATTGACTAACCATTGACGTGCTCTTTTTTTGTCAGAACTTCGCAGTTTCGTGTCTGTAATTGTTTTCATAGTTCACCTCTAAAATTTGTTAAAGCTTTGATAATTAGCTAATTACAAACAAATTTTAAACGTGATACTTGTGTACACTTATCAGCTTTATTCTTTTTCGCTAATAAGATGACAGAGTGCTCATTAATGAATGATTGACTCATTACATCAAAAGAATCGTGATGTTAAAGGGCCAAACTAAAGACTTCTCGACACCGGTTTGAGTATCGAGAGGTCTTCTTTATATTTTTAAATTTGGTCCGTGCCACTTAACCTTTGCTAGTTACCCAATCACAGGCTTAACCTCTAAAAATGCCCCTTGCTTAGGTTTTTCGCTCGCAATCAAACGGACAACGCCAGCGGCCGCTTCCTCAGCGGTCTGCATAAAGTCGGCCTGCAGGTTGCCGTTCAAATCCGTGGAAACCGGTCCTGGATGAACGCTGAAGATTTCCACTGGTGTACTAGTTGTGTCAAACGAAGTAGCTAAGGACGTTGTCATCACATTTTGAGCGCCTTTACTCGTTTGATAGGCAAACGGATTAAACAATTTGTTCGGTGTCGTAGGAATCGTGATGTTGGCAACTTGCCCGTGATTTTGTTTCAACAGTGGAAACAGTGCCTGGGTTAATTCGAACGTTCCGAAAAAGTTGACTTCCATTGTCTCTCGCAAATCTGCCATCGTCGCCTCAATACCCGTAACTCTCATATCGCCCGGAATACCGGCGTTGTTAACAAGTAACTGTAACTCGGGATAATTATCAGTAACTGTTTTAGCAGCCGCCTGAATTGTTTGCGAATTACTGAGATCTAACTCAACAGATTGTGGTTCTTCTAAACCAGCCGCACGTAATTGGTCGACCGCTTCTTGCCCACGCATTGCATTGCGTGACCCAATAATAACCTGCCACCCTTGTTTGCCTAACTGCTTAGCAATTTCAAAGCCCAGTCCCTTGTTACCACCTGTGACAAATGCTTGTTTCATTTGTTATACCTCCGTGTAATATGCCGATTATTTATTTGCTTGGGTAAAATTGACGTCGGCACTAGTTCGCTTCATGAACCTCAAATTCATGTACCCATGTCACTCATCTCATTTACAAAAATAATTATAACGACTTTATATAATAGTTTAATCTGTTAGTTTATACTAGTATATAAACTAACAGCTAAGGAGACTTGAGATATGACAACAACCCGACAACAGGAACTGGCGGATTTCTTAGTGACACGTCGCCAACGTTTGCAACCCGACCAAGTTGGTCTTCCCACTATTGGTCGCCGTCGAACACCTGGATTACGACGGGAAGAAGTTGCTACATTAGCCGGCATCAGTCTAACGTGGTATACGTGGCTGGAACAGGGACGCGATATTCATATTTCAGACCAAGTCGTTGCCAGTTTAGCTAACGCACTCAAACTCACGGAAAATGAAACTAACCACCTTTATACGTTAGCTGGCGTTGCTCAACCAGACACAACTGCACCCTTTACCGAAACCATCAACCCGATGCTACAACGTACTATTGATAGTTGGCCGCTTTCTGGCGTCATCGTTATTGATCGACGATGGAATTTTGTCGCGGTTAACCAGTTGGCAGATGTGTTTGCTACTCAAGTAGTCGGTCACCCATTGGTCCATGAAAACCTATTGCGCGAAATGTTTACCGATGATGCGTTTGCTCGGGTAATTACTAACTGGCCAATTGTTGCCCATAATATGGTTGGCCGCTTCCGTCAAATGTATGCTAGTCAAACGGATGACCAGGATTTAGCCGCTTTCGTAGCCACTCTTCGTCATGACAGCGCAATATTTAGTCAACTGTGGACGCAACATGATATCGTACCTGAAGCTGAACGCGGTAAAACAATGATCTTCCCAGACACCGGGGAGGTTCATTTTGATGAAACAAACTTCATCGTCGGTGACAACACTGACTTACACATGTATGTGTTCACACCTTCACTCGAAGATAATACATTAGATAAAATCATGGGGATTTTGAATCACACCAACCCCCAACAGTTACAACGCTTCAAAGCATCGTTTAGACCCCTCCTAGAAAAACTTTCAAATTAATAATTTGCTGACGAAGCTGCATACAAGAAAGTGATGGCCCTTCACGTGACCATCACTTTTTTTGGCCTTTAGATAGATTGTAAAATTAATCCGAACGCTGTTCGGACAAAAAAGATCAGCTTCCTTTAAAATGGTGTTTACCACAAACCCATCTTTTAGGAGCTGATCT
>NZ_WEZT01000020.1:13831-61457 GCF_009863985.1 Furfurilactobacillus milii | reverse complement strand
CAGCTCCTAAAAGATGGGTTTGTGGTAAACACCATTTTAAAGGAAGCTGATCTTTTTTGTCCGAACAGCGTTCGGATTAATTTTACAATCTATCATATACTTTGTGAAAAGAGGACAGTTCCGTGCACATGAAAGATGCCAAACAGCGTTTTACCTGGCTCATCATTTCAATTATTTTGAACTCCGCCTTTAATGCACTCACGATTTCCACCAATATGGGAAGCGCAGTGTGGACAGCATCCGCCGTTAACCTCACCCATTGGTTATTGCATACGACGAGCCCGGCTGTGGCCAGTCAGGGACTGGGCATTGTTCTCACCGGTTACGGTGTGGTCATTGCCTTTCTGGACCAATTGCTCATCGGCCATTTCGACTGGGGCCGACTCATTCGTAACATCTTATATATCGTCCCGTTTAGCTATTTAATTCAGTTTATTGTGCCATTCTGGTCGGACGTGCTTGGCATCAAATACTTGCACGGCGATTTCAGTCACCCATGGGAACTTGCGGCACTAGTTGTTATTGATGTCATTGGCTTGTTTGGTGTTGGTGCCGCCGTTTCCCTCTATCAACGGGCAAACATCATCATGCATCCAAACGATGACTTATCCTACATCATTCGTTTCCGCTATTTACGGGGTCTCGCAACGGCTTCACAAATGTTGAGTTATATTCCGCCAGTAATTATCATGATTATTTGTCTCTTCACGAACCACTTCCAGTTATGGGCGGTCAACTTCGGTACCGTCTGGGCCTTCCTCACGCAGGGGTGGGTTCAAGGTTGGTCTGACAAACATTTCATTCCATCATTAAAACATCACTTCACAACGCGAGTAGTTACAGAAAACAATAAATAAACAACAAAGCAGGTGAGCTTTTCCAATATTGGAAGCTCACCTGCTTTTATTATTGTCTACAGAAAAAGTAGCACACAAAGAACTGCAAACAGTGCTGGCAGTCCTTGAACGACAAAGATGCGCCGACTCACTGTAACCGCGCCGACAATCGCAGCAACAACGACGAAGCCTGTAAAGAGAATCAATACGGATCGCATCTCCATTGTTGGCAACGCAAACAGGCTCCATAAAATTCCGACACCAACAAAACCGTTGTAGATGCCCATATTTTTGAAAATTGCCTTAACCTGTGGTTGCTCCAAAAATGATGAGTCACTGCCAAACGTTTGTTGCGCAATACGGCCAGTGGACCAGAACATCTCTAAACACATAATGAATAAATGTTCCAAACCGACTACGGCAACTAATCCCAAAGTGAATGCTAACATTATTTACCAACCTACTTTTCTAATTGTGGATTCCATACGGAGATTACACGTTTTCCGCGTTCATGTCCACTACCAACCACTTTAAGCGCTGCTCTGATGGCGGGTGCTGTGAACGGAATCACCCTTTCAATCAGCGGTTTCACCTGTCGTTTGGCCACCAACGTTAACAATTGACCGAGCACACCGACGTTTGGCTGTAATTGGAAGAATTCTCCAGCAAATGCACCACTTTCTGCAACAAGTAGATCTGGGGCGGCTTCAATCGACACTAAATGCCCACCCTGGCGTACGTAATTCATACTATCAACCAGCACTTTATCGCCCACCGTATCCAAAACTGCATCAACCGGTTGAATCACCTGACGAAAGTCGACTACCTGATAGTCAATTGCTTAGTCAGCCCCTAGCACAATCCCAAACTTTTCATCACGGCGTGGCACTGTGGTGACGACATGCGCACCCAGCACATGGGCAATTTGCACGGCAAAACTCCCAACACCACCAGCACCACCTTGAATTAGAATCGTTTGGTCATTTCGCAGTTTAAGACTGTCAACAATCGCTTCATAAGCAGTTTCTCCAGATGTCGGTAATGTTGCTGCTTGAATTGCACTGACTTGACGAGGACGAACTAATGCCTGGTTTGCCGGCACCACCGTATATTCAGCAACCGTCCCTAACTGCTGTTCAGGTTGGTAGGCAACGACCTCATCCCCCAAACTGAACAACTTCACCCGACTACCCTTGCCAACCACCTTTCCAGCAACATCTCGTCCTAAAATTAACGGGAATGTGTATGCACGATCATGTTGGCCTGTGATCATCTGAAAATCCAATGGATTGAGCGCCGTCGCCTCCACCCGTAATAATAGATCATCAGGTCCAACTTCTGGTATCAACATAGTTTGTTCCTGCAGTGTCGCCACACTTCCTAGACGGTTACTTACCATGGCCTTCATGAAAAACGCTCCTTTCAACGAGAAGCATGTCATTATCAACCCAATTATATGGAATCAACTGATTGAGCCCCAGTGAACTGCCTAGTTTGGCTCCTTCAGGGTTCTTTTTGGTCGGTTGGTTTGTTAATGGGTATAATAAAGGTTAGGAGGTCCTGTCCAATGTCATTAAATGCTGACGAAATTTGGCAACAATTCATCCAAAAACATCCAACCGCTAAAAATACGCCACATCACGCGTGGTCGTTTGGCGGTGGTTCTGAGGCCGCCGATATCGAATCAATGCGGGTTGTTGCCGGTATGAAACAGGCCACGACAACACTAGCGGCCCTATATGCGCATGACAAACAAACTATGCCCATCCCTAATCATGATTATGAAATTTTGTTTGATGGCTCCGTTCATGCAGTGGCCATCCTGCAATATGTCGCCGTGCAACAAATGCCGTTTGACCATGTTACCGCAGAGCACGCATACCTAGAAGACGGCACTTCCCTATCCATCTGGCAAACGTCTCACCGCGCTCGATTAGAAACGCAGGCCGAAGCAATTGGGCAACACTTCACGGATCAAACGCCAGTTGTGGCCTTAACGTTTAAGATGGTCTACCTGCCCACCAGTCTTTAACATAAAATGATTGTATAAAAAAAGAATCATCCGTTTGAGCACTGCCGCAGTAATCGGTAAGTCAAACGAATGATCCTTTTTCTTTTTGATTCTATTGAGCGTCAGTCCGCGTAGCTGTCATTACAAAACTGTCCAACGTTTTCATCTGCGTTAAATCATAAGTCTGCAATGTACGAATTTCGGTTTCCATCAGTTGTTTAAACTTATCGGGCAAGGACATTGCAGTCACAGCTGCTAATCCAGTTTCAGCCGTGTAACTGGCCTCCCAATACCCGTCCTCCATCTTCATCGCATCTTGACTGGCTGTTTGGACGGTATACCCGAGTTCATGGAGCACCTCAACGAGCCATTCCTTTGTCACCAGCGTTCTCACATTAGCGAAACTGTTGGGCGTAAACGCGGCCAGTTGTGTCTCAATCAACACAGCCAATTGATGAGGAACTTGGTTCGCTAATCGCGGCGTAATATCCCATTCAGCAAAGAAAATTTGTTTACACCACGGTGCGACCTTTTGCAAGGTGGTCTGTAACTGTTCAAGGCTGTCGAAATACCACGAAGCGTGCGCAATCACCAGCCCGTCAAAGTAATTGTCAGGATACGTGATGTCGTCCTGCATCACGTCAGTCGCCAAATGCACCTCAAGTTGTTTGCCAAACGATGAATTGGCCAGATGCTGCTGGGCATCACCAATTGTAATCGGCGCCCCATAATCTAGCGGTGCCGGATCATAAGCTACCACGTGCCCATTTTCACCAACGGCTGCACCCAAAACAGCGGTCATGTCGCCTTGTCCACAACCAAGTTCCAACAACTTCATACCTGGTTCAATCTGCCAATCCTCAGCCAAGGCAATTCTGTATGCCGTTTGGTGTTCCTGTACTGGTCGGCCGTTTGGGGCCAGCGCCATCGCGTTAACAATAGTGGTTAAATCTAAGTCATTCATGTGTCCATCTCCAATGCAGTTTTTCTAGTTCGTTTGCACCGGTTTGTTGCTCATATCATCAGGGGCTTTCTCTTATTAATTATTCTAAGCATACTCGTTTTATCATTCTTTACATCATCTTTTGATAAGTTGGCAAACTTGATATGGCGGTTTTTATGACGTCATGTCGTTACGCTGATCAGAAACGCCGTTCCATTGGGACCGGTCTCAGCCTCCTTAAAACCGGAGTCTTCTACCTTGATTATGAGCCGAAGTACACGTCTCATAACTCATCCCGCAACACTAAGCGGCCAAATTCTCGCCGCCAAGTGTTGCCGACACGGAACTTTGTTTCTGGTCAGCTCCACTACTATATAAAAAATTGAGGCTGCGTTTACAAAAAAAGTTTGTCGTTATAATGATACATACTAAAAGCTTGCCACTATGTGAGCTGAAGGGCGTCAACATTGATACCGAACCATGAAGGTGTTGTAAATCCGAATGGTTCTCTCGGATTTACAACACGGACGGTCGCGGAGACTCGGATTTCCACGAGGCTCTGCGGCGAGGTGAAAGACGGCGTGCTTCCGGCTTGAACCGGTCCCACGGCGAGCGTGTCAATGTTGACAACCGCAAGCGTAGTCAAAGCGCAACTTTGCATCATTATGACCACCCAACCAGCTTGTTTGTTGCTGAAATGAACAATCGCGTGTAAACTAAGACGGTCGCATTGTTCGGCCATGCCGCAAACATCATCGTACAGACTGTGCTGTGATCATTTGCTACATAATATAACTAAAACAAAATTTTAATCCTCGCTGAGGAGGTTTTATTTTCATGTCTGACAAAACGAAACAGGCTGTCAAACACAGTAGTTGGTTGTTACTCGGCATTATCTTGCTGGGTTCCAGTTTGCGGATGGTCATCACCGTCATCCCACCAATTCTGGCACCCATTCAACACACGTTGCACTTATCAAGTGGACTGGCCGGTAGTTTAACCACTATTCCACTACTATGTTTTGCGGTTCTGTCCCCGATTGCCCCGCGTGTGTCCGCTAAGGTAGGAACCGAAGTGGCGTTATTGTTTGCACTGATTATTCTGGTCATCGGGAACTGGATGCGGGTTTATTCTGCAACAGCACTGATCATCGGAACTTTGCTTGTCGGTATCGGGGTCGCCTTTCTAAATGTCCTGTTACCAGCTCTGGTTGCAGAAAACTACCCCCACAAAATTGGTGAAATGACGAGTTTATATTCATTTTCCATGACGTTCTTCTCCGCCATTTCGGCCGGCGTTTCTGCGCCGCTAGCTGGCAAGATTGGCTGGCAATTAACCATCCAAATTTTCTCCATCGTGGCCATTATCAACATCATTACGTGGTTGCCAAACTTACGGTACAATCACAAGGCACAACCGGTTGACGAGCAAACAGCGACTGCACCACACGAGTCCGTTTGGAAACAACCCACTGCTTGGATGATGACGATTTTCATGGGTCTGCAATCATTTGTCTTCTACACGCTGATTACGTGGTTGCCAACACTGATGACTGACCGTGGCGTATCAGCCAACACTGCCAGTTTGTTGCTTGGACTATATCAGATTGCGTCACTGCCTGCCGCTTATGCGGTACCAATTATCTCTGCACGCGTTAAAAATCAGTTTACGCTGCTAATGACGATTGGTGCAGGCTTTGTCATCGGAATCGGTGGCCTATTGTTACCAATCCATACGATTTGGTATTTCGCTATCATTTGTATCATCCTAGGATGCGCAACGACGGCATCATTCGCATTAGCCATGACACTGTTCAACCTTAAGACACGTACACCGCAAGAAACGGCTGACCTGTCAGGAATGGCACAGTCTCTGGGCTATCTGATTGCTGCCGTCGGGCCAATCGCTTACGGCACGCTACACGTGATGCTCGGCGGTTGGAATATTCTGATGGCTGTTCTGTTGGTAATCTCAATTTTGACCATTGCAGCAGCCTTGTACGTTAACGGCAAGGAAGACGTGTTCCACTAAAATTTATCTTTAAAAATAACCACGCTGGGCTTTTGCCGAACGTGGTTTTTAATTTCTAAACATTATTTTTCTTATAACTAGTTGGCCTTGATAGCGCTGTCATGATACGCTATGACTACCCTCAGAAAGGTGGTTTGACTCACTATGACTATTAAAATGATCGCAACTGACATCGATGGCACGTTTATCACCAATGACCATGACTTTAATCATATGCATTTCAAACATGTACTAGATCAGCTTGAGCAGCGTCACGTTCGTTTCGTCATTGCGAGCGGCAATCAGCTTAAACATCTAACCGATATGTTTGCCGATTACGACAATATTGCGTTTCTGGCTGAAAACGGCGGTCTTGTCAGTTTAAATGATCAGGTCATTTTTGCGGATACTGTTTCGGCGACTGATCTCAATCAAGCACTCACCATGATTCGCACCGATCCAGTGCTGACCGGCGGTATGGTGATTCTTTCTGGTCGGCATGGTGCTTATGTTGAACGTGATACAAACGCAGAGTTGATGGAGCAGGCCAACTATTTCTACAGTGGTCTCCAGTTGTGTGATCGTTTGACCGACGTTCATGATGACATGTTCAAAATGGACTTGGTGTGGCTGGACGATCAGGCGGGCCAGCGAGCTGAGTATCTCAACCAACACTTGCCGAAAACATTAGCAGCGACAGCAAGTGGCTTTGGTGGCCTAGACATTATTCCCGCTCATATCAACAAACAGGTCGGCCTGCACGCACTTGAAGAGTATTGGCACATCAGCCCCGCCGATGTGATGGCATTTGGTGATAATGATAACGATATCGCGATGTTGGCCCACGCCGGCCACAGTTATGCCATGGCTAACGTGTCAATCAAAGTTCAGCACAGTGCTAAGGCCGTTACCGAATGGACCAACAACGATGACGGTGTGCTACGGACGATTGACATGGTCCTCGGTTTAGCCAACTAACACTAAGCGGCGCTAGCAACTGCAAACTTACTTAAGCGCGCTAAGGTGATTCTGAACGACCTGCACACAGGTGTTGATATACTGTTCTATTTGATCAAATGACAGCATTACTAATTGACGTTTGGGAACCGGTTCGAAATCATCCTGCAAGTCTTTAACCACTTGTACCACATCGCCATCACCAATTTCACGAACGACTGCGAAATCGTGAGCGGAATCCGGCACAGACAACGGCTGCAGTTTGTGGTGACTCGCAATCAAGAGATTGAGCGTATGAAAATCAGCGTAGTAAGCGGCCAATTTTTGATCACGCTGTGTATTTAATTGCGGCCTGATGCATGGATTGAACACGGTGTCTAACCACACCTTGTCTTCTAATAAATGTGCATAATAGCCACGAACAAACATATTCGGTAATAGTTGTCGTTGATATTCTTCGGCAAACGTCTCTGGATGAATCGAGCGCGTTTTCCCATCTTCATTTAAGGTCATGTAGTGAGTCTGCGATTTAAAGTCAAAATTATGTCCGCTCACATCTGGTGCCAAACTACCAATCGAAAAAGCTGTACTTTCAGGTGCTAGTTGTTGTGCTATGGCATAATGCATCATTCTTGAACCCATTTTTTCCGCCACCTTTCTGGTCAATTACATCGTTTCATGGTTAAATTAAACCACTAACCAACACAATGTCACTTTTCCTGTTTTAAATACAGTCTTTTCAAGTGACTTAATTTAGGTCTGATAAATATCAGCCAATCAAAATATTAAGGATATTATGAAAACAGATACGTACCACTATTTCTCACTACCCGCTACCGATAAAGCAGCGATAGCCGAACTCAGTCATCATTACTGGCCCAATGTCGAAGACGCTGACGAAAACGACTTACGTTATTATCTTGAACAACAAATTGTCGTTGTCATGCATGACAAAAATGGGCAATTGGCGGGGTCGCTGAAAATTCCAACAACGTCCGTTACACTCAACGACCAACGCTATCAAGTCAGCGGCCTATCCGAAGTGATGATTGCGCCTCAATATCTCCATAAAGGGTTTGGCACGTCACTTATCATGACTGCCTTTGCCTTAATTCAACACGACGACGCTGATTTTAGCATCTTCACGTGTCCACCAGACTTAGTCCCATTTTATGAACTCGGTGGTTGGACAACATCGCCCCAAACCGTTTTGATTGGCGGCTCATCCAGTAACCCCATCAAAAGCGATAACATTGGCACCGTGTCAATGCTAAGTTGCTTCACGCCTGTCGCACTTGATCACCAAGAGCAAATTGCTAACTCAACCATTGCTCTAAACGTCGGTCCTAATGTGATGTGGTAATCGCTAAAAACGCCGGTGACGAGAAATTCGTCCCTCTTCGCGATCTAAATTACGTTTTTTCAGAAGGTCAGCAGCCAATTGACGATGCTGATCTTCTTTTAGTTGGCTCATTCCCTGACGAATGGCCGCTAAGCGTGTTTGTGCCGCATCACTGAGCCGATCTGTTGGCAACCAGTCAATTAATTCATCCAGCGCTGCTAGACGTGGTGTCACCCTTTCAGCAACTACCGCGTCATAATCCCGCTGTGACCGGCTGTGTTTCTTTAACCGGTTCGTTTCATTCAGCAATGATGTCACACTCAACCATAAACCATCGACGATTTCGCTAATTGCAGCCGACGATAACATATTTTGCCTCCTCGAATTTTACCTTTATTAAATAACTAATATCGTCTTTACATAAACGATACATAATTAACACAAAAAACTGTAGTTAACCTTTACGTTGTTTTGCCAAACTTAAGCCGTATAAAGTCGTTAGCAATACTTTTATTAGCATTTTCCTGTCGTTTCAACTCAGAATCATCACCAACATGGAGGGGTATTTGGGATGAAGAGAAATCATTGGTTAACTTGGTTACTTGCAGTACCGTTGTTAGTTGGATTTGCAACGGTAATCAAACCGCAAACGGCATCTGCCAGCCAAACGAAGAAACGGGTCAACATCACCCTGTGGCATGCCATGACGGGACCGTCAGAAAAGGCGTTAGCAGAGATGGTTACAGATTATAATCACACTCAATCCAAGGTTCATGTCACTGCACTCTATCAAGGAAACTATGGTGATCTCCAGAAAAAAATCATGGCTGCTGGCAAATCGCATACGTTACCTGCTCTTGGGCAATTAGGTTACTCTGCCGTCCCAGATTTGCAAAGTCACCAATTGATCCAACCCATTACTAAATTGGTGAATGGCAAGCAAGGTTTAACTAAGAAAGATTTTGCCGATTTATATCCCACATTCACTAAAAACATGACTTACAAAAAGAGTTACTACACGACTCCGCTCAATAAGTCACCACGGTTGTTATTTTACAACAAAGCACTCCTCAAAAAGTATCATTTAGCTGTCCCCAAAACATGGCAGGACATCGCTAATGACGGAGCTAAAGTTAAACAGGATAATATCACGGCACTAGGCATCGATGCTGGTTTTGACATCGAATTTGCCGGGATTGCTCAAGAATTTGGCAGTCCGATTATCAATAATCGTTTGAAACCACAAATGAACGGCAAAGGACCTAAGGCAGCCAGCGCTTACTTTGTTGATAACATCAAAAAAGGCTACATCAAGCCGGCTGGATCTGACAAATACTATTCCGGCGCATTTACGCAAGGAAAGTCACTCTTTTACATCAGCTCTTCAAGTGCAATTCAGGCCATTCAGACGCATGCTCCAAAGGACTTTAGCTGGGGGACTGCGGAAATGCCCGCTTATAAATCGACTCGTTTATCCGCAGTCGGCGGTGCGGATTTAATGATGTTTAAGGGCCTGTCCACGGCCAAACAAAAAGCCGCTTGGGACTTTATGAAATACTCTATGTCTACGAAGGCCAGCGCGAAATGGTCACAGGCATCTGGTTATGTACCAGTCAGAAAATCGTCAGTTAAGTTGGCCAGTTATAAAGAGTACCTGAAGCAGAATCCAAACCAGCAAACGGCCGTCGATTCTTTGAACATTGGTGTTCAACAACCAACGTTTAAAGGGTACTCCGCTTTCCGCCAAGACTATATCACCGCCATTGATGATATGTTTTCACTGCGTAAGACGCCAAAACAAGTTTTACCAGATCTTCAAAATAAAGCACTAGCTGCACAGAAAAACGGCAACTAACTTGCTTCTCTATAAACAATTTTTTAACTAACATGGAAGTGTTGAACTCCCCGTTCTCGTTAGTCAACTCAAAAAATGTCGCTCCTGATTGTTAAGGAGCGGCATTTTTAAGGTGAACATTCTTCATTACTGACAAAAATTTCTTAGTCGGTAATGCCTTCATGCGAACCGTTCAATATTGCTCGCATACTAGTACCACATCGATACTTGGCAATTCGATGTTCCGGTACCGTTGCCGGCTGACCACTGATGTCACTGATGACACGTGTTTTATTTGTATGAACGACAAATGTGCCAAAACGGCGCAACTCAACATCCCGCCCAGCAGCAAGTTCCTCACCGATGCAGTCAAATAAGGCATCGATCACTTGTTGTGATGTACTTTGTGAGACCTCCGCATGTTTGGCAACCATTTTAACTATTTCTTTTTTTGTTGTTTTCTCTTTCATTATCTTAATACCCCTTAAATTCTAACTGTGGAACAATTGCTATAACATTTCGTGTTTGGCAAACCTAGCGCTGTTTAAACCATGCTTAATTTCAATTTGAACGGTTACGTGACAAATATTGAACCGTTGTTGTAACAACTGTGTTTCTTGAGCAGTAATCCACTCGATGTCTTCAATCGCGTCAGGCTCAATATTCACGTGAGCGGAAAAGATGATATCCTTCTCGTCTTCCATCCATGCGTGAAGATGATGCACATCGACCACTCCTGGCACCTGCGTCATTGCTTCAATAATGGCGTCATAATCCAGTAATGGCGCATTTTGCAGCAAAATTTTGGACGTTTGTTTCACAACACCAAGGGTCTCATAAATAATGTAAAGCGACACGGCAATGGTTAACGCTGCATCAATCCAATAAATGTGAAACGCCATCACCATCAAGGACCCAATAATTACCGCAATTGAGGCCAATGCATCCGCCAACAAATGTAAATACGTGGCCTTAATATTCAAGCTTCCCCGTGAATCTGCATGCATTAACACAGCGGACCCCATATTAAAGCAAAAACTAACCAATGCGGTCCAAAACATGACAGATCCATTGATTGGTTGTTGGTGTAGTAGTCGTTGAATCCCCTCCCATACCAAAACGATGGAAATCAAAATCAGTACAAGGCTGTTGACAAACGCTGTTAAGATTTCAACACGATGATAGCCAAACGTCGCCCGCTCATCTTGGTCGCGCTGTCCAATCCGCTGTGCTGAATAACTCAACACAATGGACAAGGAATCGCCAAAATTGTGAATGGCATCTGTGATCAAAGCCAACGAGCCTGCCAATAAACCGCCAATAATTTCAACAACCGTAATTGAGATGTTGAGCAGCGTTACAAACGCAAATTT
This sequence comes from Furfurilactobacillus milii, assembly GCF_009863985.1. Taxonomy (GTDB): domain Bacteria; phylum Bacillota; class Bacilli; order Lactobacillales; family Lactobacillaceae; genus Furfurilactobacillus; species Furfurilactobacillus milii_A. The sequence goes on along the minus strand of NZ_WEZT01000020.1, from coordinate 50,151 downwards.
GCCACCCGTAAGTGGTCGTTCATGTTCTTCCATAATCATCTGTCTTTCTGTACGTCAAATGCGAAAGAACCAGTTCAAAACGAACTCACATTATTTGTACTAAGTTACACTGATGTAAAAGTTCCACTAAGTTTGTTTGCTTAACCCAGGCTGGTTAAACCTATATAAGCTGACCTACGCAATCAAACTTAATGTTGCTTCTCGTTATCTTCGAAAATAATCCAATCTATGCCCCCAATATGAAAGGCGCGGCGCTTTTATCATCATACCGTCTCCATTTAACATCATCGATTCAGGAACCTGTTGCATAATTGCACCAACCGTATCGCATCGTTTGTGTAATACACGAACTTTATCATGACCAAATTGAGTTAATGTATATATTTTCCTACCCGTAGTTTCGTTCAATAAACGACGCTTTTTCAATAATGAAACCGCTTTTCCAAGTCTATTGTTATCCGTCCCTAAAAATAGTGCTAGGTTCGTCTCACTTGTTTTGTGCCCCGATAGTGCCAAGATATCAACCGCTAGCAAAATTCTGTTTGATAGTAAAATGACTTTCACATCCTTTCATTTAATTTTAGCCATCCCTTAAAAATAATATACCTAATTTTAAATTGAGTGTCCACAAATCTAAAAAAATGTTGTATTATATTCGGGTACCAAAATTATGTGAGGAGGTATTTGCTTTTGGACACAACAAGCAAAAAACCGAAAAAAGAGCATTTGATTCATTATGCTAACGGCCGTTCGCTCGAAGAAATTAACGGTACCGTTAAAGTTCCGATGGGAAAAGGATTCTGGAAAACTCTGCTTGCCTACTCTGGACCTGGTGCATTAGTTGCCGTGGGTTACATGGATCCCGGTAACTGGTCAACTTCTATCACCGGTGGGCAAAACTTCCAGTATCTGCTGATGTCCATTATCTTGATATCAAGTTTAATCGCAATGTTGTTACAAGCCATGGCGGCTAAACTGGGTATCGTGAGTCAAATGGACTTGGCACAAATGATTCGTGCCCGCACTAGTAAGGCACTTGGTATCGTACTTTGGTTAATGACAGAATTTGCCATTATGGCAACGGATATTGCCGAAGTTATTGGTGCCGCAATCGCGTTATATCTTTTATTCCATATTCCATTGGTTATTTCAGTTTTCATTACCGTTTTTGATGTCTTGCTATTATTGTTATTAACTAAAATCGGTTTCCGAAAAATTGAAGCAATCGTTGTCGCATTGATCGTCGTTATCTTCGTCGTCTTTGCTTATCAAGTTGCCTTGTCAAACCCTGACTGGGGTGCTGCTATTGTGGGCTTGATTCCTAGCGCCAAGACCATTTCAAAAGGACCCGTAATTGGTGGTATTTCACCATTGACTGGTTCACTTGGGATTATCGGTGCCACGGTTATGCCACATAACCTATACTTGCACTCAGCCATTTCCCAAACACGTCAACTGGATCACAACGATGAAAACCAAGTTGCACAAACAGTTCGGTTCACCATGTGGGACTCAAACATCCAATTAACAGTTGCTTTCTTCGTTAACGCATTGCTGTTAGTCATGGGTGTTGCCGTATTCAAGAGTGGTGCTGTTAAAGACCCTTCATTCTTCGGTTTGTACCAAGCTTTGAATGACACGTCCACCATGAGTAATGGTGTGCTGGCCAGTGTTGCTCGGACAGGAATCCTGTCCACACTGTTCGCTGTCGCCCTGTTAGCTTCTGGTCAAAACTCAACCATCACTGGTACCTTAACTGGTCAGGTCATCATGGAAGGTTTCATCCACATGAAGATGCCACTATGGATGCGTCGTTTAGTTACCCGACTGATTTCAGTTGTTCCTGTTTTAATCTGTGTTGGTTTGACTAGCGGTCAATCAGCCGTTCACCAACACGAAGCACTAAATGATTTAATGAATAACTCTCAAGTGTTCCTAGCCTTCGCTCTGCCTTTCTCTATGTTGCCATTACTAATGTTTACTAACAGTAAAGTAGAAATGGGCAAACGATTCACCAACCACTGGTACACTCAAGTTGCGGGTTGGGTCGCCGTATTGCTTTTAATTGGGTTAAACATTTACAATATGCCAGCTCAAATTCAAGCATTCTTCCCAGCAAAAGACGTCAACATCGCTAACATTGTCGCTTACATCGTCATCGCTGCCATTGTTGCTTTACTCGTATGGATGGTCATTGATCTCTACCACGGCAACAAACGTTACGAAGCACAACTTGCCGCAGCAGCCGAAGAAAACAATGCCACTGCTGAAGCTAAGTAGTCGATTTCAAATCTAATTTGAGGAGAATGAATAGACATGTCAGAAGATGTAGATAAAGTTTTCAAACGAATTTTAGTCGGGGTCGATGACTCCGCTGACGCCCAACTTGCGTTTAAATACGCCGTTCGTCGCGCTGCTAAAGATGGCGCAACATTGATTATCACTTCCATTTTGGAAAGTGACGATATGAACGTCTATCAGGCACTCACTAAGGACTATGTTCATGGCGAACATGATGAATTAGTCGCCCACGTTCAAGGTTACAAAAAGATTGCCGAAGATGGTGGCGTAGAAAACGTTGAAGTCATCGTTGATGAAGGCGATCCTGGTGAAACAATCGTCAAAAATGTAATTCCTGAGGTCAGCGCTGACCTGCTGATCATTGGTTCGTTATCTAAAAAAGGAATTCGCAAGTACTTTGGTTCTCAAGCCGCTTATATGGCAAAGTACTCACCTATCTCCGTTATGATCCTGCGTTAATTTGAACCATCCCTGCTGTTTAAATGTACGCAAAAAAGGTATCTAAGAAGTCTAATCACTTCTCGGATACCCTTTTTTTAATTTTATTCTGTGTAACGAAAACTTGCTACTATTTAGCTGGAGGGCGTCAACATTGATACCGAACCGTGCAAGTAACGTTAATTCGGTGGTTTCCCGAATTTAGGTTACGGACGGTCGCATAGACTCGGAACTTCACGAGGCTGTGCGGCGAGGTGAAAGACTCCGAACTTTGGAGGCTTGAACCGGTCCCACGGCAAGCGTGTCAATGTTGACAACCGTAAGCGAGATCTAAGCCTCTATTTTTCAGCAAACGTCATCAAACAATGTTGAAGCTAGTTAACCCAAGCTTGATTGGCATGGTGAATCTCAGCCAACTGCGACTTCCGAACCAACCACAATCCAATCAGCAGAACTGGCAAATAATGAACCGCGTCACTGACCAGAGAAATCATCAACTCTTCCCCTGACATCGAGCCGCTAAGAATGTTGGCGTGTTCCGCAAACTCAAGGTAGAACGACGGCAAATCAAACGTTGCATGCATCACCATCGGCCAAAATAATGAACCCGTGCGCAGTGTCACCGCAGAGAAATACACACCTAAACAAATGGCATAACCTATCTGAAGCGTTGTGTTAATTCCGCTTTGACCGAAATTGTCGAAAAAGTGACCGGCATGCATAAGTCCAAAGAGCACACTGCTGACCAAAACGGCATTTACAATGCGATGACGGCCCTTAAAGTTATGCACGAGCTGCCCTAAAATAATGCCCCGAAAGAAACTTTCTTCATAAAAACCGACGAGCAACGACATGACAACTGCTTCAATCCCGGGTACAAATTTTGTATTAACAAAATAACTACCAATAAATACCCCACCATTAATAAAAACAAGGAGTAATCCCAGCCAACAAACATTCCAAAACAGCCCATGCGTTTGCCAACGGTAAGATAACGGCACGTGGAGCCAGTATTTATTCATAGTCACGATGGCGATCACGGCAATCAGCTCGACGCTTAACTCCCACGCCGTCTTATCCATAAACTGACCAAACAATCGTCGAAGGACTATTAAGCCAATCATCATTGCCACTGTAACGCCTGTCAGAATACTAATTGTTTGGCTTACAGACCATTTTTTCATTGCAACACCTCCAAGGACAAATTTCACCTATTTTTTTAGTTCACGTTTACAATACTCTCAATATAGTAATAGTAATGGAGGCGTTTATGATGCAAAAACAAGCCATCAATGCAGCAACCAATAACTGGTGGGTGCTCGTCGCTATTGGCATTTTCGCATTTATGTCCAATTTGGACGCCAGCATCGTTAATATCGCCATCCCCGTTATGGGACATCAATTGAACATTCCTCTAAACCAAGCAGAGTGGGTAGTTTCACTTTACCTCATTTTCATGTGTGCGTTACTACTTTTCTTTGGCCGTCTTGGCGATATGTATGGAAAAGTGCGCATTTTCCGCATTGGTACTGGCGTGTTCGTTCTTGGATCCCTTTTAGCAGCCGTCAGCACGACATTTTGGTTACTACTATTGTCACGCATTGTCCAAGCATTTGGTGGTGCCTTAACCCTTTCCAACACATACGGCATTGTAACTAGTACGTTTGATATCAACCGGCGTGGCCGGGCGATGGGATTTGTTGGCACATTTGTCGCGCTTGGTTCGGTCGCCGGCCCAGCGCTAGGCGGACTCATCTTAGCGACGGGATCCTGGCATGATATTTTCTGGATCAACGTTCCAATCGGCTTAGTTGCCATTATAATCGGTGCTTTTGCACTGCCAAAAACCGAATCACGGCCAGGTGGTGAGATTGACTGGTTTGGCTTGATTAGTTGGTCAATCTTCATTATCGGTCTGTTCGGCGGTGTATTCATCGGCCAACAAGTTGGCTTCACCGCTGCCATACCAATTATTGGTTTTGTCTTGGCACTAATCGCTATCGTGATTTTTCTTCGACGAGAACGGCGCACACCAGCACCCATGATGTCACTGCACATTTTCAGTAACCGGCCGTTTACACTAGGTGTGAGTGCTGCCGTCCTGATTTTCTTGTCAAACTTTTTTAGCGTCGTCCTTATGCCATTTTACCTGGAAAACGCTCGTCGGTTTACACCTGGGCAAGCCGGAATTTTACTGATGGTCTTCCCAATCACGCTGGTTATCGCCGGACCAATTGGCGGTTTTCTGGCGGACAAGCTGTCACAGGCGACTGTTGCCAGCAGTGGGCTTGCCATTATTGCACTGTCGCAATTAGGCTTCGTTTTGCTTTTGAACGGCACTACTCCAATTTGGCAGTACATTGTGATCACAATTATCATGGGATTGGGAACTGGTCTGTTTCAGTCGCCAAACGGTGATATCGTCATGTCAGTTGTCGATAAATCTGAACTTGGCATCGCGGGCAGCATCAATTCGCTAGCCCGTAACTTAGGCATGGTCACGGGCACTGCGGCCGCAACCACGACCTTATTTGGGGCAATGAGTCACTTCATGGGCTATCATGTCACGACTTATTTGCCGGCGCATCCAGACGCATTTTACTACGGCCTTCGCGTCTCATTTGTTGTATCGTTCATCATGATTGTCCTGGCGTTGTTGACCTCACTGCGTTTGTCTCACGTACTACGCGGTCGCGAATTAAAGTAGGTCTTGTAATTGTTGATTCTTGGCAATTTTGACGCGCAATAAGGTTTTCCGTTTGTCTTCGGCCACCCGCCGAAAGTCAGTCAGGTAAATCTCTTTGTGCGCCTTTTCTGTGCGTTCATAACCTTCATTGTGAAGAAAATAGTCGAGTCGCTCAAAATCTTCCTGTTCAGTGTCAAACGAACCAATGTGTAACAACATCCCCACGAGACCTTCAGCAACCGTTGTGAGTTTCATCGCAGCCAACAGTTCAGCGGGCACCTTCTCTTTAACCATCGTTTTTGCTTGTGTTAACACCTGTTCGTCCACGAAGGCTGGTTGTTTGATCATAATCGTATACAGCAATTGCGTTTTATCAATTGTTGGTTGGTTATAGCCCCCTGGCAGCGTCCAGCGTCCCTCAAGTGGATAAACAGTGTAATCAAACGCACCAGGAAAGACAATGTTCTTCTTGGGTGCCATTTTAATGGCGTAACTGATTGCATACAGTGCAGCTACCTTATCGCCAAATGGTGCGGTGTTTGGATCCCCTTGCCCAGTTAAGGTAATAAACGTTTGCGCCGGGATGGTCGTAATTGTTGGTCGTTTCATGGTTGGATAAATGACGCGCTCGGCTTTTCGCCATTCATATTTTTCTGTCATTCTTAGACCCTCCATACAATTCAAGCTTGGATTCTTTGGTAATGTTACGCTACTTTCATTATACTGTTGCTAGAGTGCAGTAGACCATCACGGCCACACAAATTGTAAACGAGGAGTAATTTAAAATTATGAAAATTGGCATTATCGGAGCCACAAACCGAACTGGAAACGTTATCTTACAGGAAGCGCAGTCACGAGACATTGATGTTGAGGTCATCTTGCGTGACCACCGTCGAGTATCTTCAGATGCAGAGGTGTTGGAGATTGAACCTACGTTATTAACCAGTGATGATATTGAAGATTTGGACGTGCTCGTTTGCGCGTTTGGCACAGGTAAATTAAATGATAGTAGTCGTTTATATCCAGCCTTGATCAAACATTTAATTGAAATCACGAAGCAATCCAGCGTTCGGTTGATGGTCGTGGGCAGTTCCAGTTGTTTATACACGGATGCTGAACGCTCACAACGGTTGTTTGACGAGCCAGGATTCCCAGAAGCTGCCAAAAATTCAGCAAATAGTTTAAATGACGTCCTCAAACTTCTGCGGGCTAGCGATGGCGTTGATTGGACTTATATTTCACCAGCAGAAAAATTTGTCTTTCGAGCACCTCGCACCGGTCACTATCAATTGGGAACTGATTTTCGCAGCTATAATGCTGCAGGTTTGTGTGAAGTCAGTTACGCTGATTATGCGATTGCATTCGTCGATGAAATTCAGAATCATCAACATATCAACGAACACATTTCCGTCGTTTCCCGTTAACTTTCAAAAAAGTCCTTTGTCTGTTTCGTTTGCGAAATCACTCGTGCACTGGCCACTCAGCCTGCGTTACAATCTTAGGTGACGCAAAAATTCTGAGGAGGCCATTTTATGTCTAAAGCTTTTGAAATTGAACCCGCATTCTGGAACCTGTTTCCCGATACACGATTGGCATCGCCACGTTGCACAACTTCGACAATCACGGCGAGTTCCCTTAAGCTGTGCTGGATGACGCTAATCAACAAGCACAACAGTTAGTTCCTGAAACACCCATCGCTCAAAACGGTGTGGTTGCCGATTGGCGGGAGGCCTACCGCAAGTTCAAAACGAAAAAAGGGGCGCGTTCATCCATTGAAAACCTGCTCAAACGCGCTCAACAGGGCAAACCAGTTAGCAGCATCAACCCACTAGTTGATCTGTATAACGTGATTTCACTGCGTCATGCTCTCCCCTGTGGTGGTGAAAACATCGATGCCATGGTTGGTGATATCAAACTGACCGTGGCCGATGGTGGTGAACCTTTCCACCCACTAGGTGAAGATGACGAAGAACCTGCGCTGCCAGGCGAAGTGGTGTACAAAGATGACGCTGGTATCATCTGCCGCTGCTGGAACTGGCGCGATGGTGAACGAACCATGCTTACTGAAGACACAAGCAATGCCTTTTTATGCTTAGAATGTGTCAATCCAGAACGAAAAGACGCATTGGAAGCAGCGTTGGCTGACTTAAAAGAGTTGACCAAAGCCTACCTCAATGCCGATGCTGAAACCAGTATTCTAACAATCGATCAACCACGAGTAGTCATTGACTAACGTTTTTGTTGACCAACAACACATATCATTTTTGATTCAAATAAAGCAGGACTGTGGGTGCGATAAGCATCTGCGGTCCTGCTTTATTTGAATAAATATTTTAATTCCAATCAAAGTTGAACAATGCCCTGCGGTTGTTGACATTGACACACTCACCGTGGGACCGGTTCAAGCCCGAAGATCACGGTCTTTCACCTCGCCGCACAGCCTCGTGAAGTTCCGAGTCTATGCGACCGTCCGTGTTGTTAATCCGAAAGAACCATTCGGATTAACAACACCTTCACGGCTCAGTATCAATGTCGACGCCCTACAACTTGCTAAAGTGACCAATTTTGTGTAAACGGTAGATTGCAAATTTAATCCGAATTTTTGGACAAATTTGTCAGCATGATCTGATAAGGTGTTTGCCAGTCAAGTATTTTAAGTGGTCTCTGATTAATTAGATCAGCTCCTAAAAGATGGGTTTGTGGTAAACACCATTTTAAAGGAAGCTGATCTTTTTTGTCCGAACAGCGTTCGGATTAATTTTACAATCTATCAAACATCATTCAACGCTTACATTTGTTAGATATCTAAACACAATTTTATGCTTCCACCTATACACAGCCAAACCTGCTGAAATCTACGCTAACAGCTTTTTTAACTGAATGCTTTTTAAATTTGGAGCAATTAGGGAGCAATTAGATGGTTCGTTTTATCTTCAAATTAAAAAAGACGGCTTCAATGCCGTCCTCACCACTTATTTCAAATACAGTTGTTTTAGCATATCAATTTTATCTGGCGTCAGTCCGATCTTATCAGTTAGGTAATGTTTCATGTCACCCGACTGAGTCTTGACTTCTTCCATGGCAGCGTCGAAGTAATCTTCGCTAACGGTCCACAAGGCAGTCACGTTATCCTTTACCGCCTGTGATGCCCCTTCGTCTTCCAAACGTTGCTGATTTTCTGCAAGCATTGCTTTTGAGGCCAACCGAGTCAGCAAATAATCTTCTAGAATCGTTTGCTGAGGAACGTCTAAGGCAGACAGCAACATAATCGCCCCTAAACCAGTTCGGTCTTTTCCTGCCGTACAGTGAAACAGAACGGCGCCACTTTGATTGGCTAATAAGTAATCAAAGAACATGCGGTAGGCATTTTGTGAGAAGTCGTCAGCAACCATCTCATGGTACGTTTGGACCATTTGACGATGACCGTACCCCGGTTCACTCAAGTCATCGCGTAATTCTTCACGCGAGGCGGAACTACGCGTATCATCAACAGCCAAGATTGGCGTATGGTAATCCTTGGCGCCGCCGGGAACACGATCCGGTGCGCTAAGCAATTCTTTGTTCGTTCGAAAATCAAGAATGGTGTGAACACCATAGTCAGAGAGTACTTGAAGATCCGCTCGATCAAGTGTGTTTAACTTAGCTGACCGAACAACGCGCTGCCAAGCAGTCGTGCGACCATCATTTGTCTGATAACCACCCAAGTCCCGAAAGTTGTGCCCATTCTTAATTGGTAATATGCGTTCGATAGTTGCCGCCTCCTAAAGTTTTTGTTTGCTTTACCATTATACCTTTTCGGGTAGAACCTTGTACAACCACAAACGTAGCAACTTTCAATTAAACTGCAACTTAATCAACACATTTGGTCAGCAAGCGTCTCCATTCATTAGAAAATGTTCATAATGTGCGAAAGCGTTTTCTTTTTGATCGATTTTTTAGTATGATGAAAGAGAACCGTCGGTAGCGTCAGTGAGCGTTACGCCACGGAAGAATATACTGGAGGAATCATATTATGACTTACAAAGTAATTATGGACACTGACCCAGGTATTGATGACGCAGCTGCTTTATCAATGGCTTTAAACGACCCACAAATCGACCTACAACTCATCACTGCTGTGGCCGGTAATGTTACGGTTGATAAAACGACGAAAAACGCACTGACCATCGATAACTTCTATGGCAAACACGTTCCTGTTGCAGGTGGTGCCAAAACACCATTGATTAAAGAATTTGAAGATGCCGCCCGCATCCACGGTGCTTCAGGAATGGCCGGATACGACTTCCCTGAACCAACTGACAAAGCAATCGACAAGTCCGCCGTAGAAGCTTTGCACGATGCCATCATGGCTAGCGATGAAAAGATTATCCTTGTGCCAACGGGTTCATACACAAACATTGCGCTATTGTTTATCCAATACCCAGAAGTTAAGGATCACATTGAAAAAATCATCGCCATGGGTGGTTCGTTAGGTCACGGTAACATGACCAGTGCCGCAGAATTCAACGTCTTCACTGACCCACATGCTGCCAAAATCATGTACGATTCTGGTGTGCCAATTGTGATGGTTGGTTTGGACGTTACCATGAAGGCCTTGATTACCGACGAAACATTGGAAACCATCGACAAGTTTGGCCGCGCCGGTCACATGTTGCACGAAATCATCAGTCATGACTTCGATCACAACGAAAACGGGACCGCCGTTCATGATGCCAACACCATCTTCTACCTCTTGCACCCTGAAGCCTACACAACCAAAGATTACTGGGTTGATGTTGTGACAGATGGCCCAGCAAACGGTGAAACGGTTGCTGATGTCCGTGGTGCCTATCACGATGGTAAGACTAACGCCAGTGTCTGTGTCGACGTGGACGCTGCTGCCTTTAACAAGTGGTTCATTGACGAAGTTAAAAATTTTAAAGACTAATTTTAAAGACAGTTACAGTAAAAAGGTCGTCCAATCGGGACGGCCTTTTTTGACTCAACAAACAATGGCTAAAAGTACAATATTATCTGCTATGAGGATGACTAGAAACTTATTTTTATTCCCCTGCTGATAACCTATCGATACTGTCATCACGAAATCACTAAGTGAGCTGAAGGGCGTCAATATTGATACCGAGCCGTGAAGGTGTTGTTAATCCGAGAGAACCATTCGGATTTACAACACGGACGGTCGTAAAGACCCGGGTTTCCACGGGGTTTTGCGGCGAGGTGAGAAACTCCGGTCCTCAGGAGAGTCGAACCGGTCCCACGGCGAGCGTGTCAATATTGACAACCGTAAGCGGCATTTAGATCCACATCCTACATCCCAATTGATACAAAAGTTTGAAATCGCTCTAATGATAAATCCATGCACTTTCACCCACGAAGAAATATACTAATGGCAGTTACTTTATTGTGTTGGAGGCAGAACTATGGACATTGACTTAATTGGGGCTGGACCCCGCGGACTGGTAGCCGCTGAACGCTTAATTGAATGGCAGCGTCAAACAAAACAGTATGACCACCTGAACTTAACGTTTATCGATCCATATGGTATCGGCGGCCGCGTGTGGCCTGTTGGTCAACCCCACGAATTGCTTATGAACACGAACCCAGATTACATCACATTATTCACTGACGAGAGTGTCCAAATGGAAGGGCCCATCGTTAAAGGACCAAACTTATATGAATGGGCACATAAACAAGCACCAGCTTTTCTGTTTGGACACCAATTACCCAACCGAGCTGACTTACTCAATGAAGCGGCAGCATTAGTGCACAACGGCTACGCATCCCGTAGCCTCTTTGGTGCTTATCAACGCTGGTTCTATAACTATTTACAACAACGTTTGCCTGACTCAGTTTCACTGACTCTTAAAAAAGAGCAAGTGGTGTCAATTCGTCATATTGACGCAACGCATCGCTACCTGTTAAAGACGGCATCGGATCGTTTCCAAACGGACGCTGTCATCATGGCTCTGGGTCATTACGAGGATGAACTTACTGATGAACAACAGGCACTGTTAAACTTTGCCGACGAAAACGACTTGCACTACACAGCACCGACACAGCCACAAGAATACAATTTCACTGATTTAAAAGCTGGCGAAAATGTTATTTTGCGCGGGTTAGGACTAAGTTTCTTTGATGCCGTAACAATGCTCACGCAAGGTCTTGGCGGTCATTTCAATCAAGCTCAAGATGGCGAACTCACTTACCACCCATCTGGCATCGAACCTCACATTATTGCCGGTTCACGCCGCGGCTTTCCACTGAGAGCTAAGGGACGTAATGAAAAAGGCTATGGTGAGCTGGATCGACCACATTTTTTAACTCCTGATTGGTTTTCACACTATCAAACGACCGGATCCTTAATTGGCTCTCGCTTTATCGAACAATTTCACCACGAGGCGGAATACGTTTATTATCAACGTTTGCTCGCTTTGAAGTATCCACAGGTGGATGCTGATGAGTTCTTGCGTGAATTTGTGGCCGCTAAGGAACCATCAGCGATTGTGTTCCGCTCTCCCATTGTTGAAAGCGACTATCTCAATTGGAATCAACTGTTAAATCCAGCTGAGTTTGTCGCTAACAGTGACAAGCCGGAAACCATGGCCGACTATTTACAGACGGACGTTGAAGCGGCGTTGCTAGGCACCAAAACAGGTCCACTCACTTCCGCGCTGGAAATGTTTCGTGATCTGCGAGATGTGGTTCGTAAAGTCGTTGATAACCAGCTGTTGCGACCAGAAGATTACCGCAACACATTCCTCGGTCAATTTAACAATGAAAATTCGTATCTATCTGTTGGGCCACCTGAAACTCGCATTGCAGAACTGCGAGCGTTGATTCAATCCGGTATTGTGACACTTCTCGGACCCAGCATGATGGCTGAAGCAGATGCACAAACCCATCAGTTTGCCACATGGTCAAAGGTGAAACCTGAGGAACGCTACGAAGCCAGTTGGCTGGTTGAGGCCCGGCTACCTGCAGTGTCCGCCAGCCATACACTGAACCCACTAATCCAAAATCTGATCAAAGAAGGACTGGGCCGACCAGAACGCGTTACTATGGAAGATGGAAGCACCTTTGAACCTGGTGGCATTGATGTCGACATGAGTCGTAATGAACTCATTGATAGTAATGGCCAGCATCGAACAGGTCTTTACTTTTGGGGCGTCCCGACAGAAGGCAGGCACTGGTTTACAACAGCCAGCCCACGGCCAGGGGTGAACGACAATCTCCTGCGAACTGCCGACGCCACCGTCGCTGACCTATTCCACACCTTCACGAGCGTTCAATAATTCTTTGATTAAGGAAGCGTATCTCATTATGGCAACAACGTACATTACGGCAGCACAATCACAGGCATTTGACGCTTACACGATGAATCAAATTGGTGTCCCTTCAATGGTTCTGATGGAACGGGCGGCGCTTGCCGTCGCCCATCAAATCGTAAACAGTACCAGTTTTGATCTAAAAAGTGTGTTAGTGGTTGCTGGCACCGGTAACAACGGCGGTGATGGCGTAGCCGTTGCCAGATTGCTGCACCTAAATCACATCCCAGTGACGATTTGGTTGCTCGGTAATCGTGACCATGCTTCTGAACAGACGCAACAACAACTGACCATTGCTGATCACTACAACATCCCCGTTGTCACCGATCAACCCGACATGGCAAATTACACAACAATCGTAGATGCCATCTTTGGCGTCGGTCTCTCACGTGACGTTACTGGTAAGTTTGCTGACGTGGTCGACGCTATTAACGGCGCCAAAGCTAACGTCATGGCGGTTGACATGCCCACTGGCCTCGGTACAGACAACGGCCAAGTAATGGGCACCGTTGTTGAAGCCACAGAAACAGTGACGATGAGTTATAACAAACTTGGTTTGGCAACCGATAATGGCCGTCGTTTTGGCGGTATTGTGACAGTTGCTGATATTGGTATCTACGACCCAGCAACACTGACTGAAAGGAAGTCTTGAATCATGGCAGAAAAGAATAAAACGCTAGATGATTTTGAAACGAACGTTCCTGAAGTAGCAAATTTGTTAGCAAATGACCGAGAGATGCAAACCTTCTTTAGAAAATTGACACCAGGTTATCAACGCGAATGGGCGCGCTACATTTTCGATGTTAAATCGGAAGCAACAAAAGAAGCCCACATCGCCACCATGAAAACAGTGTTCAAAGCTGGTTATAAATCCAAACGTGCATACGATCAACGTGAGACTGAATAAAAAAAGGGCTGCCCAGAGTTATGAGACTCTGAGCAGCCTTTTAATTCAAAAACTTTTAAATTTACTTTGCAGCTTCCGCAACTGCAGCATTAACTTTGGCTTGTTCAGCTTCAATCAGTGCAACCCGACTTTCGATAACCTTAGTATCCATTTGGATTTCACGGGTTAAACCAGGTGTGTTGAGTTTTGGTTCGAAGAATGCTTTGAATTCGGCCAAGCGTTCTGGTGTCTTGAAGACATCAGCAGTCCGTGTGATAAACGTTGCAAATTCCATATCGCCACCAACAGTCTTTTCAAGCCATGACCATTCGTCACGAATCCAGTCCCACGCAGCTTGCTGACCATCTTTGTTCAACAATAGTTCATAGTACCAACCGCGAAGGTCTTGTGGCTTAATGACATCAGCATTTTCAAACTGTGCAATGGTCTTCTTCACCAAAGCAGCGTCTTTAGTTGCTGTGATTCCTTCTAACAGAGACGTCTTGTAGCTGGCGTCAGAAGTCTTCTGATAAGCCGTTAAGAATTTGTTGAAAAGTTCCTCACTACCAAACTCACGCATTTCATTGATCAAAATGTATGGACGTAAAGTTGCGTTCAACGTTTCCAACTTGTCCGCGTTAGCTTGGTATAAGTCGTGAGCAGCCGCAATTGAATCAGCGTTCTTAGCAAACATTGAGGCACCCAAAACAATTGGCCGTGTCATCTGGTCATCATTGGACTCACCAGCCTTGGCTTCCCAACCCAAACGAGCAACCTGCTTTGAACTCAGTTTGCCATACAATTGACGCAATTGCGTTTCTTCTGGTGTGTCAGGCAACGTAAATTTACGTAAGTTGCCTGCAACCGTGTATAAAGCAGTGTTGACGATTGTTGATTTACTGTCAGCAAACTGTGTCAGCAATGGCACGATTGCTGCATATGACAGTTGTCGACCATCGGCCAACATCCGCATGTCTTGCAACAATTGCAACTCATCAATACTGTCTAACTCATCTTTATGAGCTAAAATATCCTGCATCAAGGTGTCATCGTATTCCACAATGAAGTGAGAGTTATTGCCAACGTTCAAACGGAATGGTTTTCCGTTTGATTGACGTAAAGCATCGTAATCGCCTAAGACAACCTGCTTATCTTTCATGATGGTTGGTGTTTCTCTGAAATTACCGTTCAACGGAATCTGCCATTCACGACCGGCATCCTTACCATCACCAACAAAGAATTGTTTCTGAGACAATGTCAGTTTGCCATCAACCACAGCGGCGTTAACCACTGGGTAACCTGGCTGTTCCAACCATGAGTTCATGATTGCGCCAACATCCATGCCAGAGGCCTCACCCAAGGCTGACCATAAGTCAGCACCAGTAGCGTTGCTGTAATGATGTGCAGCGAAGTAAGCCTTTAGGCCAGCACGTAACTTGTCATCACCGAGCAGTGCCCGCACCATAACCAACATCCGTGCACCCTTGGCATAAACGATATCTGCGTCAAACAATGAATCGATTTCGGCCGGATTGTTAACCTGCACGTGAACAGGCTGAACACCATCCGTCGCATCACGACCTAAAGCACCAGGAACATCGGATGTTTGGAACATTTCCCAAACGTGCCAATCTGGTTCTAAGGCATCAACGGCCACATATTCCATCATGTTGGCAAAACTTTCGTTCAACCATAGGTCATCCCACCACTTCATGGTTACGAGATCACCGAACCATTGATGGGCCAGCTCATGCGCAACAACAGTCGCAACCAGTTGCTTCATCCGTAATGAGGTGTTATCTGGATCCAATACTAGGTAGGCTTCACGGTATGTAACTAAGCCCCAGTTTTCCATCGCACCGGCCGAGAAATCAGGCAATGCCAATTGCCATGAATGTGGCAGTGGATATGGTGTTTGGTAGAAGTCTTCGTAGAATTCAATTGAGCGTTTGGCAATGTCCAACGCAAAGTCCAGTTCGTTAGCCTTGTGGGCCTTGGTTGCGAACACACCGACCTTCACGCCACTCTTCGTGGTTGTTTGCTTGCTTTGCAAATCACCAAAAGCAAAGGCAATCAGATACGTCGACATCCGAACAGTCGTGTCGAAGTAGTGCACACCATTTTCAGTACGTACTTCTGGCATATTAGCCAGCACTGTTTCACCAGGCTGTTCGTCAAACTTCAATGCTAAGTCAAAGGTAGCCTTGGCTTCTGGTTCATCGACAGATGGGAAAGCCTGACGAGCAAACGTTGTTTCAAACTGAGTTCCGATGATTTGCTTCTTTTCACCGTTTAACTCGTAGTATGACGGGTAAATGCCCATCATGCTGTCAGTTAGTGGTGCCGAGTACTCAATTGCAACCGTTACTTCACCAGTCTTAGATAACGTAATGTTGATTGCTTCGGCGTCATCATCAGTAGTAAATGGAACGTCTTGTCCATCTGCTTTTACACTGGCAATGGTCATGCCCTTTTGATTAACTTGAATGTCCGTGGTCTTGGCATCCCCGGTAATGGTAGATGTCCCACTGATTTTCTTTGTATCACGTTCAACATCAATAAATAAGTTGTAGTGACTTGGTTGGAATTTCTGATAAAGTCGTGTTATTTCGGCCATAATTTCCCCTCGATTACATTAGAATACTCTAATTATACGCCATTCCATTTATCTTTTGTGGTTCAACTAGGATTACCGCTGCGCAATAATTTTGTTGGCTTCGTTTTCCAAACGGAATAAAGTGCCTTCTGGACTTTGCCGATAATCATTAGCAAATGTGGCGCTCATCGGCTTCACACGGCCAACCCGTTTGCCCATAATATCTTCAATGACAAGATCTTCGCCATCCCAGAGCACGTCATCGTAGTGCCCATCAAGCAAATAGTCGGCCCAATACTGCAACGTGTCATGAACGGCATCTTTCATTACTTCCTCTTCAGTCACAACATCAGCACCATGGCGTGTTTCGTTTAATTCTTGCACCTTTAAAACGACCTCATGCATGTTTTCTGGTATTTCTTGACTCATTTTTTCACCTCATTGATCAATCTACATAGTAAAAATAATAATAAACCCAAACGTGCATGTGTGACCGCTACGTAGTGGAAATTCGTAACAGCCAACGTCATTTTTAATTATACCGTTTACCATGACTTTCGCATAAAGGTTTGCACCGCAATGTTGGATGATTGAGGACGCTTACGGTTGCCAAAATTGAATACTACCGTGGAACTGGTTCGAGTCTTCTGAAAACCGAAGTCTTTCACCACGGCTTACATTTCATTTTGACGCCTTTCAGCTCACACAAAATCAACCCCAAACATTCATTGTATTTAATCCAAGTTATGCACTGCTGAGTGCCACGACTTTAATATAAATACTGTAATGAAATCAAACTAACGAATTTATCGGTAGAGAATATGACGACGCATACCCACAAAGTACAAAAAACAGCGTAATCCTCGAAAATTTGTTAACCTTGCGTCGTAGTGAAAAAGATTTACTAACATGTGCTTAGCTTAGGAGGTTACACTTATGGCAAATATTGGTATTAACGGTTTTGGACGCATTGGTCGGGACTCCTTCCGGCGGATGTTGGCGCTTAACGATCCTGATTTAAATGTGGTCGCCATTAATGATTTGACGAGTCCAGCAATGCTGGCATACCTACTTAAATACGATTCAACCTTTGGTATTTTTGATGCCGACGTTAGCTCCACCGATGATTCATTAGTTGTTAACGGCAAGAAGATTCGGGTTTACGCTGAACGCAATGCCACGCAAATTCCTTGGGTTGCAAACGATGGTGTCGATATCGTCCTTGAATGTACAGGCTTCTATACATCGAAGGATAAGTCGCAAGCACATTTAGATGCCGGTGCCAAGAAAGTAGTCATTTCTGCACCAGCTGGACCAATCAAAACCCTTGTTGAAGGGGTTAACGACGACTTGGTTGCTCATGATGACCAAATCGTGTCTGTCGGTTCTTGTACCACTAACGCCTTGGCACCAATGGCTTACTTCCTGAACAAAGAATTTGGCCTGGAAGTTGGGACAATCACCGCAATTCACGCCTTCACCAGCTCACAGAATCTGCTAGACGGTCCTAAGGGCAAAAACTTCCGACCAAACCGGACTGCATCATCGAACACCATTCCTCATTCAACTGGTGCTGCGAGTGCAATTGGCCTAGTTATTCCTGAACTTGAAGGTCGGCTAAATGGTCACGCTCAACGGGTTGCTGTCATTGACGGCTCTGTTTGTGAACTCGTTTCTGTTTTGGATAAAAAGGTAACCGTTGATGAAGTTAATGCAGCCATCAAACCTTACACAGAAAACAACCCCGCGTTTGGTTGGAACGAAGATGAAATCGTTTCTAGCGATATCATCGGTGACACCCACGGTGCGGTCTTTGACCCAACACAGACCGAAGTTACTTCAAATGGTGACTTCCAAGTTGTTAAGACGCACACTTGGTTCGACAATGAATTCGGTTTTGTCTGCAACATGATTCGAATTCTGAAAAAAGAAGCTGTGGCATAAATAACATTCATTAGTAAAAAGAAGGAGACAGGCCTTGTGCGATCATCAGCTTGTTTCCTTCTTTTTTTTAGAGCCACATTAATTAATAACAACTAGGCTTCTTTTTCATTTTTGTTTGGATAAAGCACGTCTAAAATTTTTCTGCTACGTTCTCTTGCACCGGCCTGAATGTACGCCTCTTTCTCTTCATCAGTAGCATTATCTTCAAATTCATCCGAATTGTTATGATACTTTTCAACTAGTTCACGCATAAACTTCTGATCTTTAGTTTCCATTGACTATTGCCTCCAGCCTGTCTCTCGAAATATCATTTGGCAAGTGTTCTATCACAGCTTCCACGCCACGATAAATATGTTGTTGATGTCCCAAACCTGCGTACATCTCTATTTCTATTCGATCTCCATATTTCTCCAAAATCTGAGAGATATTTTGTGGAATATTGAGGAAACCACTAATAAATGCCGCTTGGGGAACTTGGCGACCTGTTTTTATAGCCCGTTGAACAACAAACCGCCAATCAATTTCAGGTTCAAGGTAAGTATAGACTATCCTAACAGAATAATCATGATTCAACGCACGCTTAATATTACTAGCTGAGCTTTGGGAGTTGAATGTACCTTCAAGAATAAACGACTGATTTTCATTCAAGGCCCTTCTAAACGCCCTGTCAACTAACTTCGTCGCACCTTTCTGATAGTCAGCCGCATTAGCACCATTATATTTCGGAAAAAACTTTCTAAAATCGTCGGCATCTATGTGCACAAAATCCTGCATTACTGGACCATAAATACTATCAATCACTTCTGACTTTCCAGATCCTGGCGCTCCAGCCGTCAATATTGCCCACTTGTTTTTCTTCTACCTAACACCTGAAAATATCGGATTTAGGAACTCATCCTCGTGCGCACTCGCATATTCCCGCCAATGTTGCTTTAGTTCATCCTCGCTCATAAAACGAATATCCTTCTCCCCAGCCATCGTTCCGCATCCTCCTGCAACCTTCATCACACAGCAACCAACATTTCAACCAACCAGAGTTCGACCAGTTCCACGTCCTCCATGCAACTAACATAGCAAACTGAATTCCAGAAGTAAATTAGGGACACCTAGAAATAAAAAATGGATATTTTCGACTAATAATAAACGTTTTATACACAAATTTTGTAATACTGACCATTTTTGATCGATCTCCACAAAGTCTTGTCCCTATAAGCAACAGTCATTTTATGTGATCGCTGGTTCAAACAAAATGACCCACATGCTAGCAAACGCCAGTATGTGGGTCATTTTAAATCTATTCACAATTCTACAAGTTAATGTCAAAATCAAATGTCAGTTTGGAACGGTTGAGTCCTTCAGTGACAAAGTGACCGATGATGGCCATCGTCTTGTCACGCATGACATCAACGATGTGGTGGTTTTGCTCTGTCAGATAGGCTGTCAAAGCATCGCCAGTCAAGCCCTTAGCCTGTGCTTCTTTGTCAATCCCGTCGATCAAGCGACGTAACTCTTCATGGCAGTCTTTAAGATAGTCAACATCGTCTTGAACAAAGTGACTGTAGTGACTTTCTGTCAGCATGGAAACTGTCCGGTACATCCAATAAGCATCCTTGACGTTGTAAGTCATGGATGTGTTGCTATAACTAGGGTCCGTATCCGTTGCATTGGCATAGAATGGCAAATATGGCGTAAAGGCAGGAATACCGATACAAATCCACATAACGGCAGACAATGCTTCTGGCACATCGTTACGGATTTGCAAAACGTGACTTTGCTGTGTCCGGTTCAATGAAATTGCCCGGTAACGTAGTTTGTCTTCATCAGAACCATGACCGAGTGGATCATACTTCGTTTCGTTGTAGTGTGAGCCTTCGATATACTCAATATCTTCAACACTGATCAACCGATTGGCATGATTGATGAATGGCAAATCACTGGATTCTGGATCCTGTTCGATTTCTGGGTTGAGGTAGCGTTGTGCAAACCAAACCCGTGGTGTGTTGTAGTAACGGTCCTTTTCGGTGTCCGTTCCAAAAATGTGACGGAAGTTCCAACCGGTCTTATCAGGGTTCAAGTGATGTTCGTCGACAAACTCGCGAATACCGTCAGACCACATAAAGTTGTCTGGGTCATCGAAATCAATTTGTTCCTGACCTACCTGGTTAGCAGCAACAACGTAAGCATCATCAGGAATTCGTGATGCAACCCAGTGATGACCAGTAACGATTTCCATGTACCAAATATCGTTTTTATCAGCGAAGATAACCCCGTTACCTTCTGGTGAGCCGTACTTGGCAACCAACTTGCCTAAATACTCAACCCCTTCTTTAGCGGAGTTGATAAATGGCAGGACCATTGTTTGCATAGTATCTTCGGCCATGCCATCAGGCAATAATGGGTCATAAGCTAAAACTTTTTCGTTGGCGTAAACACTTTCAGTAGCGGACATGGCAACATTCTTCTCATTGAAGCCACTTTCGTCATAGATACCTTCGCTTTGAACGTCCACGTTTGGTGTTGCTTGATAACGATAACCACTTTCTGGTAGTGGTGCCTTAAAACCATTCTGAGTAGATGCTAATTCCTCATGGCGCCCATTAGCAGCTGGTTTCATTTCAAACTTTTGTGGTGTGATTGGCAAGAATGTGTCGTCGTTACGTGCTACCATTACGGAGCCATCAACGGACGCCTTTTTCCCAACTAAAACGGTCGTACAAGCTTTATCCCATTTCATGTGTTTACTCAATCCTTCCAGTACATTTTTAATTACTTAACTGCCATTTTAACTCACCCAGTCAGGTTTTCACAACAGTGGACGGGACTAGAAAATGCTGTCAAAAACATCAGTCTGCTATAATGATGGTAAATTCCGTTTATATTCTGGTATGGAGGATTATTTATGCAAAACTTTGTGTTTGATGTGGATGGTACACTGATTGATTCCGAGAAAATGTACATGTTGTCCATGCAGCGTGCACTAGCCGCCAGCGGCCGCCAATTCGACTATGACCAACTCTCTCCAACGTTTGGCACAACTGGCAAAATTGCCTTACAAGAAATTGGCATTCCTGATAACGAAATCGATGGACTACTTGATACGTGGCAAACGTACACAAAGGATACATATGATACCATGCGTGTCTACCCAGGAATTACGTCCGCGCTTGCACAATTACATGAAAATCCGCGTCTAAAGACCGCTATCGTGACATCTAAGGCCGCACCAGAGTATCAACGCGACCTTGTCGAAAACTTTCCGCTAGATCAATACATGGATGATCACGTTACTGCTGACGAAGTGGAACGCGGTAAACCGGCGCCAGACTCCTTGTTTGCCATCATTCACAAAATGAAACTCGACCCGACACAAACTATTTATGTCGGCGATACCATTTACGATCTACAAGCAGCCCACGCCGCTGGCCTAGCATTTGCCTTAGCTACTTGGGGCGGCCCCAAGGATCAAAAACTCATTCGCGACAGTGAAGAGGTGCTAGATAAGCCACATGATTTACTTAATTTAATTTAGATATGAGATCAGTACCGTTCAATCTTGGCATTCAGGAAATGGACGGTATTATTATTTTTAAGCCAAAAATAAAAGGAAAGAACCAAGACAAGTGAAAAATCACATTGCTTTGGTTCTTTCCTTTTTCGAAGCAGAAGTCAATCAGTCCAAGCCCAACACGCGCATGTTAAACGTCAGGACTTGTGTTTCAAAATCGCAACCGTTAGCTACGTACGTCCCCGACTTCAACAACTCGCCACCATGAGACTGGTAAAATCCGAGCGCCGGAACGTTGCTGCTGAGACAATCAATGGTAAACGGTAGCAAACGTTCATTTAGCAGTTCCGCCCGTTTGCTATAAAACAATCGCGTCCCGATACCATGATGCTCTAATTTAGGATCGACATATAAGCCGTAAATTTCGCCTGGATAATCTGTCATCTCCGGATGCGAACGTTGCGGTCCACCAGTAATGAAGCCTAACAAACGCCCGCTGTGCTCATCAATGGCAACTAACGTGCGGTCTGACTGATAAATCTTTTCCCACAGAGCCAAACGGTCCGGATATGAATGCTGATCGATCACTTTGCGTGGCAACAAACCTGAGTATGTTTGTTGCCAACTGTCAACGTGAATCCTGGCAATTACCGGAACATCGCTGACCCGCGCTAACCGAATTTCCACGTTGCGTCGCCCCCTCAAGTATTACTTACACTTCAAGTATCGAACGCAATGTGTAAAACCGTCAATTGAAAACCATTATAAACAGGAAACTTTTACCTTAATCCAACCAATGTTGCAAAAATTGGCACTACTAAATCGACCACAATTCCGATAATAACCACCGCAATGGCCCCCATCGAACCTTCGATGGTGCCTAACTCCAAAGCAAACGCCGAGCCAATGGTGTGTCCAGAAGTTCCTAATCCCAAACCAGTACCGATTGGATCAGACTTCAAACGGAAAATTTTAACGAGCCAGTTGCCCAGTGCGTAAATAATCACAGCATTTAAAATACATGCCATCGCTGTAACCGCCGCGTTACCGCCAATAGCTGTCGAAATTGGTAACGCAATCGCGGTCGTTGCAGCTTGTGGCAACATGGATGCCAGGCCAACTTTGCTGAGACCAAATCCTTTGGCAACTAAGAAAATCAACGATAATGCAATGAAGACACCAACAATCAATGACAACAAAATTTCGAGCCAGAACTTTTTCACGATGTCGTTACGTTTGTATAAAGGAATCGCAAAGGCAATCGTCGCTGGATTCAAGAACCAGAAAATGATATCACCGCCGGGTTTGTAAGCCTGCGTATAAAAAGCAGCGGTGTCCATCCCTAACCACTTTGCAAGAATTGCTAACGCTAAGATCTCCATTACCATACCAACAAATAATGGTTGAAATAAAAAGAAGCCCTTTGAAATTTTAAATAACCACTGACCCAATAAATAAACGGCAATTGATAATACGATACCAAAGAACGGCGTCACAAAATAAGCGAGTGGCCCCTTAATGACTGGTGCAGCAGCGGCCAAAATGAATGTATTTGCCATGTTTGCCACCTACCCTTCATCCTTGTTATCCCCATCAACCTGCGCATCCTTATGCAAAACGTGCACGCGGAGCCAAATAAAGAAGCGGGTACAATAGGCGACAGAAACCAATAAAATCACAGTTGAGATAATGATAACTAAGATTAACTTCCAGCCTTCGTTTTCCAAAATATTGAGCGTTCCTGCCAACTGGATACCGGAAGGCACAAACAGAAATCCAATAATACTAATTAAGAAAGCGCCTAAATCCTCAACCCACTCTACCTTAATAATGTGCAACGTTAACGCTAAATACATAAGGACTAATCCCACAACCGGTGTCGGTAACGGGAATTTAGGAAATGTCTTGTTACCCCACTCGGAAATAAGCCACGATATAAACAGAATTGTCGCGTAGATCCCAATTTGAATCAAAATTGGTGCACGGTTCGATGTCTTCTGTGGATGTTTACCCTGTGTTGCCATCTTTAATCGCCTCCAAAAAGGTCTGCCTATGCTTGTGAATAAAACTCTTCATCAGCAAAATTATAACGAATTATTTATGCTATGAACACCAATATCATAGCGATTGTAACCGTTTTCTTAGAGGACGACAGAATCGTTAAGTTTGTTCACAAAGTAAGTCTTTTTGGTAGTAATGTTGCCATTTTGGCGCGCAAAAAAAACGCCGCCAACACATCCGTTTGGTGACGTTTATAAAATCATTTTAAATTAACCGAGACCAACTAAGGCAGCGAAGATTGGCACAACGATATCGATAACGATACTGATGATAACCACTGCAATAGCAGCCATAGAACCTTGAGCGGATCCTAACTGTAAAGCAAATGCTGAACCAACCGTGTGTCCAGAAGTTCCTAAGCCAAGCCCCGTCCCAATTGGATCTGAGTTCAAACGGAAGACTTTAACAAGCCAGCCACCCAATGCGTAAATGATAACCGCATTCAGGATACATGCCATCGCTGTTACAGCAGCGTTACCACCGACAGCTGTTGAAATTGGCAATGCAATCGCAGTCGTTGCAGCTTGTGGCAGCATAGATGCAATACCAACGTTGCTGAGACCGAACAGTTTGGAAATACCGAAGATAACAAACAGTGAGACGAACGCCCCGACGATTAGTGATAATAGAATTTCCAACCAGAACTTTTTGACAATATCGTTACGTTTGTACAATGGAACGGCAAACGCAATCGTTGCTGGGTTCAAGAACCAGAAGATAATGTCACCGCCGGGTTTGTAAGCCGTGGTGTAGAACTTAGCTGTGTCCATGCCCAACATTTTGGCCATGATAACCAACACGATGATCCCAAGGACCATCCCAACAAATAATGGCTGAAATAAGAAGAACCCGTTAAATTTCTTGAATAACCATTGGCCCAATAAATAAACAGCGATGGACAAGAAGATTCCGAAGAATGGTGTCGCAAAGTAAGCCAGTGGTCCTTTAATGACCGGTGCCGCAGCAGCCGCTAAAATTGAAACAGACATAAAGCAATCCTCC
The DNA here is from genome assembly GCF_009863985.1 of Furfurilactobacillus milii. Classification (GTDB taxonomy): domain Bacteria; phylum Bacillota; class Bacilli; order Lactobacillales; family Lactobacillaceae; genus Furfurilactobacillus; species Furfurilactobacillus milii_A. The sequence continues at coordinate 25,410 of NZ_WEZT01000020.1, read as the reverse complement.
TTTTACTTTTGATCATCCTGATTAACAGTTGCATCGCCATGGAACCAGTGAACCCGGATCCAGATAAAGAGTCGCGCAGTGTAAGCCACAACAACCAGCAATACGATAGTGGATAGAATAATAACAATAACTAACTTCCAGCCTTCATTTTGCAGGATGCCAAGCGTGCCTGCCAATTGAATACCAGAAGGAACAAAAAGAAAACCAATGAGACTGATCATAAAGCTACCGAAAGAATCAACCCACTCCACTTTAATAAGTTTGAACGTCAATGCTAAGTAGAGTAGTACCAGCCCAATAACTGGCGTTGGTAGTGGGAACTTTGGAAAAGTCTTTGCAACAAACTCAGAAATGAGCCAGGAAATAAATAGTACCGTGGCATAAATACCGATTTGAACCAGAATGGGCGCATCTTTTTTAGTTGATGTCGCCGTCTTAGATTTATTATTTTCTGCCATGACAAACGTCCTTTCCATTATTGTGAATAGTGTCACCAGTGACGGCAAAGTTTGTCGTACCAGCGCTTTCTAACAGTTAAAGTGTAGTCGCCAATTCACAAAAAAACGTGATTCACTTGTCAAACGCACATTTTGCCAGCTGAAATACCCTGCTCGGGAAGTGATTTACTGCGACATATTTGTTAGCTAACTTCACTAAGTTCATGATTGTTCAATCCATGCTCTGTTCACGCTCACACACCTGTTTTTGGTAAACAAAAAAGCACTCGTCTAGTTGCGAATGCTTTGAAAATAACAGATTTTGCCACCATCTTACTATTAGACATTAAAAGATATGCATATGAAGCTAACTACTATATAGCATAGCTGGAGGGCGTCAACATTGATACCGAGCCGTGAAGGTAACGTTAATTCGGTGATTTCCCGAATTTAGGTTACGGACGGTCGTAAAGACTCGCGGTCTTCACGAGGCTTTATGACGAGGTGAAAGACTCCGAACTTGGGAGGCTCGAACCGGTCCCACGGCGAGTGTGTCAATGTTGACAACCGCAAGCGGCATCTACCACCAATATTCGTGGCGGATATACTTACATATTCAATCGATCTTTCATCGACTTAACAAAGGAACGGCTGACCGGCACCTTGTCACCATTGGTCAACTTAATTTGATAGGTATGGTTAAACCACGGTTCGACCTCGGAAATGGCGGTGATATTAACGACGATACTGCGATGTACCTGCATAAACTGATCCTCCGACAGTCGTGTCATCAACCAGCTTAACGTCTGATGGGTGTGGAAGCGACCGTCCTTGGTCGTCAATATTAACTCTCCGTTTTCAACGAAACCAGCGAGAATGTCACCCTGCTTAAGAACACGTGTCTTCTCGTTTTCGGTTATTGAAATCATCCCCAGTGGCTTACGTGGCTTGGTTTTGACAACCGGATTGGCCTCTTCCCGAAGTTGAAGCACCTCGTCAACTCTTGATAACGCCTGATTGATTCGTTGCTGCTCAAATGGTTTAAGTACGTAATCGACCGCATTAATGTTAAATGCGCGAACCGCATAATCATCATAGGCCGTGGCTACAACCACTAACGGTGGATTCGCTAACTGATCAAGTTTGTCCGCCAAATCAAAACCGTTTTCGTTATTCAAAGAAATGTCGAGAAAAACGAGGTCACTGGGGGTAGTTAATAATTGGGCCAACGCTTGACTGATCGATTCCGCTTGAGACACCTGGTCAACCAGTGGATTCTGCTTAAGCAAGTATTCTAGCTCGTTACGTGCGAGCGGTTCATCATCAACGATTAAGACTTTCATGAATTGCCTCCTGCTTATTTGGAATTGTTAAACTTACTGTCGTGCCAGTTGAAGCTGTTTCAAAATGAAGCTGACTGTTTGGACCATAAAGTCCCACCAGCCGCGCATTCAAGTTTTCCAACGCTGTACCACTACCATTCGTAGAAGTTACCACTTGATGACCAAGTTGCGGTAAAACATCTTGGTCAATCCCGAAACCATTATCGCTGACACTAATCTCAGTCGCATAGCGCTGGGCTTCAACTTTTACCCACACGCGATTACCATATCGTCGATCATCAAACGCATGGCGAATCGCATTTTCAACCAACACTTGAATGGTAAATGGTGGAATCAACACGTTATCATCCGATGGCGTATCAAACGTAATGTCGTATTTATCTGGGAATCGCGTTTGTTCCAGCGATAGGTAGGCATCAACATGTTCGCGTTCCTGACGCAATGGTATTTCTGTTTGCCGGACACCTTGTAAGTTTGTTCGGAAGTACGTGGATAATTGCAGCAACAGAGTGCGCGCCTTGTCAGCGTCTGTTCGCATCAACGCAGATATCGTATTGATCGCATTGAAGAAAAAGTGAGGATTTACTTGAGCTTGTAAGGACTTAATCTCAGCATCCTTGACGAGCTTAGATTGTTCTTCAGCGGCCCCTAATGCTAATTGGCTTGAAAAGATTGAGGCTAGCCCCGTTGCCAACTGTTCCTCAACCGGCGTTAAATCTTTCGGATTGGTAAAGTACATCTTCAGCGTACCTACAACGTGGTTTTGGACGACCAGTGGAATCACCACTGCGGCCGCCAACGGACATCCTGAATGCGGACAGCCAATTTCGGCCTTAGAATGAGCAATTCGCATCTGGCCGGTCGCAATGACCCGTTTGGACAAGTCTGTCTTGATTTCTTTTTCTGGAATATGGTGGTCACTCCCCGGCCCCACATGAGCCAAAACGTCCGTCGTATCCGTAATGCCGATTGCGTCAAAGTTTGTATAATTACGAATGATGGTCGCAACCTGTTGGGCGTTGGCCTCGGTTAAACCGGAACTAAAAAATGGCAATGTCCGGTCTGCCAGCTCCAACACATCGTGCGTTTGCACAGCCCGTAACTGCTCTTCTTGCCTAATGTAAGCTGAAATGACTGACATAAAGATGGCCGTTCCGGCACTATTTAAAATCATCATGGGGAAAAAGATGAGTTTTACCAAACTGAATCCAGAAGCGCTGAAAATGAAGATAAACAACATCTGGACTGATTCCATCATCAATCCAATCAGTGCTGACGTCGTCATGCTTGGATATCGATTCTCGTTGAGATAACGTTTGCCAATCATCCCAGAAAGAAAACCAACGATAATTGAACTGAAAATATAGAATAAATCGGAGCCATTTCCCTGAATCACACGATGGACACCGGCAATTAAACCAACCACTGTTCCGACCAGCGGTCCACCAACTAAGCCGGACACCGTAATCGCTAAGGTTCTCGTGTTAGCGATTGAATCAGTAGCTGGTAGACCAGTTAGCCATGTTGTTGATACCAACGTGTTGTGGGAAGTAATTTCAACCCCCGTTAAGTTTGAGATAATCGCAAAAACAGCGAAAATGAGAATCAACATTCCCTTCGCCGTCCATGTATCATCAGCCTTGACTAATTGTCTGAAATAACTGACATTTACCAAAAGAAAGGCGAGGATAATGATCAGTCCAACCCGCTGCATCAGTAACAAAAATAGCGTTAACATGCTTTCTCCTTGTCTTTTAAACCTTTAACATTATCGTTACTCGTTTGTGCCCCATTGAATTATACCCGCGCGAAAACTTGTGAAACAGAGGCAACTTTAAAAACGTTTGTGTGTCGGGCTTAAAGAGCATATATTAAAACTATTAGATTGGTGGTGAGCAAATTGACTCAAAGTACTCCAAAAAATCCGGCAAGTGTGCAGGCTCTTTTCACTCGCATAGCACCGGATTATGACCGCATGAACAACATTATTTCGCTTGGTTTACAACACAGATGGCGACGATATGCTATGCGTCAGGCCCACTTTTTGCCTGGCGACACGGTCCTCGACTTGTGCTGTGGGACAGGCGATTGGACAGTTGCGCTGGCCAACAGTATTGGCCGTAACGGTCAAGTTATCGGGGTGGACTTCAGTCAGGCAATGGTTAAGCTAGCTCAACAAAAAATTGCTGACAATAATTTGACGAATGAAGCGACCATTTCTTTTGGTGACGCGCTTCACTTGCCCTTTCCCGATGACAGTTTTGACCTGATTACAATCGGTTTTGGCATGCGCAATCTAGCAGACTTAAACGCCGGTTTAACAGAAATGCTACGCGTCTTGCGTCCTGGTGGCCAGCTTGTGTGCTTGGAAAGTTCTCAATTAACCGCGCCAATTATCAAACCCGTTTGGCAATGGTATTTCGGTACCGTCATGCCGTGGTTAGGAGCCGTATTTGCCCATGCTCATGATGATTATGATTATCTTCAGCGGACTACCCAGGCGTTTGCAAATTATCAAACGTTGGCCGAAGCGTTCACAACAGCCGGTTTTGAAGACGTTCATTACCGTCGCTTTACGTTTGGTGCGGCAGCTTGTCATACAGGAATTAAACCGGCACAGTAGCCGTTTACTAATGTTAGAAATTTCGTTAAACTGGAGCCATTGTATTAACAGAAAGGATGGCGCTCGTGTCAGAAGATCGGTATTATCAGCCAAAAGATAGCAAGGATGCAATGCGGTACATTGAACGATTATTTAATCGCTATAAGGATGCCCCAATTACGCAGGAACTTGTTGATTATAATCACAACCTAACCGCTGCCTTACGCAGTGACATTGCCCAAGCAGCCTTGACTGAAAATGCGCCACAACGTCATGACGCGGCTATCAACATGGCCGATGAAATGGACAAGTGGGCCCGCACGCGAGCAGCTGGGCAGCCATTTCACGGACAGCTGAAACACTTCAAGTTTGTCGGTGAAGCGTCAACGCCACGGTTTAAGGCACACACAGTTAAAAACCATCAACGCGGCAACTTACGCGCGTCACGGCATTAACCCATTCACATAAAAAATCCTGTCGATTAGTTCTCACTAATTAACAGGATTTTTTGATTACAAATATTTGTGAAAATGATTGCGATTTCGCCCGCTTTCAGTTGTCCGTTTTTGAACCCTGCTGTGGGGACCGGATTAAGCCTGAAAATCACAGTCTTATTCCTCGACTTCAAGCCGTACAACCCACGTCTTGAAGCTCGTCCCGTGCTGTAAATTCGGCAAAAACAACCGAATTAACACCACTGACACAGCAGGATTCAACACTACCAACCTACAGCTTCTTAACCATTTCCTTTCAGCGTCATCAAGCAAGATTCTAAACGAAGCAGGGAATCGGTGAATCACAGTCAATTGACTATATAATTTAGACGGACCATAGCCAAAAGCAACAATGCATCATCGTCTAAACCAAGGAAGAGATACTTAAAACTTCTATGTGAGCCGAAGGGCGGCAGCATTGATACCGAGCCGTGAAGGTAACGTTAATTCGGTGGTTTTCCCGAATTTAGGTTACGGACGGTCCGTTGAGACTCGGCACTCCACGAGGCTTGAACCGGTCCCACGGCGAGTGTGTCAATGCTGCCAACCGGAGGCGCAAGACAAGAACCAACTAAAGATTAAGGTTTACTACCTGGTTTGCCAAAGAGCAAGTTGGTGACTAGCTTGTAGCTACGGATTGTGGTGTGAATCTGATGGTGGTTGGTGTTTTTCATCAGAATTTCGTGATACTGCGGCACAATATCATGAACTAAATAACGTAAGGCCTGCGCCTGCACAATGGGTACGGAATTGTCTGTATCTTCGCCGTTAGCAGACCCGTAGACGTTAAAGATTTGTGCCTGACTATTAGCCCACAAATTGTTGCGGGCTGCGATCAACTGACGATAACTGTGTGATGAACGTTTAGGCTTTCCGCTAGGTAATACATCTTTAGGCCGATCAATACTTTCATCGACCGGTGCACTCAACAATACCATTTTATGCAACTTTGGCAGTCGCTCATCGTTGCCATAACGGATCAACTGAGTGACCATCGCGCTGCCGCCCCACGAATGGCCAACGGCATTGTATTCGTTAACGTGGTAACGACGTTTGAGCAACATCAGAATCTGATTGAGCCACTTTGCCTGTGGCTGATAACTATTCCCTAGATTGCGGTCAAACGTAACTTGAATGAGCGGATTAATATCCGTTTTTTTAAGACGACCAATCACGTGAATGCGACCAAAAAAGTCGACATTGATTCGCATCACTTTGCCTGCAGTACGTTCGCCCTGCATGTAACCAATCATAGCGTTAAACGAGTTAGCCGAAGTGGCCCAGCCAGGCATGAAGATGGTCGGCGTGTGCGTTTGGATAACACTTTTATTAACCTGGCTGCTCTTCAATGGTTCGGCAGTCACGCCAATGCTGGTTACCTTATGGAACAACACAAAACTTGCGCCCAACATTAAAACGAGCGCACTGGTAATTGTCCAAATCCGTCGATGCACGTGCAAACCTCCCCATCGCTGACGTTTCCCACTCAGCTGTTTATTTCTAATTAACTTTAACGCTTTCGAATCTTTGTGACCAGTCGCAACGCGTGACTTAACGGCAAATTAAGTTTGCCACGATGAGAATAATCAGCTCGTTTACAAACCGTTAGCTAATAATTATTCTGTTTTGTCGAAATAACGAGCATTATTTTCTGAGTTTTTCTGATCAATCATCTATACTGTTGCCAAACATATATTGAAAGTGAATTGGAGGGGATTATTATGACACAACCCGTTGTTGCAATCGTCGGTGTTGGTAAAACTGGATTAGCCCAGGCTCAGGCCGCACTTTTTGGCCGTCAAGGCTTCCAAATTGCTTTACTATCCCGCGATGAAAATGTCTTAAAACAAACTGCTGACGATCTCCAACACCAGCAAATCAACGCCACTATTTTTCCAGTTGATCTAACAAAGGCTGCCACTATTGATGAAGCCTTCGATCAGGTCAAACAGTTGGGTCAACTAACGGCCGTCATCTTTAACGCCACGTTCCGTCCTGGCGTCAAACCTCGTGCACTCACGGCCGAGACGGCCGAAACTGGCATGCTGATTGGGGCCGTTGCGCCGGTAGCAGTAGCTCACGCAGCCATTCCGGCCCTACTCGAAAGTTCACAACCAACGGCCTTGCTGTTCACTAACAGCATCGCGGCCACCAAACCATCAACAGGTGCGCCTCTGCAAAGCATGGAAAAAGCGGCAATGAAGAATTTCGTTCTTGCCCTCAATCAAGATCTGGAAAAAACTAACATCTTTGCCGGACAGGTCACAATCAACACGTACATCCGTGACGGGCACCGTGAAAATCAGGACCCGGTTAACATTGCGAAGGCTTACTACAAGCTATTTACAGAACGTGAGCCCGTTGACTTGGCCTATCACGACCTCATTAAAGAGGACGATTAATTTGTACAGTCATACGAAAATGGTTCAAACGCAGATTATTGTGTTTGAACCATTTTCGTTTATTTAAGATTTTTGGCACTTAACAAATACAAGCCGAATCAACAACCAAACGTCGATGACAGCTGCAAAAATATAAACTAGACCATATAACATAAATGTCAACAGCGCTGAGCCGCCGTTTGGCGAACCATGTGAAGCCCACGCACTGTTGTATTCCGTTTGCGCAAAAGATTCGCCGTTTTCATCATAGGCACGACGGATAAATGTTCGATTATCAACAGTTTTGCCCTGCCGTCGCAGTTGGCGCCAACGACTAACACTCGTGCGAGCAAACGGATAAAGCAGAAGCCAATTTACAAGATTGCCATAATCAAACGCCGTAAGTGTGTAAAATAAGCCACCAGCTGGTTTCAAATGCGCTACCAGGGTAAAAAAAGCAAAGAAGATCAATCCCAATGTGTAGGAAATTACGAGTTGTAGCCACCTATTCATACCCGTCACCCGTCTCTAAAAGTCTTAAAATAAATTCATTTGTTCCGAATCAGCTGACGCATCATTATCGGCGTCATCAGTAGCCACCGCTTGATCCGCAATTGCCGCTAACGGGTTCACTTCGGACCGTTTGCCGATCGGATTTTCCTCACTCATGGCATCCATTGTTTGATTCAACAGTTCATCCACAAACACGTTACCAGAATTGTCGGCGTGACCCTTCGTCCACTCAAAGCGTAAATGTGGAAAGGCTGTCAACTGGTCGCTCATTGCCTGCCACAGCTCTTTGTTTGCTAGTGGCGCACCGTTACTGCGTGCCCACCCCCGTCGCTTCCAGCCGGCTAGCCAACGTTTGGTAATCGCATCTAGGACATATTTTGAATCCAGTACAGCCAAAATTGGTTCTTTGTTCAAACCCGACTGTTGTAAAGCCTGTAGCGCCCGCAACAAGCCAGTGATTTCCATTTTATTGTTGGTTGCGCCAAATTCACCCAGTGAATCGTAATATTGCTGGCCGTCTTTTTTTATCAGGTAAGCCCAGGCCGCCTTGTCGCCCTGACGCACATGACCACCAGCCACATTACCCGTGTTCCGAGAACCACCGTCAGAATACATGACGATTTTTTCTGTTACCGGTTGACTGGTTGTCGTGTGCTGCCGTGAAGCTGTTGCTAGCGGTTTACGGCCAGACGCGGTGTACTGCCCGCCAGCGTCCAACCATTGCTGAGCAGTATCGCGTGTTGGAAAACTCTTGTATCGTGCTCCAGCCATCCCGTCAACCTGTTGTTTGGCCGCCGCCCAAGTTGTGAAGATGCCTGTTTTGCGACCATGAGCGACCGCATAAAACTTTTTTCCTGCCATAATAACCTCACTTTTTTGATGCAGCTTGCCAACGTCGCCACAGCTTTTGTTGGACAACTGGCATCGGATATTGATCAAACGCCGATTCAGCTACAATTTCACCCGCAAACAAACTGATGTCTGGGACTGTCGATAACTCGGCAGAAACTAGTCGAATTTGCCACTTTAAATGAGTGAATGTGTGTGTCACAGCGCGGCCACCAATCAAGGCCAAGGAAACCGGAATTTCCGTTTCCGTTTCGAATGCTTGCTCAGCACGTGACACGATATCGACGTCCATCAAGTCTGTTTCCTGCTCATCATCCTTCAACAAATCGCTTACCTTAACCAATGGAAAGGTCCATAAGTTGGCCAGTAATCCCGTCGATGGTCGTTTCGTCATTAAATATCCGGCCGGTGTATGGATGACTAGCGCAACATAATCGACTGGAACTGGTCGCGGCTTGGCCGTTTTAACCGGATAATCAAGTACATGGCCGGTTTCGTATGAACGGTCAAACATCTTTACTGGTGAATGCTCAACATCCGGATTTTTCACTGTCATGTAGCTACTGCCCAAGTCCATAATGGCTTGATTAAAATCCCCGGGCCGCTGTGGATCAATAATTCGATCAATCGTCTCGGCAAACAGCTGGCGAGTTGCCGGTTTGGTAATATCAGCGTCAATCATCAGCAATCGGCCAAATACCCGAAAGGCATTCCCATCGACTGCTGCCACCGGTTCGCCAAACGCAATGCTGGCAATCGCACCCGCCGTGTATGGGCCAATGCCAGTCAGTTCCTGCAAACCCGCAGCCGTTGTCGGCCATTCACCATGCCGGTCGTTGACGATTTCCCGTGCCGCTCGTTGCAGATTGCGGGCTCTTGAATAGTAGCCGAGGCCCTCCCACGCTTTCAACAATTGTTCTGGTTTAGCCGCTGCCAAATCATTAATTGTGGGAAACATGCTCATAAAGCGTTCGTAGTAAGGAATAACCGTATTCACCTGCGTTTGTTGCAACATGATTTCCGATACCCACACGTGATACGGATCATGATCGTGACGCCATGGTAAATCCCGTTTATTTTCGTCATACCACGTTAATAAAGTTTTTCGAAACGCTGCAATCGTTTCTTTTGACCACTGTTCCATTGCTGCGCTCCCATCCGTTTGTTAGTGCTGTTATCTTAGCATATTTAAGCTAACTGATGTGCATTCCTAATCGCCATTATCATTCGAATCCACGTTATCAGAATCGACACTGACACTATTATTGCTATCTTGAGAACTACTGTCATCTTCACTCGATTGAGAATCTGAAGTATCATCGTTTGAGTCACTATCATCGTTGCTTTGTGAATCATCACTCACTGAATCTGACGAGTCATCATCGGTCGAATCTGTATCACTTTGATTGTCGCTATTCGCTTGATCATCGTTTGAAACATCAATGCCAAAATAAGCGAACATATTATCATAGCCAGAAAGCTGCTGAGTACTTAGAATATGCCCGCTTTTAGCATCGACGACCAGTTTTTCAAACGGTTCGGACATTGCACCGGACCCTTCGATAATCGTGACAGTTCTATTGGAATTTTTGGTCAGCACAAAGCCGCCGTCTCCTATGCCACTTTTATTATTTTCTGAAATGTAAATACTGTTTCCTGGCAACTTGCTGATTGGACACGACGATGAATCAACGGCTTGGCCCAGATCAATTCGCTCTAGTCCAATATGTTCGCTCCCCTCCGGCGTGGCACTATCAACCTTTTGCAAAAACGATGAAGCTGTCGCAAATGTCCATGGTGCCTGAATAAATGCGTCAGTTTGGTCATTGTCATTCGCCGATTCACCGTTTTGATTTGAATCTTGACTAGCATCACTAGTTGATGAATCAGCATGAGAACTCACATTTGTTTTGGAATGTTTGACAACCCTCTCGCTTTTATTAGTCGCAGCTCCAGAATTCTGTTCATTGCTTGAATTACCACAGGCAGTCAGCATAAGTAACGAAGCTGTTGATACCAGCAGAACAACAGTTTTTTTCATACCTAAATATCTCCCCTGAATATGTATTTTCCCTTAACTCTCCATATAAAATTATAAGTCAAACGTTTGAAAACAAACGGTTTAGTTTTAGAACTGTTAATATCATCTTTGCCAGACTTCCGAATGGTATTAGTAGTGTAGCAAGACAGGGACATAGTTCTGTGATAGCAATTCTTAGCGGCGTTTTATGGCCGCTTAGTATTGCAGGACGACTTCAGAGACGATTTGTGGCTCTGAATCGAGGTAGAAGACCGCAAAGCGGGCTGAGACCGGTCCCACAGATCGGCCGTCCCTGTCTCGCGGAACGGTCAAGATTTTTCGTTTCTCAAGGCACTAAAAAAGACGCTCAAATTTAGAAGCGTCTTTTAAATAATTATCATATTAAAGAACAACAGTTGCCACTTCTAATTCGTCGTTAGCTTGATTTACCGCCCGCCGAATTTGAGTGTGATCATGATGATCCGAACCCATCACCAATACATCAAACGAAAAATCAGTGCAGTACACTTCTTCCGTTAACCGAGCCAGGTTGCTGCCTCGCTTGATGGAAACTTTCACGCTCCTGACACCCATCGCCTTAGCAACATCACTTAAATCTGTTGCAAACTTATCAGCCTGATCATGTTGTTTGCGAATATAACTTGGGTTCAATGCATTAAAAACACTTAAATTATCATCATCTATCCATACAATAATGTTGAGACTGGCGTTATCATGAACTGCCGTCTGCAAAGCATAATCAAACGCGTCAATATTTTCTGTGGCCGCGTTTACCACAACAGAAACCATATCAAAACGAGTTGCTTCTGCTAAATCCATAAGGTAGATTGCAAATTTAATCCGAATTTTTGGACAAATTTGTCAGCATGATCTGATAAGGTGTTTGCCAGTCAAGTATTTTAAGTGGTCTCTGATTAAT
>NZ_WEZT01000020.1:0-13731 GCF_009863985.1 Furfurilactobacillus milii | reverse complement strand
TACATGGATAATTAGCCAAATTTATCTGTATTAGGCTTCTTAGAACGTAAATAATTGAGCAATTGAAGATCAGTTAATCAATATTTAAATTGGTGAGATGACCTTTTATAAATATAGATTGGAATTTTTTTGATAATTAATCAAAGCAGGCACTTTTTTACATAGGTGCTTGCTTTTATTTATCTATACATTATGACCTAGCAGTTAAAAACTGTTTTTACAGATATAAATATAGTATTCTTACTGATTCTTTAATTTTATATTTGGTTAAAGAGCTAGGCTGCCTGTATAATAGATCCAGTAGAGAAGTTAAGGCGGTGGCTATTTCCAATCGGAGGTGGTGCTTATGGTGTTAAACCTTTAAAGCCCATAAGGTAGATTGCAAATTTAATCCGAATTTTTGGACAAATTTGTCAGCATAACCTGATACGGTGTTTGCCAGTCGAGTATTTTAAGCGGTCGCTGGTTAATTTGGAGTAACGTCGTCGTTAAATCTTGAGCACTAATGTGCTCAAAACGAGTCCCTTTAGGATAAAAATAACGTAAATTCCGATTAAATTTGCAATCTACCATAAGATAAAATGTTTTTAAAACTGATAACGTATTTATTTCACAACAATTAGGCATTTATTTTTGATAAAAATATAAAGCAGGAGGATTACAATGCTGAAAACTTATTCTTTAACAAAAGATACATTATCAGTTTCGTCAGAATCAAATATCAAAAATTCTTCTGTTGTTTATGTTTATGGTGACGAACGAGAATATATCGAATCTTTTGAACATAAATATAACTTTAAAATAGGCAATATACTAACGTTTGATGATCGAGTTGCATATGACACGATGATAGATCAGAACGATGAAAAAAGTTTGCTCGTAAGTTTTTTGTTTCCCGAGGTACATGAAGATGGGCATCTAGATAATCTGACGGCATCAGCTCCTAAAAGATGGGTTTGTGGTAAACACCATTTTAAAGGAAGCTGATCTTTTTTGTCCGAACAGCGTTCGGATTAATTTTACAATCTATCATAAGATCACTTCCGTTTAAAAAATGATTGTTTCTCTCGGAAACAATAATGAGTATAGCACCTATTGTTTCCAAAAGAAACATTTCGCGGTAAAATAAATACATTAATTCAAATGGAGGAATGGATATGGGCCATTCACGTGCACAAGAAATCAACGACCTTTATACGGGTCTGCTCAATTTTGAAACGGCCAACCACCCGTTTGACATGCGTTTTCAGCAAGCCATGATGATGCACAAACGTTTTGGCGGTGGACCAGGAAATATTGGCCATCATAATCACCATGATCAACGTAATATGCAAGACTGGGCCAATCGTATCGACCAACATTTCCGTGGACCGCTTCGCGATGTTATGGAAACAATTCAAGCACATCCTCAAATCAATGCACATGGCATCAGTGACGCACTCGACATCTTGCCGGGCACGCTGTCCAAATATCTAAAACGCCTGATTTCACGACGCTTAGTCGATGAACAAACCAATCCAGAAAATCGACGAGAAAAATTTTATAGCCTGACGGATGCCGGCACCTGGCTACTTTCTTTGGCCCACGGGATTCAGGATGAGGACAAAGAGGCAAAAGAAACTGTCGCAAATGAATTTTCACCAGAAGAACAAGATGTCATTGTGCGGTTTCTAGTTGCCATGCGGCACCGTAACAACAATGCTGAACCAACTAGTGATACTAATGATATCAATCCAAACAAATAACCACCAACGGTTAAAAGACTGAACCGTCGGTGGTTATCGACACGAATTATTAATCTGCATAAAGTGATGTTGAGAGATAACGTTCGCCATTATCGGCAGCTAAAGCAAGCACTTTATGGCCTGCACCTAATGTTTTAGCACGTTCAATCGCTGCCCAAACGGCTGCACCACCTGAGAAGCCCAACAGGATTCCCTCTTGGCGGGCAATTAACCGCGCAGTAGCAACAGCGTCCTCACCAGTGACATCGGTGACACTGTCATACACATGAGTGTCCAAAATATCCGGCACAAAACCAGTCCCAATACCTTGAATCGGGTGTTTGCCCGGTTGACCGCCATTTAAAACGGCCGATGCAGCGGGCTCAACCCCAACGATTTCAACATTGGCATTAGTCTCTCTCAGGAATCGACCCGTGCCTGAAATCGTGCCACCGGTGCCTATGCCGGCAACAAAAACATCCGGCGTGCCATCAAAGTAGTCAACAATTTCAGGACCAGTCGTTTCATAGTGCGCCTGCGGATTCAGTTCATTAATGAATTGTCCCAAACGGAAGTAGCCACCTTCCTTGAGTTTGTCATTCACCAGGTTAATGGCGCCCGTAATGCCTTCGCTACCTGGCGTTTCAATTAATTCGGCACCGTAAGCTTTCATAATTTGCTTACGTTCCTCACTGGCCGTATCTGGCATAACTAGCACTGCATGGTAGCCCTTAGCGGCAGCTACCGCAGCAATCCCAATCCCTGTGTTTCCCGAAGTAGGTTCAATGAGCGTCATGTCATGCGTTAAAGTACCTGCTGTTTCTGCGGCTTCGATCATTTTTAAGGCGACACGGTCCTTAACGGAACCAGCCTCGTTAAAGAATTCCAGCTTCACATAAACATCAGCCGCACCATCTGGCACCGAACGTTGAAGCTTAACAATTGGTGTGTGACCGATATAATCTAAAATGTTTTCTTTTTTAATCATGTTGATGACCTACCTTTGTATTTGTTTGAGTGTCTTCTAAATGCATAACCGGTTCATTGGGATGCCATGTTCGAACGACCTTCGCCGGATTGCCAGCAACAGTACTGCCAGTGCCAACGTCGTGGAGCACAACGGCGCCAGCGCCAACTTTGGCAAAGTCATGAACCGTAATATCGCCTAACAACATGGCATTGGCGCCAAGGAGTACGTGGTTACCAATGCTCGGATGTCGTTTGCCTGACTGATCATGACGTGAACCTAAAGTGACACCGTGAAGCATCGTCACATCATCACCAATCACTGCGGTTGCTCCAATGACTACTCCTATGCCGTGGTCAATGAATAGCCGTTCGCCAATAGTCGCCGCCGGATGAATATCCACACCGGTATGATGACGTGTCCAATGGCTAATCAACTCTGCAAGCAATAAATGTTGCCTGCCCCAGAGCCAGTGCGCCAATCGATATCCGACCAACGCCTGATATCCCGAATAAGTTAGCATAACCTGCCAACGCGTTCGTGCCGCCGGGTCTTCCTTGATAATACGGTCAACCGTTTTAAACATGGCAGCCTCCCTTCCATTACTGATAAAATGCGTTCCTACGGGGATACAGATAAACAAAAAAGCATCCACCACACCTGTCCTGGCCCTAGAACCAAGCAGATGGGTGGATGCTAACAAAATTTTCTCGATATCAATTGTTGAATGTCAGTTACGACACAAACAATTCAGATGTGTTAGCGGCTGTTAGACTTCCCCATAAACTTGGTCGGTTGATCAATCCGCTACAACAGTTCATGTTCATCATCGCTAACACCTCTTCCATAAATTTTATAATCGTAGTATACGTGCTTATCTTTTGTAAGTCAACGATTTGTATATTAATCGGCAAACGTCCTGGCTAACGTTTCTGCAACACTCGCGCGTATAATAAGACCAAATCCAACGTAAGGTTTGTGAACAAATATGAGTTTAGCTTTCTTTATTGGTATTTTGATTTTAGCCGTTATTGCCGCTGAAATCGTTTATAACCAGTACCCCGCAATTCCGCTTGCGTTCTATCAAATCGCAG
Organism: Furfurilactobacillus milii; assembly: GCF_009863985.1. Taxonomy (GTDB): domain Bacteria; phylum Bacillota; class Bacilli; order Lactobacillales; family Lactobacillaceae; genus Furfurilactobacillus; species Furfurilactobacillus milii_A. The sequence continues at coordinate 9,946 of NZ_WEZT01000020.1, read as the reverse complement.
CGGGGATTGCGTTATCATTTATCACTTTCTATCATCATTATCAGTTCGATCCAAAAATCTTTCTGTTTGCGATCATCGCACCCATTATGTTTAATGACGCGCAGGAAACCTCAAACAGCCGTCTCACTCGCAATTTTTCTGACACCCTGTCGTTGGCAATCCTATTAGTGATCACCACTGTTATCGTTGTCGGTTTCGGCGTTCACTGGATTTATCCGGCTTTTGCACTACCATTAGCCTTTATGTTAATTTCCATTGTTAGTCCAACAGATGCAACGGCGGTCAGTTCGATCACCAAGAATCTGCAACTTCCATCGGGGTTAATGGAAACGCTAAAAAACGAGTCACTATTTAACGATGCATCGGGTATCGTAGCTTTCGATTTAGCACTTACCGCCTTTTCTTCTGGCAACTTTTCACCAGCCAGCGGTGTTCTGACCTTTTTGGAAACCTTCTTCGGGGGCATTCTAGTTGGGACAGTCCTCGGGTGGGCTATTGTTGGTTTACGGATTGGATTAATTCATTGGAATGTCGATAATGCATCAACCAGTGTTCCTATCCAACTGCTGACACCATTTTTAGTGTATTTTGTGGCTGAAGAACTTGGTGTTTCCGGTATCTTAGCCGTTGTGGCAGCCGGTCTAATTCACGGTATCGAACGAAACCAATTGCACCTGACTTCCACCAAGATGCAGGTTGTTAGTTCCAGTGTCTGGGGTCTATTAACAGACATTTTAAACGGTTTCGTGTTCGTTCTCCTCGGTGTCAGTTTGCCAACCATTATTGATAACCTCTTCGCCAAACACCAGGTTTCAATCTTAATTTTGATTGGTTTAGCCATTGGAATCTACCTATTGATGATTGTTCTTCGATTCCTCTGGATCCGTCGCTTCCTTAACTTACCATTTCGGAAAGATCCCAATCAGTCGGCAGCATTACTGGCGTTAAGTGGCGTGCATGGCACCGTCACGTTAGCGATGGCTTTCTCCCTGCCGTTGACATTACATGGTGCGTCTTTCCCAATGCGTAACGAGCTCATCTTCATTTCTGCCACTATTATTTTAATCAGTTTAGTCGTTCCTTTATTCACCATTCCGTTCATTTTGCCTAAACAGGATGACGACAATAAAGAAGACTTTCAGGTTTCACACCAAAACATGCTCGATTACGCGATTGCCTGGTTGAAAAATAACGTGCCAAATAATTCCGCTCGTCATACTGTTATTGAAACGCTGGTTGATGAAAAGGGTACCTTGCATCGGCCTGACAAAAAGACCGTTTCGGCTCTCTTTGACGGTGCTGCTCAAGCAGAAGCAGACGCTATCAATGATGAAATTGAAAATGGTAATCTCAACACCAGCGAACAACAAATATACCGTAAATACCTGTTAATGATCACTAGTCGTCGAGCCAACGCCACCGTCAGCACCCAGGTTAAATTACGTTTGAAGTTTGTGTTGATGCGGCTACTTCACCCTGGCAAGCAACGGCAAATTCGTAAACGTGGCCGACAGATGTACAAGCAACACTTAGCCTCCTATCAAAACGAATCAGATCAAACAACGACGGTCATTGACGCGCCCGTTGACACGGTTAAGGACATTACGACCAAGACACAAATTACGACTGAATCGGCATCGACTAGTAACGCTGCGGCTATGAGTAACAAGTCCTCAGAACCTGCTAGTGCGGCAAAGAGTGTTTCCTCTGCTACGGTAACCGTTCGTTCAGTGAACGACTTGCCGGCCAGTCTTAGCGGTGAAGAGGCCGTCTCTAGTGCCACTGCTGAAGCACTGACGAAGAATGACACGGACTCCACCAATGCCCTCATTCAGGTTCTCCATGATAATCCTCATGCTGCTCGTTCCTACACCCGCCGTTTGATGCAAACCATCGAAAAACTAGGTAACGATGCGGCAATGGAATGGCTTTTCAACCAGGACATTACGCGTGACCCCGCAGCCATCAACGCTGTTCGTGATTCTTACATTAAACGCTCGCAACGATTTAGTCGTGATCAAACGGACCAAAGCGAGGCCATCAACTCACTTTTCCTGTCCGCCTTTCAGGCCGAATATCAGTACATTCAAGACGCACTCAGCGCCGACGAAATCTCAATGGATATGGCCAAAACGTTGCGGGAACAAGTTTCCTATGATCAAATGGTCTATATGAAGAATGCGGAAAGCGACAGTTAACTTTTCCTTCATTCATTATTCTTTCAAAAAACCTTCTAAGAACAAAAGAACAGCCAATCTACTGATGTGATTTCAGCAGGTTGGCTGTTTTACTGTCTGTTGTTTTTAAATGGCTCACTGCCGTTACGCTGACCGAAAACGCCGTTCCATGTGGACCAGTCTCAGCCTCCTGAAACCCGGAGTCTTTAACCTTGATTATGAGCCGAAGTACACGTCTCATAAGTCATCCTGCACCACTAAGCGGCAAAGTTCCCGCCGCCAAATGGTGCCGACACGGAACTCTGTTTTCAGTCAGCTCCACTATTGTAACAAGTAAATACATGAGTGCTTGCAAGCTATTATTTGATATTAATTAATGTCTGCTTAAAGCAGCATTCACAACTATTCTTTTTCTAAGATCAGATCAACCAGATCATTAACATCAATGTCGCCAATATTCTGTTTGTAATTACCGGCATTGAGTCCTTCTGTTAGGCCATCCTTGGTGTAAGCAACGTCAAGCATTGCCTTATCAACAATTGCTGGATCACCGCCATTGATAAAATCACCATAGGTTTTAAAATCGGCAATTTTATTATCTTTAAGTGTAAAGTTAAACGCCACGGTGCCAATCTGAAAATGTTTGGAGCGATATTCATCAAAACCTGGATTCTCACCATAGTTCCAGGCATCGGTGTCGTACTTACCAGCTAACCGTCTGTCTATGATCTCCCAGTCATGGTCATTCAAGTGATAAGTTTCGATTTTACTTACGTCGTCAACATGGAATAGCCGCTTTAATAATTCTGCGCGAAATGTTTCAATATCCAAATTTTGGAACTCAGGCTTCAAGTACGACATGATGTTTGTCACCCGGCTATCAACCGATTTAACACCCTTTGATGCCAACTTGTCAGCTTCTGGTGTCAGTACGTCGCTCGCCGCTGTCAAATCTAAGTTGTACATCAATGTCCCACCGGCAGCATATGAATCGCCAACTTTAAACATCGTCATGCCAGAGAACTTTTTCCCGTCAATCACCATATCATTACGACCACGCAGTTGTGCATCCGTTGCTCCCATATCATGAAGAGCATCCAGAATTGGGTTGGCAAATGCATCAAAATGACCAAACTTACTCGTGTCACCGATAACAATATTTTCAAAAATAAGGTTACCAAAATCATGGTATACCGCTCCGCCACCAGAAGTACGGCGCACTAGCTTAATGTTGTTTTTCTTCAAATACGGCAAGTCCACTTCAGCATAAGCATTTTGATGAACCCCAACAATAACGGATGGCTGATTTACATACACGATAAGACCGTGTCCTGGCAAACGCAGATCGTTTACCAAATAGTTGTCTAAGACTGATTAACAATCGGGTCGTAGACGGGTTTGCCATTGCGACTTACATCAATTAAAAACATGCTTTATCCTCCTCTTGGCTTCACAACGCGACTAGATCGGTTATATTGTAAGCCTTTTCATGTTCGATAAAACAGTTTTATTCTCAACTGACCGAGCTGGTTTTTACATTATCTATATGAGCGAGAGGGCGCCAACATTGATACCGAGTCGTGAAAGTAACGTTAATTCGGATGGTTTTCCCGAATTTAGGTTACGGACGGTCGGCAAGACTCAATGGTTTGCGAGGCTTGGCGGCGAGGTGAAAGACCGTGAACTTCGGGCTTGAACCGGTCCCACGGCGAGCGTGTCAATGTTGGCAACCGGAAGCGGAAGCGCGAACCATCTACAATCCGTCAGTAATATTGTTTGAGGAACGTAATTGCTCAACGAGGTCATCACTGATACGCTCGCTGGTGAACCGTTGCATCGGCGTCCACTGGTGACGTTCTTTGAATGGCACTGGATAAGCCGCAATAATAGCCACCATCAAGTTGTTTTCAGTCAGAAACAATTGTCCCAAACGATCAAACTTGCCCTTCGTATGTTTGCCAACCCGCCATTCATGTGTTTTGTCATCACCGCTTACAACATATTTACCACTATCATCAGTCGTCATCGGAATGCCGACAAATCGTGTCACTTCGTACTTACCCTTCATTTGTTAATCCTCCAAATTATCTATTTTGATGTTACCACATCGTTTTCATAAAAAATTTCAATTAATTGGTTCACATTGGTCAAAAAGGACTACCATAGATGGTGATCATAAAAGAAAGGGAGGCTGATTTCAACATGGCACAAGCAGTTGAAATGACTAAGTTACTAGACGAACCAATGAACGAAGTGTTTGACTGGAGCGACAGCACCCTACCGATTCGCGACGCAGTATGGAACCACTACATGGACGAAGATACTCATGACACCAACAAAACGGCCGATGAAGTAGCTCCTTATATGTCCATGAAGGACGACGAACTTAAGGCAGCGGTTGAAAAGTTGCTAAAGAAGTAGTCGCGAACGACAATTAAACATTCCATTAATAAATACCAGTCAGACGAATTTACCGTTCATCCGACTGGTATTTTGTTTGTCTACCTAATGCTTCTTGTGTTTGTGAATAGTGGCAGGGTCTGGCACAGCGGCCACGTCAGTATCCGTAATGCCATACCGATGACGCATCAAACGTTCAATGCGTTCGCTCAAACCATAGCTGTCCAAAATGTTCATCTCTGCATCTACATAAATCATCACGTCTAATGTCACAAGGTTACCGTTATAGTGAGCTTTTAATTCGCCCACGCCGCGCACACCGTCCACATCTTCAATCGCGTCACGATATGTGGCTTCCATTCGCGGGTCAAAGTAATCTGCCAAATTAAGACTACTATCCAAGAAAATCTTCAATCCGGCAAACAGAATAAACAGACCAACCACAATACTAGCCGCACCATCCAGCCATGATAGGTTAAATAACAGTGCTCCACCAATTGATACAAACGTCCCGATGCTAGTGAAAGCATCACTTAAACTATCTTGTGCGGATGCCGTTAATGCAGCATTCTTCAGTTTTCTGCCAGCCTGTCGGTTTAGATACCACACAATCAGCATGATGACACTAGCAATCGCTGCCCCAATCAGCGCCACCGGTTGCGGAACGACCCGTGTATTCGGATTAATAAGTCCACGAATACCGCTATAGATAACCTGTAACGAAATACCAATCATGATGATTCCAGTAACCAATGTAAAAATCGTTTCAGCACGAAACCGGGTGAATCTAACCCGCTGCATCGTTCCCATCGTTTGCCCCTGATTAGTCATGCTAATGCCGCGGTCAAACGCATCATCGTCCGTATCCCGAGCGATGTGCAAACCGAGCATCAACAACAGGCTTGACACGATTCCTGACAAATTGTTAAATGCATCAGCGCGCAATGTTTGTGATTGACTCATTTCCGCCAATACATACTCAATAACCGAAATCGATAAATAAGCCACCAGGTTCAGACCCAAATGTCGCATTGCCCCGCCAAGTTTGCTAATTTCAGCGGCTTGCGTTTGTAGCCAATTCTTTTGTTCTCGTTCTAAATGTCGTCCAATATGATTGTTGATGATTGTCGCACTCCATTTTTGTTTTCATCATCCAGCTTAGCGACTTTAAGACCATGAAACAAGTAAAGTGAGTTGGCATCCGTTTCAAATAATATGCCGATTAAGATTGCCACTTTCGTGCACAAAATTATGCAAACTTTCAGTGAAACGACTACAATAATAATTGTAATTGAGATTTGTGTTATGAATTTTCATAACCGCTGAAAGAGGTGAACATACATGGCAGAAGAATTTCCAGAAGGCCAAGAAGCCAAAGAAGAACGTCGTACCATCAATGTTGATGGTGTTGAAGTCACCCTGTTCGTTCGTGACGATAAGTTCAGCAAGTAATGTTTGTTTACACTAAATAAGTCCACCGAATGTCGTTTTCAAACGACGCCGGTGGACTTATTTTTTACTTTTTTCAGATTTGAAAGCGTTCCGCCAGGCAGAGGCTCCGGTTCATGGGACCGGACTCAGCCCGAAGGACACGGTCTTCATCCTCGACTTGAGGCCATCAAAAACCGATGTCCTCAAGCTCGTCCCGCAATACTAAGTGACCAAAACCTTGTCACCAAGTATTGCCTTCACGAAACTACGCCTTTGCCTGGCTACACTAACATTAGCTGTTGATATAGTTTGCACACATCATACAAAGTGGTATCGCTTAATTAGTCATTTATTTTTGCCTGAACACTAACACTTTCAAATGTCCGCTCTACTTTAAAGTGGAGACCCGTATAAAAGTCTCCGGCAGCCTGCTTCCTGAGCGGCCAATTTAAGTGAACTTTCTTTTGGTCGAGATTTTGAAGGCACATCGTTTTGACTAATGAACGAGCGATTCCCTGATGACGATAGTGGTCATCCACAATAATATAGTTAAGGAATAGATCTTCACCATCACGCGCATACAGGTTAAATCCAACAATTTGTTGATTAGAAAAACAACAAATCATCGTCGATTGATCATAGTCAGCCAAAATTGTGTCAAACGCAGCTGAGCCACCAGGAAAATTGGCATTGAATAGTTTGAGACAGCCAGACTTCACTGTATCTGTTAATACTGCGTCATGGCTAAGCTGATACGTTTGCATTTCTACGTGACAAATGTCATCTATAGCTAATTGACTAAGTTGAGTAACGTCCGCAATTAAGCGTCTGTGACCAGCAGTTTTAAGTGAGCGATTTTTTCGACTGAGCTTTGCAAAGTATTGGGTCAAATTCGTACCGAAAAAATGAATTTCTGATGATTCTCTTTCATACAGGTAGCACACCAGCGTCTGTCGGCTTTTAAAGTCATTTCCAAACGGGCCCCATGTCTCGGCAATCCAGCGGCTATTTTCCTGATATCGTTCAACTAGCAAAATCCCAGTTAACTTGTCTTCGTCGATGTTACAAAGAAAGTAGTGATCATCCATTTCAGAAATATCCTGAATCATTTCATCGACATTATCGGACACAAAACCACAAAAAGTGGTCTCGTGATTATGGTCAATTAAATAAGTCATCCATGTATTTGATACCGTTTCAAATCGTTTGATCACCATAAGAACTCCATTAAGATTTATTTGCCATTCGGTTGCCTGTCAACTGCCAGTATCAGCAGCCCCGCCCCAACAATATCAGCGGCACATAGCCACAGGAACATAGCAGGATACGACGTGGCTTCAATGATTAAGCTACCTAGTAAAGGTCCGACAGCCCGACCAAAACCGCCTGCCAGACTGCTGATGGACTGAATGGTCCCCCGGTTGTCTGGCGTCGCAAATTCATTCAGCCAAGCCGGAATCGTTGGCATTACGATCATTTCACCAAACGTCAGTAGTAACATCCCCATCACAAAATTAATATAGTACGGCTGGTGAATAATCATTAAAAAGGAACAGGCAAATACTACCGTACCGAAAATAACTTGGTACTTTTTGCGTGGAAAAATACGTGGCAGTATTCGGTTACCAAACGGCTGAATCAGCACAAGTACAACGGCATTCAGCGTGAATAAAGCACTATACTCAGCCACAGTGGCTCCGTGACTAGTCATATACGTGGATAAATTAGTGTTCCATTGTGAATACCCAATCCAAATCACAAAGAAAGCGAACGCAATCAAAACAATTGAACGAAGCGCACCATGGATTGGTTTGGAAACAACGTTATTCGTCGATCCTTTAACTACCTGAGCGTTCCCGTCCTCCAGTTTGAAAATGTCGATGAGGACAGCTAGACCAAACAAGATGCCTGGAACCAGAAATGTGAGGTGAATGCTGACGGCAAACAGCACGCCGGCGCTCAGAGAGCCAACTGCCATCCCCGCATTGGCCGCGAGAAACGAATAATTAAACATCAACGGTTCATCAGCTTGCAGAATTGCGACCAGCCCGTTGAAGGAGGCAAACGCCGTCCCTATGCCTAGCCCGTAAAATACCAAAACAATCGGATACAACGGCCAAGTTGGCGACAATGCAATAATTAATAACGACAATGACGCGACTGTTTGACCAACAATAACTGGGCCTTTATGGCTCCACCGATCAAATAATCGGCCACCAATCACGTTCCCGACCATTGATGCGCCAGAGAAAAATAGTAGCGTCGTGCCAGCTACTGACAATGGCTTACCCAAAACATTATGAATGTAAATCGTGGTAATTGGCATCACTAATCCGATGCCCATGTTGATCAACATGCTGATGAGTAACACCCACTTGTGCTTTAACACATGACAAAACATCCTTCCGCAAGAACAGCGTCTGTCAAATGCCTTCCATGAATCCGGTTAAACCGGTTGCTACCTATTATGGCAAAACAATAAACATTTACAATGACAAATTCTCATATTGTTGGTATACCAATGCTTTGAAATGACTCTCAAAACAATTTAAAAGAATTTCTTAAGTTGGCGAGTTTTTCTTTTGTAAGCGGTTACGTTTCGTGTTACTATACTTGTGAGGAAAGGAATTACCTCCTCAATCGACGCCTTCTCATAGAAACTGTGCCGGGCTGGTTCTTGGAACCACGGTTGACAGTTTGATTGCTACCCCGGCATTTTCAGCCGGTAGTCCGCAGGCCACGTAAAGTTATGATGTTGAAAGACATCTATCGCGCATTGATGACGCAATTAGCCATCCGCGCCAAAAGTCGGTGACTAGTAGGTTATGGTAGCTACCCGAATTAAAGCTCCAACAAGTTCTGTTTCATCTGTTTCAAAAGTTCTATACCAAAGTTTCAAGTTGAGCATGTGATGTTGGTTGTTTTTCAACTCTCTAAGCAGGCGATACCAATGACCAAGTTTGTATAAAAGAAACCCGATGCTTTGAGTTTCTGCGTTTCCCGTACCAAAACCGTAAAGGATTCACTTGGGAGGTGTATGGCCGATACAGAGTCATATGTGTTCCACGCGTAATACCGATACCGCCGTTTGCCTGTCGATCAAATGGTGATGAGCGGCCAGTGGTAATGTTGATTACTACTCCGCCCACATTAGCAGACAGTTTACAAGTGGGCAGGTAGGTCAGGACACGGCGTTACGTAAATTAAATATTGAGGTGTTAGCTCATTCCGAATTGTAAAACGAATGTCACGCCGATTGAGGATCTTTCCTTGATGTAACAGGTTCCGGGTAGAGAAGGCTCGGAACCTTTTTTGTGCATAAGGATATAAAAATGCCATCTCACTGACCACCTCGTCAGCAGGATGACATCTTGCATTAATCGCAACGTATTAAAATTTCAGACCAGACACTGAATGGTTTAAGTCTCAAATTAAATCATTTAACTAAGCTTTAGGAACGTGAATGGTGGTTACAAATTGTCGGTCGTCAATCGTTTGTTCAACAGTGATTCCCTGTCTGGCTAACCGGCGAATGTTGCTCATACCGATTCCCATATGTCCCTGCTTCGTAGTTACACCGAACCGAGCAACCTTGCTCAAATCAATCGTGGTATCACCTGGAATCATGTTAGTCACTCGAAAAACATTACACTTTTCAGTTGGTGCTGCACTGAGTTGCACAACTTTATCGCTCTCTTCCGCAGCATCTAGTGCATTGTCGAGTACGTTACCAAAGATCCTTACCAAATCAATGGAGCGTTCCTCACGTAACTGAATGCCTTCATTGATACGAACGTCAAACTTAATCTGGCGTTTTTCCGCATCAATTAATTTTGAATATAAGGTAGATTGCAAATTTAATCCGAATTTTTGGACAAATTTGTCAGCATGATCTGATAAGGTGTTTGCCAGTCAAGTATTTTAAGTGGTCTCTGATT
>NZ_WEZT01000002.1:135017-147416 GCF_009863985.1 Furfurilactobacillus milii | reverse complement strand
TTGTAATTGCTTCGAACTTTCGTTCAAAGACCCTACACATTTGATTCGTCGAAACGTTGTTCAGTTTTCAAAGATCTACTTCGTTGCCTCAAGACAACTATTTGATAATATCATTCAAACTTGACTGTGTCAATTAAAAGTTGAAGAACTTTTTTGTTTCACAATCGGTCCAGATGATTGCTGCATCAACATTCCGTAGCAGCAAGTAATACTATATCAATCACATGAATCTGGGTCAAGTCAAATTTCAAAAAAATTGAAAAATAGTTCATTACGGTTAATCAAATACTGGTGCAGAGTCAAACTTAACGTCATGAAATAGCGTGTGTAGCTGATCTCCTTGTACAAAATCAAGACCCTGCTCAAGCGCACGTTGCTTCAACTCTGAAGTGATCTGAAGATGATCAAAAACAAACAGTGACACATTAGCCTCAGCTATCTCACAAGTTGTTAATTCGCTTAATCTTAATTGTTCGAGATCTACTTCTAAAGCATCGTGCAAACATTCAAGGATACTTGCCAACGCAGTCTTGTCTTCCAAAACCTTAGTGCAGAAAAAGCCGTAATTACCTTCATTCTTTGTAACTAAAAAGCTTGGGGTGCCATCATTAATCGTCAAAATAGTCCCTGCAACTTGTTTCATAAAGCTCTTTCATCCTCCTCTTACAACTTAGCATTACTTCAAAAACCGTTGACGGGCTTCCGCCAACCACCCATCCATTGCATCTGCAATTGGTTGAAACCCTGTGTGAACATGATAATTTGTCCAGTACCGCTTGTGAACATCACGGGCGTTGACCGCTGGTACATCTTCTTGATCCTCTTCCAAACAACGTAATGACAGACTGATCTTTTGCGAGTACTCATCTATATCAAGTATTTTAGCCTTTACCGACTGCCCCACTTTTAGATAGTCATGGATATCACGTACAAATCCATAATGTGTCTCTGAAATATGAATGAGCCCTTGATGAGTTTCATCTAAACTAATAAAAGCCCCATACGGCTGAATCCCAGTTACCACACCAGTCACTGTTTGACCAATCTGGTACTTCATAAACCGCGCCTCCCCGCAACTTATTACGCTTCGCTCACGGAGACACTGTTGATTAAAATTGGCGTATCTGGACGATCCTCATAGTTAGTTGAAACCTTAGCCATCTCATCCACAACGTTCATTCCTTCTATAACTTGCCCGAAAACAGTATGATGTCCATCAAGCCATGGTGTACCACCCTGCTCATACTTGGCAATAACTTCGTCGGGTAATCCCATATCCTTCAATTGTCCGATCATATCTGCAGGAACTCGACTTGCCTGGACAATGAAGAATTGACTGCCGTTTGTATTTGGACCAGCATTGGCCATCGATAACGCGCCTCTAAAGTTAAACAATTTATCTGAAAATTCATCTTCAAACGTTTGTCCATAGATACTTTCACCACCGGCACCAGTTCCTGTGGGATCGCCACCTTGAATCATAAAATCAGCAATGACACGGTGGAAACTTACACCATCATAATAGCCATTTTTAGCAAGACCAACAAAATTTGCCACTGTTTTCGGTGCCTGGTCCTCAAACAATTGGAATTTGATATCCCCCATCGTCGTGTGCAACGTTACTTGTGGACCCTTGGCCTCACCAATTTCAATCTGTGGATACATTTTTATTCTCCTTATTACAGCTTGTTTTATTTTTATATGCATTTCCCTGTTCACATTCTCATTGAAGAATGTCAAATCTTTATCATTGTAAACAACCGGCTGCTGACATGCAATTGTTGGTGACTGTTTTTGTTCTTACGATAGATTGTAAAATTAATCCGAACGCTGTTCGGACAAAAAAGATCAGCTTCCTTTAAAATGGTGTTTACCACAAACCCATCTTTTAGGAGCTGATCTAATCAGAGACCACTTAAAATACTTGACTGGCAAACACCTTATCAGATCATGCTGACAAATTTGTCCAAAAATTCGGATTAAATTTGCAATCTACCTTACTTCTTCTATATTTCCTTATCATGTGTAATTGAAACCAGCACCACTATGATTGCAATGACAATATTAGGACAGTCTGCCATTGTGATTTTGAAACTTTTTGTTAATTTCCATATATTCGCTTAATCGCCTATTTTGTTTGCCACTCATTTCTGCTATAGTGAGCCCATTGTCATTTGACATCTTAACAAACTTACTTTTGAAAATTAGAGAGGATTACCTATGTCGACCCTAATTGATTTCGTTTTACATATTGACGCGCATCTTGTTTCACTCGTCAATAACTTTGGTAACTGGACGTACCTCATTCTGTTTGCCATTATCTTTATTGAAACCGGTGCGGTTATTCTACCGTTTTTGCCCGGTGACTCATTAGTCTTTGCAGCTAGCGCACTAGCAGCAAATAGCTTATATCACCTAAATATTTGGACCTTTGTCATTTTATTCCTAATAGCTTGTATCTCCGGTGATTCACTTAACTTTATCATCGGTCAGCGCGTTGGTCATGCCTTATCGAATCATTCTTTGTTTGGCAAGCTGATTCGCAAAGACGCGCTTGAACGTTCAGAAACGTTCTTCAATGCCCATGGTGCGATGGCCATCATTCTGGCACGGTTTATGCCAATCATCCGAACCTTCGCCCCATTTGTCGCCGGTGGTAGTAATATGCCATACCGCCGCTTTATCCGTTTTTCGCTGATCGGCTGTATTTCATGGGTAACCCTATGCTCCGCTGGGGGATATTTCTTTGGTAACATTCCGTTTGTCAAAGCGCACTTCTCCGCAGTTGTCTTAGGCATCATCATCATCTCGTTGATTCCTGCCGTAGTGGGTTATATTCGTGGGAAGGTTACGGCTTCATAATTTCACCAAATAAAAGCACGTCGCTTAGCTTACTGTGATTTCACACAGTGCTAAGCGACGTGCTTTTTAGTGTTTCAAAACTAGTCCGTGCCTTAAATTATGCTGACCAACTAGCATGCCAACGATTAGCCACGTCTCAATTAGAACAAAAAACAAGGCGAAACAGGCGAGAAAGAAACTGGCTGGCAACGCATTAATAATTGCATCCTGATTGGGGTCAAACAACCAATCATCGTTTCTAAACAGCAGTTTATGAAATGTGATAAAAAAACTTTCAAAGTTCAAGCTCATAATCACTGCGACAACAGGCGCAACAGGCAACGCAATCCGCATCGGAATAATCAACTGCCATAAACGGCTTTCCCGATACATTCGCCACAGTCCCCATGCTGTAACAATCGCCGTTACAATCAGAACGACATTATTGAGTAACAATAAGGTCTTTACGTCCGCAAAATGTTTGAGCGCTCCCGCCGAATCAGTAAAATTACTCATATGCAACCGTTCCACCCACGGAAAATCTAAGTAATGGAGTAACTGATAATAATTTTTCAACATCGTTTGCCGATTCAAATTCACATCATGCAAGATTGTTGTGGTTGATAACATGATGCGATACAACCAGACAGCGTGAACTGTCAGAAAAATTGAACTTGTTAAGATAAAAAACCATCCGCACAAATAGCGCAGCCAGTGGTTTACTTTTTTAATGATCATCCGTTTAACCGCCATTCAGTTAAATCTGACACCACATACGTTGGAACAATATCTGCATCATTCGCCGGCGCCTGTTTAGTTAGCCCCGTCAGTGTCAGTAGAGAGTCCATGTTGGCATTCTTTGCAGCCATAATATCTGTATGCAAGTTATCCCCAATCATCAGCACCTCTTCTCGTGGCAATTGAATCCTGTTAAGTGCCTCATTCATGATGATTTTAGCGGGTTTACCGATAGTGATTGGCTTCTTTCCTGTCGCATAACGGACAAAATCGACAACCGCTCCAGCGCCCGGCAACATCCCCCGCTGATTTGGAATATTAGTATCCAGATTAGTCCCTACGAACTGTGAGCCATGCTGAATAGCCAACACAGCCTGTACGAATTTTTCATAGGTAACCTCACGATCAAGTCCAACGACCGTAAACGTTGGTGCAAACGATGCATCAGCAACTAGTGCAAAACCAACATTACGCAATGCATCCTGAAGTCCACGTTCCCCAATAACATAGGCAGTTAATGGTTTATCCGCCGCCAAACGACGCAAATAGTCCGCTGTAGCTAAAGCAGTCGTGTACACATGTGCTGCCGTCGTGGCGATGTGGTGATGTGTGCGCAGATTTTCCGCGACATCTTCAGGACTACGCGTAGAATTGTTTGTTACAAACAAATAGGGAATCTCACTATCAATCAGCCGTTGCATAAACGTTTGGGCCGTTTTAATTTCCTTGGTTCCCTGGTAGATGGTGCCGTCTAAATCAATAAAATACCCTGAATAACGCTTCATCATTCAAAATCCTCACTATTTATCGTTATTCTGAGTCTGCGAATGCGATTTTTGTCTAATTGTAAAATGACGCCGCGAAGGTCGTTTGTTTTGCGTAGACTGAACTTGCTGTCCACTATGACCAGTAGGCCGCGTTGTTTTACTAACCGTACGTTCCTTCGTGTAAGCTGTTTCTTTTTTATGATGTGTTTCAAACTGGTGACGCTGTTGTCCGTTCTGCTTTTGATTCCGCTGATTCGTCGAGCTATCATTTTTCCGCGCTGTTTGGGCCGTTTTAGTTTCCTGACCACCATTGCTTCGACGCCGTCTTGAACGATGGGAACGTTGATGTTCTTCCTTTTGTGGTCGATCCTGTTGCTCAATTTCAACGTCTAAATTATGAAGCACAAAATAGGCACAGCCAAAATTACAATACTCATATAGATAATCTTGTAGCGCCGTTATCGTTTGACTCACTGGTACATTGCGTTTTTTAGCAGCATAAAAGCCCTTTAACCGAAGTTGATCAAATCCCCAGTCCCCGACCAAAAAATCATACTTACTCAAAACAGTACTATATCGCTCAGCAAATTTATGCACATCAAACGCATCGTGAAAATTAGTCACTAATTCGTATGGATGCCCGTTAATAAAGAATTGTTGCTCGTTTTCACGAACAATGGTAAACATCGCAGCTCGCTTTTCTTGAGCTTCCTGAGCAAGCTCTTGGATGTGTTCACGATCGATAACGATCACCTTCCTAACCTTTGTTACAACAATAATTACATATCATATTTTACAAACAACTAATGACGTTTTTTATAATCAATCGCCTTGCCCGCAATCATTTGCTCGATTTCTGCAAACGAAAATGGTCGACCAAATGGAATTTCGTGATCAATATAGCTCTTTTCAGGCGTATCAACACCAACATTAATATTTTCCTTGGCCGGAAAAGCATAATGGTGAATGTGACCATGCAAGTTGATAATATTACCAACGATCCCCATGGAAAATGGGTAGTGTGTTAAATAATATTGTCGGTGATCATATTTTAAATACGCGCCAACATCATGAAATTCAAACTTAGGTTTGCCATCCGTCATGGTTTCATTATGCGCTGCCAAATATTTGAACAACGCACGGTTATCATGATTACCCTTAATCAACACAATGTGACCATTCAACCGATGCAAAATGTCGTTCACCGCAATGTGTGACGTGACAGCTGGCCTCGTAAAGTACATCGCAATATCGCCTAAATGATAAACCGTATCCGTATCTGTAACGACAGAATTCCAATTTTTAATAATAGTTTCGTTCATGTCTTCAACGGTCAAAAAAGGTCGCGGAGCGAAGTCGTTCATCCCAAGTAACTCTTTATGATAAAAATGTGTGTCCGACGTAAAATACCGCATCTGCAAACCTCCCGTCAATTTCGTCTATTTATTGTACCACATGTTACCATGAACCACCTTGTCGAGACCGCCTGCCCCTGCTTAACGCTTCATTATCAAATGACAAAACAAAAGCCATTATCTGTCCGTTCAAACGGCAAGGTAATGGCTTTAGAAATTCATTTAATCATCAATCATGTTGTGCCATTTCGGACTCAGCCTTCATGCTAATTGACTTAGCCACAAACAAAAAGATAAACCAAGCTACAGCGCCAATGAGTGCAATCAATGTTTCCGTCTTAAATAACATCACAACTGCTACGAAAGCAAGAAAGATCAATACCAGGTAATCAGTTAATGGTGCAAACGGCATTTTGAAATCAGCCAATGGAAGATGTTGTGCCTTCATTGCTTGCCGATATCTCAAGTGTGCAACGATGATCAGCCCCCAAATGAGAATAAAACACGTTGTGGCAACACTGGAAATAAAGGTAAATACACCAGCAGGAAATAAGAAATTCAAAACTACCGCGATGGCAATAATCAAAGTTGAGAAACGTAATGCATGAGCTGGCACTTGATGTGAAGATAACTTACTCATCCGTTTGGCAAAGCGTGACTTACCACCATACGTCAATGAGTAAAGCATCCGGCCAGTTGTAAACAAAGAACTATTGCATGCGGATGCAGCCGCGGTCAGCACAACAAAATTAATAATACCAGCAGCAGACTTAATTCCAACGTTTTGAAAGACTTGAACGAATGGACTGCTAGATGGTGACACGTAAGACCACGGATAAATGCTCATGATAACTAACAACGAACCCACATAGAACAGGATAACCCGCATGGGGATTTCATTGATTGCCTTTGGAATGACTTCATGTGGATTGGCCGTTTCAGACGCAGTCATCCCCACCATTTCAATTCCGACAAACGCAAACACAACCATTTGAAATGACAGAACAAAGCCCTTCGCACCCTTGGCGAAAAACCCACCATCACGAAACAAGTTGCCAAAAGAAGCATGACCAACAGGCGTTTTAATCGAAAGAAAGATCATCGCCAACCCGCCAACAATTAGTGCAATAATCGCCACAATTTTAATAATGGCAAACCAAAATTCTGCCTCACCAAACGCCTCTACAGTGATTAGGTTTAAACACAACAACACAATTAGAATCACAAAACCTGGTAACCACTGTGGTACTTTTGGAAACCAAAACTGAAAGTACAATCCAGCAGCCGTGATTTCTGCCATGGCAATTGTGATCCATGATACCCAGTAGGTCCAGCCAACCACAAAACCAGTGCGTTTACCTATGTAGCGATCAATGAAGTCGATAAATGAATGTTGCGACAAATCCGACATGAGCAACTCACCTAAGGCACGCATCAACCAAAAACACATCAATCCGGTCAACATATACACTAAAATAATGGCTGGTCCCGCCAAATGAATGGATTGCCCAGCTCCTAAAAACAGCCCGGTCCCAATCGTTCCACCTAGCGCGATAAGTTGTACGTGCCGACTTTTTAACGATCGTGATAATTCTTGCTGATCCGTTTGATTTTCTGCCATCGAATCCTCTACTTTCCGTATGTCCGTTTAAAATTAGCACTCACTAATTCATAAATTATATTATACGAGCGTTTTTCATAATGAACTAACGAAACGATTTCACAAGAAAGGTGAAAATAATTCATCTCAATATTTCAGACAATAAAAAAGAGTTAACCGACAGCGAAAAAATATGCCAGCTAACTCTCTCTTTATCTTAACTATATCGGTTAATCGTACTAATCTCGCTCAATTATTTCTTCAATCTTTCAACGTCACGCGCAATCATTAACTCCTCATCAGTTGGAATCAATAGAACCTTTGCCGTTGAATCATCTGTCGAAATAATCGCTTCTTTGCCATGAATGTCATTACGTTCATCATCGATCTTGATGCCAGCGTAATTAAACGCATTAACCACTGCAGCACGAATGGCCTTCGCGTTTTCACCGATTCCGGCAGTAAATACCAACGCGTCAACACCACCCATTTCAGCAATGTATGAGCCGACGTACTTCACAATGCGGTTAACAAAAATCTTGATGGCCAATTGAGCCCGGTGATCGTCACTTGTTTGTAGATCACGCATATCGCCGGACGTACCGGAAATACCAAGCAAACCAGACTTCTTGTTCAAAATGTCAATCATCGCTTCAGGGTTAGTAATTCCCAACTTTTGTTGAAGGAACGTAACCAGCGAAGGATCCACATCCCCTGAACGAGTTGCCATTGTAATTCCTGCAAGTGGCGTAAAGCCCATGGACGTATCAATCGATTCACCATTTTTAATCGCGTCAATTGAGGCGCCTGCTCCTAAATGCAACGTAATGACTTTTAAATCTGACAGTGGTTTACCCAGAATTTCAGCAGCCCGAGCGGAAACATAGCGATGACTTGTACCGTGTGCACCATAGCGACGGGCACCAAACTTTTCGTAGTATTCGTAAGGAATAGAGTACAAATAGTTTTCTTCAGGCATTGTGCTGTGGAATGACGTATCAAATACGGCGACTGCAGTTGCGTTTGGCAAAACTTCACGGAAAGCACGGATGCCTGTTGCATTGGCAGGATTATGCAATGGTGCATATTCAGCTAACTCATCAATCTTTGCTAAGACATCATCATCAATCACAACTGAGTCCTTGAAGAATTCACCACCAGCAACGACACGGTGTCCAACACCAGTAATTTCATCAAAGCTGCCGATAACCTTCAGATCAATAAGTTCCTTCAACAAAACGTTGATGGCGACCTTGTGATCTTTAAAGGGTTGTTCAATTTTAAAGTGTTGACCATCACCATAGTCAATTGTAAATGATCCTTCTGCTAAACCGATTCGGTCCACCAGCCCCTTTGCAATAACCTCTTCCGAAGGCATGTCGAAAAGTTGGAACTTTAAAGTTGAACTACCTGCGTTAACTGCGATTGTTTTTGCCATGTGCGCGATTCTCCTTTTAGTTACTTATCAAATTTATGAAACGAAACTATTTTTGAATATTTGCTGCAACCCAGTTATCAATTTGATTGGTGAACTGACGGACAGCGTTTGAATCCTTAAATGATGGGAATTCACCCAATAGAACCTGACCGGCTTGCTTTGCATTGCCGCCCTTTTTCTGAAGCATCAAAATAGCCTTGCGAGCCGCTTTATTAATAAATAATTCTGTCGGCAAGTTGAGCAGTCCCTGAAGGTGCGCCTCCGTTTGAATCCACTCAACCAGCCCCTTGGCCTCAACAGATGTGAATAGTTCGCTAGGAACAAGGAAAATTCCCCAGCCACCGGGTGTCAACTGATTAACAGCTTGTTCAAGAAGTAAATGATGCACATACGAATGTCCGGATTGGGCTGCCGTTTTAAACTGTTTGGCGTGTTCATCCAATGGGTAATACCCCACCGGTAAGTCACTCACCACTAGGTCTGCCTTAGGCATCACTAATGGATCTAACGCATCCTGATGAAACAATTGAATATCGTGTTTCTGCAAGGTGCCGACAACATTGGCCGCCGCGAGCATAGAATCATCGTTATCAACACCAAAACTGTTGATTTTTACCGAGTTTGACTCAGCTAGTTGATTAATAACCGTCGTCAGTAAATTGCTTGTACCCACTGTAAGATCCAACAGATTTAACTGGTCGCGGTGAATAACGCGACTGGCTAAATATGCAACCAAAAAACCAATGGTATCCGGTGTTAGCTGATGATTAGCATCAATTGCATCGGTCTCAACATCCTTCAACAGGACCAATTGTAGACCACGTCGGATAGTTTCTTCATCTAGTTGATTTAACTTAATCTGACGATACAAAGCTGTTAACTTTTCGACCGCTTCCGTATCAGGCCGACCATTCTCAACTCTGACCTGACCGCCGTCAATAAGATCGTCACCCACTTCAATAAAGGCGTCTAAATAACTCGTTTCCAGCTGTGTCTGTAAAATCCCAATCGCTTGATCAAGTGTTTGATAAAGTGTTTGTGCCTGTTCTTGTGACAGCGTTACTCACCTCTTTAAAAATTTCTCTTTTTTAATTACATCAAAAACAAAAATCGATGTCCTTGTTAAGGATACCGATTTATGCCAGTTATTTCAAGTTATGTTTCCGCTCCCAAACTTGATAGGACGCGGTTTCTCCACTCGTTAAAATTATTTTTATTTGTGAATTTTTTAACGTGGCTTTCCCTTCAGGAAAAGAAAAGCTGATTTGCTGGGAATGCCTTGCCTGCATCAGACTGACTTCGTTCACGATTGTTTGAATCTGCCAATATTTTCGTTCATTTCTTTGGGTATAAATAGTCGACTCATACGTCATTAACTGAATGAGCAAAATAGTCAGCGTCATAGTCATCAAAAAAATGGCGGTTGGCATAACAAACGCTGTGCGTAATTTTGTATCACCGCTAACTCTCAAGACTAGCCTCCGGAAGAAACGTTGTTCTGCTTACTTGTCGATGATGACGTGTTTTAAATGATATGGTCAAACAATCATTCGCATACATCATTGAAGTGTCTGATATGTTTTCTACTAATGGCATATAACCACCCTTAGTTGTTGTCATAATAAGGCTGTTTCGCTTAGCAACTAAGCGATAATGCTGAACAACTCCCTTATGCGTTTGCCCAATCATCCTAACCTCATTGTCCTGTTGACTTTCAAACCGAAATTTTTCTTCTGGATTTCCTAAATGCATAACAGCGTTATCCAGCTGGTGAATGCTCTGATACTCATTCGAGGCATTATACCGCAATTGTTGCAACGTTAATGCCACGGTAAACAATACCAGCACACCAATTGTTAGCCCCCACAACGTTTCAACTATTGTGAACGCTGGCCTTGACCTCACTCTTACCATTCATAACCTCACCTAACTGTCGACTTGTTTTTTCGTAGCGTAAACGCGCCTTCTTTGTACGCTGTCGTTCGAAAGTTAGTCGAGTGTTCATTTGTTGTGTGAGCCCCATTACTAGCGTACAAGCACTGAGCGCTAGCGCTAAAGCCAACATCGCCTCAACCATAACAAATCCAGCTCGTTGACTAACGTTTGAGCTTTTCAATGTGAATAATCCCCCATCCCAGTTGTGGTTTAATCGCGTACTCTTCGCCTAGTGAGGACGTTAACACAATTCTTCTTGGCGCAATCATCTCATCCTTGATGATCAAGATTTTAGGTGATGTCTTTGTCACAGATAAGGTTGCCGGCATTTTAATTGTTTGTGGTTGATGATAAGTTTCCTTGTAAACAACTTTTCGATCATCGATGTTAATTTCTGTAACTAGGCGTCCCAACATCGTATGCATTTTGGCCCGTTCAAATAGACTCACTAGTGTTTCGAAAAACTGAGCCTCAGCCTGGCGCTCACGAGTCACTTTAAACGTTTGCACGCCAATTCCTAGAATTGCTGTCGTAACTGCAAGGACTAACAAACTTTCAACCAATGTAAATGCCGACCTATTTTTTAACATCCACAGCTGCCACATTATTGTGAATTTCAATACCCTCATCTTTGGCCTTCGAAACTTGCTTACCCGTGAGATAATTTCCCGTTTGAAGTTCATCAAAGGTCACGTCCTTATCACCATTATCATTCTGATAAAGATCTACTTGCGTTTGAACTACCTGTGTCATGGCTTCCCCATGGGTTTTAGTAGCATTCCGACGAGATGCCGTTAAGTTCGGCACGATGATCAGAATCAAGAGTGAAATAATAAATAGAACAATGGCCATTTCAATTAACGTAAAGGCCTGCCGTTGTTTAACCCGCATTTTTTGAGCATAGCTTTTCAATTTTTTTATCATTATGATAATCCTCCTATTGTGTGGTAAAGCGGCAACAGAATACTGAGATAGACACCGACGATGCCTAACCCGATGACACCAAATAGTAATGGCTGAATCAGCCCAATCAAGCCTTCTATCCGGTTAAATAAACGGTGGTAAGTTAGCTGAGCGTCTACTTTTAGATCTTTAGCAATTTCACGATTACTCAAGCCTTTGTTGAAAAAAACTTTAAACGTTGCCGGTATAAAACGGTAACGATCAACAAAAGTGTCCAATTTAGCTCCTTCCATCAAATGATCATTTAATTGATCAGCCAACTGGCGCAATAACGACTTTGCTTCATACGTTTGCAATAATTTCATAACATCATGTGACTGCATGCCACTATTTAATAGCAGACTCAAATCAAGTGATAAATAGTAATGCCAATACATTTTCAAAAGTGGTCCAACGATGGGCAATTTACATGACACTTGTAATTGGCGTAACCTCGACTGATGGCAAAAACGCCATCCCACAATGATGATGCCAGTGATAAAAACTATTAAACACGCTTTTAACGGCCAGCCGATGCTAGGAATCAATAACTGTTTTGCACCCAGACCAGATAATTCTGGTAGCAATAACTGTTTGACGGCCACAATTAACAGGCCTAAACAAATCAGAATACCCAGTGGATAACGCAATACTGCACGAATTTTTTGTTGTTGGCGAACCTTAACGGTAGATTGTAAAATTAATCCGAACGCTGTTCGGACAAAAAAGATCAGCTTCCTTTAAAATGGTGTTTACCACAAACCCATCTTTTAGGAGCTGATC
>NZ_WEZT01000002.1:127716-134917 GCF_009863985.1 Furfurilactobacillus milii | reverse complement strand
ATTAACCAGCGACCGCTTAAAATACTCGACTGGCAAACACCGTATCAGGTTATGCTGACAAATTTGTCCAAAAATTCGGATTAAATTTGCAATCTACCTAACAGCCAAAAATTACCCAGATTCGTCAAAACTGAAATCAATTCGCCATTTTCTTCAGCAATTTTTATTTGATAAAAGCAGTCTACAGAAACAAACGGACGCATTGCCTCAGCAAACTGAATCCCCTGGGCCAGTCGATGCTGAATGTCTGCGATTGTTTGATGCATTTTGGGCAGCATCACTCGTGCAAAATTTAATCCTTCACGCAATGAAAACCCTGCGGTTAATACGTCAGCCATTAGACTGAATAATTGTGCAGTCTGTGGTCCTGACAGTTGCCGTAATGCTCCACGATTGCCCCAACTAGCCAGCCTGATATCTTTGAGCCACCTCAGGGGCCACCGAACCGTCGTCAACTGCTACTCTGAGCGCATCATGCCACCTCCTTGTCATTTGTGTTTTCTTTTGTTGACCATTGAAAAATGGGCTGGCTTCACTAAATAATTCTTCACGTGTTAACCAGTCGTATATTGTCACCGGCTGTTGCCGCCCCGGTAACAATCGTTGATAACATACTCCTGCAATTGCCTGTTCTAAGTCGTTTTTGGCAATGCCCAACTGTGTTAACCGGCCAACGACGCCAAGTGCACTTTGAGCGTGGACTGTCGATAACACTAAATGGCCACTCAAAGCCGCCTTGATTGCTACCCGTGCCGTTTGCTCATCCCGAATTTCACCAATAATAAAAACATCTGGTCGATGTCGTAGCGCTAACTTCAAAAGTGCATCATAGGTCATGCCAGCAAGTTCGTTCACTTGTAATTGCAAAAAATCGGGCTCTTCGATTTCTACCGGGTCCTCAATTGACAGCACTACTGAGTCCGTTTGCCGTTCATGTGCTAATTGATAGATTGTGGTTGTTTTTCCAGAGCCCATCGGACCACTAAGGACAACTAGTCCGGCCGAATTTGTGAGTCCACGAATTGCTGGCCACTGTTTATTTTGCCGAACTGCATGACTCACCTCCGCCAAAGCATAAATAATTCGGATCACCATCGACTCACGGTCTTGAAAATCCCCGACCGTCGAAAGTCTCAGGTGAACTTGCACCTTATCAACTCGAACGTGTAGTGCTCCCAGTTGTGGGCGCCTGCGTTCACTAATTGACATATTCGCCTCATACTTAACGTATGCAATAAGTTGTTCTGCTTGCTCACAACTCAACTCCCCCATTTTTTCAATTCCGGTGACCGTATGGCAGACAATCTCGTAACCCTGAAACTTTGGAAAAAAATACACATCACTTGCATGTTTAGCAATTGCCTGAGTCAGTGTATGCCTCAATTTTTCTGCTGGTTGCATCTCATCACTCCTTTCATACCCTTTACATACGCAAAAAGTGACCCCGTTGTTTGCCGCTGTCAAAAAAAGGACAAAAAAAGACATGATTCAAAAAGAATCATGTCTTAGCTTGCACTATTTAATTCAAGTTTTGAAAGCGCCTATTCAGCAAGATCCTCGTCCGCAACTTCAGCTGCTTCATAGACATCTGAAACGTCGTCATTGTCACTCAATTCATCAATCAAATTGACGTATTGTTTAGCCTTGTCACTTGGAACCTTGGTTACATTTTCCGGAATCATTGTAATTTCGGCAGTATCCAAATCAAAGCCCTTTTCTTGTAGGGCATCACGAACTGCGGCCAATTGTGTTGGATCCGTGTAAATTTCAAATGCATCATCAGTCGTATTCATGTCGTCAGCACCGGCATCCAGTGCGTCCATTAACATGGTATCCTCATCAGCATCCAAACCGTCACGTAGGATTACAATGTACCCACGGCGGTTAAACATGAATGCCACAGAGCCTGAGGCCCCTAATGCACCACCATGATGAGTGAAGGCAGAACGAATTGCCGAAGCAGTTCGGTTTTTATTATCTGTCAAAGCAGCAACCATGATGGCAGTACCACCAGGGCCGTAACCTTCGTAAGTGATTTCTTCAAACTTTTGACCACCAGCGCCAGTCGCTTTGTCCAAGGCACGTTTAACAACGTCTTTAGGCATGTTAGCAGCACGTGCTTTTTCCATGACTAACCGTAGTTGTGCGTTTCCGTCAGGGTCGGCACCACCAGTTTTTGCGGCTTGGTATAAGTCACGTGATATTTTTTGGAAAATTTTTCCACGCTTGGAATCCTGGGCGTTTTTACGGCCCTGAATATTATGCCATTTTGAATGTCCTGACATGTTCAGCACTCCTTTGATAGTTAGTATGATTTTTGAGCAAAAATAACCTTATATACTATACCACTGGGCCGCGGTCGGTTCAATCGTTTAGCCAGATAATCACCGGTCTCGGGCTGATACTTATTTTTATCTGCTGAAATACGGTTCCTCAATCGTCACTGTAGCGGCATCTAAGTCAATACTAGCTAAAGCCCCATATGGTAACACTGTACGTGGATAGGCGTGACCAAAGTTCATATTGAACAAAATGGGTGTTTGATACTCAGCAGTAGCGGCAATAATTAGTTTTTGATAATCTTCAAAATACGCTTCGTCTTGTGGTTTACCAACCAAAATTCCCTTTACTGCCTTTAAAATGCCAACTTGGTCAAGCTTCAAACGCATTTTTTCATAAAGGGACGGCTTGGGCTTTTCCTCACTTGTCTCGATGGTAGATTGCAAATTTAATCCGAATTTTTGGACAAATTTGTCAGCATAACCTGATACGGTGTTTGCCAGTCGAGTATTTTAAGCGGTCGCTGGTTAAAAGATCAGCTCCTAAAAGATGGGTTTGTGGTAAACACCATTTTAAAGGAAGCTGATCTTTTTTGTCCGAACAGCGTTCGGATTAATTTTACAATCTACCCGATAAATAAAATTTTGTTCTGCCAATCAGTAGCCTGCGGGATAATTTGATATTTTGCGGCCACTAATGAGTCACCGACATACCGCGTTTCGGTCAATAAATCATAAAAACTATCCAAACAGCCACCCAAAAGTCGACCCCGAATGACGCCGTGTCCCCTAAGGACTATGTAACCGCGTTTTTCCACATGTTCTGTCAAAGAAATGCCAACTGAGGTAGCCGAAAAATCCTGACGACTGTCATACCAGCGATCACTGCTATTTATCTTCGAAATGACTGGATTTTTAAAAACACGTTCAAATTCATGTTTGGTATATGGCAACATTTCCGGGCCTAATTCGGCAAAATCCGCCAGAAAACTCGGTCCATAAAATGTTGCTAATCCCATTTCATAAAACATTAAATGATTGATTGTCGTATCGGAAAATCCTAAAAAGACTTTGGGATGTGTCCTCACTTGCCGAATAAACGCTTCATCTTCACAGAGGAAAGGTAATAATCGATATGTGTCATCCCCGCCAATGGCAGACATAATTCCCTGAATTGAGTCATCAAAAAACGCCTGTTTAAGATCTGCCGCCCGTTCCTCAGGATGGTTACGAAGAAACTGAGTCCCCTTTAACGTATGTCTCATGTACACGGGTTCTAGACCAAGTTCGCGCAATCTGCGTTCTCCTAAGACTAATTCATGATGGAAATCTGCCTCGCCGAGTCCGCCACCAGATAAACTGACGACAGCGATATGATCACCACGTTTTAATCGAGCCGGTTTAATCATTTGGCCCACCACCTTGTTTTAGAATAGCATCATTATGAACCTTTGCTGAATCGATTAACATGAGTTTCACAAGTTTTCATAAGCCACATAATATAGACAAATGACGTACAATGTAATGAAAGAAGGGAAGCCCATCATGAAACAACCACCAATTGCGAAATTATATGAAGCCTATTCGGCCATTGCAGATCAACGTGTCCAACAACTTGATGAAACCCACTGGCAAATAACATCTAGTGATAACGCTCAGCATTACACGGTTATTAGCAGTGATGATGCACAAACGTTCAGTAGTAACGACAATGCCACATATTGGCAAGGTTACGCAGGTTACCCTATTCTAGCCGTTTGGCTTACTTTGGGTATATTACCAATCAATCAGCAAGTTTTACCTGCCTTTGAGAAAATTAACTGGCACGCTCGTAATGAAGCAGTTCATAATCATTACGAGCAGGCGATTAACCAATTTCTCAGTGAGCAGACTGATGACATGGCTAAAACAATTCAGCAATCACTAGCTGATCAAATGTCCCAATTGGCTACCTTTGACTTCACAATTAAACGAAATCGATCGCCTAAAAAACAAAAATAGAGCTTGCGCAAAAAAGCGCGAGCTCTATTTTTATACCATTACTTAGTTGATTGACGCTTCTTCAAACCATAAGGTAGAACAACCGTCTTATCGCCAATTTCTTCATTGTTCATCAATTTAGTTAACAAGCGCATGGATACAGCACCGATATCATAAAGCGGTTGCGTAATCGAGCTCATCGTTGGGCGAGAGATCTCTGTAAAGCGCGTATCGTTGCTTGTGATGATTTCAAAATCTTCAGGCACGTTAACGCCCGCGTCGGTCAGACCGTTTAATACTCCTGCAGCTAATTCATCGTCACCAACGAATGCAGCAGTTGCCTTAACATCTTGCAATGCCTTAGCCAATGCATACCCTGCCTTATACGAATAATCTGTTTGGAAAACCAAGCCTTCATCATAGCCAATTCGTTTGCTACTCAAAGCCTGCTTATAACCCTTCAAACGGTAATCCTTGTTGATACTTTCATCCATTGATCCCGTTACAAACGCAATGCGTCTGTTACCACGACTAACCAGCTTTGCAACAGCGTCAGTTACTGCAGCAACATAGTCAATATTGACGGATGGTGACTGGTGTTCAGGATCAACTGATCCAGCAAATACGATTGGTGCATTTGCCCGGTTAAAGGCATCACGCAAATCTTTGCTTACTTGGTTACCCATGAAAATAATCCCATCCACCTGCTTAGCGGTCAAGTTATCCACAACTTGTAATTCTTTATCATGGTTTTCATCGGAGGAAGCCAAAATAATGTTGTACTTGTACATCAAAGCAACGTCATCAATTCCTCGTGCTAATTCAGAAAAGTACGAATTTGTTAAATCTGGGATGATAACCCCGATCGTTGTTGTCTTTTTAGAAGCCAAACCACGTGCAACCGCATTTGGACGATAATCAAGCTGATCAATCACATCCAAAACTTTCTGCCGTGTAGCTGGTTTAACATTGGGATTGCCATTAACAACCCGTGAAACCGTAGCCATTGAAACTGCTGCTTCACGGGCAACATCATAAATCGTGACTGTTTGTTTATCCATTGTTATACCCTTTCATTACTAATTTAATTTGTTTTCATCGGTTTTCATAACCTGTTAAATATAACAGAGCATTAAAATGAAAGCAATCATGAAACCGCTTACTTTTAATATAAATCAAACCTTTGTGGTCTGCAAGTCAGAAGCCACTGGTGTGATATACTGGTTTTACATTTGATTTTACAAATTAATATGAAAAATGAGGCGAAGTTATGGCAGATTATTCACAACTCAAGCAAGTCCAGCAATGGATTGGTAAACAAGGAATGGATCTTGGCTACTTTAGCAACTTTCAAACAATTCAGTATTTAACAGGATTCGGATCAGACCCTATCGAACGGGTACTGGCCCTGTTCGTTTTTCCAGATGCTGATCCTTTCTTATTCTGTCCTGCTTTGGAAGTTGAGGCCGTCAAGGACACTGGCTGGCCATACGGTGTGTACGGTTACTTAGATCACGAAAATGCCTATGCAATGATTGCCGACCAAATTAAGGCCCGCACTTCTTCACCTGCTAAATGGGCCATTGAAATGGGTAACTTAACCATTGAGCGATTCAATAAAATGCACGAACAGTTCCCTGACGCAATGTTTGACTTGGACGCTACAGATTACATTGCTAACTTGCGCGTCATCAAAACACCACATGAGATTGAGTTGCTTAACGCTGCTGGTGCTGAAGCTGACTACGCTTTTGAAATTGGCTTTAAGGCTGTTGCTGCCGGCGTCCCTGAACAACGTGTCGCTGCTGAATTACAATACGCGTTAATGAAGCGCGGCGTGATGAACATGAGTTTTGATACCCTAATCCAAGCTGGTGCACATGCCGCTGAACCACACGGTGCAACTGGTGCCAACAAAATTGAAAATAACGAACTCATTCTGTTTGATTTAGGAACTGTTCACGAAGGCTATATCTCAGATGCCTCACGAACTGTCGCTCTTGGCAAACTGTCAGACAAACAAGCAGATATCTACAAAGTTTGTTTAGAGGCCCAGTTGGCTGCCATGGACGCCGCCAAACCAGGTATTACCGCCGCCCAGTTAGACAAGGTTGCGCGTGATATTATCAGTAAAGCTGGCTACGGAGAATACTTTATTCACCGTCTCGGTCACGGTATGGGGCAATCTGAGCATGAATTTCCAAGCATCATGGAAGGCAATGATCTGGTGCTGAAGGAAGGCATGTGCTTCTCAATTGAACCTGGAATTTACATTCCCGACGTCGCTGGTGTTCGGATTGAAGATTGTGTCCACATTACCGCCGATGGATGTGAACCATTCACTCACACTAGCAAAGACTTAACTTACGTCGGTTAATCTAGCAAGCGCATCACACTTGTTGTTAAAATTTAGGTTTCTAAAAGCCACTGATAATTCCGAAACGTTATCCGGAATTATCAGTGGCTTTTTCTCTCAACGTATTAGACTCACCGTGCCTCATTAATAAAGTCTTGGACCAGGATGCCAGGACTTGCGTCGCCATTTAAATAGATTAACAAGGTTAACGATAATAAGGACAAGTAGCACTGCCACACCAAATAGCAACAACAAACTGCCCATTAAACTGAGATTACCCGCCATAGCACGATTAACCGCCATTACAATGAGCCAGGCCAATACAACAATGCTACTAACATAATGTGTTGGATAAAACGATGGCTTCATATTAGCACCTCCGTTAATCTTTTTCTTATTATACAATTACTCATATCGCTAATACAAAACAATCAGCTCAACAAAAATGCTTCAATTCACGTTGGCGTGAACTGAAGCATTTTTGATTAAATGGTAGATTGCAAATTTAATCCGAATTTTTGGACAAATTTGTCAGCATAACCTGATACGGTGTTTGCCAGTCGAGTATTTTAAGCGGTCGCTGGTT
>NZ_WEZT01000002.1:59887-127616 GCF_009863985.1 Furfurilactobacillus milii | reverse complement strand
AAAAGATCAGCTCCTAAAAGATGGGTTTGTGGTAAACACCATTTTAAAGGAAGCTGATCTTTTTTGTCCGAACAGCGTTCGGATTAATTTTACAATCTACCAAATATCAACACTAGTTATTTTTTGGTTTTATCACTGGCGCTGTCAGCAGCACTTTTTGCTGTTGAAGTAGCTGACTTAGCAGCTGAGCCTGTTTGGCTTGCCTTGCTTTGCGCAGCGCTGGCGAGTGACTTAGCGGAGCTAGCCGTGGACTTTGCGGCACTAGCAACTTTGTCTGTAGCTGATTGTGCACTGGCCTCAGCCGCAGAAGCTTCCGAAGTTAATTTACTATCAGCTGTAATCACAATGTCGTCGCTATCGTCATCATCATCTTCGTCATTAACACCGTTCAGTTCGTCCCGCAATGAAGCCGTCTCATCATCAAAGTCGTCATGCTTCTGACGGAAACGGTCACGGAATGAAGCCCCACGATCACCTAATGAACCGGCAAAATCATGTGCTGATTCATTAGCCGATTCCGTGTAGTCTTTCAATGATTCTTTGGCATCGTCCACTGCGTCGGCAGCGTAAAATGCATAAT
Organism: Furfurilactobacillus milii; assembly: GCF_009863985.1. Classification (GTDB taxonomy): domain Bacteria; phylum Bacillota; class Bacilli; order Lactobacillales; family Lactobacillaceae; genus Furfurilactobacillus; species Furfurilactobacillus milii_A. Next base: position 127,036 of record NZ_WEZT01000002.1, on the reverse strand, counting down.
CAACAGCCCGGTCACGGACCGCCTGATAGCGTTCTGTTGCTTCTTCACGTAATTTATCGCGTTGTTCCTGTGATAACGAACGATACCCAGCATAAGCTGCGGCACCGCCTAACACTAGTCCTAACCAAAAACCTTTAGCCATTTTGTCGTCCTTCTTTCACGTTATTTATTCGTTGTTCGAGACTGCTTTTTTGTTTGATGGTTTCGATACATCTTATAAACAGAGTTGGCAGCCTTAGTAGCAACGCCCACCTTGCCTGCGTTTTTACCAGTGCTGGTAACCCGTGTGGTCAGATCACGTGTTGCGTTATTTAAGTCTGAGACACTTTCACCTAAATCAGCAGCAGCCTGAAAGACTGGATCCACTGTTGCAACCTTGTGGTTCACATCATCTAACAGTTCGTTTGCATTACCAAGAATGTCTTCTACCTGCTTGGACAAAACATCCACAGAACTGCGGATAACCGCGACACTCTGGTTAACTTCGTGAAATGTCCGCAATAATACCATCAGAAAAATGCTAATAAAGATTGCCAAAATCAAGAATGCAATTGCTGCAATTACGCCACCTGTCATAATTTTTCCTCCAACTTTTCATAATGAATCATGTACTTAGCATCAGCATACCATAAACCGCAAACGCACAAAACCGTTTTCATTCGTCAATCATTATTCTGCGTCACTCAAGTTTGTGAGCTGAGTCATTTCTTCAGCCGATAATGCAATTCTCGAAGCAGCGGTGTTGCTAAAGAAGTGATTGACATTGCTAGTCCCAGGAATTGGTAGAATCACTTCTGAACGATGTAATAGCCATGCCAATGCTATTTGTGCCGGCGTTGCGCGATGTGCCTTCGCAATATCGGCCAATGGACCAGTGGCGGTGGCAAGATGCCCCGTTGCCAATGGATACCACGGAATAAAAGCGATATGATGCTGATCAGCGTAGTTCAAGACGTCTTCATCATGTCTATCCGTTAAATTATAGCGATTCTGAACTGATGCAATCGGCGTAATCTTTTGAGCTGCTTCAATATCATCAATCGTGACCTGACTTAACCCAATATGTTTAACCTTACCCTCTTTTTTCATATCGGCCAGCACGCCGACTTGGTCAGCTAATGGATAGTGCGGATCAATTCGATGCAACTGAATCAAATCAAGACTATCTAATCCCAATGAAAAAAGATTTATTTCAACTTGTTGGCGGAGATAATCGGGATTGCCAAGCGGCGTCCAAACATCTGGTCCTTGCCTGGTAAAGCCAACCTTGGTGGCAATCATTTTATGGGCACCTTCATAATCCTGCAAAGCTTGCCTAACATAGTCATTAGCAAACAATGGCCCATAAGCATCGGCCGTATCAATGAAATTAACATCACTGTTAAGAACAGCATCCATCACATCAACCGCAGCCTTAGGATCCGCATTTGGTCCCCAAACGCCCTTTCCTGGCAACTGCATCGTGCCGTACCCCAGTCGATTAACTTCTAATTCGTCATCAAACTTAAATGTTTTTGCTACCATGCTTAGCCTTTTCCTCCATAAGTAACAGTTAATTCTGGAACGGTACGTCCATCTCGCGTGCAAAACTCAATCGTCGTTTGATCACCAGTCGACGTGACGAGTGCAAACGTGCCGCCTAGACTGGCATATTGACCACGTGGCTGACTAATACTGCCAGGATTCAAGAAAATAATCCCAGACGTTTCAACCACGCCCAATTCATGCGAGTGTCCAAAAAAAGCAAAGTTTGCCTTTGCTTCCCGTGCGGCCAGAGCCAGTCGCGTTAAATCTTGTTTGATTCCGTAACGGTGACCATGGGTCAAGAAAATCCTTTTGTCATCCACGGCAACCGTCTGTGAAACAGGATATGAAGCATCAAAATCCATATTCCCGCCGACCACATGATAAGTTTCCCATAACGGATCGTCCGCAGGCAATTCAGAATCACCACAGTGAAAATAAGCATCCACTTGGCCTTTAAATTGATCTGCAAGGGTTACCAAAATGTCTCGATCACCATGACTGTCACTTACCACTAGTAATTTCATCAGTCTTCACGCCACCAAATTGGAAATTGTGCCATCAGTGAATCCATTGCTTTGCCACGATGACTAATCTCGTTTTTTTCATCCATATTCATCTGAGCAAAGGTCTTTTTCTTTGAAGCCACGTAAAATAGTGGGTCATAACCAAACCCATCTTTACCACGCGCCTCACGTAGAATTGTGCCACGCACATCTCCACTAACAAACAACCGTTTACCATTTGGCTTAACGGCCACAATCGTCGTGTGAAAATTAGCCGTGCGTTCATCATCAGGCACCTTGTCCATGGCTGCCAAAAGCTTACGGTTGTTTGCCTCATCATCGTGGTTGCCAGCATAACGAGCTGAGCGGATACCAGGTTCACCATTTAGCGCATCGACCTGGAGACCAGAATCGTCCGCAATAATCGGCAATTCGACCGTCTTTGCCAGCGCGTCCGCCTTAATTTGAGCGTTTTCAGCAAACGAACTACCATTTTCTGGCGGCATAGTCACACCAGGAAAATCCTTGAGCGTTAGTACTTTAATTCCCAGTGTTGCAAACCGTTTGCGGTATTCCGCAGCCTTACCTTCATTTTGAGTTGCAATTACAATTGTATCTGCCATAACTAGCCTCCACCTTGTTATTGTCTTACACCCTTAATAATGACCATTTTCAGTAAAAATTTCAATCAATGACCGCTTTATCCACATTCATTCCCGATAATTCAAGCCACTGCATCGCGATCGTTTTGAACATTGCTGGCGAACCAGTGGTAAAGTAGTGATCTTCGCCAACCTTTTCCTTAGCGGCCATGTGGTAAACATCAAGCAACTGAGCCACCACGTTGACAGTTTCTGCTCCGGAGTCAATCAAGGTTACATTACTCCCCATGACGTTTTGAATCAGCGGCCGTAACAACGGATAATGCGTACACCCCATGACGAGCGTGTCGATTTTGCTATTTGCAAATGGTTGTAGCCCCTGTGCCACGATTTGTTTTGCAATCGGTGCCTGGTATTCATTGCTTTCAACAAGTGTGACAAACTTCGGGCAGGCAACACTCTGCACATCAACCGTAGCATTCTGCGCATGAATCGCACGTGCATAGGAACCACTCTTGACTGTTCCCTCTGTCGCAATAACCCCAATATGGCCGTTTTTGGAAGCCTTGATGGCCGCCTTGGAACCTGGATTAATCACACCAATAACGGGAATCGTCATTTTCTTTTGCAGATCTGGTAGTGCGGCAGCGGTTGCGGTATTGCAAGCAATGACCAGCATTTTAATGCCTTGCTTTTCCAGAAAATGAACCATCTGCCAAGTAAAATCGACAACCTGTTCAGCGGGTCGTGGCCCATAAGGCAATCGAGCTTGATCACCAATAAAGCGGATCGTCTCGTTGGGCAATTGACGTAACGCTTGCTTAACCACCGTTAAACCGCCGACACCAGAATCTAAAAAGCCAATTGGCAAATCTGCCCGCAACCGAGTTTTATCCATTTCAACCATAATGACAAACGCCCCTTTATGTTTTCGTACCTTTTGCCGTTCTCTAAAAAACTTGAAACTATAGCATGACGCTTTCTGTGGTCTTTTTCAAGCATGCAGTCTGAAAACTTCTGTCCAGTCTTTTTTGACGGATGAAAGTTTGCCGCCGCAAGGCTATAATTAAGGTAATTATGTATTTTAAGGAGACCAGTCATGGACCAATCAACCTATAATAAACTTTTACAACAGCCCGCAGTGTCTGCACTCGGCGCTGGCTTCATACGCGATGAAGTGCTTCCCGCTATTCTGGGGAGTGATCAGCTCACCATTCTTTATTGGATTGGTCGCCAAATGGCGCGTCAAAATCCTCTTTCAGAAGAACAGGCCATTACCACTTTGTTCACACAACTTAATTTTGGTCGGCTGGTTCAAACCCACGGTGGTCGCAAACAACAACGTTTTGAACTAAACGGTCCAGCAGTCAGTCATCGGTTAGCTGCCTATCCGGAAGCAAGTTTCGACTTTGAGGCCGGTTTTCTCGCCCAAGAAATCGAGATCATTACTGGTGCTGCCACTGAAGGCACCGTTGATGAAATTCATAAAGACCATGTGACGTTTATCATTCAGAGTGATCCAAAAAACATCGTCGGTGAAGTTGCTGCCAGAGTACCGAGCTTAAAGATCAATAGTGAAAATACCACTAACGCGGAACAGTCAAAATAACTGTGAACTCAAAGTGCCTGCCACATGTGCCTCTATTGCCCATGATTTAAGATTACTTTTTTATGATTTAATAATTCAAAAACGATGTCAGCTGGCATCTATGTACGAAAAAACACTTCAAATCCATTATGGACTGAAGTGTTTTTTTACGACTAATTACTTTAGTCTAAAAATACTTTTAAAACATCAAAATGCGCATTACTCACACAAAACCCTAACTACTTAAAGCTGGTCAAATTTTGTGCTGTTGGATCCAACTGTTGCCAGTCTTTTGAGTAGTAACGTGTATTGATGTGATACTTCGGTTTAGCCTGTTTGTTAGCCATGAATGGACGAACACCCTCATCCACAGCAACCCAACCACGCCAGCCTAAGTGAATCGTGTCTTCCATAAAGTATGGTTGACCGCCATCCTGGCTCAAATCCAGCACATTATTGAAGCCTTGTGAGGACAATTGCTGCTTGATCTTATTGTTCGTTTGGTCGATCATCTCACGATTCAGTCCCGTATATTTGGCCCACCGCTCATTGATTGGTGGCAAGATGAACAGGACATCCGTATGCGTTTGTGCGAACTGATTCAGTACCAGCTCAAAATCACTGTATTCAGGAGATTTTCGGTAATCAAACTTAGCCTGTTCACCCTTTAGCTCTGCAACATGACCACGTAAACGATTACTGTAAAAACTATTCTTGATACCCAGTGAATTATTGGTTGTGTTCTCTTTACCCAACGTGGTTGCCGTTTTGTCGAGTGCAGCATAACTTTGGGAATCTGGCAATTGCTTGACGCCTTTATCAATCTTACTCAAGTTATGCCCTAAACGATAATCGGAGAAAAGTTGATCTTCATGAGATAAAATCAAAGCACTAACGGATAATTGAAGACGATTGTAATTTGATAACGGCTTGCCCTTAGCCACTTTACGTAACATTTGAGCAATTGCATGGTCTGAATGACCGGAAGGCATCTCTAACAATCTTTGGGCTGCATACCGATTCATTTTCGTATTCTGAATTTGTTGGAGCCAATCGACGGTCTGAAGCTTGGAATAGTAGAATCCAAAAGCATCCGGACGGGCACCCTGTGGCACAAACCACTGAGGAGAAATAATAAACACTGCTTTTTTATTTTTCATCTGAGTGTCAATCGTTTGCATCGAATAATACTGTGTTAACGATTGTGTACCGGCCGCACCGAGCAAAAACGGACGGTAATTACGGTGATACTTTTGCGCCAAAACAGATGGATGCAATGGATCCATCCGTGACAGCTCACTAGAGCCAAAAAATGGCACGTACTTACCAGCCAACGCCTGCTTTTTAATCTGACGGCCCTTAAAAACTTGTGGTGCTAATGAAACCGCCGCACGACGCTCCGTTTCCGCCGAGTTGTGAGCAAAGTTAATTGGCGAAAGTAATAGCAAAAGTAAAATGATGAATGCCGTAATGACCGGGCCGATAATCAACCAAAGTCGTTTCGAGGAATTCATGATTAGTCTACAAGTCCTTCCACCTTAGTCACAATTTTGTTAGGTGTGTCCCATTCGCTACGAACAAATTCAGATACAGGTACGTTAACACCTAACTGACTTTGTAATTCGAGTAACAACTGAACTGAACCCATTGAATCCATCAAACCAGAATCAAATAAGTTTGTGTCCATATCTTCCGAAACATCGTTCCCTGTTAAGTCGTTCAAAATTGAAATAACCGTTTCTTTAACATCCATAATTAGTTTTCCTCCTGTAATTAGCTAGCAATAACAACGTGTTACTAAATTAAATCACTTGGTTTAATAATGACCGAACCAAAGTTTGCTCAAGAATCCAGAGAAGAGCAAGAAACTAAAACAAACGAAGTTGAACGTCAGAAAAATCGCAAATGCTTCCGTCAGTTTATTGTGCGGAATACTCTCACGATGCTTCTTCTTAAAGCGTAGCCACCAATCGTTGACGACTAGTCCGACACCATGTAGTAACCCATAAGCAATGTAATACCAAGTTACCCCATGCCAGAACCCCATGATTAACATGTTAAAAATATAGGCAACATTGCTGACCGTTACCCGGCTCTTAAAAATCTTGTTTTTCATCATGGCAAAAACTAATCGCATGAAGACAAAATCACGAAACCAGAATGATAGCGTCATGTGCCAACGATTCCAGAAATCCTTCAAGTTATGAGACTTGAATGGCCGGTTAAAGTTCATCGGTGTTTCGATGCCCATCAAATATGAGATGGCAACAGCGAATAATGAATATCCGGCAAAATCAAAGAACAAATACATTGACCATGCGTACATTACCCCAACTAATGGCCATGAGAAGCCTGTTCCACCGTAGCGCAACGTTAACATTTCCAGCTTTGGTACAAGCATGGTACCAAATAAATAGGCTAATAAAAACTTATACATAAAGCCCAAGAAAATGTAATGCACGGCCTTTTCAATCATGCCAACATATTTTTCACGATCGGGAACTTTTTGATAATCATCAAGCCAACGTCTGTACCGATCAATTGGTCCCGACGAAATGGTTGGCATAAACAGTAAGAACTCAAGAAACAGCATCGGATGGAATTCTTTAATAATGCCATCCCGCATTTCCATGATCATCCCAACTGACCTAAAGGTTAAATAGCTAATCCCCAAAAATCCAAATAAAGAAGTATGTCCAGGATTGATGGCGGGCGTAATTTTAACAAACAGCAATGGCACAATACTCAATAAAAATGCGCCGTAAAAGATCCACCGATTATTGGCTTTTTTACGATAGGCCATATAACCGCCGACCATGAGCCACTCCCAAATCACGAAGCCAATCAGTGCCACACCTTGTTGCCACTTCTGACTATCAAACATCAAAAAGATAAAAACAAGCGACACGGCACTTTGGTACCAACGCCAGCGATGACCATGGTACAAACCGATCATTAGCGGGATTAACCCAATCAGCAGATAAACAAAGTATTGGGGATTCCCATATGGCTCTAAATTAATCATGCAGGGTTCACCTCGGCAATAATCGATTTAATGTCGACCTTCCCGTTTGCTGTCAATGGCAGGCTGTCCTTGTACACAAAACGGTTAGGAACCATATAATCCATCATGACATCTTTCAGTTCCTGTTTAATCGCCGTTGTTCGTTGAAGATCGTTCTTAAAGTCGTCCTTTGAATTCGGGACAATGTACGCCCACATTTGACTCACTTTGTGGTTGTTATCATACTTTGGCACTGCCACAGCCTGTTTGATCCACTTATTGGCGTCAAGATAATGATTAACCTCTTCCAGTTCGATTCGGTAGCCATGTAATTTGATTTGAAAGTCTATGCGACCTAAGTAATGCAACATGCCGTCTTCATCAAGAAAGCCAAGATCACCAGAATGATAGGCTGAGCGACCATCTTCTGTAAAGAATGCTTTTTCAGTTTTTTCTGGGTTATTAAGATAACCCTTAGAAACACTTGGTCCACTAATAATGATTTCGCCGTTCGTACCAGCAGGCAATGTCTTGTTTTCATCATCGACGATGCGAATCTGGGTGTCAGACTTAACCGTGCCAATTGGCAAACGCCCTTTTTCGATCAGCGCATCGGTTATTTCAACGCCAGTAACGGCAACTGTCGTTTCAGTTGGCCCATAAGTGTTGAAAATGTGCGCATGCGGAAAGCGCGCCCGTAAATTTTTCGCAGTAGAAACAGTCAGCTCTTCACCACAAAACAGAAAGTGACTCAAATCTGGCAAATGCTGTTCGTCAAATGTCGGTTCTAACAGACAAATGTCAGCAAACGATGGCGTCGAGACAAACACATTCAAGTTCATTGTCGGCAATGTTTCAAACAACTGTTTGAAATTATCCGTCACCTGTTTTGGCAGTGCCATTAAAGTACCACCCAGAGCCAGTGTTGGTGCCCAATCCATAACGGATAAATCAAACGAATATGGCGGCTGTGCCAACGTTACTGGATTTTGAGCCAGCTTAAAATCGTCGCTAAGCATCCAGTTTGTATAACTGAGCAAATTGGTGTGACTGATTTGCACACCCTTGGGCTTTCCCGTTGTTCCTGACGTGAAGATAATGTAGTAATTGTCATCACCATCCACAGGATGAGCCAACTGGTAAGTTGTAGTTTGTGCACTGAGCAAGTCACTTAACGTATCACCTGTCAGTACAGGTTGTTCGCCAACATCCACTGGCAATGCATCAACAGCAATCACTGCAGCTGGATGCGCAATATCCTCAATCATCGTTAACCGATCATTAGGTGAATGTTTATCCACCGGAATGTACGCATGCCCAGCCTTAACGGCGCCCAAAAAACTGGCAATCATTGCAAACTGTTGACCACCGAAAACGATAATCGGTGATTTAGCAGGTAGATTGAGTCCGTCCAAATAGGCAGCAATGGCGTCTGATGCACGTTTTAATTGTGCATATGTATGCGTCTCCCCCATGTCATTGTAAACAATGGCATCAGGGGTCGTTGCTGCCCAGTTATCGATCGTGGTAATCATATTATCAATCATAATTTCCCTCCATCCCACGTTCTAGAATTCGTTATAGATGAACTTACTCTGATTCAAGCCAGAGTAACTGTATAAGTAGATCAACAATAACAAAATCACGAAATAAAAAGCAGTCCGTAAGACAAATGTGACCCATGGCTGATTCAGCCATATTTTAAACTTTGCCATATTTTCTCTGTCCTCCACTTTGTACCAATATCTCCAGTATAACGATTTTGACCCCATTCATTGTTAAAAAAAGTCTTAAACTAGACTGGCTCTATTTTGGTACATCGACTAGCATACCAGAAAACACAAAAAAAGACCCTAACCACATAACGATGTGGTCGGAGTCTCACTAAATTCTCACTTTGCGAACATTACGCGAGAATCTACGCCATGTACTGTGCTAGCGTCTTTTGAATTTGTTCCTTTGTGTGGTAACCCACGAGTGTGTCCACAACATTGCCGTCTTTCTTGACGATTAACGTTGGAATCCCCATGATTCCAAATTTTGATGGTGTGTCAGGATTTTCATCCACATCCATCTTTGTAAACGAAACTTTATCACCCATCTCGTCTGCTAATTGTTCCACAACTGGTGATTGCATTTTACATGGTCCACACCAAGTTGCCCAGAAATCGGTTACCGCAACACCTTTATTAGTGTCTGCCTCATAGGTTTTGTCTGTTGTTACATTAACTGCCATAAACATTCAGCCTCCCGTTCACTAACTTTTTGTACGTAAACACAGTGTACTCTTTTTTGGGGAACACGCAATTCTTTTGCTTATCTCTACAAACTGACCACTTCACGCAGTCAATACGCCTTTAGTTGTCTTCACTAACCAAGTTTGACAACGGTTGCGCCATCACCACCGGCGTTTGCTGGTGCAAAACCAAAGCTTTTGACCCGCGGATTAGACCGCAAATACTCTGTTACTCCTTGGCGCAGTGCACCAGTTCCTTTACCATGGACAATCGTCACCTCACCAAGATTAGCCAACAACGCTGAATCGATAAAGCGATCCACTTCACTCATTGCGGCATCGTAACGGTGACCCCGCAAGTCTAATTGTGCCTGCGCGCGTGCACCGATATTACTATGAACTGCTGTACGGCTGGCACGTTGTTCCTTTTCATTGGCGGTTGGTTCATTAGACTTTTCAAGATCTGAATCGTCTACTTTCATCTTAAGCGCACCCATTTGAACTTCCCATTCATGCGCACTCAATTGACGATTGATCGTCCCATGTTGGCCATAAGATTTGACTACCACAGCATCCCCAGGATGGAACGTATGCTTTTTTCTCGCACGTGCCAATACTTTATTGTTAGCCAGTGACGGATCTTGTCTCAACGCATTAAGCTTTCCTTGGGCGTCAATGAGCTCGTTCTCGCGAACGCCAGCTCCCTGCTTCACTTCCATTTGACGCAGGTGATGAATGATCTTGTCGGACTGTTTCTTGGCATCTGCCACAATGTGATTTGCTTCTTGTTTTGCCACATCCAGCTGATGCGTTTTTTGCTCCGTGAATCGATCAAATTGAGCAGTCAACTCGGTCTGTAACTTTGTCGCGTCAGCTAATTGTTCAGCCAACGCAGCTGCCTCATCCGTAGCTTGTTTACGTTGGGCAACAAGATCCCCAATCATCGCATTCAAATCTTGGCTATCTTGACTCGTCAACTCACGCGCCGCCGCGATAATATCTGAACGCAATCCTAATCGCTGCGAAATTTCCAATGCATTTGAACGTCCTGGAATGCCTAATAGTAACCGATAAGTTGGCTGTAATGTCTCCGCGTCAAACTCCATGCTAGCATTCGTTGTCCGTGGCCGATCATAGCCATAAGCCTTTAATTCAGGATAGTGGGTAGTGGCCACCACGTCCGCGCCAATCGTTCCAAATGCATCTAGGATAGCAATCGCTAGCGCGGCGCCTTCTTTAGGATCCGTCCCGGCGCCGATTTCGTCTACCAACACTAAACTGTTTGACGTTGCTTGATTTAGTATCTGAATCAAATTGTCCATATGCGAGCTAAACGTACTTAGCGACTGTTCAATGGACTGCTCGTCACCAATATCAGCAAAAACATTGTCAAACACAGCGACATGACTTCCCTCAAATGCCGGAATAAATAGGCCGGATTGCGCCATTAATTGGCTTAGTCCCAATGTTTTCAAAGTAATCGTTTTACCGCCTGTATTAGGTCCGGTGATAATGATCGCATCGTAATCGTCGCCAAGTGTGATGTCATTAGGTACGGCTGTTTCAGGATCTAATAATGGATGCCGTGCTTGCCTTAAGTTAATGTGTCCATCTATGCTCAATTGTGGCTCTGTCGCATTTAATTGATGCGCATAACGGGCCTTAGCATTTACAAAATCTAGATGTCCCAACACATCCGCATTTGCCAAGATATCTTCACGGTGTGGTGTTAGCACGGCCGATAATTCTTGTAAAATACGGGCCTCTTCATTACGTTCCTGAACCTGGCTCTGTCGCAAACGATTGTTTAAGTCCACCACATCTTCTGGTTCAATATATAAGGTTTGACCGGATTGACTTTCATCATGAACGACACCGCCCAAACGTCCGCGATACTCTGTTTTGACCGGAACAACGTAACGATCATTACGCATCGTGATAATTGGCTCACTCAAATACCGGGCCTGCTTGCCACGAACGTAATTTTGCATACGAGACCGAATTAGGTCTTCGGTGCTCTTAATGCGGCGACGAATTGCGGCCAGTTCCTCACTTGCAGCATCACTAACCCGACCATCTGGCTCAATCGCAGTGTTTAACTGACGCGTTAGGTCAGGCAATGCAACAATTTGTTTGGCCGTCTCATTGAGTTGTCGCAGCTCAGTTCCGTCCTCCGCCAATTGACTGAAGAAAGTTCTGACGCTCATTGCAGTTTGCAAAACACGACCAACTGCAGCTAATTCAGTTCCGTTTAGGGCCGCGTCAATGGCCAATCGTTTCATGTGCGGGGTCAAATCAGCCAGTTCTGGCAACGGAATACCGCCTTTAAGCCTAAGAATGTCCGTGGCATCCTTTGTTTCGTCCAAACGTCGCTGAATGATACTGGGATCCGTTGCCGGCTGTAATTCAGCAAGCTCTCTATGACCAATCGGCGAGCTTAACATACCGGTCATTTTTTCTTTTACTTTATCAAATTCGAGGGTTGTGAGCCCACGTTTATTCATCAATTTATATTCAGTCCTTTTCTACCGAGTCAGCCACCATTGAAAGATCTTTTCTGACAGCAGTGGTGTTTGGTGCAAAATCCAGTGACTTACTGGTGAATGTAATAATTGATCATGTATCCATACTGCCGGCCAGACAGAAGCAATTGCGAGACCAAAAAAGATTAATACATACATCAGTAACCCGGCAATCAACGCACCACTCAGGGCGTTGATACCGTGAATCACCGGGATATTGGTAAATAATTTTAACGATCGCGTTAACCAGCGAAGAAGAAGCAAACCAACAATCATCAATAGCCAAAAGGCCAAACCGGCGGACCAAAAATGATTTACGTGGCTATTCAATAGCTGATCATTAGCGGTTGGTTGATGATTCATCGGCAACAAATGGGCCAGCCAACCCGCCACTGTTGGCGTTAATAGTTTGACAATGATAATGACAAACACATAGCCAACTGTCGTGGCAACTTCAACGACAAAACCACGCCGATACCCTCTGCCCAACGCGATAAGCAGTAATAATATAACAATTAACGATAACACCATACTGTTACGCTCCACCTATTTCTAGATTTAAGTCAGTTAACGCAAGCAGCGCTGCACTCCTCATGAATAGGAATACAGCGCCGTCATTAAACACAAGTCAGTTACAAGTTAATTCGACATGTTTGAGTCATCATCGAGGAAAGTATTTAACATTTCCTCAACCATGTCCCATTCGTCGTCATTCTCAATCGGTGATAGTTCGCCTTCTGTAGAACCATCTTCCTCAGGATCAAATGCATATGCCTGAATGTCCACTTCTTCATCATCTGCCGCGCTGGCTGGATAAAGTAAAATGTATGATTTGCCATAATCGTCTGACTTAAACGTAAATAAAACATTGTAAAGTGTCTCATTGCCATTATCGTCAACTAATGTAATTTGTTGTTCGTCGTTGTCTTCTGCACCACTGTGTTTTGTTTCTGCCATTTTGGTTCCTACTTTCTTTATTGCGATATGAAGAATTTTTACAAAATTAAACGACTGATTGTCACCTTAGACATCCGACAATCATGCCTGTGTCAGTTTACCATGACCGTCTAAATAATTCTGCAAAATTAGAGCAGCAGCTAACTTATCGATTACTTGTTTACGCTTTTTACGTGAGGTATCTGCTTGTTCAACGAGCATTCGTTCTGCCTCAACCGTTGTCAACCGTTCATCGACAAAGTCAACCGGTTGGTGAAAACGCTCAGTGAGTAACTCACCATAATGCTGCGACGCCGCCACACGTGGTCCAAGCGTGTTGTTCATATTTTTCGGTAATCCCAGCACAAAGCCCTGTGTCCCATGAGCCTTGACCAACGCTTCAATTCGATCTAAACCGAATTCACCCTCATCTTCATTGATGCGGACAATTTCAACACCTTGCGCGGTCCAACCAAAAGCGTCACTGACTGCAACACCCACGGTGCGTGAACCAACATCTAATCCCATTAATTTCATTTATTGTTGTTATCCGCCTTTAAATATGAACGTACTAGTTCTTCAATAATTTCGTCGCGCTCATGCTTCCGAATCAAATTGCGAGCATCATTCAAACGCGGAATGTATGCTGGATCCCCCGATAACAAGTATCCGACAATCTGATTGATCGGGTTATAGCCCTTTTCTTCAAGTGCAGCATACACCGTTGTTAACGTATCATGCACGTCTTTTTGTTGCTGATTATTAAAATCAAAGAACATGGTTTTATCTGTCGTACTCATCTGTATCCCTCCATGGTCAATCAACCCAACGGACTTCCGCGTGCAGTTACAGACCATTACCGTGAGCCTTAAAATCTACACACTCCGATTAATAACTATTCTACTGAAACATTAGCCAAATAACAATTATCCAGCCCATTGTAACCGTATTGTCAAATAAACAGCCCCAAACTGAAACAAAAACAGAAACTAACGATGATTTCACCGTTAATTTCCGTTTTCAATAAACACATTATGATCAATAACACCATTAGTTACGCTTAATTACACAAGTAACTTTGAGTGAGCCAATACTTTAATTTATTATTTTTCCAACCAAGTCTTGGCCTGAGCCAAAGCTTCGCTAATACCATCTGGGTTCTTGCCACCGGCCTGAGCCATGTCAGGACGGCCACCGCCACCACCATTAATCGCTGGCGCAATCGCCTTGATAAGATCACCCGCTTTGCGACCGACCTTAACCTGATCCGGTGCCATTGCCACTAACAAGCTGGCTTTACCTTCACTGGCAGTTGCCAATACAAGCACATCTGAAGGTAACTTTTGTTTCCAATCATCGGCTAGTTGCCGTAATTGACCCATGCCAGCAACGCTAACCTGCTGAGCAATTAGGGTTGTTCCGTTGACAGTTTCAATATTGTCAAATGCACTAGCAGCTTGTTGGGCAGCCATCTTAGCTTGCAATGCGCGCTGATCGCTTTCAAGTTGTTTGACTTCACCCTGAAGTGCTTCAACACGATGTGGCACTTCCTTTAGTTGTGGTGCCTTAACCAATGCAGCAGTTTGGCTCAACAAGTTTTCTTCATCGTTTAAGAACTTAAAGGCATCTCCAGCTGTGACAGCCTCGATCCGGCGCACACCTGCACCAACACCAGTTTCTGACACAATCTTGAATAAGCCCAGCTCGTTTGTATTTGAAACATGGTCGCCACCACAGAATTCTGTGTTGAAGTCACCAACAGAAACAACCCGCACCCGTTTGCCATACTTTTCAGAGAACATGGCAATAGCGCCCATCTTCTTGGCCGTTTCGATGTCGGTTTCCACAGTTTTTACAGGGATTTCAGCAAAGATTTGGTCATTAACCATCTGTTCAACCTTATGCAGATCTTCACTGGTAACTTGACCAAAGTGTGTAAAATCAAACCTCAAGTAATGCGGTTCAACCAATGAACCTGCCTGAGCAGTATGCGTTCCCAGTACGTTACGCAGTGACTGGTCTAACAAGTGGGTAGCCGTATGATTTTTTTCGATCTTGCTGTGTCGTGCAGCATCTACCGTTAACGTATAAGTTGCGCCTTTAACCAGCTTGCCAGTCACCTTCACTGTATGCAAGTTCTGACCGTTTGGTGCATGTTGAACATCCGTAACTTTAGCTACTTGATGTCCAGCCTCATCAACAATACTGCCAGTATCGGCAACCTGACCACCCATTTCGGCATAGAACGGTGTCATATCAAAGATAACTTCGGCACTGTCAGCATTTTCATCGGCCTGATCGACTAATTTTTCATCAACAATAATATCAAGCAACTTAGCATTTTCAACCGTTAACTGGTTATAGCCCACGTACTTGCTAACTGACTTAATATCCGTTAACAAGGCACGCTGAACACCCATTGATTTAGCTGATGAACGCGCATTACGAGCCCGGGCACGCTGCTTTTCCATTTCGCTCTTAAAGCCTTCTTGATCAACGCCTAAGCCTTCATCGCCTGCATATTCGGTGGTCAATTCAACGGGGAAACCGTAAGTATCAAATAACTTAAAGGCTTCTGCCCCGTCTAACTGCGTTTTTCCAGCAGCCTTGGTTGCAGCAATCGTATCATTCAACAACGATAAACCAGTGTCCAAGGTCACATTGAACCGATCTTCCTCAGAATGAATGACGCCGGCAATATAATCAGCTTGTTCCAGAACAGCTGGGTAATGACTCTTCATAATTTCGCCAACAACTGGCACAAGCTTGTATAGAAAGGCTTCGTTAATACCTAACTTTTTACCATTCAAAATGGCCCGACGAATCAATCGACGAATGACATAGCCACGGCCTTCATTTGATGGTAATGCGCCGTCACCGATAGCAAACGTAACTGCCCGAGCGTGGTCAGCAATAATTTTGAAGGAAACGTCGTCAGTCTTGTTAGACTCATACTTTTTACCATCAGAAAGCTGTTCTGTCGCCCGAATGATTGGTAAAAACAAATCCGTTTCAAAGTTGGTCCGGGCATGTTGGAACACAGAAACAACCCGTTCCAATCCCATCCCCGTATCAATGTTTTTATGCGGCAATGGTTCGTAAGTACCATCCGGTGTGTGGTTAAACTGTGAGAACACAATGTTCCAAATCTCTAGGTAACGTTCATTTTCACCACCGGGATAATTTTCTGGATCATCCTCGGCAACATTGTTCATCTCTTGACCACGATCATAGAAGATTTCTGAGTCAGGACCTGAAGGACCTTGACCAATATCCCAGAAATTATCCTCTGCCTCCACAATATGGTCTTCTTTAACACCGGCATCAAGCCACTCTACCTTAGCGTCAGTATCCTTTGGATAAACTGTGATGTACAGTTTTTCTGGATTGAAATCAAACCATTGTTCGCTGGTTAATAGTTCCCAAGCCCAGTGAACAGCGTCATGTTTGAAGTAGTCGCCCACGGAAAAGTTTCCCAGCATCTCAAACAACGTGTGATGACGCGCCGTCCGACCAACGTTTTCAATATCATTAGTCCGAATACTCTTTTGTGAACTCGTCATCCGTGGATTATCAGGCACAACGGATCCATCAAAATATTTCTTCATCGTTGCAACACCAGAGTTGATCCATAACAAAGTTGGATCATCCACAGGAACTAGTGAAGCACTAGGCATAATTTTATGACCGTGCTGTTCAAAAAAATCAAGGTACATTTGCCGAACTTGGCTACTTGTTAATTCTTTCATGACTTTCCTTTCATCACCTGTGACAGAAACAAAAAACAACACTGCCGCTTGCAAAGACGGCCAAGGGCCGCGGTACCACTTTGCTTGCAACGATGTTGTCGTTAACCACTCACTCATAACGCTGAGTCGCGTGTTTGTTTTAAAACAAGTGTTTATCAAATTTTATTCAAGGGAGCACAGTCACGCTTACCTCGCCCTTTTCACCGGCCAGAGCGTCGCTTAAAAGTAAGTTCATGCTGCATATCCTTGACTGTTTTTTAGTATAGCATTCACGCTTAGCATGTCAATTTGTTTTCAGAAAATTAACATGCTACACCACAGTTGCTTTCAGAACTAGTGACTTCTATTTGATCGTTGGGATTCACCTTGACGCCGATTTTGACGACGCTGGCTACGAGCCGATTCACGCATTTCAATCCGCTTGTCCGCCTGAGCTTTCCGCTTAATGGCCGTCTTAATCTGATGTTTATAACCAGGCTTAATCTTCTTTTTCTTTTTCTTGACCATCCCCACTAAGGTCGGATCAAGTTTTTCATGAGTAGCCGTTCGCTGGAAACGACGGTTCCGGTCGTATGAATCAACGACTTCACCATGACGAACATCCTTCGGGGCAAACTTCACACCAAGTTTTTCAATCTCAGCAATTTCGTTTTCTTCACCAGGCTTGTACAGCGTAATTGCAATGCCGGGCATTCCGTTTCGACCTGTACGACCCACTCGGTGAATAAAGAAATCAAGATCATGCGGAATATCATCGTTAATAACGTGTGATACCCCTTTAATGTCAATTCCACGGGCCGCTAAATCAGTTGCAACAACATATTGGTAATCTAAGTTTTGAACTTGCTTCATGACCCGTTTACGCTCACGCGCCTGTACGTCACCGGAAATCATGGCAACCTTTAACCCACGTCCCTTAAGGTAAGCAGTAAGTTCAGCCGTTCGTTGTTTTGTATTACAAAATACCAACACTAAGTAGGGTTCCCCCATCGTCAGTAATTCGTAGATTAATTCATCCTTTTGTTTACCCTTAGTCGAAATCAACCAGTTATCAATTGTTGGGCTGATAATTGAAGTTACAGGAATTTCTTCTACCACAGGGTTCGTCAAATACTTTTTCAAAAATGGCTGCAATTTCTGTGGAATTGTCGCAGAAAAAACCATCATTTGAAGATTCTTTGGCAACGCACCAGCTATTTTATCCACGTCCTTTAAAAAGCCCATGTCTAACGTCATATCTGCTTCATCAATTACAAATTGACGAGCCGTATGCAAATCTAGTTCGTGTTCTTCCATGAAATCGCGTAAACGACCGGGCGTTCCAATAACCACTTGTGGCTGATGCTTATCTAATTGGCGTTCTTGACGTGAACGATCAGTACCACCAACATAATTGGCAATTCTAATCTGATCCTTGAAATGACCAGCCAATTGCTTTGCATCCTCATAAATCTGGCTAGCCAGTTCACGTGATGGCGTCGCAATAATCGCCTGTACTTCATCAACGTCTATCTTTAATTGATCAAAAATTGGCAGCAAGAATGCGTGAGTCTTCCCGCTTCCTGTTTGTGACTGACCAACTACAGATCGACCACCTAAAATCACAGGAATAAGCTTAGCCTGTACCGGCGTTGGCTTAACAAAATTAATTTCCTGCAGTGCTTCCAATAATTCCGGTCGCAACTGTAAATCCTTAAATGTTTCCGTCATTGTTTCTCCTTTAACGCGTGAATCATCACGACTCACATTAGCGTTTACTTATCTTTGGCTGTCAGTGCTTCAAGCTTAGTAATCATCAGTTTAACTTCATCAAGATCCTTAGCTTTGGCACCGCTTGCCAGCGGATGTCCACCGCCATTGTGTTCACGAGCCAAGCCACTAATAACAGGCCCCTTGGATCGTAAACGGACCCGATAACTGTGATCATCTTGTTCTTCAAAAATAGCCCATGTCTTGACACTGTCAATCTTGCCGGCCATGGGAACAAGACTAGCAGTTCCCGCATCACCTAAATTAAACGATTTAATCGTGTCTGCGCCCAGAATAACATGCGCGGCACCCGATGCAGAAATCGTGAGGTGCTCATACAAATACGCGGTCAACCGGGCCACTGGCAAGGACATTTCATCTTCCATCTGATTAACGGCAACCGCATCAATACCAGTCTCCATCAACTGTGCCGTTACTGTCATG
Organism: Furfurilactobacillus milii; assembly: GCF_009863985.1. Lineage (GTDB taxonomy): Bacteria > Bacillota > Bacilli > Lactobacillales > Lactobacillaceae > Furfurilactobacillus > Furfurilactobacillus milii_A. The sequence goes on along the minus strand of NZ_WEZT01000002.1, from coordinate 108,176 downwards.
GTATGAGGCCGCGTATCCGAGTACAAAAATCGGCCAGTATCGCCCACAATCCCCGCGTAAAGGACCCTCGCTGCCTCCTTAGAAACCTTCAGGTCAAAACGATTAGCAAAATCGACAATCATTTCAGACGTACTTGATGCATCCTCTTCCACCCAGCTCAAATCGCCAAACGGATCATCATCAGGATGGTGATCTATTTTGATAACTTCCTGACCGCGGCGCCATCGCTGATCATCCACTCGAGGTTCGTTGGCGGTATCCAACACTAAAATGAGCGCAGAATCGAACTGAGCATTCTCTACTTCATCCATTTCTGCTAACCAAGCTAATCCCGGAATCTGCTTACCAACCGCAAAGATTTTCTTTTCTGGAAAAGCCTGTTGCAGAATTTTAGCTAGACCGACCTGTGAGCCAACAGCATCTGGATCTGGTCGCTGATGGCGGTGAATAATGATTGTCTGTTTACGTTTAATGTCATCAAAAATTGCCTTTTGCACGTCCATCTTTTATTGGACCTCCACTTATCTCGTATCTGCAAGTATAGCGAAAAAAGCCATCAAACACAAAGCAGACTCAATCAATTTAAAATGCCCGATCAGAATTCAATGAATATAGTGGCAAACTTAAGTTTTCAAAAGTTAACGGATCTAAGTTGGTCATGGTAATGCCCAACAACCGAATCCCCTTACTCAAGTCGGCCGTGACATCGAAAATTTCACGGGCCGATTCATAAAGCACCGTGGCGTCATTTTCAAAATATTCAGCCTGCGTTTGACGCTTTGTTATCGTATTAAAATCAGCGTCACGAACCTTTAAAACAATCGTTTTCCCATGACGCTGTTGCTTATTTAGATGACTGACCAAATCTGTAGCAAGCAATTGTAATTGAGTTTCGACATCTGCCTCGTTATCCAACGGTGCATCATACGTTTCTTCGCGACCAATTGACTTGCGCGCTCGTTGCCATTCGACTGGGCGGTCATCACTACCACGCACATGACGATAGAGACTGTACCCTAATTTGCCAAAGTTTTGCATCAGATCTGCCTCCGACCATTTCAGCAAATCAGCTCCGGTCAAAATTCCCAAATCATGCATCTTAGGCACCGTTTTCTTGCCAACACCACGAAATTTTTCAATGGGCAGCGGTGCAAGAAACGCTTCTGCATCGCCGGGTAAGACGACTGTCACACCGACTGGTTTAGCAAAATCAGATGCCAATTTAGCAAGAAATTTATTGTAGGAGATGCCGGTTGAACAAGTTAAATGAACCTTTTCCCAAATCTCGGCCTGTAGCTGATGTGCTAGAGTCACTGCAGAATCAATCTCTTGTTTGTTATTAGTAACATCCAAATAGGCCTCGTCGAATGCAATCGGTTCAATATGATCTGTATATTCGTGAAAAATTTGGTGAATCGTTGCCGAAACATCACGATACTTCGTGAAATCTGGTGTTTTAAAGATTGCCTTGGGTGCCAGTTTCTGCGCTTCCTGCGCGCTCATTGCTGAATGTACACCCAGTTTTCGAGCAACGTAATTGGCCGTTGTCACAACACCGTGACCGCCCGTTTCTCGTGGATTGCGTGCGACAATCAGTGCTTGATGACGAAATTCAGGATGATCACGTTCTTCAATTGACGCATAAAAAGCGTCCATATCCACATGGATGATTTTCCGTTCCGCATTAACTGTGAGCGGAATTTTTAACAACGTATTGGCCACCGATTTCGCCCCCCCTTTTCACCTAGACTGATTTCAACTTGAATTAACTGTATGTCCATTTTAGCAAACGTACGTTCGATTTGCCAGAATAAAAAAGGCCAGCACGGTAACTCCGTGTGACCTGTCTTATTCTGCAGTTTATGCAAAACAATTATTCGCTATCTTTTCCAGTTGCTTCGCTGGCAACACTGTCAGCGCTTTGTGCAACGCTACTAGTAGCTTCGCTAGTTGCACTCGTGGCTTCACTTGTTGAAGCAGTTACACTACTTGTAGCCGCGTCAGTAACTTTAGCGGTGCTTGTTGATTTAGGCGTTTCTACGTGATGAATGGCCTGCAGGTCAAACACAAGGTAAATTCCGTCTGCATCAATTGTAACCGTCTTGTTAGCACTGTCGAGTGAATCAATCACACCGTGCATACCGCCGATGGTAACCACGCGATCGCCCACGTGAAGACCACTCATCATTTCCTTACGTTGATCCTGTTGCTTACGATTAGGACGCATGATGAAAAAGTAAAAGATTGCGACAAACAAAACAATTAGAAGTACTGAACTCCATAAGTTACTTCCTTGAGCAGCCGCACCGACTAAAGTCGTTGTTAAAGAGCTTACCAATTTATCCACCTCATTCATTTATTCTGTAGAGTACTGTAACAGACTTTCCGACGCTTGCCAAACGAATCCAGCAAATTAGTCCCCTTTTGGTTCGGGAATTTTTAAATGTTGGTAAGCTGCCGAAGTCACGGTTCGACCCCGTGGTGTTCGTTTGATCATGCCAATTTGTAGCAGGTATGGCTCATAAACTTCGGCAATCGTATCCGATTCTTCACCGATGTTTGCAGCCAATGTGGTCAAGCCAACCGGTCCGCCATCATAATATTTAATCATGGTTCGAAGCAATTTTAAATCCACTTCGTCTAAGCCGAGATCATCCACGCCTAAGACTTTCAGTGCGTGATCCACGATTTCAGCATCAACGGCATCATGATCACTAACCTCAGCAAAATCGCGCACCCGTTTTAATAGCCGGTTAGCAATTCGGGGGGTGCCACGAGAACGACGGGCAATTTCATGAGCCCCCTCCTTAACGATTTGAGTCGCAAGGATATCGGCAGATCGCAACGTAATTTCTTCCAAGTCAGCAGTCGAATAATAGTTCATATGTTCCACAATCCCGAATCGATCACGCAAAGGTGCTGACAGTAGACCTGCTCGCGTAGTCGCCCCAATCAAAGTAAATGGAGGCAGCGGAAAATGCACTGGATGAGCTGTGGGACCCTGGCCGACAACAATATCAACGAAAAAGTCTTCCATTGCGGAATACAACATTTCTTCGACAATTTTTGGCAAACGATGAATTTCATCGATGAACAAAATATCGCCGGGCTGAAGTTCGTTTAACAGGGCAATTACGTCACCCGGCTTTTCAATTGCTGGACCACTAGTGGTTTTGATATTTACGTGCATTTCATTAGCAATCACCATGGCAAGCGTTGTTTTCCCTAAACCTGGTGGTCCATAGAGGAGCACGTGGTCTAATGATTCTTCACGGGCACTAGCAGCCTGAATATAGACCTCTAACTGATGTTTGACAGTATCTTGACCAATATACTGCGCCAACGTTGCGGGTCGTAAAGAACGCTCTAAAGACTCTTCCTGATCGTCCACAGGCTCGTTTGACATTAACTCGTCGTCCATAACAGTCCCCCTTCTAGTTTATTGCCCGGTTTCTACCCGGGCTTCGGCATCACTCTTTAAATCATACTACGCTTGAGTTAACAAACGTAGGGCTTGACTTAAATAGGCATCCGTACTTGTTGTTTGATTATCATCTAACTTTTTCGCCACCCGTTTAACATCCGCACCGCTGTAGCCTAATGCGCTAAGCGCCGCCAACGCATCACGAAGAGCTGATGAATTAACAGTAGGTCCTGTTTCGACCTCCGTAGCTGACGTAACGATTCCAATATCGCCTAATTTCCCCTGTAAATCCAAAACAATTTGTTGTGCCGTCTTTTTACCAATACCAGGAAACTTCGTCAGATACTTAACATCATTATTTGTAATTGCACTGATCAGGCCGCCATGATCTTCGTTTGCCAAAATGGCCAGTGCACTCTTGGGACCGATACCTGATACATTAAGCAATTTAAGGAATAACTGTTTTTCTTCACTGTCGACAAACCCAAACAAGTTAATGTCAGTATCGCGAACAGCTTGGTAAACGTAGATTTTAACATTCTTTTTAGGATCCTCTTGAAACCGGTACGGGTTCGCTGTTTGTAACAAATAGCCGACCCCGTTTACTTCTAGAACAACATAGGCCGGCGTCACCACCGTCACGAGACCAATTAAATACTCAAACATTCATTTTCCTCCGTTTGCATCGGCCAACTTTAAACTGTCTGAACGAGAGCACGTCATTACTCAAATCCATCCCAAGTCAAACCACACGCTAAAATTCATGCTCATCAAATTCTGCCCACGATTCGTGAGAATCCTGGATTCGCTTAAACATTTTTTCCATATCAGCGTTAGTAAAATGAACCACGACAGGCCGCCCATGTGGGCAATTAAACGGATTTTGTGTCTGAGCCAAATCGTGTAATAACGCTCGGGCCTGCCGTTCATCCAAATGATGATTGGCCTTAATTGACCGTTTACAACTCATCATAATCGCCGTTTTCACACGGAATTTGGCAACCGTTAAATCGTGATCAGTCAGCACCCAGTCAATCATTTCACGAATCGTTGACTCTTCTTGACCTTCTTCAAACCAGGTTGGATGCTGACGCACAATAAAACTGTTGTTGCCAAACGGTTCCAAAAACAATCCCAGTTGTTCGAGCTTATCCTTAGCGTCATTAATCTTTAAGACATCACTAGTCGGATAGTCCAAAACGATCGGTACCAACAGTTTTTGCAAATCTCGACTAACTTCACCAATTTTAACACGGTAGTATTCATACTTGATTCGCTCCTGAGCTGCATGCTGATCAATGAAGTAAAGACCATCTTCAGCTTGAGCAAACAGAAAAGTGCCGTGCATTTGGCCAATGTAAGTTAATTCTGGAAAACGACGTTGGCCATCATTACCGGTTGATTGATCTGGTAACATTTCCGTTTCCTCATTTGGCACTGGTACTTGTGGTGCTTCTTCATCGCCGAATGGTGTCGTGTCATCATGAGCATAGCGCGCATCGAAAGCCGCAACTGAAGCGTCTGCCATGTCGTCCACATGATGCACCACAACAGGCGCCAATGTTTGTATTGGTAAGGCATTTGGCAACGTTGTACCAACGTTACCATCATCCCTGGCCGTCGTTCCAGCATCTGTTTCTGAACCTGAATCCACAACTGCTGAAGATGATTCTACCGGTTGCGTTTGCCGTCCTGCCAACTGTTGTGGCCGCGCGTAATGAACATTCACATCTGCATTCCTGGTGGTCGATGCTTCGCTTAGTCGCTGTGCCAAAGCATTTGAATCCAGACTTGGTTCGCCACGTAAATTTTGATAAGCGTCAGGAATTAAGTTTTCCTGCGCAATCCGGTTATAAACCGCCTTGTCGATTAAATCCGCGAGTTCAGGCTCTTTACTTAGCCTAACTTCCTGCTTAGTTGGATGAACGTTAACGTCAACTAAGAACGGATCCATCGTTAAATTAAGGACGGCGATAGGATAACGGCCTACCATCAGTTTGGAACCATAACCCTTAATAAGAGCCTTCGTCAGTTGGTAATTTTTAATGTAACGTCCATTAATCAGAATCGAAATGTAGTTACGTGAAGCACGCGTCAATTCAGGCAGCGATACATAACCAGTCAGTTTGAAATCAGCGTCCTCATTTTCTATCGCCACCATTTTGCGGGCCGTTTGGACACCGTAGATTCCTGCAACAACCTGCTGACTATCCCCACGTCCTGCTGTCCGCAATAGTTCGCGTCCATTGTGACTTAAGCTAAAGGCGACATCTGGGTGCCCCAGTGCAAGTCTGTCCACAATATCCACAATGTTGGCTAGTTCAGTTTGCGGTGATTTTAAATATTTTAAGCGCGCCGGCGTATTAAAAAATAAATTGCTGACGGTTACTTCAGTTCCTGGTCGTGACTGCGCGGCCGTATGTGTCAGGATTTCGCCGCCTTTGATGTGCACTTCACTTCCCGCACCCTTACCCGTCGCCGTTTTTAGCCAAACATCGGCAACCGATGCGATACTAGGTAACGCTTCACCACGAAATCCCAATGAATGAACACGAAACAAATCTTCGCGCGAGGTTATTTTGCTGGTTGCATGCCGTGAAAAGGCCATTTCGACATCTTCATCCGCAATGCCAACCCCGTCATCAACTACTTGAATCGATTTCAGTCCCGCTTCTTCAACCAGCACATCAATCGTTTTAGCATGCGCATCAACGGCATTTTCAACAAGCTCTTTCACCACTGATGCCGGTCGTTCAACCACTTCCCCAGCAGCAATTTGATCTGCGAGGACAGTGGGTAATTCATGAATTTTTGCCATACTGTTTAATCCTCTTGTTAACCTTCACCGCTTCATTTTGAATAATGGTCAAATTATGACTGTAGTTTTTGTTGAATATCATAAAACTTGTTCATAACATCCATCGGTGTCATGCCCATTAAATTCATCTGTTTTAAATCCTTGATAATGTCTGCAACCTTCGGATCCATCGTCGGTGTTTCAAACAGCGCCAACTGTTTGCTTGTTGCCGTCTGCTTTCGTTTTGACGCAGGTTCCGGTGCTGGCTCTGATAAAGGTTCATCCACATTCACAGGCGTTGGTGTTTCACCCGCATTAGCCTCAAGCTCTTGCAAAATTGTGCTAGCCCTAGACAACAATCCATCCGGCATCCCCGCTAGTTTGGCCACATGAATCCCGTAAGACTTGTCAGCTGGTCCCGGTTGAATTTGATGAAGAAATACCAGTTGACCGTTCTCTTCGACCGCGCCAACGTGAATGTTTTTCAACGCATGCAAAGATTCGTCTAGTGCTGTTAATTCATGGTAGTGCGTACTGAACAGGGTTTTAGCATGAACGTGATCATGAACATACTCGATAATTGCTTGGGCTAATGCCATTCCATCATAGGTCGCAGTGCCTCGGCCGATTTCGTCAAATAAGATTAAACTATTAGCAGTCGCGTGCATCAACGCATCGTTAGCCTCCTGCATTTCAACCATGAACGTTGAATTACCGGAAATTAAATCATCTGCTGCACCAATTCTGGTGAAAATTTGGTCAAACACCGGCATACTAGCGGATTTAGCGGGCACAAAGCAACCCATTTGGGCCATCACGACGGTTAACGCCAGTTGACGCATATAGGTACTTTTCCCAGACATGTTTGGTCCAGTAATAAGCAGCACTGTTGTATCGTCGGCCATTCGGACATCATTAGGCACATATTCCTGTTTTCCGAGTACTTTTTCAACAACAGGATGACGACCATCTTCAATTTCTAAATCATGTCCGTTATTCAATTCAGGGCGGACAAAGCGATAGTTTTCTGAAACGACAGCAAAACTCTGCAATACATCTAGGCTGGCCAATGCTTTAGCCAGTCGTTGCAAACGGCCAATGGCAGCCTTCACAACCTCCCGAACCTTGGTAAAGAGTTGATACTCCAAGGCAGTCGACTTTTCCTGAGCCTCCAGAATCAACGTTTCCTTCTCCTTCAATTCTGGCGTCGAAAACCGTTCCGCGTTAGTCAGTGTTTGCTTACGCTCATAACGATCATCTGGCAACTTGCTAAGGTTTGCCTTGGTAACTTCAATATAGTACCCAAATACCCGGTTATAACCAATTTTAAGGGTACTGATCCCAGTAGCTTGCCGTTCCTTGGCTTCAAGCTCGGCAATCCACTGTTTACCATTTTTCATTGCATCCCGATACTCATCAAGCTGATCATCATAACCATCTTTGATGACACCGCCATCAGTCACTGATATTGGGGAATCGTCGTTGATAGCGCGATCAATCAACTCAGCAACATCATCAACAGGGTCTAATCCGGTCAACATGTCACCAAACACGTTTTGATCCAACTCTTCTAAAACATATTTGATTTTTGGCACCTGTTGCAATGAGGTCTTCAATTGAATCAAATCTCGACCATTCACACTTCCAAACGCCACTCGACCAGCCAACCGCTCTAAATCGTAAACCTTGACCAGTTCATCCTGTAGATTTGAGCGTTCAAAATAATGTTGAAGCAACTCATCCACTTTGTCTTGACGTGCTTTGATTTCATCCAGTGACAACAGTGGTCGATCTAACCACTGCTTTAATAACCGACCACCCATCGCTGTCTTAGTTTCATCTAGCAACCATAAAAGTGTGCCGGATTTTTTGCCAGTACGAATATTAGTTGCCAATTCCAAATTTCGTTTGGCATAATGATCCATTTTAAGATAGTAGGACGGTTCATATGCAATTGCGCGCTGCAAATGAGACAGACTCCGCTTCTGGGTACCTTCCATATAGCTCAACAGCATGGACACCGCAGCCGTTTCAACACCGTCATCCAGGTCTTGTGTTACAAAACTTAATTCTGCCCCAGTTGTGATCTCCGTTTGATGTGAGACCAAAATACCAAGCGGCTTAAACTGATCGGTCAGCTCAGCAGGTACAGTGTCGTCAACAACTACTTCTTTGGCCTCGACAGACATGACTTCATTCATGACTGTATCAAATGTCGATAGATTAGCGGTGCGCAGTTCACCCGTAGAAACATCTGCATATGCAAAGCCAAAATGATCGTCTTGTTTGGTAAAACCTGCCAAATAATTATTTTCCTTCGCGCCACTAACACCGGTTTCCATGCGCGTTCCTGGTGTAATCAACTGAATAACTTGTCGCTTTACCATGCCCTTTGCAAGGGCTGGGTCTTCCATTTGTTCACAAATGGCAACTTTATATCCGTGGTCTACCAGAATATCAATATAATTTTGAACGGCGTGATGTGGCACACCACACATTGGGATTGGATCGGCTGAATTATGGTTACGCGCGGTTAATGTCAATTCGAGCAATTGGGCACCCTTAACTGCATCATCATTAAATAGTTCGTAAAAATCACCAATTCGATAAAACAAAAAGGCATCAGGATACTGATCCTTGATGGACTGATACTGCTTCATCATTGGTGTTTCCATACTCTCTTGTGCTGACTTTTTTGCCATGTAACGTAAACTCCTCACTACTTCAAAAAATTCGTCGTTCATCGTAAGTGGCCTCACCCACTTAGAACTAACAAACAATTTCATCTAAGTCCCAAAAAACGATGGTCTAAGTTTAACATTTTTTACGGTCACTGTCTGGGTTGATTCGAACACGTGGTCCCTACTAAAAATAATGTTTAACAACAAAGAAAAACGACATCAGCCTAATTTCGGCTAAGTGTCGTTTTATGCTATTAAGTCACCTATTTGGCGTACTCGACAGCTCTCGTTTCCCGAATAACGGTCACTTTGATGTGACCAGGATATTCAAGATCATTTTCAATTTCATTCTTTATGTCACGGGCAATGACAGTTGCTTGAAGATCATCGATATCCTGAGGCTTAACGATAACCCGTACTTCACGGCCTGCCTGAATGGCATAACTTTGTGCCACACCATCGTGACGGTTAGCAATTTCTTCCAACTGTTTCAAACGCTGAATGTAATTTTCCAGCGATTCGGAACGTGCGCCTGGTCTTGCTGATGAAATAGCATCCGCAGCACCAACCAAGACAGCGATGATAGATGTCGGTTCAACATCACCATGGTGAGAAGCAATTGTGTTAATAACAACTGGGTTTTCATGGTACTTAGTTGCCAATTCAACCCCTAATTCAACGTGAGATCCTTCAACTTCATGATCCACGGCCTTACCAATATCGTGTAATAATCCTGCGCGCTTAGCTAACGCAACATCCTCACCAAGTTCTGCCGCCATCACAGCGGTCAACTTAGCAACTTCAATAGAGTGGTTCAAAACATTTTGACCATAACTAGTTCTGTAGTTCATTCGCCCAATTGTCTTAATTAAATCAGGATTCATGGCCCGAATGCCTAAATCAAAGACGGTTTGTTCACCAATTTCACGGATTTTATCATCCATTTCCTTGCGTGCTTTTTCAACCATTTCTTCAATTCTAGCCGGATGAATCCGACCATCAGCAATCAATTTTTCCAACGCCAACTTAGCAATTTCACGACGAACGGGATCAAACCCACTCAGCACAACTGCTTCCGGCGTATCGTCAATAATGAGGTCAATTCCAGTTAACGTTTCAAGTGTCCGGATGTTACGACCCTCACGACCAATGATTCGGCCCTTCATGTCATCATTCGGCAATGTAACGACCGTCACCGTATTGTCAGAGACGGTGTCTGCAACACTCCGCTGAATGGCAGCAACAATCAGGTTCTTAGCTTCCTTATCAGCAGAGATCTTGGCCTCTTCTTCACTTTCTTTAATCAGCACAGCTCGTTCATGAGCCAACTGATCCTTTGTTTCCTGAATAACTAAATCACGTGCTTCGTCTTGAGACAAAGCTGCCACTCGTTCAACTTCTTGTTGTCGCTTATCGATGAGGTCTGCTGCTTCTTGCTGTTGCTGTTTCAGTGCATCCCGATCACTAGTTAACTTGTCTTCTTTACGTGTTAATTGAGCTTCACGCTTTTCAAACGTATTATCCTTGCGATCCAGAGCTTCTTCACGTTGCAATAACCGATCTTCTTGCTTTTGAACCTCCGCACGTCGATCCTTTAATTCATTTTCAACGTCCGTTCGGTACTTGTGGTTCTCTTCGCGAGCCTCAAGTAAAGCCTCTTTTTTAGCGGTTTTTGCATCCTGATGAGCTTTCTTTAGGATGGCTGCGGCAGAATTGTTGGCATTGTCAACATCGCGTTCGTGACGCTTCTTGGCAATAGCAAGTCCGCCATACAGACCGGCAATAATAGCGATGAGCACGAGGATTATGGTTACAACGTAAACCATATTTAATTCCCGCCCTTCATCAAAAATGGCTGACCGTTAAGCCAGCCGCAAACTTGTAAGATGTTAAATTGATTATTTACACAATTTCAGTTTACTGATAAACGGGCAAGCTGTCAATAAACGATGGTTAACGTTTGTGTCCATTAAACTCGTCTTAGGCGTAACAAACGGTTAAAGCAGTAACTAACAGCCAAACAGATTGCGCTTAAAATAAAGTTTGTAATAACTAAATTTAATGGATGTTGATAACGAATATAGCCATCAAATCCGTACATCACCCGGAATAGACTTCCCAACCAGGTCGATGTGAATGAAATCGGTTGACCACCATTTGTACCAGCGTACAAAATAAATGTCAGCAGGCCAAGACCAATAATTGGCGCAGCAACAAATGTAATAATCTTCCACCTAGTCGTCATTAGCCCCAACACAGAGCCAACGAGCATACCGAGTGCCAATGCTAATGTCAACGTACTCAGCGCACGAATCCAAAACCAAAAGATATCAATGTTGCCGTGTTGAATGAAATGACCAAATTCTGCGCGACCGGCACTTTCAAAGGTTCGCATCCCCAGCGGTTGTGCTACCAGTAACCGATATAAAACATTAATAAAGGAAATACCAACAGCAATTGTCATCAGACTCAGTAATTTTCCTGTCCAGTAAGTGCGCCTTGAAATGCCATTTTGAATAAATAATTCAAATCCCTGATACACAAGTGCGCCGACTACAAACAGAAACAAGACCATAATCGACTCTAACGCATTAGTTGCAAGATACGGTTTAAGTGGTAACGCTGCTTTAAGGCCACTGGTCATCCATCTGATCAAAAATGGAATGAACCACAAGCCAACAAACGAAGCTAAATAACCCCATCCCAACAGTTTTGCATCACGCTGAAGACGAAATTGATAAACTGGTTTAATCTTCATGACTACCCTCCGTTAATGCCACAAACAGATCCTGCAAGCTCAAAGCTTGTTTAGCAATTCCCGCTGGTAATGCCGGTGAGCCAATCATCGTTACAATCGCCCTCGTTTCATGTCCAAACGAACTTTGTGACAGCACCTTGACATTAGGCAAGAACGTTGCCATCGCATCGCTTGGTCCAGCCAAACGATATGACCGAGCCATCAGTGCCTCGACAGGCTCTGCTAGTTTAATTTGACCTTGATTAATCACAATCACATTATTTAGGATCGTTTCTACTTCCTCAATCAAATGGGTCGCAATAATAAAGGTTCGTGGACGGTTCGCATAAGTAGTTATCAACTCGCGGTAAAACAGTTCACGATGTCCAGCGTCAAGGCCAAGAACTGGTTCGTCTAACATGATGTAATCTGCCGGTACGCAAAGTGCAACAATATCCTTAAATATAGTTCGATAACCTGTCGATAAGCGTCCAAAACTGGTGCGTGTATTTAAGCCAAATGCTTTAGCTAAATATTCAGCATAGTCATCATCAAAGTCGCCGTATAGTTGCTTCGTGATCTTAAATAAGTTATTTACTCGTTCACGAGCAGGATACAGGTTATCTTCGCTGGCCAAAAAAAGTCGTTGTAAAACATGATCATTTTCGTGAACTGATTGGCCGTCAATTGTGATTTCACCACTTGATCGCGGAATTCGGTCGGCAACCATATTTAGTAAAGTGCTTTTGCCAGCCCCGTTACGACCCAGTAGACCATAAATTGTTTCCGGTTCAAACGTTAGGTTGGCACTGTGAAGGAGCATCTTGCGCCCTGCGTGCTTAGTCAATTTGGTGATTGTCAGTGCCATTATCTGCATACCCCCGTTTAATCATCTCTGCCAAAACAGCTTCCGAAAGACCGATTTGCCTTGCGGCGTTAATCAGTGGCTGAATGTTGTCTTCATAAAATTGGGTACGCCGCTTGTCCGTAATCCGCTCACGTGCGCCTTCCAATACAAACATGCCAAGTCCACGACGCTTTTCAATAATCTCGTCATTAACCAAAATATTCATACCCTTTAACACAGTTGCAGGGTTAATGTGAAATTCCCTGGAAATCTCGGTCGTTGACGGCACTTGTTCCCCGGACTTAAAACCATTCGTTAAAATGGCTTCTTCAATTTGTTCTGCCACTTGTAAATAAAGTGGCGTATTGCCATCAAAGTCAAAGTGCATGTTTTTTCTCCAGCCTTAGCTTTCTTTATGTGTTAGCAAGATAAGGATACGCGATTGTCCGTTGCTTCGTCAATCAAGCAATTAACCCTAGAAGCAACTTTTAAATTAATTAGGCGTTCATCTGCTCTTTAGGAATCACTAGCCGTTCATAAATTAATGTTGTGATTCCGTAATAAACACCGTATAAAACACAGAAAATCAAAATCGACCACCCCGTCATGGCATAGGGATGATACATCAGCGGTTTAAACATCTGTAATCCGAATAATACATCGACAATGCCCAAAATACCCGGCAGCGCAAACAGTGTCAAAATTTCGCCACGCACCGCCTGCTTCATCAGCGCCCGTCTTGTTCCAATCCGATTCAGCATATTGTAGCGAACAATATCTTTGTTTGCGCCAGACAAGATCTTGAACATCAGACAACTAGCGAGCATCGCCAAAAAGGCAAATCCGAGGAAAAATCCCATGAATTCTAGGCCACTGAAGAGTGCATTGAACATTTTGTAGGTTTGAAAACCACCCACTGTCGCCATAGTGGGTGCTGGAAAACGTTGCTGTTGAAGTTTTTCTAAACGGTCCAAAATTTTTCGTTGCGCTAGGATATTATTTAAACGAATGATCGTAACTGTGTGAGTAGTTGCCCTATTTAAATTTTCAAAATTGCTTTGAGTTGCAAACTCACTTTTCTGTTGACCATTTTTCGGGACTAGTCCGGTGAAATCCATATCATCCAAGGCTACCTTCTTAAACTGAGAAATAGGTAGCGTCTTGAGTGAACCGTCGTTTAATGCCTGACGGCTATCCAGCATCGGCAGAGGATGATCAACAAATTCTTGTTCGTTATAGTACACCGTGTTGTCAACAATCTTTTGAGAATAGGTCAACGTGTGCGTGTCGTTCAACTGGCTGACCAGATTGTGTTCCTTTTTGTCCATATCGTTAATTGCCATTGTATAGGCACTAGTCGATTTTGCCATCTGCGGTGCTTGTCGTTGAAAACCTGCACCAACACTAATTGCCCCTAACGCTAAAGCAAATAGTAACGATACAATCGTCAGAATCCGCGTATAGCTACGAACTCTAAACATGATCTGAGCTAATGTAAAATTATGCAATTTTTTGTTAGCAAAATTTGTTTGCTTCAGTAATTCAACTGCACCGACAATAACTGCACTAAATAGCAAATAGCTACCAAGTGTGATTGTCACTAACGCTAGTGGAACAGCCAGCAGCTGTAACGTCATGATTTTGGCCATAGCAACGTACCCAATTGCTAGTAACAAAATTCCTGCTACAATTTCCGTTAATTGCACTAATGGCCGCCTTTTCGATAGATAAACCTCATCATCTATGTGTAACAATTTGAGCACTGGTGTTCTGACCAATTTAGCTAAATTAAAAATGCCAGATAAGAGAAACAAACCGACATACAGACAAATTGTGGTCACAATTGCCGGCCAATAGAGGGCATTAAAATGATGCACAGTCAGCCCCAGTTGATTAAATAAAATTTGGGATAGTCCCATACTCATGCCTATTCCTAAAACAATCCCGACGATGGTGGAAATCACACCAATCAGTAGCGTTTCAATAAAAACCAGTTCGCCAATGCGATTCTTTTTAGCACCCAACATCATAAATAAACCATAATCATGTTGTCGCATGCTTAACAAAAATGAATTCGCATAGGCAATGTACACGATCGTAATCAAAATCAGCAAAATCATGCCGAAGATAAAAACTTGTGAAGCCATGGAAATTTGAGTATTGGATTTAACAAATTCACGATTTGTCGCTAAATTGGCAAACATGTAAAAAACAGCTGCTGAGATAATAAGACCGGTAAGTAAAACTAAGTAATCTTTAAACCGATTTTTAATTCCTGCTAATGATAATTTAGTTAACATGTCATTCCCCCGCTTACTGTTCAAAAGTACCCAATTGGTTCAGAATTTCTTGATAAAAAGTTTGACGATTATTGTCAGCTTTTTTTAATTCCTGACCAATTTGACCGTCTTGAATGAACAAGATCCGGTCACAAAAACTGGCTGAAAAAGGATCATGTGTGACCAGTAGGACAGAAACATGTTGGTTTTTATTTATATCTGTCATTAAATCTAGTAAATCACGCGCAGACTTTGAATCTAAGGCACCGGTTGGTTCATCTCCCATAATGATTGCAGGACGATGAACAATCGCTCTAGCGGCCGCTACGCGCTGTTTTTGACCTCCCGACAGTTCTGTAGGGTATTTAGACAACAGATTTTCAATCGACAATGTTGTGGCTACTTCTTTAACCGCCTTTGAAATTTCCGCTTTCTTTACCCCTTGAAGTGATAAGGGCAAGGCAATGTTTTCTTTAGCCGTCAAACTTTCTAGAAGATTGAAGTCCTGAAAGATAAAACCAATTTCTTCTGAACGGAAATCTGACAATGCTTTTCCCTTGAACCCGGTTATATCTTGACCATTCACCTCAACACTGCCACTTGTTGGCGTATCGAGTGTAGATAGTAAGTTGAGGAGCGTTGTTTTACCCGACCCTGAAGCTCCCATAATGCCAACAAATTCGCCTTCATCAATCGTAAAGTCAATTCCTTTTAAAGCTTCATATTGTCGTTCATTCTTACGCCCGTAAATTTTGTGTAACCCACTGACTGAAACTACTGGTGTTTTTTGCATGATATCTCCTTCATCGCTTATGTGGTTAATTACTTGTGTAACTAACTGTATAAGCAATGAAGACAAAAGTCAACTTTTTTCTGCAAAAAAAAGACGCTAACATAGTATCAGCGTCTTTTGAAAATTGATTGATTTGATTATTTTTTAAAGCGTTTCATTCCTGAGCACAAAACATCCAGTTAAACATCTAACGTTGTTTCACTGCCCTTTGCTGAAGACTTAGCCGCTTTAGTGGATGATGCTTTTGCTGTCTTAGCGTCTTTCGTATCGTTTTCAGTAGATTCCGAATCTTCATCGTCTGCGTTTCCATCCATGTTATATGCCTTACGCACTTTATCATAGATTTCTTGACGCATTGCTTGATGCTCATCTGCCTCTAGATAAGCCTTAACATTTTCACGGCCTTGACCGATCCGCTCACCATCATACGAATACCAAGCACCAGACTTGTCGACAATATCCTTGTCAACCGCCATATCCAGCAACTCACCCGATTGAGAAATGCCGTGTCCGTACATAATGTCGACTTCCGCAACACGGAATGGTGAAGCTACCTTGTTCTTAACAACCTTAATCCTAGTACGGTTTCCCTTCACTTCAGTGCCATCTTTAATCTGCTCAGCACGACGTACTTCCAGGCGAATTGTGGCATAAAACTTAAGTGCCCGTCCACCCGGTGTCGTTTCTGGATTACCAAACATCACACCAACTTTTTCACGAATCTGATTGATAAAGATTGCGATGGTCTTCGTTTTGTTAATGGTTCCAGAAAGTTTCCGCAAAGCCTGTGACATCAATCGTGCTTGAAGGCCGACATGAGCATCACCCATTTCACCTTCAATTTCAGCACGAGGAACTAAAGCAGCTACTGAATCAATGACAACAATGTCAATCGCACCGGAGGAAACTAACGCATCCGTAATTTCCAATCCCTGCTCACCAGTGTCTGGTTGAGACAATAATAAATCATCAACTTTGACACCTAGGGCTTCAGCATATTGGGCATCTAACGCGTTTTCGGCATCGATGTACGCCGCCGTACCACCCATCTTTTGAACTTCAGCAACAGCGTGTAACGCAATTGTTGTCTTACCTGATGATTCAGGTCCATAAACTTCAACGATTCGCCCGCGCGGGTAACCACCCACTCCCAGTGCATCGTCTAGTTTCAGAGAGCCGGAAGGAATCGTGGAAATTTGAGTGTTTACATTTTCACCCAAACGCATAATGGATCCCTTACCAAAGTTTTTTTCAATTTTTTTTAACGCAGCATCTAAGGCTGCCTGACGTGCATCTGCCAAGGGCAAATCCTCCTTCAATCACATAACCTAATGTCATTATGATACCGAGTAATAGAACAAAAAGCAAGGAAAATCGAACAAAAGTTCGCATCAGTTATGATCGTTGATGGCACGACGAATCAGATCCAATCCGTTTAGTACAGATCGCCAACGATTTAATTGGCGATCATCCGCAAAGTGATATTCATGTGCAACTACTGGTTCGTCACGATATGCTAAGCCAATCCAAACTGTGCCAGCCGGATGACCTTCTAACTCGTCTGGACCTGCAACCCCAGTAAATGAAACCGCGATATCTGTATGCAACAATTTCTTCGATTGCTGTGCCATCCAAATAGCTGTCTGCTCACTGACCACGCCAAATTGATCAATCACAGACTGTGGAACAGCAATCAGCTCATGTTTCGCAGAAGCCGCATACGTTACAAAACCGCCTGGAAAAACAGCTGAAACGCCAGGAACTGATCCAATCGTACTTTGAAATAAACCAGCAGTTAAACTTTCAGCTGCCGTAATACTTAAATGATGCGCAATGAGCTGATTAACAACTACAGTGGCCAAATCGTTATCGTCGCCGTAGCCGTAAAAGTACTGCCCAATGCGATCTTGAACGGTCTTCTCCATTTTATCTAACAGAGCATTAGCAACCTGGTCGTCTTTGGCGTTAGCGGTCAAACGCAACGTGACTTCACCGCTTTTAGCATAGGTGGCTAACGTCGGATTCGTCTGATTATCAATTAAATCATCTAATTGACGCGCCAAATCTGCTTCACCAATCCCAAAATACCTTAATACACGGGACTTTAGCCGCTCTTCAATTTGATACGTGTCCCTTAAGACCGGCACGACTGTTCGATCAAACATATCGATTAATTCACGTGGCGGTCCTGGCAGGACTAAAAAGTCTGTCCAGTTTGCCTGATGAATAAAGTCACCAACAGCCATACCATTTTCGTTAGGTAATGAACGACCACCGTCCACATACAACGCCTGCAATCGATCGTTATCACCTAGCGACCGGCCAGTCGTTTTATAATGCGTAACAATCTTATTGAGCGCCTGCTCATCAACCACTAATTTTCGGCCTAAATGCCTTGCAACAACTTGCTTGGTTAAATCATCTCGTGTAGGTCCGAGACCACCCATCACAACAACGAGATCACTTCGCTGCTCCGCCAATGCAATGGCATCATCCAAACGTTCCGGATTGTCACCAACTACCTGTTGATGAAATACATTGATGCCCAGTCCGGCTAGTCCACGGGCAACATAACTCGCATTCGTATTGTCGATCTGTCCTAATAAAATTTCCGTACCAACGGCGATAATTTCTGCTTGCAAACGATGTTCACTCCTAACATACGCATTTTAGTCACAAATGTTCGTGCAGTTTTAATTATAAAACAGTTTGCACATAACCGTAGCCCTGAAAAATTGAAAAGAGTATTTAAAAAGACACCTTCACAGTTTGCAAAGGTGTCCTAAAAATCGTTATTTATTTAAACC
Source organism: Furfurilactobacillus milii (assembly GCF_009863985.1). Taxonomy (GTDB): domain Bacteria; phylum Bacillota; class Bacilli; order Lactobacillales; family Lactobacillaceae; genus Furfurilactobacillus; species Furfurilactobacillus milii_A. Next base: position 89,811 of record NZ_WEZT01000002.1, on the reverse strand, counting down.
CATCGCTGAAGACACTCCGGTTTTGAACGAAGTAATCAATTCCTGAATAGAGCGTGAAGAATAAGCAGACATAAAGCAGAATGCCAGCCATCGGTACATGAATGTTATTAAAGAACACATTATTCAAGAATAACAGAATAATTGATAACATTTGCGTGGTTGTTTTGATTTTACCTGGATAAGCCGCAGCCATCACAGTGCCATCGTTTTCAACAATTAATAACCGCAAACCAGTGATTGCAAGTTCACGACACACGATAATTGCAACAACCCAAGCTGGTGCCTTTCCCATCTCAACTAAAATGACAAAAGCAGTCATTACCAGCATTTTATCAGCAAGTGGATCGGCAAACTTACCAAAGTTTGTGACCAAATGTTGTCCGCGAGCAATTCGACCGTCCAAGAAATCAGTTAACGACGCAACAATAAAAATAATCGTACCAATCAAACTCGTGACCGGAATATTCGTTCCGGCCCACGTAACAACTCCCCAATTAAAGGGAATTGCCATAATGATCAAGAAAATTGGAATCAAAATGATTCGAAAAACCGTTAATTTATTAGGTAAATTCACAATGTGACCTCTGCTTATACGTTATTTCGCTTTACTAGTAGCTGCCTGTAATTGAATCGTCAGGACACCAGTATTGCCAGTCCCTTTACTAATATCAACATCTTTACCGTTGATTTGAATCTTAGTCGCTGTCCGATTACCAAATGAAACTGCGACCGAAGTTGCGCCGTTAGGTAAGGTGACCGTTTGTGACTTACCGCTCTGCATTGTTCCGACATAAAGTGCAGAACTACCTGCCGGTGTAACTTGCATCCAAGATGCAGCATTGTCAGCAGCAATAGTAATTTTGTTCGTAGCAGGGGCATTTTCCAAACGATAGGTGCTGTTACCGCCCGTCGTAGAAACAGAGACTAACTTTGCCTTACTGTTTTTCTTCGACTTATCTGAACTAGAGTCGCTACTTGAACTGCTCGAACTTGAGCTACTGGATGAGCTGCTGGAACTTGAACTGGCGCTGCTTGAGCTACTCGATTCAGTATCTTTCGAAGAGCTTACCTTAACTGCACTGCTGGAAATCTGACTATTGTTGCTGGACTTATTCCCATTACGCACCGCAAACACCCAAATGGCACCAAGAATAACCACAACTAGCAACGTTACTAGTGCAATTGGCAAGATTGATCGTAACCGTTCCAATGTTCCGTTACTTTCGCGCACTTGAGGTGTCTTTTCCCGTGTTGCCGGGGCCTCATCAGCTGGCATGACATGTGTTGCAGCCGCCTGTGGCAACTGATCGTTATAATCTTTTAATAACTCATCGCCGTTCAAATCAACCGCCTGGGCGTATTGCTTAATAAATGCCCGCACGTAAAAATCGCCTGGCAACTCATCAAACTTGCCGTCTTCAATGGCGATGAGGTAGCGACGTTGAATTTTTGTGCTTTGTTGAACGTCATCAATTGTTAAACCCTTTGCGTTGCGGGCTTCCTGCAACTTTTGACCAATAGTTGGTGTTTCCTCACTCATAAGATAAAGACTCCATCTTTATAGAATACGTTAATGACACGTTGAATTTAAGTATAGCATAACAGCCTGTTCCTGTTATTGAATTACAAAAACGGTGAATTTTTTTAAGAATTTTCAAGATCTTCCGTATCTTCAGTTGGCAAAACATCAAACACACTAATTCCTTCAGATCGAATTAAGGCTTCTGCTAAAGACTGAACGTCCGCTAAAGTTAGTGACTCTAACAGCTGTGTCTCATCAAGTAAATTAGCATTATCAAACAGCTTGCCTTCATATGCGTTGGCAATGGCTTCCACTGAATTCAGCATCATTATGTGATGGCCGATTGCTTCACGCTTAACCAATTCAAAGTTTTCAATAGCCGGCTGACCGGATAAGTAATCACTGACATGCTCTAACACATTAATAATTGCTTCTGAAAAGCTGTTTGGATCATCGGTATCACTGCTGACGGTCAAAAAGTGGAATCCACGCTCTAAGGAAAAATCATAGTCAAAACTGTCATCAATAATGCCAGCATCATACAGCTTCAGATACGTCTCACTGGTATCTGCAAACAACATATCTAGCAACAAGGATGCAGCCAAACTATATTTTAATCCATCACGCCCACTGGGCACATCGTCTAAACCACGAAGCCCCACAATTGACTTCGGCATTGTAACGTCCAAATGGCGACTTCGATAAGGAAGTATCTCCGTTTGATCATGATTTTCAATGATCGTTCGGTCAATCGCAGCCGGTTGTTCAAACGTCTTGTCGGCCTGATTTTCTTTAATCCAAGTCATTACTGAATCAGGCTCAAATGCCCCCACGATAAATAAATTCATATTACTTGGATGGTAAAACGTTTGATACGTCGACATTAATTGCTCTGCCGTAATCTGACTAATTGAATCGACCGTTCCGGCAATATCAATATGAACGGGTTCTGTTGGATATAAGTTACCCACAATACCCATAAATAACTGCCAGCTTGGGTCATCGTCATACATTTGAATTTCTTGTCCGATAATCCCTTTTTCCTTAGCTACAGTAGCCTCGGTAAAGTAAGGATCTTGAACAAAATCCAAAAGAATATCTAAATTCTCTTTGAGATGACGACTTGCAGCAAACAAATAACTGGTTCGTGTAAAACTCGTATAAGCATTTGCATCTGCACCATATTGTCCAAACAGATCGAACGCGTCGTGATCTGCTTTTTCAAACATCTTATGTTCCAAAAAATGGGCAACCCCATCTGGAATGGTCACTGCTTCATCAGCCCCACGTGGTGTAAACGTTCGATCCGTTGAACCGAAGTCAGTTGTCATTAAGGCATATGTCTTATGAAAACCTGCCTTTGGCAGCAACTGCACCAGTAAGCCATTGGGCAGCGTTTCTTCATAAATAGTTTCGCCTAACTGCTGATAATCGTGTTTTTCCACAGTTGTCTCCTTATCAATCAGATACTTTGTAAATTGGCAATTTGAATTTTAGCTGGCTATTTACTAAGTAAATAACTCGTTGCCAAACTCGTTTGCTGTGCAATTACGGCAACATCCTGGGCTGTGACAGCATTGATTCCATCAATCCAGTCACTTACAGTCATTGGTCTAGCCGTTAAGTCACCCAATAATTCAGAACCAACTACCAATCGTGGCGCATCCTGAGCTGCTTCACGTTGATTAATCAACGTTTCCTTAACCTGACTCATGCGATCCACACTAAACTTTCCCGCCGCCAGATCAGCCAGTTGCTCACCAATGATCTGCTGCACAGTCACCGCTTGCTCTCCATCGATACCGGCCTGTACCAATAACGTTTGATTAAAGAAATTAACGCCTGAATTAGCATAGTAGGCTAGGCTCTTCTTTTCGCGAACGTTAGTAAACAACAATGATAGCGGCGTTCCGCCAAACAGTCCGTTAAAAACCTGCGCCGCAAAATACTGATTGTCACCATAATGAACCGGCAGATGATAAATCAGGTCAAGCTTAGCTTGGGTTATCGGCTGATGTTCCACTTTGCTGGTGACACCCGAAGGAGCTTCCTGTGGTATCGTAATTTGTCGTGACATCGATGGGCGATCCGTTAAATCAAATGAATCAAGCAACGTTGCCACTTCATCAGCATCAACGTCACCCATAACATAAATAAACACTTCATCTTCAGTCAAAATACGTCGATATTCATTATAAACTGACTGTGCCGTTAGACTTTCGACGTCAGCTAACCGACCTGCACTGGGATAAGCAGCCGCAGTGTCGCCAAAGTGCAAATGCTGTGCCTGTAAACGTGCGTACAGCATCTTATCATCGCTGACGGCGCGTAAGGCAATGGCCAAATTTTCTTTTTGTCGATCAAACGTTTGCTGATCAAAACCGGTAATACCATTCTGCGTGCTAACCAGTGGATTTAACATCACTTCGTTGAGGAAATGAAATCCGTCAGCTAATAAATTAGGTTGTCCTTCTAGATAGCGACCGTTGGCTAGGGTCAGTGCAAACTGAAACTGAGCTAAGTTGCCCATTTTAGTGACATTCGTATTAAAATTTGCACCATACATATTGCTCAGCACTGCGGCCAACGCCGTTTGTGTCGGGTACATCGCCGAACTGGTCTCTAATAGATCGGCCAGAAGTGAACGCGTCGTTAACGTTGCTAATTGAACTGGCGAGCAAAATGATACCAGGACGCTAACTGTTTTAAATTGTGTGGTTGGGAGAACGGTTAAATGAACACCGTTTGCTAAATCCTGTTTCAATTCCAGCCGCCTCCGTTAAAATAAATTTGTGTAGTCATCATTGCTTTATACTAGCTGAAAAGCCCCTTAAAAACAATCCTCTCGACTAGAACCGCTATCGAAAAAAACGTAAAAAAATCGTATGACACAAATTCTCATAATCTCAAAATTTGTGTCATACGACTTTTTAATATTTATTATGCTTGAATTTACACTTTAAGTGCAACACTAATTAAATAAAGAATGGCCCATGGCCAAATTTCTGTAAAATGATGTTTGCGAAAACAATCATGAAAGGAACAGAACAAATGAATAATCGTCCCCGTAAATGTCTCGGATGGAAAACGCCTTATGAAATATTCTTTAATGTAGTGTTGCACTTAATTTGACAATTCAAGTGACTAAAAAATTTAACTGAACGTTGAAAACCGCGAATATTCCATAAAAGCTACTTCTGAATTAATGAATCTGAATCCTGCCCGAACCATTTGTGATTAATCTGACTGAGTTGCCCATTCTTAGCAAGTTTAACAAAGGCCTGGTTGATCTTTTTGCGTAAAGTGACATCCCCCTTACGTAAGCCAACCGCGTAGTCTTCCCCGGCAAAATCGCCAACAATCGTTCGATAAGCAGACGGATTGGGTTCGTGCTTAACGTAATAGCCTGCATATACTTGATCGATCAATAATCCCTGAATACGGTTAACGTTCAGATCAATAAAGGCATCATTAAACGTATCGTAGGTTATCGGCGATCCTTTGATATATTGTTTCAATAGCTTAGGCTTTTGATTAACTAACGTTTGAGCTGATGATCCGGTTTGCAAGCCTAAGATTTTGCCCTTCATATCCGAAAACTGCCGGATATTTTGCTTTCTCTTAGTTACCAACACCTGACGATTTCTGAGGTATGGTCGGGAAAAGGCCACTTTGGCTGCCCGCTGAGGTGTTATGGTATAACCATTCCAAATCGCATCAATCGTCCCATTACGCAATTCCGTTTCCTTCATGGACCAGTCGATCGTTTGAAAATCCACTTTGAGACCATACTGGGCAAACGTTGCCTTCGCTAAGTCCACATCGTAACCAACCAATTTCCCATTTTTTTCGCGAAAGCCCATCGGCACAAAGCTATCATCAACACCAATAACGACCGTTCCACGGCGTTTTATATGTTGCCAAGTATCTTGATGATCCGCACGGGTAGCAACGCTCTCGCACCCACTCAAAACTAAAATGCCCATTAGCATGACGGCAACTAATGCCGCTAATCGTCGATACCTGCTTATTGTTCGTTTTCGAATCATTATCTTCATCCTCCCCACTATCCCTGGTCAAACTAACATGACCTTAGGCATTCAGTGGTTTAACTGTCACAACCTGATCGGCAATTTTTTCCGCAAACTGCTGATCATGCGTGACAACAATCTGGGTAATTCCTCGTTTTTTGAGATCTAAAATGAGTTGGCCGACCGTATCGCGAAGCGTTGGGTCCAATGCTGACGTTGGCTCGTCATAACATAAAATAGCTGGTTCCATAGCCAAAGCTCGCGCAATTGCAACACGCTGTTTTTGACCACCTGATAACTGAAATGGATACTGTTTAACGACTTGAGCCAATCCAAGTGATTCAACCAACGGTTCGACTTGTTCACGGGCCTGTTTTGTCGTCTGACCTGTTACCATTTTGGGTGCCAACATGATGTTGTCAAACACACTTAGATTAGGAAACAAATTAAAGTCTTGAAATACAACACCGATTTTACGTTCACTTCCACGATCCTCAACTGGATCGAACGGTTGACCGTCTAAAAGAAAGCTGCCTGAGTCTGGTCGTTCTAATCCAGCAATGCACCGTAACAAGGTCGTTTTGCCGGCACCAGAGGGACCGACGATACTAACAATTTGTTGGTCAGGAACAACCATTGAAAAGTTGTTTAAAATTTTGCGTTGTGCAAATGATTTGTTAATGTTTTTTAATTCCAGCATAGTTTGTCCCTCCTATCGGTAGTAACTGTAGTGTTTCTCTAATCCACGTAAGGCGTAAGTACAAACCAACGTCAACAAAAGATAAATAATCCCCACTAAGATCAGTGGAACCAATGTGACATCTCTAGCAGATGCCACATTGCCGGCACGCAGCAGATCACCTAACCCAATAACATAAACCAGCGATGAATCTTTGACCAAGTTGATCACTTCATTACCAACAGCGGGGATAACGCTTTTAACCACTTGTGGCAGTATGATCTTTCGCAATGTTTGGGTATAAGTTAGTCCGAGCACTTGAGCACCCTCATACTGACCGTGGTCAATACCGGCAAAGCCACCACGGAAAATTTCAGCAAAATAAGCTGCGTAGTTTAAGATAAAGGCGAACAGAGCTGCGGGATAACGGGCAAACACAATATTAACGTCTGGAAGTCCGTAAAAGACAAACATCAATTGAAGCAATAGCGGCGTCCCCCGCATAAGCCAAACGTAAAAGTTTAACACCCAACGAATCGGTGAAAAGCGTGACCGCAGTCCCATACTAACTAATACACCCAGTGGTAAGGCACCAACCAACGTCCAAAAGAAAATACGAATGGTCATCCATGCCCCACTAAATAATGATGGCAAAATCTGATTGACGTATGTTAACGACATGTTAACCCCTCCTATGATGAACAACTTTTTAAAATAATGACAACATGTAGCGGCTTGACACAAAAAAATCCCCTAACTAGCCTAATTGCTAGTTAGAGGACGCTGGTTAACGTGGTGCCACCTCATTTTTCTACCGCCTCACGACGATAAACTCACGGAGTTTATAAACAAAAACACGCCCTCTTTAGTCATCCTAGTGACTAAAGAGGGCGTGTTCGCGCGGTTCCACCTCAAGCTTTCAATTACTTCACAGTAACTGACTCAACGAGTTTGTTTATAAACTCCTTGGGGTAACGGACCGACCGGTTTAACCTACTTCATAAATTCAGTCAAACGACTCACAGATGTGTTTCAACAACAGTCATGGTAATCATCACAGCAGCGATTACTTTCTGGACAAGCCTGTCATCTACTCTTCTGTTCAATGTCATTTCATTCATATTTTTAAGTTAGCAACACTATAGTGTTCTTTACACGCTCTGTCAACCCTATTAAATACGCCACACAGTAAAAAAATTTACTGAACACGTGCACCACGCAAATAAAGTTGGCGTAATGGCACATACAAGATCAACAGAATCACTTCATTTAGGGCCAACGTTGGTGCCAGATCGATTACCATAAAATCAGCGAATGACGTACCAGTGCCACCAATCATTTGTAAGGCCGACCAACTCAATAATGGTTGAATGGTAAAACCTAAAAAACCGCCCAGCAATGTCGCAAATAAATTAACGGGAAGCACTTGTCGTAAAGTACGAGCTAACCATACGATAACTGGGAAAATAAACAGGTATACGCCCCAATAGCCACTGTAAAAGAGGTCAAAAACCACGCCAGCGAAAACTGCAAACCAATATGTTGGCATATGATATTGATCTTCAAAGAAAGACGCGCAAAGCAACCACAGCGTAGTAATCTCTGGCACAGCCGTCGCCGAACTGCGGAATAAATGGCCAGCGAACTGCTGGCTGATCGTGCCATCCAAAAACACACTCAACAGAAGGCCAATAATAAACGTCCAGCGTAAGCTTGATTCACGCATGTCATCATCCCCCTATTTATTGTTTTGCGGCAACTGTAACAACGTTAACCGTTCCAAGATTGCCCGCCGGCTTGATGTAAACCTTGTTTGCCAAGCCATAATCGTCAGAGCTGGTTGAGACAATCGTGCCAACAAACAGTCCCTTAGGGGTTATGCCGCCGAGTCCACTAGTTGTCACTTTATCGCCCTTTTTAATGGCAACCTTAGTCGTGATCTGACCCATTTCTAACAGATTTTTGTCTTTATCATAGCCAGTCACAATGCCATTAACCGTCTCACCACCGGCATTAGTGACCTGAATAGCAAACCGGTTAGCGGTGTCAGTATCATCAGAAATCAACTCAACCTTACTGTTGGTTTGATTGACCTCAATCACGCGGCCAATCAATCCCTTGCCCGCAAGAACAGGCATGTTTTTCTTGATGCCACTGGTTTTACCTTTGCCGATAACCAATTGATTCTGCCATGCCGATGGTGTTCGAGCAATAACACCAGCCGTAATTGGCTGGTAATCAATCAAGCTATTGTTTAACTTGGCTTCGCTACGTAATTCTTTATTTTCATTTTCAGTTGTTTGCAAACGAACCTTGTCCTGGGCCATTTGATCAACTTGTTGTTTTAACTTCTGATTTTCATCATACGTGCTTAACAACTGAGAGATCGAATTGACCCCAGCACCGACGCCACCAACAGGTACACTTACCACTCGGTCAGCAAAACCAGCCACATCATTCCCAAATTGTTGAATGATCGGTGGTGTATTTCGACGATTACGAACCGTCACCGATAACGTCAATAGTCCCAGGCATGTAATGATTCCCACGGCGATGATTACGAGTCGTCGGTTTGAAAAGAATCTATGCATTGTTACCTCCAAGTCTAAAAACATCACAATCAAAAAGTGCGACACAAACGCGTTGGCGTCGCGGTTATCTAACCACTTTCAACGTCCGTTGACGCGGTCTGGACAAAAACAATGTCGTTTTCACACATTATTTTTGTCGACCAAGACCAATGCTTTGTGCCACACATTTTCGAATTATTAACGGTTGTTGCGCCGTTTCATGACGTCAATACTCTTCAACGATTCACCAGTACCAATAGCCACACAGTCGAGTGGTTCATTGGCAATGAACACTGGCACCTTGGTTGCTTCAGAAATAACATCCTGAAGATTCTTCAGTAATGCACCACCACCGGTCAAGACAATCCCATGATCGATAACGTCTGCCGCAATTTCAGGTGAGGTTTCTTCCAGTGTTTCCTTAATGGCAGCAATCACTTCAACAATGGTGTCGTGAATTGCTTTGGCAACATCTTCAGCAGTAACATCAATGGTCTTTGGCAAACCAGAAATCAAATCACGGCCTCGGATTGATGCGCCATCCATGCTTTCAGAAGCTTCAACAGAAGCAGAACCAATTTGAATCTTTAAGTTTTCCGCTGTCGTTTCACCAATCAATAAATTGTACTTTTGACGAACGAAAGCAACAATTGACTCATCGAGCTTGTCGCCAGCCATACGAATGGACCGACTGGATACAATCCCACCGAGTGAGATCGTGGCAACATCGGTAGTCCCACCACCAATGTCAACAACCATACTACCAGTTGGATCCATGACAGGAAGACCGGCACCGATGGCGGCTGCAAAAGGTTCCTCAATGACGTATGCATCACGGGCACCAGCCACACGAGTAGCATCAATCACTGCCCGCTTTTCAACTTCAGTAATCCCACTTGGCACACATACCATGATGTATGGTTTTTCAGAAGACCGACCGAGGGCCTTTTGAATGTAATACTTCATCATGGCTACCGTCGTATCATAATCGGCAATAACCCCGTTTTTCATTGGTCGAATAGCTGAAATGCTACCGGGGGTACGACCCAGCATCTTACGTGCTTCTTGACCAACTGCAACCACTTCACCTGTATTCGTGTTACGTGCAACAACAGAAGGCTCGCGTACAACGATGCCCTTGCCGTCAATATATACAAGTGTGTTGGCAGTTCCCAAGTCGATGCCGATGTTTTTTTGTCCTAATCCAAACACAGTATTTCTTCCCTTCAAAAGACCCTTAGGCCAAATCATATCGGAAAAAGTATACCATAGAAAAAACAGTGAAAACAGGTCGTTTCCACTGTTATCAAGATTTTTATTCTTCCTTAAACAAACCGAATTACGACGTAGCCGTATCTTTTTCAGCCAAAATTTCCGGTAACGTCACGGCATTAAAGAGATCATGCTCGCCGAAACTGAAATAACTATGACGACCGACGATAAAACAATCTAGTAGCTCAATGCCGAGCAACTGACCAGCCAACCACAGGCGCTGACCAAATTCTTGATCACTTGGTGAGGGCTTGGCCAGACCACTCGGATGGTTATGTGCAACGATTACCCTCGCCGCATTAGCGACAATCGCCTGATAAAAAACATCACGCGGATGGGCAACGCACGCGTCCACTGTCCCACGGAAAACTTCGCAACGGGCAACAACCTGATTTTTAACATTCAGTGCCAGTAGCAATAACGTTTCCTGACGTAAATCACTCATTTCATCGCTCAACGCAATCCCGACTGTGCGGCTGGACCCCGCTTGAGTACCAATTGTTAATTTTGTCTGCCCTTCTGTTTTTGTACCAATTTGTTTCATGTTTGCCAACCTCCAAATTATGACGTTGACTTAACATACGCAAATTGAGGGTCAGTTGTTCGCCACTTCATCATTATCTGTAAATAAATGACGCACATCAGAAATAAAATACAACGACCCTGTAATAATCAGAACATCATCTGCGGACAAACCGCCTGCAGTTTGTGCGATTGCCACCTGCCAATTGTCAAACTTGGGTACAGGCTGTTTTAAACTAGCTTCCAACGCATCCAAATCTGCCGCATTTCGTTTTGCATTAGGGCCTGCGAAATGTGTTAGCACCAAATGCACGTTTGGCAATGCCGCTAGCTTTGGCAACATTTTTTCGTAAGCTTTGTCCGCCAAAACCGCAAAAATAATGGTCACACTTTGTTGTCCAAAATGAGTTTTGATTAGCTTAGCAAGTTCATCCACGGCTGGCTCATTATGTGCACCGTCGATCACCACCAAAGGCTGGTCGTTTAACTTCTCGAAACGCCCTGCCCAGAAAGCAGTGTTGAGGCCATCACGAATACTTTTAACTGACACTGGCAGTTGTTGTAATTGATGCAATTTTAGATAAGTTGCTAGTGCTGTGGCCGCGTTGTCACTTTGATAACGACCCAACATGCTAATTGTCAGATCCTTTAAATGTTGATCAAAACCATCAAAACTAAACCGTTCCTGCCAGCCCTGAGCCGACTGATAGTGAATCTGATAATCACGGTTCATGGCAAACCAAGGCGTGTCCGTACGTGTAGTGACCTCACGAATAACGGACAACGCGCCGTCATCAGTGATGTTTCCAGTAATCATCGGGACATCGGGTTTCGCAATGCCAGCTTTCTGCCAAGCAATTTTGCTAACCGTGTCACCCAACATTTTCATATGGTCCAAACCAATGGTTGTGATAACTGACAAGAGCGGTGTAATCACATTGGTAGAGTCAAAGCGACCGCCAAGACCGGCTTCTACCAGAACGATATCAGCGTGCCCTTCAGCAAAGTACAGCAACATCATGGCGGTCAACGTTTCAAACTCTGTTGGTCCACCCTCAGGCAGTTCTTCGTCTAACGTTGCTTCAACTGGTTGAATAATTTGAACCAGTCGCAGAATATCTGCATCACTGATAGGTTCACCATCCACACTGATTCGCTCATTGAAACGGACCAAATATGGTGACGTGAAACTGCCCACGGTCAACCCATCTGCCTGTAATAGATTGCGCAAAAAGGTTAGTGTAGAGCCCTTTCCGTTTGTTCCGACAATATGAACCATCTGGATATCCGTTTCGGGATGGTTTAACCGCTCCAGAAACAATCTCATACGATCTAATGTTGGTGATTTTTTAAACTTTGATCGGCCGTGAATATAGGCCACAGCCTCTTCATACGTTTTAACCATGTCAGTGCCCCACTCATTCTCAATTTGTCTACTTGCTATCATACATCAACGACTATGTTAGCCATGCAAAAAGCATACAAAAACGCCGTTCCGTTAACTTATTGTCTTGGTTCAAGTTAACAGAACGGCGCTTTTTCAATTGACTATTTTTCAAGCCAACGTTTGTAACAGAGCGTTCATTTAATTACGGCTCGCTTTAACCTCTGCCAAACGGCTAGTGGCTGCTGTTAGTTTTTGTTGCCAATCAGCTTGCTTACTTCGCTCTTCTGCGACAACTGCTTCTGGCGCATTAGCAACGAAGCGTTCATTACCCAGTTTCTTTTCGGAACGGGTTACTTCATTCTGCAAATTAGCGACTTCTTTTTCAAGACGCGCAATTTCATCATCCAAGTTAATCAATTCAGCTAACGGGATGTAAACTTCCGCATCAGAAATGATGGCTGACATGGCCAGTTTTGGTGCCACAACATCTGGTCCAATCTGCAAGTCACTCGGGTGACAGAACCGATCCACAAAATCACGGTTCGTTTCAAACAGTGTCTTCAATTCTGGATTATTGGTCTTAATCAGCAGTTCAACGGCACTACTCATCGGTGCATTGGCTTCACCACGAATATTACGAACCGCAGTGATCAACTCAATTAAGCGACCCATGTCAGTTTCAGCTTTGGCATCATCAAAGTCATCGTGAACAACTGGGTAGTCCGCCACCATGATGGATTCACCTTCATGCGGCATGTCTTGCCATAGTTCTTCCGTTACGAACGGCATCAGTGGATGCATCAAACGCAACGTCTGGTCAAGAACATAACCCAAGACATTTTGTGTGTTCTTCTTAGCGGCTTCGTCATCCCCGTTAAGCACTTCCTTGGTCATTTCAATGTACCAGTCACACAGGTCATTCCAGATGAAATTATAAAGTGCACGACCAACTTCACCAAATTCAAACTTATCGAACAGGCGATGAACGTCAGCGACCGTTTGGTTCAACCGACTCAAAATCCACCGGTCCGCCAAATTCCAGTTTGCTTTGTCTGGCAATACTGGTTTCTCCATGTCGCCTAAATTCATAATGACGTAACGGCTAGCATTCCAAATCTTGTTAATGAAATTCCACGCCGCATCAAGTTTGGTCGTATCATAACGAACATCTTGACCTGGCGTTGAACCGTTAGCCAAGAACCAGCGCATGGCATCGACACCGTACTTATCGATGACATCCATTGGGTCAATCCCGTTGCCGAGTGACTTACTCATTTTACGGCCTTGATTGTCCCGCATCAAACCATGCATCAGCACGTTCTTAAACGGCCGTTTGCCAGTAAATTCAACCGATTCAAACATCATTCTGGATACCCAGAAGAAAATGATATCGTAACCAGTAACCAAATCATCAGTTGGGAAATACCGTTTGAAATCTGGATTATCAGTGTCTGGCCAGCCCATAGTCGTCATCGGCCACAAGCCGGAACTAAACCACGTATCCAAAACATCTGGATCTTGAGTCCAGTTTTCTTCGTCCTTCGGTGCTTCCATGCCAACATACGTTTCACCAGTTTGCTTATTGTACCAAGCTGGAATCCGGTGACCCCACCATAGTTGACGGGAAATAACCCAGTCATGAACGTTATTCATCCACTGTTCATAGGTATCTTCAAACCGTGAAGGCCAGAACGTGACCTTGTCATCTGTCTTTTGGTGATCCAATGCTTGCTCTGCCAATGGCTTCATCTTAACAAACCACTGGGTTGAAAGACGGGCTTCAACCTGCACACCGGTCCGTTCTGAGTGACCAACTGAGTGCACGATTGGGTCAATCTTTAGCATCCAGCCACCGTCCTGCAAGTCTTGAACAATGGCCTTACGAGCGTCAAAACGATCCATCCCGTTATACTTACCGGCATTTTCGTTTAACGTTGCGTCCTCATTCATGGTATTGATCCGTTTCAGATTATGACGGTTACCTACCAGAAAGTCGTTTGGGTCATGAGCTGGCGTGATTTTAACCATCCCCGTTCCAAACTCAGGGTCAACGTATTCGTCCGCAATAATCGGAATCTCGCGGTCAACCAATGGTACCTTGATGTGCTTGCCGACTAATTCCTTATACCGTTCGTCACTCGGGTGAACAGCAACAGCAACGTCACCAAACATTGTTTCGGGACGAGTCGTAGCAATTTCAATGTAATCCTTGCCTTCATACGTCGTGCCATCCGTGAATGGATACTTAACGTGGTAGAAAGCACCCTTATCGTCCTTGTGGATAACTTCAATATCGGACAACGCTGTGCGGGCTTGTGGATCCCAGTTAATAATGTATTCACCACGATAGATCAAACCCTTGTTATACAAATCAACGAAGACCTTACGAACAGCCTTAGAAAGGCCTTCGTCAAGTGTAAACCGTTCGCGACTGTAATCCATGGACAGACCTAATTTAGCCCACTGCTTATGAATAGTAGCGGCATATTCGTCCTTCCAGTCCCAAACTTGTTCCACGAACTTCTCGCGGCCAAGATCGTAACGAGAAATGCCTTGTTCACGCAAGCGTGCTTCAACCTTTGCTTGCGTGGCAATGCCAGCGTGATCCATACCAGGAACCCACAATGTATCGTAGCCTTCCATTCGTTTGTAACGAACTAGCATATCTTGCAAGGCGGTATCCCAAGCGTGTCCTAAATGAAGCTTCCCCGTAACGTTTGGTGGTGGCAAAACAATCGAATAAGGCTTGGCCTTTTTATCGCCAGATGGTTTAAATAATCCTGCATCCAGCCATTTTTGATAGCGACCATTTTCAACGGCACGTGGATCATATTTCGTCGGTAAATCTTTAGTTGCCATGTAATCATTCCTTTCAACTCATCATAATTTTTAAGTAATGTTATCAACGTGTGTGGTGAAAGCAGCGTGTTGTGCCTCCAAACGACAAAAAATCGTCCTAATTTCCATACAGAAAATTAGGACGATTAATCGCGGTACCACCTAAATTGGGTATTGCTACCCCACTCAAGCACGGTTTAACGGACGTGACCCGAATTCACCTACTAACGCTCAGCACTCAAGCGTATTCAGCAAACCTGCCAACAAGCTACTTTCGCTACACGTCGTTTACCGGCCTTCCATCAACACCAGCTTGCTATAAAACCACGATTCACTACTCTCTTGTTCAATGCATTATTCGTTTTCAAACATCTTTAATATTTTTTATCATAGACTGTCCAGCATTGACCGTCAAGATGGTTTTCCATCTCACAATTAAAGCGGATTATTTTTCAAACTGTTCTAAGGCGTCTAAAGCGGCCAAATAATCAGGCTCCTGACCAATATTAGGCACCACTTGGCGATAAACGACTTTGCCCTCTGCGTCCATTACGTAAACGGCTCGCGCAAGCACGTCTAAATCAGGAACCAACAGATTTGTCGCGTAACCGAACGATTCTTCTTCATCCGACAACACGGATAAATTCGTCACACCTTCAGCCGCACACCAGTTTTTTTGTTCCAACGGTGTATTCTTCGAAACAGTCACAAAACGAACATTTTGATGATAGTCGGCCTGCTGATTAAATTTCTTGGTTTGCACTGAACATACCGGCGTGTTCAAATCTGGTACCACGCTAATGACCAGTGGTTTGCCTAACAATTCAGCCATTTTGACCTTATTGCCATCTTCGTCAAATAATTTAAAATGCGGTAACGCATCCCCAACGGCCAGCGGTTCACCGACCAGCTGTACTTTATTGTCATCTGCAACGATTTCCACAAGAACCACTCCTGTCTATTTAAATTCACTCACAAAACACCACAAATTACGGTCATAAGGTGTTCGTTGAGCCTTATTCTAAACCATTTCCCCGTTAAGTAAAGGACTGGCACTTTAAATTTCAGTCTCGATTTATAAAGATTAATAAATAGTGCTGACCTGATTTTAGCAATTGTCGTAAGAAGGAGCTGTGACACAAGTCCGATTTGAGAACGAGCATTAACGTAAAACTGACCTATTCCCGAACTTTGGGAATGGGTCAGTTTTGGGTTAAGCAGAATTCTCAGGACCTTGGAGCGCGATATTACTCACATTATTCGTCCCAAATAAACTTATGTCCCAATTTCTTTAACACTAGATCAGATTTGTAACAGTTTAATTTGAAGTTTAAACGTCAACTAATAGCAACTATCCCTGCTAAAGGGCGTTAAAGCTGACTACAAATTAACTTCCTTGTCATTAACCGAAACCGTAAGTGGATCACCCGAAATCAGTTTGACGTTTGTTCCGTTTGCATCCACATGAACTTCAATCAGACGACCACGGAACAGTTGACGGAATTGGTAACTGGTCCATTTCTTCGGTAGGAATGGTGCAAAATGTAACTCATCATTGCGAACCCGCATGCCGGCAAAGCCTTGAACAATCGCTAACCAACTACCAGTCATTGATGTAATATGCAAACCATCGACCGTATCGTTATTGTAGTTATCCAAATCCAAGCGTGATGTGCGTTCGTACATTTCAACGGCCTTATCTTCATAATGCAGATCAGCTGCCAAAATTGAATGGATGGCTGCGGATAGGCTGGATTCATGAACCGTTAATGGCTCGTAGAAATCAAAGTTGGCCTTCTTTTGGGCAGGTGTAAAGTCATCAATAAAGTCCCAAACACCCTGTAAGACATCCCCTTGCTTAATGTAAGGGGACCGTAAGATTTTGTCCCATGACCAGTGTTGGTTAATTGGCAATTGATCAGCAGGAATCGCACTGACTGGTTCGATATCCTTGTCAAGGAAGCCATCATGCTGAACAAAAATGCCAAGTTTGTCATCGTGTGGCAGATACATCTTGTCGACGATATCTTGCCATTGCTTCTTCTCTTCATCGCTAACAGCTAAATCAGCGGCCTGTTTTGCGTCAACCTCTTGTAATACCTGCAACGTGTACTTCAACGTCCATTGAGCCAAGTAGTTGGTGTACCAGTTGTTGTCGACGTTATTTTCGTATTCATCTGGACCTGTGACACCATGAATCATGTACTGTTGATTACGTTTGGAGAAGTGAACACGGTCGGCCCAGAAGCGGGAAATTTCCGTCAACACTTTACTACCTTCGTGTAAGACATAACTCTTGTCGCCCGTATAACGCGTGTAGTTGTATATCGCAAACGCAATGTCACCATTACGATGAATTTCTTCAAACGTGATTTCCCATTCGTTGTGTGATTCAATACCGTCAAATGTGACCATCGGGAACAAGGCACCTTTAAGTCCCTGCATCTTTGCATTATGGTAAGCGCCATCCAATTGTTGATAACGATACATCAACAGATTGCGAGTAACTTTTTGATCCGTTACGCCAAGATAAACGGGTACTGCAAAGGCATCTGTGTCCCAGTAAGTAGCACCACCATACTTTTCACCAGTGAAGCCCTTTGGTCCGATATTTAACCGTGAATCTTCACCATAGTAGGTCGAGAACAGCTGGAACAGATTAAAACGAATCCCCTGTTGAGCACCAACGTCCCCTTCAATGGAAACATCACTCTTCGTCCAGCGGTCAGCCCAAACGGCCGTGTGTGCTTGGTAAAGATCATCAAATGATTGCTTGTTAACATCTGCCGTCAAGTCATGCATTCCTGCTGTTAAGGCAATTTGGTCATCATAATCACGTGATGTTACCACAATCACACGCTTTTCCAACTGAGCGGTTTCACCGGCAGCCAATTCACCACCAAATTCATTCGTGACTTCAGTTGCTGTTTGCACACCGTTTTCAACAGCTGGCAACGTGCTCTTATTGGTCATTTGCATCCCAACGGTAAATTGAGGCGTGCCAAAATTATTCGGCTTGGTCTTGGTGACCACTTCACCTTGGTCACTGGTACCGTCAATATTCAACACATCCCAGAACCGTTCGTCGTAGTTAGCGTCTTCGTTTTGAACATCAGCATCCAACGATGAGTTTAATTCTAGCTTAACAGCCTGATCGCCCACGTTTTTAACACTAACTCGAATAACCGCTAACTCTTTTTGTGCAGCGCTGACAAACCGTTCAAACGTGAAAGCCAACTTAGCTGCACCCTTCGTCACGGTGAATGTCCGGGTCAACAAAGCATGTTGCATGTCCAAATCAAGTTTAAAATCACTCACTTGATCTTTGGCCAAATCAAGCTTTTCGCCATTAATCACCGCATTGACCTTAATAAAGTTGACCGCGTTGATAACTTTACCAAAGTAAGCAGGATAACCATTCTTCCACCAACCAACACGTGTCTTATCTGGGAACCACACGCCCCCAAGGTAAATACCAGGTAAAGTATCGCCACTGTAATCTTCTTCAAAGAAGCCACGGAGCCCCATGTTACCGTTACCAAGACTGGTCATTGATTCCTGTAGGCGCTTGTCCTCTGGATCAAATTTTCGGGTAACAACGTTCCATGGTTCGATGTCAAACGTTTGTTTCATAGTTTTATTCGTCCCTTCTCACATATATTGTTCTCTGCTCAGTGCAAACTGGGCTTCGGCATCACTCTTATTCCGCATACGTTTCGTGAACGATACCAACGGAAAGCGCACCGACTAATAATAGAATACCGGAAAGTAAAATCATAACAGGCATGGATGAACCCAAAAGTGGGAACAAACCAAAACTAAGCACACTGGCAACAATCTGTGGCAAACAAATTGACCCGTTGAATAAGCCAAGATAGGTTCCCATGTTGGCACCAGAAAGTGCGTTTGTCAGGATCGTGAATGGGAATGCCATCATTGAAGCCCAAGCAATACCAATTAAAATAAATGAAACAATTAATAACCAGCGGTTGTGGATAAAGAATACTGAACCAAAACCAACGGCCCCTAAGGCCAGTCCTAAAGAGTACGCCTGTTTGTGCAAGTTGTTTGGTACCCGTGCAATAACAAGTGACCACACAACAGCAGCAAGTGATTGAACTGCTGACATTAAACCAAACCAGTTACCAGCGGCCTGATACCCTGCACTTGCTGGGTTAACTGCCTGCCAAACATTTTTAGAAATCGCACCAGTACCGTATGTCCATAGATACTGGAAACCCATCCAGCAGAAGAATTGGACGACCGTAACAGTCCAGAATACTTTTGGCGCGTGTGCTAACAACTTGAACATGTTTTCGCTCTTCTTGTTCGCATTTTCATCAATGTTATGATACTGCGCGTATGTAGCAGGATCGTATTCCTTCACACGGAAAACCGTGAATAAGCTACAAATGATCAGGATAACCGCACCAACATAGAATGAAATGATAACAGATTGTGGTACAACACCCTTTTTAGCTGTGTTGGCAACACCAAGTGCTGTCAGTAAAAACGGAAAGACAGAAGCTAAAACGGCACCTGTGTTAGAAAGAAAACTTTGAACACCGTATGCAAAACCTTTTTGGTCATCGTTGACCATGTCACCAACCATCATTTTGAATGGTTGCATCGCAACGTTACTGGATAAATCCATGAACAAAATGGTAATAGCACCAAACCAAAGGGCTGTCAGCGATGCATAACCAAATCCAAAACTACCAGCGTTTGGTAATAACATCATGACAATAACCGCCACAATGGCACCAATTAACAAGTAAGGAATCCGGCGACCAAGTTTAGGCATCCAGGTCCGGTCTGAGTAATAACCAACTAATGGTTGAACAACCAACCCAGCTAACGGCGGTAAGATGAAGAACGCCCCTAACTTGGTTGGATCTGCCCCAATCGTTTGGAAAATCCGACCCATGTTTGAGCTCTGTAACGAAAAGGCCATTTGGACCCCAAGAAAACCAAAACTGATCATCCAAATAACACTAGCAGGTAATGTCGGTAATTTATGCTTTTTATCGACGCTCTGCGATGACGACTTATTCTCTGCCATGCTGCTTCCTCCATTTCAAAAATCAAACCAATAATTGCAAACGCGTTGTTATTGAGCAACGTTGATTAATCGATATTTATTATGCAACCGCTTACAATAAAAAGCAACCGTTTGCACAAAAGTTTTTTAAACTTTTTTACTTACTTGTCTTAATTGGCCAAACTGTCTAGCAATTCCACTTTATCAGTCACAAATAAAAGCCATCGCTAACGTAACACCTGTTTGCGGTGTCACCATAGCGATGGCTTTCAATTTTTTAGCGCATTAATTAGTTCAACTGCTCAAACGGCAGAATGATCCGATTCTCATGACCTGCTTCCGTTGAATGCTTACGAAAAACGAGTTCAGCCGCAGCGGCACCCAAGCGTTCGGGATACAAATCAATTGAATGGAAATTGACGTTTGGCAACGGTAACGAAATCGATCGGTTGTAGCTGACCAATGGCACCTGTGCGTCCGGATGAACATGTTGCCATCGTTGATAAAACGACAGCCCAATCAGATCATCCGTGGCCAAAATACCATCAATGTTAGGATGCTTTTCAAGCCATTCGGTTATCGAAGCAATTGGTGCGTCAGCACGGGGTAACTGCGTTTCAACAGTCGGTACACCACGCTTAGCAGCAATTTGTTTAAATCCTTGACGACGATTTTGCTCGTATGGCCAATCTACTGCAGAACTAACAAATACAGGTCGGTTAGCATGAAGCTTATCAAGCAGATACGTTGCCCCCGCCTCACCAGCAGCCACATTGTCATTGTCAACATAGTCATCATCGTGGCTAACACTTGGTTGACCAACAATGACAAACCGTAGTCCAGCCAACCGCAAATAATCGGCAACAGGATCATCTTCGTGGGAATACAGTAAAACAAAGCGTTTAACCTTGGCCTGATCAACCATCGCTGACACATTGGCCAATACATCATCAGACGTTTCACCAATCGCAACAGATAGCACATACTGCCGTTGTGTCAACACCCTATTGATGCCACGCATGGCATCAATGAAGAATGGATTGCCCTGCGTGCTACTTTGACTAGGTGGAAACACGACACCAACCACGTTTGCTTCACCACGGGTTAAACTCTTCGCGTTATAGTTGGGGACGTATCCCAAACGTGCTGCTAGCGACTGAATGCGTCGTCTCGTAGCCGCCGAAATCCGCGGATTATCGTTCAAAGCTCGCGACGCCGTTGAAACCGACACCCCCGCTTGATTTGCAATATCCCTGATCGTTATCATGCCTGCACCTGACTTTTCAAAATAATCTTTTTATCATTATAGCAGTTCGGCGAATACGTCCTCTTGTTGATTCAAGAAAGTTTCACCGGGATGAATCTCTGTCATTTTGACACCAGCCAGTGCTTCCTCAAGCAAACCTTCGACATCAATTCGCTGTTCAAACTCGCGCGTCCGATCCAGGTTAGGCTTTGTCTTAGGTGCTGGCGGTGCAAAAATCGTACAACAATCCTCAAACGGTAACACTGACAGATCAAATGTATCAATCTTCTTGGCTACATCAATGATTTCATTCTTATCCATTGAAACCACTGGCCGTAAGATTGGCATAGTTGTCACATCATTAATAGCCAGCATGCTTTCCATCGTTTGAGACGCGACCTGACCTAGAGACTCGCCGTTGAAAATGCCTAATCCGTGGCGTTTTTCTGCTAAAGCAACGGTCAAACGCAACATCATCCGACGTTGTACCGTCATCAGATAGCCTTCAGGAACCTTCTCTTTGATTTCTTCCTGAATCTTGGTAAATGGCACCTGAATAAATCGAATCTTGCCAGTATAGGCCGTTAACTTAGCCGTTAATTCCATGGCCTTATCCAGTGCCTGTTGACTCGTGTATGGCGGGCTAAAGAAATGCACCATTTCGACTTGAACGCCACGTTTCATCGCTAGGTAAGCCGCGACTGGTGAGTCAATGCCCCCTGACAACATCATCATCCCTTTACCAGCGGTTCCCACAGGCATTCCCATGGCGCCAGCAAACGTTTGACTAGACAGAAAGATCCCGTTGTTACGTACTTCAACCCGCAGCGTTAAATCAGGTTGCTTCATTTGGACATGAATATCCTCAAAAGCGTTTAAAATGACACCACCCAGATGATCATTCATTTCATACGTGCTCAAACCAAAATGATGATTAGACCGGCGCGTATCGATTTTAAACGTCATGCCTGGCTTGTATTGCTCTTTAACCATGTCAATGGCCTGTTGGTCAACCAATGCTTGATCCAGATCCACCTTGACAGATGGTGAATAGTTTTCGATTCCGAAAACGTTGCTCAACCGTTTCATCACTAACGCTGAGTCCGCACCATTAAGTGTTAAGTGCATTCTGTCATGATCAGGATGAACCTTTACGTCGGGAATATCATGAAGCACGCCACGGACATTATTGCCTAAACGGTCAATAAACGACTTACGGTTTTTCCCCTTTGTTGATAATTCGCCATAGCGAACCATAATTTCATCATATTGCATTAACGAGCCTCCCTTATTTGTCTTCAATTACTTTATTAGCAGTTGATTACCTGCCGATCGTTTGTCACAAATTCGCTCAATCGCCTAGCTATTAATTTTCTTAAACTGCTCATATAGCTGATCAAACACTTGATTAAATGTGTCTGCTTCAGCTAACATATTATTTTCATCCAAGCTCACACGAACAGCACTGGTTGAAATTTGGTCTGGCACCTTCATTGCTTTAAGCGTGCTTGAGGCCAAATGTTTCTTGGAAGAACAAGCGCTCGTTGTCGAAATGTAGATATCATGATCTTCAAAAGCATGCACAATCGTTTCACCACGAACACCTTCAATAGCAAAGCATAAAATATGCGGTGCAAAATGGTCATTATCTTGTGAAAACAACGTGACTTTCGGAAAATCTTTGATGTGATTCAAGATTCGACCGCGAACCGCCCGCTCATTTGCAACGTTGGTCTCTTCATTTGTCAGTAACAAACGTAGAGCACGCGCCATCCCCGCGATTGCAGGTAGATTCTCTGTCCCACTACGCAAATTACGTTCTTGACCACCACCGGTCATCAACGGCGCAATTCGTTTGCCTGAGCGAGCGTAAATAAAGCCGATGCCACGAGGGGCATGGAACTTATGACCGGAAAAGGTAATAAAGTCAACGCGATCGTTAAAAATTAAATCCGAGATGCCTTTACCAATGCCCTGAACGGCGTCAATGTGGAAGTGAATCGTCGGATAATCCTGTAAAACAGCTGCGATATCCTTTAATGGCTGAATACTGCCAACTTCGTTATTAACTGCCATCACAGAGACTAAAATCGTATCCGGTCGAATTGCTGCCTTCACATCGGCCGCACTGACGCGTCCCTCTTCATCAACAGGTAGATACGTAATCTCATAACCAAGTTGTGCTAATTGCTCCATAGAGTTATGCACTGCAGGGTGTTCCACAGAAGAAGTAATAATGTGGCGACCAAACGCCCGTTTTTCCATCGCTGTACCTTTAACGACCCAGTTGTCGCCTTCAGTACCCCCACTGGTAAACAAAATTTCACTCAACTTAACGCCTAATAAATCCGCAATCTGTTGACGAGATTGCTCTAGCAAGTTATAGGCTTGTTCACCAAAATTATGCAAAGACGACGGATTGCCCCAAATGGTTTGACTGACTTTGGAGTACGTCTCCAAAACAGATGGTGCCACCTTTGTCGTTGCGCTGTTATCAAAGTAAATCATGTTGTCCCTTCCTCGTTTTAAATTCGGTTCGACTCGAGTTAAAAACTTGAATCAGTATATCACGTTTGCCCGCCCTCATGCGAACATCTGTCCATTCACGACAACATTCATCACATAACGAGCGTGCCATTGTTAGCAACCATATGTTCCTATTGCGGTTGTAACGAAAAAACGATCATCCATGCATACTTCACACAGACAATCGGCATTTTCAATTAACGCTCACGAAACAATTTATCTTATTTGAAGAGAAAACCTAGCTACGCCTGTGAAGTCGGTGTTTCTGGTTGATTACCATAGTAACTATCTTCAATTCGTTTGTATGCGCCTGGCTCAATCTTTTCAAGTGCATTAGCAATTGTCTCTAATGACTCGGAATACTTATAATCGCGATCAAACAGTTGTTGAGCGCGTTGGCTGGCCGCAACCATTTCTTCATCCGAATTACGATAACGATTAGCATATTGAAGCAATTGCTCAGCCAGCACGGCACTGTCACGAACATCGTTACTCTTTTCCGTTAAGGTAGCCAAATCGGCCTGAATCATCACTAACTGCTTGGTCACATCTTCCATATTAATCTGAGTTTGGCTCAGAGCACCACCCAGCTTCTCTACTTCATCGCTGACAACGTAGAAATAATCCAAGTAGTCCTTGGGCAAACCAGGCAGGTTCAGACTCTCTAACTGACGTTTGATGGTGTGCATCTGGTTATCAAACTGTTGGAAACGTTGGCGTGCTTTTTGTTCCTGTGCGCCCAATCCTTTGATGCCATCATTGATTTGACGCTGTTGCTGCTCAATCTGCGTCAAAGCTTGTAGCTGATCTAACTGATGTTGTTGAATGTTGGAATAGCTATCGGTATGCGTCGCTAATGCATTGACATCCGTACGATAGTACTCTTCTATTTTTTCAATTTCTGTTGCCAGTGTTTGTGCATTGTCGAGCTCACCATGATTCAATACATAGCTTTGTCCAAGTCGATCCAATTCGACCTGCAGGGCGCGGTTTTGCTGTTTGGCATGTGCTAAGAAAGCTTGCAACTCTTCATTTTGATCATCAACTTCAGGCTTAGCCTTAACTTCTTTTTCAAGGACTGCATATAAATCATCAATTTGAACTTCAATATTATGATTATCGGCGGTCGTTGTAGCAACATCCAAATCGGATAAATGTTGATTGGCTGTCTGAATTTCACCCTTAATCCGGTTTACTTGACCGGGAATATCCACGTTGCCAAACACAAAATTTTGCGACGTCATCTGTTGGTAACCATCAACAATGTCGTTCAGTTGATCACTGAAGCCACTCTTCAGATCACGATATAACGGTGGAATGGTATCAATCAAATGATCCAAGTCATCTGTGCCCTCAGTCAACTGATCCAATACCTTCTGGGCAGCAACATGATCGCCCTGTTGAGATAAGTTTGTAAACTCATCAAACTGATCTTCGAGTTCAGCAAGGTTGTGTTCTAACTTATCTATACTAGGACCGAAACTTAAATTCTGAGACAAGAGCACCTTTCGTAAATCTTGGTACTTCTTTTCCAATTGATTAACAGCAGCTCGGTGATCACTGTCGACTTTTTTTAGCGCTTCAAGGCCGCCCTGCACATGCATCAACTTGTCCGTTGCTTCGTCCAGTAAGTCAGTTGCCTGCTGCAACTCGTTACGGGTTTTAACAAAATTAATACCCCGTGCATCAACCATCAGCTGATTAATCACCTGGTCAACTCGTGGTAACGTCTTTGTTTCCACACTCTGGTATTCATCGGTTAAGCCATTGAAAGCAGTCAACGATTGACCCGTCAAACTCAACTGATGACCAGTTTCAACTTGTTTGTCTACATGAAGTTGACGCAGATCCTCGCGTCGATCCTTCAACGCTTGAATTCTCCGACCAGTTATTTTTTGGAACGCAAAGACCGCTCCAAACAAGATAATTGCTAGAATGATGATGCCAATTAAAACTTGAACCATTTTGCACGTCCATCCCCGTTTGCAAGCCATTGATTGCTTGCTTTTTTGAAATAAATCATTAAAATGTACGTCATCAAATTGAAATCTCACTAATTGAAACGTAACTAACTAATGAAAAGTATAGCATAGCCAGTTTTTCGCTTTAGATTACGTTTCTGTGACTTTATACTTTTTTAGTTCTTACCCAAGGAGGATCACATGTCTGAAACAACGAAATCCCTATTAAATCAGCAATTAGACGCCCTCTTAACTGATGAGCACGATTTAATTGCAAATTTAGCAAATGCCTCTGCTTTATTGAAGCAAACAGTTCCCGATCTTAACTGGGCCGGTTTCTACCTATACCACCGTGCCGACGATGAACTTATGCTTGGCCCATTCCAGGGAAATGTCGCCTGCGTGCACATTAAACCAGGCCGTGGTGTCTGTGGCACAGCTTTAACCACTCAAGAGGTACAAGTTGTGCCAAATGTTCATGAGTTTGCCGACCACATTGCATGTGATTCTGCCAGCAATGCAGAACTTGTGGTTCCATTAACGAAAAATGACGTTAAAATTGGTGTCATGGATTTAGACTCGCCAACATTAAATCGGTTTAGCAATGAAGACGTGGCTGAACTAACCGCATTCGCACAGGCTCTCGTAAGCCATCTTGACATTACCGCCTAAATCACGGTATACTATTTCAGTTGTAAAATTTGCAGCAGTAGGTGGTAAGCTCGTCAACAGATTGGTGCCGGCGATTGCCTAGTGCCATCGTTGGTTCAACTAGTATCCGGGGCTGCTCCGGTGAACATTGCAAAACAACCTGCACGAATACCGAGCCTACACTTCGCATATTTTACTCCAAACAAATTATTTGGAGGACATTTAAATGTCACGTTATACAGGTCCTTCCTGGAAATTGTCACGTCGTTTAGGCGTTTCACTTTCAGGAACAGGTAAAGAATTAGCTCGTCGTCCATACGCCCCTGGTGATCATGGTCAAGGTCGTCGTGGTAAGGTTTCAGAATATGGTACGCAATTACGTGAAAAGCAAAAGTTGCGTTTCACCTACGGCATGACTGAACGTCAATTTGCTAACTTGTTCATTAAAGCTGGTAAAATTCGTAAGGGCACGCATGGTACTAACTTCCTCGTTCTGTTGGAACGTCGTTTGGACAACATGGTTTACCGTTTAGGTTTGGCTACTACTCGTCGTCAAGCTCGTCAATTGGTTAACCATGGTCACATCACTGTTGATGGCAAACGTGTTGACATTCCTTCATACGAAGTTAAAGTTGGCCAAGAAATTGCCGTTCGTGACAAGTCAAAGAAATTAGTTATTATCCAAGCCGCTGTTGAAGCCGTTGTTGGTCGCCCAGCTTACGTTGAGTTCGATGCTGACAACTTAAAGGGTTCATTAGTTCGCTTGCCAGAACGTGAAGATCTGGATGCTGATATTGACGAATCATTAATCGTTGAATACTACAACAAGTTGTAATTTTCTTACTTCTTGTTCTCGAAACCGATGGGCTCGCCCATCGGTTTTTCTATGTTCTTTTTTAATCAGTAACAAGTCCCAAATGCGCAGTCACATATAATGGTTATGTTATACTAGCCAGTGAGAAATCAACTGGGGAGGTATTGATATGGCTGATAATCATGGCACAGATGGTGATACGAACCAACGCCTTTCAAATGCAATTTATGGTACTCCAAAAATCAACCCGGACGAACAGCGTCATTATCTGGGAACATTTCGTGAACGCGTTGCACTGACCATGACCGTTGCTCAACTTAGGAGTGGCGATTACCTCACTGCGTTCGGCAACGACCTCAGTCAACGAGACGAAGTTAATAATACCGTGTTGATGAACGGAAATTTAGGTCAGGACGTTTTAGGACCCTACATTCGAACCACAACCATGCATGCGGTCTCATTTACAATTAAAAATGATCCTGAATATAAAATTGGTGACGATGACTTAGCGTTGGTGGTCACTGCCAAAACGGCCATTGACGTTAATCCTGTTGACATCGCCAAAAAATATGCCGACCAAACTTCATCTAATAGTGATCAGCCAAAGCCAGTGAAAAAAACAAGCTTTTGGCAACGGTTATTCAATAAATGAAAACTATTACTGAATTCAATCTATAAACGCACTGGCTTCCCTCCCTAGGAACTCAGTGCGTTTATGTCACTAGATCTCACACGCAACTTACCATTTCTTTTAACCGGAGGAACACCTTGCAACCTTTAGCTTATCGCATGCGTCCTAAACGCATTGAAGATATCGTGGGCCAACAACATCTTGTTGGTCCTGGAAAAATCATTAATCGCATGGTTAAAGCGAAACTGCTTTCTTCCATGATTCTTTATGGTCCACCTGGTACCGGTAAAACAAGTATTGCAAGTGCTATTGCCGGATCAACTAAATATGCTTTCCGAATGCTTAACGCGGCGACTGACGGCAAAAAAGAACTTCAAATCGTCGCCGAAGAAGCTAAAATGAGTGGCACTGTCGTTTTATTACTAGACGAAATTCACCGTTTGGACAAAGTTAAACAGGATTTTTTGCTACCACTGTTAGAAAGCGGCGCCATTATTCTTATCGGAGCGACCACTGAAAATCCGTATATCAACATCAATCCTGCCATTCGTAGCCGTACCCAAATCTTCGAAGTTTATCCCCTCACTCCTGAAGATATTGAAACTGCCATCGATCGCGCACTCGCGGACGAGTCAAACGGTTTAGGTAAGATTAAGGTCAATCTAGATGAAAATGCCCGTCATCACCTGGCCAGTGCCACCAATGGTGACCTGCGTAGTGCGCTTAATGCACTAGAATTGGCCGTTCAATCTACTGATCCTGACAATGATAAAACTGTCCACATTACACTCCCGGTCGTTGAAGAATGTTTACAGCGCAAAGCCTTGTCCGCGGATAAAGATGGTGACGCACACTATGATGTTATTTCTGCTTTTCAAAAATCCATTCGGGGTTCAGACACTAATGCCGCCCTACACTACATGAGCCGTTTAATTGCCGCTGGTGACCTAACTATCATCTGCCGTCGACTTCTTGTCATCGCCTATGAAGATATTGGACTGGCAAATCCCCCTGCCACCGCCCACACCGTTTCAGCTGTCACGGCAGCTCAACAGTTAGGCCTGCCAGAAGGACGAATTCCTCTAGCAGACGCCGTGATTGAGCTTTGTTTGTCTCCTAAATCAGACTCCGGCATCAGCGCAGTCGACAGTGCACTGGCTGATGTCAATGCCGGTAAAAGCGGTGATATTCCTGCTCACTTAAAGGATGCCCATTATAAAGGCGCTGCTAAGCTGGGCCACGGCGTAAACTATCAATTTCCACATGACTTCCCTAATGACTGGATAAAGCAGCAATATTTGCCGGATAATTTGGCGAATGCAACCTATTATCATCCTAAGGACAATGGGCGCTATGAATCTGCACTCGGTGAACAATACGCCCGACTAATGGCGGCTAGTGGGCATCCATTACCACCTAGGAACAAAAAATAATGTTTTTCAAACAACCAACGCTAATAATTGCGTCTTTAAAAAAATCATGCTATGTTCGATATGAATTCTAAGATGTACGCAAGGCTCAACTTACAGTGTTGCCTTACAGTCTTTTTACTTAGGGTGTGACTCTAGTATCGCCTATGATAGGCCTTTTCTCTTGGTAATCAGAAGCCTTAACAGCCACGCCCACCTGCCTTGTCGCGGGTCAACTCTGAAGAGCCGGTTGTCGGCATCACTAGTTTTCATCAAAGTGCATACTTTGGAACGTCAGTCTCCTAGAGGCTGGCGTTTTTCTTTTATTTGAATCGCCAAATTTTAACTTCGATGAAAACAATTCGCCCTATCGTTTTAGGAAAGAGTCATTTATAATTAACTCTCATGAGGTAAGAATATGTTAATAAAAATTTTAATCTGCATTTTTGCAGTCATCTTCTTTTTCATCAGTGGTTATCTTTGGTTTCACCGCCAAACAGGCTTTTTATTGTTTACACCTGATCGTCACCCACAAATTGGCACACTGCTCACTTTTTGGGCCATCGAATTGTTCATCGTTGGACTGTTGGCTATCGCAGGTTTATTTAGTCTCGTTGTGATGGTCATCGCTTTGATTGTCGGCTGTCTATCAGGGATGCTGCTCGGATTAACACTCGTCCGCTTTATGAACTAGTAGCCATAGCAGTTAGTGAATTTTCCTTAACAGGTAGATTGCAAATTTAATCCGAATTTTTGGACAAATTTGTCAGCATAACCTGATACGGTGTTTGCCAGTCGAGTATTTTAAGCGGTCGCTGGTTAAT
>NZ_WEZT01000002.1:0-59787 GCF_009863985.1 Furfurilactobacillus milii | reverse complement strand
AATCAGAGACCACTTAAAATACTTGACTGGCAAACACCTTATCAGATCATGCTGACAAATTTGTCCAAAAATTCGGATTAAATTTGCAATCTACCCTATTAATTTCATAACGCCAACGGTGGAATTTGATACTTTGCAACATTACTTGTAATACTCTCGGCCAACCGCTGATTCTTAGACACTAACGCTAATGCATAGGCGATATACATATTTTGTTGCGCACTCTTATCGTCATCCAACTTGAGTTGACTAAGCGCCATTGTTTGGTAAATATCTTCAAGTAAAAACAAACTATTATTTTGTTCACTCAGTTTAATCGCCTTCTTGGCAAGCGATAAAGTACGACCATCTTTGCCAATTTCTTGGAAAAACTTAGCTGCTTGTAGATATGAAGACACTTGATCCTGAACAAGATCGTGACTATCTGAGTCAAATTCATCCAAATCGCGAACGGCTTGGTTAACAAATAGTTCAGCCTTGTCAAATTCACCTTTTTTCGCATAGGCAAGCCCTAATCCCAACCGTGACATCAGTGAATAGATATCCTTACTGCGATTATTGAACTCATTCAATAACATGCCAAAGTTGAAAATAGCCTCATCTGGATTGTCATGATTCATCAGTTGCAACTGACCACGATAATAGTAGTAAGCCTTAATTTCATCATTCTCTTTCAAACTTCGAAGTTTCACACGATCCAACCGGCTTTCCGCATTACGGTACTGAGCAGTCCGCACTGCATAACCGACTTCACGAAAGATTTGGACTGCCTGATCGTCTGTTTCAACGATCACGTCATTTAATTGAATTCCCAAGCGGCTGCAAAGTTTTAATAAAATCTGCATGCTCGGAATCTTATTCCGTTTTTCAATCAAACTGATAGTTGCTTGGGTACAAATGTTTTTAGCCAAATCCTTCTGCGATAACCCCCGTGCTTTGCGGTATGCACGAACCCGAGCGCCTAAAATTCTCATCTTTTCTGCCTCATTCATTCTGCTGAATCAGGCGAGACGCAATGCACTTATTTCAATACACACTCATAGGCCAAACGTTGTGCATTTCCGTCAATATAAATATGACCGCAGTACTCAAAACCAACTTTTTGGACCACATGTTGCAGGACTTGGTTTTGTTTATGCGTATCGACACGAACGGACACAACGTCTTGATCATGCTTCAACGTTGCCATCAACTTTGTAAACAGCGTCTCAGCGAGATGCTGACCACGAAATTGACTTGAGACAGCGACCCGATGAATCGCCGCATACTTAGCAGACGGCATTAGCCAACTACCGGTTTCAACTAAGCGGTAGTTCGGATCAACACCAACTATCGCAGCCGCAACAGCAGCAATTTGAGTGTCATTGGCAAGCACATACAAACGACTCGCCTTAATATCTGCCAACATATCAGCCTGTGCCGGATAGCCATCCTGCCACTGGTCAAACCCTTGCTTTGCAATAAACGTCTGGGCACCACGGATAATCACCATTATTTGATCCATGTCTGCCGTCGTTGCCAGTCGCAATTTAAAGTTACCCAAACACAAACGCCTTCTTCCAAAATGATTGTCGCATCAAGATTAAATTACTTTTACCCCGGCGGTAGAAAAATTCACACTTTGTGAAATAAAATACGTTTTACCATCATCGTCAGGCTCATGAAGCCGCGTGTCAGAACGGTTTCCATCTCCATGTCCGCGATAATTTTTGCCGTTATCATCATCGCATGTTTTCTTAAATTCGTCCAGTGGTATGGACCGATAAATATATTTCTTTTTGGCGATAGCAATTATCTTCATGATCGTTGATAAAGCCCGCCGCCTGTAGGAAACTGGTGGTCGTTTTGGGACCAACTCCCCTAATCCCCCATTCATAAAAAAGTGTGGTTGTTTGTTTAATGAATGTATATTTCACTTGATCATTTCTCGCCATTTCTAATCCCAGCGGTTGTTGGCGTTGCAAATTCCATAACTGTTCCGCCGGCGATATCTCTCCTAACTGCTGTTGTTGCCACTGACGCGCGTTGTGAATCACGTTCTCAATCTTTCTTCGGTTACGGATCATCGCTGGATCAGCCAATAGCAGTTGCGTATCTGCGATGGAAAAACCGGCTAGTTGATCAATATCGAAGTTTGCTAATCCTTTCCTTAAAGCTGAGCGTCGTGACAAAATTAACGACCACGTCAAACCAGCTTGAAATACTTCCAAACTTAACAGTTCAAATAATAATTGATCTTCATATACGGGTACGCCCCATTCGCTATCATGGTAATTCATAACCAATTCATTTCGATCTGCCCATCCACATCGCTGTTGCATGTATAAACCTCCAATAGTGTCCTTTTAGCCAACACACTAAACATACGCAAAGACGAACCCGTTTGTTTTTTGTACTTGAATTGTCAAATTAAGTGCAACACTACATTAAAGAATATTTCATAAGGCGTTTTCCATCCGAGACATTTACGGGGACGATTATTCATTTGTTCTGGATCAGCTCCTAAAAGATGGGTTTGTGGTAAACACCATTTTAAAGGAAGCTGATCTTTTTTGTCCGAACAGCGTTCGGATTAATTTTACAATCTACCAACACTCTTCTCAAATTTGTCTCCTTGTTTATTATAAATCGCACGCAAAAACGGATTTTTGAATGAAAATACAGCGCTTTCACTTTTGTTTTCAAGCGGTTTACAGTAGAATAAAGGTAGAAAAATAAAGGGGAGTGAATTTCATGGCACAACAATACAAACGGATTTTAGTTCCAATCGATGGTTCACGTGAAGCTGAATTGGCCTTTAAGAAGGCTGTCGCGGTTACACAACGAAATGGTGACGATGCCGAGTTGCACTTACTCCATGTTGTTGATACCCGTGCTTTCCAAAACATCTCAAGTTTTGATACAACCATGGTTGAACAAGTTACTGAAACGGCCAAGAAAACACTCGATAAGTATGCGGCCGAAGCTAAAGAAGCTGGCGTTAAGTGTGAATACTCAATCGAGTATGGCGCACCAAAGTCAATCATTGCACAAGAGGTTCCTAAGGAACTCAATACTGATTTGATTATGATTGGCGCTACTGGGTTAAACGCTGTTGAACGCTTATTAATCGGTTCTGTTACCGAATATGTCACTCGTGCCGCAGTTTGTGATGTCTTGGTTGTTCGGACTGATTTAGCTAACAAGCCTGTCTCAGCTAAGGAAGGCGCTCAAGCCACAAACAAGAAGTAATTTCTACTTAAACCAAAATAAAAAAGATTCAATCCGCGTTTGCTCACTGTGGATTGAATCTTTTTTCGTTTTAATTTACTGCTATGATAGATTGTAAAATTAATCCGAACGCTGTTCGGACAAAAAAGATCAGCTTCCTTTAAAATGGTGTTTACCACAAACCCATCTTTTAGGAGCTGATTCCTTTCATGATTGTTTTCGCAAACATCATTTTACAGAAATTTGGCCATGGGCCATTCTTTATTTAATTAGTGTTGCACTTAAAGTGTAAATTCAAGTAAATAAAAAACGGAATCCAATTTTATAGGATTCCGTTTTAAACTTATTTTTAAAAGGCAGTTTTACAACATAAAATGACAATTTCTAGTTAAACTTCTTCTCACCAACGTGTTCGGTACCTAGCTTGGTAAAAGAGTAACTGATGGACTGATTACGTTTGTACTCTGCTAGTCCGTAATCAATGATCTCATCAATCAAGCTTGGATAATCAATTCCCGAAACACCCCACATTTGTGGATACAAACTGATGTTGGTAAAACCAGGCAGCGTGTTTGGTTCACTAAGATAAGGCACGCCATCTTTAGACACAAGAAAATCGATTCGTGCCATCCCCTTAAGCCCAAGAGCAACATAAGCATCCAGTGCCATTTGAGTGATTTCCTGTGTTAAAGATTCCGGCAACACAACGGGCAATTCAAAGACGACGCCACTTGCATCGACAAACTTATTATTGTAGTCATAGAACGTATCTGAATCTGGGACACGGACAGCACCTAATTTTGAAGCCCGTGGTTTTTCATTGCCTAAAATCGAAATTTCAATTTCTTGAGGGCCATCGATTGCCTCTTCAGCCAGCACTTTAAAGTCATACTGAAGCGCATCTGCCAATCCAGCATTATATTCATCAGCATTCGTTACGCGATGAATCCCCACAGAAGAGCCTTGATCTGCCGGCTTCAAAAACATGACGCGACCAATTTTGGCAGCTACTGTTTCGTAGTCCATCTGATCCTTGTTCTCAGGCGTAATGACAACATACTCCGTGTTACGGACGTGTGCTTGTGTCAGAATCCGCTTGGTCATGTCTTTATCAAAGGCCAGTGCAGATGCTAGAACATTACTCCCAATGTAAGGTTTCTTCAATAATTTAAACAGACCTTGCACAGTCCCGTCTTCACCCAAATTACCGTGAATAACAGGATAAAACAAATCGATATCAGACACCTCATTTAATGCCATGATTGGTGCCAATGGGTTGCTCAAATCAATTTTAGGCATCTCTTCGCTAACAACCAAGTCCTCATCTTCACCATCAAAAATACGGTGCGAGGCCTTATTACCTAGCAAGATGCCGTCCTTGGTAAACATAAATAAGCTGACGTCATACTTGTCCTTGTCCATTGCGTCATAAATGTTATGCGCAGAACGTTTAGAAACATCATGTTCTGACGAGTTACCACCAAACAATAACGCAATGTGCAGCTTTTTATTTTTCATAACGTTGATCATCCTATCTTTTCTTTTTTCCGGTCAGTAAGTGAACCTTAAGTATACCAGAATCAATCAGTGACACCAACTCACTTTGCCCGTTTAGAAAAGATTTTTGCTTGTTACAGTCTAGGCTACCCAACCGCTATGAAAGGAAGTCAACTTCAGCGTTAATTGCGTTGCTGACTTCTTCTGGGTAATCTTCGCGCAAAATCATGGCCGATAGTAGCCGTGATCGGTTAAACAGTCGTGTCCACCCAGCTTCATCCTCTGGCTGAGGTGTATTACTTAAGCATACACGCCATTGACGCCATTCCTGCAAAAAGGCCTGTTCATATAAGTCGTTTAAATTAACGACCGTCGCTAAATAAGCCGCTAACCGACGACTTTCCCCAAAAATTAGTGGCGTTCCGAGTCGACGATACTTTTCTAAAATTTCAATCATTAGAAAGACTTTATCGGCCCGTGTAAGGACTTGGCTTTCCGCCAGTTCATCCAGTAAATTACCGATATGTGTATAGGCGTGTGCCCAGCCAGAAGTCCCAACAAACCCACGGGTATCATTTTCTAAAGCAATGTAGGTGGCCAGCTGATCAACTAACCTCATCGTGGTCTCAGCGTCTAGAAAATGGGCGTCAACCCGATCCGCATACGCAAGCAACGATAAAATCATCACCGCAAATGACCGACCGAAAATAGCTGTATTTTCCGGTTCAGTAATATGATTAAACAAAACACGATCCTGCAGAAGCGTATTGACTGCCAAACGTAGCTGAGAATCCGACAACACATGCTGTTGCAACGCGTCATTAAAGAAGAAATAAATTTCCCGATCGCGTACATCAACATCAGGTGACCCTAAGTGATTTAATAATTGCATCAACTGATCATCGGTGATCTTATCCAATGTTGTCGCCCGAATTTGCTGATTCAACATTTTTAATAGGTCTTTAATGCCATCAGCATCATCAGGCAAACTAACTGGCGTCTCATCATTACTTGGTAAATTATCCAATACCGCACCAATTTTTGTGTTTAGCGACTGAAAAACGGCACCAGCCTGTACCTGTTGACGAAGATTCCTTAATTGTGTCCGAACATCGTCAACCTGTTTCAATTCATCTGCCATCATTATTCACCCATTTCTTTTTCTGGTTACAATCTTACTGACGTTTAAGTCGATAAGCAACTCATGTCGTCTGAACAATTAACATTTGAGCGTACCGGCATAAATCAACCACACAAACCAACAATTTGCGTTACACTAATCGCAGACAGTTTTTAGAAAGAGAGTTGATTATTTATGAAGCCAATTATTGGAATTGGAACCAACCACTTGGTTCGCCCCAGCCAGCACATGAGTACCAACTATGTTGACTATACACAAAAGAATTACGTTTCCTCCCTTGTTAATGCCGGCGCACTGCCCCTACTGTTGCCAATTTCAGACCCAGAGATGGCGGCGGCCTATGTTGAACGTGTGGACGCGATTCTACTTACTGGCGGTCAAGATGTCAGTCCCCGTCTCTACGGTCAGGACCCGATTCCACAGAATGAATTAAATGATTGGGATCGTGATCAGTTTGAGCAAGGACTTATTCACGCCGCTATTGCTGCCCACAAACCAATTTTGGGCATTTGCCGTGGTATCCAGCTCATCAACGCGGTTCTGGGTGGAACCGATTATCAAGACATTCCAACGCAGGTACCTAACGCTATTGGTCATAATCAATTTCCAACAGACTGGGCGTCACCGGTCCATCGTATCACAACCACAAACGGCAGTTTACTTCAGCAAATCTATGGCAAACAAGCTTGGGTTAACTCTTTTCATCACCAATCTGTGAGAAAAGTAGCACCAGGTTTGACCGTCACTGCCACGGCCGCTGATGGCGTTGTGGAAGCCGTCGAAGATTCTGATCGGCATATTTTAGCTGTTCAATTCCATCCTGAAATGATGGCAGCTACCAACCAACAAGCCGCCGCACTGTTTACCGCCTTCGTAAATGACGTTCGCGATACACTTGCTTAATCCTCATATCGTTCTAATTCTAAACAGAAACGTGCTCATGGAGTTTAATCATCCATGAGCACGTTTTATTTAATTCGATAATTTACTTTGATTCACTCAGTGTTAGCAACCAAGCTTCGTCCCAATCGCCGTTTAAGGCATCCGGACTTTCCTTTAATGCTGGGTTAACTTCCACAACAGTCCCACTTACTGGACTTGGCATGTCGGAAACAGCCTTTTCGGCTTCAATGCTAGCAAATGTGTCGCCGGCAACTAACTTGCTACCTGCCTTAGGCAAATCGATGTAAGTAACGTTTCCCAATTCGTCTTGCGCGTCCTTGCTTAAGCCTAAGCGAACATTGTCACCATCTTTTTTAGTCCAGAAATACTTGTTTTCGTTTTCCACAATCTATTCCTCACTTTATCAACTTATTTGAAGCTGGCTTCACTACTAAACATATAACTCGTGTAATGATAGCGCATCGACATAATTAACCCGACTCCAATCAGATTCCCAATCAAAGCGGATCCTCCCTGACTCACAAACGGCAGTGGAATCCCGGTTAATGGTAGCAGTCCGATGTTCATCCCAATATTTTCAAAAACATGGAATAAAATCATCATGACAACACCGGTTGCAATGTACGCATAAAATTCATTTTTTGTATCAAACGTTACCCTGACCATTTGCCAAATCAAGTAGAAATACAGCATGATCAGTAACAGACCACCAACAAACCCAAAGTTTTCACCAATAACCGAGAAAATCATATCTGATTCCCGAACTGGCACGTAAACGTGAGATACGTTAAATCCGGTACCGAACAGGCCACCTGATCCAATTGCTTTCATGCTCTGCCAGAGTTGATAACCTTGATTAGAGGTATCTGCAGCCGGATGCCGCCACGTGTCCACACGGGCAAATTGATAGGCCTGGAAACCCAAATGGCCTAACAGCGTCCGTCCCCAGTCACTAAGCACCAATGTCAGTGCAACACCACCGACAATGACAACGAGCGCAAAGGTTGGCACAATAATACGCCAAGTAACCCCTGAAACCAAAACCATACCAGCGAAAATAGCAGCAAACACTAGGTTTGTCCCAAAGTCATTTTGTAACTTCATCAAAACAAAAATGGGTAGCGTCCACAGGAACATTTTACCGATTAACAACCAATCTGTCTTAACTGTGTGAGTTGGATGATCATTGTTATGCATTGTGATTACCCGCGCCATCATCAAGATATACGCCGGTTTCATCACTTCAGACGGCTGAAATGTCAGCGGCCCAATAGCAAACCAACTACGAGCCCCGGTCTGCACATAATAAGCACGACTGTAAAATACAAGCACCGCGACCAACAGGAAAATTCCCACACCATAGGCCAACGGCGCCAGCTTCCACAACTGTTCGGAATCAAACTGCATTAAAATCACGACGGCGACAGTCCCAATGGCATACCATAAGACCTGTGTAATAACCTGTTTAACAACGCTAACTGACTTTGTATCATGACTGGCAGCGACATAAATCGATGCAATACCGATCAATGCCAGCATAAGCACACAAAAAATAATGCCCCAATCAATGCGTGAATCTAAATCTTTATCTTTGTTTTTGCGGCTAATTGAAGTTCGTCCCTGTTGCACGTGCAGCCTCCTTTAACCATGTAAATTAAACTCAGCCAAGATTGCTTGTAGTGCATCTTCCTGACTATTTGCAACAATCTTTTGACCATTAGCGGTCGTTGCCAGAAACTTTTTATCATTTGGCCGAATATCACCAATGACCTGCTTGTTAACAGAAACTTGTTCAATCGTTTCTCCGTCAACATCAACTTCATCAATCGATACCGGCACTGTTTTATCTTTTTTTGCCATGATGCTCCCCATGAAAGTATGCCGCAACAATTGGATCCATATCTTTAGGATCTGGATTACGGCGAATTGTAAAGAAATCTGGAACCGGATCATACCCGCCGCGAATAAAAGGATTACAGCGCAGGATCCGCGCAATTCCCATCACTAGGCCTAGAAAAGCACCATGCTTTTTTAAAGCCATCAACATGTAGTTTGAACATGTTGGATAATAGCGACAACTTGGCGGAAATAACGGTGAAATAAACCGTTGGTAACCACGAACCAACTTCGTGAGTAACCATTTCATAACTGCCTCCGTTACAACTGTGGACCTTTTTTACCGTTCATTCGCTCTAACAGTTCACCGGCACCTTTGGCCACATTATCAAGTGGTTGTTCGGAAATCATGACAGGTACTTGAAGCTCGCGAGAAATGAGCTGATCGATACCTTCTAGCAAGGAACCACCACCTGTCAAAATAATGCCACGATCAATGATATCTGCAGCCAATTCTGGTTGAATTCGTTCCAAAACACCATGCGCAGCGTCAATAATCTGTTGCAACGTGTCATGCAATGCAGCTTCAACTTCATTAGCATTGATTTCCACGGCATGAGGCATCCCATCAACGGCATCACGACCACGAACTTCCATACTCTCTGGATGTTCCAGATGAATAGCAGTCCCAATTTTAATCTTAATGTTTTCGGCTGAATGTTCACCAATCGTCAACCCATGTTCACGTTTGACATAAGCCGCGATATCAGCATTCATTCGGTCACCAGCCATGCGTAATGATGTGCTGGCAACAATATCACCAAGAGATAAGACCGCAATATCAGAGGTTCCACCACCAATATCAATAACCATGTTACCAGTCGCTTGGTAAACATCTAAGCCAGCACCAATAGCAGCAACCTTAGGTTCATATTCCAAATAAACCTTGGCACCGCCAGATTTTTCAGCGGCTTGAATGATAGCCTTTCGTTCAATTTCAGTAATGTTGGTTGGGGCACAAATCATAATGTTAGGACGCGACATAAAGCCCTTCACGTTCAGCTTATTAATGAAGTATGACAGCATTTCCTCCGTAACATCAAAATCGGAAATAACCCCGTCCTTTAATGGGCGAATGGCCCGAATATTGCTGGGCGTGCGGCCAACCATTCGGTAAGCTTCTGAACCCACAGCTAAAACACGCTCAGTTTTGGTATCTACGGCAACGACGGACGGTTCATCAAGAACGATGCCCTTGCCAACAACATAAATCAACACATTGGCCGTGCCTAAATCGATTCCAATATCTTTGGCCATGTTGAACTCCTTTCAATTCGTACAATTTCAATGCACAATTATACCAAAAGATAGGCTGCGAGTACACTGCCTATTATCCTTATTAAATCGGAATTCTGCTTGCTACACATGGGATTGTGAAACATTCAAAATTGCCAAATTATTTGATACGATTAGATAGCATTATAAACTTATGTGCACGGTTTTGTGTACAGTATCGGCAGGCATAACGGAAAATACATAGTTTTAAGAAAATAAAAATTATTCATAAAATGCAAAAAAAGGCGCTCAATTCAGTTACGGAATGAGCGCCTAAATTATCAGCAAAACCATATTCAATTAGTAATACAAATGTTCACCAGGGTAAATCCTAGTGTAGGCGTTGGCATTATTCATCTGCATAAGTGTGTACATGTTGATTCCAAACTGACGTGAGATACTCCAGAATGAGTCACCACTTTCTACAATGCAAACTCGGCGTGCTGGCTGTACATAAGTGTACTTAACTCGTGAACCATACTCAGCACCACCGTTGGCACCCATAGCAATGTAACGGTAATAGCCAGCATTGTTAACGTAACGTGCCCATACATATCCATTAGCAATAAAGACGTGGTCATAACGAATGGAATAACCTGCTGGCAGTACACCAGAGATACCACTATTCGTTGAGTCACCTACACGCACGTTCATGTTGTGGTTGGGTGTAAACGTGCCTGCTTGAGCGTAATCCCCGTTAGCTAGAGTATTACTTTGGGCTACCTTAACAGCATCAACCGAGGCCTTAACGTTTTGCTTGCTGTCATCAGTTGATTTAACTACTGGCTGTTGCTCACCCATGAAGAAATTGTCATACAACTGGGTGACATCAAACCGTCCCAAGGAACACGGGAAGTAGAATGATGACCACCATTGCCAGCCGTGATGGTTGCTGTAGTAATTCCCTTGTGGCACATAGGGATACATTGCAATCCAACCTTTATCAACATAGAACTGACTATTTAGCCATGAGCCCATGGTGTACACAGTGGAACGGTAGCCATATTGCGCAACCGTGTTAATGAAAGCATTGTTAGCGGCGGTGTTGGTGTAATAGCCATTGCCACGTTGCTGTGGTGCTTCTACATCAGCTACCAAAGCTGCCCCAACTGGTAACCCATCAGCCTTAGCTGTTTGAGCTGCATAGTTAGCTTCAGCAATCGCACCAGCTACGGTTGAGTAACGGGCAAAATGATACCCATTGATGTACAGACCTGCAGCTTCAGCCGCTTTAATGTTGCCAGCCGCTGTCCCATCTTGGAAGTATGTGCCTTCACTAATCTTGGTGGTGACTGCTTTCACGGCATAGTTGTTTCGCATGTAGACAAACTCTGGTGTCGTCATAGCACCGTTGTTGTTTGAAACGTCAACCATGTCTGTACGTGGAGCGGCCATTGCCACCGTTGAGATAACCAAGGCAACAAAAAAGGCGGTTACTGAAGTAATCACCCTACGTACTAATTTAGTTTTCTTCAAGATATTCCCCTTTCTGAAACCTTTGCATAACTGCATTAGCTTCTATTTCTGCATTGAATTATTTTCTGGGGTAATCATTTTGTCTGTGTTGACTGAAGTTGTCTGAATGTTGCCACTTTTAGGCGCTGTTTGAGGCTGTTCAGGGTACTTTTCAGCCACTTTAGTGTGCTCCGTTGGCACAGATACCAAGGTTACGTCAGACAGGACACCCAACATACCTAGAATTGTTAATACTGTATTGACCACAGCCACCAGTTGATCCAAATTTGCTGGAAAATTAACCCCGAACAAACTAAAAAGCTGTTGTACCAGCACAATCCCCAGCGAGATTAGGCCAGCCCACAGCTTTCCAGACTTCCAATCAATATTATTCAATTTTTGCTTCATGATTGATTCCTCTCTTTTTCTATAGCTGAAATTCTATCTTCATGGTTGACATCATCAATCTTGAGATTGTCCATATCTTCCCTTAGCTTACCTAAGTCCTCATTGTTACGTTTAATTGTGACGGTTAAACCAGTTATCGAAGAATTGAGGACGTCCACAGATCCCTTTAAGCCAGTTGTTAAGTGTTCTACAAGTGATTTAAGAACGTAGTACACAACTGTGCCAATGAAGGCCATGATGGATACAACGGATGCCCCATCAGTGATGACAGAATCCCAGTTTATAGTCGCTAGAACACTCATTATGGTCAGCCCTTTGTAAGTTCGTCGTACTGTGCTTGAGTGATTGCACCCATCGTTAGATAGGACTTGAAATAATCATCTGTGGCACCCCAAGTTTTGAAAATTTTCAGCATTGAGAATAAGTCCATTAGTTAGCACTCCCTTCTGAAGCTGACGAAGCTTGTGATGTTGGTGTGGAAGCCGCCTGTGATTGAGTAGTTTCTTCTGATGGCGCAGATTTAATTTCCGCTACTTCACTATTTAGTGTTGCAACTTGCTGTGTTAATCCCATCACCATGAGCTGCACTGCTGATGGCTGTGGGACATATGGTGTTTCACTTTGACTAGATGCGGCAAGCCATTGATCGTAAGGCGTCCCGCTCCATTGGTTAGATGCTTCATTGAAAACCGGATCAACTAAATCTTCCGGATTAATTGTTGTTGAAAATGGCGTTTGCGTTGACGAAGCACCAGTATATTTGTACGTGTCTTTATCATAAGAAAAATATAGCATATTGGTCTCCTCACTATCTGTCAGAATTAATCATTGAATATACTTGGATATTAGTTCCTTTGTTAACCGCAATCGGAAAGTTGACACTGAACCCGCCTGATTGGAAAGCGCCAACTCCATTAACCCCAGAATCAGCAATGACGGGCGTGTATTTCCAGTAACCAGCGTTTCCCGGCTGTGACGTTGCGAATTGATACCATGTATAAGGACTAAGGTCTTGATTAGTTGTTACTTGGCCGCTAAGCATGTATAGTTCAACGCTTGGTTTAACCATAGAAACACTTCTGAACGCAATATTTCCTTGCACGATATTCGATAATGCTAATGGAATCCAACCTATGTCTGCGGTGACGTTGTTAGCTAACGCATTAAGATCTGCACCACCAGGTGTAACAAAGTTTGCTGCCGTTACTTTATTGCTAAAGCTGTTATTGCCTGTAAAAGCATTATCACTAGCTAGTTTTGCAACGCCTTGTGCTTTTGCATCGGCATCTGCTTGTTGAGCAGCAGCTAGTGCTTGATTAGATACGTCCTTAACTGTTTGTGCAAGTGCATTGGCAGAATCAAACTTTTCAACAGCTTGTTGTGCAACGCTATCAACGCTTTGTAAGAACGCTGTAGCCTCATAATTGGTCATGCTTGAGCTATCTTGAATGACCTCAAAGATAACCGGAATTGAACTAACCACATTTCCGCTACCGTCAACCAATCGTAAGTAACAGCCTTGAGTTAAGCCGACTGCTTGATAGACGTTAGCCGGTGCAGTGATTGAAAAAAGTCCTAAATTAACATTAATTGGATTCCAATTTCCTGCAATCTGGATTGTTTTATCTTTTGCGTCTTTGCCAACAATTTGTGGCTGTAAACCGTCAATGCTGTAAGCAATTGTTCCCGTTCCTGCGGAGTTGTCTTGTACTGCTTTAATCCGTGCTGTTCGTGTGTCACCCTGTCTACCGTTTAACTGGTTGATCTGAATAACCTTTGTGTCGTCGTTGAAGTTCATGTCAACAACTTCGAAGTTACCGTTGTAACCGGCTGGTACAATTGTGCGTCCTGCTGAATCTTGTGCCATTTTTTATACCCCTTTTTTAATAAAATTAATTACTTGTGCGAGACTATCGAAATCATTGTTTAAAGTTTCCATAAAATCATTGTCAATCATTAAGCTATTTGGCATTGCTATTTTTTCAGGAACATAAAAGTTTCCTAAATCATCTGTAATACCAATCATTTTTGATAAATTTGACAATGAAATAATCGTTTTCTGAATTTCTGTTAAAGAAATAATCAATTGATTTCTAAAACTATTGCCAATACTTTCACTGCTTATTTTTTGAATGTTGGTGTATAAACTTATAAAGTCAATAAAGTCTTCACCTATTGAGTTCAAAACTTGACTCGCAATGTCGATGTTTTCGTTAAAAGTATCTTTTAGTTGATAAATATTTGTTATTTTGTTAAACGTAACTTCTTCTTCAAAAGTATTAAGCAGTACCGGCGTATTAGTGATTGTGTACTGGTTGCCATTCACTGTGATTTGACGGCTACTATCAGATGTCCAACCAATAATTTTATGTGTCGTGCCGCTTACATATTCAAACACAAAATCGGTGCTGTCATTGCCAGTGCTAAAACGTTGATTAAAATAGTAACCTTTGAGCTCATACAGCCAATATTTCAACGTATTGGCGGCCGGATATGGATTCCAATCGTGATCAAAGATTGAATAGCCACCGTTGTCATCAAGGTACTCGTCCCAGAATCCGTAGTGAATCACAAACGGCACTTGCATGTAGTCAAAAATGAACCACGATCGTGCAAGCCAATCGGCCTGCTGGTTAACGTCCATTGTCGAACGGTTGTAACTGAACTCCGTAACAACTAGTGGCAAAGTTGCGTTATCTGGTGTTGCCATGTACTGTAGCAGAGACTCAGGTGAGTGTGGATAACCTGTAACGGCGTCTTCAAGATATGGGTGTACTGAAATGGCGTCTCCGAAACTCATCATGCCGTACTGAACCATAGCGTCCCATTCATCAGCCCACTGCCCTTTTTGTAAGTCATATGGACTACGGAATAAATCACCGTTTAGAAAAATTGATCCGGGATCGTATTGACGAACATAATCGTATAACACTTTGTCAACGCCCAACCAGTCCTTAATCAGCGAGTGATCATAATATGATGACTTCCCATACCAAAAGCC
Source organism: Furfurilactobacillus milii (assembly GCF_009863985.1). Classification (GTDB taxonomy): domain Bacteria; phylum Bacillota; class Bacilli; order Lactobacillales; family Lactobacillaceae; genus Furfurilactobacillus; species Furfurilactobacillus milii_A. The sequence continues at coordinate 45,001 of NZ_WEZT01000002.1, read as the reverse complement.
GGGATTGTTTGCTTCGTTAGAGGCATCCCAAATCAGGTTGCGACCGGCTAAATGTTGCACATAACGCTTATTCCAATCGTCCATATCGTGGATATGATTAGGATAATCGACTGCATCACCATTCAGTGCTGCACCAGCACCTAATGTTGTACGGACTGCCATGCCTGCGTTCTGTGCCATGTCAAACGCACCATCAATAGCACCAACGTCATCATTAGCATTATCTGGACGTGAACCGATTGAGATTAGGCCAACGCCTAAATCTAAGGCCGCATCCAGCTGTTTTTTAAAGAAAACTGCATTATAGCCAGAATGATCGTATGGCCACAAGAACATACCGAATCGTTCATTGAAAGGTTTACGATGAGCCAATACATAAGATTGATTAATCATTTACTGCCTCCTCACTAAAAAATGACACGTTGATATAGATTTCATCACCTTGACCAGAACCATCTGATGGTGTCCGAGCAATAAGCTGTGTACCAGTAGAATCGAAGGTGACCACGAATCCTATGCCCCAACCACTAACAGTCGAGCTACCAACTACGGTTCCATATTGGTTAGTCACTGGTTTGGGTAGATTTGTAAACACGCCAATTGTACTTGAAGAAAAAGCCTTCACCGGCCCACCAAGCTTTACGGATCCGTGTAGGGTAATCAACTGTGCGTTGGGACCAAATTTTACTGTCTCATACGTGAATGGAACGCCTAGTGTAAACCCGTTTAATGGAGCGAATGTGACAGACTGTGAATCAACAGTTGGCTTGTTTTTAATATCATTCCAATCCAGCAATGGTTTGATTTGCTGGTACAAGAACGGTCCACTCAAATCAGGTTTCGGAATGGCAGCAATTGCGGTCTTAACATCATCGCTGGTAGCCAGATTATTAGGACGTCCTTCTAGCGTTGTCCAAGTGGGCCATTTTTTTAGCATTAAAGTAACCGCATCTTTAAGGCTGACTGGATCAATAGCCATTTAATCGTCTCCTATTTTTCCAATTCGTTAAGTTTGTCGATCGTATCTTCATCGGTAATCATTGAGGTCTCATAGATAGTTCGATTAGCGTTTGAACTAACCTTTGCCAAGTCTTGTTTGACCTCAGTGATTTTTTTATTGTTTGCGTTCAAGCTGTCAAAGAAATTCTGCTTCAAATTATTCAGGACAACTTGAGCCGATTTTTTACTGAATGGGTAGGACTGAATTTGTACCACCTCTACGGTGGTTTGATAGTCAGCTTGTAAGACTTGAAGCGTCCATTTATCACCAATTGTGGGCACATCCTCATTAGCCATGGTTACCGTAATCGTGGAAGTTGGCTCACTCTGCATTTGTGAAAGTACATAGGCGTTCATATCAGTGGTATTTGTAATCGTATCACTGGAGACATCAGCACCATCACGTTCACCCCAGCGGCTGACGGAGTCATTATCCGTAACTGTGAATGGCTGAAAGGGTGGATTTGTAGCGTTACCATTGGAGTCAGTATTGGATTGACTAGAGCTAGCTGTAACTGTGTTCACAATAGTAGTTGAGTCATACTGTAGCTGGACTTCTTGAGTATTGTTACGATAGCGGAAAACGTTATCTGTCATATGCGTGAAACTGGCTTCATCATACAAATTGATAACTTTGTTGTCTGGGAAATACGCATACACATTAAAGGTTGTTAAAATCGTGCTCAAGCCATCGTTAACCATACATGCGCCAAAGTCAGTAATTGATTTGCTGCCAAAGTTGCCGTGGATAACGTAAGAATAACCAGAGTTCAATCCGGCTAATAAATAATCCATAGCACTGTTAATCGTGTACGTCTGTGCTCCAGCATTCTTATTATGTTGCATCCGGTAATTTAGCTGATAAAAGACATGTGTAGCCGTAACTGTTAGTGCGTGCTGACCATCTTTCCGGTCATCAGTTACCTGCTTAACAATGTACTCCTGTCCTTGATACCACACGGAATTCTCAACGGTTAACAAGTTGAAAGCTAAACTACCATCCTCATAGGCGGTGAAGTCTAGCTGAAGCTCACTATTTTTTTGCCATGTATACTCAAATGCTTCAAAGTCGATGTTAGTCAGAATGTCTGTGTACTGGCGTTTAGCATCCTGAACAACTAATTTATCTTTGGTCTGCATTAGAAGTAAATAAAGGGAAAACTAAAAGTAATGTTGGGATTGCTTAAGCCAGTAATGGCAATCTCGTTGTTACCCTTTTCAAGTTGAATGTGTCCAAAGTCGGTCTCTAAGCCATCAGCATTCCCGTTTAGATAGGAACGAACACCATCTAGCACAAATGTGTCACCAGTAACCATATTGTGGTTAACTTTAATACTTGTTCCATTGGTCGTGTTAGCTAATGTGAAGCTACCCGCTCCTTGCACCGTTATCTTAAGCAAATGGCGGTTGATGTATGGGTCAATGGCAATATCACTTGGGTTGTAAACGTTAAAATTGTTACTCGTGAAAGTGTACGGCGTGTCTGTATCTGGTAAGTTCATACCGAAACCTAAGCCATCAGTTGTGCCTTCCAGTTGGTCACTTGGTGCCAAAGAATACCTGAACCCTGTTGGGTTATCAAAAGGAATGGCTAGAACATTTTCATGACTTCCCTCAGCTGGTGTAATTTCAAATGGCTTGGGAATCACATACGAACATTTGTTTGGCTCAATATCATCACGTAAGCGTACTGTTTGGCGTCCCATTAGCAACCTATAGATACTACCAGCAATCAGTTTGAACTCTGCGGCATTCTGAGCACGTACAAGCACATTAGCGGTTACTGCGTTGGCACCGAAAGCTACATTCTGAATGCGTTCACCATCGGAACCAGCTAATTGTAGATAAGTTGGCGTAATCTGTGGGCTACTATTAGTTAATGAAAGCATGCTAACTTGTGGGATAACTTGGGTTAAATCAAACTCATCACCATTTTGAGGCTTGATGTAAAGATGACCGCTCATAGGCAACTGTCTCCTTTCTGTAACTTTATATGTATTAAAAAGGCATCCTTTATTTAGAATGCCTTATTTGTTTCTATATATTCTGAAAATTTCTAAGTGACTGGTAGCCATTTGCGGCTTGTCCGAAGTCTTGCATATTGAAGCCATTCCCCTTAGCAACGTTGATTAACATAGCTATTAATGAGTTATTTTGCTCAAGTAAGGCTTCCACTTTTGAGTTATCAGCTGTGCTGTAATTGTTAGTAACCGTGCTTTTGGTACGTGCTGAGGAATTGCCATTAACAATTCGAGAAGCTTGAGCTAGCAGTTGGTTAGCACGTGACTTCTGTCCAATTAACGGCACAATCATTTCTGGCAAATTTCCTTCGGCTACTTCAATTAATTGATGATTAGAGACTAGGCCACCATCGTGATAGCCATGGCCATTACCTAAGAAACTTAAGCTACTACCATATCTTGCTTTGGCATAAGCTAAGCCTGCTAACAAATCATCATATCCGTTGAATATATCGCTGTGCCCAGGGAACGCATAATGATTGAACGTGCTACGTTTAGTCTGCATTAATCCAAGGGCTGGACCTGAGCCATCACCATCTGGATCAGCTCCTGGTTGTCGGGCGTTGTTGTTACCACCAGATTCCGTTTGTATCTGTCGAAGGACACGTTGGACCATACTATCTGAAGTTGACAAGTGGTTAGCGTCAAGAGCTTTTTTGACTAAGTCTGCCCAACGTTGTACACCTGCGCCAGCTGGCCCACCTTCAAATCCACCACCATCTTCTTCATCGTCATGTTTCTTCTTGAGTGAATCAAACAGCTTCTTAATTGGTTCAATGATACCTTGTACAAAGCCATGACCTAAGGCTGGGGCAAGTCCTTGAACAAAGCTAGACTTACCGCCCATCATACTATCTACAGCCTTGTCCATGACCTTTTGGAGGCTTGATAAGGGGTCTTTAATGAAACCTGTTAGAGCGTCCCACTTGTCTTTGAACCAGTGACCAACACCAGTTAACCAGTTTTCCGTTCCGTCTTCAAAGTGGGGGAACATCTGGTGGGTTGCTGAAGCTGGGACAACTGTCTCTCCACCTTCAAAGTTAACTAGTCGATTTTTACCGCTAAGAATATGCACATCTTGGTTTCGGTCAATGATTGCTTCACGTGGGTCAGCCACACCTTGCTCATCGTTAACCATTGCAATCCCTTTGGGTGCTCCAGCTGTCCCTTTGGCAAACTTTGAAATCTTTTTAATGGCATCTGAAGACCCACCAAAGGTATGAATAACGCCATCAATTAAACCAATGCCGCCGTTGATAACATCAATAATCATATTCATGCCATCTTTGCCAAGGTCTTTGACAGACCTCCACATGTCTCTCCATAGGCCTTTGACGTCTCGGCCTAAGCCTTTCCAGTTGCCCGTGAAGACGTCTTTGAAAATCTTGAAAATATCTCCAATAACTTTCATGGCATTGCCAAAGCTATCAGCCCAGTATTTACCTGCGTCGTCAAATAAATTGCCAACAAACTTTAGCGCTGGCTTGATGAAGTTAATTAAGCCTTTGGCCATCCTCTTAGCGGCGGCAATAATTGAGTTGACAAAAGCACGAAACCTAGCATTGTGCTTATATAGGGCAAATAGAGCGGCTCCCAAGGCAACAATTACAGCAATAACTGCCATGAATGGCCCAGCCGCTTGTACCGCATTCAATACCCTTTGTGCCGCCGCTTGCAATAACGTACTGTTCCGAAGAATATCCAAGCCATGCTTTAGGCTAAGAAAGTCACCGTACAGTGAACGCACACCATTAAGCAATTTCTTGCTAGCAAAGGCTGTCAGTAGTAATCCACCAATAACTTTTACGGTTGTCTTATGCTTAGCTAATCCACCGAGGGCATTAGAAACATTCTTAATTGGGTTCGAGGCTTTCTTCGAGTTGCCCGTGAGATTATTAAAAGCCCTAGCAATTAACTCCACAGCACCCTTGAAAGTGTTCCATGCACCAACTACCAGTAACTTGAGAATTGTTGATAGGGAACCAATTAAGCTTGATAAATCCTTTTGATGCGCCGCTATATATCCTAGAAGCTTACTTGCTTGGGTAGCCAAGTTTGCAATTGCTTTCCCTAGATTGGTAAAGAGTGACTGAGTAGCCTTAGAATTCAGCACTTTAGTGACAGCTTCTAATCCCGTGTTTTTAACACTTAGAATTGGCTTTGCGGTGGCCGCTTCAACCTGTTGCCAGCTACCTTTGAATTGAGCCAGTGATCCCTGTGCTGTCTTCCCAAACTGATCAAATGTTGATTGAGATGTTGCCCCAATTTTAGTCAAGGCATTTTGGAATTGTTGTGAGGAAATTGAACCGTTAGCTACAGCTGTCTTTAATTGGTCTTGGCTCATGTTGAGTGCTTTAGCTAACTGCTTAGGTAATGCGGGTACACTCTTAGCCATCTTAGAATAGATAGCACTGGTTAGCTTGCCAGACTTTTGTACCTTCATGAATCCAGAGGAAATTGCCTCGGCACCCTCAGCGCCTTTACCAGAAGCAACGGCTAGGGCACTTGCCCCACGGGTTAAGTTTTCCGTTATGCCAACACTGCCAGTTAACCCATAGAATTGCTTTTGCAAGCCATTAACTTCTGTCCCAGCAAAGCCTGTTTGTTTCTTCAGGTCTCCAACTTCATTGGATAGCCACTTAATATCATTTTTCTTGAGCCCCAGTTGTTCCCAAGTTGAATTCATCTGTTCCCCAGTTTCATCAATTTGAATCCCTTGGGAGATGATGTTCTTGAAGCTACCTGTTATGTTGCTTAAAGCATTACTTAGGGCATTCCCAATGAAGGAACCCTTTAAAGTGTCTGAGAACGTCTTTGAGGATTTATCTGCTTTCTTTTCAGCATCGGAAACCCCCAAGAGTTTATTTCTAATAGAGGTGAATGGGGTCTCTGGTTTCCTACTCAGTTGTTCCCGTAAGTCTTTGGCTTCAGTTGACGCTTTAGCCATGGCTGTAGCAGTCTTATTAATTCGTTCTTGCTGGGTAGCAATTGCGGAATCATCTTTGTGCTCGGCTGACTGCAGCTTTTCTAATTCTGAAACTTGCTTGCTGTAGATTGAGGCTAACTTTGAATGGCTATCTTGTAGCCCTGTCAGTTTGGCTTTGTTGGCTTCTGCTTCCTTACCCTCAGCCTGTAAGCGTTCTACGTATGACTGGGTTACCTTTTGGGCGTCTCTAAGCGATGAGGTAATCCCAGCTAAGCCACTTTTTTGATAGTCATAGGATTTAGTTGCCCGATCAAGCTGGCCAGACATTGAGGATAGTTTGTTGCTAGCCGTGGCAATCTTGCTACCCAACTTGTCGTAAGATGCTTGGCCTTCCTTGGTAGAACGGTCAAGATTATCCTGTGTTTCCTTTAAGCGGTCAATGACGGCCTTTTGCTTTTCAACAGCATCTGATAAGCCTTCATACTTGGCCTTAGCCGCTTCTACAGCATCCCCTGAGGATTTAGCCATAGCTACTTGTGCTTTCCATGAGCTAGTTGCGTTCTTAACGGAACTAACCAGTTGATCCAAAGCTTGCACAGTATCCGTAGTGTCTAGACCAACACTGGTGGCCAATTTTGCGACAACTTTTTTATCTGCCATTATCTGACCACCTTTGTATTTATTCATTTAAATGTATTAATATTAGGCCAACTGATGGAATCGAACCATCAACATAGCACCAGCGTTGGTTATTTTTGTTCCGAACGAACAGCCTTCATCAAATCCATTGGGTCAGCAATTCGTTTATCTTTCTCTTTAGCACCCAAGAGAGCCATTAACTCATAGTAGTCTGCATCGTAGAACTGTTGTGACGTCCAGTGTAGGTTAACCAAAGCATGTTGCCCCCATAAACGGAAGTCTGCTAAGCGGTTAGAAGCAATAAACTCTCGGTATGCTGGGTTGGCTATTTTGGGTCAACTTTCTCAGCTTCTTTGGCTGGCTGACGTTCTGCTTCAGCCTTAATCTCTCGGTCGGAGCGTCCCATCAAGCGTTGGAAAACATAGGCTAAAATTTCAAATAATTCAGCTGACTCCGTGTCCCAAAGCTTATCCGTTTCGTCATCAGTCAGCTTCAAAGTTAACTGCAAGAATGCAATTGCGTTGTGAGTTAAATCCTGCATTTCCTTTACATAGGCTTCAACCTGCTTGTCTTCACCATCTTCATCTAATGGGTTGTCAGCTTGGGTCATTTGCAATTGCAAAGTGTACATCTTGTCCATAACTCGGTTGGTTGTCTTAACGTCAAATGCTTTTGAACGAATCTTTCTAACTGTAATTTTCATGTGAATCCCTCAATTCATTTTATTTTGTTTATGTATGCAGGCAGCCATCTAAGGCTGTCTATCGATTATTTCTAGTGACCAGCTGGAGCTGGGGTAGTAGAGCTACCGTTAGCTGGAGCTGTGTAACCACCGAATATATCAGCCAGCATCGCTGAGTTGTCGAAACCAGTGTCCCCGTCGTAATAAACCTTGACTGCTTGGCCATCCCATTTGTCAACCGAGAACGATTGGTAAGTCAATGGATCATCTTGGCGTACCTCATCTTGGGTGTTCGTATCAATCTTGGCACCAGTTTGAATAACATTGCCTTTGGCAAATCCCCAGTAAATATTGTGAGCGTAGCCAATCGTACGAGTGTTAATCATCAAAGCTACGTTTGGAACAGCACCTGGTACATAGCCACCCTTGCCATCTGATACACGGCCTAGCAGTTTCTGGGTAATGTCAAATGGTAAGTTGTTGAAGTCCAATGCGACACTTGGAGTTGCCACAGATTTAAGTTGGTCAACCGCCCCATCGTTCCCATAAATTAATGCCCCAGCCTTACCTAGGTTAGTAATTTCAGCACTCTTCGTACCCAGTTGTGCTGATGTGACTTGATAAATTCCCGAAGCGGATAACCCTTTGTCAGCGTCGGCAATAATATTTCCGTCATTATCAACGAGCCCAAGAGTGAGTAAGTGTAAACCTACAGTTGCCATGCAATTTACTTCCTTTCATTTATGCATAAAAAAGACAGCCGAATAGTTGACTGTCCTAGAGTGTATTAAGTTAATCCATTTACATCAATGTTCTTAGTAACCACAAAGGCTACAATTGGTTGATCTGTGTCTGGGTCGTGGTAATGCTGAATCCCACTCACATACCAACCATGGTCATTCAGTGCTTGCCAAAGCAAAACTTCAGCCTTATCTGCGGAGCCACCTAGTCGTTCTACTGTAATATCTTTCGAATAGAACACAGTTACGTTGAAGCTTGGCCGAAGCTCATTAAAGGTATCGTTACCGTATGCATCAAGTGTGCGATTATTCTCCACAACGAGTGCATCTGTTTCATCAGTCACGTCTAACTTTTCGGGGTCTAAGCTGTTGGGATATACGGTATCAATCCACGGAGCCAAAGATTGTAAAAGGTTGCATAGGTCATTCATTATCATTGTTATCACCTGCTCCTTCTACAATTTCTTTGTAAACTTGTGCTTCTGCTTCAGCTATGTCATCAGCGGAACTGTTCCGTGCTTCTTCAACAAAGTTATCCCCAACGATGGCTTGCTGTCCAGAGTGCTTAGTCACCCTACCAGTTTTAGTGGCTACTGGGTGTTTAGTCCCGTAGGCAATCCACAGCGCTTTATAAGCGTTGAAAGTATTTCCCCAGCCAACTGTTGCAGTCCCTGTGTGTTGCCCATCAATGTCGGAATCTTGTTCAACAATGTCCTTGGCTAACGGAAGCTCTTTCTGTGTCTTGATGTCCCTATAGTGGCGTTCTTTAGCTATCTTTTGCAAGTTACTTTGAAAGGCTTTAGCACCAGCCGCAGAAATCTTTTCTTGGTCCTCAACACTAAGTTTAGCCGCACTTTCTACATTGGCTAAGAAATCTTCTAATACATCGTCTAAATCATGGCCCGCCATTACTTACCACCCTTTTCTGTTAGTTGGATAGTTAAGTAATCATAGGTATTCAACTGGTTAGAGTCATCAACGGAATTACTAATAATCTTGTACAAGCCATCTGGCAGTTGAACCAACATGTCAGCAATTACTTTTTGGTTGTGTCTGATGATGATAACTTTAGAATCCATTAGTGTTGAACCAGATAAGGCATAAGTTTGGTTTAACGTGCGTGTCTTTGGGGCATAGTGTAGAGAAAACTGTTGCACAAAATGAGTGGTCTTACCACCAGTGGCTGGATTGGTTACTTGCTTTGACGTTCCAAATTGAGCAACACGATTAAAGCTACTTGGGCTAATTGGTGCCGACATTGGAAACACCCCCAGCCAACTGTTTGGCTTTCCACATTTCAACTTTCGTCCCAAAATGCGATAACATAATCACAGCCCCCATTGGTACACCACTGGACAGTTCTCTGTCGTAATAGAAAGCTGTCGCTAGTGTCTTAACCAATCGTGTGTACATATTGCTGTCAATTGCTATGAGCTGTGCTTCGGTTAACGTGGGTGAGATTGAGTCAATGATTAGGGCTTTAGCATCGTTCACAAGCGTTTGTAGCGTAGCTTTCTCATTGCCGATATCATCAATATTGAGCTCTGACATCAGTTGACTAGCTACGTCCACCTGTTGTTCTGTGTCTGCCAAATTATCACCCCTTTATTAACGGCCGCTAGCCTTTAAGGCTTACTGTGTATTTCTAAAGCGACTGAGTTGTATTTCTAATTATTTGCTTGGAGTAGAACTAGTAGCTGAAGCAGTGTAGGTTACAAACTTACCTGCGGCTGTATCTGCGGCTTTGAAGTCAGCACGCATTGCAACACCCAATACTTGTTCAAACTGTTCGTTACGATCCCAGTTAAGCGTCATTTGACCACGAACGGCTTCCAACACGAACGCTTTAAGGGAACCAACAAATGCCTTAGCATCGCCTGCGTTACCCAAGACATCATCAGCAACCACAATCAAATCAGCACCAAACAAGGTCTTACCAGAAGCAGCGCCAATAGAATCTTGTAACAGATAACGTCCGTCGCCGTCCTTTAACTTGTCAATGGCCGAGAACATGCTTTCTGAGACAATCCACTTAACATCGGAACCATAGTTGGTTAAGCCAACGTTAAATGCATCCTTCAGATCATCGGCTGTCTTTGCGGCAACTGGTGTAGCAGTTTGCAACACGGCACCAATCTTGTGTTGTTCCGTTGAAGCTTGCACATCTTGGATATATGTGGCAAGTAAGCTAGTGATGTTAGGATAATCCTGTGTCATTTCAAAGCTGACTGGTAGCATTCCACGCAATGTTTGTACATCGTAAGGAACTGGGGTGATGGAAGCTTTAGCAATGGCTGGGTTGTCAGCCAATTCAGCAGCTGACACAAGTTGAGCGGAGGCTTTTTGCAAGATTGGCAGCTTACCCGTTGGAGCAGAAACGGAAACTTTATTCACATAGCCACCCAATTGAGTTGGGTCATTTGGCACCTTCATGACGTCCAAAATTTCTTCTGGCAATACGGCCTCACCATCGCCTGAAGTGAATCCGCCAACAATATCCCGCTTCTGTACTTGACCAGTCTTTAAGAATTGTTCGAATGAACGTACTTCTTCAGATTTTTCATTTGTTTTAATCGTCTTCATAGCTCGTTTGTTTGCTCCTTTTGCGTGTGAGATTAATGAATCTTGTTCAATTTCGTCATCGTCGTCATCGTCATCGTCCCGTGTTTGTTGTGAAGCAGCGCTTGTGGCGGCTGAATCCTGTGAGTCTGCTGAATCAGCTGAACCCTGTGCTTGTGAGGCGTCTCCAGAATCATTTTCAGTAGCTTCACTGGTGTCTTCATCGCCTGTGTCTTCTGAGCCATCATCATCAGATAGACCAGAAGCTTGTGCAATGACACCTAAGTCACTTTGAAGCTGATCAATATCAGCTTGAACAGCAGCGATTGCATCTAGGTTAGACTGCACATCAGCAACATTTGAATCTGCATCGTCAGCCATCGCTCGTGTTTTCTTAGTCAATTCAAGTTTTTCAGCTTTCTTATCGGCTAATTGTTTAGTTAAACTTTCTTTCTTAGTCAACGGTTAATCCTCCTCGTACGTACTTAAAATTAATTTCAATTTTTGCTTCTCTTGGATATCTTTGTAATTCTTAAAGCCACGTGAAACAGCCACACTCGTTTCGGTGTAAGCTGGCAATGGTGTAATGCTAATTTCGATTAGCTGATCAATCTGGTTAATTGTATGAACAAGCGTACCATCGTTATCCTGTGACCAATCATCATCAGCAATCGTGAATCCAAATGAACAACCTTGAAGATTGCCATTTTGGACATTGGCATAGGTATCACGCCCTAGAGTTGTATCTGGCATATCTAGAACAAAGTGTAAACCAGTCTTATCTATGTTAAGCGTTAACGTGCTTGCTGTAACACGTCCTAGAATGTTGCTAAGGTCGTGGTTGTATAAAGCCAACACATTTGACATATCCACACCGTCGAATGCGTGCGGTGAAATGTACTCGGTGAATCCCATGTCTTCACTAGGCTGACTGAAAACACATGCGTATCCCTCAACTTGTCCAATGCTAGGACTATTTGTGTCCACTGAACGTGTCTGTAACTTAGCATTAGCCAGGGTACGAATATCATTAGAGCTTGTTGGCATCAAGTAACCCCCTATCTGCTAATGCGTTAATGGCTTGCTGAGCTGTCAGAACTTTACTGGTAGCTAAGCTTTCAATCATCGAGACATATCTTGAGTTATCAAAGTCTAATGCTTGGGTGATATCCAGTTTAATAGTTGGAAACAACTTGGCTTGCAGTTCACTTTGGATGGGCAAAATGTACTTGTTTAAGCTGTTAGCATACAGTGTGGTAATCTGCTCAAGTGAACTCTGCTGGTCACCTTGTCCATTTAAGTAGCTATCGGGAATGCCAAAGGCTTTCGCAATTTGAGTTTGTGTAAACGTAGTTGTTGCTAAAAACTTTGCTACATCAGCACTAATTGTTTGCGTTGAAAGCTTGGCTGATTGATCAAGCACGATTGCTTTACCAACGTTGTCACCCGTATTCAAAGCTTGGAAATCGTCTCTAATTGTGTCCTTGGCTTCCCGAGACAACTTGGCGTCTGGGACGGTAATGGTTGTCGATGGATTAATAGCGTTCTGAAGCGTGCTCAATGACAGCTTATTGGCCTGATCTTGAATGGCTACCATTTGTGCCAAGCTTTCCAATGGTGAACGCCCAATGAATTGCTTACCGTTTTCTCCGAATGGCATTAGCCTAATGTGAATCATTTCATCAGCATCTAGCTGAACATTGTCACGGTCATCTTGATAATTAACCTGGTATGAAATAGCGCTTGAATCATCAGCTAGGTTAACGGTAACTTGGCTGGTTGGAATCTGCTCCAAATGATTAGGAACACCTTTGCTATCTTTATAAATTGCCAAGTATGTGTTGCCAGTAAGTAATAGTTGTAAATAGGCTGATTGCCAAAAGCTGAAGCTATTAATTAGTTCACTAGGATTATTCAAGATGTTGAATGGACAACCTGTAAACGTTGCTGAGGCTAGGTCTGATGAAATAAGGTTGGTAACTGCGAAAATGTCACTATTCTTAAGCGCTGTGCTAGCGTCCACGAAGTTTTTTGGAACAATTTGACCGTTGCTGATAACGAATGGTGTGAAGTTTGTTGATGGTATTAAGCTACGTTTAGTCAATCTTTCGAATGGATTGAGTAAGCTCATTTACGAACACCTTCTTTAATGGGTGTCGTCAAAAAGTCCAGAATTGTCAGCAATATACCTGTACAAATGAATCCAGCAGGTACGTTTAACATAAAAATTCCAGTAGATATTAAAGCTATGCCAATCACTAGAATGAATAGCACACGGTATCTTTTGGTTGTTCTCATTATTGGCTAACACCTTCTCCACTTTTACAATAAAAAAAGAGTTCTCAGAAGGAACTCTCTATGTCTCTACTATATATACGTATTGGTTGTCTAAAAACTGAAGTCATTAATAAAGTAGTCATTAATATCTTCATCCGTCATACCATCGAACGGTGACTTATCCTCTCCATCTGTACGTGATCGTCCTTCAAAATATAGACAAGCCTCGAAAAACGCATCCACAATCGCATCCACAGCATCAATCTTGGCACTGTTAACGTCTTTATCGACTTTGAGGCCGTTATTATCTGTCTTCAGTAGGGCGTTGGTGAAAGCTGTTCGTAAAAGATGGTCATCATAAGTCGTTATTCTGTGTTGCTCAAAGCTTTGTTGAAGAAATTTGGTTGGCTCATTGAGGCTTAGGGTACCCTGACGAACAGGAATTATCTTGTATTCACCGTGTAAATCATCAAGCCGCCTAATAAATTTGTCCGTTCCGTAAGCGTCATATAGAAATGCCTTTACTTGCAAATTATGGTTTTCAATGAAATTCATCAGCCATGTGAATACTCTGCCTTGATCAATTAACCCAAATCTATCACGACTTATTTCACAGAATCCTTTTTTCTCAGCGTCTTGGTAGTTAATTCCATCTCGTTGCATTTTAGCTTCAATATTTCCAGCCTTTGCCAGCGGAACAAAGCTGTATTGCATGACATGAAACTTGTCTTCACCGTTCATTGTGTATGGAAAAACAAATCCTAAAGCTGTGTCATCATTCAACTGTGAAGCGTCATAGCCAATATAGACCTCTCGGTTTTCAATGCTGAAATTTTGCCTTGGTATGACTGCGCTCTCTAGTAAATCAAGTGGGATAAAGCCATTTTTGTTGTGAGCATTACTCCATCTATTCATATTCTTGACGATAAATTGCTGTAAGGTACCATCTGCGGCTTTACTGTCACGTTCTGCCAGCAATCCATCAGTTAAATCTTGCTTCTTACCTGCTATTTCCATTAGTGGGTTGCTCTTTATCCACGTTTCAGGTTTGAAAGCTTCATCATCGTTGTCCTGCTCCCAACACAAAAAAAGTTCACGGTCAAAGTCATTAGACTGAGCTTCAAGCAGTTTCTTGTACCGTCGATATTGTTCATAAAATGGAACTTTGGGGTTTAGGCCTGCTGTACCGATGAATACAGAGATTGCATTTGGATTTTGAACGTTACCACTTGTCAGTGTCGATGAAAAGTCTGTCGTTTCTACCAACTCTGCTTCATCTAAGACAAAAAAAGTAGGGTGGACGCTATCACCACCAGAGCTATTGGCTGACATGGTCATTAGCTTGCTGGCAGTTGACGGCATACTCATTTTTTCAGTGTTATAGGAAACGGGAAACTTCTTTTGAAACGCTTTAAAGTATTTGCCATTGGCTAGTTCGTTCCACATCAACTTAATATAGGTATATAAGGCCTGCACATGCGTGATGTTGTTTGAACTAATCACAATCGTTCTAGCAGTCGCTGGCTGTCCTAGGAGAAAGTTAAGCAAGCTCAAAACTGATAAGACTACAGACTTACCATTCGTTCGAGCCATGCTGAGGTTAACTCGCTTGAAACGTTTTGCTTTGGGATTGTCTTTAATCACCCAGCCTTCAATCATGCCTAAGATAAATTTTTGAAACTCAGCCAAGCTAAGGGTTTGGGTTTGTGCGTTGTCTACTTCGGGAAGAATGCTAGCAAACTTAAGTACGCCCTGGGTTGCTTTCGTAGAGTAATCGTAAGGAAATCCCTCTGTATCAATTCGTTGCAAATCTTTTAACTGCCGTAAGCAAGCTAACTTAATCAATCTGCCAGCTAACCTTTTACCAGTCAAAACGTCGACACAGTATTGTTGAACAGGGTCATTGTATCGTTCAATCACGTCATCAAAGTCAGCAATCTTGAAATCAGCCAATAAATCATTTTTGTGTGTCATTAAGTTAAGCACCGCCAAACAATTTAGCTAAGTCGGCAATTGAGGCACCATCATCATCTTTGTCAACATTCAAGTTTGCAAACGTTGCTCGGCTAGCTGGTGTTAATCCTATCTGTTGCCCGAGGCTATTCAGCTTTGCCGTTGCGGCATCAATAATCCGGGTAGATGGATTCCGCTTGTAGCCAGTGAAATCGTGTGCGACAACATCGCCAGTGGTTGGATCCACAACAGTTCTGTAAGCCGGCTTTGTCTGACCATTCTTCTGCAAGTCTTCATAAGCTGTTCTTAACATTTGAAAGTTTATGCAAAAGGATTCCAAGATTGCGGCGTCTGATTGCGTTATGTAACCTTTGTCATTTAAAATTGGAGCCAACTTTGAATACATAGAACGTGCATACGACTTTAAATACTTGGGCGGATTTATTGCAAGCTTGGGTTCAGCTTTATTTTCATCAACTAATTTCTTGGTTGCATCACGTTGGTCTTTTCGATCACTTGGATTAGTTGTTAATTTTCTCGGTCGTCCTGCCATTTAATTTTCACCTGCTTTCTTGTTAGGAATGCTTTTAAATCACAATTTATGAGTTTCTACCCCCCTCAGAAAAAAAGTTTTGAATTTCTGCATCGTTTAAACACGCGCCTAGTTGGTATGCTCGGTGCCTCTTAAACGTGATGGGGCGGGGGTAATTATGTCTTCTCACTATATATACGTATTGACTGTCTAATTAATCATGCTAATGTTCTCTCTCCTTTAATACTTTAATCCACCATGCTTTAGGCAGATGTTTTAGTTGATTGTCTGACATGGATTGTTCTATGTGTGTCTTGCGATTGTGCTGTGCTCTACTTAAAAGCCATAGGTTGTCAGCATCTAGTTTGTGTTGACTGTCCATCAGTCTCATTGGCACAATATGATCCACAATGACATCAGTATCCTTTAGAACTGTTCCGGTAATCGCTGAGCAATACATATCTCGTGTCTTTACAAAACGGCTGACGGTCTTCCATTGCTGGCTATGGTAAAAGATACTGCCGTTGGACAGCTGCTCATATTCTGGTCGCTTGGTATCATCGTAATGTTTAGCTCGGTTAGCCAATTGTTTACGACCAGCGGCTGACTGTTTAAGCTGTGATTCCGTGTCTCTCATATACTGATGGTATTTATCTGCATTCATCGCTTTGTGTTTCTGACAAAACTTTTCTTTGGAAGATATAAGTTCATGACAGCCAAGCCAGTTACACCTATGCATGCGCATTACATCATCCCCCGACCACTAAGTTCATCTACCTTGTCGTACACACAATTAATAAAGTTGTATTCATCCGCTTTAATATGATCTGGCATTCCCCAGTTTTGAATAACTAAACCAGGCTTTCTATAGCCTGGCATGGCTAATACGTCTTGAATAATGTCTTCATCGTTAACCTTGTTTAGATACATGTGCATGACTGGATCAGTGTAATTCTCTGATTCTACCAAGAACACAATGTGCGCTAGCAATTTAAGTTGTTCAATAATAGCCATTTCATCATCCGTCCTTAGTAAGGTGTCGATTAGATCACGTCTTTCCTTAATCACAGAATTGATAGCATACAGTTTCTTTTTAGTCTGCACTTCTGTCAGCCCGTAATAATCTTGTGTTGCAACTGCCCCTTGAACATATCTGATAATGAATTGAGCCATTTTCGGTTTAAAGATGACAAAGGCAAAGTCATTCAGTTCTTGAACTTCAAGACGACTAATACTTTTGTAAACTGGTCTAACAAGTGACTTATCATCAAATTCAATACTTACAATTGGCTTTTCATTATCTTGTTGGCACTTCAATTTCTTGAAATGCTTCCGTCGTAAATCTTTGTATGCAAACGTAATATTCCGATTTAGCTTGTTATCATTTCCCAGCAAAGCATCTGTGAGCGTTGAACTGGGCATTGTACTGAAGCGATGCTCTATTAGTTCAACAATCAAATTTTGCTGTGCATCAACCTTATTGGTTCTCATGTCAACGGCCAACTGTTTAACACAGCGTTTAAATGTCTTGTTAGATTTAATAAGCTTAACAACTGTGCTATTAGTGTAATTTTGCTTCATCACTTCATCCCTTTTGTTAATCCATTACAGATACTTCAATTTCAATTCTTAGCCCGTTCCATTTTCTTCCTCCTAGAAAATATCTTCTTTAGTTTCGAATCCATCTAATATCTTTGAGATACGATTCTCGCTATTTTGTAGTTCTTCCAAGTATTTGTCCAAAGTTTCCACTAAAATGCTTCCACCGGTCGCTGAACGTCTCCTGTACTCTATCAGAGCCATTCGAACGTTTGGATAATACGTTTGAGTAGTTGATCCGATCTTACCACGACTCTTTTTATTCAAAATGATGTTGTAAGCGTCGCTTGTAATGCTGTAAGTATCGTCAATCTTAATATTGAGCGCCATTGACCACACCTCCCATCAGTAGTTCATACATAATCTTGTTCACGTCTTCGATTTTTAAATATCGTCGTGCGTCAGTTAAAATGTCGCGATCATTAATCTTCCAACGATACATATCACGAATCTTGTTTTCTGACCAAGTAATTGTTCCACGCATATCACCTTTATGCTCCTGCAACGCCTCGGCCAGAAAGTCACGATAGGCGACGTAGCAACGTTCATATTCAATTGGCGTTAACTGCTTCAATAGTTGGTCGCCTCCTTCCAGTTGTAAAATACGTCGTTTCTAATGATTGGTTTTGGTGTCTTAGCCTTGCCAGTTAGATTGAGTTGCTTCGTCACACCGATACAGGCAGCT
Organism: Furfurilactobacillus milii; assembly: GCF_009863985.1. Taxonomy (GTDB): domain Bacteria; phylum Bacillota; class Bacilli; order Lactobacillales; family Lactobacillaceae; genus Furfurilactobacillus; species Furfurilactobacillus milii_A. The sequence goes on along the minus strand of NZ_WEZT01000002.1, from coordinate 27,389 downwards.
TTGAAATCGTGCTTACGAACAACTACCGCTTCAACTGGTACGCCTGTGTGCATAGCGAACAAGCGAAATTTAATGCGATTGCCATTATCAATGCCGTATATTCCGAATGAGTTCTTAACGTCATACACATGCAGTATGTGCATGAAATCGTCGTAGATAATAAAATCTGGTGTGTAACGAATGCTATTAATTGCAGCTCCTTGTTGCACAACTGTTTTCTTAGCCAAGACAAATTTAGGGTGGACAGATACATGTTTAGGGTCAACCTGTTTGAGAATGAAACGCTCGTAGAAATCTAACTCCTTTTGGCTGTCAAACTTCTGTCCCCACTTTTCAATCTTTATACCGCGTTTGTTCAGTGCTGTTGGTGAGTTCATGTTCGCGGCCCACCTCCGTTATTGTGGATGTCGAGTAGAACTAGCACCGCGAGTACCGTGACAACTAATCCCATCGTGATGTAATAAGCGTTACTCATTCGTTCCTGCCTCCAGTTTTCTGCCACACGGCTGACCTTGTTTGTGAAAAAATCTTACCTTCACGGCGTTAGATTCCATTAGTTCTTCTCCTTAGCAGGCACATACTTAATGCCATTAATCATCACTGACTTATCTTTGCCCACTGGCGTTTGTGTACGATCACGAATCCCCATAATGTCAGCAATGAAGTCCTGGCAATTTGCCTCCTCAAAGGTTACCTTGTTCCAGTCCAACGGAATATCGCCACGTTGCTTTAGTTGTTTGATAGCTTTATTTGTGAATTTAGTTTTAAAAATTTCTGTTTCGCAAACACTGCCTGCCGTCATCTTACCAGTTAAAATATCAATGTTTAAATAGCCTAATTCACCATTGAAAATTTTTACATAATATTCCTTATCTTCTACACGCTCATCTAGTGGGGTACTTGCAAGTTCTGATAAAATCATATAAAGCTTGTCGCTGAACGATAATTTTTTAAAGCATTCTTCGTTATTATAGAATAAATATCTTTCATTTCCTTTAACCCACGCAGCAAGCATATTTTTGTAATTAACAACAAAATCTCCATCACCCATATTAATATCATACTTACTTGATAATGCTTTAATCTGCTTCTCTGCTTCACTATATTTCATTTGTCTTCCTCCAGTAGCTCTGGGTTCTCGTGCACGTTGCCTTTTAACAATACGTCTGATTCCGGGTCATCAAACTCACAAAATGGTACAAATTCTTTAGCGTTATAATGATTGATATGTGCGTCTGTGTGGCTAATTCTATTAATTAAAATCCCCAAAGACCAATTACTTTTGACAACAATTCCAATATATTCAGTTTCAAGGTCTGTTACTCCACCCATAGAATATTCATTGCTGGTATCGTCCACCAGTCGGGCATGGCTGTTTCAGTCATTTCTCGTAACCATCCTTTCTAATTAATTCTGCCTATGGTCAGGAATACCCGCAAAATTCAGCACGAACCCTGTTGAGTTCTCTGCCAAACGGCTCCAAATTCTAGCGTCATAAGCGGCTGCTAGCTCGTTTTTGTGCAAGTTGGTGGTAATTACTGTCGGCTTGTATTGTCGTGCTTCAAAGATGCTCATAGCCTGCTCTGTGACGTATGCAGTAGCCTCGTCACGATTAGAAGACTCAGCACCCAAATCATCCACGACAACTAACTCGGCTAACTTAATTTCTTTCATGACTGCTGCCATATCTTTCGCAGTGTTCTTATCATTCATCCCCAACTTCAACAGTTCCAGCAGGTCACGAAAGTTCACGTACAACACATGTCTAGCAACAGGCGACTCATATTCACGTCCGGCAGTATCTCTACGATTCGTTACACGTTGGTAGTTTGTCTGCTTCAAGAACTCCCACAAAATCGACATAGCCAGATGACTCTTACCAACACCAGTTTCGCCGCCCATGACAAGATGGTTATTACCACCAGCGACGACTGCTTTGACGTAGTTCTGCGACTTGTCATACACACGTTGCTCGGCCATATTATTGATCACATAGTCATCAAACCTGTGTGACCAAAGTGACGTGTCAGTGATGACACTGTGATATTTCATGTATCTGATTGCACCAGTGCGAACAGATTTTTCAGTTAACTGTTCAGGAGATAAAACGTTGCCCACGATGTTGTCATCTTGTCCTTCTTTATAACCGCATTCAGGATTAGGACATGAGAATTGTGGCTGTCCTGATTCGTAAGCCTTCGATGCTTTGAAGCAATACATTGGGCCACCACATATTGGACATGGATAATCAGCTTTTTCCATTAAATGTTTGTTGTTAAACAGTTCTGAAATAGAGCTTTCCAACGTTGCAAAATCAGCCATTAGAAGTCCTCCATCTTGTCCAGATTCATGTGTGGATCAGGTTGTGGAACAGACGATGTTTGATTCAAGTAACCTTCAAACTTACTAGCTCTGAACAGCGTAGATGGCTGCAAGAACTTGTTCATTTTACTGTCCTTTAACCAGTCAGCAGTCTTGTTATCGATTACCTTACGCATATCGTCAGCGTTATAGCCTTCTTTGTGACGTGCCATGATTAGAGTCTTATTAGCCGCTGTGTGTTTGAAATGCTTACCTGTTTTCTCGTTCAAATAATCGATAACTGACTGCCAAGGGAACTGTTCGGCGATAGCCGGACTATGTTCTTTACTATCCTTACCTAACCTATCCTTACCTAACCTAACCTGTGTCTCCAATCCGTCTACAGGTTGTATACGTTCTGTATACAAATCGCTATCGTCACCGGTATTAAGCGAATACGCACCGTTTGCATCTTCTGACAATTGTTGTTTTTCATCAGAATAGATAGTTTTTGTGTAACGATCTTTTGCAATGTAGTTATGGATTTTCCAGTCCCTAATCACAACCACTCCGGATTCAAATACAAAAATAAACTGTTTAGCGATCAACAATTTTAAATCGTCATCATGAGCGCCAGTCATTCGCTTCACTGAATTTGGATTAGCAACAAATCCATCATCATCAGCGTGCATGTTCAGATGAAAATAAAGCGACTGTGACGACAACGGCATCTCTAAGAATTTATCGGTATCTGTGATTTTTTTGCTGAACATTCTTCTTTGTGCCATTGTGTTACCTCCTAGAACGGCAAGTCACTGTCTGAAATGTTGACATCGTTGTCAGTGCTTTCAAATGGATCGCTTGCCTTGTCTGCTGTTTTGAAAGCGTGACCGACTTCTGGGAAATTAGTTGTTTTCATTGCCTTAACGTTTAGATTTTTCCCCGATTTTCCTTTGCTTTCCCACTCTTCATTCTTAACAGTGACCAGTAGTGGCTTGTGGTATAGCTTGTCAAAGTAGTCGTCTAAACTGTCAAAATGTGTGTGGTTAGGCAGCCCAGCAGCTTTGGCAACGCCGTACAACATACCTTTTGGATATTTACCGTCTTTCTTGCTTGGGAAAATGCGGTAAAAGATGTGTGCGTTGCTAAAACGTTGATCCTTGATGTCGTTACGAATAATAAAATCAAATTGAATGTAATCAAGCCCAGAATGTTCAAAAGTGTCTTGCTTTGAGTTGCCAATAACAACTTCATACGTTCCATCTTCAACACCGAATTCTTTTACTTCTGAATAGTCCAAATCAAATCCTGACATTATTCGTTACCTTCCTTTTTCTTGGCTACTGGTTTATGTTTTCCAAATTCAAATACTTCTTCGATTGGTGCAATGGACCGTTTATCTAGGCGGTTCTTGGCGTACACTGTGTTGTTACCTTCTAGCATTGCCCCACGGTTGCCTGTTTTAGGGTTCACGATTAGCCGTGCTACAACGTCTGCAAGTCCTAAGAACCCATTCAATGACTTCAAGCGCACGTCTGGTGCATATTGGCTAAATGTCTGACCACTTTCTAGTTCGTTATCAATCTTTTGCTCCCAAGCCGTAATTAAAATGTTTACGTTTGGGATCATGTAAAGTGTTGTCACAATACGCGCAAAGTAGTTAGTCCACTGTGAGTAATCCTGAATTTCGTTTGAAATACCGTTGTGACTTTTGCGACCCATTTCAACGAACCAATCCTTTTCAAGACTTGAGACGTTGTCGATTACCACGTTGTTAAACTTCTTACTGATTTCCTTTAGATCGGGGTCGGACAGAAAGGTATTCATGTCCTCAATTGGATGTTCACGATCAAAAGGACGACCTTCTTTTGTTCCGTTATCAAACTTATACAACTCAATATTTGGAATGCCTGACAAAACCTTGCTTGAATTATCTAAATCTAAGAGCAGTGTTTTACCAGGTAAATACTGAATGCTAGTCGTTTTACCTTGCCCAGCTTTGGCATATAAAATCATTTTCCAATTGCTGTCCTTTAAAATGTTGCTGGTGCTTTGTGTGATCATTGCTTTCTCCTAACTAATGCGTAGTGATTCACCTTGCTCTAAGTGTGCCCCGTTGACCTCTAACCCATTTTTTAAAGCGTCCTTGAGTTGTGACTTATTAAGTTCCTTAACTTCATGGATCGTGAAAAACTTGTCTGGCAAAAGTGACTCGTCGTTGACCATCAACTTGACTGGGTTCTTTTGAATCCGGACTGAACCACGTACCGATTCAATCTTCTTAATGTTTGCCAAGTTCATTGAGTTAAGTAAGAACTGTTTCATGTACTTTTGATTGTTAGCAATGCGTTTACGTTCTGCTTGGAGCCGTTTAATTTCAGCATCATACTTTGCTAGGGTTGAATTAGTCTCTTTAATTACGACTGCATAGTTAGCACCCTTGCCCTCAATTCCACCTGCAATAGCTTCTAAGGTGTCATCTAACATCTTTGGATCATCTACCTCACCAATCAGTGAAAGTACACGTTGGTAGTTGCTATCAAGTTCGTATAATGTTGGCATTATGCGTCCTCCTCATTATTGACAAGCGTTGCACCAATTGATTCCATGAGGTTGTCACTAGTGATGTAGTTATCACTAGTCAGCCAGTCAAATACGTCAGCAGATGAGTTTTCGTCAATCAATGTGCTAATTAATTCTGAAATACCTACAGGGTTGATTTCCGTAACTAACGAATACAACCATTTATCAACATCTTCATCAGTGATTAAATCACCGTGATACATCCAAATCTTTTGATACGTGTAGGTCATATTACCATTGTAGTCGGTACCGAACGGAATGCGGTTATCAACTGGATCGCCTACCATACTGTTCTGCAGGTCTCGTGCATTAGTCATTATTTCTATCCTCCCTGAATGATTTCATTCATGAGCCCACACATTTCGTCATAAATATGCGTGGTCATAATTAGCTGCCCTGCTTCGTAATCAGGTAGACTGCCATCACGCATTAACTTGATCTGTAAGGGCAATTGTTTAACACCAATCACATGTAAAATTTTCTGCATGTCCTGAATACGCAATTCAGTTACTGCTTTATTTCGCATTTGCTTTTACCGCCCTTTCGGTAGATAATGTTCTCGATTAAAATTTTCTTAACCGGTCGATCAGAGTTGCCGCTCTGGTTGACCTTTTTTCGTGGTTGCATTGACTGCAAACCTGCTAGTGCTATTTTTTCGTTGATGGTGTATCACCTCTTTCAAATAGTGAATGCCGATGCGCAATCACATATTCAAGTACCATACCGACACCAATCCAAAATGGTAAAATGAAGAACCAACTCATGTTGTCGCCTCCTGTACGCCTGCCCGCATATTTTAGAGTTCGTAATTTACTTGTTTGGTCTTGATAATCCAGTCCAAACATTCTCTGGGAATGTAACGCCATTTGCTAGGTGGATCACCAGGAACAATCTCAACGTGAGGAAAGCCTGGTTCAAACTTGTAATTCTTTTTGAAAGTGTCGTAGTCAATCCGCAACCAGCGAATTAATAATTCTTTTTGGTTAACTTGAACGTCTGGACTGTCATTACGCTCAATCAATTGCATGTAATCACCAACCTTTCTGTTTGCTTCCTAAATTCAACTTAGGAAGCTTGTTCGAGTAACAGCTTGAATGTTGCTCTGCCTTTAGGCGTGATAAGCGTTTGGATAAATGTCTTGTCCGTCCATTCACTTACTGACTCACGATATTCGAACAAGTCATGATCGTACTTTGCGTAGTGTTTTAACTGCTTGTTACGTCCATTGTTTCGGTACACATACTTGTGCTCTAACAACCAATTGATGAAAGCTTTTTGACCAATGTGTAATTCCTTGGCAGTATCTCGAAAGTTAGTTAACAGGTTTCGTTCAACCAAGTCATCGAAGTAATCAACTTTCGGCTGCATCAACCGCTTTTCTTCATTCAACTGCTGAACCTCTGCTTGCGATTCCTTGTACCGAGTCAAAATCTCAATCATCGTGTCGGGATTGCTGAGCAGTTGTTCAACCTTGGCTGGTTCCATATACATCCCCTGCTCACGAATGGCGGGAAGAACCATGCTAGTCACCCAATGCTTGAACCGCTTGGCTGACGGAAGCTTGCTACCGAACACTAAGGAGTAGACACCAGACTCATTAATAACAATCATTTTCTGGATTCCACCAGGGGTGTCCATTTCGTTCACCCCTTTATCCTCGACATCAACGTGATCTCGAATTGCCTTTAAGGGATTTGAATATCCCAAGACTTCTGCTACATCCTTGCCAACAAAAACGGCCTCGTCCTTTATTAAAGAAGTTCGAATGTCTGAACCTTCAAACACGAAATTCATTAATTCGTTCATTTTGATTTCTCCTTTCTTGCCTCATCCAGAATAAAACTCGATGTAACCCCTAAATAACTCGCGACATCCTGTAAGCTGTCAGCTGCAGGCATGTGATGATCCCACGTACTAAGACGACCATTTGACAGTTCGAGGTCTTGCTCTATTTTTCGAATACTCGTATTTTTTTCACCCGCAAGCCTTCGAACTACCGTGTATACAGACATGCACTTCACCTCCATAAAATTTATTCGAAGAAAAATATAGATGTCTATTGACGATTCACCGAACATATTCTATTATTAACACATAACAAATAAGCCTTTAAACGGCTGTTCTATCGGCTTCCGTTAATTAATAGATGTCTATATTTTCTATATGCTCCCTCAAGCACAAGGTAATAATAGCACCGATAATTTTCGGAGTCAATGGAAAAACACAAAATATTTTCGGAGGCTCACATGAACACTTTGTATCAACGCATTAAAGGCCTTGCAGATATACATCACATAAGTCTTGCCCAGGTCGAACGAGATTTGAATTTTTCAAATGGAATAATATCAACTTGGAAGACTGGTAAGGCGAGTTCCGATAAAGTTACTGCTATTGCAAAATACTTTGATGTATCTACAGACTACCTATTAGGAATGGACGACAAGCAGAGCAAAGATATAGATGCGATGACCAACAATCAAAAACTCATAGCCTACTCGATTGATCCAGACGTTTCTAATGAAGAGCGGGATGCCATTATCGAAATGGTTAAACAGGCCATGAAATTTCGCAAACGACTGTAAGGTGATTTTATGAACGATCTTGAACGTATTGAAGATATGTATCCAGACTTAAGATTTTGGGGTGTTGAAGTTAATAACCCTGCATATCACGGTCATATCGAGGGAAAAGACGTATACATAAATGTACTGCAAAACGATCTTGACTGGCTAAAAACTGCTCTTCATGAGGCCTCACATTATGAAAACGATACTGGTGACCTTAGTAACGTCCGGTACATGGCAACACTTCGTGCCGAAAAATGGGCTATGTTTGAGGCCCAAGAAAAATACAAAACAATGTTCAAATAACACTCTGTCCAAATACTGAAGACATTAAAAGCTGACATTATTCTAGGGGGATTTTTATCATGACCAAAAAGATTACAGGCTCTGACGGAAAAACTTATGTACAAAAGAAGCCATTCTATAAACGAGTATGGTTTTGGATTCTTGCAGTCGTTATTATAATCGTTATCGGAGCTGCTGTTGGAGGAAACGGTGATAGCTCTTCGAGTTCATCTAGTTCTTCATCAAAGACGGAACAATCTAGTTCGAAAAGTTCTTCTAGTTCGAAGCCTAAAACTTCTGCAACTAATTTAGCTGCTTTAGCATCAGCGAAGACCTATGCAGATACAATGCACATGTCTAAACAGGGAATCTACGATCAGCTAACTTCAGATGCTGGTGATAAATTCAAGCCAGAAGCTGCACAGTACGCAGTAGATCATCTTAAGGCTAATTATGATAAAAACGCATTGGAGGCTGCAAAATCTTATCAAAAAGATCAAAACATGTCTCCTGATGCAATTCGTGAACAGTTAACTTCTCAAGATGGAGACAAATTTACAACTGAACAAGCGGACTATGCGGTTCAAAACTTGCCTAAGTAACTATTATGAAATAAAAAAGCACACCCTCATCCCCTACCAAAGTTTTGAGAGTGTGCGACATGTAAAGACTCAATGAGTCTTATTTTGGTGGAGCGCATAAGTCTCCGCGATGTTTTTATTTTAACTGAAAGAAGGCGATAAGTCCATGTAATCCTCCGTTATGCCTGCCCGCAAAACGAAAGGAAAATAAACATGGCAAGTTATGTTAAAAAATATGGCAACTGGCAAGCACGGTTCTCTTATGATTACCATGGCACCAGAAAATTTAAGAGTAGGAATGGCTTCGCTACGAAGGCTGAGGCACAAGCGTGGGTGCGTAAAACGCTCACAGAGTCACCAACGCCTAAAGCATTGTTTAACGCTAGCCAGTCGCTCTACACATACTACATGAATTGGTACGAAGTGTTTGAAGAACCTAAGATTGCATTGGGAACCAAGGGATGGTATAAAAATACCGCTAGAATTATAAAATTAGTATTTGGCAATCAGCCAATGATGAGCATCACACGAACACAATATCAAAAGTTTCTAAACGATTTTGGAAAGACGCATTCAAAGAATTCATCAATATCTGTTCACAGTAAAATCAAAATGGCCGTTAACTCAGCTATGGACGATGGTGTACTAACGAAGGACTTCACAGCACACACTCATGTAACTGGTTATAAAGGCAAAGACGCCTCAGAAAAGTATATTGACGCTGCCAATATGTGGCGACTAATCGAATACTGTGAACGCTCGATTGATGAAGATCATGTTATTGAGATGATGATTATAACCTCTCTGTTCACTGGGTTTCGACTAGCTGAAACGGCAGGTCTCCAATGGACAAACCTTGATGAAATTAATCACACATTATCAGTTGAAAACGCATTTGATTGGACGACTGGCGGTTTTAAGCCAACAAAAAACGCACAATCTGTGCGTACTGTTAAGGTCAGCTCTGAATTGATTGATGTGCTTCATACACTACGAAAGCGGCAACACTTAATCGACAATAGTAAAGGGCTAATATTTGCAACTAATAATCTGGTGAAGGTTCCCTATTCCAATACAGTGAACACCCGCTTAAAAGAAATACTGACAGAACTAAATATAACACCAGTGATCACCTTCCACGGATTACGGCACACACATGCTAGCTATTTGATTTCTCAAGGCGTTAGCATCTACGCAATCAGTGAAAGATTAGGCCATGCAAATTATACAACCACACTGAATGTTTATTCACACGTTCAGCGAGAATTTAAAGCCAAAGAATCTGAAAAAGAGGTTCTCGCTTTTGAAAATGGTGCACGGAATGTGCACAGTTTGGAAAACAAGGCTTATAAACGCCTTTAAATCAGCATTCCTGACAAAAATTAAATGCCCAATTATAGCATATTACCACTTTGTCCGTCAGCAGTTGATCGGTCAAAATCCGCGGAGAAATAGGAATTTGCAAACATTTTTAGGTTTTCGTTAATTTCCATCTCAGACACAAAAATTGTTATACGCAAATAAGCCATCTCAAATTTTTCCTTCACGACGTCCATCAACATAGAATGTCCCCATTCACCAAAAATGTGAATGAGGACATTTTGCATTAAACAGCTTCTGTTAAATGTGAATCAATAAGTATCATGATTCAAGTCAAACCAATCAACTAATTAAATTACCTTCAAACTCTTCTTTGAAATAACGGCCTTGAGATCCGTATCAATATCAACGCGTTCAATCTCAGCGCCTAGGTTCGCCAATTTTTCATGGAAATCACAATAGCCACGATCCAAATATTTCAGGTTGGTAACCGTCGTATATCCATTTGCCACTAAGCCAGCCAGTACAAGTGCAGCTGCAGCCCGCAAGTCAGTTGCCGCCACTTCAGCACCGTTAAAGTTTGTTGGCCCCTGAAGTGCCACTGAGCGGCCTTCAATGGTAAAGTGAGCATTCATTCGACGAAGTTCATTCAAGTGATTAAAACGATTTTCAAACACAGTTTCTGTTAACGTGCTGGTTCCATCAGCCATCAATTGAAGAACTGATACTTGAGGCTGCATGTCTGTCGGGAAACCTGGATGCGGAGCAGTTTTCACATTTGCCGCCATCAACTTGTCGGGTCCAATAATACGGACACCGTTCTGTTCTTCGCGAACCTCAACGCCCATTTCCAATAACTTTGAAATTAATGGTTTATTATGTTCAGGAATGGCGTCAGCAATCAAAACGTCCCCATGCGTGATCGCAGCAGCAACCATAAATGTCCCTGCTTCAATCCGGTCCTGAACCACACTGTGTTCGCAACCATGCAAAGCAGGCACACCTTCAATGCGAATCGACTCAGTACCTGCACCAAAGACTTTAGCTCCCATCTTGTTCAAAACATTAGCTAAATCAACAATTTCTGGTTCACGCGCCACATTTTCAATAGTGGTCGTCCCTTCAGCTAGGGTTGCGGCCATCATGATATTTTCGGTTGCACCGACACTCGGAAAGTCCAAATAAATGTTAGCGCCGACCAACTTATCCGCACTAGCTTCGATATAACCATCATGCTGTTCAATTTTAGCACCGAGCGCTTCAAAGCCCTTTAAATGCAAATCAATTGGACGACTGCCGATTGCACAGCCACCTGGCATCGCTACACGAGCACGACCGACTCTTGCTAACAAGGGACCCATGACAACAATTGAAGCACGCATTTTCGAAACGTACTCAAATGGTGTTTCAAAACCAACCTTCTTGCTGGCATTAAAGGTAACAGACTTAACCCGCCGGTCAAAATCGACACTGACATTGAGAAAACTTAGCACCTTATTCATCATAAACACGTCGGACAGGGCGGGAACGTTAGTTAAAATCAATTCACCCGTTGAGGCTAACAACGATGCAGCCTGAATTGGCAACACAGCATTTTTAGCGCCCTCGATATGTACGGTTCCCTTCAATGGCTGACCACCATGAACAATGATTTTTTCCATAAAGATGTTCCTCCAAACTCAATTTCCTAGTGCAACAGTTTTAATTGTTAATAACAACAAGCTTCAATCATGGCTTAAATCCAATGATCGACTGAAATAAGTCAATAAAAAAGGAGCTACAAGTATATCCAATGACGATTGCCAGTAAAACTAAAATAGCCTGTGCCTGGCGTGGATACAATGGCATGATTTTGACAAGTGGTAACGGTTTGATTGCCCATAGTGCAAACCAAATAAAGGCCAATTGAAACACAATTTTAATTACCACAGAAAAACCATATATAGCCATCTTGCACCTCTTTGATTGATACAACCAATTCTATCATACTCGTTAAATGAGTTCCTTAAAAAAACACCGTAAAAAAGAGACTTACTAAAAACTTAGTAAGCCTCTTGAGTGACACATTTAATTGTCTTTATCGATTACGTTCATGTGATGCAACATTGATTCGATTGATTGCCCTACGCAATGCAACTTCTGCGCGGCGCAATTTATTCGCATCATGTTCTTGTTGGGCATGCTCAATCGCTTCTTGTGCTCGTTTACGTGCATTCTCGGCACGTGTAACGTCAATCGCATCTTGTTGCTCAGCTGAGTCAGCAACGATGGTTGCAACGTTATTCGAGAACTCAACAAAACCACCATTTACGGCAATTTCATCTTCAGCATCTTGATCACCCTTCACTCTGATTTCGTCAATCTCCAAAGCGGCAATTAATGGCACGTGATTAGGTAAAATCCCAATTTCTCCGTTTGTTGTTTTAGCAACAAACATGGATGCATGGTCATTATCGTAAGACGTTCCATCAGGCGTCACAATCGTAACAGTTAAATGAGGTTCAGCCATTGGTCACGCCTCCTTTAATTATTACCCTGCAATTGCTTTGCCTTTGCCACAGCCTGATCCACAGTTCCGACAAGACGGAATGCTTCTTCAGGAAGATCGTCATACTTACCGTCCAAAATTTCTTTAAAGTCTTCCACCGTATCTTCAACAGAAACGTATTGACCATCAATCCCAGTAAACTGAGATGCAACGGAGAATGGTTGACTTAAGAAGTTTTGAATCCGACGAGCACGGGCAACAATTGTTTGTTCTTCGTCAGACAATTCATCCATCCCTAAAATAGAGATGATGTCTTGCAACTCATGGTAGCGTTGCAAGATTTGCTGAACGCGGGTTGCAACATCATAGTGATCCTGACCAACAATTTCTGGTGTCAACGCTGAAGACGTCGATTCCAATGGGTCCACGGCTGGGTAGATCCCTTGTTGAGTCAGATAACGTTCCAAGTTAGTCGTCGCATCCAAGTGCGCAAAGGTCGTAGCAGGGGCCGGATCCGTGTAGTCATCGGCTGGCACATAAACGGCTTGGATCGAAGTAATGGAACCCTTTTGGGTAGATGTAATCCGTTCTTGCAATTGTCCCATTTCAGTTGCTAACGTTGGCTGATAACCAACGGCTGAAGGAATCCGCCCAAGAAGAGCAGAGACTTCAGAACCAGCTTGGGTAAACCGGAAGATGTTGTCAATAAATAACAACACATCCTGGCCTTTAACATCACGGAAGTATTCCGCAATCGTCAAACCAGTTAAAGCAACACGCATACGGGCACCAGGTGGTTCATTCATCTGACCATAAACCATGGCCGTCTGTTTAAGAACACCTGATCCTTTCATTTCAAAGTACATGTCGTTACCTTCACGGGTACGTTCACCAACACCAGTGAACACTGAAATCCCGTTGTGGCCTTGCGCAATGTTGTGAATTAATTCTTGAATCAGAACTGTTTTACCAACACCGGCACCACCGAAGAGCCCGACTTTACCACCACGAACATATGGTGCAAGTAAATCAATAACTTTGATCCCTGTTTCAAGGATCTCAGTACTAGTTGTCAATTGGTCATATGCTGGCGCTTCCCGATGAATCGGGTTACGTTGAGCATCAGGACCGAAGTCCTCACCGCCGTCGATGGGTTCCCCAAGGACATTAAATACCCGGCCCAATGTGTCTTCACCAACAGGAACAGAAATAGAACCACCAGTGTCCTCAACTTCCATCCCACGTTGCAAGCCGTCTGTTCCATCCATCGCGATTGTCCGGACAACTCCGTCACCTAATTCCAAGGTAACTTCGACCGTCAAATCCTTTTGGTTGGGACGCTTAACTAAGAGCGCATTGTTAATGGCAGGTAATGTGCCGTCCAGAGGGAATTCAACGTCAACGACTGGGCCGATAACTTGAACAATCTTACCAGAACTCATGTACGTTTCTTCCTTCCGCTTGTTTTTCAACCATAAACTTTCCTTATGGATGCTTCCAATTACTCTAAGGCAGCTTGACCACCGGTAATTTCAGTGATTTCAGTCGTAATCGCACTCTGACGAGCACGGTTATACTGTAAACTCAAGCTGTCAATGAGGTCATGGGCATTGTCAGAAGCAGTCTGCATTGCAGTTGCACTAGAGGCATGCTCTGACGTTTTACCATCGAGAATCGCACCATAAACTAAGCTTTCAGCATACTGTGGCAATACAACTTGTAAAATCTCCTCAGCAGAAGGTTCCAATTCATATTCCGGTGTAATACTGATCGGCGCAGTCTTAGGTTGAACAACTTCATCACCATCAGGTTTCGTATCTTCAATCGTGTCACCAGTAATTGGTAACATGCGTGTCGAACGAAAACGTGACGTTAGTCGATTAACAAAATGACTGTAACAAACGTACAGTTCATCGAAAACTTCGTTATTGTACATAGCTGTCACAGTTTTAACGATTTCCCGAACTTCAACAAAGGTCGGCACATCGCTAACACCACGGTATTCATAAGCAACATTCATGCCGCGTTTCTTAAAGAAATCGGCACCCATGCCACCGACAGCCATAATGACATAATCATCAGGCGTCTTGCCATGTTCATTAATAAAGTCATTAGTCGACTTGATAATGTTGCTATTGTAACTTCCTACCAGTCCACGGTCAGAGGTAACGACCAACAATCCCGTTTTCTTAACAGGACGTTGTGTCATTAAACCACTAACAGGTACATCATCGTTTTTACTGGTCGAGCTCATGTCAACGTTGCCCGAATCCAATAAATGTGATGCAGCAAGGTGAGTCACAACACTTTCAACCTTTGATGCATAAACTTGATAACCACTCGTATGACGTTGAATTTGACTCAGTTTTGACGTTGAAACCATTTGCATGGCCGTCGTAATCTGAGACGTCTTTTGCGTCGAACTAATGCGGCGTTTAACTTCGTTCAATGCTGCAGGCATTTGCTCACCTTCCTTTCAACCTACTTTGTACCGTCAGTGGCGGCAGCTTTCGTTGGTTGGAAAGAATCAGCAAATGCTGAAATTGCAGCCTTCATGTCGTCATCAGCGGGCAAGTTACCAGTCGTCTTAATGGTGTCCAACAGGTCTGCATGGTTAGCGTCAAAATTATCGAACAATTCACTCTGGAACCGTGCAATATCAGCCACGTCAACCTTGTCCAAGTATCCTTGAGTCAAGGCGTACAGAATCACAACTTGTTTTTCAACAGGAAGTGGTTGATGTAGTGGTTGTTTCAACACTTCAATCGTCCGTTGACCACGGTTCAAGCGGTCTTGGGTCGCTTGATCCAAATCAGAACCAAACTGTGCGAATGATGCCAGTTCAGCGTATGAAGATAGGTCCAAACGCAATGTCCCAGCAACTTTCTTCATGGCCTTAACCTGCGCGTCACCACCAACACGAGAAACAGAAGTCCCGGCATCGATAGCCGGACGAACACCTGAATAGAACGAATCTGAATTCAGGAAGATTTGCCCATCAGTAATGGAAATAACGTTAGTTGGAATATAAGCCGAAACATCTCCGGCTTGGGTTTCAATGATTGGCAAAGCAGTCATTGAGCCACCGCCCATTTCGTCACTTAACTTCGCAGCACGTTCAAGTAACCGTGAGTGAGTGTAGAAAATATCCCCAGGATAAGCTTCACGACCTGGTGGCCGACGAAGAATCAAGGAAAGTTCACGATAGGCAACGGCTTGCTTAGATAAGTCATCATAGATGATTAACACATGCTTGCCATTGTACATAAACTCTTCACCCATTGCCGCGCCGGCATATGGAGCCAGGTACAACATTGGTGCTGGCTCAGAAGGACCAGCTGAAACGACAATCGTGTAATCCATGGCGCCTAATTGACGTAAAGTTTCAACCTGTGCACGCACAGTTGATTCCTTTTGACCAATAGCAACGTAGACACAGATCATGTCCTGATCTTTTTGGTTAACAATTGTATCAATAGCTAATGATGTCTTACCAGTTTTCCGGTCACCAATGATCAACTCACGCTGACCTCGACCAATCGGTACCAAGGCATCAATCGCTTTGATCCCAGTCTGTAATGGTTCACTAACGGACTTCCGTTGCATAACACCCGGGGCCTTAAATTCAACGGGACGCGTGTGATCTGTTTTCATCTCACCCTTGCCGTCGATAGGTTGACCCAATGAGTTAACAACACGGCCAATAAGGGCATCACCTACTGGTACTTCCATAATCCGGCCAGTCCGTTTAACGGACGAACCTTCTTGGATACCATCGTAAGCACCCAAAACAACGATTCCGACATCATCGGATTCAAGGTTTTGGACCATCCCATACACGCCGTTATCGAATTCAAGTAATTCGCCAGCTAATGCATTATCCAGACCATGAGCACGAGCAACCCCGTCACCAACGTAGGTTACTGTTCCCGTTTCTTCAACGGTTAGCTCTTCTTGATAGTTCTCAAGTTGTTGCTTAATCAGAGCGCTGATTTCTTCAGCTTTGATGCTCATGCGGAATTCACCTCTTTGTTTAAAAATTTATCGCGTCAAACTTTGACGGATATGCGCCAGACGGGTACGAATCGAACCATCAATCACAGTGTTATTACTGTTGACGATAACGCCACCAATAATATCCGGATTAACGATTTGATTAACGTGTACAGTTTTAGCACCGACCCGCTTAGCAATGCTGTCTGCCAACCGTTGTTTTTGAGTCTCATCGAGACTTACAGCAGTAGTTACATCAGCATAAACTGTTTGGTTTTGTTCATCATAGAGCCGTTTGAACTCATCAATGATTGCGACCGTATCATCCAACCGGCCGTAGTCGAAAAGCATTTGTAAAAAGTTATGAACTAGTGGACTAGTTGAGCTTAACAAAGGCTTCAAGAGGGCTTCTTTCTCGGGGTTCTGTAAACCAGCACCTGTCAAAACCGTTCCCAAATTAGGCACGGATTGAAAAACGCCTTGGACTTGGATGAGCTCATCATAAACCGGTTCCAGTTGCTGCTTTTCGTTTGCCGCGTCAAACATAGCACGACCATAACGACGAGCAACTTGCGATTTAGCGAGTTTGGTCATCTTTTCCCAACCCTTCGATATAAGAATCAATCAATGCCTTTTGATCGTCGGCATTTAATTGCTTGTGAATGATCTTGGAAGCAATCTCAATAGACAAATCAGCCACGTCTTTACGTGCGCTTACAAGAGCGTCTTGACGTTGTTGTTCAATATCAGAAGTTGCGTTCTCGCGTAACTTCTGGGCATCTGATTGTGCTTGGTTAATAATCTTGTCACGTTGTTGATTACCCGCATCCTTAGCGTCAGCAACAATTGTTGAGGCTTCTTGATGTGAGTTGGCAAGTGCATCACGACGTTGACTTGCTAAACTTTCTGCATCAGAGCGTGACTTTTCAGCAGAATCAATGTCGTTAGCAATTTTCGTGGCCCGGTCATTCATCATTTTCGTAACGGGTTTCCAAGCAAACACCTTAACTAACCACATTAACAATACAAATGCGACCATATAAAACAGCATATCGCCGTAATCAAAACCCTTTTCAGCCGCTAAAACTAATGGTGAAAACATCTATTGGCACCTCCCTTGTCAGAATTAGTACTTCTTTAGTCTTGAAACTACTTGTTCATAACTAAGAAGGCGATAACGATAGAAATGATTGGCATAGCTTCAATTAAACCAACACCAATGAACATCGTTCCACGAAGTTGACCGGATAATTCTGGCTGACGTGCCATACCATCCAAGGTCTTAGAAATAACCATCCCGTCGCCGACACCGGCACCGATAGCTGCCGCACCAGCGGCAATTCCAGCAGCAATTGCTCCCATAATATTGAATCCTCCTAAGAAATTTTTATTCCTCTACCGTAACTTTCCGAGAAATATATACTGTGCTTAAGGTTACAAAAACATAGGCTTGGATTGCCCCGATAAATACCGAGAATCCCTGCCAAACAATCTCAAGTGGTAACGCTACAATAATCGTTGGAAGACCGTGTGAGAAGGCCATTCCGCCAATCAGTTTCAACAACGTCTCACCAGCGAAGATGTTACCGTAAAGCCGCAAAGCCAACGTTAACAAGTTCGTGAATTCTTCGACGAGGTTAATTGGTAGTAATGCTGCAAATGGTTTGAGATAAGAATTTGAAATATAACCACCAAAACCGAACTTAACCACACCCAAGTAGTGAGCCAACGCTAGTGTAACCATAGCCATCGTTAGCGTCACAACTGGATTAGCAGTTGGACTACGAACATAATCAACGCCGTTCACAGAAACCTGTAGGAACAAACCTAACTGGTTAGCGAAGAAAACGAAAAGAAACGCTGTAAACGCAAATAATCCAAGCTGACCGCCATCACGTCCAGGTAATTGACCACGAACAATACCGTTGGTGAAATCAATTATCCACTCCAAAATATTTTGGCCACCGGTTGGCTTCATCGTAATTCTTCTCGATAAGAAGAAAACGACAAAAAACACGATGGCAAACGCAATTGTAATCGAGATAATGTTGGCGGTGTTAAAAGTCAGCCCCAAAAATTGGAAGGAATCCACTAAATATCACCTCTTTCCGTAACCTTAGTTGTGTTGCAATATTGTGAACCAGCTCGTTACAGTTATGTAAAAATAGCCATAAAATTCGAGCCCCTGCTGTTCAAAATACAGAAATATGATACCACCATTGAAAATCAATCGCAAAAGAATTTCGCATTCTCTAATGTCTGATTATTCTTACTCCGACAAAGTTTTTAGCGTTTTGCAACCGTTCTCAACAACTTCGAGAAAATTATTTACATTATTCTCCTTTCATTAACAATTTTTATTAATGAACACTTTTCTGATTGTGAAAGAATTATAAAGACAGCACAATTGGAAAGTGACCTTATTGTAGTTCAGTCACTGTGGATTAGTATCTAAATCTTTTCTAGTTTGATTATTTGATTACCGAACACGTTGTCAGCTGTACACCAAGGGCGAGCAAATAAAAAAACTCCCTGATAACTGATCATCAGGAAGCTTTAGGTTTCTCACTAAATATTGAAATCAGAAAACAAATAATTACTTTGTGCCAAACAAACGGTCACCGGCATCCCCTAAACCAGGCATGATATAACCATCTTCATTGAGCTTTTCATCCAATGCAGCCGTGTAAATTTCAACTTCTGGATGAGCTTTTTGTAAAGCTTTTACACCTTCTGGGGCTGCTACTAAACACATAAATTTAAAGCTGTGCGCACCTCGTTGTTTAAGTGCATCAATGGCCATAATTGCTGAGCCACCAGTAGCTAACATTGGGTCAACAACAAAAATCTGACGTTGATCAATGTCAGCTGGCATTTTGACAAAATACTCAACGGGCTGCAATGATTCTTCGTCACGATACATCCCAATATGACCAACCTTAGCAGCAGGGATCAAGTTCAAAAATCCGTCGACCATTCCTAAACCTGCACGTAAAATTGGCACAATAGCGACCTTTTTACCAGCCAACTGCTTCTTTACTGTCTTTTCGATTGGCGTTGTTACTTCGACATCTTCCAACGGCATATCGCGTGAAACCTCATAAGCCATAAGTGTTGAAATTTCGTTCACAACTTCACGGAAGACCTTCGTGCCTGTATCCCGGTTACGAATTATCGTTAATTTATGTTGAATCAACGGGTGATCAAGAACCTCAAACTTCCCCATCGGATGCCACACTCCCTTTTATTTTCTGAACCTAATTCTAGTCGATTTTAGCTCTGAACGCGAGCGTAGTTCTTGATTAATTCACATTAATTGGATGCGCATCTGTTAGTTGACGCACCTTAACTGCTACATTACGGGCCACAGTGGCATCTTCGGGATGGTGAATGATTGATAGAATCAATTCTGCAACCTGTTTGCTCTCTGTCTCACCAAAGCCACGAGTAGTAATCGCCGGCGTGCCTAAACGTAATCCAGAAGTAACACGTGGACCAGCGGGATCGTTAGGAATCGCTTCCTTATTCGTCGTGATATCGACAGCATCAAGTAAATCCTGTAAGGCTGCCCCAGTTAATGACGTACCGGTCAGATCTAGTGTCATTAAGTGATTATCCGTACCGCCGGTCAAAATTTTAACCTGATCATCCGCATTGAATACGCTAGCCATCGCTTGTGCATTCTTAATGACCTGTTCGCCGTAAACCTTAAAAGCAGGTTGCAAGTCTTCACCCAGCGCAGCTGCTTTACCAGCAATAACGTGTTCCAAAGGACCACCCTGAGTGCCCGGGAAGACAGCTGAATTTAACTTTTTCGCGTATTCAGCCTTAGCCAAAATCAGTCCACCACGTGGCCCACGAAGTGTTTTGTGAGTGGTTGTCGTGACAACATCTGCATATGGTACTGGACTTGGATGTAACCCAGTTGCCACTAACCCAGCGATGTGAGCCATATCAACCATAAGCTTGGCACCAACTGCATCTGCAATTTCACGAAACTTCTTAAAGTCAATGATACGGCTGTAAGCAGAAGCGCCCGCAACGATTAATTTGGGATGAACTTCCTGAGCCTGTTTTAAAATGGCGTCATAATCCAACCGTTGGCTCTCTGGATCGACATGGTAGCCATAGAAAGTATATGTTTTGCCGCTGAAGTTAACTTTAGAGCCATGAGTTAAGTGACCGCCATCATCCAGTGCCATCCCCATCACAACGTCCCCTGGCTTAATGAGAGCCATGTAAGCCGCCATGTTTGCCTGCGAACCAGAATGCGGTTGCACATTAGCGTATTCAGCACCAAAGAGTTGTTTGGCACGGTCAATTGCAAGTTGTTCCACAACATCAATATATTCACAGCCACCGTAGTAACGGTGACCTGGGTAACCTTCAGCGTACTTGTTGGTTAAAACGGAGCCTTGTGCGGCCCGAACGGCATCTGAAACAATGTTTTCAGACGCGATCAACTCAATGGTATGCTGCTGACGGTTCCCCTCGTTGGCGATTGCTTGCCATAATTCTGGATCTGTGTCTTGATAACTCATCGGCAATTCCTCCTTGACAGGTTCAGTAACCCTACGTGATCTGATTGTATTTAATTATTCAAACCATATCTTCATTTTACGCTAATCGGAAATTATCACGCAATCAGATTTGTGACGTCGTGAAGAAAACATTACCAGCAGACTTTTTTAAACGGTTCATGTATGCCAGCCCAAGTCCGTTGGCCGGGAAACCCTCGGCCAGGATATCTTTGATTTCACCTTCATCGTCAAAATGGCGCAATCCCGCAAATAGCAAATGACTAGCGGTCGTCACATTTTGTCCAAGTTCAAATACTTCTACGTTCGTTGGCAATTGCAATCCCGCCAAACGTTCTTTGGTCGCCATCAACCCTATTTGGACAGGCTGCTGACCAGCCCAGTCTAATGCGGACTGCCAGTCACCATCGTTAACGATGTAAACCTGGGCGGCCGGTGCGTAGTGTTTGTACTTCATTCCAGGCGCTTTCGGTGTTTCTTTAGCACCAACTTTGTGGACTTCTGTCGCAACAGTTTGCTTAATTACCGCTTCGATTTGTTCAGGTGTGACTGCTCCTGGCCGCAAAATGGCCGGTTGATCGGTTGACATGTCTAATACCGTTGATTCAACGCCAACCTTGGTTGGACCATCGTCAACGACACCCGCAATCTTGCCGTTCAAATCATGTAACACGTGATCGGCCGTGGTCGGGCTTGGCTTACCAGACGTGTTGGCAGATGGACCTACCATTGGCCGTCCTAAAGCTTTAATTAACGCCAATGTCGTCTTGTTAGCTGGAAAACGAAATGCTGCTGTGTCCAAACCACCCGTGACGGCCTTGGACAATACATTTGGCTTCAATTTAAAAATCATTGTCAACGAACCTGGCCAAAAAGCCGCCATTAATTTTTTAGCGACCTCCGATAGTGGTTCTGTTAATGCGGTCACCGTTTCAACGTCGGCTACATGAACGATCAACGGATTGTCACTTGGCCGCCCCTTTGCTTGATACACTTGCTTAACTGCTGTTTCATTTGTCGCATCGGCCCCCAACCCATAAACAGTCTCGGTTGGAAATGCAACCAACTGCCCATCTCGTAATGCCGCGGCAGCAGCTTCAATTTCATGGTTTGAAAAACGCTTCGTTTCCATGCCCTTACATCCTCCTGTTCTAAAGTTCGCGTTCACCGTTGAACACGAATCATTCGATCATGACCGGTAATATCTTGTCGCAATGTCACTTGTGCTTCAGGTAAAGCCGTCTCAAACAAATGTTTGACCGACTTGCCTTGGGCAAAGCCAATCTCGAAGTACGCGACGCCTTGGTCTGTTAAGTGATCGGCCAGTTGTTGTGCAATCCGTTCGTAAATTGCTAAACCTTGGTGATCCGCAAATAACGCTTGATGGGGTTCATAATCTAATACATTTTGATCCATCAAAGGTCGCTCAGCCTCACTAATATATGGTGGGTTGCTAACAATCAGGTCAAACACTTTATCTTCCACAGGTTGAAACAAATCACCAACCTGCCAACCGACGCTTGCTCGCAGTGATTGTGCGTTTCGCTTGGCAACCTGAATGGCAGAATCGCTGATGTCTGTGCCTATTACCTGCCAGTGCGGCCGTGCTAATGCCATGCTGATGGCTAATGCGCCGCTACCCGTGCCAATATCCAAGACGCTTTTAGCGACATCATCATGATCAGTCAGCACCCAATCAACAAGTTCCTCAGTTTCCTGCCGGGGAATCAATACAGCAGGTGTCACCATAAATGAGTGTCCGTAAAACTGAGCCTTGCCGATCACATATTGAGCAGGCTCTCCCTTTGCAATCCGTTGGACGGCCTGCTGATAGGCTTCCCATTGAGCTGCTGTCAGCGCATCTCTTAAACGCATCAATAACTGGGTTCGCGACCAATCAAACAAATCCATCATAATACTGGCCGATAAGTTGGGGTCATTATTTTTTAACTGTTGGTCAAAACAAGAAGAAGCCCACTGCTGGGCTTCTAAAATAGTTGGCTTATCCACGATTTAACTCATCCATCTTTTCAGCCTGTTCATTTAAAAGCAAGGCATCAATAATTTCGTCTAACTCACCGTTCATCACGCGATCCAACTTGTTCAAGGTCAAATTGATTCGGTGATCCGTAACCCGGTTTTGAGGAAAGTTGTACGTCCGGATTCGTTCCGAACGGTCCCCAGTCCCCACTGCGCTCTTACGTTGCTCGTCGTATTCGCTCTGTTCACGGGAAGCGTAGTAATCGTACACACGCTGTTTCAGAATTTCCATCGCCTTGACACGGTTTTGCTGCTGCGACCGTTGATCCTGCATTGACACAACTACACCGGTCGGAATATGCGTCATCCGGACGGCTGAACTTGTTTTGTTAATGTGCTGACCACCGGCACCGGATGAACGGAACACATCAGTCCGGATGTCCTTTGGGTCTAAGTCGATATCAACATCTTCGTACTCTGGCATCACACCAACAGTCGCGGTACTGGTATGCACACGACCAGCAGATTCTGTCACCGGAACCCGTTGAACCCGATGTGCACCATTTTCAAACTTCAGTTTGGAATAGACCTTATCGCCCGTAATCATCAGGACAATTTCTTTAAAGCCACCCACTTCAGTTGCATTTTCGTCGATGACTTCTACTTGCCAGCCTTGCTTTTCAGCATAACGAGAATACATATTGAATAAGTCCGCGGCAAATAAGCTGGCTTCATCACCACCGGCAGCTCCATGAATTTCCATGATGATGTTCTTGTCATCATTTGGATCCTTAGGTAGCATCAAAACAGTAATTTCCTGTTCCAACTGGGCTTTTTCATCTTCCAACTCTTTTAGTTCTTCCTTAGTCAGCTCTTCCATGTCAGGATCAAGCTTTTCATGAAGTAAATCATTATCATCGCTGATTTCATCCATCACTTTGCGATAAC
Organism: Furfurilactobacillus milii; assembly: GCF_009863985.1. Lineage (GTDB taxonomy): Bacteria > Bacillota > Bacilli > Lactobacillales > Lactobacillaceae > Furfurilactobacillus > Furfurilactobacillus milii_A. The sequence goes on along the minus strand of NZ_WEZT01000002.1, from coordinate 3,808 downwards.
GACGGTACTTTTCGACCGTTTCACGAATGCTCCCCTCTTCTTTGGACAGCTTCATAAAGCGATCTGAATCTGCAATGACCTCAGGGTCGCTCATGAGTTCATTAAGTTCCTCATAGCGGTCCGACACGGCCTGCAGTTTATTAAACATTTCATCCATAACTTCTGTCTCCTACTTCGCTCGTTCTGTCAGTTTACTTCTGTAAAGGCGGGTTAAAATAATGCTCACGGCACACTGGATAATAACTTTCATTTCCACCAATCTGGACCTGTTCACCCTCATAAACGGGTTTATTATCGTGAAAACGGAGATTCATGATTGCCTTTTTGGCACAGAACCAACAAATCGTTTTCATTTCTTCAATCTTGTCAGCGTAAAGTAATAGGTATTTTGATCCCTCGAACAATTCGTTGCGAAAATCATTTTTCAGTCCAAACGTCATCACCGGAATGTGCAGTTCATCCACAACCTTAGTTAACTCCAAGATGTGATGTTTTTGTAAAAATTGAGCTTCATCAACCAGCACGCAAGACGCTTCCGGATCAATTTCATTAACGGCCTCGAAGACGTTAGTATCTGCTTTAATGGTGTGAGCTGGACGCTTCAAACCAATTCGGCTCGAAACGTAACCTTCACCATCACGAGTATCCACGGCACTTGTCATAATAATAACGGACTTGCCTTGTTCCTCGTAATTGTGCGCAACTTTTAAGATTTCAATCGTCTTACCTGAGTTCATTGCCCCGAACCGGAAAAATAACTGTGCCATGCGATGCCTTCCTCTGTCAAAAATTTTATCGCTTTCCATTATACCGAATGGACCAATACTTGAACAGCACGACGGCCAAACATGTTTGAACTTGCTTTCTCTGATCGACAGTTAAGTAGTTAGTGAATTCATTAAAACTGAGCATCGGGCAGTGGGTTTTAGACGAGATGTGCTAAACTGGCTAAAGTTAATTACAGATTAAAGGAGCTTTTCATGTCATTACGAAGCGGGGTTGCCACAGCAGTTGGCAAGACATCATACTGGTTTTTACACACATTTATGCACGGTGGTTCATCATTACCTGGCAAACTAGCCACCCGGATTGACCCCGAAATCTTGAAACATTTGGGTCAAAATTATGATGTCATCGTGATCACTGGAACAAACGGAAAGACACTGACGACTGCCCTAACCGTGCGTGTTTTACGCGAAAAATACAATCACGTTTTGACAAACCCCACTGGTTCAAATATGGAACAAGGTATTGTCGGCACATTTCTTCACGCCAAACGGTCACGGGGGCAACGCCCACTAGCTGTCTTGGAAGTGGATGAAGCAAACGTTATTAAAGTAACACGCTACATTAAGCCCATTGCGTTTGTGTTCACCAACATCTTCCGTGATCAAATGGATCGTTATGGTGAAATTTACACAACGTACAAAAAAATTATCGATGGCGTGCGGCTTGCACCTGAAGCGACTATCATTGCGAATGGTGACGCTCAACTCTTTAACTCAGTTGATCTGCCTAACCCCAAAATTTACTACGGCTTCAATCACCTCCCAAAAGGTGATATGAAGGCACCGACGAATACGGATGGCATCTTGTGTCCAAAGTGTCAGCACGTTTTGCACTATCATTTTATGACTTATGGTAACTTAGGCGATTACTTCTGTCCTAACTGTGGTTTCCACCGTCCAGAACTTAACTATGCGGTTACTAAATTAGGTGCCATGACACCAACTGCATCAACGTTTGATTTGGATGGCGAATCATTTAGGATTGGCATCGGTGGTTTATACAATATCTATAACGCGCTCGCCGCGTACGCCGTTGGTCGCTTTCTCAATGTAGAACCTGCTCAAATTCGCCAAGCTTTCACCAGTGATGAACGTGTCTTTGGCCGCCAAGAGGTCGTCCACGTCGGCGATAAAGACGTCACCTTGATTTTGATTAAGAATCCCGTTGGTGTGAATCAGGTTATCGACATGATTTTAACAGAACCTGAGAACTTCTCATTCGTCGGCTTACTCAATGCCAATTATGCTGACGGTATTGATACTAGTTGGATCTGGGATGGTGAATTTGAAAAGCTTGGTGCTGCTGGTACTGGCGAGAATCCCAAAATAAAAGCATTTTTGACCGGTGGCGAACGCTATAAAGACATTACGTTCCGACTCAAGGTGGCAGGTATCGATCAACCGATGATTGAACCTGACTTAACTAAGGTCACTGCCAAGATCAAGGAACTGCCAACCAAAAAAGTGTATGTACTGGCAACCTATACGGCCGTGCTACAATTACGTAAACAATTAGCCAGTGAAGGTTTGATAAAGGAAGGAATGGGTGCTTAATGGCTAACTATCATTTAACAATCGCCCATCTTTACGGCGATCTGATGAATACCTATGGTGACGTCGGTAATATTTTAGCAATGCAGTATTACGCCAAAAAAATGGACGCTGATGTAACGACAAAATTGGTCAGTCTCGGTGATCCATTTGATCCTAATGATTTTGATATTGTTTTCTTCGGCGGTGGACAGGATTTCGAGCAAACCATCGTGGCTAAAGACCTACCAACAAAGGCGGCAGCTATTACCGACTTTATCGAAGACGGCGGCCCTACCCTAGCTATCTGTGGCGGCTTTCAACTACTGGGTCAATATTATATTGGCGCGGATGGTGAGCGCATTACTGGAACCAAGTCTATGACCCACTACACGAAGAATCAGCATGACCATCGTTTTATCGGTGATACGATTATCAAAGATGAACAAACCGGCGAAGTCTATCACGGTTTTGAAAATCATCAAGGAATGACATTTCTCGGTAAGGATGAGGCGCCACTAGGAGTTGTTTCCGAAGGTGCTGGTAACAACGGTGCGGATGGCACTGAAGGCGTCCACTACAAAAATGTCTATGGCACCTACTTCCACGGTCCCATCCTGACCCGGAATGGTGACATTGCCAAGCATCTGCTAGTCGCCGCATTAAAGCGCAAGTATCCAGACCAAGATTTTAGCGAACAGGAAAACATGGTCATTCCAGCAACGTTCTAACATTTGCTAGAATCCAAATAACTAAAAAAAACGACACAGCGTGAAAAGATCACGTTGTGTCGTTTTTGCGTCACGCTAGAGCCAAGATTCAAAGTAAGCACTTTGACAACTATCTATGCTCGCGCATGTGGTGCAGCCAACTGTGGCCGTTCGCCATTTCGAGCCTGAACCCAGTCATCGTTGTCCCACTCTTCTGTAGCACGGCGACCACCAAAGTAATCCCATTCGGAATTACGCTCAACTTCAACAATCTTGTTGCCACCAGCAACTGTTACCCAATTATACGACCCATTCTCATGAGCAAATTTGACCCACAAAACTGGGAACTGGTGCTCCTCACCATTAGCGTCCACATAGGACCGTTGTTGATTTTCCACAACCAGCAAGGACAGACCGCGCGCAAAATCTGGATCTGTGTCGGTCCAAACATCTTCGGCCAACTTCTCTGCTTCCTGGGTGCCCGGCAACGGCTGATCAGGTGCCTGTGTATAGTTGTGGTAACTTTGTAAGTCCTGACCATCGTTTGCGTAGATAGTGGTTACCTGTGCACCATGTAATAAAAACGTTGGCTGCTCTTGATAGCGCTCAATTGTGATTGGTTCGCCGTTACGTTCATGCGATTCAGTTGAAATCAAAGTATAGTCGTCTGGAATCCATAAGTAAGGTAGATTGCAAATTTAATCCGAATTTTTGGACAAATTTGTCAGCATAACCTGATACGGTGTTTGCCAGTCGAGTATTTTAAGCGGTCGCTGGTTA
>NZ_WEZT01000019.1 GCF_009863985.1 Furfurilactobacillus milii | reverse complement strand
CACTTGAACTAATTAATCAACGACCATTAAAAATACATCATCAACAGACTGCCATTGAAAGATTCCGGGCTTGTTCGGATTAAACTTGTAATTTGCCATAATAAGCATACTGCGTATCTGATAGCATTCCATGATTCGAGGCTGTCGGTAAAATCTTCGACTCCTCAGACAAATCGCCAGTTTTGCCTTCGTTAATCAGTAATTGAACATCACTTAAGAAATCCATCTTTGCCTGATTGGCTGTGTTCCAAGCAATCTGATACATATCATTTTCGGCAGCTGGGGCAATCCAGTCAGCTTCAGTTTCGGTTGTTTGATTTCCTTGAAAAGCCGCAGAAACAATTGGATTCTTACCCTTCTCAATTGAGTAAATGAAACTTTTACCTGTTAACACAGAATAAATAGCCAAATCAAGTGGTGAAGGATTTTGGAAAGAACTTGGTTCAGGATTTTCCTTTAAATGTCCATTTGCATCAAGGGCTGTATTTATAGAGGTATTCCCTTTACCAATATTTTTATTTTCTGATGTTCCATTAAAGTGTCCACTCAAATAAGTTTTCGCCGCTATATAGGCAAATTTGAATAGGTTAGCACGGCTTGCTGAATCATTGCTAGTTTTATAGTATTCTGGCGTGATGCTCCCGATATAATTAGAAACACTGTTAATATCTGTTACCTTAGCCGACACTAAGGCATGTTCATCTCCTCTAAGAGCATCCTTTGTTGCTGCCTTAAATCCCTCTGTTACAACATTTTTCCAATCATCATAATAATCAAGGATGCCCTTTTCTGATAAGGCCCTTTCAAGAGAGTTTAAATTATTAATAGTTTTCCCAGAACCTGCATCACTTTGATTAAACGGAAAATAAACTTTTGATTTTTCATAGTCAACTAATCGGTTAGCCTCAACCGGAAATGTATAAAATAATAATGTTGGTGCATCAGGCGACCAAGTAAAAGTGGCCATCGTTAAATCGCCAAACGTATTGCCGACTCCAGATAACAAAGAAGAACTATATCCAACGCCCTGAAGTGCCAATATTGAGTCTAATGTCGAACTAGCAGTTGAATCACCAGAAATCCAATTAATCGTACCTTCGAACCCTGCATAATAAGCACTCAACTGCATACTAGATAAATCTTGAACATTTTCAGCAGTTAACATCTGTGTTCTCAGCTTGCTAAAACCGTCGAACTTGCCTTGGGCACCGTAAAATTCACTATTGGATGTATTTTCGGTATCCTCTAATAGCCACAAATAATAGGCCTCAGCAGTCAACTGTGCTCTTAAATACGCCTTAATCGTGTCAGTGAAACCTTCTTGTTGCGCAATTGAACTAGAATCGGGAATTGGATTTCCATCAATTCCTAATTCGGCTACCCCGGTATACGGATCAGATTTAGAAAGTGTACTAAAATTTACTTTCTGTAGTTGGGCATCAACCCATACGCTGATAACACTTTTGGCATTCTTATCAGCTACGCTATCAAGTGTTCCGTCTGAATTTCGACTCGATGTATCAAATTTCAAAGTCGATACATCGACATCACCCATCCATTCCTTGATATCATAATTGCCTTCAGAGGCATTGAATAGAACGGCTTTCAATCCTGTCAGAGCAGTATTTTCCCCAATTTTATAATCAACAGAATTGAAGAGATCTGAAATTACATCATCATTCACCGTGAGTTCAGCCCTGCTTATATTCAGGTTCTTAATACTGTTCTTAGCTTGTTGAATATCATCGCCAGAAACCCCCGCAGGCAAATCAACAATCAGCGTACCATCAGTAGAGATGCTGACTTTTGTGCCTTTAACAAACTTAGTTGGATCAATCTGCCCCAACGTTTGTAGTGCCTTAACGGCTGGTACAACCGTTAAGGCTTGGTTGGCGATTGAAGTTGCTTTGGTTGTGACACTGGCGGGTGTAACAGCAGATAGTTGTGTGACTGATTGACTAGCCGACATGCTGGTTGAATCAGTCTTTTTTGTTTGTGCAGAATTCGTTGATACGGTTGTTTGACTTGCCTGTACGTTACTTTGAACGGTCTCTGATTGTGGGGTTGCTGATGAAACGTCTGACGTTTTAGGCGCAGCTTTAGCCACTGTCGATGAAGCAGACATCAGTGACATGGCATCGGACTTGACTGCACTCGGTTGTTGACTAACTGGTTGAACGCTACTTGCGGTCACCGACTTTGTTTCGCCAGAGGTTGAGATGGAATCAGTCGTTGAGTCAACAGCAGTGGCTGTGTCAGACTTCGATGCAGAATTGGCACTCGTCATTGAATTGTCAGCGGTTTCATTTTTGACAGTCTTGACCGCTGTGCTGGTGTCCGATTGTGCCGTTGAACTAGTAGCAGTGGACGTCACTTTACTTGGCGCCGTTGATGAACTAGCCGAAGCAGCGGATTGATTGCTGTTCGAAGCCGTCGAGGAACTCGCCAATGCTGCACTCGTTTGGTTAGTCGATGAAGTTTCGCCTGAACTAGATGTAGCAGCGGTTGTTTCAGCTGTCACAATGCTTGTTTGTGACACAGTTGTAGCCGTGCCAAGACTCAACCCAACAATAGCCGCAAATAACCAAACTTTGCCGGCTTTATACATCTTATGGTGAGACACTTCGCTCATGTGCAAAAATTTACTTTGTTTCATATTTCTCTCCTGCCGTCAAAACTGCTTATTTTATTGCTTCACTATGACGTTCTGTATCCGAGGTTGAGCTTGCCGCATTGTCAATGAGTTGCGCAACCAACTTCGTGAGCGACAATTTGTGCGTCGTTTTGAGTTCTTCAATCTGCGCCCATTCAGTTGGCGTAATGGTGATATTGAGTCGTTTGTTTTCAGCTTTAATCATTGGAATGACCTCTTTGTTTGTAGTTCACCAAAATAAATTACCATCAGAATAATTAAGTATAGCATTATTAAATTAACCATAATTCTTTTTGGAAACGAAAACAATAGGCACAGCGGACTTCCGTTGCGTTATTTCGCTAAAATGAACTCAAAATGTTTATCCACTTCAATTTGTAATAGTGAAACACCTTTTATCCTCATCAGGTGGCCTAGATTATGGTATTCTTTTGATAATTAGTTTTTGTAGAAGAGAGGTAGTCTGCTTGATTAACGGCAGTATTATGCGTGATGCACGCAAACGTCAGCACTTGTCTCAAGCTGGGCTGGCAAAGGGAATTACAACTCAAGCAACAATTAGTAAACTTGAAAATGACAGTGTCGCTCCCAACAGTGAAATTATGACAAAGCTCGTTCACCGATTACATCTGTCCATGGACGACATTATGATTGAAGACGAGCAGACACCAGAACAGCTATTAACGCAGGCCGATCAGCTAACAGAAGTATTTGATTATCAAGGTACGGCAGACCTGCTCAATAAGATCGACCGTGAGTCGTTCTTTACTAATGAAGACAAATTTCACTATAGTTTTTTGAAAATCAACGCCACAATGTGGTTAACACATGACTTTGACACTAGTATTTTTGACTTTAATCGAATCTTGGATGAGATCACAGATAAAAGGCAGAGCATTTATGCATTGCTAGCTGTATGTCAGCTCGGTACTGCCTATCTTTCTAAAGAACAGCCAAAGCAGGCTGCTTATTATTTTGATCAAGTGGCATCTCTACTCGACGGAATAGACACAGAGAAATACCTTTACTGGACATTATTTATGCTGGATAACCTGACGAACTTTTGGTCAAAACAACGTCAGTTTGATAAGAGTAATAGTTACGGTCACCAAGCCTTAGCACTGGCTCGAGACCATCAAACCGTCTTGTTTATGGAAACCCTGAATTTTACTCTAGGTGAAAACATAGCCTACACAAAGGGATGGGACGATAAAGAAGCCCGTCAATATCTCATTCAGGGTTGGTCGTTTGCACACTTTGCCGGCAATCAGGTTGCTTTAAATATTATGAGTCAGCTAATGCGTGAACATCATATTACTGGTGACTGGTAGCTTCCTATAGTAGAGTTTGATTTATGTAAGCTAATTTAATGATAGATAAAACGGCGTTACGATTTTGCATATCAGGAATGCAAAATCGTAACGCCGTTCGTTTAGTTTATATTTGGTTCTAAAAATCTAAAGTTGTGCATTAATTTTAGTCAGTAGCTCCGCTAATAGTTGCTGCTCCCCGGGAGTTAACGACCCGATTGTCCGGTCAGCTACCCCTGCCTCAAATTGATGAATGGTTGGATATAGTGCCGTGGCCTTCTCTGTTGGAAATAACCGCCGAACTTTTTTGTTAACCGCGTCCGGCCGTTTCTCGACGTAACCTTCCGCAATCAACTTTTGAACGGCTCGAAAACTTGTCGTGCGGTCCACTGCCATATCAGCTGCCAAAGCATCAAAAAAGAGCCCGGGCCGTTCACAAATCCGCAGTAGATATTGAAAACGATTATTGTTCAGTCCTTGAGATGCGAATTCGTGATTGGCACTCGCCGTAGCACGCCGTGAAAAGGTACCGATTTGTCTTAATTCATCAATCATTTCAAACTCCTTGTTGCATTTGCAATAAAATAAAACTATACTAAATGCCATTAATAACGAAAGAAGTAACACTATGTGGCAATTAAAACGGTTCTCCAAATTAACTCCAAATGAATTATACGACATCTTCTATGCACGAATCCAGACCTTTGTGGTCGATCAAAACCGGATTTATCAAGAAGTCGATGAGCATGACAAAACAGCACTACATTTAATGGATTACGAAAATGGGCGTCTTGTTGCATACGCACGAATTTTCACAGAAGAAAAGCACGTGACGTTTGGCCGCGTGCTGTCGATTCCTGATGTTCGTGGACAAGGTTATGGACGGTTGCTACTCGAACAGATCATGCAAGTATTGAATGGTCACTTCAGCGATCTACCCGTCGAAATTGAAGCCCAAGAACAGGTTCAGGGGTTATATACAAAATTTGGTTTTCACGCTGTGGGCGATGTGTTCTTATTCAACCACACACCACACACCAAGATGGTTCACGAACCATTGGCAATTACTCATGCAACTCAATTGGCTGCCCATCAGGGTCGTGAATAAACGTCATTGCCTTCCCAGTGAACTCGTCATGGCGAATTGGTTCAGACTTCACACCCAGTTCAGCTAACTCAATCACTGTTTGCGACACATCTTTCACCATAAAGGCAATGTGGCGTAAACCAAGCGCCTCTGGATACGTTAACCGTGCCGGACTGTTTGGACGCACAAAGAGTTCCAACTGAACGTTGCCAGCACAAAGCATGATCACGGTATCATGTTTAATTGGACGGTCATATTCACTGACCATCTGAAAACCAAGCTTCGTGATGTAAAAATCCTTGGCCTTCGTGTAGTTTGAAACGACGATTGCGATGTGATGCAATGTGCTTAATTCCATGTGTGCCCTCCTCTGTGTGCGGCTTAGCGATTACTTGTGCTCAGGTCGCACTCCTTACATATTAGTGTAGCATACTCGCCAACTTCATCCATTTTGAATGCTTAACTCAAGCACTCAACAAAATGGGCAAAAAAAAGCTTCTATCATAAATGATAGAAGTTAGTTTGGCGTGTCTGGTATACCTCCCAGACTTGAGGGGTTCTTCAATCACGAAGAACTGAGTACCGGCACCCGATTAGTAGTCGGTGGGTGGGCCGCCGTGTTCCACAACACGAACGATCAAGCACTCCTTATACGAAGGAAAAACGTGCCCCCGGCTTCGATAGCCACTAGCCTCCGCAGAGGAACGACATTACTGCCGTCTGGCTGATCTCGACTCATCGCATGTAAATACACTAACATCTTATTGAGATGAATGCAAATGCGGGAGGCGCAGAAGTCAGAATTTTATGGGCTGAAAGTACATATTTAGTATCTGTGTGGATTTAGGCTGGCTCATTGAGCGAGTAGCATGCCGTTGCGCCGACCGGCAGTCATTATGGCCTGCTGTTAACGTAAAAAACGAGCAGTCGTCGTAAACTTTGGACAGTTGACGAGTGCTCGTTAACGCAACACACCACCGCTTTTGCGGATCGGTAGGATGCCATCTCTAGTGGCATCCTTTTTACGTTGTCATTATAACATGTTCATCCTAAAAAGAATCGGTTAAATTCAATGATTCATGTAAAAATAAATCGTTCAATTGACTGATATAACAGCATTTATAGAAGCTATCATCTTACTGATTTTCTCATGAAAACGGCATAGAAACCTCATCTAAATCGAGGGAACCGTCTCGTTCGGTTTGCTATAATTTTTGTTACCGAGAAGTGAAGACGGTGGTGATCTTTTTGTCCGAAAGAAGATGGTGCCAATGGGGTAAAGATTTTTTACCGTATTGCCGTAGAATCTGCTGAAAGGAGATTGCCTCGTGTCCGTAAAGGATGCACTGCAGCTAGTGTTGGAGTTTGCCATGTTCGTTGTGGCCCTCCTCGCACTGGTCGTTCAGTTAATAGCGGTCATTATGGCCTGCTGTTAACGTAAAAAACGAGCAGTCGTCGTAAACTTTGGACAGTTGACGATTGCTCGTTTATCGTTCACACCACCGCTTTTGCGGATCGGTAGGGATGCCATCGCAAGTGGCATCCCTTTTACGTTGTTATTATAACATGTTCATCCTAAAAAGAGTCAGTACAATTGGATGATTCATGTAAAAACAAATCGTTCAATTGATTGATATAACAGCATTTATAGATACTATCATCTTACTGACTTTCTCATGAAAACGGCATGGAAACCTCATCTAAATCGAGGGAACCGTGTCGCTTGGTTTGCTATAATTTTTGTTACCGAGAAGTGAAGACGGTGGTGACTCTGGCGTATTTATACGTCTGAAAGAAGATGGTGCTAATGGGGTAAGAATTTTTTACCGTATTGCCGCAGAATCTGATGGAAAGGAGTTACCTCGTGTCCGTAAAGGATGCACTGCAGCTAGTGTTGGAGTTTGCCATGTTCGTTGTGGGCCTTCTCGCACTGGTCGTTCAGTTAATAGCGGTCATTATGGATTGCTGTTAACGTAAAAAACGAGCAGTCGTCGTAAACTTTGGAAAGCTGACGATTGCTCGCTGATCATCTAGCGCCACCGCTTTTGCGGATCGGTAGGATGCCATCACTAGTGGCATCCTTTTTACGTTTTCATTATAACATGTTCATCCTAAAAAGAGTCAGTACAATTGGATGATTCATGTGACAGAAAACATTCAACTAATCGTTCAGTTAATAGCAGTCATTATGGCCTGCTGTTAACGTAAAAAAATGGTCAGTCGTCGTATATTTTGGGAAGTTGACGAGTGCTCGTTAACGCAACACACCACCGCTTTTGCGGATCGGTAGGATGCCATCACCAGTGGCATCCTTTTACTTCGTTATTATAACACCTCCGTTTAGCAAGATGTCCAACAAAGTTTGCCCATGACGTACCCTCTTTGCTTGGCATTCTAGTCGTTTGCAAGTATAGTAAGACTACTATGACAAACTTCCTGACTTCCACCCGCCTGGCGTGGGTACTTGAATTTATTTTCCACCCACTAGCCTTTTTAGTGCCGTGGACCAACCAATTTAATTACTGGGGCTATGTGGTGCTATTTGCTGTCCTCTTTTTAGAAAGTGCCTACCTGTTATTCTCGTTCTTACCAGCGCAGTCGCTGCTGTTTGTCGCCGGAGCAATTTCTGCGAACCGGTCTTCGGTGCTCAACATCTACCTCTTGTTGATTGGTTTCGTGGTGATGACACTGGTCGGTTCGACCATTAAATACCGCACCGGTATCCGCATGAAAGCACGGGCCGATGCCCATATTCAACAAAAACGTGATGAGGGTAAATCGCAAAGTAAAACCATGAAGCGACTGTCTCAATCCGAGGTCTACTTTGAGAAGTACGGTGGTAGCTTCCTAATCATTGCACGGTTTGTTCCTATCGTCGGCCTTTTCATGCCACTCATTGCCGGTGAAACCAAGATGGATCAACGCCAATTTCATCTATTTAACACAATTGGCGTCGTGGCTTGGATCTTGATCGCCACACTAGCGGGATTTTTCTTTGGCAAAACACAGTTTGTCAAAAACTACTTTACGTTTATCTGCATTGGTATTGCGTTGCTGCCAATTATCCTTCACGAAGCCGTTCGGTTTGTGCGTGAATGGATTGATGCGATTCGCGACCTTAATTGAGGTATTTACTGCCCTCACGGACGGCCAACGAACTCATCTTGGATTGATGGTCAATTATAAATTGACGCACCCAATCCGGATTAGTCTTACTGTAATCACGTAACGACCAGCCAATCGCCTTTTGGATAAAAAATTCGTCGGTCGCTAAATCAGCCAGCATCATCTCACGTAAATATGTCTCATTCGTTAACGTTTTAAAGCCTAACTGCAAGGTAATGCCCACCCGGCGTTGCCAGAAGTCGGGCTTTTCTTTATACCATGAACCAACTTCTGCTAACCAGTCTGGATGACGTTTGACAACGCGACCAATTACGCCACGAATAGCGTCGACACTATCCCACCAAGGTTTGACCGTAATGTAGTCACTCAGCCATGCTAGATCATCCCGTGTCAGCCGAGTGACGTTATGTTGCATCATATCAACGGCGACGTATTGATACTCACGCTCTGGTAGCGCGTATAGTGTCGCAAACTGCCGTCTCAATTCTGGCAACGTTAACTGCTTACTATCAACCAGCAGCGTATGTTCCTGTTTCCTACGCTCCGGTGACTTAACACCAGCAAACGGAAACTTGTTCTTCATGTATGCGGCCATTCCCTCAGCCGTCTTGGGATCACCCTTTAAAAAAGCTGTTATCATCTTTCAAACCCACCTTATGTAAACGGCGAGTATCAGTGAAAGACCACTTTTCACTAATACTCGCCGCAATTGAAACCCTTATTTAATTGTGAAAACTAATCCTCGGCTTCTTTTTCAGCATCAGCTGTTTCCAGCTTTTCAATCTGTTCGCGAAGCCAGTCAGTAATTTTGGCACTCACGGAATCCGGATCGTCTAAAAATGCCTGAACAGAACTGGCCATATCAATCCGCATCTTGGACACATTGATCGCTGGCGAGTCGAAAATCATGTACAGGTTGACTTCACGTTCGTCGTCAGGATCAAGCATTTTATCAATCTCATTCGCATAAGCAAACGGCAAATTGATCAATGAGCTTTCTAAACGAACATTCATTTCAACATCGTGAAAGCCGGTGATATCAACCCGTGTTTGAATTAACTTACCAGCTGCGAGTTGTTTCTGTGCAAAGGCAATGCTGTCAGCCATGACGCCTTCTGGATCATCATTCAGTTTGTCAAACGTGGTTGTGGATGAGGTTGCCACATACGTTTCATCTTGCAATGCCTGTAAAAAATCGGCAACTTTTTCTTCCATGGTTATTTTCTCCCGTTCGCTTGTTTATTTGCCTTGCGCTCGACCCAAATACGGTTGTTTTCCTCGTAGTTGCGACGGAATCGTGCGCCCGCCACAAAGGCTTCGAAGTTGGTAATTAAACCAATCACCGCAAACAGATCGATCATTACGTTTATGAAAACCACCCCGTGGCCCGTAAACGTCTGCACCACCGCTAAGAGTAGCACAGCTGTCAAAATAATCAGAACGAAAGACTGCGGATATACTGAAAACCGCCAGTTAAGCGCAAACATAATGACAGGGATAGCGACAAAGACTAACATGATGCCTTCGTTTGCCAGAAAATGTGGCCACTGCTGGCTCGCACTCTTGCCAAAGCCAAAGTAGACCCCCGCATTCACGATCGTGTAGAAAATCCAGGAAGCAATCGTCAAGCTGACGACACGTACATCTCTCATCTAGACAAAAACCTTTCTATGCCAACAAATCGACCAATTGTTCTTTCGAAATGCCGACGAAGTATTTTGCCAGGTCCACGTCTGCCAAAGCAGATGCTAAATCGTCACGGTCATACTTCACGCCCGTCAGTTTGTCAGCCAGTGCAGAAACATCCTCTGGTCCGAAGAAATCCCCGTAGAACTTGATGTTGTTGATCTTACCGTCATCAACGTTCAAACGTGCATCAATCGTCCCGTAATCAAAGTGCTGACGCTTCTTTACCGTAAATTCTGGTGACTTACCGTAAACCCAGTCCCAATTATTGTAATATTGTTCGTACAACTTGTCGATTTCTTTCTGATCGTCATCAGTAACCTGGACTTCACGGTCCTTGATGTCAGCGAGGTCGTCAACGTTAAACAATTCTTTCAATAAAATATCACGGAACGTTGGGACATCAATATCTTGATACTCTTTATCCAAGTAAGGACGCAGGTTAGTAACCCGTGAGCGAACGGACTTGATCCCCTTCGAAGCAATTTTATCTTCTGGTACATTGAGCGCATGCGTCACAACATCAAGATCCACGTTAAGCATTAACGTGCCGTGTGAGAATGTCTTCCCATTACGGGTGTACATAGCGTTCCCAGAAAACTTTTTGCCATCAACGAGAATGTCGTTACGACCAGAAACTTCAGCGGTTGTCGCACCCATCTTGTGTAACGCGTCTACAATTGGTTTTGTGAAAGATTTGAAATCGCCAAATTCTTCACTGTTTGAGTCCACCACGAAACTGAAACATAGGTTTCCAAGATCTTGATAAACAGCACCACCACCGGACAGACGACGGGTTACCCGAATGTTGTGCTCTTGAACATACTTCTGGTTAATTTCTTCTTGAGTGTTTTGATTACGTCCAACGATGATACATGGTTCCTCGTAATAGAAAAGTAATAACGGTTCATCAAACTTTTTGTTGTTCATCAAATATTGCTCGGTGGCTAAGTTCTCGCCAATGTTGTGTGACTTCATCGAAACATAGTACATAACGTTAAATCCCCCTAAGCATTTTTTATAATTATGGTTCACCCGGTATAGCAGTTTTCAACTCCTGATACATAGGCAAATCACGTTTTCACCATTGATGTTAGCACTTTCTGAAAGCGGAAACAATCGCTAATTTAACGGCTTTTCGTTTTATAATTTCACAAACTTTTCGATTCGTATTTATTATAATTTCATTGGCCACGACGTTAATTATTGGTAACCAAATAAGTTTACATTTGCACATCATAAATTAGTAAATCGCTTACATTATGACTGATAAAAGGTATAATAAACATAAGGCAAAAACATCAGAGTTCCTGATTGATAGAAAGGTGGCACACAGCGATGTTACAGCAATACAAAAATATTCTTGCCCCAGTTGATGGTTCAAAAGCAACTGAACCAGTTCTGGAAAAGGCAATTGAGGTTGCCAAACGCAACGATACGCACCTAGACATCCTGAACGTTTTGGAGGTTAACCAATTCTCAGATAGTTATGGTGGCGCTGTAAGCGGCGATGTCATCTACCGGTTGGTTGAAGACGTTCAAAACCGTTTGGAATCTTTGAAACAACAAGCTGAAAAAGCGGGCGTTAAGGATGTCGACATCCACGTTCGTTTTGGTAATCCCAAGCCTGTTATCTCGCGTGAATTTCCTCACGACCATGGTAGTGAATTAATCGTCATGGGCACGACCGGCTTGAACGCTGTTGAACGGTTGATGGTTGGTTCTGTTACCAACTATGTCAGCCGCAACGCAGATGTTGATGTACTGATTGTTAAGGTTAACCAGAAGTAAGATAATTAAATCACGAAGTTAAGAAAGCGGTAGGTACTCTCGATTGAGGGTATCTACCGCTTTTTTAACTTCTTATATTCGCATTCAAGTAGCGGATTGTACTCATAAAAGGTAAGTTGCGCGTTGGCAATTTGTTATTGAATTAGGTTTTGTAATGCTTGGATTACAAGTTCTTTTGACTTACGCGGATTCTGGCCAAATCGATCTAACTTTAAATTTACAACTGCGCATTTGCCTTAACAAAATGAGATACTCTGGCTTTAAAACAGGTGCATCTAACCACCCTACAATTTCAATACCACTTTTCAAAAGTGAATAATAATCAGCATTATGGGTAATAAACATTTTTACCCACATTTTGAGGTGAAAACATCAATTACCCATTTTCCCATTTAACCTCAATGTGAGCTGAAGGGCGTCGACATTGAAACCAAGACATGAAAGTGACCTAAATTCGGCGGACTTCCGAATTTAGGTCACGGACGGGTCGGAAAGACTCTTTACGAGGCTTGACGGCGAGGTGAAAGACCGTGAACTGCGGGCTTGAACCGGTCCCATGTCGGGGTTTCAATGTCGACAACCGCAAGCGTCAGTCAGCTACTATATTTATGCAATCATTTTAAGCTCCCTAGCGTTGGCGCAGCAATGCGACATCAGCCACTAACATTCAATAGCATTGGTATACCCGTTTTAAGCTCCCTTTTAGTTTCGCTTAAGTCATATTTATGCAAGCAGGTCTATCGTAATCAACAATGTTCAAGCAATTATTAATCACGCATTCTTGTTTGAAACTAAACGATAGGAAGTGACCTTATGCGTAAGTTTGTTAAACGATGGGACTGGTGGTTAGTCGCCATTCTTGTCCTCGCTGCCGGACTCTACGGGTGGAATATCTGGGAAGCCGGTCAGGCCAACGATTTTTATACGGCCGCAATCGTCAGCATGACGAAGAGCTGGAAGGCCTTTTGGTATGCCAGCTTTGATCCGGCTAGTTTTATTACGGTGGATAAACCGCCAGTGGCCCTCTGGTTCATGGCGATCAGTGCCAAAATATTCGGCGTTCACGGCTGGAGTGTCGTGTTGCCGTCCATCCTGTTTGGAATTGGCTCGGTCGGTCTGATCTACGCCATGGTCAAACCTTACTTTGGGCGTTTGGCAGGTAACTTGGCTGCCTTGTTCATGACGATTACCCCAATTGTGGTGGCCGATTCACGGACCAACAACATGGATGCGACGTTAGTCTTCTTCTTATTACTCGCAGGTTTTCTTCTACAACGTGCTGTTGCCAAACGGAAAACGTGGCTTGTAATCGTTTCGTTTGCGTTAATCGGCGTTGCCTTCAACGTCAAAATGTTGCAGGCGTTTATGCTACTACCTGCAATGTATTTCTTCTACTGGATTGCCAGCACGGTTGGTTGGAAGAAAAAGATAGTCCATCTGGTGATGGCCACTATTGCCCTAGCAGTTTTCACGTTAGCTTGGCCAGTCGCTGTTGACTCAACCAGCAAGAGTAACCGGCCCTACATTGGCAGTTCATCAACGAACTCCGTTTTAAACTTAGCCTTTGGTTACAACGGTTCACAACGTTTGCTCGGTCAATCGACCGGAACCGGTAGTCGCTTTCCTGGCATGGGCAGTAGTAGTAAAGGTAAATCTGGCCAGGCGCCAACGGGAACTAAGGGCAAAACGGGCACCCCACCATCAGGGTCAAAGAACGGCACTAAAGGCGTGGCGCCAACGGGTAAAAAGTCTGGTGGTCAGATGCCAGGTGGTTCCAAAGGCGGCGCACCAACTGGCATGACTGGTGGCAAACAAGGAACCGGTGCTGGTGCCGGCGGTGGTGGCGGTGCCTTCAACATCGGTACCGCTGGCCCATTCCGTTTGTTCCAGCAAGCACTTGGCGGTCAGGTCAGTTGGTTCTTCCCACTGGCATTAACTGGCTTAGTTGGCGCTTACTTGTATGAAGCCGACCGTAAGAAACGCTGGTGGCAAACAACGCGGAATCAACAACAGCTCTGGTACTGGGCTGGTTGGCTCGTGTCAGTTGCCGGATTCTTCAGTATCGCTAGTTTCTTCCATCCCTACTACATGATTATGCTCGCACCACCGCTTGCTGTTCTGGGTGGAATTGGCATTGCCACATTTGTAAAATCCGTCAAAGAAGGTCGTCAGCCTTGGCAACGTTATCTCTTTGCTATCGGATTACTTGCCACAGCGGCACTGCAAGCATGGTACGTTTATAGCTACTATCCGTGGTTGAGCTGGCTCATTGCTGGCGGATCTGTCATTACAGCAGCGTTGATTGCTTTCGTATTCACGAGCTGGCACAAAGTCGCTATTACCAGTACGTTTGCGATTACTCTGTTGTCACTGGCGCCTGGATTCTGGTCACTAACGCCAACTATTGCTGGTGAATCCGCCGCTATTCCGACAGCCGGTCCAGATCTATTGACCAGCGGCGGTGGTAACAGTGGTGGTATGGGTAACGAATCTGCGAATACCAAACTGATTAAGTATCTCGAAAAACACAACGGCAACGCCAAATATCTGTTTGCCACAATGGATTCAGGTACGGCCGCGCCATATATTATCAAAACCGGTAAGTCAGTGATGACGATTGGTGGTTTCAACGGTACTGATAATGCTATCTCGCTTGCGAAGTTTAAACAGCTTGTCAAAGCCGGTCAGGTCAAATACTTCTACGTCGCCGGTAAGAGCACTAGTGGCAGCATCGTGAACTGGGTTAAGAAACACGGTACCAAGATAAGCGCCAAAACTTACGGCGGTGCAAGTGCTAGTTCCATGATGGGCGGTGCCGGCACCATGGGCACCACAAGCACCTCAGAAGGCAAACCAAGCAGTAATGGTAGTACTAACAAGAAGGCAACTAAGCCAACGAGCAGCACACAAGGTGGCCAACCTGGCGGTCAAATGCCTTCCGGGTCGAAACCTTCTGGCATGAAGAAGCCATCGGGAACGAAGAAACCTGGCAGTGCTCAAAAACCAACAGCCACCAAAAAGGCTGGCACCAAGAAACCGTCAGGCACATCTAAGAAAATGACTAAGCCGTCGCAGAAACCATCCAGCAAAACTGGTTCATCCAAACAGGGTCAACCAGGTGCTGGCGGCATGGGTGGTAATGGCGGCACACTATACAAACTGAACTAAGGAGGATGACAGCCATGACGAATACTTCAAATCAACTAATTTCTATTGTAATGCCTGTTTTCAACGAAGAAGCGCTCATTATGAAGACGATTCGAACCGTTCAGGGGTTTGTCACCCAACAACCCGAACGCTACGAAATTATCTTTGTTGATGACGGTTCAAATGACACAACAACGGATAAAATTCGTAAAGCAATCGCCTTCCATCCAGAGATGCGACTTGTCCGTTTCTCCCGTAACTTTGGCCACCAGCTAGCGATTACTGCAGGTATTCGCTACGCTACTGGTCAGGCCGTCGTGGTCATGGACGCAGACCTGCAGGACCCACCAGCTGTCATTGCCGACATGGTGTCAGCCTGGCACCAAGGCGCAGATGTGGTGTATGGCAAACGACAACAGCGTGATGGTGAATCCTGGTTCAAAAAAACCTCCGCCAAAGCCTTCTATCACATTCTACACAGCATCACCAACGTCGATATTCCCGTTGACACTGGTGACTTCCGTTTGATGGATCGCAAAGTGGTCAACGTCCTTGAACGAATGAATGAGGATGAACCCTTCGTTCGCGGCATGGTCAGCTGGGTTGGTTTCAAACAAACCGCAGTGGAATACGAACGCCAGCCACGCACCGAAGGCGTCTCCAAATATCCCCTTCGCAAGATGGTCCGTCTGGCAATGGATGGCATCACATCGTTTTCAAACCTGCCATTGAAGTTTGCTAATTGGACCGGCGGAGTTCTATGTATGGCCGCTGTCCTTACCTTAATCGCGGCTATCTGGACCGGTTTTACCGGAACGACACTCCTGTTGGTGGTCGACCTGCTGATAGGTGGCCTACTGCTGCTCAGTATCGGTATTCTGGGCCAGTATCTCGGCCGCGTGTTCAATCAGTCACGCGAACGTCCCCTGTACGTTGTGGCCGAAACAATGGGCTTTCCTAGTAGCGCCAGCAATCAACACAGTGTGGCTCGGACAATCCCAGTTAGTCAGGTCCAAAAGATCAGAAAACAATCCTAACTAAATTGACACAAATAAGGGTTCCAAACACCGTTAGCACTTGCTAATGATGTTTGGGACCCTTTTGATATTGTGTCTTTTAATTTATTGATGGCGCGGAGGGCTTCGGCATCACTCTATTATTCTTCTCCGAGCGTTTGCCAGTCTTCGGCCCAGACGAGTCCCATGACCTTTTCGCCGGTATGCACACCGATGGAAGGCCCAATGTGAGCAACCTCAAACTGAGGATCTTTGCCACCGTCCGTTTTCAGGTTTTCACTGGTTAAATCACTCATCCAAGTGGCACTGGCGTCGGGGTTGTTCCCGTCAATCACGCCGACACGCACCGGATAATCTTCATCGCCCAAGGAAGCTTCAAAGTCACGTTTAACCTTCTGAAAGGCACGTTTGGCTGTCCGTTCCTTCGTTAAGGCCACGATTTTAGCATCTTCAAATGTCAGAATCGGTTTGATCCGCAATAAGTTACCCACGAAAGCGGAACTGTTCGTAATCCGACCTGTCCGGAGCAGGTGACTTAAATCGTCCACCACAAAGTACACGTGCGTCGTTTCACGCAAATGTTCAAGCGCTGGCAAAATTTCGGCAGCGTTTTTGCCAGCCTTAGCCATCTTGGCAGCTAATAAGGCCAACCAAGCTTCACCTTCACTAGCCATCCGTGAATCAAACGGATAGACTTTGATACCTTTTACAGTTGGTGCATACGCTTCAAGGTTTTGTAGGAACGTCGTAATGCCACTCGACAAGTGAATACAAATCACTTGGTCATAGCCTTCTTTGATCAGTTCATCAAACTGCTCCTGCATCTGCATCATCGTCACTTGGGCAGTAGACGGCATGGCCTTTTCTTCGCGCATTCGTTTGTAAAACTGTTCACTGGTAATATCAACATTTTCTAAGTAGGTTTGGGTGCCAAAAATTACAGTAATTGGCACCACTCGGATACCAGCAGCCTTCGCTACTTCAGGATCTAAGTAACTGGCGCTGTCCGTGATCACAGCTGTTTTCATCCCGCTGCCTCGCTTCATCTTTATTGGTTGAAGAGAATTTTTTCACAACCATTTGTGTACATTCATCATACCCGACTTGCCATCATTTTTCGAGCGAGCAATCACTTTAGTCGTCAATATCGTTGACGTATTGAACAACAGTAGGCAATGTTGTCGCTTGTCCAATGATTGCTGGATAAATTGGCAGGTTCGGAAAGTCCTGTAAGTTAATCCATTCAAACGCGTGACGACCGACGCTAAACCGTTCGTTTGGTAAGTTGGCTAATTGTGGACTGTCGAGTAAATGAACGAAATTAACCTGTTGCCAGATGTCTTCTGGTGTTCCAAACTGATGCTCCATCACCCACAATAATCGTGTGGGTAACACATCCAGATGCAGTTCCTCCTGATACTCCCGCTTTATCGCAGAAATAGAAGACTCGCCAAACTTAACTTTGCCGCCAACTAATGCGAAATACGGCCGACCATCGTCATCAATATCACAATGGAGCAACGCCTTGTCATCTCGAACTAGTAGTCCACTCGCACGGACATTAAACGTTCGTTTGTCACGCCTAAACAGCAGATCATCAGCCTCTTCAGTCATTTGAATTCGCCATCCGGATTCTCTAAATAGGTCAGTTCAGACACACTCCGTTTTTCAAATACATCAAGCAATTTATCCATGCCATCTGCAATCTCATGTTCAAACATTTCGTCACGGCGCATCCAGCAAACCTTACCTTCATCGGATGACCGTAACTCGCCTGAATACGAATCCGTTCTGAATAACGCGACAACATAACGACCATGTTCAGTCATAAATTCTTTAATCCCGCAAAAGATGGGATTATGAATGTCCAAGCCTGTTTCTTCCTTCACTTCACGAATGGCAGAATCAACAAAACTTTCTCCAGACTTCACATGACCACCCGGAAATGTGTAACCAGGCCAATCAGGATTCTTGCGATCCTCAACCAAAATCTGGTTGGTTTCGTTATCTGATACCAACACCATATTAGTCAATTCAACTTCCTCAGTCTTCGCCATGTTACCTCCTCTTTTGCCTGTGCGTTTTGACAGCGTGGCTATATTATCTTGCTAATACAGTGGTTTTGCAATCATGAAATTTTGCGAATAAGCGTTCTTTTGATTTAGCGATTTGATTATAAACGCTAAAACTCAATCAAATTTATAAAGTTCAAAAACAAAAGTGTGGTCAAATGAGTCGAAGAGAGCCAAAACTGAGTAGAAGCCGTGAGGGTGCTGTTAATGAGACGGTTTGAGTCGAATTTACTGCACAGGACTGTCGTGAAGACGTGCCCCTTCGGCTTCACGGCGAGGTGAGAAACCCGCATCTCAGGGGTTCGAACCGGTTCCACAGCTGGAGTTCAGTTTTGGCAACTGAAGACGTCATTCATCCACCATTCTGCTATTGAAAACAAAAAAATAGGGTTCACGCAATCCAAACGGACTGTGTGAACCCTATTAATTTTCAGAGAAGAGATTAAGCAGTGAGACTACTTAATGTCTTTCCATTGCCATGCATTAACTTCTGGTAAATCAGTACCTTCATCACGGATGTACTGGTTGTGTTTAGCAACCATGTCGTCCATGTGTTGACTGAATTCGCCGGCTTTTTCAGCAAAGCTAGTTGCGTTGATGGCATCCTTAGCCAAGTGGAAGCGGTCCAATTCGTTCAAGACACGCATGTCAAATGGTGTAGTGATGTCCCCATTTTCACGGTAACCGTGGAAGTGGATGTTGTGGTTATGACGGTCGTAAACCAAACCACGCAATGTGTTTTCGAAGCCATGGAAAGCAAAGATAACAGGCTTGTCAGTCGTGAAGTAACTGTCGAATTCTTCGTCAGTCAAACCACGGTTGTCTTGGTCGTCACCCTTCTTACGTAACTTCAATAGGTCAACAACGTTGATGAAGCGGATCTTCAAGTCAGGGAAGCTGTCATGCAATAAGGTAATTGCAGCTAAGCTTTCCATCGTTGGTTCAGTACCAGCCGCTGCAAAGACAACATCTGGTTCTGCACCATCATCGTTAGAAGCCCAAGGAATGATTCCCAAACCGTTGTTAACAAGTTCCGTAGCTTCGTCAATGGAGAACCATTGAGTCCGTGGGTGCTTGGAAGCAACAATCAAGTTGATAACTTCGCGACTTTGCAAAGCTTTGTTCATAACAGCTAATAATGAGTTAGCGTCAGCTGGCAAGTATTCGTTAACCAGTTCGTGACCCTTTTCAGCCATATGACCAATCATACCAGGATCTTGGTGAGTGTAACCATTGTGGTCTTGTTGGAACACAGTGGAAGTGTTGATGATGTTCAATGATGGGTAATCATGACGCCAGTTTTGTTCTTGCGCCTTACGTAACCACTTGTAGTGTTGAGTCAACATTGAGTCAATAACACGTGTGAATGATTCGTATGAAGCGAAGAAACCGTGACGACCAGTCAGAACGTAGCCTTCAAGCCAACCTTCAGCTTGGTGTTCTGACAATTGTGAGTCAATAACTTGACCAGAATGTGCGACGTTTTCATCGTTTGGTTCGTGAATGTCTTCCATCCATTGACGCTTGGAAGCATCCCATAGACCCCACAAACGGTTTGATTGAGTTTCATCAGGACCAGTGATCCGGAAGCTCGTTGGGTTTTCCTTCATGATGTCACCAGCAAAGTGTGACATAACTTCCATGTCCATCCGTTGCTTGGAGTTATCCTTCAAGTCACTTTCAGGAACGGCAAACTTACGAACATCGTCCATCTTCAATGGTTCTGGGTGAATCCCACCGTTAGTGATAGGGTTCATAGCCATCCGCTTGTCACCCTTAGGTTCAACTTCTGACAATACTTCTTTAGGAGTACCATCTTCGTTGAATAATTCTTCAGGCTTGTATGACTTCATCCAGTCAACCAACATGTCTTTGTGTTCCATGTGGTTTGCGTCCACCGGAATTGGAACCTGGTGAGCACGGAATGAGTTTTCAATTGGGTCGCCGTTCAAGTCCTTCTTAGGACCAGTCCAGCCTTTAGGTGCACGAAGCACGATCAATGGCCATACTGGCAATGAATCGTCGTTGTTGTCACGGGCATTCTTTTGAATGGCCTTGATTTCTTCAACAGATGCATCGATGGCCTTAGCCATGTCTTGGTGAGCCTTCTTGTGGTCTGAACCATCAGTTTCAACGAAACGAGGGTTCCAGCCCATACCTTGATAGTACTTAGTCAAGTCAGCATCGCTCATCCGTGAAAGGATGGTTGGGTTAGAAATCTTAAACCCGTTAACTTGAATAATTGGTAATACAGCACCGTCGTGGATTGGGTTGATGAACTTGCTTGAGAACCATGAAGCAGCCAATGGGCCAGTTTCTGATTCCCCGTCACCAATTTCAACAGCAGCAATAACGTCAGGGTTATCTAAGATAGCACCAACACCGTGTGAAAGAGAGTAACCAAGTTCCCCACCTTCGTGGATAGAACCTGGTGTTTCAGGAGCAGCATGTGAAGCAACCCCACCTGGGAATGAAAATTGCTTGAACAAGCGTTGCATACCTTGTTCGTCACGTGTGATACGTGGGTAACGTTCAGTGTATGAACCGTCAAGGTAAGCGTTTGAAACCATAACTTGACCACCGTGACCTGAACCTTCGATATAGAACATGTTCAAGTCATACTTCAAGATGGCACGGTTTAAATGTGCGTAAATGAAGTTTTGTGGAACGATTGTGCCCCAGTGACCGATTGGCTTAACTTTAACGTCTTCTGCCGTCAAGTCACCCTTCAATAATGGGTTGTCCTTTAAGAACAACTGACCAACTGAAAGGTAGTTAGCCGCACGCCAGTAAGCGTCAACTTTGTCTAAGTATTCTTGTGAGTCGTAATCAACTGCCATGAATATTTACACTCCTTCGAGATAATTTTTAATAACACGAAATTTGCTGTGAAATCCACCGACTTTTTTACCGGTCAATTTACAGTTACTATAATAGACGCTTTTAAATAAAAGTCAACCTTTTAGAAAATTGGTACGACCCAATTACCAAGATCGAATGTTTCCATTGGTTAGTTCACCTTTATTTCCATAGCAAAAGCGCGCCCTTATCGGGATTAGTCCTTTGCTAATCCGACCCAATGCTAACAAATAAAGCCTTAAAATGAACCTAAAAAACACTGAGAAGTTGATATTCTTAGTGTTTTTTAATATGTTCTATTCAGTTTAGTCCGCATCTAGATCCACGAAGTTATTGTACTTCATGTATTTGTAGTGAATCCGCATGTTTGACACTTCAAACGGTGTCCCATCATCCAGGAAGAAAATTCCACTCATTACACCAACTGGCTCAGTTGGTTTTAATGACAGCAACTCCTGATCCTTATCGTCGGATGGTTCAGCACCTACCGTCATAAACGACTTAGTCACTGACACATGTTTAATATCTTCCAGATAATTAAAGATCGAGCCAGATACAACGGTCGTCGACAACTCGGGCATGATCTTAATTGGAATAAACCCAGTTTCAATCATTATCGGCTGTCGATCAAGTAACCGCAGGCGTTTAATCTGATACACAAAATCATCTGCATTCAAGAATAAATCCTGTTGCAACTCTGGCGTCGCCGGAATAACTTGAAAGTCGAGCAACTTAATTCCCGGCTTCTTGCCATCAACGCGCATTGAGTCCGTCACCCCAAGATTACGCCCTTCGTAACTAAAAACCGCCTGATTTTTAATGTACAATGGGTTCACAAACGTGCCGGACCCGCGCTTTTTGAAAATAATTCCCTGTTGCGCCAGAACGTTAAGTGCCCGTTTGACGGATGATCGGCTCACCTCGTAAGATTCACTTAGGCTCCGCTCGTCAGGCAGCCGTTTATCTGGAAACTGATTATCATTAATGCGACGTTTTAAGTCCTGCATTACATTTTTATAAACTAAGTCCGCCATCTCGACGCAAAGTTCCTTTCTCTTGTATACTGATTAATAAGAGTATACCAGAAAAATATTGGTCCGGCCAATTGTGTTTTAGGTTCGTACCAATTTTAAATCTCTCGGAGGTTCATTGAATGGCTAAGAAAAAAAGAATTCAGAAAACACTCGTTGAAAAGATCCTTGATAAAGCAAAGATTCCTTACCAACAAATTGAGTTTGCGACCCATCAAGCTGGTGATGTCGCTCAACTCGATGTTGATCATGACGATTACGATGAGCATAACATTTATAAAACCCTGGTTCTCACTGGAAATGTCACGGGTCCGCTGGTCGGCGTGGTGCCACTAGATACACACCTCAGCTACAAAAAATTAGCGGCCGCGTCTGGTAATAAAAAAGTTGGTATGGTGCCGCTCAAAGATCTGCTGAAAACGACCGGCTACGAACACGGTGCCAATACGCCAATCGGCATTTGGGAAAAATACCAGTACCCCATTTATTTCGACAACGTGGCACAACAACAGGGCGACATTGTCGTATCATCTGGCAAAATCGGCCGCTCCGTTAAAGTAGATGCCACAGCTGTTGCTGAACTTGTCCATGGTACGTTTACAGACTTAGAGGAAGAATAGGAATAACTTCATGTCATTTAGTACGTTAGGTCAGCAGATTTTGATCAGTCTGCTGACCGTCTTCTTTTACGGATTAGCTTTACCGCTACTATTCAGTTGGGCGCTAACCATCATCAATCGAAATACCAAACAACGGCTCGCAACTTACTACGGCATGAACGCACAAGTTTACCTAGGTTTTCTTGGTATTATTGTTCATGAATCCAGTCACTTGCTCATGGCCTTGTTGTTTGGTCACAAAATTACTGGTCTCCGTTTGATTAAATTCGCTCACCCTGAAAACCAGGGCAGTGATCCGGAGGCGCTAACATTAGGGTATGTCAATCACCGCTGGAATAGTGGCAACAGTTACCAAACAATGGGTAACTTTTTTATAGGTTTTGCGCCAATTATCGGCGTCAGTGCAGTCATTTTCGGTATCACCGCCTGGTTATGGCCAACAATGTTTCATAACTGGGTAATGTTCGCCATTCATCCAACCCTTAGTAATCTGTTTCAACCGGCAACTTCTGACGGTAACTTATTGGTCAACACAGTTCGTTGGATCATTTGGGCAATATTAGTGACTAACCTTAGTGTTGGTGGATTCGACCTAAGTAGTGCCGACCTGCGTAATTCCGGTGCCGGTGTCTCATCGTACATTGTTCTGCTCGGCCTAATCGGCTTAAGTGCTGGCGTTTTAACAAGTTCGTTTACGGAATGGTCTCGTGCGCACCTAGTGCCGGTCTTCTTTGCACTTAGTCTGGTCGTTGTGCTTTCTGCAGTCGTAAACCTAGTCACCCGTTGGTTAACCAAAGATAAATAAAATGATTCTTCTATCAAAACAAGAAACACGCTGATGTCCATTTTCTGGAGATCAGCGTGTTTTAAGTCTCTGTTCATTTATAGTCCAAAAGGTTAGGCTTCACCATTCCACTCTTGTTTGAATTCATGTAGAAAATCAAGCATTACGCGTTGGCGTTGCTCTGCCATCTTTCGTGCAGTAACGGTATTCATCTGGTCTTTAATAAGCAACAACTTTTCATAGAAGTGGTTAATCGTGGTGCCATCCGCTTTGCGGTACTCTGCCTTAGTCATATCGTGGCGAGGTTCAACCTCCGGATCATACAGCACCCGGTCATGATGGCCACCATAAGTCAATGTCCGAGCGATACCAATCGCACCAATGGCATCCATGCGATCAGCATCCTGAACAATTTGACCAGCCGGACTCAGCGTCTGATGCTGCCCAAGATTTTTGCTGAATGACATGTGATCAATAATTGCAAAAATATCCGTTACGTTGTCCTCACTCACATCCCATCTTGAAAGTTGTTCTTTCAACGCCGTGTGAGCGGCCTCAGGATCTTCAACAAGCTTATCGTCAATAACATCGTGCAAATAAGCCGCTGCTAAAACAACAAAACGTTGACCTGTCTGTTCGATTAATTCAATTCGATCTGCTAACTTTGCGACCCGTTCCAAATGGAAAAAATCATGTCCCGAACGATCGCTACCAAGTTGCTGACGTGCGTAAGACTCAATTTTATCCAATTGTGTTTGCTCTGCTGGGGTCAGTCCTTCTGCCATGCTGTCGCCTACTTTTCGCGAATAAAATCGCGTAATTTTTTGATGGTGCCACGCGAGAAATTCAACTCGTCGCCGTTACTCATCGTAACATGTCCCAACGTAAAGTTGACGGTCTGAATATGTTCTGTATTCAGAATATAACTTTGAAACCCATTAAAAAAATTGTCTGCCGTCAGATGACTGGCTAATTCATGGATACTCCCATTCACTTCGTAGCGATTATTTGTCGTGACTACCGTAACTTTTTTCAACCGGCGCACCTTTTCAATGTATAACAGATCATCTTGACGCAACCGAATTAGAAACCCACCGTTTTTGATTTCTAAATAAGCTGGCTGATTCGGATGGACCTGATTTAAGTGATCCTGAATCGTCACCAAAATTTGGCGAAGT
Source organism: Furfurilactobacillus milii (assembly GCF_009863985.1). Taxonomy (GTDB): domain Bacteria; phylum Bacillota; class Bacilli; order Lactobacillales; family Lactobacillaceae; genus Furfurilactobacillus; species Furfurilactobacillus milii_A. Next base: position 36,234 of record NZ_WEZT01000019.1, on the reverse strand, counting down.
TGAGGCGTAAACTTCTCAGTGTCAAACATAAATTCTTTGGAAAGAAATCCTGTTGGCATGGTCATCGACGTGATTGTTTCAAACGCACGGTCCTCACGAATAGAGACATAGACAATATAGCCTAAGGGGTCGACTTCGCGAATTCGTCGAGCTAGCTCAATACCGTCAACCGCAGCATTAAGTTGAATGTCCAGAAAGTAAATGTTTGGACCCGGATGGTCAGGCAACGTTGCCAACACTTTTTCCGGTCGTCCTTCACTTTCAATCGGAATATTCATATTCAATTCTTTAAGTTCGTTTTCAAGGCAAGTTGTCAGCCATAGTCGTTCCTTTAAATTATCTTCACAAACGTAAAGAATCATGACGATCTCTCCTTCTTTTACCTTGTATGCATTAAAAAATTCCATTATGCATTTTCCGGCGCCCTTTTTAACTGTTCATTGACAAGCAAACCGTCGCCAAAATATCTTGTCTTATCGCCATTCAATTGCAGCTTCATTACTAAAAGTTGTTTACCTCGTTACATAATGAGGACGGTATAAGTAAAATAATTGGCCTTCCGTTGCTTGAATCAATTATTTATGCCGTTAACAGCATTTTTTTGCTAATTATTTAAGGTTGTTTGTAATAGGCTGGCCGTTTTAATGCCTATCAAAGGAAAAAACGCCGCCGAGCCGGCACTCGAAAACAGCTCTCGAAGACTATTCTCGCACGGTCGTGACAACGCAAATAAATCCATTTAATTGTCATTTATCATGTACGCACATACGCAGAGATAGAACTGCCACATGGACACTTTAATACACGACGTCAACTCACAAACAATATTAAAAACCATTCATTTCTCACTCAATCATGCTAATTGACTATCCCGCAATAGATTGTAATGCACCATCCCATCTAAATGCGCATAGCAAACCCATTTTAATCAATTTCAGTCCTATATTACCAAAGCCTTGACGGAAGTTCGTAAATTTAATTAACAGATTTGAAAATAATGTCATACTTGGACCTGAATTAGTGGTTAAGTCGATTATTTAAAGTCCCGCAAAATTTTAAAATTGACACCCCTAGAATAGCACTCTACACTGACAGCGACAGGATATTTAACCTGCAAATTGGTAAGTCTTTCAACTGCAATTTCATCTGCCTAAAGGGGGCGTTGAACCATGCAATTATCCCCAGTAATTCACGTATCCCATCTTCAAAAACGATTTGGTAAATTTCAAGCACTAAACGATGTTTCGTTTGACGTACAACCCGGTGAAGTATTTGGTTTTATTGGTCCAAACGGCGCCGGAAAATCGACAACGATTCGCACATTACTTGGTCTCTTAAGAGCAACAAGTGGTACGGCTACAATTTTTGGCAAAGACGTTTTTCACGACGCGGTCAGTATTCATAAAAACATCGCCTATGTGCCCGGCGACGTTTATCTGTGGCCAAATCTTACCGGCGGCGAAATTATTGACCTATTTCTCCGGCTCAGTCACCAGCAACATTCTAAACGAACGGATGAGCTAATTAAGGCGTTTGGACTCGATACTGGTAAGAAAGCGCGCACCTATTCCAAAGGGAATCGTCAGAAAGTTGCCCTGATTGCCGCCTTATCGCAAACAGCCGATTTATATATCTTCGACGAGCCAACATCTGGCCTCGACCCACTCAATGAGCAAGTTTTTCAGGACGAAGTAAAAGCTTTAAAAGCAGCCGGCAAAGCAATCTTGCTGTCTAGCCATATTTTGTCAGAAGTTGAACAAATGTGTGATCGCATTGGTATCATCCGCGAAGGCCAAATCATTGAAACAGGTACACTCACTGAAATGCAACACTTGACCCGCACGCAAATTTCAGTGACCACTAAAACGCCATTGACTGATTTAGGCAATCAATCTGGCGTTCATCAGCTCAAACAAACTAATTCAACTACGGCAATTTTTGCAGTCGATTCAGACGCCATGACTGCAATCACTCAATACCTAGCCGATCGTCAGATCCTAACGTTACGAAGCACCCCGCCAACTTTAGAGGACCTATTTTTACGCTATTATGGCCGTGAAAATGCGCAGCCTGTGAACTCCAAGACGGGAGATGGTCCCGATGCCTAAACAACCGTTCTTTCAAACAGGCCAAATATTGCGGATCAATCTCCGGCGCGATTGGCTTAAGTTGTTGATCTGGCTGATTGCACTGGGAGGCTTATTCGCAAGCATTGCTGCCAAGTTCAATAATCTGTACGGTAGCAAAACCGCCATTGAAAAAATTACGGCAACGTTAAATACGCCGGCAATGATTTCACTTTTTGGCCGTCTCCCCCATGGCCCGTACAGTTCCGCTGATGTCTTTGCTGGTGAAATGACGGTGTTTATGGCCATTTTCGGGGTCATTATGAACTATTCATTAGCCATTGCACTGACACGTGGTGATGAAGATAGCGGTGTGACGGAACTAGTGTCAGCGCGCTATGTTGACCCTTATGCCACGATGATGGCAGCAATTAGTGAACTGGTGGTTGCAAACGGCCTGTTAGCATTACTTTACTCAGGCGGCCTGCAGGTTGCTGGTTTAAATGGCACAAATACGGGTGGCAATCTCGTTCTTGGTGTCACCCTTGGCCTCAGCGGTCTGATGTTTGGACTACTCGCCGTCGTTTGTGCACAACTAACATCCAGTAGCCGTGCCGCAACAAGTCTCGCCTATCTGCTTTTTGGCATTGTCTATCTGGGACGCATGTTAACCGATGTTTCCCATCCCCGCTACACATGGCTTTCTCCATTAGGGTGGGTAGAAAAGTTGCAAACGTACCGTAGCAATAATTGGCTTCCGGCCATGTTAATGCTGATCACTATTGTCGTTTTAACGGCCCTCGCAATCATGCTGCGCGCACGCCGTGATCTTAACGCCGGCATTTTGGCCACCCGACCTGGTCGGCGTCATGCCAGCCCCCTTCTTCGCGGACCAGTTTCACTAGTGGGTCGGTTAGAGCGCAATACTATCCTAGCCTGGGTAATTGGTCTCTTTATTTTTGGGGCAATGTACGGTTCCGTTTTTAACACCGTTGCTGACATTCTCAAGTCGAATCCAATTACGGTAAAACTATTAGCTGATCCTCATACTGCCGTGTTGGCCACTGCTCAAGTTTTAAAATCATTTATTGCCCTGTTAATGATCATTTTCACGGTTTGCGCAATCATTCCCGGTTTACAAATTATTTATCGAATCGCTACTGATGAACAACGGGGGCTGCTTGAAATGTTGCATGCCCGTCCTGTTTCCCGTTTCCGACTTAACCTGGTCCTCAGCCTTTGGGGCATCGTCACCAGTTTATTAGCACTTGTGGCAGCCGTTGGTGGTTTGGCCGTTGCGGCTAACATGGCTCTTAATCATCCACTAGCCAACAAATTGTTTATTCATGGTTTACTCGCCAACATCTCACCACTGCTCATTTTCTTAGGTGCCGGTGCACTCCTCGTTGGTTGGCTGCCTAAACTACGCAGCCTTGTTTGGCTCTACCTTGGCGCAACCTTTGTGATGAACTACTTCGGTCGCTTATTTAATCTACCTCAGTGGGCAACTAGATTGTCTCCGTTTGGATTCATTGGTCATGTGCCCGCTTCGTCGCTGAACTGGTCTGTATTCTGGTGGCAAACCGGGATAGCCGCAGTTTTATTTGTTGTAGGATTGATTGGATATCAGTTGCGTGATCTGAATAGTGCCAACTAACTCTTAAATGTAAAAGAAAAAAGACTATAACTCATCTAGCCGTCTCCCGCTACGCTGAACACAAAAACGCTTCATCCCGTCGTCACAAAAAAATGGCGGGATGAAGCGTTTTAAATTAGACAATGGCCACATATCTATCGTTAAGCAATAACCTAGCCAACAATTATTCTTGTGGCAATCGATAGGTCAAATACTGATCGAGAAATTGTTTGACATGTTGTTGATAGGCCTCTGGATCAATCCAGAAACTTTCAGCATGTGTCGCATCTTTCACGATCCACTTTTCCTTTGGACCCTGAGTCGCATCATAATTGGCTGCCAGCATTTCCGCAGGAACGAAAATATCTTTTTCACCATGAATGAAGAAAATTGGCCGGCGATTATGTTTGAGTTGCTCGGCCGATGAAACCTGCGTCAGACTAAACCCTTGTTTGCGTCGATTGATTGCGTTCACCGCTGGCAAAAACGGGTATTTTGGTAGATGGAAATTCCGTTTGAGCAAGTACACCAACTCGTCGTCAATGCTGGAATAACCACAATCCGCAATGATACAACGTACCTGCTCTGGGAGGGCTTCCCCACTCATCATCTCAACCGTGGCGCCGCCCATCGACACACCAAACAAGACAATCCGCGCATCCTGACCAGTTTCTTTGATAATGCGCTGAATCCAATCCAAATAATCCAAGCGGTCCAGCCAGCCAAACGTAATGTAGCGACCTGCTGAGCGGCCATGCGCCCGATCATCTGGCAACAATACGTTATACCCTAACTCATGAAACATTTTCGCGTAGTTGGCCATCGTCTCGCCGTTGCCCTTGTAACCGTGTGAAATGATCACCGTGTCCGTCGTTTGCACATCAGCTGCTAAATAAGTAGCTGCTAATTTACGCGCAGCATCATCTTCGTGCAAATGCCAAGCCTGCGTTGGCTGATTACGTAGCCAGTCAACATAGCCGTAGTAGGCATCTGCATATTTCTGCTTTTCCTTCGAAGTTTCAGGAACCTTGTTTACGCGGTTGAAGGCGTACCGATACAGTTGTTCTGAAATGCCGGCAACGCCTGTTGCAATCACAAACGGCGCTGCCAAACTGACCATTGTTCTCTTTTTCACTGTCAATCTCCAATCCCTGAGTGCGGCACCATTGCCGTTTGAACACTACTTTGACGAATGCTCGTGCCTGCCGAGCCAATAGTAACTAATTACTACTGCCAATACACAAGTAATCACACTGCTAATCCAACTCGCCAATACCTGATTCCAAGTGTTCCAGTAGCCCGCGCTCACTAAACTAAATACTGATATTAATCGTAATTGCTGCGACCAGTCAAACATTAACCGTCCAACGGCAATAAAAAAGGTTAACCCAAATGTCGCGGCTAGCGACCACCACATTGTCGCCGTGTAGCTTGCCTTATGAATGCCAATGACTTCATAAATCACCTGACCGCTTGCTATCAGTGGGAACAGACCTAATTGCATTTGCCAGTATTGTTGCCAAGGAAAGGCAACGGTGTGTCCTAAAAATAGTGTTCCAGTAGTTAGTAATGTCACTTGATTAACGACCATCAATGCTATATCAACACAAAGCGTCATTAAAAAGACGTTTTGCCAGCGGTGTTTGCCCGTCACATTGCCATTTTCCTTTTTTGCCAGGCTAAGTAAAATGCCAGGCACAACCCATGATAAAAAGAACACAAAAACGCGTGTTTGCGCTAATATTGGCACAACCGTTGCAAACTCAACACCACGTAATGACGCTAGCCAGCTCGTGAGACCAAGCGGCAATACGATGGCACAAGCGCATAGTAGCCAAAATAAACGATTGCGTTTTAATTGATTCATCATAGTGGTCATTGTTGTCACGATCTGCCTCCGGCCCTCTTACTAACATTTTTTCAGTAAATGGCGTATAATTTTCGTTTGGACTTTCATCATTTCGAATGTATGTTTCAATCTATTTTAGCGCTAACGTGTCTGACTGTGCCAACTTCATAATTGACTGAGGCAATCACTGTCTTCGTTAGTGTCACTTATCTATTTCATTGTCAAAACGATTTTTATAATTGTTTACATAAACGTTGTTCACAAGGAGGCTTTTTCGTGTCCAATTCATCATCCGAATTTAAAGTGGTTGATGCCAATGGCAAACCTTATAACCGTTTGCTTCTCATCATCACAATGCTCATCGGGACATTTAGCACATTTATCGTGCAGACGACCCTGACCACCGCATTTCCAACCCTAATGCGCACGTTCAATATCGACGCCGATTCCGTTCAGTGGTTGACTACCGGATTCATGTTAGCGATGGGCATTACCATCCCTATTTCTGCATTTCTTCTGCAACGGTATAGTTCCAAAGCACTGTACTTAACCGCGATGGCCATTTTCTTTGTTGGAACCTTTATTTGTATGATTGCGCCGACGTTTGGCGTGCTTCTAGCCGGCCGTTTGATTGAAGCCGTCGCTGTTGGAATCACCGCACCGACGTTTCAAACAACGATGCTGACAATTTTCCCGCCTGAGCGTCGTGGCTCAGCAATGGGCTTGGCTGGAATTGTTATCGGATTAGCACCTGCTATTGGACCTACCTTGTCTGGATGGTTATTGCTGAACTACTCTTGGCGAGCATTGTTCGTCGTCATCTTGCCATTCCCAGTCATCGTTTTCACTCTTGCCATTTTCACCATGCGCAAGATTTTTCCAACCAAGAAGACCAGCGCAGATTGGATATCCGTCGCACTGTCCACAATCGGTTTCGGGAGCATGCTTTACGCATTCAGTAGTGTTGGGGCTAGCTCATGGACTGCACCAAAAGTGTATATCACACTGATTGTCGGGATTATTTTCGTTGGCTTATTCATTTGGCGATCACTGACAATTGAAAATCCGCTACTGCAACTACGGGTGTTCAAATCACCGATTTATACCCTGTCTGTAATTGAAGTGGCCGTTGTTAACATGGCCATGATGGGCGCCGAAATGGTGGTACCGCTCTATATTCAAACAGTTCGTGGTGAATCAGCCTTTCATTCTGGATTGATTCTGTTGCCCGGAGCGTTAATGATGGGAATCATGACTCCCATTACCGGTCGCATCTTCGACCGCATTGGCGCACGACGTTTGGCAATTACTGGGATGTTCTTACTGACGATTGGAACAGCGTTCTTCGTCACATTGACGGAAACAACACCGATTATCTTCGTTACCATCCTGTACACCATCCGGATGTTTGGAATCTCAATGGTCATGATGCCAGTGACAACCACTGGCATGAACGCTTTACCATTAAGCCTCATGAGTCACGGAACATCTGTTAACAACACCGGGCGTCAGGTCTTCTCGTCAATGGGAACGGCCATCCTCATTTCCGTGTTAACAAACGTGACCAACTCAAACATGCCAGCTAAGTCGTTGCTGCACAGCACGCCCCTTACTTACGGAACACATGCTTTATCCGCAACACTAGCGGGGTATCATGCGGCCTTCCTTACCGCAACGATCTTTGCATTAATTGGCCTCGTACTAGCCTTCCGCATTAAACCAGGTAACTTAAGGAGGCGTGGATAATGGTCATTATCACATTAATTATTGCAACGCTTGGGTTATTTTGGGCCGTCGTGCTTCTCAATGGTCATCAATTACGCCGCTGGCTAATTGGTGTTTTCCTAATTTTATTCTTGGGCATGATTGGTTTACTGATTGCAAACGACAATTTTCAGTACGGCATGATAAAAACGCATCAACGGACGACATCAACGTTGGTCTCCAGTATTCCGAATCAACCAGCTAGTGTGCCTAATGTCTTTCTCTATCAACCATTAGGCAATGGGACAGAAAAGGTCTATCTGTACCGGACCAACACATCGCAAGCCCAACCGCAGGCAGTACCAACTAAGCATGTCAGCTCTAAACTAAAAACAACGACGAGCGATCAGGCAACTTTAACCGTAACCACCACTCGTTGGCAATATCGTAACGATTGGCAACATGCGCTGTTTGCCTTTTCTGGCGAGCAAAACCGTGTTTCCCATCGTGATTACACATTCCGTTTGCCACAAACGTGGTTAAGTCTTAGCACCACTGAGGCAAAACAACTTGCCAAAGTTATGAAATCACCTGCCCAACAACAAGCGATTAAGGCAAAGGTTACTGAACAGGTAGCTCAGGCCGTTAAAAAAGATCCTAAAATGTCTGCTGCAAAACGTTCTGCGTTGATTCAGAAGACAACAATCGCCGTAATTAAAGCGCAACTAAAATAAAAAACATTTAAAAAGAGTGGCGACTTAGCTTAACTAACGAATTGATAAACTGTTAGTTACGTTAAGTTGCCACTCTTTTCTTATTCTTGATGGCGTTTCTGCGATAGGTCCCGCTGGAAACGACTACAACGTTCCCACAGCCGCTAGCTCCACCAAGTTTTGATCCGGGTCACGAACATATAAAGATGTCATCGTCCCCCTTGCACCGTGGCGCACCACAGGACCAGTTTCGATAATTAAATGTTGCTGCTCTGCCCATGTGACTAAAGCGTTCGGTGTCTTATCCGTCATGAGACAAAAGTCACTGCTACCAAACGTCGGCTGCGCAGCTACCGGTAAATGAGGATGGGCTTTTATCTGAAGATTAATTTTCTGATGCGTAGACAATCGAATCGCTGTCCGACCATCCTCAAATTGTTCAATGGTCAATCCTAACCGGTCCCGATAAAATTTCACGCTCCGCTCAACATTGGCCACCGTAAGGACAAAATGATCAATTTCAAACGCACTCATTTTTTGTCAGCTTTCTTGCGGCTACCGGCATTCTTTTTGGTGTTGGAAATATTATCCTTTTTATTGCCAATTTTCCCTTTAGCCCGCAACTGATCAAGATGTTCATACAAAATGCCTTCACGAACTCCATTCTCCGAGAAAATAACACGGCCGGCATCCAAGAATCGCATAATTGTAACAATTGGCGTAATCCCTGCCGCAATAATATCTGCGCGATCCTTTGAGAGACCAGGAATAGCCTTTCGCTCCGCCAAGTTATGTTCAATAATTTCTGCGTAAACATTGTCAACTTCGGAAACGCTCATGCGAAAACCATGAATATCCTCAAAGTCGGCCACATTCTTTTGTTTTCGCCGAATCTTTGCCAAGGTTCGGTTTGAACCGCCCAATGCGACGAGCGGTAAATTCTGTCCCCGTTGCAGCCACCACAGTCCATTGAATAATCGTTGAACGGCTGTCGACAGTCTAAATAAGTCAACTGCAGCGAGCTGATCCAAGCCGTGCTTTAAAAAGGTTTCCGACAAGTTGACTGAACCAAATGGCAAACTCACTAAATTTTGTTCCCGTCCGTTTTGAACCAAAACCAATTCACAAGAAGCACCACCGGTATCCATAATGACGCAGTTAGTCACGGGTAACGTATTGATCACGCCTAGATAGTCGTAATGCGCTTCTTCCGTACCGGAGATCACTTCAATGTTTAAGCCATGAACCTCTGAACGTACCCGATCCAAAAACGCCTTTTGATTGGATGCATTGCGGACCGCCGCCGTTGCCACAGCCTTTAGCGTTAGATTGGGGAGTTGTGAATATTCTTCATAAAAGCCCTTCAGTGCTTCAATGGTTCGATCCATTGGCGCCTGTTGTAACGCGCCAGACTGTCCCATGTCTTCTGACAAACGGACAAACTGTTTGCTCATTTGGCTACGTTTAAAGCTACCATCGTCGTTGATTTCCGTAACTGTCATCCGACACGAATTGGAGCCTAAATCAATGACCGCAAAATTTTCCACAATTGCCCTCCTTATCAAACTCGCTCAACATTTAATCTCAAGTTACTCGTCATCAGAATCGTCATCAGTAGCCACTTCATCCAAAGGCCGCATCAGCGGTACGAATGGCGTCTGCGGTTGACTAGTTGCCAGCTTAGCATCTGCCTGAGACTTACGAGCTGCCTCTTTGATCAAGCTATCCTGAACATCTAATGGTGCCAAACCACGCCGGTCCACCTTTTGCCACGTACCATCCGCATGTAACACGCGCGTTTTGACATTATCATGCCACATTTGATCATAAATGTGGCCTACCCGTTCCTTAATATCATCTTGGAGAATCGGAAAGAGTAATTCTACCCGACGGCTAATATTACGTGTCATCAGATCAGCTGATGATAAGTACAATTGATGCTCGCCATTCGCATAAAAGTCATAGATACGGCTGTGTTCCAGCAAGCGGCCAACGATCGAATGAACGGTAATGTTATCAGATACACCAGGCACACCGACCTTTAAACATACGATACCGCGGACAATCAGGCTTATTTTAACCCCAGCGGCCGAGGCTTCATATAATTTCTCAATCATACCTTTGTCGGACAGTGAATTCATCTTCATCTTGATGGCCGCCGGTAAACCAGCCTTAGCGTTGGCGATCTCATCATCAATGCGATCGTACAAGAAGCCACGTAACGTCGTCGGTGCAATAGCTACCCGTTCAAAGTGATCAGGCTCGCTAAACCCCGACAACATGTTAAAAATGTTTGAAGCGTCAATGCCCATCAGTGGATCTGCTGTAAACAGGCCCATGTCAGTATATAAGTGCGCCGTCACATCGTTATAGTTCCCCGTTGCCATGTGCATGTATCGTTTGATGCCGTCGGGTTCTTGACGAACGACTAACAGTAACTTACAGTGCGTCTTTAAACCGACCAGTCCATAAATAACATGACAGCCCTCACGTTCAAGCATTTGTGCCCACTTCACGTTATTCTCTTCATCGAAACGTGCTTTTAATTCCACAAGCACGGTAACTTGTTTCCCATTACGTGCGGCCTGAGCCAAGTACTTAATGATTGGTGATTGTGAAGAAACCCGGTACAGCGTCATTTTAATGGCTAACGTGTCAGGGTCTGTCGCCGCTTCATGCACAAACTTCACGACTGGATCGAAACTATCATACGGATGCTGAACGAAAATATCGCGTTTTTTAATTTCGTCAAACAGATTATCCTGTCGCAACGCTGGTTGAATATAACCGGTGAACGACGGATACATCAATTCGCTGTGTCCTTTCACCTGCTTAACCAGCTTGCTCAAAAAGCGCAAATCGATGGGACCCTTAATGTCATAAACGTCCTTTTCTCGTGCCTGCAAATCGTGAATCAGTTGTTTTCTCAACTGTTTAGACATATCAGCTTCGATTTCCAAACGCATAACTTGCGTATGATCGCGAACAGCTAGTTCATGTTCAACTTCCTTTAGTAGGTCGCTGGCATCTTCTTCGGTCACGTCAAAATCCATATCGCGAATCACACGGTACGCACGCGCCTCTTTCACTTTAAAGCCAGAAAATAACTCACCCAAAAAGTGCTTGATGACTTCTTCTAACAAGATAAACTCGTTCGCGCCAGGCAAACTAACCACTCGGTTAAATGTATCAGGTACCTGAATCGTTGCAAAACGGTGTTCCTTTTTGCCGCTTTCTTCATCCTTGGTATTCTTAACCAACCGCAAAGCAATGTTTAATGTATTATTACTGATAAACGGAAATGGCCGGGAAACATCCACTGCCATTGGCGTCAGCACTGGGTACAACACTTCACGGAAATACTGTGTTAGGAAACTGACCTGAGCAGAATTCAATTCGTCATACTGACGCAAATGAATACCAATTGTTTCCATCTGGGGCACGATTGACCGATTTAACGTACTATATTGTTTCTCAACCAATTGATGAACCTTTTCGCTGATTGCTTCCAGCTGTTCACTAGGTTGCATCCCCGACACATCTGGCTTGGTGTAATTAACATCTTCCATCTTCCGCAGTGAGGCCACACGAACCATGAAAAATTCATCTAAGTTACTTTGCGTAATCCCAATAAACCGTGCTCGTTCCAGCAAAGGATTATTTTTGTCACGCGCTTCTTCCAATACTCGGTCGTCGAAGTCAACCCAGCTTAGCTCCCGGTTGACATATAAACTTGGATCTGAAAAATCCATCCTTATCCCTCCTGTCGGTTCAACTCTCCTATATTGATTCAAACCGAATACGTGTCATTTCGCCACTGCCGCTTAGCAGTTCTTTAAAAATCGATACACCACTAAAATCGACCAGTTCTCCTCAAAATCGGCGTCATGCCGTAAACCTCTTCGAAGAATTTACGTTTGCCATTGAAAGTCCAAGTTTCCAACTCAATGTCATCATTAGCGGTGGCATGGATGATGATCTCTGGCTTCTTGATAGAAACACTGATTTTAGAAATCTTATGCAGCCGACTGTCATCTAGCGCATCTGCCAAACGTAAAATAGCCGCCAGCTTTACCATCACTAACCGATTATCCATTGTGATGTTAAAACGGCTCAAATCAGCCGATACCGTTTCAGAACTGTGGTACCGGGCAATAGCGGCCACTTCCACCTGTTCATCAGCGCGCAAGCCCAACATTTCGGAGTGATTAATAATGTACTCGGAGTGAAAAGCATGTTGCGTACTATCAATGAACAAACCACTGTCCTGCAAAATAGCGGCCAATTGGAGTAGCAGACGCTCACGAGAACCCAATCCATGAATCTTCTTCAAACGGTCAAACAGCTGGGTTGCAAACAACACGACAGACTGTTGGTGCCGTTCATCGACGTGAAATCTACGCGCCAACTCATAAGCGGCCCCCAGCATAACCTGACTGACCGCATCGGTATTCCGTGGATGTTTCTTCCGACTCATTTCTTCATCTACGACACACCCATCAATCACTTTAAAGTCAGTTAAGTGAATGGACTTTGTGTGCAAATGATTGAAGACCTCATCCAGTAATAGGAAAAGTGGTAACACCTCATTAACTTGGTCAGCCGGTAGATTGTTTTGGTTCAACATGTCCTGCGGCGTCATTTGTACAACTGACTGGAATTGTTTATCGAAGTCTTTGCGACTTAATTGAACGTACCGTTTACCCTTGGGAATAAGGTTCTCCAACAAGTTCAGTTTGGAACCCATCAAAATAACCTTGTCAAACGGCTCATCGGGTAAGTATTGATATAGACTCACTAGCTTTGAATGCAAATAATCGCTAAGGACTTCCTGATAGGACTCCACTTTATGCTCTAAATTCTGCAACTGGGTCGCAACTTGAAGCGGGCCTAGGAACAACTCCCGGGTTAACGTTAAGTGCCCATCAACAAACATCATGAAATGCACCATGCTGGCACCAACTTGCATCAACACGGTTCGACCACTAATGAGTTCGTTGAAGTTGGACAACAACTGCGCTGCTTCATAAGAAAACAGCGATTCCTCATTGACCGTCATAAAATGCAAGGTCACGCCCGTCATGATGTAGATGTGATCACGAATATAATCAATGTTCTCCGCTCTGGTAATTGTATGTGAGGCCACCAGGCGATAATCCGTCACGTTATAATCCTTCAGCAATTGCAAGAAACGCTGAAGAATCGTGACAACTTCGTCAGACCGTTCCGGGTCAATTCGTTTCCCCGCAAACAAATCGTTGCCTAGATGAATGGGTGCACTGACCCGCTCAATGACTGCTTGTCTCTTAACATCAACGATAATTAGCTGCATGTCCTGCGCGCTAATCACCATTGCGCCATATAAACTTCCTTTGGCCATGACATCCCCCCTCTTACTTATTTCACGCTTTTTTGTCCGTTTGCAAATGATTCAAAATTTCATGCAACTGCTGTTTTTGTTCGTCGGTAACCGTTGGATATTCTGGCTTCAAGGCCGCTAATCTGGTCGTTAAAATGTCTGAAACAACCATCCGTGAATTCCATTTAGAATCCGATGGAATGATGTACCACGGATTTTCCTTTGTAGCCGTGTGATTCAGCATATCTTCATAGGCCTTTTGGTAATCATCCCAAAAGGCACGTTCCTTGATGTCAGCCGCGGAAAACTTCCAGTTCTTATCAGGCACTTCAATGCGTTTTTCAAACCGACGTTTCTGTTCGTCCCGCGAATAGTGGAGAAAGAACTTCACCATGATAAAACCGTTGTGCTTTAAATATTCTTCAAAGTGAGTGATGTCACGAAAACGTTGATTAAAAAAGTCATCCGTGACGTCGCTAAGCTGGTTAATGCCAGGCAAATGCTGACCCAATAATATTTCAGGATGAACACGGCTAATCAACACGTCCTCATACTGGGAGCGGTTGAAAATTTGAATACTGCCGCGACGTGGGAGTGCAGAAGAAATTCGCCATAAATAATCGTGGGCCAACTCGTTACTCGTTGGTTGTTTGAAGCTCACCACTGATGTCCCTTCTGGGTCTAAACCGCTCATCACGTGACGAATCATGCTGTCCTTACCAGCCGCATCCATTCCTTGCAACAGCACAACCACACCATAGCTAGATTGTGCATATAAACGCGACTGGAGATCGGCCAATTTCGTAATGTTGTCAGCTAACTGAGCCTTGATTTTATCCTTGTCTGGCACGGGGCTTGGCAAACTGGTTGCTTGATTCTTTAAATGAAGCCGTTCACTACCATCAAAACGATATTCACTTTCATAATTCATCCTACCCACTCCCAACTTTCTTGCTAAAATCCTTGGCCGTTTCATGTTAACTTCCTGCCAATTTTCTTAGCAATTCTCTTGCTAACTTTATTTTACTGGCTTCCCTAACAAAGTTAAATCAAATTAATCAAAAACACGCCCCTTTTTGGAAATTGTCGAAAAACTTGTTCTCGAGTGAACAAACTATGCTACCGTTATGATGTAAGTTTGTTTGATTCGTCAGTGTTCGTTGTCCTTACGAATTAGACTGAAAACACGGTGGCATCGTCCACAAATACGGAGGATTCTCATGATTAAAATGGTTGCTTTGGACTTAGACGGCACTCTATTGACGAGTGACAAAAAAATCAGTCCACGTAATGAAAAGATTTTAAAACAACTCCATCAGAAAGGCATCAAAGTGGTGCTCTGTACTGGTCGACCAATCAACGCCATTTGGAAATATATTGAACAGCTTGGTCTTACTAACGAAGACGATTACACCATCACATTTAATGGCGCATTAGTTATTCAAAATGTGGGCCACCAAAAGCTATTTCAACAAGGCATTAGAAAGGAAAATTTATCCTTACTCCACGACTACTGCAGTGAACACCACTATCCACTCGACGTCTTGGACTTTGAACAGGTTTGGCCACTGGCTGACTTGCCTAACTCCTATTACGAAAAAATGCTCAACGCGGGGTTAACCTTTACTCACCGTGATTTCAAAGACTTACCCGAGGGTGACTACAGCAAGGCTGTCATGTCCTACGACCCAGACGTACTGGACGATGCCGTTGCCAACCTCACGCCGGCAATGACAGCCAAATATCACGCAGTTCGCTCACAACCAAAGATTCTTGAATTTTTGGATAAAGACATGGACAAACATGTTGGCCTTAGCGCTTTGTTGAAACACTACAACATGACGTTTGATAACCTGATGTCATTCGGTGATGCTGAAAACGATCTAGGTATGTTGAAAGCAGCCAAAGTTGGCGTAGTTATGGATAATGGCAAACCCGAAATCAAAGCGGCGGGCACCGACGTTACGGGTAACAACGATGACGACGGTGTCGCTCAATTTTTAGAAACGTTTGCCTTCTAAAAATTGACGGAACCATCTTCTCATACACTTAACATACGTAAAAAAATTGGCTATGTTCGTTTGAATTGAACATAACCAATTTTTAATAGACTGTCACATATTTTTACCTAAAAGCATAGGAGGTTTATATGAGGTAGATTGCAAATTTAATCCGAATTTTTGGACAAATTTGTCAGCATAACCTGATACGGTGTTTGCCAGTCGAGTATTTTAAGCGGTCGCTGGTTAATGATCAGCTCCTAAAAGATGGGTTTGTGGTAAACACCATTTTAAAGGAAGCTGATCTTTTTTGTCCGAACAGCGTTCGGATTAATTTTACAATCTACCATGAAAGTATTACTTGGGTTAAAAGGCAGCACGGATCCCGCACAATACCGTAACCGGCTCCAATATCATCCCGATGTCTTCGAATTTTATTTAGATCAACACGATTTAACACCAGAAGGCCTCAGCCATTTGCAGGATGCCATTGACGAAGCAAAGGATGTCACGCCAAGAATTGTGATGCACCAACCGATGCGGTATGGCAAGTGGTTCAACGAAATGGTCACGCCGGAAAAAGAAATGCCGGACTTGTACCATTTTTTACGGTACAGTTCCGACACATTGCTAAATTTAGCCGTTAAAAACGACATTCAGTTATTACTACATGGTTCTTACTCGCGGCAAACGCAGCATTTCATCGATCTGTATCCCAATTTTGAAACAGCTCAACATGTTGTCTTCGAACGTTTGGATGAATACGCCAAACAAGGCGGCGACCACATCATGTTCGAAAATTCTATCTCGCCACTATTTTTCTATGGTGATCCCCACATGGATCAGGTTATTTTCGATCGTAACTACTGGTTGGCGTTTGATACCAGCCATTGTTTCATCAAGAATCACGGCAGCAATGATGTGCTGGCAGCATCCCTAGCCAAACTGGGTGATCATGTCGTTCACTACCACCTTGTCGATTCAATGGGCCTAACGCACGATAGCCTAACGCTTGGACTTGGCCGGATTGACTGGGCTCGCGTATTGCCACTGCTGAATCCTAAAGCATCCAGCATTTTCGAAATTAATCTGGCAGATCCTACCAAAGCCACAGAAATGCTCAACTCATATGACTACCTAAAACAAGTCGCAGCAAATTTAGAGTAGCATCGAAAACATGGCAAACGCATTATTTGCAAAGTGGAGACCAATGTCGAAGCGGATATCTTTTGTTTGAACATAAGTTGTCGCCAAGATAGCGCCCATAACGAAGTATACCCAAGCATCTGGTGTCCACAAATTTGTGTGCAGTTGGGCAAATAGCAGGCCATTCACGATGATTCCTAGAACTTTCACCCACCGTTTATTCAACTTCATGAAGAAGTAATTAAAGAACAGGCCACGGAAAATGAGTTCTTCCAGAATTGGTGCGCCAAACACGCCAAAGTACAAAGTTAACCACGGTGTTGTCTTAAACATCTGTTCAATGGCCCTCTGATTCTCCGACGACTTGCTGTGAATCAATCCTTCTGCCACGATCAACGCAATCAGTGCAATCACCATCAAGCCAAGTACGAGCCATTTGTGACGACGGGTGGGTTGTTGATCAAAATAACGTGGTTCGCGATTAGCTAATCCATTTTGATATGCTCGCCATAACGCCCAGAACACCAAAATACTTATTATTGTGGTAAGTACGCCAAACGTGATTTGGGCAGGTACACTCGTCAATCGGAGCATGCTGGGCAGTTGTGAAAGCGTTGCCGCCACTTGTTCAAGCAGGAACAGGCCAAACATTGCGCCGGCTCCCATTAGATACCTTCTGATACGGTCTGCTGTCATTTATCGTCACCACTTTTAATCCATTTATTAGGCATATCATAGACAGTATATTGCGATGAGTGCAAGGAAAACTGTCTTGACTAATTTTTATATTAGCAAAGCGTAAACACGCTGGCCTCTCAAAAAAGCTGAGAAGTCAGCGTGTTTTTTATCATATGGCTTTGTTTGTACTAAAAAGTCGCCTGCGGTTGTCAATATTAAAACACTGTCGTGGGACCGATTCGAGCCTGTTAAACCACAGTCTCTCATCTCGCGACTTGGTTTCAATATTGACGCCCTTCGGCTAATCTTCACTAGACAGGCCATCTACGATTTTTTTAATATTTAATTAGCCGTTTTCTCTTACGTTGTATAACGCTAGCTGACTTACACTATCGCCGGATTGCTGTGCCTCCGTCAATGCCGTTCTCAACAAACGTGTCGGAACGTACGACGATGATGTCGTTGGCTCATAATCGATTTTATAAGCCTTAGCAGTTCCTGAGGACGTTACGGGAGCGACCCAAATACGATAATGACTTCCTGCGCGTAAGCCATCAAAACGAACCATATTTTGCTCTGATGTACCAGACAATGCTGCACTAGACAATCTTAAGGTGATTGGTGCTGACCATCCTGCCGGTGCCTGTCCACTTGCTAAGCCTGATGGCAAGTCAGTCGCCGTTTTTGTCAGCGTATAGTTGCTAACTGTTTCCGTACTGATTTTTTTGGCCGGTGCCTTTTTAGGCGTCGTTTTTTTAGTTGAACTCTGTGAAGACGCTTTTGATGAATCTTTCTTTGATGTTGCCTTTGTTGAACTTGACTGCGTTTGGCTAGTGGCTGGCTTCGACTCTGCCACCGGTTTAACGGTCAGCATGCCGACACCAATTGCCGCCAAAGCAACGATTAAAATATAAATATAATTGCGGGGCCGCATAAAAACCTCCTCAGGGGGTTGCTGCTTAAGAACAGAACAATAACTTTAATGCATAATTATCGCCTCAAACGGAAACGGTGTCAAATTTGCACAGTTTGCGCGCAATTCTGCCAAGCTCATAAAACGCGGTCAATTGAGTGCGTCAGTAATATTCGCATTGGTATCAAGCTGATATTTTAGACCACTTACTATTGCGACTGGAATACCTGCATCACGCTGTCCCATCTCCAACCCAGCCGCAGCAGCGACCATATCACACAATGTTTCTGTAGACCGCATTGGCGTTAATCCATACACACCAATTGCTACTTGTGTTGCACCCTTTTTGTCAGGCCGTCCATCGCTATCTGTAATGACAACAGACACGGGCACACTAGTCAATCTTGTTATTGTCTCCGCGATACGTTTAGCTGATTGATCTGGATACCGTGGCAACAGAATAGCTGATTGTGAATCGAGTTTATCTACGCCAGCGCTCGTTAAAAACAGGCCATTCGGTAGCCGGGCACCTATAAATCCCTCACTAATCGTTAACCGTGCACTACTTGCATCATCAATTTCATTCAACATTAACTGAATTAAACGAGCATCTTTGCGAGGAACCTGTTGATGAATCTTCATTGCTTCAGATGATGGTTGAACATTAGACAACAAAACTTGCCGTTCTTCAGCAACTGAAACAATTTTCGATGCCACGCATAATATGTCATACGGTTTGATCACAACATCATTATCCTGGAAACCTGTAACAATCAGTTTTCCAAGATCATCTTTTGCTTCAATTTGGTTGATGCCTTTTAGACCTATCACTTCTACCAAGAAATCATCTTCCTCATGTCATTTAATATTAACGAAGTTTTAAAGCACAGAGATCAGATTATTAAGAAAATGAAGAGCAATACTGTACTTAATATTCTTGGTTGTCACATACGTTGTCGCAAAAATCATTCCCATCACTGCGTAGACCCACATACCTGGTGAAAGTAGCGATGTGTGCAAACTGGCAAAAAATAACCCGTTGACAACAATTCCTAAGACTCGTTTCCACGGGTTAGCCATTCCCTTGAAAAAGAAAACAAAAAATAGCCGTCGGAAAAGCAACTCCTCAATTATTGGTGCCAGAACAACTTCGACATATTCGGTAAGAACTGGCATCCCCATCATAGACCGTTCAATCATTTTCTCGTTTTCTGGCATTGGCGTTTTAATGAGTGGTTCAACGCTTAAAAATATGATTAATGCGAGAAACATGACGCCAAACATCAGCCATTTATGCTTACGGGTAGTCTGATGTTCAATATACGCATTACCATAATAGCGTCGTGCATCGTCGATCGTATACAATTCTAGCCAGATAAATAGAATCGAAGTAATTGTCACCAAAATAATAAAGAGCCATTGATAATCTCTAGATTCAGATACACCTATTATTTCAGGCATGTGTACTGGAAGCTGTGACGTTTGATACAAAAATAGCATCACCCAAATGGTAATAATACCAATGACATAACGACTAATTCTTGCTTTCATAAATAACACCGGCCTTATATCATCATTTATAATCTTTTTAGTTATTTTACAACGATTGCAGTATTTAGACACGAAATGACTTTTAACAACGTTTTCGCTGAATTATTTTTAATGGTAAAAGTACTAAATCGAGCTTTAATGATGTTGAAATATCGTTCATTGCCAACAGACGAACGGAGCTCTGATGCTTAACTTCGGTGACTCAGTCAAAATGCACAGCACAATCTGAGCTGGATGGCGTCAAACATGAACGCAAGTCGTGAACGTGGTGTTAATCAGGCGGCTCTAATGCCTGATTTACAGCACAGGGACGGTCGTGAAGACGTGAACTTCGGCTTTACGGCGAGGTGAAAGACGGTGAACTTCCGGCTTGAACCGGTCCCACGACGGCGTTCATGTTTGACAACCGCAAGCGTCAGCTTAACCATTAACTGACCTCTGCATTAACAATGAGTACAGCAAAAGGTCGCTACCAATTTGTCATCGGTAACGACTTTTTCAAACTTCATTTATTTCAAAGAATACTTAATCTTAGTAGGCACCGCGAGTCTTAGTTTCAACACCCTTACCGTCGTAATCCTCTTCCAAAATTTCCTTCAATTCAGAAATCAGAGGTTCCTTAGGGTTGGCAGTTGTACATTGATCTTCGTAAGCCAATTCTGCTAATTTGTCGACAGTTGCATCGAAATGCTTCTTGTCCACGCCGTTAGCCTTCAAGCTCAATTCAACGCCGACACTGTGTGCTAAGTCGATAAATGCTTGAACCAATGCTTCAACTAATTCTTCAGTCGTGTCACCCTTCAAACCAAGGTAACGAGCAGCTTCAGCGTAGTCTTCGTCAGCACGGTAGTATTCGTACTTAGGCCACATAGCCAACTTAGTAGGCATCTGGGCGTTGTAACGAATCGTGTGTGGCAAAGTGATGGCGATACATAGACCATGGGCTAAGCCGAATTCCCCACCAAGTTTGTGGGCAACAGAGTGGTTAACACCCAAGAATGCGTTAGCAAAAGCCATACCAGCTAAGGTTGAAGCATTGTGCATTTCTTCCTTGGCATGGGCGTCACCATTGTATGAAGCAGTCAAGTTGTTGTAAACCAACTTCAGGGCTTGTAATGACCATGGCTTCGTGTAGTCTGAGGCCAAGCTTGAAACGTATGATTCAATGGCGTGACAGAAAACATCCAACCCAGAGTATGCGATTGTCCGCTTAGGCACAGTCATGATGAACTGAGGGTCCACGATGGCAACGTCTGGTGTCAAAGCATAGTCAGCCAATGGGTACTTAACGTGAGTCTTGGAGTCAGTGATAACAGCGAATGGTGTTACTTCTGAACCAGTACCCGAAGTAGTTGGGATAGCAACGAACTTAGCCTTGTTAGGCTTTTCAAACGTGTATGTCCGCTTACGGATATCCAAGTACTTCTGCTTAGCACCGAAGAAGTCTGCATCTGGGTGCTCGTAGAACATCCACATGTTCTTAGCGGCATCAAGTGGCGAACCACCACCGATGGCGATAATCGTGTCAGGCTTGAATTCGTTCATCAAACGAACACCGCGGTCAACCGTGTCTGTTGATGGGTCTGGTTCAACCTGGTCAAAGACTTCGATTTGAATGCTGGTAGCGTTTGGACGTTTGCGAAGACGATCGCGGACGATGTCAACGTAACCGTTCTTAACCATTGAAGGTGAAGCAACGACGAAGACTTTTTCGACACCTTCCATATCAGTTAAGTAACGAACAGAGTTCTTTTCAAAGTAAACTTTACTTGGAATCTTAATCCATTGCATGTTATTTCTCCGTTTGGCAATCGTTTTAACGTTGATTAAATCAAATGATGAAACGTTGTGCGAAACGGCGTTCTTACCCCATGAACCAGTTCCTAATGTTAAGGAAGGAATCATGTTGTTGTAGATGTTACCAATCCCACCAACGGCGGAAGGTGTGTTAATCAAGACACGGCTAGCCTTCATGCGAATACCGAATTCGTTCATCAAATCTTGATCTTCACTTTGGAGACCGGCTGTATGGCCAAGACCACCAAAGTCTAGTAATTCTTCACAAGTCTTCAAAGCTGCTTCACGTGTTGCTGCCTTGTAAACGGACAGAACTGGTGACAATTTTTCAGCTGACAATGGGTAATCAGGACCAACGCCATCGATTTCAGCTAACAGCACTTTAGTGTCTTCTGGAACTTTGATGCCAGCTAATTTAGCAATTTCGAATGCTGACTTACCAGCGATAGGTCCTTTGACACCATGCGTAACTGGGTTAAACATTGCATCGGCCAACTTCTTCTGGTCAGCTTTCTTGATAACAACTGAGCCCAAACGTTTGAATTCAGCCATTACATCATCGTAAATGTCGGCATCGATAACAGCTGAGTTTTCAGAAGCACAAACCATCCCGTTATCAAACGTCTTAGATAAAGTAATGTCGTTAACGGCACGTTTGATGTTAGCAGACTTTTCAACGTAGACAGGACCGTTACCAGGTCCAACACCTAAGGCAGGCTTACCAGTTGAATAAGCAGCCTTAACCATGCCAGGACCACCAGTAGCTAATGTTGAGGCAATACCATCGTTATTGATCAACAGGTTCGTTGCTTCAATAGAAGGTGTTTCGATCCATTGGATCATGCCTTCAGGAGCACCGGCTGCAATTGCAGCGTCGCGAACAACTTTACCAGCTGCCACACAAGATTTTTGTGCTTGTGGGTGGAAAGCAAAGATGATTGGGTTCCGTGTCTTAACGGCAATTTCTGCTTTGAAGACAACCGTTGAAGTTGGGTTAGTAACTGGTGTGATACCAGCAATAACACCCAATGGTTCAGCAACTTCAGTGATTTCTTCAACATCATCTTCACGGATGATACCAACAGTCTTGTCATCCTTGATCTTGTGCCAAATGTTTTCTGAGGCAAAAATGTTTTTAATTGCTTTGTCTTCAACAACACCACGGCCTGTTTCTTCAACAGCTAGCTTAGCTAGTTCCATGTGTTGGTCTAAGGCAGCCATGGCCATTTCGTGCACGATGTGGTCAATGCGCTTTTGGTCAAAGTCATCCATTTTGGCTAATGCTTCATGGCCTTTGTCGACTAACTTCTGAATCGTTTCTGCGATATCAGTTGTGTCTTTTTCAGCCTTCTTATCAGTTTTAACAACCATTGTTTGATTTCCTCCATCAATTTACAGGTTATTGTTATCTCTTTCACAATTAGTATCATATCACCATGTAAAAACTTTGCAAGTCTTTTTGCTCACAAATTAACAAAGAAAATTATAGTAAGCGTTTCCATCTTTACTATCAAGGGATTTAGTGCCGTAACATTTTTTCTAGTAGCGTTTTTTAAAATCTGAAAAGTTATTGTGAATATTTAAACTAGCCATCAAATATATGTGCAGTACTGCGCTAACTTACGTAAGTGATGACGCGGCAACCGTAAGATACAAATAATCGCCGTAAAAATCTTGATGATCTTCACGGCGATTATTTATGTCATAACGAATAAACGTATTTCTGAAAGGACCAGCAAAACAAGGTCCACATTTAAAAACTAATATTCTGGTGATTCATCCGGTGTCGGAACATCCATTCCTCGATCTACCTTAGAACGACCGGTCGCGTAATGAAACTGAAAATCAGGCTGTACATTGAAGATATACACATTAAAATTCAAACTGCCATCCGTTGAAATCGCCTGTAAATGGACACCATTAGCCATCTCGTTATCTCCTTGAAAAATGGCCTGTGCCTGATAAATAACCTTCTTATTATCACGCAGTGCATTGCGCACCTTGCTTTCGTAAATCGTTTGTAGCGTCTGATTGCTAAAAGCCGTTTGGGTGAACAAGTTCTTTGGATTGTTCTGATCACCCGATTCATTGTTTGGACTGTACTCACCATCCTGATCAATCCCGCCTGACAGTGAATAGGCAATCAAATGACCGCGATTAATAATGGCTTGACCGTTGACCATCTTTTGATGCCAGCCTGTGGGTTGGACATATTGTCGAACCCTCAGCGAATCATTGGCCACGTTACGGGACTCTAAATAGGCTGTGTTGGCCGTTGACGTCCGATTTTCATTATCCAGTGCACTGTAAATCACATGATTACGTTGCCAAGCGTTCTTGTTTAACGTACTGCGATTATGGTTGACCGCAACCACCGCTGGTTTGCCCGACGCATAAGTTAGCTTCGCTAAAGCAGCAGCATCTGTAGCTTGAGTACTTCCCTGCTCAGATGTTTGTTCATGGCTGGATTGAGTCGTCTGTTGTTGACTTTGATTGACTGGCCCGCTGGCCTGACGACTCAACGTAAACGCTCCAAAGACAATTGCGACAACTACCGCTGCTACTACAGCGTATATTACATTCTGACGATTTCGCATGTTTTCTCCCCGTCTAGTTATCTTTGTATTTTATTCTACCTAATAAATAGAAATGACGGGGCACATTGCGTAAAAAAAGTTCATGACCCAAACTGGATCATGAACCGGAATTTACTTTTGTTCAACTGGCTTTGGCTTCACGATCTCTTTCGTGAGTGCCAGTAACTTCTCCGATTTCATCTTATCTAACACTGCATTAACGGTGATTTTCATCATTTGATCATTCAAATTGGTCGCTGCATCCGTACTCAGCGTGCCTTGCAGACCGGCCAGCATAAGGTCAATAAACGTATCATAAGCGCGTTTAGGGAATAAGCTTGCAGTAACTTGATCCATCCCCTGGCGAATTGTATCCATTGAATACGTTGGCTTCAGCAAACCTATCAACAAGATATCTGCCACCTGCATAACCTGATACTTCTTCTTTACTGGTGCCAAAATAATGTTGTGCTTAACGTAATTATTGATCATTGCCGGCGTCACCGAATCAACATCCAGTGGGCCCAGGGTGTCATTAACATAAGCAACAACTTGATCCATATAAAGATCAAACTTTGGCAGCTCATCCCACTTAGGTAGTTTAACCTCCGCAAGGTGTTGTTCCCACTTGTGATAGTCATTAAAAGAATCAGCCATGCTCGTTGTCCTCCTTAGACACTTTGACTAGTTATGCTCTAAGGATAGAATAACAGCTTAATCTAGTTTTGTAAACTAGATGAAGCTGTTATTTAACTATATTATGGTTCATTCACATCATGAAAGGCAATGTTGATATTGCTAGTTGTTTCAAGTTCATCATAATAAGCGGCCATCGTCGCGTCATAATACGGTGTTACCCACAGTGTTGCAATTCCGAGTGAAATCCCGCATAGCAGCCACCAACCAATAAAGCTTAATTGCATAACAAAGTATTCCCACTTATGTCCGATCATCAGCTGACGGCTGAGTGACAAACTTGTCCAGACCCCCGACCAGATGGATGCTTGCGGATCACTATCGTGCAAATCTTTGTAAACATAAACTGACTGTGAAAACATCAAAGCAAAAATAAATCCCGGAATGATTACTAGCACAAATCCGATTCCAATTATAAAACTTGCAATTATCCCCATCGCAAGCAATCCAAAGATAGCCGCTGAACCAATAACCCGAAAGGCATCGGTCCCGGGATTTACCGTCCGTTTGGGATTGCGAATCCAGTCTAGGAACGTATAAGTGACGCCAAGATTAATGCCCCACGCCAGCACACTCAAAATAAACGGCCAAAATGACATATGAACATTCATGTTTGTCATATCAGCATAAAAATTTGCCTGATGCGTCTGATATGAGCCACTGAACCATGACAAAAGCAGTGGAATAATTACCAGCAGAATTGCCCGTCCCCAGTGTCCACGCAACAAGTCCTTTGCATCTTGTTTTAACTCAGCTCTTGTTTTCATTAAAAAAGTACCCCTTTCAAATGACGCTGTTGACATGACGCCAACAAAGTCCTTGAAATAAAGGTACTTGAAAAGTTGCTTAAACACAAATTGTTTGTCGCTATTATTATTTTTATGAGTTTAGGCATGTTGTGCAATCTGTTCACGATTTTCAGCGGCCAGTGCAACATAGTAGCCTGTCACCGTCAATTGATAATACGGCGCTAACCAAATGAAACCAATTCCAAAAGTAGCAATACTCAACAAAAGCCATCCAAGAAAACTCAACTTCAGTTTGAATAGCTCCCATTTATGGCCAATCATCATCGACTCACTTAGAGACACACTGTTGATTACTCCTGACCAGACGTTCATGTTCGGATCTGCTTCGTGTTGATCCTTATAAATATAAACTGACTGCGAAAACATGAGCCAAAAGATAACGCCAGGGACGATTAAGAGACTGCCGATCAAGATAACGAAACTCATAAACAGAGCCTGCACTAATAACGCTAACATTGTATTTATGGATAATCCAAATACGTGAGCTGGTAGTGACTGGTTGATGACATCCTTATCTCTGACCTAATCTAATAGTGTATACATGACCCCAATCGACAAGGCTACCGAAACAATAGTAAATGACAAACTGGGCTGATCAACAAAGAAACTATTGCTTGGCCATTTAAAGTTACCATAAAGATAACCCCATGAGATCAATCCCAAAATCACTGGCACAATCGTAAGTTTAATTGCACGTTGCCAGTTACCACGCAACGTCTGACGTGCATTTTTCTTCAATTCAGAATTGGCAAGCATGATGATTCCCCCGTTCTGATAATCAACTTAGTAATACATTATTTTTCTATAATATATTCTTAACCAATCCAAAATAAAAGCAAAACGTCTTGTGTAATAACAACGTTTTGCTTTTGTCTTTTTAGCTATACCAATTAGTTAATTTCTCAATTAATCGTTGCCTTCAATCAGGGTATCCAACACCCGATTAATATCGTCAAACTGATAGCCCTTACCATATAAAGTTCGTTTGGTCCGATTCAATCGTTCACGATCATCATAGCGACGATTGCGATGCCAAACTTTTTGCGCCTCGTGGGTCAATAAGTCGGTTTCCGTATCTTCATCGCGTGTGAGTTCAATTTGATTCATGACTTGGTCAATGGTCTCACGCTGAAATCCTTTGGTCATTAATCCCTGAATCACCTTTTGTTTTTGAGTTGAAAATGGCTTACGAGCGTAATGTTTTGCTAGCTTTTCAGCCACCGTCACGCCATTTTCGACCAATTCATCGTCCTTAAATTCAACCAATGCGTTATCAATTAGATTCTCGCCAATCCCTTTTTGTCGCAAATGTTGACGAATAACGATTGGCCCCTTGTCCGATGTATTGCGCATTGTGCGAACATAAGCACTTGCGTAAGCTTGATCATCCAGAAGATTGAATTCTCGTAACCGCTCCAATGTGGATTCAATGACATCATCATCAATCTCCAGCGTTTTAAGCTTGTCCGTAACTTCTTTTTCAGAGCGTAACTGACCAGATAAGTAGTCTAGCGCTCGATTATAAGCTTTAGCGACATCATCTGCCGCAATAATTTCCGTTTGTAAGTCTTTGTCGATGACCATTCCCTTAAAAATTCGGTATTTGATCATGACTGACTCACTGATAGGAAAAGCATATTTACCATCTAAATAAACGTTGTAACGACCAGCGCGTTTCTGTGCTTCAATCATCGTCACTTCGTTTTTAGTCCGACTGGTTCGCGAACTATGATCAGTCGGCGCTTTCTTGTGTTTAGCCAAGAGATCGGCCGCAATGTCAGCGCCGTTAGTTGAACTCGTACGTGGTTTGGAACGTTTTGATTTTGGTACACCCACATCGCCAATTAAAATTGGTTTATTTTCGTGATCGCTCATTGTGGCCTCCTTGTTTGCCAAATTTGATCAAACTTTTTTCTATTATTCAATCCGCAGTATTGGTACTTAACCGTGACACTTCCCGATTCCACCACCACGCAATCCCCAGTAAGAACAAAGCGATGAGAACCATGACGATATCTTGCCAAGCACGACAAACCCAAATAATCGCACCAGCAAACATAGCCGCGCACGTTGCGTTGCCGAACAACAAGCGCCAATGTTCGTTTGCACGATGAGAACCATAAGTGGCTAACATCATCGCAGAACCACCTAAGAAAAACCACAGTCCAATCGTCATTAATAGTGCAAATTGCCAGCCGATTAACTCGTGTTTCAAATATAACGTCACAATCGCGGCGACTAAATCTAAACCGACAAATACAAAGTAATGGATATTAATGAGTGCGATGCCCGCCGTCCGTTTGTGCCGGTCAATACCTTGTTGGTAAATCGTAAAGTAGACCCAAAAGAGTGCCACAATAATGAGAAAAAACGGAATCGACAGCCAGTCAAAATGGTGAACATCGACAACTTCGGTAACCGCGATAATCGCTTCACCAAACAGTAACAACGTAAACAACGAATACCGTTCCGTCAGATGTTCAAACATCGCTGGAAAGGCGGTCAATCTGTCCTTCATAAAGATTGGCGCAATGTTGGCATAAATCATCGACAGAATATAAACAACCTCGCGAACACTGTATGGCGCCCACGGAATGATCGTAATGGCACCGATAACACTGGTAATAATCAAAATACGCGCCAGCCCATAAGCCACCTTCAGTTGTCGTGGATCCGTTAAATGACGACTGCGTAATAGGTACTGAACGGCAATGCTAAACAGTAACAGCGAGGTTGCCCCGGGAAAGGCAATCTGTGTGGACGCAAAATTCGGCGTCAGTGACTGTGACAACACAATCACGATAAACATGTCAAACAACATGAAGACGCTGTGTTGAATGTTCTCTTGAAAAAAACGGTTAACCAACACCGTTTGATACGTCCACACCGTCCAAAACATAAACACCATGACGGCAAATTCGACCAAATACAGTGCAGGAATGGTGTCATGGTGAACTAAATGCAAAACCGTCGTGATGCGACTAATCGCATAGGCAAAAATCAAATCGTAAAACAGCTCGATATTACTTACTTCTGAATGTTGACGCAATTCTCTCATGAACTACACCTACTTTTGCGGCTGAACAGCAGATGATTCGCCCATAACTTTCTCTTCATAAGCAATAACATGAGCAGGATACTCAGGAAAGTCAAAACCAAGTTGATCCGCAACAATTCGCGCCGTTTCGATAAACAGTTGACTGGCAGTTTGCAACGAGTGCCACGTTGCCGCCGCGCTATCCAAACGATACGTTTCAATCAGCTTATCGTAGTCCTCTGTCGGTAATTTATCCTTTAGTCGACTGTCATTCTTACCAACACTGATCTGAAAGTTAGTGTTAACGCCCACTGACCACTCCAACATTTTTAAGAGTTCTGCACGGACTGGCGTTTCCATATATTGGTTGGCATACAACAGCTCACCACGTTTGAGTCCCTTCATGACGTACAGGCTGACCCAGAAAAACTCATTTACACAATCTTGATAATCCTCTTCCGTCGGCTGAGCAATGTGAAAATCCCAGTCAGAAGTCTCAGGTTGCGCCTGAACCGGATGATCCTTGTCAAAAATCACCGTGTTTAAGTGTTCCGCCGCTAAATAGGCATCCATATCACCCACGCAGGCAATCTTAAGATCCAGCCGATTTCCATCCGTAAACTGCATTAAATATGGGTACCATGGCTGCATTGTGCCACTAAACAGTGCACCCGTTGGCTTTTGCATCATCAATCGCTCGCCAAACACATTTAGCCAGTCATCATTTTGCCGAAACGGTGTCGGGTCCTTTACAAAATAAGTAATATCAAAGTCTGCAAACTGATCCTGGTGGGCCGCCGGATTGTTACGTGAACCCTCCATGCCAATCGCCCGAATATTATCGTCCTTCTCGGCAACGGACTGAATCAATGTCATCATTTTTTGTGCACTACGCTGTGTCATGATGTTCCTCCTAACAACCCCAAACTCACGGTTACTCTTATGAGCAATTATAGCGCAGGTTTTGACGCAGGTCTTTGATTAGCCCTAGTTAAACATACGCAAAAAAGTCCGTTTGAAACGAAAAAAGATGGTTTTATCAGCAGGAAATGTGCTGGTAAAACCATCTGATAAATCATTACCCAGAAAGCTTGTTTAAACTAGTTAATTTCAATATCGTGATTACGTTCTTCATTGGCACCCGTCTTAGGCAACTTGATGGTCAATACACCGCCATCGTAATGTGCTTCAATGTTATCACGATCAACGTTTGGCAAATAGAACGAACGATTTACATTACTGTAACTACGTTCATGGCGAAGAACACGCCCATCATCATCTTTGTCATCACGGTTGTTTTCATGTTCAGCTTGAATGGTCAACGTATCATTGTTGTACTGCAACTTAATGCCATCTTTTTTAAAGCCAGGCAACTCGGCACTTACTTCGAAATCCTTGTCATGTTCAACCACATCGGCACGCATTGAGCCACCGTGACGTGTCATGTCAAACATGTTGCGTGGGAAACCAAAGAAAAAGTCGTCCTGAGGGTCGTTAAAATCATCATTTCTTAAATCGTAACGCATATCAAAAGTCTCCTTCTTTTTAGTCTTAAATGGTTACTCCCATCTACACGGATTATAAT
Organism: Furfurilactobacillus milii; assembly: GCF_009863985.1. Classification (GTDB taxonomy): domain Bacteria; phylum Bacillota; class Bacilli; order Lactobacillales; family Lactobacillaceae; genus Furfurilactobacillus; species Furfurilactobacillus milii_A. The sequence goes on along the minus strand of NZ_WEZT01000019.1, from coordinate 6,119 downwards.
AGTCAGTATTGGTCAAGCATTCAAGTGATTTGACTCATTATTTCAAATTATTGCAGGCTGTGTGTACGAACTAGTTCAATTGCTTGATGCGGTTGCGTTTTGCAGACTGAAAACGCCGTCCCATGAGGAACCGTTTCAGCCTCCGAAGAGCCGGAGTCTTCAACCTCGATTCTGAGCCACGGCCCGTCTCAGAACTCGTTCCACACTACTAAATGGTCAAAGTACGCCCATTAAGTAGTGTCGACATGGGACTCTGTTTCCAGTCTGCTCCACTCGGCTACACAGCGGTTTTCACTGTAATGTTGTGTCTTGCTAACAAATTTTGAAACAATAAAAGACCGCGAACTTTTTATGAATTCGCGGCCTTACTGTCTATACTGTTTAGTAGGTTTCATCTTCAACCAAACCACCGTTTGGCTTCAACTCATTTACACCCAATTCTTTACCCAAAACAAGTAATGCGTCTTCACGCGTCTTGATTTGATCCATATCCCAAATTGCGGAATGAATGGATGAATCATCGTAATCAAATTGTTCAAAGTAAATATATGGGTCTGAGTTACGGTCTTCTGAAGCTGCGATAATCTTAGTCGAGAAGCCATGCGCCCAATCCCGATCGTCTAATTTCGGAAAGTCCTTTACTGAAATAAAGCCCTTGTCTGCAATAATATCTAGGGCTTTCTTAACGTCGGCATCGTCATATTCAATGTTGGCATCATTATATTGTCCGTTCTCGTCTGCCATCATCAGCATCTCCTCTTTATTTATAAATCCAGCATAGCACTGTGGATTTTAAATGGTAAGCGAATCCACTCTTTTCTGCTGACCTTATTAGTAGCTGGTTAATGTGCTCATCGTTCCGGCAAATAGAGACGCCGTTTCATGGGACCGGTCTCAGCCTGAAAGACACGGTCTTCGACCTCGACTTGAAGCCTAACCCTGTCTTCAAGCTCGTCCCGCACTCACTAAGCGGCTCAACCCTTGCCGCTAAGTGGTGCCTTCACGAAACTCTGTCTCTATTTGCTTCCACTATGTAATAGCTGGTTTCTTCCAACATTCAGATAAAAGTCTAATCACATAAATGTCGTTCATCTATTCTGTTATATGAGCTGGAGGGCGTCAGCATTGAAACCAAGTCATGAAGGTTCTGTTAATCCGCGATTTTACGGATTTACAGAACGGACGGTCATGAAGACTCGGTTTTAGAGGCTTCATGACGAGGTGAGAGACTATGGTTTGCAGGCTCGAACCGGTCCCACGACGGTGTTGCAATGTTGACAACCGTAAGCGCAAGCACAACTATACGGAAGATAAAACGTATTAGCACAGTGTTTAAGGTCAATAACGACAACTTAATCGTTACTTATTTACGAATAAGCGCGTAAAGTGTTTTGTTCTCTATAGCTGGCGCGTTATAATTGTGGCAGACTTTTGAAACAAGAAATGGGGAATATTCCGTTGGATAGTGGTGAAATAATTAGCAACTTAGTCATTATGCTAATTACTTTTGTATTTGCTACCTTTTTCGTGGCGGCTGAATTTGCGTTGGTGCAAACGCGGCCAAGTGTTCTGGAAGAAGAACAGGACAAACGCGATAAGAAATCAAAGAAGATCGATGTGGCTACCAGAATGGTCCACAACCTAAATGAATATTTATCAACAACACAGGTTGGGACCACACTGTGTGGGATCATCCTTGGTTGGATTGGTGAAGAAACAGTAACAACGATGTTGGTTGACCTGTTTGGTATCGTTAACCTCAATTTCAACACAACCTTGGCACATGCTATCGGTTCTGTTGTTGGGATTATTTTACTGACGTACTTTGAAGTGGTTATTACCGAAATCGTACCAAAGAACATCGCAATCGACCGACCATTCCAAGTCTTGATGTTGGTTGTTACACCATTACGTTACTTCCACGTGGCCTTCTACCCATTCGTTTGGCTATTGAATACTTCGGCAAACGGGATCGTGAAAATGCTTGGGATGAAACCTGCCTCTGAAAGTGATGAAGCTTTCAGTCAGGCTGAAATCCTGAATTTGTCACGAAACGCCGTCTCCGGTGGTGAACTAGATCAGGAAGATTACGTGTTCATGCAGCGGGCGTTTGAAATGAACGACAAGGTCGCTCGTGACATCATGATCGACCGTACGCAGTTGGAGGTCGTTGATGTTACTGACACCGTTAAGGACGCTCTGCAGGTTTACTTGACTGAGCAATTCAGTCGCCTCCCCGTTGTCGCTGATGGTGACAAGGATAAGATTTTAGGTTACGTCTTTAACTACGACTTGATCCGTCAAAGTCAGGTTGACGATTCCATCAGTGTTGCGAAGGTGCTACGGAACATTATCACGGTGCCTGAAACCATGCCAATTCAAGATGTGCTGAAACAAATGATCAACAAACAAACGCCAATCGTTGTGGTTGTTGATGAATATGGTGGTACTTCTGGGATCGTTACGGATAAGGATATCTACGAAGAACTATTTGGCACTGTTCATGACGAAATTGACGATGTCTCTGACGAATATATCTTCAAGCAAGATGACGGTTCTTACCATGTTTCTGGGAAAATGACGTTATATGACTTTGAACGTTATTTCCAAACGGACATCAAGAAGTTTGAAGAGTCCGAAGTGGTTACGCTGACAGGTTACATCATTGAAGCAGACCCAGATATCAAAGCTGGCGACAGTTATCAAATTGGTGACTTCCAATTTACTGCTCTTGATTACGAGAACGCCTATATCAATTGGTTTGAAGTAATTCGCAAACCAGTTGAAGATACCGAAGAAAACAGCGACTCTGAGGCCCCTGTAAGCGAAGAAAAATAATTGTTTTAAAAAAAGGTTCATCACTCCTCCGAAAACGGAAGAATGATGAGCCTTTTCAGTTTCGTTTTACGCTATAGTCTAGTTCAGCCAACTGCCCAGCACGTGACACGTCCATTAATTCAAATGCCTTTTGTTGCGCTCCAGACTGCCATAATTGTGGTCCGGCACCAATAAACGTAGGTGCAACAAACAATCTTAACTCGTCGATGAGTTCCGCCTGAATTAAATCACCAACAATTTTTCCACCACCGACGATCCAGATCGCTTTTCCAGATTTTTGGCGTAACTGTCGCACAAGTGTGACTACATCGCCATGATAAGTTTGAACGCCATCGGTCGCGGAAATCTCGTGATGTGTGAGAACAATACTGGTTAGGCCCTCGTATGGATAGACATCAGTGTGGTTAATTACGTAATCGTATGTTGTACGACCCATGATTAAGGTGTCAATTTCGCCCATCAAACGATCATAACCGGCATCCCCATCAACAGCCGTATTGGTTAACCAGTCTAGTTCCCCGTTGGCATCAGCTAGACGCCCATCAAGACTAGTAGCAATGTACAAGATTACAGATCTCATTTTATCTGAACCTCCGCCAAGTCTAACGCAGTGATACCAAACATCTTCATCAAAAACTTTGGCACGCCATCTTCGTCCACCGGAACGGTTGTTGTCGCCGCTTGGTCAATCACTGCCTGTGGAGAATCAGCCATCGCGACGCTGGTCTGCGCCTCGCTGAACATTGGCGCATCATTGAGTCCGTTACCGAACACAATAGTATGCGCGGCATCGATATGTAGCTGTTGTTGTACTGACCTAAGCGCAGTTGCCTTACTGATACCCTTGGGAATTAACTCGATGTTCCACGGATTTGATGCTGACAATGAGAATAAACCAGTCTCGGCAAACGCTTGACGCGCTAAAGCTAACTTGTCGCCGTCATGTGACACTGCCAGGCCATTTGTAATCGTATCCGCGATCGTTTTTACATCGTCGATATCTTTCAAGTAAATCGTACCGGTGTCAACGCCGCGGCGTAAGAATCGCATATGCTCAATCGCCTCGTGTTCAGTAGACGTATGAAAAGTATCCTTCAAGTTGAACAAACGGAGTGTTAGTCCGTAGCGCTCACAAATTTCATACGCAGCAATGGTGGCATCCATGCCAAGCAGCGTTTGATGAATCTGCTCACCTTGCGCAATCACCGCCCCATTGGAACAGATGATGTTCATATCAGGACTTAATTGATTCCCAATTGACTGCGCCAATGCGAGCAATCGTCCACTAGCAATATATGTTTCGTGACCATCCGCACGAAGTTTGGCAAACACTGCCTTCGTCAGGGGGGACACAATTTGGCTCTTCGGAATTAACGTGCCATCAATATCTGTAACAATTAAATAATGTGTCATTAACAATTCCTCCGTTAACACCATTTTACGCCTGTTCATGATGCGTCTGGAAGCTAGATTGCGAATCGTCAAGACTGGTTTCAAAAAAATCCTTGCTGTACACTCAACTTAAATCAAAAATGAGGAGTTCATATGTATGACGCCATTAAACATTCGCTACATATCTATTGAAGGAAACACCCGCAGTTTCGTCAGCCACCTTGCTGAATATGCTGACAAACAACATGAAGAAAATGCTGACCAACCCACACTGAAGGTTGAAGAAATCTCTGAACAATCAGATTTTATCGATGAAACAGAGCCCTACTTTGCGTTTGTTCCGACCTATCTAGACGGCGGCAATGGCATCGACAATGGTGTTAAAGAGCTAATGACAAATGTCCTTGGTGAATACATTGCCTATCATGATAACCGCAAACAATGTTTAGGCGTGATTGGTTCCGGTAACCGTAATTTCAACGAACAATATTGTTTAACAGCCCGTCGCTATGCCGACAAATATGGCTTCCCATTTTTAGCCGATTATGAGTTGCGCGGAACGACTCGCGATGTCGCTCGCATTTATGATTTAATCGTTAAAACGGCCATTCAAGCGGCCAAATAAAAATATCCTGAACAATGCGGCACTTGCGAACGTGCCCATTGTTCAGGATATTTTTCATTTAACGAATCATTATTTCGAAATTTTAGCTTGTTGTTTGACCCGTTCTGAGTGTGCGCGCCAATAAACGGCAACCAACGCAATCATCTGCACACCACCAACCGCCATGAATAAAACGGGGAATGTTGCATAATCTAGCATAAAGCCACCAAATAGCGGACCCAAGGCTCGGCCAAACGCAATCGCCATGTTGGCAAAGCCCTGATAACGACCAGCTTCACTAGCTGGCGCTTTAACTGCAATCCAAGCCGGCAAGGCCGGATGACCAATCATTTCACCAAACGTAAGCACGATCATAGTAATCACAAACATCGCGTAGGTCCTGGCAAAAATCAACATAAAGAATGACGCTGCAAATAGTGTGATCCCAACAACAATGACGTTTTCAATCTTAAATCGCTCACTCCAGCGCGTAATTACTGGTTGTAACAACACGATAATGACACCGTTCAAAGTCCACAACAGGCTATAATTCAGCACGGGAATGCCTAAATTGGTCATGTGAACCGAAATCACACTCTCCCATTGTGAGTACGCCAGGTTAATCGCCAGCAATAATACTAAAATCAACGTGATCAAAACAGTTGGCCGTGAGCGCTTTGGCGTACCATTGGTCTTAGGATTCTTAGATTGTGCCGTTGACCTGTTCGTTTGTGTTTGCGGTTTAACATTAAAGTGTAAAGCCACGACGAGCGTTAGCGCCGCATAACAAACAGCCGCAATAATGAAAACCGTCGTAATCCCAAATTTAATGGCATAGCCGACAATCAACGTTCCAATCACGACCCCGATATTCATCGACACGTAAAGCATGTTAAACACATGCCGTGTCGAGGTAGATTTCATCCATGTTGCCAGAGAATTCAAAATGGTCATGTTGACACCGTCGCCAAACCCGACAACTAGCAACAAAATGCCATATACCGGCCAACCATGCCAGAATATCAAGGCGACTACAGCTAGAGTAGCCAAAGCTGCTGACAATACCCCCGTTTGATATGGTTTCCAATGATCGAATAAATAGCCACCAACTGAGTCACCGACGATCATCATCAAGGACATCCCCAATAACACCAGTCCTGATAAAGTAAGTGATTCATGAAGATAATTGGTAGATTGCAAATTTAATCCGAATTTTTGGACAAATTTGTCAGCATGATCTGATAAGGTGTTTGCCAGTCAAGTATTTTAAGTGGTCTCTGATTAA
>NZ_WEZT01000018.1:120386-176456 GCF_009863985.1 Furfurilactobacillus milii | reverse complement strand
GATCAGCTCCTAAAAGATGGGTTTGTGGTAAACACCATTTTAAAGGAAGCTGATCTTTTTTGTCCGAACAGCGTTCGGATTAATTTTACAATCTATCATTAACACATAAAAAGCGAACGTTCGTGGGAAAAATGCGCCCATCATGGTGGAAAAGCCCGTAAAATAATGTGTTTGCGCATATTTTGGCTGACCGGCTGACTTGGTGTAATCACTAACTGCCTTAACCTGCGTCAACTGGCCGTCCTTAGCGGCCAGATTTAGTAGCGCACCAAATTCTGACGGATGGGTCAATTCATACTTTAAAATCCACATGAAACTGAACTTATCCGTAAAGTGCTTCTTCATGTACTTACTATTAACGTCAATTGGCGAATAACGATCAAAGTACGTTTGCCCCCGAGTCAAAGCAAATTGACTATCAATCCCTCCTTGCATCAATGCCTTTTCAGGATCCTTTGCCTTTAGTAACACACCGCGAGTCATGGACTGATACTCATTAATGTTATTAAACGTCTTGGTAATCAAGGCGTAGGTCGCCACCCCAGAGGCTAAAATCAGTACAGTACCCAAAATGACGTACAATTTCTCGGCACGTTTGTGAAACACAAACAACAAACTTAGCATTGTCAGCGCAAAACCTAGTGCCAGCGGCGCATTCTGCTGTTTGTTTGTAATCAGGACCACGGTGCTGATAAAGAAGAGCAAGACCATCGGCCAGCGCCGTTTGAAGCGGTGACGCGCCAGTAACAGAATCGAAGAAAACGAATAGAGCATAGCAACGAACATGCCTGGTTCTGCGAAGAAGGAATTAAAATACAGCGTGTATGATGAGTCAGCGAAAACAAAGACAACCATCAGCGCAATAATGTAGTTCCGCCACCGTTTCGAAGGAAATGTTAACGCCTCGGTCAAAAGATAGATGCCACCTAGAAACAACACGTAATAAATCAGTCCCATAAACCGAATATCAAAGACTTTGGTACTATAGACCAACATGTTTAAGCCAATTGCCGCCTTGATAAATAACGGTTGTGACGAGAACAGCGCCGCTGATGATTCGTTAAAATATTGCATAATGCCATATTTTTGAACCATGTATGTAAAAAAGTAATATGGTTTACCAGTTAATCGATAGAGACCGTTTACGTAGATGGCCCGATCAAAATCGCCATTGTTAGCGTAACCGTTAACCGGTGGAATGAATAACAGGTACGCCACAATCAGCGCTGACAAGATTACCGCCAACGCCGCTGGTGAAACATGCGACCGAAACCACAACAGACCTCGTGTCAGGCCATGCCTCAAATGCGCGCCCATTCAATCACCCCTTTCTCTCAAACACCGTTATTAGTGAGTGACACCATCCATTGCCACCAATGCCATTAGGTTGTTAAACGAATATGCCGTATTGGTACTTTCATCTCCGAACCCGCCTGCTAGTGGTGATGCATCATTTTTAACCTGCATCGCCAACAATTGTTGCTGACCGGCGGCTTGAAGCGCCTTTTGACCGCTTGCGTTACCAATCATCATGACTAATGCGTAATTGGCAGCAGACTGATCAGTTGTTAACGCGTGCCCGTGCTGGTCATACTGGTTAACCAGCGTCTTATGCTTTGTTTGCTGTAACAGCCATCGTTCACTGGATGGTTTTAAACGACCAATTTGAGCGATGTGCAATAACGTCACTAATCCTTCTGTGGTGTTAATGTTACCAGTCGTATATTTGTGTGTGTGATAATTGTACCTTCGGGCGTAAAAGGGCATCTTACGGCTAATAAAACCGTTTTGAACCAAACGCAACTGCTTTTGATAGGTTTTAGTGTTGCCTTCTAACTGACGCAGCGTCAAAAAATCAAAGTATGACAGCGTACCGGTTTGGGGGCGCTTTTTAGACTGCGGATCGTAAAAGTCTGCAACATGTCCTTGTTTCAAGGCTTGCTTTTGCTGATGATGCCACAGTGACTTAATTTCACGCTGATAATGCTCTGTTTTAAAGGTTTTATCGTACTGGATCAGGGCACCGATAATCCGCAGGTCATCGAGCGTTGCGTTCACATTTGAGCGCTTTTTTGTCCGTGGATTATACCGATAGCTAAACTGATTGTGCGCGTAAAAGGTCGTTTTCGTTTGCTGATAAAACTTAGTAAATGCTTCTCGCTGATTCGTGAGTGCAAGATGTTGCAGATACAATCCGGCTGACTCACTCAATAGTTCATTGCCACTAGCAGTGTCGCCACCCGCATTGACTTGATCATTCACGTTGGTTTTAACACCCTGCTTGGTAACCAGCTTGGTTGTCACAAACTTGGTCAGTGCTTGATGAGCGGATTCCAGCGATTGTGCATCGGTGTCGGCTTGAACGTTTAGCAGTGGGCCACTAACCATCAGTAAAACAAGTAAACTAACAAGGGTTAGGTAACGTCGCCATTGATTCATATTTCTGATGCCGCCTGATCACTATTCTTTGGTTCCTTCCGGCCACGCTGTTGTTCCTGTGCTACTGCGATTTGAGCCACTTGATTCAAATAGTTAAATGGCTCATCATAATTGGGCTGAAATAACATGTCGACAAACGCTAAATCATCAATTGTATTCTTATTCTGAATGCAAACAGACAATGTGTTCGCGGACTGAGCAATTTCATGTTCACACAACAACTGACCACCAAGAATTCGACGAGAATCCCGATCGTAAACTAACGCAATGGTCAGTTTGGCCGTTGATGGCATGTATGCAGGTCGATAATTACCTTCGTAAGTTGCCGTTGCTGCATCAATCCCCTGCTTTTGTGCATAGGCGAGAGTACTTCCTGTTGTTGCCAAAGTACTGCCAAAAATCTCCATCGCCGACGTCGACTGAGTGCCCATGTATTTCAAGGTCGGCGTCAACAAGTTCAGGCCAACCAACGTGCCTTGGCGAACAGCCGTGGACGCCAATGGTGCATACAGATTTTCATTTGTCGGGTTAAAGTGAACCGCACAGGCATCCCCGGCAGCAAAAATATGGGGATCGGAACTCTGCATGTAATCATTGGTTAAAATGGCACCATTCGGTAACATGTCAACCTGCCCACTCAGCAAACCCGTATTAGGCACAAATCCAGTCGCCACAATCGCTAAATCAGTGGGATAATGACCGCTGTCCGTTTCGACAAGAATTCCGTCACCCTCTGGGTCTGCACTAAAACCGGTCACACGTTCGTGCAGATGTACGTCGACATCATGGTCAACCAGTCGTTGCGTAATTTTTTCAGACAACATTTGGTCGACAGAGTGAACCAAAATCTGTTTGTGATTCTGAAACAGACTGACTACATGCTCTGTGCTGGCATAACTTTCCGCAAACTCCACACCAACATAGCCAGCGCCAGCAATGGTAATGTGTTTATTTTCCTCGGCCGTTTTATAAATCTGTTTGGCTTGGTCATAATCTTTGCACAACAAAACCCGGCGTGAGTCGATTCCCTTCAATGGCGGAACAATCACTGTTGATCCGGTCGTCATCACTAGACGATCATAATGAACTGTTTCAACATCCTTACTAATAAGGTCTTCGACGACTACCGTTTGTCGTTTTGCGTCAATCTTTAACACATCATGTTTTACATGAACGTGTGCACCTAATTTACGCAGAGCCTCAGGGCTTGAATAAAACATGTCCTCTAGACGTTGCACACGACCGTCCAAATACAGTGAAATCCCGCATGACAGAAAAGAAATATTATCATGCCGTTCATAAACCTCAACGTCTAAATCTGGATTGGTCACTAGCATCTGACTAATCGCAGCGGTACCTGCATGTGTACAACCAACAACAATAACTTTCATGAAAGTTCATCCCCAAAATTTAATTAATAACTTATGACTCTCATAAAGAAAATTACGGTAACACGGCCATCATAATCGGCCTACCTTAAAATTAACTTTATAAAATGTTTTGTAGCTCTTTTTTTTAGTGCCAAAAACATCTACGAGCTTTATTAAATCAACGATTCTTAACGCTTGACCACAGTTAACCAGCAACTGTACCATAGGTCAAGTAGTTCACCATAATTAACTCAAGTTTGTCTTTTCATCATTAACTTGAGTGATAATATGTAGTACTTGTATTTGCGATAAAAATCGCCTTCGGTTGTCAACATGGAAACACCGGCGTGGGAGCGGTTCAAGCCCGAAGTTCACGGTCTCTCACCTCGTCGCCAAGCCTCAAAACCCGAGTCTTCGCGACCGTCCCCGTGCTGTACATCAGGAAAACCACCTGATTACAGCCCCCTTCACGCCTTGGTTTCCTTGTTGACGCCCTTCGGCTTACATTACAGGCTTAGACTACCGTTAGTTAAAAATAAGCTTGTTCAAAAAAATACAATTTGTGTCTACAGTAATATAAGTGGAGTCGACTAGAGACAGAGTTCCGTGTCGACAGCACTTAATGGTGCGGGTTTGACCATTTAGTGCTGTGGGACGAGTTCTGAGACGAACTTGGGCTCAGAATCGAGGTGGAAGACTCCGGTTTTCAGGAGACTGAGACCGGTCCTCAGGGAACGGCGTCTCTGGTCGACGCAACGATGGCATAAGAACTGTAATAACCAGTTCGTTAATATAAAATGCAAAGGATGGATGAGCATGTTTCGTTTCTTTATACAACCTCAATTGAATATCGCCACCAATTCAATTATTGGTTATGAAATGCTCTTAAAAGAGCACACGCCAGATGGTTGGCGGGTTCCAACGTCTTTTGACAGCATTACACCGCAAAACTGGACGGAATTATTTGTGGCCTCGACCAAACTCTTGTCGCTAAAGATTCATTCCGTGTCTGTCAATCTAGATCGCCGTCAGCTGATGAATGACGACATTGCCAAATCAGTTATTGATGCCCAGGAACGTATGCGGCCAATGCGGGTCGTCGTTGAACTAACTGAACGGGTTGGTAAGGTGCCTTTCACAAACGCCGAGTTGATTCCCCAAATTCAGCAATTTACCAATCGTGGCATGGATTTTAGCCTAGATGACGTTGATAGTGGCGACAATCACTACAACAATATTAAAGACCTCCTGCCTTATGCCGATGAAATTAAGTTTGCTCTGCAAAACTTTAAGCAGGGACTAATGTCGCCCAATATTCGGCAGGAATTAGACACTTGGCTTGGCATTACCCATCAGTATAATCAACGTCTAGTATTGGAAGGCATTGAGGATGAAGTTGGCGACGACATCGCCAACGAAATGGGCATTAACATTCGCCAAGGTTATTATTATGGCAAACCACATTTATTAGCTTTAGGTCAGGATAAATCATTCGCCTAGTTTTGTTAATGTGGCAAGCAGTTCCGCCGGTCTAACAAAACACAACGTACCTATCCTATGTGTATTACTTTAAAAAATAAAACGTTATTTTACAAAAATTTAGGCCGATAGCGGTCTAATTCGCATGAATATTTTAAAAAATCGCCTTTCCTAAAATTTTAGGGAAGGCGATTTTTTGAAACCGTAATATCATTACTTTACGACAAAGATATAAATATTAGCAGGTGATAGCCCAATCGTGAACTTAACACCCTTAGAATAGATTGGATCAATGGAACTGGAACCGCTCTTAACGCTCTTTGTTTCTTTACCAAATTGCTTCATCACACTCTTAGAGTCCGCACCGACACCGTTTGTTAAAAGCGCGAAGCTCGTGCCAAACTGCTTTTGGGTAGCCTTTTGCTTAAATGCCTTGGTCGGTACGATCATCGTCGCACCGAGAACTTGACCATTCTGAACGTTCATTCGAATGCGGTAGTCTTTGGTCGAAACAACGTCACTAACACCATTAGCGGGTGTTTTAACAGGTAGCAATTGACCTTTGGCCTGTTGTTTGGCCGTGGCCATTGCTGCCTGAACATCCTTTTGCAAAGCGCCAACTTGAGCAGCAGCCTCTGGCGTTGGCTGTTTCTTCAAGCTTGCGGCAGCCTTTTGCAGTGCCATTGCCTTGCCCTGATCAGCTTTGCTTAACTTAGAACCCGTTAGCGCCTGATTGAACGACTTTTGCAAGGTTTGATAATCAGTCAATGCCTTAGCCGCTGAAACGTGGATTGTTTTACGCGAACCATTAGCGGTCAACTTAACGGACTGACGTTTGGTCGTTGTGGGTACCTGAATGACAAACGTCCCATTATGCACAGTTAATGATTCTTTTGTGTGGTCATCGACTTGATAGGTCACCTTATTAGCGTTGGTGTGTCCTTTCACCGCGGCAACCATGCCATCTTGATGATACGTTTCATGCGTGGTTGTCAGTGACGCGCGCCCACAACCAGCCAAGGCGAGGACGGAAGCCGCAGCAACAACACCTAATATTGTCTTTCGTTGCATTACGATTCCTCCCCTTCATTCATGCTGATGTTGCCGGCAAACTGACTATTGTAAAGATCAGCGTAAAATCCGTTAGCTGCCATCAACGCATCGTGGTTACCTGTTTCAACAACAGAACCATGATTCATAACAATGATGTTATCGGCGTTTCTGATTGTAGATAACCGGTGCGCAACAACGAAACTCGTTCGATTTTGAAGCAACTGTTCCATGGCGTGCTGAATTTGAACTTCAGTCCGCGTATCAACAGAACTCGTCGCTTCATCAAGAATCAGAATTTCGGGATCCGCCACAAATGCCCGGGCAATCGTTAATAACTGACGTTGTCCCTGAGAAATGTTCGACGCTTCCTCATTCAATACCGTTTTGTACCCTTCTGGTAACTTACAGACAAATTCATCGACGTGAGCGGCCTTAGAGGCGGCCATAATCTCGTCGTCCGTGGCGTTTTCACACCCGTATTTCAAGTTATCCCAGATTGTGCCGGTAAACAACCAAGTGTCTTGAAGCACCATCGCGAAGTGTGAGCGTAAGTCCTCACGCTGAAGGTCACGGGTATCCGTACCGTTCAAACGAATTGAACCACCCTTAACGTCATAAAAACGTTCCAATAGGTTGATAATAGTCGTCTTCCCGGCACCGGTTGGCCCAACAATGGCGACCTGTTGACCCTTCTTAACAGCTAAGTTGTAATCAGTCATCAACAGTTCGTCATCGTAACCAAACTGCACGTGGTCAAGGGTCAGCAAGTTTGGATCATCAGGCTGTGCTGGTAAGTTTGACTGTGTTTGCTTCATTTCTTCTTCATCAAGCACATCGAAGACCCGTTCAGCTGACGCAATCGTTGACTGAATCGTGTTCAGTAAGTTTGCCAACTGCGAAATTGGTTGTGAGAATTGCTGCGTGTATTGAAGGAAAGCCTGTACGTTACCAAGGGTGACATTCCCGTTAGCAACTTGGATCCCACCAACAATCGCCACAAACACGTAACCAATGTTGTTCAAGAACATCATCAGCGGCATGATAATTCCGGAAATAAACTGTGCCTTCCAAGCCGCTTTGTAATACGTTTCGTTCTGTGTTTCGAAGTCCTTGATAGCATCGTCTTCCTTATTGAAGCTCTTGACCACCTCATGACCTGAGTAGTTTTCTTCAACTTGGTTATTGATCAACCCAAGGCTCTTTTGCTGTTGACCAAAGTAACGTTGTGACTTCGGTGCCACAACCCCAACAACGACCAAACTGAGCGGAATAGTTACCAATGCGATCAGCGTTAGTTGCCAGCTAATCGTTAACATCATCCATAAAGTGCCGACAAATGTTACCAAACTGGTAATCGCTTGCGTCAGACTCTGTTGCAGCGTGCTGGCGATATTATCCATATCGTTGACCGCACGACTCATAATGTCCCCGTTGTTATGCGTGTCGTAATACTTGATCGGAACTAAACGCATCTTGCCTTTAAACTCACGCCGTAACTTGTACACAGTCCGCTGAGAGATCCGCGTCATAATGTACTGTTGTAGGAAGTTAAACAAGGCCGAAGCCAAATACATAATCAAAACAACAACGATAATATTGAGGACTTTTTCGAAGTTGATTGGGTAGTGACTCATGGCGATGCCGGCCTTTTGATGCGCGACACCCGTCATAATTCCTTTGTAGATTTCGGTTGTTGCTTGACCCAAAATCTTTGGTGTCCGAATTTGGAACACAACCGCCGTGATGGCGAAAACGAGCACCATAATCATGCCAAACCAACGATCTGACATGTATTTCATTAATCGAATAAACGTGCCGAAGAAGTTGTTAGGCTTTTCAACTAAACCAGGGCCTGATCCCGGACCGTGTCCGTGACCGCCAGTTGGTCGTGGTGTCTGTGTTTTCTTTGCATTATCACTCATTACAGACCCGCCTCCCCTTCGCGTAACTGAGACCGCATAATTTCTTGATAAACTTTGTTGGACTGTCGCAATTCTTCGTGTGTGCCCTTGCCGACTAGCTTCCCGTTATCAAGCACTAGAATCAGATCCGCATCAGCAACTGTAGCAATTCGTTGCGCAACAATCACAACAATACTCTGTTGAATCCGTTTGTCCTGACGCAGTTGACCACGCAATTTAGCATCAGTCTTAAAGTCCAAAGCGGAAAAGGAATCATCAAACACATAGGTGCTGGCGTCCTTCACCAATGCACGGGCAATGGCTAACCGTTGACGTTGACCACCAGAGAAGTTTGCACCGCCCTGTTCAACGTGGGCGTTCAAGCCACCCTCTTCTTTAACAAAGTCGGTTGATTGGGCGATATCTAACGCTTGCCAGATTTCGTCATCTGTCGCGTCCTCTTTACCAAACTTCATGTTGTCGCGAATAGTACCAGTAAACAACGTTGCCTTTTGTGGCACCATCGCGACTTCACCATGTAGTGTCTTAATGTCTTGCTGCCGCACATCAACGCCATTCACATTGACGCTTCCTTTTTCAACATCAAAGAAACGAGGAATTAGATTGACCAGCGTTGTTTTACCAGAACCGGTACCACCGATGATGGCCACCGTTTGACCAGCCTTGGCACTAAAATCAATGCCGCTTAAAGCAGGCTGTTCTGCGTGACGGTAACGGAATTCAACGTTATCAAATGCCAGTTGTTTGGCTTCACCAGTTGCTGGCGTAGTGGGGTGTTCTGGATCCTTAATGCTGGAATCTAGGGATAGGACTTCCTGAATCCGCGTTGCCGAAGCGGCCGCACGAGGCAGAAAGGCCATGACCATTGCGAGCATCATGAAGCTCATCAAGACTTGCATCGCATATGTCATGAAGGCAATCATGTTCCCGACTTGCATCGCCTGCGAACTGATCAGCTTGCCACCGAACCAAACAATGGCAACGTTTGTCGCGCTCATAATCAGCGTCATCACAGGATAGGCAAACGCCACGATCGTGTTAACCTTAATCGAATTGTCCGTGTAATCCTGGTTGGCTGCTTCAAAGCGATCCTGTTCAAACTGATCCTGACGGAAAGCCCGAATAACACGAACACCAGTAAGACCTTCACGAAAGACCAAGTTCAAACGGTCCGTTTTCGTTTGCATGGCACGGAACCGCGGAATCGCCAAGCCCATAATCAAACCAATACAAATCAGTAAGACAGGAATCGACACCACGAAAATCCATGACAATTGGTGACTCTTGTTATAGGCCAAGAAACTGGCACCAATCAGCATAATCGGTGCCATAATCATCATTCGTAAAGCAATCATGGCAACGTTTTGAATCTGGACCACATCGTTGGTTGTTCGTGTGATCAATGATGAAGTTTCTACCTTATTAAACTCATCATTGGCAAAGTTCATTACTTTGCTATAGATGTCACTCCGCAAGTTTTGACCTAACTTTTGTGAAGAACGCGCTGCTAACAACACGTTCAACACTGCGGCCGCCACTGACAGTAACGAAAAACCGATCATTTCAAAACCGATTTTCCATATGTAACTAATGTCACCCTTTGCCACCCCGTTATTCACAATGTCTGATGTTAAACTGGGCAAGTTTAGGTTGGCTATGACCTGAATAATCATAAAAAATACGGCACCGAGTACCGCCCATAATGAAATTCGGCCCCTAGCTATTTTTAGCATTTGGCACGTTCCTCCTCGTTCGTAAGCAAAGATGTGACGATGATTGACACAAAATAAACCTAGCTATTATACGCCAAAGAAAGGCGTATTCTCTAACTTAATTTACTCAAAATAATTGTAAATTAATTCATTTTTATCAATTGACGTTATATCTGCTATTTCGTCCGTAACAATCAATTTTTCGCACGAAGCAGAGTGAGTATATCACTTACTGTTTCTTATGGAAACTATTTTAAACTGGCTTTTTAATAATTTCCAAGTTTAGTAAAACAATAAATTACTGTTCGTGATTAAGTAATTTACTATTTTATTATAGTGCTTGAAATAGTAATTGCAAGCTTTTGTTTGTTAAACCATGCTTATTCAATCCCGCCAATTACAAAAATTGTTGCCATTCGGTATCAAAGAATTGACCGTTTTGCCTTCACAACTTACGCTGTTACCAAACAGATTCAACCACCGCCCTGACTGAGTGTAAGGAGGAAGCAACATGAATCAAGACGAACAATTGAAGCTACTGTCCGACCTTATTGGCGTACCATCAGTCAATGGTCGCGAACGCGCAGTAGCGCTTATCCTACAATCTTTTCTAGAGGGTCACGGCATTACTGCGCACTTAATCGATTATGGTACCGACCGTTCAAATTTGATTGCAAGTTACGGCGATAAAAATACACCAGTACTCGGTTTTTCGGGCCACATGGACGTCGTAACTGCTAATGAAAAGGAATGGCAATCGCCACCGTTTGCACTAACCGTTGAGGGTGATCATCTCATTGGCCGCGGCACAGCTGACCAGAAAGCGGGCGTTGCAGCACAAGCGATTGCGCTAGCCGAATTAGCCGATGCACACACCAAACTAAACGGGCAAGTGCGACTGCTATTTACGGTTGGCGAGGAAGTTGGTGAATACGGCGCTCAACAACTGACCGAACTAGGCTACGCAGATGATCTGTCCGGATTAGTAATTAGTGAACCTTCTTCTCAAGACGTTTGGTACGCTAATCAGGGGTCAATTGACTACACAGTCGTATCTACCGGGAAGACCGCACATAGTTCGATGCCTGATTTAGGCGTTAATGCACTAGATAACTTGATTATCTTTTACAATGCGTTACAGCAGGTCTTGCAATCGCACCAAGAAGAAAGTCCCACTTTAGGTAAATTTCACAATAGTGTGACCACTTTCCACGCCGGCGATCAAGTTAACACCATCCCCAACCACGCCGAATTACAAGGTAACGCCCGGACTATCCCAGAGTTCGATAACGCCGCGTTTATTGATCTCTTAACTAGTGTTGTTAACCGGTTAAATGAATCGTCATCAATGAATCTTGCCCTCACCATTAACTTCAACAAGATACCAGTTGTAAGTGATAAAGACTCGCCTTTAGTCCATCAAACCGTTGATATTGCTCAAAAAATTACTGGAAAAACACCGCAAGTAATCGGCATGGTTGGCACAACGGACTCCTCAGAGTTCGTCAAGGCCAAGACACATTTCCCCATCATTGTTTATGGACCAGGAATTACACAGCAGGCCCACCAGCCAAACGAATATGTCTCCAAACGTGCCTATTTTCAAAGTATCGATGTGTATCGTGAATTAGCGAAGCGCTTTTTAAATAAAGCGGATGACTAGTGCTTATAAAAAAAAGTCCGATTATGGACCAACTCAATAGTGAGCTGGCTCGTAATCGGACTGTTTTTATTAATTTCAGGATGTCCCCAAACACACCAGAACGCATCACTTACTCGATGCCGACACGTTTGAAAATCTCATCAACATACCGCAAGTGACGTTGCACATCAAACACGGCAGTCACTTCGGCCGGCGTCAAATATTGGTTGACAAAAGTACTGGCCATCGCCAGTTGTTGAAATGTTTTATCGGTGGTCATTGCCTGTTGCGCCAACTGTTGCACATGATCGTAAGCTGTTTCACGACTGATGTCCTTGTCAATTAAGGCTAGTAGCAATTGTTGACTGAACACCAGGCCACCACTGGATTCAATGTTGTGAATCATCCGGTCCTCATTGACGACCAAATTTGTCATGATGCGATTAAAACGATGCAGCATGTAATCTAACAGCTCAGTCGTGTCCGGTAAGATGATTCGTTCGGCTGAAGAGTGCGAAATATCGCGTTCATGCCATAAAGATACATCTTCAAAAGCCGTAATCATATGCCCACGAATTACCCGAGCCAAACCCGTAATGTTTTCTGAGCCAATTGGATTGTGTTTATGAGGCATCGCTGAAGAACCTTTTTGCCCAGCGGAAAACGGCTCAGCCACCTCACCAATTTCCGTTCGCTGTAAACCGCGAATTTCCGTTGCAAAGTTTTCTAAGCTAGTCGCAATGAGTGCTAACACGCTCAAATAGTGTGCGTGAAGATCCCGTGGCAACACCTGACTGGTCACTGGTTGCGGGCGTAATCCAAGTTGATCACAAACATCCTGTTCCACTTGTGGGGGGATATTTGCAAAAGTGCCCACTGCACCACTTAACTCACCCACAGCCATTTCATCAGTCACTGCTTGTAAACGCGTGATGTCACGATTAATTTCATCTACCCACCGTGCCAATTTAACGCCAAACGACATTGGTTCTGCCTGAATGCCGTGTGTGCGTCCCATCATTGCCGTGTGGCGATACCGTTTTGCCTGTTTGATCAATGTGTCTCTTAACGTTTGCAGATCTGTCATCAATAGGACATTAGCGGCTTTTAATTGCAATGCCTGGGCCGTATCCACAACATCCGTGCTCGTCAGGCCATAATGAACCCACTTTCGTTCATCGCCCAGCGACTCGGATAACATGCGTGTGAATGCCACCACATCATGATGGGTTTCTGCTTCAATTTCACGCATTCGATCAACATTTATGACGGCATGCTCGCGCAAGGCATCAACATCCGCCTGTGGAATCTTACCTAAGTTTGCCCACGCCTGACACGCAGCCACCTCGACCTTTAGCCATTGTTGTAACTTATTTTTTTGTGACCAAATTTGGCCCATTTCCGGTCGCACGTAGCGATCAATCATGCCATTTCCTCAACTTTCATGTCAGCTTGCCAAACATCCTTCAAAACCATTGTCTGTTTACGATCTGGTCCAACAGATAAAGTCGCTAATGGTAAACCAGTTAATGACATGACGCGTTCCACATACTGACGTGCATTCTTTGGTAAGTCATCCACTGTTTTACAATTTGTGATATCTTCCGTCCAGCCAGGCAAGGTTTCGTACACTGGTTTGCAACGCAACAAAGCTTCCCGTCCAGCAGGATAACGATCAATTGTTTCACCATCCAGTTCATAAGCTGTACAAATTTTTAACTCTGGCAAACCGGTCAGAACATCTAAACAATTTAACGCCAAGTAGTTTAAACCGGATACACGTTTGGCATGTCGCAAAACGACCGTATCCAGCCAACCAATTCGGCGAGGCCGTTTCGTGACGGTCCCATATTCGTGTCCCACTTCACGGATGTGATCACCTTTCTCATCATGCAGTTCTGTCGGAAACGGACCATCGCCAACTCGAGACGTATAGGCCTTTGCCGCACCAATAACGGCTGAAATTCTAGTCGGTCCGATGCCACCACCAATAGTGACACCGCCCGCAACTGGATTAGATGAAGTTACATAGGGATAAGTTCCGTGATCAATATCTAGCATTACCCCTTGAGCGCCTTCAAATAGCAAACGTTGTCCATTGGACAGCGCATCATCAAGCACTTTTGAAGTATCAGTTACATATTTGGCGAGCCTTTCGGCATAACCCTGATAAGCCTTTAGTAATGGTTCAAACGCAATTGGTTCCGCACCATACAATTTGGCCAACAACTCATTTTTAGCTATGACATTGCGAGCGAGCAATGTTTTAAAAGTTTCTGGTTCCAATAAATCGGCCACTCGAATGCCAATTCGGGAAGCTTTGTCCATATATGCGGGGCCAATACCCTTATTTGTCGTGCCAATCTTACTGCCTTTTTTACTGGCTTCTTCTAATTGATCTTGCAAGATATGATATGGAAAAATCACGTGAGCACGATCAGAAATTCTTAAGTTATCGGTACTAATGCCGCGTTCATGTAAGTAATCAATTTCAGCTAACAATGTTTTGGGATTCAGCACGACGCCGTTGCCAATCAAACATTGTTTATCACTTTCAAAAATTCCTGAAGGCAATAGTTGTAGCTGGTACTTTTCGCCGTTAAAGGTAATAGTGTGTCCCGCATTGTCGCCACCTTGGTAACGCGAAATCACGTCAGCCTGCTGACTGACAAAATCGGTAATCTTTCCTTTACCTTCGTCGCCCCATTGACTCCCAACAATCACTACTGCTGTCATTATGTCACCTCAAATTTTGTTTGTCGAACAACAATGAGAACTATAACAGGTAAAGTTCGGATAATCAACCAAAACTGTATAATCTAATTATTAATAAATTTATTGTTCCTGTTTTAGTGAATTTTAATTTGACAGCATGATTTAAAACGATTATTGTATCTCGTGTTGACGAACTTTAATCAATAAATGACAGAAAGAGGTTTTCACCTTCATGGAAACATTTGATTATGAAGACGTTCAGTTAATCCCCAATAAATGTTTGATTGAGAGTCGCTCTCAGGCGGATCCAAGTATTACGTTTGGCGGGCATCACTTCAAGCTTCCTGTGGTTCCAGCGAACATGGCAACTGTCATCGATGAACAGTTAGCTACCTGGATGGCAGAACATGATTACTTTTATATCATGCACCGCTTCGAACCGGAAACAAGATTACCTTTTGTTCGGAAAATGGCTAAGAAACATCTCATTAGTTCGATCAGTGTCGGTGTAAAGCCGAACGAAAAACAGTTTATCGATGATTTGACCAGTGAAAAGCTAACACCAGACTTCATTACCATTGATGTCGCTCACGGTCATGCCAACAGCGTTATTGAAATGATCCATTATATTAAGAAACGCCTCCCCAAAGCATTCTTGATTGCTGGTAACGTGGCAACACCGGATGCCGTCCGTGAACTTGAAGACGCTGGCGCCGATGCAACAAAAGTTGGCGTTGGCCCTGGTAAAGTTTGCATTACGAAGTTGAAGACTGGTTTTGGTACAGGTGGTTGGCAGCTGGCTGCAGTTCGCTGGTGTGCAAAGGCTGCGCGTAAACCAATTATTGCGGATGGCGGCATCCGTCACAATGGCGATATTGCTAAATCCATTCGCTTTGGTGCCAGTATGGTAATGATTGGTTCACTGTTTGCCGGTCATCGTCAGTCACCAGGCCATGACATTATGATCAATCACCGTCATTTCAAACAATATTATGGTTCAGCATCCGAAAACCAAAAGGGTGGCCATAAAAACGTTGAAGGTAAAGATATCCTAGTAGATTATCGTGGCGAAATCAGCGATACATTAACTGAAATGACAGAAGATATTCAATCATCTATTTCATATGCAGGTGGTAGTGATCTTACGGCACTCAAAACCGTTGACTATGTCATCGTGCGCAATACCATTACAAATGGTGATTAGTTAAAACTCAAAAAGGGCGCTACCAAATTCTGATTAAACTCAGAATTTGGTAGCGCCCTTTCAATTCAACTTTTTTAATTTCGATGTTAATTGTAAAACACTAACTAATTGGAAATAAAATTAACTCACGATTAACACGGAGACTTACTTCTCTGGCTTTGCTGCTGTAGTCTGGTTCTCCGCAGTAACTACTGTTTTCTCCCTTTCCGGTTGCTGCTCGCGCTCCGGTCGTAAGAGCAAGTTTAGAATAACAGCTGAGAAGCTAGCAATCACAATACCATTGCTCAAAATAAGTTGGGCCGTTTTTGGTAAATCTTGGAAAATTGCCGGTTGAACGGTAACGCCCAGACCTAAACCAACAGAAACTGCCGCAACCAAGATGTTTTTATTGTTGTGAAAATCAACTTGACCAAGCATCCGTACGCCCTGCATCGCAACCATTCCGAACATGACAACCATCGCGCCACCGATAACTGGCGCTGGAATAATCGTAGCTAACGCGCCAATCTTTGGCAATAATCCCAGTGTCATCAGAAAACCAGCTGCATAAAACACTGGTCGGCGACTCTTAATTCCGGATAGCTGAACCAATCCAACATTTTGGGAGAACGTTGTGTATGGGAATGTGTTGAACAAACCGCCAAGGGTAACTGCCAAGGCTTCAGCACGGTAGCCCTTCTTTAAATCCGTTTCCGAAATTGGTTTGTTCATGATATCTCCCAGAGCGAAGAAAACACCGGTTGATTCAACCATTGATACGAGTGAAATCAGAATCATCGTTAGGATTGAAGAGATTTCAAAGTGTGGAACACCAAAATAAAACGGTTGTGGAAAGTGAAACCAACTGGCCTGCAAAACCGGTTTTAATGACACCATTCCGAATGCTCCGGCTGTAAGTGTACCAACTAGCAACCCAATCAACACTGCAATTTGGCGAATAAATCCACGGCCCCAAACGTTAGCAGCAATGATTACAGCCACGGTTAGAAAACCAACCCCGAGGTTTAAAGGTGAGCCAAAGGTTTTTGCCGATGCATCCCCGCCGCCAAGGTTTAAAAATGCAATGGGAATTAGTGTTAATCCGATAACGGTGATGACTATGCCTGTGACCAAGGGTGGAAACAGGTGTCGGAGCTTGGCGAACACACCGGCGATTAAAAAGACAAAGATACCGGCCGCAATGATGGCACCATACATAGTTCCAATCGAAAAGTGCTGACCAATCAAGATTAATGGTGCTACTGCTTGAACGGCACAGCCGAGAACAACTGGCAAGCCGATCCCGAAAACACGATTCGTAAGAAGTTGGAGTAACGTTGCCAACCCACTCATGAAAATATCAACTGAAACCAAATATGTCATTTGAGTTGCATTAAAATGCAAGGCGCCACCAATGAGCAATGGAACTAATACGGCGCCTGAGTACATTGCTAATAAATGCTGAAGTCCAAGCATGGCAGCTTTGGATTCACGTGCCGTTGTCGTGGATTTACTGGACATTAATTTGCTCCTTTTCATGGCTGAAAACAACGTGACCATTATCAAAACTTGCGATACTTGCCAAAGCGAGCAATGGGATGTGACGGTCCACGATGAACTGATGACCACGTTGGAATCGTTTCTCAATCACCACGCCAACACCACCAACCGTGGCGCCGGCAGCCTCACAGATATCCAGCAGGCCGTTAACAGCTTGACCGTTTGCGAGAAAATCATCAATAATCAGTACCTTATCATCAGCCGACAAAAACGATTTTGAAATTGAAATTGTATTTTCAGTTTGTTTAGTAAAGGAGTAAACCGTCGCTGTGTATAAATTATCTGTCAGCGTCAGGCTCTTGTGCTTACGTGCAAACACCATCGGAACACTAAGAGAAAGACTAGCCATCAGTGCTGGTGCAATCCCAGACGATTCCACGGTTAGCACTTTAGTGATCCCCATATCGGCAAAGTAGTGAGCAAATTCATCGCCCATAGCCTGCATCAATTCGGGATCCACCTGATGATTTAGGAAACTATCAACTTTTAAAATATCTTCACCGAGGACACGACCTTCGGCATCAATGCGTTCTTCAAGACGTTTGATAAACTTCTCCTCCATTTTCTGAGAACAAAAAAGCTTCCCTTGCGGATATCGCAAAAGAAGCCGAGGATACATTGACTTAATTTGCTTATAGTCCGGAGTTTAGGGCTCTGGGTAGAGACAACCATCCATATCATGGTTATATATAAGCTTTGTTCGTATGCTAATTAACTTGTGGTTCATAGATTATCACAGGTTTGACCATCGTGCAATCACAGAACTCACTTTTTCATTTCTTGGCGCCATCTGGGTTCATCGACTACAATAAATTTAGTTTTCGAAAGGTGATAAAAAAATGAATGAATCCGACTTACGCGTTGTCAAAACTATCCATTTGATTGACCAAACATTACTAAACTTATTAAAAACAGAATCGTTCGAACAAGTCACGGTTCAGCAAATCTGTCTGGAGGCGGAAATCGGTCGATCTACTTTTTACCATCACTACGTAGACAAATTTGCATTACTTGAACATCTTAACAATCAATATGCCGACAAATTCAAAAAAATTATGGTGACACGAATTTCAACAGTTACACAGTCTACTTCCCTTGTCACTTTGGTATCAGATCTCTTGCCCGACAAAGACGCACTATTAATCTTGTTGAACGTCCATGTTAGTAGTCTTAGTTTAGATGCCAATTTTCGGAAAATAATCAACGACAGCTTAGCCAGCTTTTTGAGAGATCACCTCAGCACGACTCTGCCGATTGCCTACCTTCAAAACCTGTATGTTGCTAACGCAATGACTTACATTACTTGGTCACTCGCACACGGCCTCAATGAGGATGTTGCCCACTTTATGAACACGACGTTTATCAATATCGCTAATCAAATCACTCAGCAAAATTCACATTAGTAGCTCAATGTAACAACGTGAGGCATTACCTGAGGATCATGATTTGCCAACGCCTCAACAACATTTGGTTTTGCCGCTTCTTGCTTAATCCAAGCCAGTGACTCAATAGCAGCTTTTCGATCTACCACAATACCAGGGGTAACCATTTTTTCCCATGATTCGCGTGCATAACCTACATCAGCGGCAAGAACGACCTCACGTCCATCTTTCCCTGTCACAATTGTTGCTGAAAGCCCAGCACTGTGGCCAGGCGTGGCAACGAACTGAACACTCCCATCACCAAACAGATCAAATGTCTGATGTAAGGGACCCACATTTGCCTTTCATATGCAAATGTTTCTACGTTGACGTCACGCCACATTTTATTGATATACCGTAATTTATCGCGATTAGCCGCTTGCCACTCCGCATCACTGGTTAAAATTCTCTTGGCCTCTTTAACCAGTTTGAGACCACTGGCATGATCACTGTGCAAATGGCTTAATACCAAATAGTCAATATCACTTGGTTTATATCCTAAAGTTGCTAACTGTTCACGAACTGACCACTCAGCCGGTAAATAGGCTTTATTGATTTGCACTTGCATGCCCAGTTCATGCCACTGACTCTGACGAACCGATTCGTTCCAACCAGTATCAATGAGTACCAACCCTTTTGGATGCTCAATCAAATAACTCGAAACAGGCAAGGTAATTTGATTAATATGTGATCGCAATACACCTGTAAATGCCAGGGGATTACGATAATAGTCATGAAAAGGCAAGGCTCGATCAACTTGAACTAAACCTGTGTGCAAAACATGAACTTTAATGTCTGTAGTCATTTTATCAACCTCCGAAAAATACTGTACGCTATGACTTGATGAGTTCATTATTAATTCTTTATTGGCGGGAAACAAGAATCAATAATAGTCATTGTGTATCATATCTTTCAAAGCGTCGTTTATCGTTTTATTATTAATCATAACTTCTATAACACTAAAATAGTGGCATTAACCCTAAATGCACTTTGCATAGGATTAATGCCACTATTTTTTCCAAATTATTTTGATCGTCGGTCCAGCCACTGACCATATACAAACCCACCGATTAAAGCGAACATGGTTAGACCGGCAGCGACGGGAATCAAGACATTGGGAACGGCATTGCCAATCACTATGATAACAATACCAGCGATAACCAACCCCCGACCCATGAATAACAACATACCTTTTGTTGCACAGTCACTTTGTCTGACGTGAAACCCAATTGTGAATGTGGGATGTGCCGGTGGTAAATACATTACTAGCATTCCTGCCAATCCAGAAGTAATTCCAACAATCGAAGCATGGCTGGCCTGAAAGTCATCCGGAAAAACGCACGCAGTTATGCCATAAGGTAGATTGTAAAATTAATCCGAACGCTGTTCGGACAAAAAAGATCAGCTTCCTTTAAAATGGTGTTTACCACAAACCCATCTTTTAGGAGCTGAAAAGTGAATTGACTTCACAATTGTAATTGCTTCGAACTTTCGTTCAAAGACCCTACACATTTGATTCGTCGAAACGTTGTTCAGTTTTCAAAGATCTACATCGCTGTCATGCGACAACTTAATTAGTATAACATGCTGTTTTTAATCGGTCAAGCAAGAAATTAAACATTTTTTTGAAATCCGTTTAGCAACTTGACGACCTCTCGTAGCAGCAAGTAATACTATATCAACAAGTCGAACATCGGTCAAGCGTTTTGTTCAAAAAAATATCGCACGAAGTCAAACAGACAACTTCTTTCATTATATGTGCGATTGATTTCAATTCGAATTAATTCCACATCCTCGACACACAGTGACTACAACCGGGTCCTAAAAAGTATTCGTCATATCAAACCATGAGGTTCGAATGACGAATACTTTTTAAACACCGCCGTTGTTTTCAACGTCACAAAGCAAATTTACTTGTCTGCTGTCCATGTTTTGTAAGCCTGGTTAATATTAAATCGTTTGCTGGCGGTACTCGTCCAAAACGGAACCTTAACGACGCCAGCGACTTTCTTTTGCTGTACAAAGCCCCAATAACGACTGTCGTTTGACACAGAGCGATGATCGCCCAGGACAAAATACATCCCCTTAGGAACTGTCGATGACTTCACCCGCCAATCATGTTGTGCGGCTAACGACGATAAAGTCCAGTTACCAGTCCCCTGATTACGCTCTGTCATGCCTATGTAACTCTGATTGATCTTACGGTCATTAACATACAGGACACCATTCTTGCTTTCAACCGTGTCACCTGGCATGCCAATGACCCGTTTGACATAATCAATGTGTGAGGTGGCGTTCGGATCTTCACCCTGCGCATCAAAAATAATCACAGAGTTATGGCGAATCGGAGCTCGGTTAAACATCGCCACTCGTTCGTGGTCCTCTAAATTAGGTTGCATCGATGGACCTGCAACATAAGCAAACTGAAATAATGTCGCCTTAATTACCACCGCCACGATTACCCCAATCAACAACGCTATGATCACACTTACAATGCTCTTTAAAGTTTTCATCAATCCTGTACCAACCGTCTGATAATTTTCGTTTAACTCTCTCCAGAAATTTATTTTAGTCCACTTGCGGCACAATACAATTCTTAATCTCAAACTTAATTGAACAGGCCAATATTTTTCAATTCCTTGTCGCCACACATAAGAATTTTACGCAATTGTTCCCTCAACACTCTCAATATCTGCTTTACCATCGTAAGCAACCATTGCCTCAATTGCGGCCGTAATACCACGCACATCATCCGCTAATGACAATGAAGGCACGTTTGGACGGCTCACAACCTGCTCGGGCAGAAACGGAATGTGCATGAATCCTGCCTTCAATGCGGGAAATTGTTTATCTCGCATATACTGCACCTGATACATGATGTGATTGCAAACGTAAGTCCCTGCCGTTGTCGACACTGCGCTTGGCACGCCAACTTTGCGAATGGCGCGTGCCATTGCCTTAACCGGTAACTGAGTAAAGTAAGCCGTCGCACCATCGCTTTGAATCGTTCGGTTGATCGGTTGAAAGCCCTCGTTGTCCGCAATCCGGCCATCATCAAAATTAATGGCAACCCGTTCCGGCGTGATAGCAGCCCGGCCACCAGCCTGACCAATGTTTAAAACATAATCTGGATGTTCTTGTTCAACAGCATCCTGAACAACCGTTGCGCAACGATCAAACACCGTTGGAATTTCTAGCTTCACAATATCGGCACCCGCAATTTGTGCTGGCAATTGCTTCACGGTTTCAATCGCCGGATTAATTTTATCCGTGCCAAACGGATCAAAGCCCGTCACTAAAATTTTCATACTGACGCATCCCCTTCGCTTGCCATTATCTTAGTGTTTCTGACTGATGGCGTTGTTATTCATCATTCTAATCATCTGCCAACGACTTTCAATAAAAAACGCTAACCTCCAATACGGAGATTAACGTTTTTCACATTTGTAAAACTAGTTTATGTTGTTACTTTTACGATCGGCGATACTTACGAACACCGAGAAAAATGAATCCTGCCGCCATCATACCTAACCCGGCAATAACCAGCGCAAACGAACTTTGCTGGCCTGTATGTGGTAAGACCTTTGCCTGCGACTTAGCAGCCACACGCGCAGGGGCATAAACTTCTGTAGCCAATTGAACATGCGTCTTCTTAACAGTTGTTTGCTGTGCCGGAGTCGTTTGCTCAACCGTTCGAACTGGAACCGGTTTTGCAGCTACCGGTGTAACAGTCTGTGTGTCCACGGGTTGTTTTGGTGTCTGTTCATTTGGTGTTTGTTCAGGTGTGGTCATCGGCGTGTAAATCACCTCTACCACGCCTGGTTGACCCGACACCTCTGGTACAACTGTAACTTTGTAGCCAGGAATTTGAGGGACGTTTGAAATTGGCTGTCCCGGAACGCCAGGTTGTTGCGTCGGCGTCGTGCCAGGAACTGGTTTGCCATCGGGCGTCTTTGGTACAACCGTCACAATGAGCTCGTAATAGTAGTCCACTGCGCCGTTCGTTAAGCCATACATGCCGCTGGCGTTGGCCGGCGTAGCAACTAGCTTATAGCCGCTAACATTGGCTGGTGTCGACTGATAATCACTACCAAACGGTCCAGACAGCGTGGCAGAACTTGCAATTGGCGTCGTTGTCCCTTGAATGTAGTAATTAACCGTAACAGTTTCCGTCAGTGGTGTATAAACGACATTGACCTGTCCCGGCTTATCCGGCACATTCGGTGTGGTTGTTCTTGTATATCCTGGAATCGTTGGATAGCCACCCGTTGGTGCGACCGGTTGGCCTGGAGTACCTGTACCTGAAGGAGCTGGCACATTTGGAATTTTATTATCATTACTGTCCACTGGAACAACACTGTAATCAACAGTGTACTCATAATTGACGGTGCTGCCAGCCGCTACATAAGTGCCAGTGGCATTGCTTGGCGTTGCGACTAATGTATAACCCGGAATTTGGGCTGCATTCGTCGTATACGTCAGACCGACACCACCGTTCGTTGTCGCGGAATTAGCAATCTTGTTTGTAGTGCCAACCACATAATAATTGGCCGTAACGGATGCATTTTGGCGATAAACGACTTTCACAGTCTGTGAACCGGCACCGGTCAAAGTGTAGCTAGTTGGTTGATTGCTCTCAACCGTATAGCCCGCAACACTTGGCTAGGCAATCGTTATTGTGGCGCCCTTTTTCTCGTCAGTTATATCGACTGCTTTTTTACCAGCCAATTCATTACCGTCCTGATCAACATACTCAACCGTTACAGTCGGCGTAATCGTTAACGTACCATCAGTCAACTTGGCTAATGTTGTGGCGTCAATCGTAAAGCTCTTGTTTGCCGCGGCCAAATCACTGATTCCCTTTGCGCTCAGTTTAACATTATGATCACCAACATCTTCGCTAGTGTCATTGTCTCGTTCAAAGTCATCTTTTGTCCACTTAGGTGCCGTTAACCAGCTTGGTAGCGTCACCGTATATGGCGTGCTAGGATCATCTTTACCGTAAACTTTGGTTTGTGACCCGATACTGCCATCGATTTCTGCCTGGGCATAGTTCCACGTGATCTGATCAGCAACTGGATCGCCCGTTTCAACGCCCCAATCGTAATTAACCGCATATGACGCACTGCCATCAGCATTCTTCGTGATCTGCAAAGTTTTATTATTCTGATCCGCCGCACTCACGACTGCGTAACCAGTCACGGCCTGTGATTTAGCAACAAATCGACTATTTAATGCTTGGTCAGCTTCGGTTGGGTAAACAGGTTGTGATTCCTTAGGCAAGTCTGCTGGTAAACCACTAGCCTGTTGTTTTAAATCATTAACAAGTGTTAATTCCAAATGGATCCCAGAAGCCAACGGTGAGTCTCCATCAGCGCCTAACGTCAATACGGCACCCTTTTGAACATTGCTCTTAGCAAACGCCGTATTTAACGTTGCCACAATGTGGGCTGAAGTTCCATCGGCGCCCAAACTCATAGTTACACCGGTGATATTCTTCCAATTATCAGCATTAACCGATGAATTGCCTTTTTCCAAATCTGCTTGCGACGATCCTGACGTTAATACTAATTTCTGACCATTTGCTAACAGCGCCAATTGTTTCACACTCAGCGCCGTGCTTGGAACATCAAACGT
The DNA here is from genome assembly GCF_009863985.1 of Furfurilactobacillus milii. Lineage (GTDB taxonomy): Bacteria > Bacillota > Bacilli > Lactobacillales > Lactobacillaceae > Furfurilactobacillus > Furfurilactobacillus milii_A. Next base: position 152,323 of record NZ_WEZT01000018.1, on the reverse strand, counting down.
ATAAGTTTTAGCACTAGCATCGTAGCCATCGCCGCTTTTGGCTACGTTAATGGTAGCTTTCTTTGTGAAGTCCGCTAACTTAAGCGGTGCGGTTTTAGTTTTCACATACAGCGCGTTATGCATTACCGGCGTTTTACTGCCATCAGGTGTTTGCGTATCTGTTAGCCACCCGTTCAAATCAAAGCCATCTTGATAGGTATCTGCCAGAAAATCTAAGTCGGCAGCAGCGTTCCTTGGTTTATAGGTCACCGTTAGACTCTTGGCATCTTTATTGACCGTCACCGTAGTTGTGTAATTTGCAGCTGTGTTTGCATCAGGCTGGAAGCTAACTGTTTGCCAATTAAAGTCTTTAGCAGCGTTGCTTAAATCAATTGTCGTCGTTATTCCGTCGGATACTGGTGCGCTTGGCACATCTGTTAGGGACGGCGCTGTACTCGTTACATTCCACACACTGCCGTAAGTCTTCGCGTAAAGATAGGTACTCGTGTTGCCACCAAACGTCAATTGGGTGTCGTTAAAGTTAACAGCATTCGGATCATTTGTCGCAACACCGTTGATCAACTTATAAGAAGCGCCTTGGTAGTTCGCCGTGCTAGCGGCGTTAATTGTGGCGGGTACTGTTGCACTGTACGTGCTGCCTAAAGCTAGCCCATTTCGAGTTACAGGGGACTGTAAATCTTGCCCCGCCTGAACGTACGCAACATTATCAGTGCTATTACCGTCTTTGACCGTCGTGTCAGCACCACCAGCAGCAGCCTGATAAGCAAGCTTCAGATCGGCCTGCATATTCATGTTCAGCGTCAAATTGTCTAATGGCGTTTTATTGGTAGTATCCCCGGTATCAGGAATATATTGGCCATTACTATCAACCGTGAACGGCAACACTAGCTTAATTACATTTGTATTTGTCGCCTTATCATAATTGGCTGTGGCCTTATCTGGGTCAAACGTCACGGTCACGGATCCATCAGCATTCAGCGTAACTGACTTAACACCATTAGGTATAGGTAATCCATTCATGGTTCCCTCGTAAGTCTTTCCTGACGTGCCAGCCAGATTTTTAATAAACGCTGTGACCATTCCGTTTGGATCATTAGCCTTGGTTGCACTCACAATATCAGCATTGCTAAATGTATATTGATGATCAGCATTAACCTTCGTTGAATCTGAAGTGTCAACATTAGCTGTTATGCTATTTTGACTCTTCACTTTTGTGTCAATAACGAGATTCATGACATCCCCAAACTGATCAACAAGCGCCGGTGCCGTCGCATCTTTAGCACCTGACCAGTTAACAGCATACGTGCCTGTTTTAGCCAATGCGTTAATTAGCGCTGCTTTGTCAGCATCAGATGTTGGCTTATAGGTGAGCGTTTAGTTTGTGTCATCGTGCGTCCAGCCGGCAGGCAAGTTAGTCACACCGCTCCACTCAAAAATCTCACTACCCGTATTATCGGCAGTTACTTTGCTTGTATCAAATGAGGTTGTTGACTGAACGTTGCCGTTAGCATCCTTGCCCAGTGAAATGGTAATACTTGGTCCAGGCTGTGTTGTATTAACTGTCATTGCTGTCTTTGTAGCCGAGTTAGAGACATTCGTCGCAATATATTGGATCGTCGTGGTCGAATTTTCGGCGGTGCCATAATCTTTTGTGTTGTCCGTAGATGAGGCATCAGTCACGTATCCATGATAAGTCAGCCCATTTGTATCATCCGGAGTGTTTGTCACAGAGCCGTCTGCATTTTTCTTTTCATAAGTGCTCTTAATGCCGTTGGTACCAAAACTTGGATCAGCTGTTAAAACAACCCCTTGATGTAATGCGCTGACTGGTGTCACGATCGTTGTCGATGAAAATGACGGTTCAACATTTTTACCCATCACAACCGTCGCATCGGCCGCCGTCTGTGTGTTTGTTACCGTTAAATCATTAACCATTTTGTCTTGGAGACCAATTTCGCTAACCGTAATGGCATCATTCGAGGTCCGCCTAATTGTAACCTGCGATGGTTCTTCATCAGCTGTGGCATCTTGATTCGTGATAATAACTTGACTATCCTTTGCGCCAAGTGTTCCAGTTCCATTAGTGGCGGAAACTTTACCATTCACATCATAAACTGTGTAAACTAAACTACCGTCTACGTTTAGCGTAATATCAACTTTCGAACCATCAAGGTTAGTAATTGTTTTCTTTAGATAAGTCCCATATGCACCATTTACATCCGTAATTGGTTGTAGCTGAATTGTACTGTTGTGGACAATCTTGCCGTCTTTATCCGTGCTCTGGAAGAAACCAGCGTACGTTTGGTCCTCTGTTAGTTTGTTATTATCTTCAGTGACTTTATCGTTCTTAAAGTTCGTATCAGCCGCCTGCTGAACTAACGTCATTTGACTGATAAACGATTTACGATAATCCCAACCAGCCTGGTAAAGTTTTCCGGAACTAGTGCCATCGCTGGTTGTCGTCTTACCATCAGCGCTCAACTTTGTCTCCACTGTGTTGAGTGCATCACGGACAAACGTATAATTTAACGTGCCATCTGTGTTTGCTGACACTGAAACGGTGGTTTGCTTTTTACCGTCATTTGTCACGTCGTCATTTAACTGTACGCTTGGATAACTAACGCTTGTACTGCCCGTCGTTTGCGCTCCACTGTCACCTAAAGTTGCCGAATCATTGGTCACAACCATCTGAAGACTGGTTAGCTTACCTTGACTGGGATTGGCTGTATCTGCGCCTCGTGTGATTGTCACAAGCGTGTTTGTACCATCCGCATTACTATAATGAACGGTCCAAATCGTTGTGCCATCTGGATTCGTAGTCGTTAAAACAGGCGTAAGTATATCTGTAACAGTACTTTTATTTTCAAACTGATACGTGTCTGATGATGGGTTTCCTAGTGCCGGCTTTTCACTCGTTGGTGTGACATTCAAATTACGTTGTACAGCTGCATAACCAGCCTCATAAGCTGGAATTGCCATCGCTTCTTCATGGACATAAGCGTAGTCGATCGCATTTTGAATAACTTTCTTAGCATTATCTTGATTGTCTGTACTCAATTCTGTACTAGTAATCGTCGATGTACTGTCACCCTGCTTGCTAGCAGCCTTATCCTTCAGGACCGTTACGGTTTCAGCTGGTGTCCCTGTTGAATCTTCAGAATAAGGGGCAGTGTACGTAACATCAGCATTTAGCTTTATGTCACTGCCATTCGCCGTAGCAGTTAAATCCGGATTATCCTTCTTTGCGTCTGCCAAACTCTGTGAAATGGGCTGACCATTATGAGAGTCCCCACTTTGCTTAACATACGTGTCTGCATCTGCAATGGCCTTGGCAATAACATTCGTTGAATTGCCATCCTTATCAGTAAAGAAACTGTGATAAAGAGCACTAAACACCTTGTAGTAAACATATGAATTCTGTTTATAGTATGCATATTGGCTGTTCGACAATCCACCCTGACTCGTGGCATTTGGCAGAAATGCGGCTGCACTAGCTAGCTTCGATAGATCACCCTGGTTAATCGCTAACTGCACGTCACTTAAAAAGTCCGTCTTAGCCTGATTGGCAACGTTCAGAGCCAACTGGTACATGTTATTTTGTGCCGGTCCATCTGTCCAATCAGCACTAGCCGAGGTTGTAGGAGACGTTTGGTAAGCCAAAGATACGATCGGATTGCCCTTTTCAGAAACCGTGTACTTAAACATGTGACCCGTCAAAACTGAATAAATTGCTAAATCCAGTGGTGATATGACCTGTGTGCCTTTGGGGTTGGATAAAGCCGCTTGATCAGTAAGTCCAGTAGGAATGGCGGTATTACCGTCCCCGGTCAAAGCACTGGCTACAGTTGCATGTTTTCCACTTAGATAAGACCGTGCCACAAGATACATCGCTTGATACAAGTTCTTTTGATTATTGGAACTGTCCGTGTTCGTTTGTGATGCATATTCGGCCGGCATTCGTTGATCAATATACGTCAATAAATCTTTAGGTGAGATACTATTATCCAGTACCTCTGACTTACCGCTTAAGGCGTCCTCTGTTGCTGCTGTAAACGCCTGTGCAACAACATTTTGCCAACTGGCATAATAATTTATAAATGCGGTTTTAAAGATTTCTTTTTCTAGAGCGTTAGCGCCAGCATTAGGTAGTGCATTGGATTGGAGCAATTGGTCAACTGGTGGTAAAAATGTCGTTTTATTTACACCGTTCCGACTACCAAGTTGATAGTTAGCTGCATCCATATTCTGCTGACCATAGTCTTTAGCTATGTTCGCAAGCAGCGAGTCCCCATAACCAGTGGGACTGTAAGCGTTACTATTTCCGAATATTTTTTGGGCAATAACAGCTACCGTCTGGGGGTTACTAGGATTTTGAGGATGTCCCACTATGCCGTCCAAAGCAGATTCGAAACCCAGTTTATAAAAATCTGCTTGTGAACCCGTTAGACTACCCGGCTCATCGGCCGTTTCCATTTGTGTTCTAAGCGTTTGAAAATCATCCAGTTTACCTTGGAGACCGAAATATTTACTGTTATCTGAATTATTAGAAGCTTGCAATAACCATAAGTAGTATGCCTCTGAAACTAAATGGCCCCTTAAATAGGCTTTAACAGTATCCAAATAGCCATTCTGCTCTTCCGTAGTTGGCGCCGTTTGATTTGCAGTCCAAGAGTTATCGCCACCGTAGAGATCACTGTTCGAAATCGTTGCCCAATCAATTTTAGCCAACTGAGCATCGACCCATGTATCAATTCTGGCTTTGGCAGTCTTGTCTGAAGCATCGGTACTATGTACATACCCATCAGTGTTCTTCTGTAAATCACTAAAATCCAGTGAGGATGGATCAAAATCGTCACCCAGTTTTAACCAGCCGATAATGTCATTTTCATAGACATTCTCCATACCTTGAGCAAAATTGGCCTTAGCTGCAGCCACACCATTGGCGTACCCGACATCCGTTGCATCATCCTTCGCAATAATCATCGCTTTAGTGACATGGGTCGCAGCGATTGCCTTCTTAGCAGCTTCAATATCACTTTGAGTTGCACCACCGGCAGGCAAACTAATCGTAACTGCACTGTCGGCTGTTTCGGTAATCACAGCCCCAGCAACAAGCTGTTTTGCGTTGACTGAAGCAACGCTTGACGAGTTAATCGTACCTTGTGATTGTGTTGAAGAGCCCAGCAATTTTGAAACGGCGGTTGTTGATTGAGATGCGACAGTATTAGCCGTAGACGTTGCATTCATTTGCGTGGACGTGGATGTCGAGGGATCGGCAGAGCTAGCAGCAGATTTCCCGTCAGATGCCGCACTGGAACTATTTGTTGAGTCAGCTCCGCTTCGAGCAGCACTCGCCGGTGCAAGTGAGACGTTGTCAGATGCCGCTTCCTTCGTTTGAATGCTTGCCGGTTGGCTAGCCTTAGTAGTCAAACTTGATTCATTGGTTTGGTCTGTGGGTGTGGCAGATGCAGGCGTTTGTAACGAAATGGCAGCGCTTGCATTTTTGACCGTTTGATCCGCCGACGGTTCAGCAGTTTTCACGCTCCCCGCAGCAGAAGTACTTTGGCTTTGATTGCTTGCCGGCGCTACACTTGAAGATGACAGCGTAGCACTGGATGCATCGCCTGCCGTCGAAGCATTTGTAGAGGTTGGCACTTCAGTTGCTGGTTTAGTTTCTGCGTCCGCCTTGGCAGATTGGCCGGTTGTGGCTAGCACAGTTCCAAGACTCATCGCAATAATACTAGCGAAAAGCCATGTTTTTCCTGCCTTGTACATCTTGTAATGTTCCCGTTCACCCATATGTTGAAACTTGCTCTTTAGCATAATTGCCTCCGCAATTTAAGCTCAATTCCCTGAAGACTCTCTCATAGCCAACTCAAAGTTTCTCTCTAAACCTTGTCAATTATCGGTAGCCGCACTGTCAATTAACCGTGCAACTAGTTTAGACACCGATAATCTTTCCTTTGTTGTCAATTGCTGTAATTGCGTCCACTCGATTGGGGTAACCGTAATGTTCACTCGTTTATTTTCAGATTTAATCACCGTAAAGTGCCCCCTAAAAACATTAAGATTAAAATTTGATTATAAAAGTGTGCCACTTTAGGTTCAGACTAGTTCTCATTGAAAATAAAATCAAGGCAAATAGAACAACTTATTCACAAAAATATTAATATAAAGAAATTTATCAAAGCCACGTTATATCAACATTAAAGATACGTACCTAATTCGAATAATTTTATTTATATCAAGAAGTAGTGCCATGCATTAATCATTTGAGTTAATAACTTCTTTTACATATTTATTTCCAAAACACAAAAAAGGTTACAAAGCTTTATGTACCACTTTGTAACCTTTTATTTGGTAGTTAATCATTAGTCCCAATCATCACCGTCTTCGTCGTCTAGACCAGTTCTGGCATCGTTCCCCAAAAACGCTTGTAAATCTGCAATCGTTTTTCTGTTTTCAAAAAGCAGCGACGTCAAATATTGCATCAGAGCCGGACGATCTTCTTTTTCCGATAACTTAATTGCACGGCTGACAAATAAATTACTTGTTTCAAAATCATGAATAAATTTATCAACCAACCAAGAAGCATTTTGATACTTATTTTGACCTGCTTCTGTCAGCATCGTGTACTCAGTGAACGCTTTGGTAGTGCTTGGTACGATTTCTCCCTCAGACAATAGGCATTCTCCTAGCTCATCCCGTTGACGTTGCACTGTCACGAGTAGCTGTTTGAATTTTGGCTGCAAGGCGAAACGTTCAGGCCCCTTAACATACCACTTTGCCTGCTGTAGTTTATTTGCTAACACCACTAAGTTAGCGACGATATGGCCTGTCATCGCACCCGCTGTCGGTTTGTGATGATCAATATCTACTTGCTTCAATTCTGCTTGGTAACGATCTTCCACGGTTTCTGTCATATTTCTTGCCTCAATTCACTTTATTGTTGAACTGCCTTCACTTTTACACTTTGGACTTCGTACCCTAATTTTCTAACAACGTTGGCTAATGCATCGCCAGTCACCGAACTTTCATCAAAGTTCAACTTAACTTTAGCCGCGTTGAATAAGACCTTTACATCCTCAACACCAACTTGCTTTTCCAATGCACCTTGAATCTTCTGCATACATGATGGACAGGACAACGCATCTAATTGCAAAATTGCTTTACTCATTTTAATAACCTCCATATTTGTTTGATTGCTTTTATTCTAATGTCTAACCACGCATTAAGAATTGACGCCGATCAAGTTCGCAAAATTAATTTGTCGTGACCGCCGAATTCGTTGGTTCTTCTCGTTTAACCGATGCTTTAATCGTTTTTGGTGCATAACGAATCAACCGCATTGCATTGAAGATAACGACTAGAATGCTGGCTTCGTGGACAAACATACCGCTGGCCATATAAATGTATCCGAAGATTAGACCAATTAATAAGAATGCTACTGTACCAATCGCAATAATAATATTTTCACGCGTATTGCGAACCGTCTTCTTAGCTAACCCATACGCGTGAATTAGTTCACCAAACGAAGATCGCATCAGCACAATATCAGATGTTTCGACGGCCACGTCAGTGCCACCACCCATTGCGATGCCGATGTCTGCCGTTGCAATTGACGGACTATCATTAATGCCATCCCCGACAAACGCCACCTTGTGGTTTTCCTTTTGCAGCTGTTTAACAAACGTGACTTTATCTTCGGGCAATAGGTTGGCGTGGACTTCATCTATGCCAAGCTGGCTACCAACCGCCTGTGCGGTCAGGTCGTTATCACCAGTGAGCATCACGAGTCGTTTGATACCCATCGTCTTTAGCTGGCGAAGATCTTCTTTAACGCCATCACGAATGACATCGGCAATCCCGATAATCGCTTGTAATGTTCCATCAACTGCCACTAAAACCGTTGAGCTGCCCTGATGTTGAATCGACGCTAACAACTGTTGCTGGTCACTATTTAAGATGACCTTTTCAGCAGTCATTAATGTTTGGTTACCCACCGCAACATGATGATCATTAACCTCAGCCGCCATCCCTTGACCCTTAATCGTATTAGTTGCGTTAACAACTAGATCAGTCACTGACAAGTCATGGTTGGTCGCATAATTCACGATTGCACGTCCAAGTGGATGATCTGACTCGCGCTCCATTGCGGCAGCATAGAGCAAAGCGCGGTCATTCCCATACGTTTGAATGCTGGCAACTTCCGTTTTACCTTTCGTCAGCGTACCTGTTTTATCAAACACGAGGGTGTCAACCTTGCTAAACGTATCAACCACTTCGCCACCCTTGATCAGAACACCATTCTTAGCGCCATTACCAATACCAGCTACGTTTGAAACGGGGGCGCCAATTACCAAGGCACCAGGGCATCCAAGGACCAGCACCGTAATCGCGAGTTTGAAATCACGGAAGAATATACCCACTAGCAATGCGAGAAGCAACACGGCCGGTGTGTAATATGTGGCAAAACGGTCAATAAACTTCTCCACATGGGACTTGGTATCTTGTGCATCCTCAACTAATTCAATGATCTTGGCAAATGTAGTATCGTCGCCAACTTTGGTCGCCGTGACTTGAATAGTCCCGTTATCAACCATTGTTCCCGAGTAGACCAATTCACCCGGCCGCTTAGTGACCAATTTTGATTCACCCGTAACGCTGGCCTCATTCAGATAGGCACTGCCGCTGATAATTTTGCCATCCACCGGCACCTGAGCTCCCGTTTTAACCAACACAACGTCGCCTTCGTCAACAAAATCGACATCCGTTTCCTCTATGCTGCCGTCTGTTTGGACAACTTGCGCAGTCGTCGGTGCCATTTCAGTGAGTGACTTGATCGACTTTCGCGTTCGCGCTAACGTTTTCTCTTCTAAGAATGTCCCGAACAAGAATAGAAAAGTCACAATTGCGGATTCATCGAATTCCTGGATGACAAACGCACCAATGACCGCGATGCTCACCAATAATTCAATGCTAATCGTTTTAACCCTCAGTGCCTCCCAGGCCCTGATAATAATCGGTGTCGCCGCAATAATTGAAGCGAGAATAAACGCCGATGTGTCTAACCATGTTTGACCCGTAAAGCGGCCGATGAAACCGAGAATAATTAAACCGGCTGTGGTCGCCGTAATTTGATTCGTGTGATGCTGAATCCAGCGTTGAAATTTCATAACATGCAACTCCTCTTCGTTTGATGATGAATTCAGTATAGGTGGGATTACGCAATAGATAATTGACGGGCATCAAGAACGACAAAAAAGACTAAATCCGAAATTAATCGAATTTAGTCCTTTTAGTCATTCATTTTAATGATTAGTGTTGCTTGCGACGAAGACCGAGCAACGAAAGTAAACCAGTTAATAATGCTAAACCGGTGCCCATCGCTGCTGTTGTGGCAAGTTCGCCAGTATGTGGCAACTCTGCTGCAGCAGGCTGATCAGTTTCGTCAGTAGTTTTCGTGGTTGGTGCAGATGCTTCTTTAACGACAGTCGCTGGTACACTCTGTTGAGCAACTGACGCTACAGTTTCTGTCGTTGTTGCAGGAGCCACTGTGTTCTGAGTGGCAACCGCTGTTGATGTTTGATCAATGGTGTTAGCAACTAAGTGAACCGTCTGTGGTGTGACATCGTTCAGTAAAATCCAGTCACTTTGACCTGGTGCCAAATGATAACCGGCAGGAACCATGTTACCAATGTAAACCCAGTTGCCGGTATAACCCTGAATTTCAGTGGTTGTGATAGTTTGACCATTATCGTCATCCGTCATAATCAATTCGATTGGGTCCCAAGGACGATCTGATGACACAGGCGTTGATGGTTGTGCGGTAGCCGTTGGTGTCAGCACTGGTTGTGCCGGTACGTTTGGCGTTACATTTGCGACCGTTGCTGGTTGTGCAGGTTCAGTCGGTGTCGTTGGTTCAGCCGGCACTTCTGGAGTTTGGGCCGGTGTGATTGGCTGATCAACTGGCGTTGGTGTTTCGGCAACAGTTGCTGGCTGCTCCGGTGTCGTAACTGGCACTTCGGGAGTTGTGGCCCGTTTCTCCGGTGTTGTTGCTGGTGTTTCTGGAGTTGTAGCCGGCTGCTCTGGCGTCGTTACTGGTGTTTTATCACCAGTAACTGGTTGTGCTGGCTTAGTATCTGGGGTTTCAGTGCCGTCACTCGGCTTAATTGGCGTTGTGACAACAGGACGGTCCAAAACTTTAACATACGCCGTAGCATAAACTGGGTCACCGTATTCAAATACAACTTTCTGTTTGTCTGACTTGTAATCAGTAGAGATTCTCCCAGAAACTAGCTTTAGCATGTCAAACGACATTGGAGTGCCCTCGGCCGTAGTACCGCCCACGAAATTATCAGATTCAGTCCAAGTATCCCCAACATAAAGGGTCAAATCTCTCAAATTAATTTCAACAACATGAGTATACACGGTTGTTGACGCCCCATCTTTAGTAGTAATAGTGACCGGATAAATACCTGGTTTAGTGATATCTACCTTGCTCGTATCAACGGATACCGTTTCATATGCAGCATGCTTCAAAGCGGCATCATCAGTTGAGCTGGTTTTTCCTTGACTATCTGTAACGGATACAAAGTTTCGTTCTCCAGTATAGTCCTTATCGTTAACCATAATATCAACGTCTTGACCAGCAACGACACTTTGAAGCACATAATCAAAGGCAATGCTTTGATTTTGCGAATCATTGTATGTGCCTTCCTGCAGATTCTTGCCTTTCAAGACATACTTAACATTATCAACAGAAATCACTTTCGGTGCAGTTACTGAATAGCTACCAAGAACAGTTCCACCATCGATTTGCGTCTCAAACAAGGATTTTTTATTTTCATCCTCGAAAGTTACTTTAAGAGGTGCTGCTTTCGCCTGATATGCAACGTCATGTGACTGTTGTCCTGTCAGTGTATAAGTGTATGAGCTGGGCAATCCATCGTTAAGTTTAACAAAATCAGAAGCAGTCAAATCCTTTTTATTAGTAATTAATTCCTGTTGTAATGAAGGCACGTTAACTGTTACGTTAGACGAAATTTCCGGTCTAATATCGCTCTTTACGTAAGTCATAACACCCAGGCTTGCGCTCGCATCACTTACTACAGTTTTAGAATCAGAATCAACCTTTTTATTCTCATCAACATTTATTGTCGTATTCGTACTTTTGGTGGCGGCAGTGTAATTCAACCTGATAGAAGGTGCAACTTCATATGGCACTTTTACCTCATATGACTTCTGGGGGAGATTTGTACCTACATCTATCTTAGTAAATGAAAGCGAAAGTGGATGTGCATCAACCGGCACGTAACCAGGTATGATTGGCAGAACAATTGGCTTATCTTTCAATCCAAACTGCACTGGTATATTTGCCAACGCCCCTTCAGTATCTAATGAGGTTTGCTTTGGATCATTTACATCAAAAGGAATCACAGTATACGTGACTGTGCTTGGAACGTACCAAACTTTGAATGAATTAAGTTGATCTTTCTGTATTGCAAAAGTTGCTGTATTTCCTTGAAGTGAGTAATCAAATTCTGCACTTGCATCCGAATATTTATCTTTATTAGCGCTCTGTAACAATGTGTAACCTGGAATCTCTGGCATATCTAATGCGCTAGATTGTCCATCTGTAAAAATTTGTTTACCAATGTTAGCGGGGTTTTTACCATCTTCGACACTCATTGGAATTATTTGTAGAAATGTCTTGTTAGGAACATTACGTGCGTACACAAATACAATATCAGGATTCAATACTTTGGCATAGCCGGCTGCATTTTCTACCGTTTGGTCCTCTGCAATGGTCTTGCCATCATTCAAAACATAATTTCTTTCAACAGTGCGATCATAATGAAAACCCTCAATTTCGGGATTAGAGTACGCATATTGATCGCCAATCGAATAGTGATTTGTTACTTCAGGCAGCAAGTCATTTCCGTCTTCATCCTCATACTTAACGTTAATAGCAGCCTTCGACGTGTATGAAAAGCCTTCATACTTCATCCCTTGAATGTTGAAAAAGTTACCAGAAGATGCAGCCATAGCGAATGATAATGGTTCATATCCCCCTTTGCCATCTGAAGTCAGCCAAGGTGTAATATCTAGAGTCCATTCTTTCAATGGTTGATTAGTTGTGTCGTTGTCTGCGACTCCTTGAACACCATACTTCACAGTCATAATATGCTTGAAAACATTGTTTCCAGTCGCATCTACTAATGGATTGCCCTTATCGTCAAACTGTTGTACAGGTGCGTAATCAATTTCAATTGGCACTTCTTTGCCATTAAGTTGAGTAGGTGTGCGAACTAACAGTGCCCCAGCAGACTGGTCAGTTGTAGTATTCACACCAGTTTTAGAGTCAACATATTCACCGCTAGGATCTACGTGCGTTGAAGGCTCGTTAATGTGAATGCCCAACTTAATATCGCCTTCATAATATGGATTATAAACAGTGCCATCAGGTCCACCATATGTTGCCGCTACACCAGATGCATCAGTATGGACAAACGCGCCATAGGCTTCTCCGCCAGATATTTTCTGGCCCGTTCTGTCAAGGGTTGGATCTGGCAAAAAGTCAGAATGAACATCTGTATCGTCACCATTAAAGTAAGTATCTACCTTAAACCCAAATGCATTGGGCAAGTCAGCAATACCAAGAGCTCCACCTTTACCACCAACCTGATCAGTGCCGCCAGGATGGAAAATAAATGAAATACCATCTGCATCAGTCACTTGCCCTGGATTATCAGGATCCGGAGCCGGAGAAGTCATACTGACACCACCAATAACCTTAAAACCAGCAGATGGATCAATTTGGTTTCTTAGAGTAATATTACCTGATTGACTTTTACCATCAGTTAATTGAACAACACCACCAATGTAAGTAGCATCCCCGTTGGTTTTGAAATACTTATCAAAATTATCTGAGTGGATGTTAATAGTCTTGCCATCTGTGTCCACAGAATCGTTAGATTTTACATCATCCGAATTGGTTGAATTGGATATGTTTGATGCAGTTTGAGTGCCGTTAGTCGTTTCAGTTGAGTCTGTTGGATCAGTGGGATCATTCGCCAAAAAATTCAGTGCCGTAGCCTTTTCAATTGATGCAATTTGCGTTGTTCCCTGAGACTTAGTTGATGCTCCGTTCACTGATGTACTAGACTCCACTTGCGATTCTTGGCTGGCCTGCGATGTAACAGACTGTACATTTTGACTAACTTGTGAAGGCTGTGACGCCTGGCTTGCCACAGAGGTTACTGATTGTGCATCTGATTTTACTGAACTTGAGCCATTTGCTGAGTCTTGAGACTGTTGGTCGCTGACCTTTGTATCAGATTTTGCAGCTGAAGCGGTTGAGGTTGTGCCACTTTCGTCTTCATTTGCTGTGCTTTTTGCCGCGCCTGAGTTTGAGGCCACATCGCTTTTGGCAGAACTAGCAACACTTGTAGCTTCACTAGCTGTTGAGGCTTTTTCGCTGCCAACTGATGTTTGCGAAGCCGCAGCACTTGTGGCCTGACTGGCCGGAGCACTAACAGGCTTTTCAATTGGTGCCTGATCTGTCGTCGTTACATCAGCAGCGTGAGCAGTGGTCGTCATTGCGCCCACGCCAAAAAAAGCAAGTGCAACTGCGGCGAATACCCAGTTCTTGCCATCTTTATACATCCGATAATGCAGCTTCGTTTCTGGTTGCATATGTTTATAACTCATTCGTTTAAATACCCCTCAATTTAAAACCCTGTTGTATTTTTACTCACCAATGAATTCTTTGGCGATTAGCTAATCTTGCATGGGAAAGAGGTCTGCGATGGTTGTTTGCAAACAGAGAAAGTCATGCATAATCGATTACATTTATATAATTAAATTGTGTAAGCGTTTTAGTTACTTAACCTTTTAGTAATCAAATTTATTCTGTGGGTATTTATACCATACAAATATTGCTTTTGAAAGGTTGTCAAGTTGCGCTTTTTGCCGCTTTTGGAGCAACCAATATTTCAGTTTTCACTTTTTGCACTACAGCTAAAAAGTGCTTTCATCGCACAGTAGGTGCAATCGTTTTCCTTTAATAGTAATCATTTTTGTAGCTATACCAATTTAGTCAAAAAACATTTAAATAACTAAAATAATTTGTGCGTACAAAAAAAACGATCACGAGTTTCCTCGCAATCGTTTTTTCGTAATACCTATTCGATTAAGCTTCTTGTTTCCGCACATAGTAGGCAAATCCTGCAATAACACTGAGCAGAACTAAACCTAGCATTGCTAGTAATGAAGCTGATTTCTCACCAGTCTCTGGTAATCCAGTCACACCATGTCCTTCTTGTTTAGCAGGTTGACCCGCAGGACGACCGTTGGCAACAAATTTTTGTGATGCTACAGGAGTAACAGCGACAGCCACATAAGAACCATTTTGTGCTGATACAATCGGCGTTTCAGGTTTAGCTGGACGCGCTGGTTGATTTGGCATCGTTGGTGTCATTGGCTTGTTTGGTACGTTTGGCATTACTGGTACGTTCGGTACAGTTGGTGTCGTAGGAACGTTTGGTACTTCAGGGGTCGTTGGTACATTTGGAATGTTTGGTTGACCCGGAGTCGTTGGTACGTTCGGAATATTCGGCACATTCGGCGTTGTTGGTGTATACGGAATGTTTGGTACATTCGGTGTCGTCGGCGTGGTTGGAATATTCGGGATGTTTGGTGTCGTTGGTGGTGTAACTGGTGGCACCTGTACGTCTTGGAACTTAGCCGAGACCGCAACAGGTTCGTCAGTTGCATGATCCAGAACAACAATTTTCAATAACTCAGTGCTCAATTGATAACCAGTTGGGGCGACCGTTTCCTTGAAGTAGTAAGTACCAGGCTTCAAGTCAGTAACGGTTAACGTCCCGTTGGCATCCGTCGTCAAGCCTGTCTTAATAACATTCTTGTCGGCATCGAGCAGTTCAAACGTTGCATTGGCCAACACGTGACCATCCTCGGCAGCGACTTTCGTCAGTTTGATACTGCCTTGGTAATCAATCTGTGAAGCAGTTACGTTACTTTGACCACCACGAGTGATATCCGCAATAACAAACTTCGTTTCGTCAACGTTGTCGTTGATTAGGTAACCATCAGGTGCAGTGATTTCCTTCAAGTAGTACGTACCAGGTGCTAGACCAGTGATGGTGAAGTTACCATTTGCATCAGTAGTGAGCTGGCTAACTTGCTTGCCATCCATTGTGACTTCAATAGTCTTCTTATCACTATCAAGCAATTGGTAAACAGCACCGGCAAGTTTGTCACCCTTACTGTTTGTCTTGGTAAACGTCGTTGAACCCTGGTAGTTCGTTTGATCACCAGCGAATGCAACGGATTCCACGTCACTTGCTGGGAGAATTACAAAGTACAAACGGCTACTGAAGTCACGGTCATCAGGTGCTGAAGTTACGTGGCCATTTTTGTCAACCACCGCAGAGGTGCCATCAACACGTGAGAATTCCAATCCTTGTGGTTTGTCAACAAAGTTTGCACTGCCCAAACCTTTACTCAATTCAGGTTGCAGGTCAGGTGTGTCATCACGCAAAATGTAACCGTCTGCGTGGGCAACTTCTTTGAAATAGTAATTACCAGGTTTCAACCCTTGCAAGAAGATTTGACCATTAACGTTGGTTGTAAATACTGTCGTCCAACCTTTGGCGTCTTCCCCTGCTTTAAAGTAATGAATGTTGTGTTCATTATTTGGATCAATACCATATAATTCTTCGCTACCATCATCTACGACATAGTAGAGGGCGAACTTCGTACCCGGCAACATGACCCGTGTACCAACGTTTGTAACATCTGGTTGACCGTATTTGGTCATCTTAACGGCACCTAACCAATTCACAAACGTTCCTTCATCAAGGGCAACGTCATGATTGCTCTTGTTAATAGAGAAATGAACCAAATTTGAATTCAAAATGTAACCATCTGGTGCTTTCATTTCTCTGAAGTAGTAATCACCGACTGGTAAGAACTCAGTTTTAACCAATCCATCCATACCAGTCGTAATTGTTTGAACAATTTTACCTTCTGAGTTGTAAACGCTGAAAATTGCGCCAGCCAATGGGACCTTAGTATCAGCGGAAACTTTCTTCATAAAGGCATAACCTTGGTAGTCGATTTGGTTAAGAGAAAGTTCAGGCTTTCCATTGATCAAACCTTTTTCATCAACGGTGAAACTAATGACATCTGGATTAAGCATATAACCTTTAGGTGCGGTAATTTCAATAATTGTGTACGTACCAGCGGCTAGCCCTGATAAACTAACTTGACCGTTTACAAACGTGAAAGCTGGTTTTTCACCGGTAGTTGTGTTCAACAAAGTATATTCGGCGCCATCTAGGACGTTCCCTACATGGGTACCATACTTAGTGAAGACAAGCTTGTTTTGGACATTAGTTAATGTGGTATTGGCTGAATCATCTAACCACGTAGCATTTTGACCTTTACGATCAGCGACAACTACTTTGATTGGTGTTGCATCAAGAATGTAACCGGACAGTGTTTGCTTTTCAACAAAGTAGTATGTGCCAGGTTTTAAATTCTTGGTTGTAATCACACCATTTGCGTCAGTGATTAAGTTAGCTTGTTCAACCGTCTTTTGATCTGCGTCTAACAAGTCGAACGTCACACCCTGCAAAGGACCGTTGGCACCAGTCTTCGTCAATTGCGCATGACCTTGGTAATCAATCTGGCTCAGGCTGGCAACAGAAATTTTGCCATCAGCGTCCACCGTGAACGTTAGTGGTGTGTTATTTGTCGCATAACCCATTGGTGCTGTTAGTTCAGTCAGTGTGTAACTGCCTGTCTTCAAACCTGTAAACGTAATTAGTCCGTTTGCATCCGTGGTGAATTGTTTTGATTCACCAGCACCATTTAATTCGTAAACTGCATTGGGACCTTTAGTACCTTTGTCAGAATTCAAGAATTTAGTAAACGTTACTTTGTTTTGGTAGTTCTTGTAAGTTGCTGACAAATCATATAACGATTTGTCGTCACTAGTCACATCCGCACTAATCGTAAATTTGTAAACTTTGGTATCACGAATGTAACCATCTAATGACTGAGTTTCAACAACAGTGTAATCACCGCTGCTCAAATTCTTAAACGTCGCAATTCCGTTTGCATCAGTCGTCGCAGTTTGTGTACTACCATTTCCAGTTAACGTGTAGACAACACCTTCAAGTTTCTTTGAAGCGTTATCTCCGTCAATTTTCGTAATTTGAATCTGACCTCGATAATCAGTCATGGTGAAATAGAATGTACTATCCAGCTTTGCAGAAATAGTGAATTTCTGAATCGTGCTGTTCAAAATGTAACCTGCGGGGGCAGCAACTTCTTGTAGCGTATAGTCGCCGGCCGTCAAATCATCAATGACAATCTGACCGTTACCATCCGTTGTCCAAACATCATTCGATGTCTGTTTGCCGTTTGCATCCGTGGTCAATGTTTTAATAACGTTTCCTGCAGCATCTTTCAAAATGAAAGTTGCACCAACTACTTTACTATTATCGTTACCAACTTTTGTGAGAACAACATGGTCAGTATAGTTAATAACATGATCAGTGTGATCATCTGGATTTTCGTACTTAACGTTATCAAGGCCATCTTTTGAGTTCGTATTCACAGTAAATGACACGATATCAGCATTAGCATCTGGATTGTAGTAACCATTTGGTGAGGTTGCTTCACGAACGCAATAAGTCCAGCCAGCATTTAAACCGGTGAAACGAACTAAGCCGTTTTCATCCGAGTTAGTCTTTGAAACATAAACACTCTTTTTAGCTGCGTCTAAATAGTAAAGATCGAATTCGGCGCTAGCAATCGCTTTGCCTTCAGTACCCACCTTGTGTAATTCGAAGGTGCCTTTACTGTTGCTTTGTGTATCAAAGAAAGCAATCTTTTGTTCGTTTCCAAACGGATCATTTCCATCTGACGCCGGAACTTTGATTTCCTTAGTCTGTGGTGTTGCATCATTCAGAATGTAATCGGTAGGTGCTTGCGTTTCAACGAAACGGTATTGCGCCGGCAGCAAGCCATTAACAACGATTTTTCCATCGTTAGCTTTCTCGCCGTCAACACCAGTAACCAAATTGTCGTATGCCTTACCCTTAGAATCGGAGTAAGTGACCCATTCACCGTTTTTCAAAACTTCTAGTTTGAAATGAGCTCCATTTAAGATGCTTCCTTTGACAGCAGCATCCGTCTTAGTTAACGTTGCTTGACCAAGATGGTTCCAAATATTGCCTAAACGATCTTGATCATTTTTGGTACCTGATAACATAGAAACACTAATTGTACGAGTACCATTCTTTAAATCATCTGGTGTGATGTAATCGGCCGATGGATTAACTTCTTGAATAAAGTACTCAATCGGTGTAACTCCGTCAACATGATAACCAGGAATGTTCTTAAAGGTAACGACACCATTTTCATCAGTCACACCCGTACGCAATAAAGCGCCGCGCGTATGATTAGCATTTTCTTCATATAAGTTGAAGGAAATGCCGGCCAATTTTTGACCGTCTGTCGTTTGCTTGGTTAAAACTAAGTTGTAGAAGTAACCAATCGCTTTTGCTGAACTTTCAGTGACAAAGAAATGATCAGTGTTTTCATCACCAGGTTGGTCTGGTGTAACGTTATCACCGTTTAAAGTGGCACCGTTTGAGAAACGAACTGTTTGACCTTGATCGTCTTTACTAAAGTACAACCTTGATTGGTATTCCAAAACATAAGCGGTACTAATTGCATGGAGAAATTTAATCGTTAATGTTTCTTGACCAGTCACTGTGTCATGACTCAAAACAACTTCATAATCGATGCCCTGTTTCAATTCATTGTTTCTATCAGGTGTCATCTTTGTTTGAGTAAAGGTTTTAGTAACTTCTTTACCATCTTTGTCTGTCACAGTTTTAGTAATGGTTTCCAAGGTCTTTAGATCAGCGGCAACAACTCCATAAATATGAATTGTTGATGGATCAATACGCTGATTAATTGTTGGTGTATCGGTGAATACCGCATTAGTAATTGCTGATTGAGATCGGTTAATATCCACCGTCCAATTGGCACGGTTCGAGCCACTATCTTGATTGTAGTTACCTGTCTTACTAATGTAAGGCTGGCCTTGATATGTTGACGCCTGACCGTGAACGGACAATTTGCCGTCATTATCAATTGGATATGAAGTCAACGCAATGTTGTTATACATATTGTCAACTAGGATGCCTTTAACGTCCGTATCATATTCAACTTGATAGGCTAACTTAACACGTGAATCAGTGCCAGTAACATCTGAAGGCTTAGGTAACGGTGTTGCATCACTCCCAAAGTCAATCACAATTTCAGTTGTGGCATCTTTATAATTACGAAGATTATAAAGTTCGCTGCCTTGATAATTCTGAAAGCCTTGATAAGATGTCGTGCCTGTCATTGGTGTGATTGAACCATCTGCATTAATAATGCCTTCAATAACAAAATCACCAGTGGCCATATCAACATGACCTTTGTAAGCATGAACCGTGTAATACTTCGGATCAGTTTCGCCTGGAATAAAGTATCCCTGTGCGGCGATAGAACCCTGAGTCACCTTGACACTGCCAGGAACAAAATTTTGCTTCTGGTAAATCGGATCAAGCAATTGATAACTCTTGTAATCTTCGGCATTGTAGTTGGAAATTACAGTCCAATGAATCTGTTTTGTTTCAGGATTGTAGATCCCATTTTTACTACCTTGGTATGCTTCATCGTGTGAAGCTTCGAAGTGATTTCCCGCGTGGTCTGTCACCGGATTATTGGTTGTAACGTCTGTCCAAGTTCCCGTTGCATCATTAGTAAAACTAAAATTAGTATTAGGCAACGGTGTCTTGACTCTGGCAACATCATAAACCGTTTTGTAACGTAAAACGAAAGTATCTGATGTAACTTTGTATTTCCCTATAAAAACAACTGTAAATGTCGCGTTAGTACTTTGATCACCAGTTGCAGTCAAAAAGTAATCTGTTCCCTCTACTAATGTGTCACCTGTTGTTTTGTCAACAAGCTGCACCTTAGGCTGATTGGTGGCATTTGGTAAAGTTTCATCGGGGTCAAACGGTAAGCTCAGACCATCATTTGACGCAGTGTCCACTAAAACATAATCTTGCATCTTATAATTACTTTGGTTAATTGTAAGCTTCCAAGTTGCAACCTTAAGCCCACGATCCGGTCCGCCATTTTCAACATCCTTGATTAAGTCGTAACTGTGAGTCGTAACCGGCTTTGGCGTTTGATTATCATAACCGGTAACCTGTGCAGTATTTACAATGTCTTTAACATCAGTTGAGATAACTTTAGATCCTTGCGTGATCTGAGTTTGGTATACCATGTTAACGGCTTTATCAAATCCATCGTTAAACTTAACCGTAAAACCAGATCCATCAGCATTTGGTGTCAACGTGTATAGACTTGGATCAACTTGCTGATTCGTATACTTGAATGGCTGATCAGCATTGTTAGGATCGTATTCCATAATCCACATATGAAATGAATCTTTGACAAACGTTTGAGGTGCGCCAATGACATCAGTATATAAACCTGTGTTGCCGTTTAACGTATCCGTACCGTGGTTATAAGCAACTGTCCAAGTATAGATATGATGTAACTTGTCATAATCAGGATCATTAGGATGATCATTTGTTGCAATTGCTGGATCGTACTTATAGAACAAACCTTCATAATGGGCAATGACACTTGCCGATGCAGGTAAGACATTATCGCCTTGTTCATCGTCACGTTGGTCAACTGTGTTATTTAATGTGGCATCACCCGTTTTAATGTTGCCATGAGTATCTTTGGGCTTAGCGGCATCATTAATGCTGGTTGTGTAAATCAATTCATATGGTGTTGTGATTTGCTTTAAGAAGGTAACTTTACCGGCTGCATCAACCGTGTAATCAGTGCCGGCGACTAACTTTTCACCAAGCTTGTCAGAACCATCATCATTTTTGATGACGTTGCCCTTGAGATCAACTTGAATGGCATAAATCTCAACTGGCTTCTTTGCATTGTCATAAGTTACCTTATCATCAAACTTTTCGGTGATTGTAGCATTGGTCATCGTCTGCATGTTTTTGTTCATATAAACGGACCAAATGATATTGTTGGGATCTAAGTTCTTATCAGGCCGGCCAGTCTTAGAAATACTTTGATCGGTTGTCGGATGAATAACTAAGATATCTTGATCCGTTTGACCAGGCAAATGCAACTTGTCGCCTTGTTGACCTGGATTGGTAATAACTTGGTCATTGAACTTGGCTTTGAAAGAAAGATTCCCTTTCAGTGACTGAACCGGATTATCATCGCCGTCATGTACATGAGGATTAAAAAATGTCAGGGTGATTTTCCCATCCGTTCCTATAGTATAAGTTCCATACGTTGAACTTTTATCGGGTGAATTTGCATTCTGAATGTTACCCGATTGAGCTTCTGTGATTTTATAACCACTTGGCAATTGATAAGTGAACGTATCACCCGTGACCAAATACTTCCAAATGTCATGCTCAATATTGAAGGTCATGAGACCATCTATTCCTGTGGCTAAAGTAATCTGACTTGGTTGAACAGAATGCCCGTCATTATCGTGATAAGTCAGGTTAAATACCGTATTTATTGTGGCAGCCTTCTCATCATTAGTTGCTTTATTACCGTCTTTACCTTGCTCATCAAGAATATATGATCCTAAATCGGGTGCGCCGTCATTAGGATTCTTATTGTCAGCATTGATAGCATTACTGTTTTTGGATGGTTCGTTCGCGGAATTATTCTCGCCGTGGTAATACTTGTCTGTGTAAAAATCTTGTTTGTCCACAACATCAGGTTCAGTTACCGTAGATTTAGTAAATACTTTGTTGTTATCAGGATCGGCATCTGTGTTATCAAAATAGTTGGCTTTATCTACAGTAACCTCGGCGCTATCAACCTTAGTCTGTGACTGTGGCTTTGCCGTTCCTGCGGATGAATCACCCGGACCGCCACCACCAGAACTGGTGTTGTCCGTAACTGGTTGCGGTGTCGAACTGCTATCACTGTTGGCGGAGCTGGTCGAACTATTAGCAGTGTTGTCAGTCTTAGGCGTTGTTTGCGTCTGTGGCGTTTTTACAGCGCTGGTATCCGTATTGGTCTTACCCTCAGGTGGCGTAGTAACACTACTTGAACTCGCATTGTTTGTGCCCGACGTGTCAGTCGAAGAAGGCTTACTAGCGCTTGTTACAGACCCGCTTGAATTGCTAGAAGGGGCGGCTGACTGTGCAGTACTGGAGGCCCCTGAAGCATTACTTGACGAACTAGGTGATCCCGTCGAAGAGTTTGCTTGGTTAGTTACAGCCTCTGTCGTATTCTGTTTGGCGTTACTTGCATCACTAGAAGCCGCGCTCGGTTGACTATCTGCCGTGCTGCTAGTTGTTGCAACCGCTGGCGTCGCATCCGCCTCAGCACTGATTGTTTTGACGGTTGTGACACTGAAAAAGGCGCTTGCAATAACTGCCCCCGCTAACGCGTATAGACGTTTCCTCAAAATAATGTTCCCCCCACGAGTTATAGTTAAATCATTTAGTATGAATAAAAATACGATTAGTCAATGTTTTTACTAGTTATTATTTCAATAGGTAAACTAAAAGTTACAGCGTCATTTATAACATACTTTTTAATGCTTTAAAACCGCGTCACTGTAAGGATTAACGCCCACATTTTCTTTTAATTATTAGACCGTTCCACTTTAGTAATACGTTTTACTTAAAACGTTGTTTATGAAACCCTGTTCTTGTGCAATCGTTTGTCTTCACGACTTATTGTTTTAGCTACTATACCAATTTCTTGTTCAAAAAATTCAATCGCTTACATGTTATTAACCTTAAACAAAATGTAATGATTATATTTCCACATTTGTAATATTTAACTAGTTCACTATCTTCACATTTTTAGCTTTATGAACCGGTTAACCTATTTTCGAACAGTATTTTTCAAAATGGTGTACACTATTATGCAATGTCATCTCTTTATGACTGCTAGGAGGTCGAACGTAATCGTTAAAAATTCTGCCATTCATAAGTTATCACCCTTCAAGTCCTTATCCACCGAGCAGGGTAAACTGAAAACTAAAATCGAGAACTTCTGCAACTCGCATATTCAAGCTGAGGATAACAAACCAGCTATCTTTACAATTCATGGCGACGCCGGCACTGGGAAAAGTGTTGTTTTAAGTCAGCTATTCAATGATATTCAAACCGCTGCGCGCACCGATTCAACCAGTCCATTGTTTGACACGACGAATGTTTTTCTCGTGAATCATCCAGAAATTCTCAAAGTCTATAAAGAACTAGCCGGTCAGCTCCCTAACTTACGGAAAAAGGATTTTGAACGGCCAACTTCGTTTATTAACCGCTCACATAAGAACGGTCACCACAGCGATATCGTCATTATTGACGAAGCTCACTTACTGCTGTCCAAACCAGACAGATACAATAACTTTGATCAGCAAAATCAGCTACTAGAGATTATTAAATTAGCGAAGGTTGTTGTCTTAGTGTTTGATACGTATCAAGTCTTAAAAACCAAAAGCTTTTGGAATGAACAACGTTTGCAACAGCTGATTGCGCCATACCCGCATGCTGATTATCAGCTTCACCAACAATTCCGAATGCACGCAAATCAAGCCGTCGTCGATTGGATTGATAATCTGACATCCCGCCGACTCACACCTGTGCCAGCAAGTACTAAAGACTTCGAATTGCACATATTCGATGACGCCCAGGCGATGTACGACCGTATCAAACAGGATGATCAACGTGTTGGTCTCTCACGAATCGTCGCAACATCCGGCTATCCTTCTAGGCTCGATGGTGGCAAACACTATGTAACAGAAGGACGCTTTAAATTACCGTGGGATCAATATAATTACCAAGCCACTTCATGGGCAGAAAAACCAGAAACCATCGATGAAGTCGGCTCTATTTACACTGTCCAAGGCTTCGACCTTAACTATGTTGGTGTCATCCTCGGTCCGCCGTTTGATTACGATTCAATCACTCAACAAATGACTGTCAACACTAAGCGAGTAACAGATCCCGAGGTCTTCAAACGACGTGATGATTTAACAGACCCGCAAGCAATCCAGCAAATTAAAGAACAGCTAACGTTAAACGTGCTCAATGTGTTAATGAAGCGTGGTGTATACGGTCTTTATATCTACGCGAGTCAGCCTGCACTTCGGCAACGATTGTTGGAATTGGCGGCGTCAAAATAAGCTAAACAAACAAAATAGACGTTTTGCACGCGAAAGTTTGTGCAAAACGTCTATTTTAGTTACATACTGGAGAATCAAATCTAGACTAGATTGTCTGGCAACTTCGTCACAGCAATCGTGGATTCCATACGTTGCTACGCTATCAACTGAAGCATGTCACTGTTGACGGCCACCAGTGCACCACTCCAACACCGTTTACCAAACCGTCGAACCAGAACCCCTCTAGTTCTCTTGCAAATCCGTCGTGATCTCATTTCGGCCACGACCTTTGGACTGATACAACATTCGATCTGCCCGATCATAAAGATGATCAGCCTCATCGTCACCGTTTCTCAGTTGTGCCAAACCAAATGACATCGTAAATTGAATGCGTGAATGCTGGTAGACAACCGTCTTATTCTCAGCATTAACCTGAATTTCGCGGGCTAACATCCGCGCCATTTCCATCGTCATCCCGGTTAGCAACATCTCAAACTCTTCACCACCAACCCGATAAACAGAAATATCTTTGTCATTGCCCACGTATTCTCGAAGCATGGTGCCGACTGTTGTCAGAACGCGATTGCCCCCTAAATGCCCATAGGTGTCGTTAATTCGTTTGAAACGGTCGATATCCATCGCAATGAGAATTAGCTGGTCATTATCCGCACGAGAACTCTTATAAGTATGATTAAACGTTGTCGCAAACGCAGCATAGTTTGCTAGCCCCGTTAGTTCGTCAATGGTTGCTTGGTGAACGCGTTGCACGTATGAGCGATTATCTCGATCCAAAAAGATAATGGCGAAATACAGAACGATATCCATCACCCAAAAGATCGCAATCTGCTCATACATGTCAGACAAGGTGATTTTTTGTTGAATCGGAAAGTGCATCACGTACACCAGTAACCAAAATAGTGGAATGAACACTATGCTGGTCACAATAATCGTCAGCATCCGTGACGTCCACAATCGATGACGAACCACACCAAGCAAACCAATAATGACGGCATAGAAAACCAGAAACAGCAGCGAACGCTCCATCTGTGTACCGCCAATCAGAACGATTCTGGTCAGAAATTGAAGCGCTAACACGATATATGCCGTTTGTTGGCCAATGAAAAAGACAACATACATTAACAACAGCATGCGAATGTTAACAAACGCATAGTTGGGTCCCACATGAATCGTCGCGTATTCGAAATAAATGCCAAGAAGACCAAAGTAAATCACACTGAGCACTTTCAACCGGCCTTGCTGATAATTCAACGAAAATTTAGGATCATGTCCAGGGTGAACCCAGATACGACGGACGAGAATTTGAAACAAGAAGATGATGCCCAGTTCAAAGAACAGTCCCGTCAGCAATGGGTTTAGGTTCCAGTGCGTCAATGTCATTCCCAGATCTCCTTTCTGCTTTAATGTAGCGGTTTTTCATAGTCATATCGTTTCAACACTTATCAGACATCGTACTCTGTTTCCTTAATACCAGCATTCATCATGTCGTAAGGATTGTGCATCGTGTTATCGTCAAACTCAGCTACCCCAATAACAAGCGACAATTCCATCATTTCTAGCGTCTTGGCGCTATTGGCAGCCTTGGTGAAGTTATCGCGAATCCGCTGAGCAGCGATACGTGCCCCAGCTGCATCGGTAAACATCAGTGTTCCCCATGTCGGCGTCACGGTGTCCAAAATGTACCCAATATCATTATCGCGGGTTGATTGCACAATCGTGTCAGACACCAAACGAATCAGTGCATCCATCTGTTCATCGCCCATCATCCGTTCCAGTTCGGAGTAATAACGTACGCGGATAATGATTGTCGTCACCGGAATCTTAAAACGAGTATGCGTTTCAAGGTACACATTAGCGTCTTCGATATAAGAAACTGTGGTTCGCAAGTTCGTTTGGGCATCAAACGCCCCACGCTCAACCATGTCAGTTGTCAATTGCTGATTCTGTTGCTGTAGCCGACGTTGCATCGTGGTCATGCCATAAAAGCTTAGCGACAACAGTAGCGGCATGACTAGCCAAAAGACTAGTGCCAGTTTAACCGTGTGATGCTGAACCAGATTGAGGTACACCATCACTAATCCCTGAATAAACATGAACACAAGATTTAAGGTCAGCCCGGTTGTTAAACTGAAGAAGTACGTCGTCATCACCAATGCGACACTGATGCCCAGATAGAGTGTATTCAGCAATAGGTTGCTTGGCGTCGCTCCAAAAAAGATGGCGGTAATGGCAATCAATCCCAGGAAGGCCAATAAACAAGCATCGGCCATCAAACTGGCGTTATTTGTCTGACGATTGTTTTTCATGAGAACGGCCTCCCTTCCCGATTCGTTGACCGTTCTTCCGGAACATTAGGAACAGCGCATACGCAATGACCACAATCATCAAGAATGCCAAACCAAGGTAAATGGCCAGTGCCGAGTTTTTGTGAATCGTTTGCGTAACAGTCGGTTTAGCTTCAGCATTCTTTTGCTTCTTAAACCGGTAATTGTAGTGATTATTGTCTCGGTCCACCAAAATGGCATCCCCAGTATATTGTTGAATATTGCGCTGGAAGTTAATTTGTGTGGACGCCATCGCGACATCACGACTGTGTGCCGCAGTGACGACGAGCACGCCTAACCGCTTATTCCATGGTGACCGCAAGAGTTGATTCGTGCCCACTGTTTTGCCATAAGCTGACTCAATGCTAAGTTTCTCGTTCGAAAGGAAACCAGTAAACCTTTTGTTGTATTGGAAGTACAATTTGTTATTCAACGACTTAATAAACTTATTGTTTGCCGGTGTGCCAAACGCAATGACGTGGTGCTCGCGAAGAACGCTCTTAGGCGGTGTCTTCGTATAAAACTGAATTGAACCAGTATTACTTTGGGCAAAATTGCCAATCAAATTAAAGATGTTCGTCATTGTGGTAAAATCGCTCGCGCTCAGTGTCTTTGGCCGCACGATAGCTAAATTGTTAAACGACTGATTTTTGATAAATAGACTCGGGTAGTTGCTAAAGAGAATATCCGTAACTGGCTTGGACTTGATGTAAGCCCGCGAGTCCGGTTCCACGAACGCCCATGGTGTCTGCGCATTATCGCTATCGCTTTGATCCTTCATTTCGAGATCGAACGCTACCCGAATGACAAAACTGTTGCCAAGCGATTGTCCGGTTGGCAAGTTAACCGTCAGCTGATCATTGTCGGCATTGGCCGCAGTCAGTTTTTTGCTGCCAATCGGCTTACCGTTCACGTAAACGGTAGCCAGTGAACGCGTGAAATCAAGGTTCTTTGCATACCGGAAGTGCACACGAATTTTGCTCCCGTCCGCATTTGTGCGATCCGTTGGCAAATTAACGAAATAAGTACTCTCCTGATGCTTTGGACCCGTGATTTGATCACCCGTCGACGTTAATTTACGACTGCCTTGATACTGCAGATCGGACGTAAACGTTTGGGTAGCTGCGGAGACGTTTTTAGTATCCGCGCTGGTTTCCTTCATCAACTCGGCGTTAGCAATAAACCGCGCCGCCTTTTCCAGATCTTTGCCGGTTGTAGCGGTGACCAAGAGTACATGCTTATTTCCGTCATAAATTGTTTTAAGTACTGCATGTTTGGCAACATCCTGACGACTCACGGCCGCCTGATATTTCTTTGGCAGATGCTGATAAGTTGCCATGACGATTTGATAGTCAGCTTTCTTAGCCTTACTCGTATCAAACGTAGTCACAGGAATTTGGTTATTCTCGGTAGTAATTACACCCGTGCATAACCAGCTAAAGTGTACATACTGGCCGTTAACTCATCATTAGTCGCCTGCTTTGGCACAGAAATAACCGAGTTGTGGTTCACGATGGTATCCGGCCCACTGAAATGATCGTAGAACGATTTAATGGCCGTTTCCGGATCCTTCAACACATACCGAAAGTTGACGTTGGCACCACTGTACAACGTGAACCAGTTAGCTGGCGTTTGTGCCACTTCGGCCTTACTCCCGTCAGAATTTAAAATCTGACCACTGATCTTAATATTGTTCGTGCCACTGAGCAAACGGGTCGGAATGTCGACACTCTTCGTTTGCAAACCAGACTTATTTTCAGGCCTGAACGAATGAAATTTAACACCATTAATCGAGACAGTAACGTCGGAGGTGTCACCGTTAGTTAACTGGCTAACCTGATAGTTTAGATTCAACGTCGCCTGTTTAACGTCCCAGTAATCCATCTTGATAAAGTACGTATTGGCGGTAATTGAATTACCTGACAACGTTGTGGTGCTGTTTTGAAACGGCTGCGTGTACGTCTGTTCATCAGCAGCCTTTGCCGGCATTATTGTGATGACCAAACTAACCGCGAGCGTGAGTACCAGCCACAGCAACGACAATCCCCTACTGGTACCGCTTTGTTTTATACCATTTCGCTTGTTTATGAAAAACCTGCTCTCTAACATAACCCACCATCCCGTAAGCGGCTACTGCAAGCCACATTTGACTGTATGTGATGTACATCAAAATAATTATGAGAACGTTGCTAAAGTTCATCTCGCCCTTCTCCGTTGTGATTGTAATGTACGTACTGGCAACGAAGAGGACAATTGCCAGCAACCATAATGAATTGCTGAACCCCTGTAAGTTTGAATGAACCTTACCCGCTACCGAGAGGACAAATACGGTGTCGGATAAAACTAACGACGTCATCAGGAGAAAATAAATGGACAAAAAGTACAACAGATCGAAACGAATTGGCCGGCCACGTTTGGTAAATAGCAAATGCGTGTTCTTTAAGATGACGTAGATATTTCCCTTAACCCAGCGCGTTCGTTGATGGAACCACACGGATAACGTTTGTGGCTCCTGCTCCCAAGTAACTGCTTTAGGCTGAAACTTAATGTGAAAGCCCTTCATGTAGATCCGAAAACTGATTTCCGTATCTTCGGCAAGTGCTTTCACATCCCAACCGCCGACTTCTTCCAACAGTGATCGACGAATGACGTAATTGGTTCCCGGAATTGTGCATAAATGAAATAACTGTTGTCGCCCTGCCTGCGCCATCCATTGAAAGGACAATGTCTCAATGTTGATAAAACGCGTAAGTAGTGTTGCATTGCGATTTCGTGTCCGAAACTTGCCAATCACTGCCCCCAGCGTGTCGTCAGCCATTAACTCGGCAACTAGAATTCGAAGTGCACCACTTTCAGGTGTGTTATCCGCATCATAAATGGAAATGACATCACCTTTGGCAGCAGCTAAGCCAATATTCAGGGCGTTAGACTTTCCTTTACCACCATTAGTCTTATCCGTATTGATGACGTGAACCTGACGATGAGGGTACCGCTTTTGCAAGTGGCCCAACAATTCAGCCGAATTATCATCTGAATTGTCGTTGATGATGATGATCTCGTAGCGATCGTGTGGATAATCGAAGTTTAATAGCGACTCAACCGTCTTCACGATAACGATGCCCTCGTTGTGGGCAGGAACCATCACCGACACAAACGGCACATTTTTCGGTAACTCACGCGCAGGTGTTTTCACCTGGCGTAAATAATTGACGTATCCTGCAATGACCAAAATAATATTCACGATTAAAATGGTCCAAATTGCCAAGATCGCAATAAAGAGAAAAATATCGAGAATGTTAATGGTAGTTCCTCCCTTCAAAATGCCAAACTGACTGAGCTGAGTTTGCCGCTACTTCTTTTTAAACATGCGCCAGTAAACCTGACGACCAACAATATAAAATGCCAACAGGACAATCAGTGACACAATCATGAAGAAGAACAGAAAAACGCCATCGACACTGAAGAATGTGTTTAATGCGCCAGTTGGTGTAACTGGTGCTGGCTTAGTCTGCTTTGGCGGATTGTACGTTGGTACCACGGTTAGCTGCCCGTTTAAGTAATAATTGCCATTACGATAGTGCGCCCGCTGGTTGGCAACCGTTGTGGTGCCGCTAAATTTGCCAGCACTTGGATCTAACCAACTGACCTTGGCAGCACTCACGCGTTTGACTAACCCCGTCAAATCCTTTTGGCTATCAGGCATAGTCATCGTAACCGCTGTGGGCGAAGAAAACGAAAGATCTGTTTGTGCTAAGTTGGTCCCATTGTGAACTGTCTCTAACGATTGTTCCTGTAGTCCATAAAATGTTCGTTTGTACACGCCGGCTGTATTATCAGCATCGGCGTTCTTTGTCTCCGATGGATTCTGCGTCAGAATAACATTGTTACTATATGACAATGCGGCGGGTCGATAAACCAAATCCTGATTCCAATAATTGGGCGCACTTAAACCGACTGGAAACACTTGTCGGTCGATAAGCCGCTGAATCTGCGTCTGCATCAGCTGTGTCAGCTGCCCTTGAGTACTGGCCTTGGGGTAATACACAACGGGCGTTCGCAGAAAGACGACCCCGCCATGATTTTCAACCCACTGTAGCTCACTCGTGAACCGTTTGTATGCCGGTAAATCAGTATTAACGGAAATGCTGGTCGTGCTGATGGCAAATGGAATCCCGTTATTCTCTAAATCCGTAGCCATCTTATGCAACAAGTCCATGTTCGTAAACGGCGTCACGTCCGTAATCGTCAGTAACGGCGCATAAGTCGCCGTGTGACCGAAGAAGCGGGCAATTAACCGACTGGCAACAACGAAACTCAGACCATTTGGTGTCAGATAAGGTAGGTACGCGTTGTTTCCATTGATGACGCCGTACGGTACTTTTTGGGCATTTTGACTTTGTGGCACTAAGGTCCCAAATGTCTTCACTGTCGCTAGCGTCTGTGCCGTCACGGCCAAAGACTCACTAAAAGATAATAATTGCCGCGCCGATGACGTGTGATCGCTTAACCAGTACTGCTGGTGATAACGCGGTCGAAGCGCCAAGTCAAGTGACTGCCGTTCATCCGTAGCCATTGACGGCCCAATGTGAAGCTTTAATCCCTTAAACGCGGCCCGATCATGAGCAAAGTGACTTGTTGTCAGCTTAGCCTGCGACCAATTCACCATCGTAATAACAGCTTTAAAATGAAGCCGTTTGATATCACCAGTATGATATTGATCGATGCGAATCGTATGAACTTCAAGGTTCAATGATGTCAGTAATCGCTGCATCGCATCAATTTTTGTTTGGTCACCCTTGGCACGATTTTCGCTATCGTAAGCGAGTAATACACGGGGCGCATGGCTGACTTGGCTAGCAGAAGCCGTTACCGATGCAGATGATAGCAAGCCAAAAATTGTTAATGTGAGCAACAGAATGGCCCCAAACCGTTTTTTCATCGCTGCCCACCCCGCATTTCAAATACATGCCAGAGGCGGTGATTCAACAAGTCTGAGACGAGTAACGCTAATGACAAATCCGTACACAACGGCACCATAAACAGATGCTTCGCCAAATCCGCGTCTCCGTCACCAATCACAGATGCGATAAAGGTCATGAAAATTATTGTCATGTTCGCAATGATGAGTGCCAGTCGAACGACCATTTCCGGATCACCATCACGAATACCGTGATAGGCGCCAAACGCGTACACGCCGATAAAAGCGAAGGCAATTAGGTAGATTGCAAATTTAATCCGAATTTTTGGACAAATTTGTCAGCATGATCTGATAAGGTGTTTGCCAGTCAAGTATTTTAAGTGGTCTCTGATTAATT
>NZ_WEZT01000018.1:70716-120286 GCF_009863985.1 Furfurilactobacillus milii | reverse complement strand
TAACCAGCGACCGCTTAAAATACTCGACTGGCAAACACCGTATCAGGTTATGCTGACAAATTTGTCCAAAAATTCGGATTAAATTTGCAATCTACCTTAATACATAATTAACAACATCAATATTATAAATAGTTGGCTTTTTGTCTTCGTTAAAATCAAATCCTTCTTTTTTAGACGTAGGGCTTACTTGTACAATTTTCCTATTTGCTAAAAATCGAAAGTATCCATACGAATCAGCAATATCTGAAACTATCCTCAACTTGCTCTCTTCCCACTGAGGACACAGCTCGTTGTCCACTTTTTTAACTTGCCATAAACATGCAGCAAGCAGTGTTCTCTCTTTAAGGTTTAAATCCTGATAATTACGTTGGTTTACATCTGAATACTCATATTCAGAAGCTATTGCCTTCGTTGCAACACTATCTGCCAATATATTATTTAATTCTTCATGTTTAACGTATTCTGTAAAGCCACAGCTTAAACACATATCTTCATATCTATATTTTCTAGTTCTAGAAAGCAATCTCGTCCTTACTTCTCCACCACACTTAGAACATTTGTTGTGAAAAATCAATCTCGGAAAGGTCCTTATTAGATTTTTTTCCGAAACTCCATCTATTTGATTTTTAGCGATAATATGTGCAATTGGCTTGTCCTCAAAGTATTCTACAATTACATCCATAATTTCATTGCTATTTAATTTTTTTAATTGTGATGAGATGCTGTCTAAATCAATTTTCAAATTACTATCCCCTTTTACTTTATCAAGAAATATCTTTAGATTATTTATGATACGGACTTCTGTATCGCTTATCCTTGCGGTACCACATCACTTATGATATGGCGAGCCCGAGTTAATCATAAATGCCCTGTATATCTGCTCACTCAGCACTAGACGCATCAGCTGATGTGGCAATGTAAACTTACCAAATGAAATTTGTGCGTTTGCACGCTTCAAAACTGCGGGTGTTAGTCCCAGTGAGCCGCCGATAACGAACGTTATGTCAGAATGTCCGTACGTTCCTAAGTCCTCTATCTCCTTGGCAAACGCCTCTGATGTCCGTTCCTTGCCTAAAATAGCCAACGCATAGACATATTCTTTATCTTTAATATGATCCAGAATTCGCTCCCCTTCTTTAGCCATAACCGTATCCATTTCGGACTGGCTTAAAGATTCGGGAGCTTTTTCGTCCGCAACTTCGACAATTTCAAACTTACAAAACTTAGACAAACGTTTCGCATATTCTGCAATGCCCTGCTTAAAATACTTTTCTTTCAGTTTTCCAACACCAATAATCTTGATATTCACGTGTATATACTCCGTTTCTAAATTTTGTTTTCATCCACAAGCACATCTGTTATGAAAAAGTTATCCACAGCTTTTACTTTTCCTTAACTTTCTTTACCAAAAATAATCGATTTTGCGACGCTATGTGACGCTGTCATTTTAACCTGTGAATAAAAGTTATCCACAGTTATCCACAAGGCATCTTCACACGAACACGCAGCCCGTAACCATTGATAATAAAGGGTTTTAAAATCGAACAGAGGTTTTTATGACCACTTATCCACCGCACTTTTTTGACCTGTGGATAACTTTTCCCACTGTTTCGAAATCCTTAGTTTTCGGCATTTATCCCCAATTCACAAACTTATCCACAGTTTTCCACATAGTTATCCACACCTGTGCAAAACAATTTTTTCATTGCATTTTTCGAAACGAACCACTTTATTTTTCATGGCTTAGTTTGTTCGGAAAACTCGATGCTTTTATGGGGCAATTTGCCGAAAATGGGTAATGTCCCAGGAAAACATTCGGTTTTCCAAATTGGACACCAGCTAACTAAACGATAACTACAGAATGCTGTTTACGTGACGGTGATTATTATGCAGAATTAATCCTGCATATTTACACTTTATTCTGTATAAAGACAGTTTATCCACACCACGTTTCGTTGTTTTATCCCACATTCCGTGACTTTCTCGTTTTCAAAAGTATACATTACATTATTCATTTGTGGATTGTTTACCACCTAATTATAGATAAAAAAAGCTTATAAATACACCCATACCAGTCGTTTAGACTAAATAGAAAGTAATCAAATTTCCCAGGAAATGATTATCATGATTCAATTTGAGTTTGTGAAATCCCCGAAGACACAAAAAAAGAGTAATTGTTTTCCACAATTACTCTTTAAAAGATCTACTTGCTTGAACTACTTAATTGACTCGTACTCTCGCTCAACGTTATCGTACCGGTCTTTTGTTGACCATCACGATAGTATTTCACGGAAACTTTATCCCCAATCTTATGGTTATAAAGCACATCACGTAAGTCTGCTTGTGACGTTACCTTGGTACCATCTATCTCGGTAATAACATCGTACTTCTTCAGGCCGGACTTTTCAGCAGCCGAATTGTTGTAAATTTTAACTAGCACAACACCGCCAGTTACACTGCTTGGCAGCTTCAAAGTATTCTTTTGGCTGGTACTGTCGACACTTGAAAGATCCACAAGTCCGACACCCAACGCTGGACGAATAACCTTACCATTTGTAATTAATTGATTAATGATGGACACAACTTCGTTAGAAGGAATCGCAAATCCAATCCCTTCAACCGACGTACCACTCGAAGATGACGCCAACTTCATTGAGTTGATACCGATGACCTGACCAGATAAGTTGATCAATGCCCCACCAGAGTTACCAGGGTTGATTGCTGCGTCCGTTTGAATAACGGTCGCATCCCCAGTTTGATTACCAGATTCATCTTCTACTGGCACCGTTCGTTTCTTGGCGGAAATAATCCCTTCAGTCACTGATGTTGCATACTGTGACCCAAGTGGTGACCCGATGGCTAGGACAGATTGGCCAGCCTGAATCGCAGTGGAATCACCGAATTGAGCAACCGTGTTGATGTACTTAGCATCCACACGGATAACAGCTAAATCAGTCGTGGAGTCCGTGCCAACTAGCTTACCTGAAATCTTCTTCCCGTTGCTGAGAATAATTTCCAAGGCACTGGAACCTGAGACCACGTGATTGTTCGTCACAATATAGGCATCATTTCCGGATTTCTTATAAACAACCCCGGAACCTTCACTAGCGGTTTCCAAAGATGATTTGCTAGATGAGGAATCTGAGTCACTACCACTTGAATTTGATGATGAGCCACCACCAAAGATACCGTACAAGCCTTCGCTATCACTTGATGATGACTGCTTCTGCATGTTAACAACCGAAACAACCGCGCCCTTAACCTTGCTAAAGGCCTTCGTAGCATCGGAGTTGCTCTTTACAGTGACATTGGCGACCTTAGTCGTTCCATTTTTATATGACGTATCACCATTATTATTGTTATTCAGGGCAGAGGCACCCCCATAGGCAATACCACCACCTAATAATCCGGCAACTAAGCCAACAATGCCGACCTTCACTAAACCTGAATTTGATTTGCGTGGACGTTGTGGTCCTTGCCCACCTGTTTGCTTATTCTCGTCATTATAATCCATAGGCTTTTGCGAAAATTCGCTACCTCCTCTAAAAATTGATTACTCTACAGAGACCATTATACAGTTTCAACTTAAAGCGGGCTTAAACGGATGCCTCGCAAACTCATATTTTTTCTAATGGTGACTATTTGGCTTAATTATTGTTTCATTTACAAACTGCCAATGACGCCTCTGCTTCAGGTAAGTTTTACACCCCCCTCGCGCCGTTTGAAAGGTCTAACTTTTTCGTTTTATTTTTAAACATAAGTGGTGTAGCATTCATGCCATAATAGACGAGGAGCAAATTAACACATGAGTGAAGCTGAACCAATTTACAAAAACGGCGTTCAGGCCACACTAGCCGTCATGGGAAACAAATGGAAACCGCTCATTTTATGCCACTTAGGACACGGGCCCATGCGGACAGCCGATATTCGGCGAAATGTCACTGGCATTTCGCCCAAAGTTCTGACTGAACAACTGCGTGAGCTGGAGCACGACGGCATTGTCACCCGGAAAGTATTCAACGAAGTGCCGCCACACGTTGAATATAGCGTGACCGAATACGGTAAAACGCTGAACAACGTGCTTATTGCCATGTCGGAATGGGGCGAGGATCGAATTAAGATTCTTCAATCGCAGGGGCAAAACGCCTCGTTGCTCTTCCCTAATCATGATGGTTATGAAAATTAACGCAAACAACGGTTTGATTTCGCGTCATAAACGTCGAATCAAACCGTTGTTTTCTTTTTGTCTTTAACCAATCGTCAACTAGTCGTTACATGGCCATGTTACCAATCATGACACCACCGACCACGACCAATAGCAGACCAACAACCGTCCATACTAGGCCTCGAGGAGTGCGGTGCTCACGTAAAATGAAGATGCCGCCAAGTGTTGCCAACACAACATTCATTTGTGAAAGTGTGAAACCAGTGGCCACGCCATTTCGTTGAGCCGAAATCAGATACGTCAGCGCAGCAATGGAAAAAACAACACCATCAATCAAGCTAATCCACGTAACCCGTTCACTCAAAATATGCGGGCCAGCCGTCACAAGCGTCAGTACAAGTGCCATCAAAGCCATTCCCAATCCTTGTGGTAAGAATCCCTGCCATCCGGATACGTTTGCCAAACGTGGAAAGGCTGAGTATCCCACATACCCCAGAGTAGATAGTGCAAAGATCAAAATTGTCACCCAAATTGATGGTCGTTTTTCATCCGTTTGTTTGGCGCCATCAACTGTCGTTAGCACAATGCCAACAACAATAACCACTAGCGCAATAAAGCCGATCAATAATTCCACAGAGCCAGACCATTCGCCGAATGCCAGTACCCCCAACAACGACGTGCCAACTAATTGCAGCCCCGTAGAAATTGGCATCGCCTTCGAAACACCGATTCGCTGAAACGCCATGTACTGAAGATACTGTCCAAATGTCCACGAAGCACCAGACAAAACAGTCAGCCAAAACTGACCAACGCCAATTTCTGGGCGAATGAATAACCACGTGATGATGGCCACAATAAAGGTACCAAATGTCGTGCCAATAATCTGATTAACGGGCTTCCCACCAATTTTAGTTACCACGATGGGCAAAACGCCCCACGCAATTGCCGGAATCAATCCAATCAAAATACTCACAATCGAAACCTCTCTTCTGTCGATATGGCAGCCTTATACTAGCCGCATTTTTTATCTCATCATAAATCCTTGAACGCTAACCCTTACCGTTCTGGAATGAAGGATACAGCGTCATCCCACCATCCACAAACAGAGTCACACCTGTAACGTAACTAGATTGATCAGATGCCAACCACGCTGCAGCGGCCGCAACATCTTCTGGATCACCGATTCGTTTCATTGGTACCATTTCTAGCGTGTCCTTCATTTGTTGTGGATCAGCAAACTTAGCAGCGTTGATTGGCGTGTTGATGGCGCCAGGGCCAATGGCATTTACACGCACACCACGGTTGGCATATTCCATCGCAATCGTCTCATTGAATAATTTCACGCCACCTTTTGAAGCAGCGTAATGGGCAAAGCCAGGCCACGGAATTTGTTCATGAACAGAGGACATGTTGATAATATTGCCCTTCTTATCGTTCTTCACGAAATAATCCAGTGCTGCGCGTGATCCTAAGAAAACACCCGTTAGATTAATGTTCAACACGCGTTGCCAATCTGATAGTGGCATTTCGTTTGTCGCAACACGGTTTTCCATCCCCGCGTTGTTAACCCATACATCAAGCGTACCAAAGTTATTTAGCGCAGCATTTAGCAATGCCGTGGCACCGTCTTCTTCGCTAATATCTGCTTGAACGGCGACTGCTTGGCCACCATTTTCTTCAATCAGTTTGACCGCTTCATCAGCACCCGTTTTATCTGACCGATAATTGATAACAACTGACATGTGCTCTTCGCCAAAGCGTTTTGCAATTGCCTGACCAATACCCTTTGAGCCGCCTGTTACAACCGCTATTTTGTTCTTTAAATCTGAATACATTTTCTTTTCCTCCGAATCTTCTCGTTAATAATCTGAACTCTGTCCGACCATTTAGTTCCTTACATTTTCTTCTCAAAGCCTTCCATCGGCGCGACCGAATTCGTATAGTCCACAACCGGTGTGTGATCATTGCTAAAGTGCATAACCGAATAGAATGCACCTTTTAAATAGTGCTGCATCGCTACTGGGATACCCAACTCGTCCATTTCAAACGGTGAAATCTGGTAGCGAATACTATCTTCATCATCCCCAGCAACCTTTTCGTACCATTGCGGTTCACGAATCATTTCACGACCGATTGCCGCAAAACTAGCACCAGCAGCCAACACCTTTTCAGCATCATCAGGCGTTTCAATCGATCCCACACTTATCAATGGTTTACGGCCATCTAACTGCCGAACTATTTTGTCCAAAATCGGTTCCTTATCCGTTGCGTCATTCAACGAAGTGCGCCATGCAGATCCCATTGAGGTGTGTACATAATCAATTGGTGTCTCACTCAGCATTTCGACAAAAGCCATCGTGTCATCCAAACGAATACCCAGCTCGCCGATTTCTTCCGGCGAAATCCGATAACCTAGCAAGAACTTGCCATTCGTTTCCTGGGAAATAACTTCGTGAACGGACTGAATAACGGCTCTTGCAAAATTCATCCGTTTGTCACGATTACCACCCCAACGGTCTTCGCGGCGGTTGGAATGCGGTGAGTAAAATTGCTGCAGTAGATAAGTGTTAGCGCCATGGAGTTCAACGCCATCGAAACCCGCTTCAATTGCCCTGTGAGTCGCGTCGGCAAATGCCTGAATGATTGACTCAATTTCCGTTTCGGACAACGCTCGTGGTGTTTCCGCATCTTCAGGACGATTAGGTTTTACCGCACTGGCACTGACAGTTTGCGTGCCCCGTAAAATCTGTGAATTTGATTTTCGCCCGGCATGAAAAATCTGTAGCACAGCCTTTGTCCCGTTCCGTTTGATTGCACGGGCCATCTCTGCCAATCCGTCAATGTCGCTATCATCTGCAATCGATAGCTCGCCTTCAAATCCCTTCCCACCAGGCACAACATTGGCAACCTCAGCGACTACCATGCCAACACCACCGGCGCGCATCTTATAGTAGTCAATTTCTTCATTAGTCACATGACCATCATAATAACTGGACATTGTGGTGGTTGGTGCCATCACCACGCGGTTTTTAATCGTGACGCCGTTGGCAAACGTATATGGTTGTTCAAATTGATATTTCATAACTTTTCTCTCCCTCTGTTTTCTTGAATGATTCATAGTTTAATGGCTGCCATCTAAAACTGAAATAAGGCACTTTTTAGTACCATTAAATTGATCTGTCAGTAGCTGCTTCCTGACGATGTTTACCCCATTCAGCCATTAATAATAAAAACGGGCGCGTTGATTGACCGGCTTTTGTTAACCGACAGCTTAATCCCCGATGTGTCGTCAACCGAAGTTGGATCAGACCATTTCGCCATAAACTACATAGTTGAAAGACAAACGAACACAAATTACGTTTCGGTAAGTGTTGATATAAATTCAGTAGCGATTGTGGGCCATCTAGCAGTGCTGTCACAATCAATGGTCGACACGTGCCAGCTAATACGCTGGTTGTATAACGGAGCCCTTTATCTTCATCATCCATTAGCCATCCTCCAATTCCTCAAGTGAATGACGCTAGTGTACTGACTCTGTATGGACAAAAAAAGAAGGCACTTTTGAGTACCTTCCCAAAAAAACATTTGAATTTAACCAACTTGATTCAAAATATCTGCGTAACCGCTGTGATCAGGATTTAAAATTTCAACAGGCTCGCCCGCTTCATTCAATTGCTCAATCCGCTGTTCACCCCAAACGGACATTTGAACCAGAATGCCACCCAGTGTTTTGCCAAACGCCGTTAAGTCATACGTCACACAGAACGGCGCCTTCGTGCCATGAACATGGCGAACAATGATGCCATCGCCTTCCAGCTCACGCAGTTGTTGGGTCAGCACTTTTTGCGTAATGTCAGGGATTTCACGCCGTAACTCACTGCTGCGTTGTTGACCCTTGCCCAAGTGGCACAAAATAATCGGTTTCCACTTACCACCAATCACTTCTAACGTTGCTTCAACCCCAATATTGTATGTCTTTGCCATTCTTACACCTCCTCAACCATCATCAGTTGTTCACCAGTCTACAGGCTTCAACTTCACGTGTGAAGTAGGTACTTTTGGGTAACCTAGCCATGAGCTTAACTGAAGTGTTCGATTTGCTGGCGACTAGCTAGTTTAGAAAGTTTTCACTGATGCTTACAATCTAACCTAATTAGAATCCTGACAGTGAGTAACGTATACTTATGGTACTGAGCGTTTCAAACGAACACTACTGGAGGTTCATATGTATAAAACTTTAATTTATGATTTTGACGGTACTATCGGCGACACACTTCCAATTTGCATCGCTGCTTTCAAAAAAGCAGTAACCCCTTTTTTAGACCGCGACATTTCTGACGAAGAAATTGTCTCGACGTTTGGTCCCAGTGAGGAAGGTACGATTCAGGCTTTAATTCCTGATCACTTCGACGAAGGAATTCACGCTTATTGGCAAGCCTACAAAGAACTGCAATACATGGCTCCTAAAGCATTTGATGGCATTCAGGAATTGCTTGATGACACTGCCAAAGCTGGTTTTCAAAACATCCTCGTTACTGGTAAAGCCCGCACCAGCGCCGACATTTCACTTGAACAATATGGACTCACAAAAGATTTCAAAATGATTCTGACAGGTTCTCCAAAAGGACCTAACAAACCTGAAAATATTGTCAAAGCCCTGAAAGAAACTGGCACTAATGCGTCTGATGCTCTCTACGTTGGTGATGCGCCCAGCGATATCACATCCGCTCACGCAGCTAACATTAAAATTGCTGCCGCACTTTGGGGTAGCATCATCGAACCAGAAAAAGTGGCTGCGTTAAAGCCTGACTATACGTGTCGTAGTGTGGCTGACTTCAGGCAGATTGTGTTACCGGAATAAACTGACAAATTGTTCCCTGTCTTCTTCACTTTTTTGAAGCAATCTAAATTATATATTGAATGACTTTTAATACCGACCTAACCAAACGGATTTCAATTTGGCTAAGTCGGTATTTGTTTCACGTGAAACGGTTCACCTTTTATTTACACTACAGCATTGTTGCCATATTACTCTCGGAAAAAGTTGCAGATTAGACCAATACTGGCATAATTAAAACTATATCTGAATTATTTCAGTCATTATGGGGGAAAGCATGGATAAAGATAATCATACGGGTTCTACACCAGAGGTGCCGCTATCAAGACGACATCATATGAAAATTCCGTGGAAGGATCTGATTGAGGACAACGACGTTGAGGCTCGTGATGCCAGCTTGCAAGAACGGGCATCCATTGTCGGCCGAATTGGCATCACAATGTTGTCCTGTGGTACTGGGGCTTGGCGAGTCAGAGAAGCAATGAACACGGTCGCCAGATCCTTAAAACTAACCTGTTCTGCTGACATCAGCTTAATCTCGATTTCCTATACTTGTTTCAGCGATGAGCACAGTTACACACAGGTGTTATCCTTGCCAAGCACCGGCGTTAACACCGATAAATTAAACATTCTAGAGGAAATGGTCAAGAACTTTAATAACGATTTCTCGTTTTTGCCAGTTAAGAAAATTCATCAGTTCATTGATAAAGTTCAACAACGACCGAAACAATATTCACCATTAGTTTCTGGTTTGGCTGCTGCAATTGCCTGTGCGTCATTTATCTTTTTGCTAGGTGGCGGTATTCCTGAAATGATCTGTACCTTCATTGGTGCAGGACTTGGTAATTTCGTTCGCGCTCTGATGGGTAAACATTCGATTACAGTAATTGCTAGCATTGCAGTTAGTGTCGCCGTGGCTTGTCTAACCTATATGTTTGCTTTCCGGATTTTCGAAATGTATTTCCATGTCTTGGCGCTACATGAAGCCGGCTATATTGGCGCGCTCCTCTTCGTGATTCCAGGATTTCCGTTTATTACCAGCATGCTGGACATTTCCAAGCTGGACATGCGTTCTGGTCTAGAACGGCTAGCCTACGCAATCATGATCACACTGGTCGCAACGTTAGTGGGTTGGTTAGTGGCCACCATCTTTGGATTTAAACCTGCCAACTTCTTGCCGCTTGGATTATCCCCATTAGTCTTAATGCTATTACGTTTGCCAGCTAGTTTTTTCGGAGTTTACGGGTTCTCGATTATGTTTAACAGTTCTCAGAAAATGGCGATTACCGCTGGATTGATCGGCGCCGTAGCAAACACACTCCGACTAGAACTGGTCGACTTAACAAACATTCCGCCAGCATCTGCCGCATTCTTTGGGGCTCTTGTGGCAGGTCTGATTGCTTCAGTGGTTAATCGGTTCAATGGTTACCCACGAATTTCTTTGACTGTACCTTCGATTGTTATCATGGTCCCTGGATTGTACATTTATCGGGCCGTTTTCAACATTGGTAGCAATCAAATTGCGGTTGGTTCCTTATGGCTGACAAAAGCGATTTTGATCATCATGTTCCTGCCATTAGGACTCTTCGTTGCTCGAGCTATCTTAGATAAGAGTTGGCGACATTTCGACTAGGTATGAACCTATGGGCATTTCCCTTACGTTGCCATCCAAACCATGCTGAAGTAATCCGAAATTTAATACTGACTTGTAAAACATCGCATCTTTGCGATGTTTTTTATTTAGATATTGACAATACTTTGTTTTGATTTAAAATGACTATTGGTCAGATTGACCAATAGTCATTTTAAAAAGAAGGTTCTCATATGAAACAAAGATGGACAACAACTGAAATGGGTAATCAAAAGAACAAAACATTCGTGATTACTGGGGCTACTAGCGGTCTTGGCCTAGCAGATACAAAAGCACTTTATGAAAAAGATGCAACTATAATTATGGCGGGACGCAGCGCTAAAAAAGGTCAACAAGTATTAAATGACATCGAAAAATCCGTAGTCACGCATACTGGAAAACTTTTGTTTATTCCTGTCGACCTTGCTAGTCTGGAAAGTATTCACCATTTCGTAGAAGTCCTGTCAAAGACAGTGTCATCCATTGACGTATTGATTAACAACGCCGGTGTTATGGAAATACCAACCAGACAGTTGACTGTCGACGGTTTCGAAAAACAATTTGGAACAGATTTTCTAGGTCCATTTGCGCTCACCGGTCTCATGCTTCCACTATTGAGAAAGTCTAAAAATCCTAGAATTGTTACAATTAGTAGCATTGCTCAAAAAGGTGGGCGAATTAATTTCCAAAACCTACAATCAGAAAAACGATATACGCCAGTCAGTGCCTATAGTCAGGCAAAGCTGGCAGATGTTATCTTCGCCAAAGAATTGCAGCGGCTTAGTGACGAAAATGGCTGGGGACTGCACAGTTTTGCCGCTCATCCTGGCGGTGCCCGAACCAACCTGTCCCGTGGAGCCGGCGAGCATAACTTCAACCGTTTCTTTTTAGACATTACACATCGCTTTTTGATGCCCGCAGAAAAAGGAGCATTATCAACATTGTTTGCCGCAACGAGTGATCAAGCCGAGGATGGCAATTTCTATGGTCCAACTGGCTTTCTAGAAATGTGGGGCTGGCCCGGCATCGCAAAAGCACCCCGCGCCAAAGATCCAACTGTTGCTCGCCGGCTTTGGTCTGTTTCCGAACAATTAACGGACGTACACTATGGTAAAATGTTTGGGGGTACCAAACTATGAAAACCGCAAAAACGGCTGCTCAAAAAAATCAGCGGGCCGAGAAAATTTTAACAACTGCAGCTGAGCTTTTCGATCATAATGACTACAGTCAAATTACTATGAGCGATATTGCTCAGCATTGTGATCTCAGTAAAGGTACTATTTTTAATTATTATCCAACAAAAGAAGCATTATTTCTCAGTTTGCTGAACACTAAGTTTTCTCAGTATATTAGCGTTTTTTCCACAACATTTAACGCTACCGCAGACATGTCAACTGACGAATTCAAAAAAATTATCATCGATTCAGTATGCTCACTGTTTGACACAAAACGTTTTTTAACCTATTTGAGACTTATGGCTATTCGAACAACGGTTCTTAATCCTGGAGCGGACGCTAAAACTCTCAAATTGGTTAATTCAAATTTGTCACAATCAAGCACTGATTTGGCCGTCAATATAAGTCAACATTTGCCAGGCGTTGTTCCACAGCAACTGGCCAATCTTTTTAGCGCCATTAATGCGCTTGTTTTAGGTTTTTTTATTAACACAGATCTATCATCAAATTTTATATTTCCTGAAAGTAAACTGCCACTTATTAGGCAAACCGTTACAGATTATCTCGATGGTTTCTTCAACAATTCTTTAAATCAAAAATAGGGCCCAAACAAAATAAAACAGCTATCAGTCCTT
The DNA here is from genome assembly GCF_009863985.1 of Furfurilactobacillus milii. Classification (GTDB taxonomy): domain Bacteria; phylum Bacillota; class Bacilli; order Lactobacillales; family Lactobacillaceae; genus Furfurilactobacillus; species Furfurilactobacillus milii_A. The sequence continues at coordinate 107,844 of NZ_WEZT01000018.1, read as the reverse complement.
GGCAGGTCGCCACTGGATTGATAGCTGTTTTAATGTCACACGTGAAACATCATATTACAAGGTCATCAGATTCGTTGCTGAATCGGGATCCGTATCTAAAATACGGAAATCATGTTCAACACCAAAATCATGTTCTTCCATCATGGACGCGACTGTTAAGTGAGCCAACGTTTTCATGTTGTTTTCTTTACTCAAGTGGCCAAGAAAAATTCGTTTGGTCCGGTTTCCCAGCACCTGCATCAGGGCATTAGCGCCATCTTCGTTGGACAAGTGACCCGTATCACTCAAAATCCGTTGTTTTAATGGCCATGGGTACCCGCCCATTCGCAACATTTCCATGTCGTGATTACATTCAAATAGATAGGCGTCTGCGTTTTTAATCACACCAGCCATTCGTTCAGACACATAACCTGTGTCTGTTAAAATCACAAACGATTTGCCGTTAGAGTGTAATTCGTAAAATTGAGGGTCCACAGCATCGTGTGACACTGGAAAGCTTTGAACATCCAAGTCTCCCATCGACTGAATTTCACCAGCCTCAAGATCAAACTTTTGGTCCAACGGAATTTTACCAACCTTGTCAGAAATAGCATTCCACGTTTTTTCGTTTGCATACACGTTAATGCCATATTTCCGCGCCAGAACACCAACACTCTTGGAATGATCGGTATGTTCGTGCGTTACAAATAAACTGTCGACATCGTTCAAATCACGCCCAATTTGATGCATCAGCTCATTAATCTTTTTCCCGGAGAGTCCGGCGTCGACTAAGACCTTATGCGTGGGCGTTTCGATATATGTTGTGTTGCCAGTACTCCCGCTGGCCAGCACACTAATCTTCATTTCGTCAGTATCTGTAGATACTGCGTTTAAGGAATACGGATTACTTAAATCAATCACAGAGCCATCTCCATTATTTATGTCCAAATAAAAACTACCACTCATCGTAACATGAAATGCGCGGTAGTTTTAGTGCTGCAATCATATTTTAATTTCCGCTAGTCGCCGTGTTATCTTCATTATCCACGGTAATGCTTGATGTACTGCTACTGCTCCCTGAGGAACTACTGCTATTTGTCACCTGAGTTGTTGAATCTGTCGATTTCATAACAGCGCCGGTAAATGCGTTGACCCGTTTGATGACCACGTTATCCGTGTTCTTCGACTTCAAGGCAATGAACCAGGTTGGCACGTACACATTATTATCCGATACGCGTAACAAACGTGAGTAAGCTAGTTTAGACCACAATACCTTCGTGCTGTTTGGCAACTCGTTGTACTGGTATAACCAAATCAATGCCTTTTGTTGGCTAATGGTGGTGGTTTTTTCTCGAAGTGGTTCAGCCTGAATTACATAACTCTGTGTGTAACTAATCACCTGATTTTTAGCACCGATACGGAAACGCAATTGACCAGAAGGCGCCATAATCGTGCCGGATGGAACTTTCTGAACATAGACTACCTCGTTGGCAGAAACTTTAGAAAGTTCCGCGCTATAAACATATTCATCTCCGGCTGTGACGTTGGTATTGCTCTTAACAAACCGGTTCAATTGCGTTTGTGGCTTTTTAGGACTAACCGTCAATGTCTGATGCAGATAGCTGGTCATTTCAGTAGCGTTAAAACGGAGATCCTGGTAGGTTAAATTATCAACACCTGCGCGCAAACGTGAGAGGCCAGACTTTGCGGATACATAATAACCTTCCGCCTCTTTAGACGAGGGAGTAGTAAACGTAATGCCATCATTTTTCATTTCACGAAGAATGGTGGTCGCATTATTCGCGTTTCGTTGTGAGGATTCCGTTACGGTTGAATCACTCTTCTGCCAAGTTACAAACAAAAAAGTATTAATGGCTACAAAGGCCACAATAAAAATCCATTGAATTCTGCGAAAATCCATACTGCCCCTCCTTCCTACTGGGTGCCACCGCCATTAAGCAGATCCGTGTATAGTTGCCACTTACCACTCGTGTAAACATAATAAGTCGGTTGTAGATCCACAACCTGTTTGGAATCGTAATTATTTTCCCATTGATAGCCGAGCACAATATCTTTAATTTTGTTTTTCGAAATACCAGCCGCCTCAAGTTGCGCCATCACTGTCGATGTTGCTGGCAACGTCACGTTACTATTGGAATCTGTTGGCAGTGGCACCTGAAGATTGGTCAACGTAAAGTCAATTTCTTCGGTACCAGACTTTTTGTTTTTGACCTGAACAGCGCCAAAATCCGTTTGATTAAAAATTGGGAATCCTTCGACAAACGAACGGTAGGTTACTTCCCGACCATTGTTTTCATTGTCAAAATACCGTACAGAATCCAACGGCATGCCAGTGCTGCTCAACCCAGCAAACGAAGTCTTTAGGTTTCTGCCTAAATCACGAGAAATTGAATTCTTAGCGTTGTAGTTTTCAAACATGACCGCGCCCGTCTTATCGTTTACGGTCATCCGTTTGTACGCACCGTCAAAATAAATCGTGTGACCATCATGACGCTGGACACTGACGGAAGTAGCTTCTCCAGAATTCAGCAACGACGTAACAAAAAAGTTTGCGCTCTGTTCACCAATAAGGTAACTGTACTTAGGAATATGAACTTCATTAGTATAGTAAGTTAGCGTATGATCCTTTGACGTAATCTGCTCAACTGGATAACGTTTGTCTCCCTCGGCAATCACGCGACGAACCTTGCTCAACTGCTGTTTGGAAACACTAATTTTATAAATCGTTAAGTCGTTATCGTTCAGCAGGTACAGCTCACCTGGTTTCGTCGTTGAAAACAAAATTCGTGAGAACTTAGCAGTGGGCGACATAAGCAATCGTTGATCATAAGAACTGTTAAAAATAGAGCGGCCAATGTTATCGGCGTAACTTAACTGTACCGTGTTCTTTTGATTCAGCAATTTTTGATAGGCATCTTTATCCTTTTGGCTAACCTTGCGAAAATTCGTCATGCGCCAATTCTTAACTTCGTTTTTAACGGTGGTGACCAAATTAATTTTTGGATTATAAATTGATTCAGCGTGTCCGTGCGAATCCGTCACGATTACCTGCGTTGGCAAGTAAATATCATCAATGGACCGGGTCGATACTGTTGAATGAGTCGACCGGGTCGACGAAGTAGCGGTCCTAGCACGATCAAAACGGGCCGGATTAATCCAAATTAATAGTGATAAAACAATACCGAGTCCGATCAACAACGTTAGTGCGACCGGTAATAAACCATTTCTTAGTCTAGTCCACATCCCAGTCATCCTCCTCAAATTGCTCGAATGGCAGTGAAATATAGAACGTGGAGCCCTTGCCTTCGGTACTATCAACCCAGATTCGACCGCCCAGCATCTGAATAACTTCCTTCGAGATGGCTAGTCCTAGTCCTGTACCACCTTGAGCACGGGAACGGGCCTTATCAACTCGGTAAAATCGGTCAAAGATGTGGGTCAGATCCTTATGTGGAATACCTAATCCCTGATCGGAAATACTCATGATGACCTGGTTATGCGTCTCTAGTAAACGACAAGTAATCACACCACCATCTGGCGAGTACTTGATTGCGTTGTTCATGATATTATCGACCACTTGTGTAAACCGATCAGTATCGATTTCAACCCATAAGTCTTTGTCGGTAAAGTCACGCTCAATTCGATAATGCTTTTCAGGATTGTCATCCGTTTTTATCATCATGTCAAAACGATTCAAAATATAGTTGAACAGTTCGTTCAAATTGACCGTTTCCATTTCAAGTTTAGTGGTTCCAGAATCCATTCGGCTAAGGGCTAACAGATCATTGACCATCCGGATCATCCGTTCCGTTTCATCTTGAGCGACCTTCAAAAAACCAGGTGCGACTTTTTTATCTTCCCAAGCGCCATCGACTAAAGCATCGATGTATGAGCGGACGGAGGTTAACGGTGTCCGCAATTCGTGAGAAACATTCGAAACAAACTGCTTACGGTCTTCGTCTTCCTTCTGCTGTTCAGTTACATCATGAAGAACACAAACCAGGCCTGAAATGAACCCAGATTCACGTTGAATCAGCGAGAACGTCGCATGCAAGATCAGGTCACGACCCTCTTCTGATAAATCAAGAGCGACCTCATCCTGGCTTTCCAGCAACTCCCGGAGCGTATACTGATCACGAATATGCAAAATATCTAGGATAGATGTGCCTTCTGCTTCTATTTCATCGACATTCAAGAAGTCGCGAGCTGCCGAGTTGATGATATTAATGTTTCCGCGTCGATCAGTGGCGATGACCCCGTCACTCATATGGGCCAGCACCGAATCCAACCGGCGTCGTTCAGCTTCTGTGGACTCCTGCGCTTCTTCAACACGCACGGAAAGGTTATTAACCGCACTGGCCAATTGACCCAGCTCATCAGTTCCATAGACACGCACTTGACCAGAATAGTCACCTTGCGCAATTTGAACCGTTTGCCGCTTCATTTCGTCAATTGGGCGGGTTATTGCCCGGGAAATAACTATCGACATAATCAAACCTAAAATGATAGCGACCGCCGCCGCAGATAGGTAAATCAACGTGATGTTATTAATGTTCTGATAAACACCTTCTAGTGAGGCACGAATGTAAAGCACCCCAACCAGCGTATTCCCGTTATTACCGGAGGAGCTTAACAATGGCACAATCGAAACATAGTACCGATTATTATCACGGGCATCGTAAACATCTCGTTGATAGGACCGGTTATTGTAAATTGCGTTCTTAACGTTACTATCCGTGGTCTTCTGACCAACAATCGTTTGATCGTTGACATTACTGGTACCACGGACTGTTCCTTTGTTATCGATAACGCGAATTTCAGTGATGTTCGCGTTATTCACTTCCGATAAGATGCTACGGATTCTCGTATTGGCAGCTGTAGTATTGCTGCGCATCAACTGGTCAGATAATGAATTATCAATATAGGCTGACAATTGAATCTGCTGTCTAAACGTACTCAAGTTCTGCTGTTCCAATTGGCGTACGAAAAAAGCCCCGACGACTTCCAGCGTAATCAATAGCATCAGGGCAAAAATGAGCGCAATTTTAAAATTAATTGATTGGAAAAAACGAATCTTTTTGTTCACAATCCAAACTGCTCCTAGTTTTTAACTTAATCTGTTTCTGGCTTGCGTAAGTAATAGCCGACACCCCGGCGGGTAACTAACCAAGCTGGGTGACTTGGTGTATCTTCAACTTTTTCACGCAATCGTCTCATCGTAACATCGACGGTCCGGACATCACCAAAGTAGTCATAGCCCCAGACCGTTTGTAACAAGTGTTCACGTGTCATAACCTGACCGATGTGCTGGGCAAGGTAGTACAACAACTCAAATTCACGGTGGGTCAATTCAATGTCATCCCCACGTTTGGACACCATGTAGGCATCTGGATCGATTTTTAGATCGCCGACTTCAATTGAGTTGGATTCATTTTCCGCAGCGGCAGAGTTTTTAACCACTGTATCCTGCCGGCGTAAATTGGCCTTCACACGGGCAACCAGCTCACGGTTTGAGAATGGTTTCGTAACATAATCATCGGCACCCAGTTCCAAGCCCAAAACCTTATCGATTTCAGAATCCTTGGCTGTAACCATAATAATTGGCGTGGTGTACTTAGTTCGAACACGACGGGCAACTTCCAGCCCATCAATTTTAGGCAACATTAAATCAAGCAATATCAAATCTGGCTGTTCATCATCAACTTTGGCGATTGCTTCTTCGCCATCAGCCGCCGTGACAACGTCGTAGCCCTCTTTTTCAAGGTTGAATTTGATAATATCAGAGATTGGTTTTTCATCATCAACAACAAGAATTTTACTCATGTAAACATATCCTCCACTGGAGTTAAGTAATTGAATACGAATTTCATATAAAACGTCGCTCAAGACTATGAGCAACCTCTACTATTATATCACAGCCACTAAATTGACTAACGAGGCACGCGTCGAAGCGGAATTAACCATATGATGACGTTTAAAATCATTGATAACAACGCAAACGGCGGGAAAAAGAACGTAATGATGATCACCAAAACATTAATGATCAAGGACCACTGGTTTCTTCTCTCGGAATCGGCCGATATGCCCTCTTTAGTAGACAGTTGATTAGCGTGTTGAACAGCATGGTTCAAGATGATAAACGAAATGTTAAACGGCAAGACAATCAATGGTACAGCATAGCGCTTGGCCTAGCAAAGATATCCGTGCCATACCACGCCGTTACCGCGGGAATTAAGGACATCCAGAACAACAAATTCATGTTTGCCCACAAAACATGTGCATTCGTTTTTTCGACTGCGGCAAACATCTGGTGATGGAAATTCCAAATTTCAGCAATCATTAGAAAACTAGCGACGTACACGACAAACGGCATTCGCATTTGCCCGAACAACGCGGCCCAAGTGTGTTGTTCGGGCAATTTTAGATCCAAAACTAGAATGGTAATAATGATAGCAACAACGCCATCAGTAAATGCCTCTATTCGTGACTTTGACATGTGTTTACAACCTCCATATCAGAGTTTAACAGATTCAGCGTGCTTGTCATTAACGATCCTGTTGTTGGCGCTGATATTCATGTGGGGTCAGCCCAACATAATGTTTAAACACCTTGGCAAAATGACTCTGATCGCCAAAGTGCAACTGATAGCAGACTTCCGTCACACTTTGCTGAAGTAATAGTGTTTTAGCCACCGTCACCTTACGCATCAAAATATACTGTTTCAGCGTCCACCCCGTTTGCTGGTGAAAATGCCTGGTAATGTAATCCGCCGACAGCTCCATCCGTTTGGCAACGTCCACAACGCGCAGACGAGTCTCTATATGTACATTGATATCTTTCACAATCTGGTTCACCAGGTGATCTCCACTGAGGCGAGAACTGTTAACGCGGCGCCGTTCAAACGCCACTACCAGCTGTCCTGCCAGTTTTGCGCTAGTCATATCATCATTGCGGACATCCTGCCACCATTGACTGACAATCTCCGTAAAGTGGCGTAAACGTCCGTTTACCGTCAATTGATGCCCCACAAACAGTCCTGCAATCAGCGTTAACCCGATCAGATGTTGGGGTCTCGGCGTAACTTTGACAAAATGTGCTTTAACAAAGTTACTTAAAACTTCCCAGTTTTCCTTCGCAATGCTTGAATCAACGTGTGCACCGGTTCTATGTGAAACGGTTCAAGTCTGGCTTCGCTGAGTTTCGGTACCACCAATGGCGACCTGCCCAGCAAACCGACATATAAACAGAGCGCACATAACCGTAACTGCTGTTCGTCCATATCTGAAAAACCAACGCCGCAAACGATGACGCCTAACTCTGCCTTAAAACAGAAGGCCTGTCGATGCTTAACTGACGCATGCTTTAACATCGTTATTTCTGTTTGTTGCACCTCCTGAACGGCCGCCTTGATTAAGGCACGATCTAGGATATCGAGGTCATTATCTGTAACGTTTCTTTTTATGTGTCCAAGTTCGTCCAATTCAACCAGTTGAATCTTCATTAATTTAGCAATTTCTGATTCCAATAGACGCTGCTTGCTAGTCATCTTTTTTGCCTCCATATCCACGACGGATTTCAACCATTAAGTCGCCTTTATCATATCTGAATATAGGCGAACTAATTACACTCTAAACAGTTGGTAAGGGTTAGTAATAGACGTCAGTGATTGATTACATTTAGGGGGCTTTAAAATGTTCAATATTGATGAAGTACGTTTGCAAAAACAAACAAAGCAGGAAGCCGTTAAGCATACGATCGAAACCTATTTTCAAGCATTGGATGGGGGAATGGATGCCGCTATGCTAACGAGTCTATTTTGTTCCGAATCCTTTTTACGTTTTAAAAGTCATGAACGGGCTGGTCATGCAGCCATTCTAGAAATGATTCAAACCTTACTAACCAACCCACAACACCTAACTAACATGACGATCGATGTCCCATCACTAGAATTAGTCGCACTTGTTCACGGTCATGTAGTTATCCAAGGAACTGATAATTATTCAGAACCTTATAGCTTCACGATGACACTCGTATCGGACCGCCTGATCCGCAACCAGGATCACAATCGTTGGTTGATTCATCGATTGAATTATCAACCTGTATAATTTGCACTAAAATTGCCGCTGTAGACGAATCACTACGCCTGCAACGGCTTTGTTTTGTCATAATCTAAACTTTTTCTGAAAAACCTGTTGTCAGGGTTTGGAGCATATGATACTATATAAAAGTTGAATTGATATGGATCGCTAGCTCAGCTGGCAGAGCAACGGACTCTTAATCCGTGGGTCCAGGGTTCGATCCCCTGGCGATCCATCAAAACAATTAACCACCAATCACGCTGGCTCAGCCCGTGATTGGTGGTTTTTTTCTATTTTCATAAATCATTAAATATCACCGCAAAGCATGAAAACGTAGCTTTTTTACGGCAAAACGTAGCCAAGCGATAGAACCACTAAAACTAATACTATTTATTGCCTGTGTGGGGCGTTGACCGTATACTTCATCGTACATAGCTTTTATTTTCACTTAAAGCACTGCAAATCAATTCATCATGAACACTCAAGGGGCAAGCAAGGGGTAGCCAAATTAGACAAAATTAAAAACCTACTCATCAGTGGGCAGGCCCTTGCATGATTAATCTATCCATTTTAGAGAGGTAATGCTTGTTCGACGCCGGTATGAGTACGGATTGTTCAAACTCTCAGTATGTAACCGTGGTGGGTACAAAGAAATTTCGTCCTTTTGCCTTTCTAAAACCTAGTATTACTGACTCAAACTGCTCGTTAACCATAAATACAATATCTAACTTAAGTCTATTAGGCTTCATGTTGCTTGTTACTACAAAGGCGGGTATGTCTTGATCTAAAAAAACCGTTGCAGAATGTTGTAATGCAGCATCCTTTTTTAATTTGTTTTCCCCACAGCGAGCTCGTCTTAGCCACTGTTTTAGCTAGGGTGCCCGCTTTAACCTGTCTAATAAGTTGACTAGCGTTTACATTCTTACTAGTTAGCTTTTCCCAACCCATTAAATATGGAAAATCCCGTTCGGTAAAAACAATATCAAACTCACTCAAAAGATTATAATTAGTCTCAATTCTTACTCGATGACCAGCAAAAACATGATCGTAGTCTTCTAACATCACCTTAAAGTCTATTGAAGCCTCATTCGTCACAATAAAGTAGCTTGATGACGGCTTTGGTAATTCATTCATTAAGATATTCCTCCCTAAAAAATAACCGCTAGTATACACTGACGGCTACTGGAGTTTGAGTTAAGAAGCTTCCTTAACTGCGACTAGCGGTCAGATTTAGGTCTCTGCCAGGCAACATAGCAACTCCCTACTATTATCCAATATGCGACACTCAGCAAGGCACCCCCTTGCTCGATAAGTATTATACCGGTTCCCTACTCGCAAAATTAAGTTATTACTGTTTCTATAACATCTCATGAAACTTATTAGGTACTCTGAGTCTAGCATCATTCATCTACTCATCTTTCAGTAACCTCGAAAGGCTTCTGTAGAGTGTACGTATGCTCACCGTTTGTAACGGCTGTACTGTGATTGTCCTAAACAAATGTGCATCATCGCTTCTACGTTGCTAGGTTCACTGGAATGAAAGTAAAGTGCTTTTGGAATCTCCTGAGTTCGGTTAGGACACAGTTCAATGGCAAACTTTAAATGTAACTGCATCACTCAAAAGGTATTCTAAGTCCATGTAGTCTTCATCATCATGGCAAAAGTTCTCTCCATCTTGAACTTTAAAAAAATTCATCAGCGTTACACCAGTGTGATTGCGAACCTGATACGCCTCGCCTGCTCCACTAATCGACGTTACTTGATCCTTTAACATACTCAGTTAACAATTCCTTGTCGTTAGTCCCTAACTTGTGGAGATGATTTGTATCAGTTCGTTCCAGTGAAACCTCTGCAAAATTATAAACATCTGCATAATTTTGTTTTGGCTCAGTTCGAGAAACAGTCGTGGGCACGGTGGAAACGCCTATACTGCGCACTTCGTCATTTACGATTGCTTTATTATCAGCACTTTCTACCGTGCCTTTTTTTACACGGCGAACAGGCTCTTGAGGTTTGTCGTAAGCTTCATACACTGGAGCAGCAAACTTACCGCCCTTACGTCTCTGATTCTTGTTTTTCCTAACAACTAAAGCCAAAGTCCTGCAACTCCTTAATAGCCGTACTGTAAGCCTGTCTTGACAGACCAGCCCGCCGTTGCAACTCGCTGGCGCTAAAATTCCAATCTGGCGTGTTATCTAACATAGTTATCCAAAGAATAATGGCAGAACGGTTCAATTTTCTATGAATCATGCTTTGAAATACGTCCATATTCAAATTCAAAAAACGTGTACGTTCAGCAATCATCTGCTTTGCTGGTGTGGCGTGTCCATCCATGCTAGACCTCCTTTCCTGATGTTCAGATGAATTTAATTGAATAGCAAAACGCCCTATTTCCGGGGAATGTTTTTAGCCAACCATCTAGCAACCAAGTGTCACCCATCTGTTAACTAGCTGCAGAAAATGTTTTTAAAATGTTCCTTAATTACTGGATACATAAGCTTTTATCTGTTGTTCACATTTTCGTCATTCATACATTTTTGTTGTTCAAACGTTGGTCATTCACCTTGGCCATCATGAATAGCTTTTATTTTTTAATTTCTGCACATTCGGAGACAAGGACGGCACATGTGTGAGCTGTCCCAAATCACACAAGGGACACCCCCTTTTTAGTTCGAATTAGTCTCTGACTCATCCTGTTTAACATATTTTAATGGCTGGATTGCAAAAAAATACTTATTAACTTTGCGTGTCTTGATAGTTTCAGAATCAACAAACAAATGAATGAAATGGCGTACTTGATAACGGGTAGTTTTCCAATGCTCAGCTAATCCAAAAACAGTAGCTAACATCTCACCAGCCTCTTGCCCATTGAATGCGATCATTAACCAATCATGGCTTACGGTCTTGCCTTGAATCCTATTTCTAAGCTAAGTACCATTGCAGGTAGTCTGCCGCTTGCTTCTTAGTCATATACCTCGGTGTAGCAGCTTATATAAACGCCTGCTTAGTACTTGTTAAACATCAACAGCTTTAGTTCCTGTTGAGTGCTCTCTGGTAGTGATACTCGTAATTCTGGCATGTTACTTCACCTCATAGCCTAACAACTCATTAGGTGTAATGCCAAAAAAGCAAATTTTCTTCAACGTTTCGAACTGAATGCCTTTTGCTCTTTGATAATAAATACTTGTAAGCGTGAATCTGTGATAATCGTGTGCTATCCCAATTGTCCAATAACAAGAATCCAAGATATCCTTAAAATTATTGCTCATAATTTCCATCTCATTTTTTAATACTAAGCATCCTTGCCAGAAATGGTAAGAATGCTTAGTAAAGAAGTCGATATACTTTTAGCAAATAGTCTTGTCATTTCGTTTTTACAGGTATATGCTAAATTCAAGCAGAAATGAGGTGCATGTATGTTAAAAATATCTCTGAAACAATATATGAATGAACGTCATTTAACTATTCAAAATGTAACAGAGATGACGGGAGTATCCCGTCCTACCATTTCACAGCTTGCGTCCGGAAAAGCAAAAGGCATACAGTTTGAAACTTTATCTAAATTAGCCAATGGATTAAACGCTGACGTTTCAGAATTATTTGATAATCAATTTTCTTTTGAGACGATCCAGTATTATGTAAAACCAGTAACAGAAAGTTTATATACACCGGATGGTTCCATTACTACTGGCATTAACTGCTCATCCACACTAATAGATGAAGATGAAACAACTATTGAAGTTGGCTTCTACTATGACGGTAACATTACCGATGTCGGGACAGTGACAGAATTTAAGGTTCCTACTCGACTTATACTCAGTAACCCGATTAATGGCTCTGATACCGTATATAAAATTGAGTGGCTATATGATGATCTTGGTGAAGCACTAATAGAAAACTATAACGAACAAAAGCTATACGACTTTTTATCATCCTCACCTATCAATTCTCTGGAAAAGATATTAGGTGGAGTATCTCGTGGCATTATTCAGCTACTTGAAACTAGTCTCACTAGCAAATACAAAACAGCTACATACGTTAGCTTCAATTCAGATTTGCCAATTCATAGACTTCCAAATGAATCCTTAAATTTTCTTTGGGACAAGAAGACGCTTCTTAACAAAAAACTATTCGACCAATTGATAGACATTAAATACTGACTACATTAAACAGGTCCTTTCAAACGACCTGTTTTCAACAAATACAAGTCATTTAAAATGATTTATTCTTAACAAACTCAAATCTGCGCTGGTTGAAATACCAACAATGGAGATACCTATAAAAGACACCCCCCCAACCACTCAAAACGGCTCGTTTTTACGGAGGCACTCATGGAACCAAATTATTTTGGTCAGTGGAAGCAATCAATTGTGAAACAACTTCGCGACACAAAAAAAGATAAATTTATTAGAAGACTTGATGACGATAGTCTGGTAATCAATTACCTCACTTACATTCGCGAATGCGTTTTACATTCTGTAACAGTTCATGAATCTAAAGATATACTGAAACAACTGCCTACACTAAGTCCGAATGAGGCAGCAAATTATCAAAGAATAAAGTCCAATCTAATATCTGGAAGTGGCATTTCTCCATATTTATCTACCAACGCCAGTAAGCTAAGACCAGATGATTTATTTCTAGCGCTAGGGATTATGCACCTGCACATGGGTCAAATAATGGATGTAAGCTGATTCCTGAGACAACTTTTAAGAGAGGGTATAATGAATAAATCGTCTCTCAAAAGGAAGAAATTTTTACATGCCAACTCGTTACGACGATCAGCTCCTAAAAGATGGGTTTGTGGTAAACACCATTTTAAAGGAAGCTGATCTTTTTTGTCCGAACAGCGTTCGGATTAATTTTACAATCTACCTTGTTACTTAGTGGCCACCACTTCAACAACCGTTACTATTGCTCCATCAACTGGTGAGGGTGTCGATAGTCAATTTCCGAACAAGACACTTTCAAAAGCTGACCTTTTAAAATCACTCGTTCCAGATGAAACCTATTTGGCTAGTCTAAAAAAGAACACAGCAGCCGCTGAACAAAATGGTAAAGAGGCCTTAGCAGAGGCAAGCTCACTGTCAAACGATGCAAACAGTAGCTCAAGCGATGATGATCAGAGCGACTCAAACAACGACCAGAGCTCAGTTGATTCAGACCAAGACAATGACTCTAACCAAACTGACAGCAATCAAGACACTGACGACGACACAGACCAGTAAAGATATTGTTCTGTTTAACTTCTAGGAGATAAAGCACCATGCTACTGTTACTCACAATCATTTTTTGCTGGGCTACTTATAAATTCTTTACTAAATGGGTTTGGATCCTGATACCAATCGTTTTAGTAGTCTCAGCAGGTTCATGGCTTATTCATCACCCGTCTGCAGTTGTTCTAATAGTCGCTATTATTGCTGGTATCTACGACCTGATTTACAGGCACTACCACAACGGACAAGATCCGTTCTTAAAGCAGACTAAGTAGCACATTACCAGTTCTGAGTGTGTGCAATGAAAGGAGTGAGGTCTATAACTAATGCCGTCGCAAAACGCGACCCCCTCACAAGGATATTTACAACTACCCTTGTATTTTCCTAACAACGCCCCGCACAGGCCGTTGGGAGAAATAAAATGACACAGATTAATTCATACCAAGACAAAGATGGGAATACACTGTACGGCTTTCAAATCTATCTAGGGGTTAACCATCAAACTGGTAAAAAGAAACGTACTCGCCGCCGTGGTTTCAAGACAAAAAAAGAAGCCGCCATTGCTCTATCTCGCTTACAGGTTCAAACAGAGGATAATGGCGACGTTCCTAAAGAAAACAATATTCTATTTGCTCAAGTGTTTAACGAATGGTTTCCAGTTTATCAAAATACTGTCCGTGAAAGCACTTGGGCGAAAACTAACAAAATGTTTGATAACCACATCCTACCCGCTTTTGGTCAGTTTCGCATCCGTACTATTACGATTGCCCAAGTACAATGGGCAGTGAATGAATGGTTCAAGACTACAACTGCTGGCTATCGACGGTGGTACTACTTCACTTCACAGATGTTTCAGTTCGCTATGAAACGTGGTTACATTGACCGCAACCCAGCAGCATTAGTTACTTTGCCAAAGCATGAGGCTACACCAGGGCAACAACGTGAAAACTTTTGGAGTCGTGATAAACTTGCTCATTTTTTTAAATGTCTTGATTCACACACTGAACCTGAAAAGTTTGCCCTCTTCTGGACGTATGCTTACACGGCTGCCCGTAGAAGCGAAATATTAGCGCTGGAGTGGTCAGACATTGACTTCAGTAAATCCACCATGACCATTAGTAAGACACTCTCACAGGGTGTTGGCGGTCATACAGTAGTGAATGCTACTAAGACTGCTAAAGGGATGCGAACCAAACCCCTAGACACCAGCACCGTATACTATTTTCGACAATGGCGGTTAGCTCAGCAACGGTATTTGTTAACAATTGCTAACGTATCTAGCGTAGATAAGCATCAACTGGTATTTCCTAACTCAAAGGGCAAATACAAGTCACTAGACACGCCACACAAATGGCTGGCTAAGATCATTAAGGATAATGGACTACGTTACATCAGTGTCCACGGTCTACGCCACACAAGCGTGTCAGCTATGTTTGCTGCTGGCATCCCCATTAAAGAGATTCAGAACCGTATGGAGGATGCTGATATTCAAACGGTACTCAACACTTATATTCATACGACTGCTGAGCAAGAATGGCATGCAGCTAACCAGTTGGCAGAATACCTAAAGGGTAGCCAAGCACAATAAAGTTCCATGTGAAACACGTGTAACAACTGCTGTTACGGCATTTATCATATCGTTAGGTCTGTTCCCCTGGCGATCCATCAAAACAATTAACCACCAATCACGCTGGCTCAGCCCGTGATTGGTGGTTTTTTCTATTTTCATAAATAAAGGCCTACTCATTAATGAGCAAACCTCGAACAAAATTTTGAAAACCCTAGTTTTAAGTTTCTCGAAATGCCGCAACAGCTTACGTTTGCCAAATCTAGTAAAATTGCTATAATAATGCCATTGGAAAGTGAGGAGAATTTTAGCGGAGACTCCTCGCTCGCTGGTCAAGTATTGTTGGGTAAGCTGTCTACTTTATGTAGTCAGCTTTTTTTATTATCGCAAACGCTTGAGCCAGTGTTTTTACCGACCTAGCTACGATATATAACGACACAGCAAGCTGTATCATTACCCAATCTTTCCTAAGTGATATTGCATGCTCCTCATCCCTTGTTAGTCACTGATTGGTGATGATGAGGATACGTAATACCTGCCAGCTTGAACGACAGCAAGTAATAAGCTGGCTGAACGTCCATGTACTTAGAATACCTAAACCGCCTGCTAATTCATGCTAGTTTTTACATATTTTACACATCAGTGAACCATCTGTTGTCGCAAGTGATCCATTGCGTTCTTTCAATGATTCAAATTTTGGATTCTTTTAAAGGGTACTTAAGGAGTTGAAACAAGATGTTACTATTACTCGCCATTATTTTTTGTTGGGCCACTTACAAGTTGTTTACTAAATGGATCTGGACATTAGTTCCTATCATCCTCATAGTCTCGACTGGTTCATGGTTAACTCATCATACGTCTGCTGTCGTCCTAATTTTAGCGGTCATTGTTAGTATTTACGATGTTGTTTACCGACATTTCCATGATGGACAAGATCCATTCTTAAAACAGAACAAATGACTCACGTTTACCTTTTTCCAAAACACAATTGCACTAAACTATGAAAAAAAATAAATAAAGCGTGTAATCCCTCAAAAAGGGATTACACGCTTTATTGAAATATGCCGAGGGACTCATCGATCGGGAAATTTAGTTTGGTCAAATTAATAACTTAAATTTTGGCTAACATACCTCTGGTTCGTTTGATATGACTCATCATCAGTTGAATCCGTATCTGAATTACTATCGTCAGAATTATCAGTCGAATCTGAGTCGCTATCCGAAGCGTCTGAACTGGAATCATCGTCATTGCTGGAGTCTGAATCACTGTTAGAATCCGAATCATCATCCCCCGGTGTCGACGTATCACTAATTTTCTTGGTAGCATGGATGCTCCTAATCTTGCCAGCGCTGCCAGTACCATCAAGGATAGCCACGTACTGGAAAACCTGCGTATGTGAGGCCCCACTGTCACCATAAAACTTATATTTCACGTTATAAGTGGCCTTTGTTTCAGCGTTCTTATTAGGCACTACGTGGAAGTCTTGGACGGTGAAGTTTACACTACTGATCTTTTTGTCATTATTGTAGTTCTTAGCCATGCTAACAATATCTTTATACTGTTGGCTCGACGTGCCATCGTCAAACAGAGAAGCAAGATCAGAAGGAACATCACCACTAGCTGACAGTAAGTCCATATCTGTGAAAACATCAGAAATTAAATTGTGAGCATCGTCATGAGACATCACTCCTGGGAAGCTGACAGATACTTCCTCATCTTCGTCTGAGTCACGAATTTTGCGTTGATTAGACGTAGCCTTCCCACCGTCGCCGCTGTAAACCATCGTTAATTCCATGTCATTAGACCACGGAATGTCCTGAAGATACAGGGAGCCTGTATTATCCAGGTTGCCATATGATTTGTTGTTGATCCTAACCTCAGCGCCAGGATAACCCTTTGCTGTGAAGGAAATCGTCTTTAACTCTAGATAAACGTCGCTAGCATTACTTGGCGTAAGCCAATAGTTACCGTCATTTTTCATGTGGTGCCCATGAACATTTCCCTCAGCCGTCAATTCGTATTGCCCAGCAATATATGGGCCAAAGCTGTGCGAAACGCTCGTCATTGTGGTTTTGTATGCGTGTTGATTGTTGACCGTCAGTTTGATATTCGGTTGATTGGTTCGTAACTTAGCCGAAAAAGTTTTAACCTTGATTTTATATCGTGGAAATAATAACCATGCCCGTCCAGAAGGGGCAAATGAATATGCGCCATCTTCGGTCACACCGTTATTTTTGAGTTGTGACTCAAACAGCTTCATCCCCGAGGGTTTATTTTTCAATTCCTTGATCAAGGGTTGCAAACTTTTGTGACTCAGTTTGAATTGTTTATCAGAAACCGCAAAGTTTTTTGCTAAATTCTTATCGTTCTTTTTAACAGAGGTCATTGCGCGCTTCAGTTGATTATCTTGGGAATAGTAGTTTTTGCCAAACATATATCCACCGGCTAAGATAATAAGCACAATGGCGGCCGTAATCCACGGCCATTTTTTTGTTTTTTTAGTTCTTCGCGTTGGTGCTGAACTGACAGCTGACGGTTTAGGGGCAGCTTGTGACTGAACAGGCTTACTTGCTTCTCTAGTGCCAGTGTGAAGCACACTATTGCTCTGACTGCCTGGCTGATTTGGTTGATTGAAACGATTACCAGACTTGGGAGCAGCCGACGCACTTGCTGGTTTACTTGCTTGACTTCCGTTACCGACATTCTTTTTTGCCGCTTTATAGTTAGCAATGTTAAATCCACAATTACCACAGAATAGCGCACCTGGTTTTAATTTTGCACCACAATTTGGACAGAATTGTAGTGAATCTTGTTGAGCCATGAGTTGATCCTTTCCTTGTTTTATTTAGTTCAAATAATGCATGTTTTCTATGCGCCTAACTTCCTGGTTAAACTTCGCGCCGTTTGGCATTGTTTTAACTTTCTTGCTTGAAATTGCAGCATCGAAATCAAAACTAGGTTTATGAATATCTAGGAGTCGTAAATGTTTTGTCCCATAAAAATAGTGAACAATTTGCTGACGCGAATTAAAGTTCTTTTGACCTTTGAAATTCTGTGACCAACCCATTGTTTCCACTTTGCCCTTGAAAGTGACCCCAGCTGCAGACTTATCGGACACTCCGAGCGACTTAATCAAATTAATTTCAGCCTTATCATTCTTTGGCAATCCTTTTTGTATACTTGCGAATTGTTCTGGCCAATAAAGTTTCGTTAAATATTGCCCGTCATTGTAATCTAGCTGCAACTGCGATCCTTTTTTATGAATCGGAATACGGCTCGAAACTAAAAATATTTGATTATTATTGTCCGACGGCACCTCAACAGTCACCATATTGATGAAATGATCATTAATTTGAATATATGTCTTAGGAATAAACTTAAGCGTATAACTCTCTGGCGCGGCATCATAGTCATGTGGCATTGAGTAAATGTCATAGCGATTTCCATAATATTGTTTAGCGCCGAAAACGCCTGCCCCAATAAGCACGATTAGACCAACAATCAACGCGACTAGCTTTCCACTAGTAAGTTTCCCATGTCGGCGGGGTTTTCTGGTTTGTTTAGTAGCCTGTTGTTGTGTTGCCAATCCTTGACTCATCGTTGCTTGCTGAACGTCTGTCCCATTGTTGCTCGGAGCAGCCGCTACGCTATTTGCTGAACTAGCATATTCACGATTAGCCGCCCCACAATATGGGCAAAACTTAGTCGTCCGCGAAATCTGTTTGCCACAGTTTGAACAAAAGACCTTATCATCCATTTATCTATACCCCACTAGAACTGTTTAAGCAGCGACATCAAACTTGATAAAGCAGACTGCGCGGCAATATCGGCAACGATGAAAAGAAGTACATTAATGACAACTGTCGTTAATATCGCTGTGTAAGCGGAATCGAAACTACCTGTTACACCCTGTTGTGGTGCAACAGACAATAGGCAGCCACTCAGCAAGATGAAGAGTTGTAAGACGACTAGAATGGTGTAAAAGCCCACGCCATTCGTTGAATTAACAGCAAACGAATCAAGAAATTGAACAACAGCCAAAACTAAAATGCTACTTGTGTAGTGAGCAAGTCTATTCGTGTAAGCTAAGAACGTTTGATCAAGATTGTGCGTAGCATAGTGGCTAAAACAGTAGCTAACGCCAACAAAAATGGCATAGATTACCAAACCGACAAAGATAAATTGCATCCAGAATGACGACTTGGCACCGCTTTGAGTGCTGGCACCAAAGGCTCCAAGCATTGAAGAACCCATTTGTTCAACCCGCTGAATAACGGTGTTGAATGAAAACGCGTTAAGCAAAATAATAATTGCAAAATTGATTAATCCAAAATATTGTCCCGCGCTCTCATCATTATTAAATGGTTTTTTCAATGCATCCCATAACCATTGAAAATAATTCGTTGCATAGCCTTGAACGGCCGTAACAGTTTGGTTAGGTTGTGCTGGCGTAGATGTAGGTGCGGCTTGGGGTTGGCTTGGTTGTACAGGTCGCACTTGTTTAGCAGCCCCACTCGTTTGCCCCTCAACTGGCAAAACGAAACCACACTTGGTACAAAATTTATCATCAGGAGCTATTTCAGCTCCACAATTTGGACAATACTTCATTGTCCATCCCCCCTTTTTCGTAAAAAATATTTATCGAAAATCACCTTCAAATCAAAAATGCAATTTTTAGGAGACCTTCACATAATGAGCACTACATTCGCATTTTATAACAGAATAAAATGCACTTTATATATGCTATGCTAGTATATCCTTTTTACGTTAAATATAAATAATTCATTTTCCGATTTCGAAAAAAATCCTCAGCATCTCGGCCAAAAACCGAGTTGTTGAGGATTCGTTTGCAATCATTTATTGTTTTCAAAATTCAATCAATGTAATAGTTTCAGAATTGCAACATTCGCTATGCAGCCGATGACTATAGTTGCATAGCGAATGTTATTGCGCCTATCCCAGTGTTGTTTACGTCTATTACCAGACAAAAAATCCCGTTACTGACGACTGATATACACCTCATGACTTCTAGGGAACTCACGTTTAAAAGCCTGTCGCAATATCACCTTACCTTCATGATTATCAAGTGAGACGCGTTTCGTTTCATTTCGGTATCCCTGCTCGGTCACAGTCAGTATGTGTTCCGACCGTTCAATCTTTAATGAGCGATCTTTTTTACGCGTTAACAACACAATTGCGACACTTTTACCAGGTTTGCACACTTGTTTCAGGATGTTTTCAGCCTGTTTAACTGGAATTAAACGCATCATCCTCGCTCCTTCAAAAATCGTTCCAATTCGTCAGTGAATGTTCGTTTTTGTAAGTCGGTCGATACGAATAGCACCGTTGCTAATTGGTTGTTAACATAAAAGGCCACCCGGGCCGAACCAATCGTGCCCAAATTTAAACGAAACTCATGAATGGAACGCCCGTTAATTCGCTCATGAGCGGCAATTTTTGTTTTGCTCATACCGCTGTTGATCTGTTCATCAACAGCTTCTAAAATTTCTGTTTGCATCTGATGCTGCTGGCTTCTGAACTTCTTGAAAAAAGACTTGCAACCCGCCTTGTCAAATATCACTTGCATCTTAACGCACTTCCTTCAGTTAAGGCGTACCAGCTTAGGTCCTCCTTGACTATTGAAATTACTACACTTTTTTAATTTACAACAAGTCGCTAAAAAGAAAACGCGGAATTCTGATTTTGAAATAAATCGGAATTCTGCGTTTTACATTTATCGATTTTCTAAAAACATGCGCGCACTACAGTTTCTGATTTACTTCATCTGGCGTCGCTTAATTTCATCCAGTTGATAACTGTAGACTTGATGCGGTTCGTCGATTTTACCATCACGCTGTTCCAAAAAATCTGACGGAATATCATGATCTGATAAAACTTTAACAACGCGCCGCATACCCCAGTGAACCACTCGATGTTGTCCTCAACATATGGTTGTGTGCTTAAACCAAACTCATACACGCGCAATGGATTAATCACAACAAGTAGCTTTTTCTTTCCCGAATCGGTGATGCGATTAACGTGCCGCAACAATTTTTGTGGAGTCATTCTATTCACCCTTCCTGTTGTCCAGTCTAACAGACATGCTGCTAATCTTTCTTTGATTTTGCTTGAAAATCCAAACGGTTAACATAAAATTAATGACCATTTATCCTGTCAAACTGACCGTTTGTCAGTAAAGACATGACAGTGACGCAATTTCTGCGTATGGTTAATTCAACAGAAGGGAGTGCTTACGGTGAAAATAAATTTTGAAATCATTTCAACAATTTTGGAACCATTCATCACCATTCACGCCGCTGAGAAAACGCCACAGCTTGTCCAATTAAGTGATGAGATTCAACAATTATCTAATTCGCTAAATCTAACTGGCTACCGCGACACCAAACGTAAAGTGATCTCCGTTTTAGAGATTAACCGCATTCAAACAAGCGGCAAACGTGTTATTTGCCAGACGCCTGATGGCGAGTACGAACTACATCAACGTATTTATGAGCTCGCTAGTACGCTGCCCCATAATTTATTTATTCGTACTTCAAGTAGTGAAATCATTCGCATAGCCTGGATCAAGGAATTTGCTCTAACACCGACCGGAATGTACCAAATTATTTTACGCGACGGTCAACAAACGTACACTTCACGAAGATACACGCGTGAAATCAGAAAGGAGCTACTCTCATGAAAAAATTAATCAACTATCTTCTTAGAGGAATAACCATTGGTATTACAACTGGTTTCCTAATCAGCCTAGCCTTTGCATTTATTTATCAGAGCAAAGACTACGCGCCTTCCGCGCCAACTTTCATGTCCCATTTCTCCTCGTCTACCTCAGCCACCGCTGTATCTGCATTACTCTGGGCCTTGATCGGATGTGTATTTGCAATTTCTAGCTTGGCGTTTGAAGTAGACCGATGGAGCATTACTAAACAAACAATAGTCCACTTTCTAATTATCTATGTTGGTTTCACCCCGCTGGCCATTCTTTGTGGTTGGTTCCCTTTAAACTTCTTCTGGCTTTCGTTTTTCACCGTCATTTTTGTCATCGTTTACTTCATCATTTGGTTGACTTCCATGACTACGGCCCGTCACGAAGTCCGCGCCTTTAACGCAAAATTACATGATTGAAATCTGTAATCACCATAATTCTCCCATCTAAACCAAACCAATCGGAGCCTAACATGTAAAACATCGATTTCACTAATATCGTCTTGGCACTTTTTGTACTATATGCCGTACTCAAACGTCAATTATCACCTCATCGAATTCAGCTCAATCTAACGTTTTATCTTTTCTTGATTTTGTTTGGCGCTGCATCAGTTTCCGATGCCATTACGCATAACTATTTGATCGTTACAGCAGATGCAGGACTGTTCGTCTTAGGATCATTAATCAGTGCTGTCTTATTTGGTTATCTGCGAACACTTTCTTACCGCCTGTGGATTGATAAAACTGGCACAGTCATGAGACAAGGTAACTGGGAAACAATTGTCTTATGGATAGTTGGTTTATTCATCCATTCTTTAGCCAGCCTGTCTTGGCACGGCAGTAATGCAACC
Source organism: Furfurilactobacillus milii (assembly GCF_009863985.1). Taxonomy (GTDB): domain Bacteria; phylum Bacillota; class Bacilli; order Lactobacillales; family Lactobacillaceae; genus Furfurilactobacillus; species Furfurilactobacillus milii_A. The sequence continues at coordinate 85,408 of NZ_WEZT01000018.1, read as the reverse complement.
ATCTTGTTGTATCTTGGCATCACATTATTGGTTCAACGCGGATTAGTTTGGATACGCGCTAAAAGACAATATCCAGAAGCAATGGCTAACACTGTAACACTAAATGAAAACCGGCACGTAGAACGTGAGCAGCGGCGTCAACGCAGACGTGAGGAACGAATCACACGTCATAACAATGCTTAAAAAAGGCTTGAGAACTCGACCAAATTAGGTCTGCGATTCTTCAAGCCTTTTTAGATGACTAAACTGTATTTCGGTTCCACGTGTAACATTTTTAAACTTTTCAATTACTAGTGTGATTCCGTCAATCAATCTCATCATTTAGAATTCAATCAAATGATGCTTAATAGCATAACGTACCAAGTCGACATGAACATGGATATCCAGTTTGCGCATAATATTTGCCTTGTGTGCCTCGACAGTTTTTGTCGAAATGAACAGTTTGTTAGCAATTTCCTTATTCGAATAGCCGAGTGCTATCAGCGGTAGAACCTCTCGTTCACGTTTTGACAATGCTTGATAGCTACCAAGTTCTACATCAGTGGTATCCGGGTTGATCTTATCGATATCTGATGCCGTCATTTTGATATTACTATCGAGGTATTTCTTCCCGCTCGCAATAACTGTCAATCCGTGAATAACCTCTGTGTCGGGTGAGCTTTTAAGCACGTATCCCATCGCACCATTTTTGATGGCCTGATTAATATAAGTTCGTTCATCGTGCATCGATAAAATCAAAATTTTAGTCTTGGAAAACGCGTCATGCAAACGTTTCGTTGTCACCAAGCCATTTTCACCGGGCGGCATGCTGAGATCCATGACCAATATGTCAATGCCACCTTCTTCTACACGCAAAGATGCTTCAGTTCCAGTCGCGGCCTCGTCAACCACCCTTAACCCAGGCTGTTTATTGATTAAATAAGTCAGACCAGAGCGAACAACCGCATGATCGTCTGCTACTAATACACTAAGCATCCGGAAGACTTCCTTCCATCACTTTAATCGGAAACTTGACGGTAATTGTGGTACCAATGTCAAGTTTTGAGTCAATTTCAAAAACACCGTTTAACGCTTTAATTCGATCTGCCATATCATGTAAACCTAATGAATGACCGTTAAATGCTTGGTGGTCGGCCACTTCAAAACCGACACCATTATCAACAATTTGCAGTGATACATAATGTTGATGTTCCACAAACAAAAGGAGAACTTCGGTCGCCTCAGCGTGTTTCAACACATTATTGATGGCTTCTTGGGCAATTCGATACAACGTATTTTGAACCGCTGGGGTTAAGTTATCGCCAGTTGCATTGCCGGCCACGGTAATCGTAACACCAGTCGCTGTTTCAATTCGTTCCGCCAGTGTTTTAAACGCTTCAACTAGCCCAAAGGCATCCAATACCGATGGCCGAACATTGATTGCCATATCCTTTACTTCATGCAATGTGTCACGTAATTGCGCTTCAATGATTCCTGTCCGTTTGCGCATCACATTAGCACCTTCACAGCAGCAAGATTCGTTCAGTTTACGCACGCCCATTATTGCAGCATAGACACCTTGTGCAATGCTGTCGTGAAGATCTGCAGAAATCGTTTTGCGCGCTTGTTCCTGAGCGGCATTGATCGCGCAACTCTGTTTGCGTCGGTCAGCTAGCATATTCACACGATCAATGGCGCCACAGCTTTTAAGTGTCAACGCAAACGTGTTAGACGCCGCATCAAGCACCGTGTAAGTCATGGCATAATTTGTGAGTTGGCTGTCGGTGCACTGAGACAATACAGGCATTGAAAAGTCAGTCATTGAATCTATCACGCGGCAGTGTTGACAGCGGTCGCGATCATGATGACGACTTAACGTTGCTTGAACAATTTCAATCAAGTACTGAGGCGAAAAGTTTAACTTATTTTCCAAAGTCTGTGCCAAGGCATTACTGGCAACTAATTCGTCGTCTTGAAAGATCAAAATTGCCTCAGGTGCCTGTTCAAAGTAATTATGAATCGATTGATCTTTATCAAACACAAAATAACCCCCTTCAAACACACACTAAACGACTGTTACCATGCTGTTTCGCACACTAACTAAAATCGCTCAAGAGGAGAGGGCTGAACTCCGATAACATCTAAACCTTTTGATTAGAATAGTTCACTATTTCACAAGAAATGAACTATAATCCCTGAGCACGACCGTCTTTATACGGTCACATTGATATAAAATAGCTTAACATATACAGACCGTTTGTAAACGCTTACCGAGAATTAAACTGCACTTCTTATTGGGTTGTACGCAGTCTAAAAGGCTCTTGTAATCCTAGTCGACACGGTTTATGTATCGTTTCTCTAAATAGATACGACACAAACAAAAAACAGCAATGATCTACTCCAAATCGGAGCCTGTCATCGCCGTCTTTTTCGCTGCCTGTTCGGTTAATTACTACATTGTTGTTTAAATTGGCATTTTAAAGCGGCCAACTTCACCTGAACAACCTCATTGCGGTTAATTCGGGCAAAGGCCAAGGTCTCGTCTAACAATTGCTGAATTTCCGTGGCATCATGCCGCAAGTTAATTGCATTTTGTGCGGCCAGAAACTTAATACGCGACAAGTAATATGTCACCCGTTCGTCACAGCAAATTTTCAAACCTGCCTCAATCAGCCAATTACTACGACGATAGTTTTGCTGGGCGGCATAAAATTCCGCCGTAAAGAAAATGAGCGTCAACACCCGAAGATAGTATTGGTTTTCATCCCCCAGCGCCTCGTGTTGATTGAGACGGATGTATTGATACACTTTGTCAAAGTAAAATGATGCCTGCTTTTGCTGTTGATGGCGATCATACATAATGCCCGATCCCAAAAAGGCCAACTGCGTGAAGATTGTTTGATGTTTTTCATCCAAATCATTTAGAATCCGCGCGAAATCAAAGAGAATGTCATCTGGCTGTCGATTAATCAAGGCGTTTACAATACCGCGCAAATAACACAACTGCATCTTACTATTCAGCGCATCAATCTGTTTGTCATCAATTTTGGCGAGGCGTTTGAGTACCCCCTGATAGTTTTCAACCATCAATTCGCGCTCAATTTCGTCTAACTTTGTTTGTAACTCAACGGCGGTCGATTCCCCTTGATATAAGTCGTCTACCGTCATGCCCAAACGAACACACAGTTTACTCAGGATCGACAAGGCCGGCACACGGCGATTGCTTTCAAACTTACTTAAAGTAGCCTGCGTGCAAATTCCCTGGCACAACTTAACTTGTGAAATTTTAAGGGCTTTGCGTCGCTGAACAAACACTTGTGTCTCCATTTTGGCACCTTTCTGTCATCGTTTAATACGGACTTCATTTTGGACGGGCGTCACACCCTTTTATTCATGAATGCCCAATGCCACTTTGGCGTAACGGGTCATCATCCCCATGTTCCATGCTGGCTCCCATACGAGATGAATATCACAGTCAGTAACACCGTCAACTGACAGCGCCGCTTCCGTAATGGCATCATCTAACATGTTCCCCAGTGGACAACCCATAGTGGTCAGCGTCATAGCGATGTCACAATGACCGTCAACGACTGTCACGTTGTAAATGAGACCTAAATTCACCATGTCGATTCCTAATTCGGGGTCGATCACGTCAGCGAGTGCCGTCATAACCGCTGTTTCCGTTTTTGATAATGCCGCTGCTTCTCTTAACATTCGCTGTCCTCATCTTTTCATTTCAATAATTGAACTCAATGCAATTTAACCAATCGATCCTTCCATTTCAAAGCTGATCAAACGGTTTAATTCCACGGCATATTCCATCGGCAACTCTTTAGTAAAGGGCTCAACGAACCCCATGACGATCATTTCGGTGGCTTTTTCTTCGGAAATACCACGGCTCATCAGATAGTACAATTGCTCCTCAGAGATCTTAGAAACCTTTGCTTCATGTTCCATTGAAACGTTGGCATTATTGATCTCGTTGTACGGAATTGTATCTGATTTCGACTGATCGTCCATGATGATGGTGTCGCATTCCACATGCGCCAGAGAACCGTCTGAATGTTTGCCAAACCGCACAGTTCCTCGATAATTCGTCGCGCCACCTGTTTTTGAAATCGACTTTGAGACGATTGAACTAGAGGTGTTTTTCGCATTGTGGATCATTCTGGCGCCAGAATCCTGCAAGATGTGATTACTGGCCACCGCAATGGACAGCATGGTACCCCGAGCACCTTCACCGTTCAGATACACACTCGGATATTTCATTGTCACTTTTGAACCAAGGTTGCCGTCAACCCATTCCATCGTGGCATTCTCAGCGGCAGCTGCACGTTTCGTCTCAAGACTGTAAACGTTGTCCGACCAGTTCTGAATCGTTGTGTAGCGACAATAGGCGTCCTTTTGTACATTCACCTCAACCACTGCCGCATGCAAACTGTCCGAAGAGTAGTTCGGCGCCGTACAGCCCTCAACGTAATCAACCTTGGCGCCCTCTTCGACGATAATTAAGGTTCGCTCAAACTGCCCGGAGTTCTCCGAATTCAACCGGAAATAGGATTGAATTGGTGTACTCGTTTGCACGCCCTTAGGCACGTAAATGAAAGAACCACCAGACCAAACTGCGGCATTCAACGCTGCAAACTTATTGTCCGAAGGTGAAACCAGTTTACCAAACCACTTTTTGAATACATCTGGATATTCCCGAAGAGCAGTGTCCGTATCCGTAAAGATAATACCTAACTTGGCAAAGTCATCACGCATGTTGTGGTAGACCACTTCAGACTCATACTGTGCTGACGAACCGGCTAAGTAATCCCGTTCAGCTTCTGGCACGCCAAGTCGGTCAAACGTTTTCTTCAAATCTGCCGGTACGTCATCCCAATCACGGTACTTTTTATCCGTCATTTTTTGGTAGTAGTGCATGTTGGCCAAGTCCAATCCCGACAAATCTGGCCCATACGTTGGCATCGGCAATGATTGATAAATTTTGTACGCCTTCAAACGGTAATCGAGCATCCACTGTGGTTCGTGTTTGGCCGCCGAAATTTCGCGGACCGTTGCCTCAGTTAACCCGCGCCCCGTGGAGTAGGCCGGCTTAATATCATCATGAAAGCCGAACTCGTAGTCTTCATCTTTAACTGGTACTGCAGTCGTTTCTGACATTACGCCTCACCGTCACTTTCTTCTTGTTGATTGCTCAATAGCGCCCGCTGTAACGCCCACCAAGACAACGTTGCACACTTAATTCGAGCTGGAAAACTAACAATACTGGATAAAATTGCTGCATCATCCAATTCGTCTAAATCTGCTTGATAATGCTGTTTGCCCATAACCATATCAGAAAACGTCTTCGCCATTTTAAGCGCGTCATCCTTAGTTTTGCCAAGAACCGCATCGCTCATCATACTAGCCGAGGATTGGCTAATCGTGCAGCCCTCTCCAGTAAAACCAATATTAGTAATGACATCGTCTTCATTTAAATCAATATCTAAATTAATAACATCGCCGCAGGTTGGATTTTTCACAGTCATCGTTGTCGTCGCATCGGTCAGTGCATGTTTGTGATGTGGATGGTCGGCGTGGTCCAAAATGACTTCCCGATATAAACTATTCAGCTTTGATAAGCTCATGACTAAAGAACTCCTTTGTTTCATTCAGTGCGTGAATTAAGCGATCCACATCATCTTGGGTATTGTAGATATACAGGCTGGCGCGGGCCGTTGCCACTAAACCGAGCGTTTCCATCAGTGGCTGTGCACAATGATGACCAGCGCGGACGGCAACGCCTTCCATATCCAGTGCTGTGGCAACATCATGAGGATGCAGTCCCTTAATATTGAACGCAATAACGCCAGTATGTCTCACAGGATCATTTGGACCGTAAACCTCAATCTGATGATCAGCAGTCAGCTGTGGCAGCAAACTGTTAACTAATTGCTGCTCATGTGCCTGCACATTGCTCATCCCCAGATTTTCCAAATAATCGATGGCAGCACCTAATCCCACTGCACCAGCGATATTTTGAGTGCCAGCTTCAAACTTCCATGGCAATTCATTCCAGGTGCTTTCGTACCTGTGAACAAAATTAATCATCTCACCGCCAAACTGATACGGAGGCATTGCGGCCAACAAATCCCGTTTACCGTACAAAACACCGATTCCGGTTGGTGCCATCATTTTGTGACCAGAGAAAGCGTAAAAATCAACGTCGAGCGCTTGAACGTCAACAGGCATATGTGGCACCGCTTGAGCGCCGTCGCAAACCATAATGGCCCCATGTTGATGTGCCATTTTAGTCAGCGCAACAATGGGATTGACCGTTCCCATTACATTACTGGCGTGAGCCACTGCAACAATTTTAGTTTTATCCGTAATCTTAGTGTCAGCGTCTGCCATGTCTAATTCACCGGTTGGCGTCAGCTCAATGTACTTTAACGTCGCATGTTTGCGCAAAACCAATTGTTGCCACGGAATGAGGTTGCTGTGATGTTCCATAATGCTAATCACGATTTCATCGCCAGCCTCAATGTTGGCTTCGCCATAAGTACTAGCAATCAAATTAAGACTGTCAGTGGCGCCTTTCGTGAAAATTACTTCAGCAGGCTCAGCAGCGTTGATAAAGTGAGTCACTTTATGACGAGCATCTTCATATGCGACTGTTGCACGTTCTGCCAGCGTATGAACGCCACGATGTACGTTGGCATTATCTGTTTGATAAAAGTGTGTCAAAGCGGCCACAACTTGATTAGGCTTCTGGGCCGTCGCCGCATTGTCTAAGTACGTTAATGGTTCATCATTAACTAATTGGTCAAGAATTGGAAAGTCGCCGCGTAGATCACTTATATCAGTTTTCATCAGTCAGCTTCCTTTCAATCGTCGTAATTAGTTCCTGCCGAACAGTCTTGGCTGGAATCGCACTCAGAACAACCCCGAGAAAACCGCGAATGACCAGTCGCTGCGCTTGTTGTCTGTCGATTCCTCGACTCATCAAGTAATACAGTTGCTGTTGATCAACCTGACCTACACTAGCGGCGTGACCCGCCAATACATCATTTTCATCGATGAGCAGAATTGGATTAGCATTTCCGCGCGCTTCGTTTGACATCATCAAAAGCCGGTTTTCTTGCTCGGCCTTAGCCCCTGAAGCACCGTGAATAATGTCACCGATACCATTAAATACCAACTGTGATCGTCCTAAAAGAACCCCGCGTTGCAGAATATTGCCAACTGAATGTTTGCCGCGATTGGTGACGCCATTATTGATGCCCATCCTCACCGTACCATCTGTTATGGCAATCATTTTCGAGTCAGTTTCTGCGCCTTCGCCTAATAAATTCGTATCAATGTTACCAATGGTGTTGCCATCGTTGAGCAGCCCCACCGCCCAGTCAATATTTGCATGATTGGCAGCCAATCCACGACGTTCAAAGTAAGTCACCGTTTTAGGGCCAAACGCATCTAGGGAAGAAAAACGAACCCGACTGTCTTCGGCAGCATCAATTTCAACAAAACAATTTGCTATGTTTGCCGCCTCACCAACCGTTGATAAATGTTGGGTGAAAGCAAACTCACTACCTGCTTCAGCAACAATTAAAACGTGCGAAATCAACGGGTGGTCGGCCTTCGTGCTGTCCTGGATAATATGTGCTTCAATTGGTTGGTTCACCACAACCCCGCGCGGTACATATATGAAGATGCCACTTGTTAACATTGCCATATGGTAACTCGTCAACTTTGTTTCATTCGTTTTAATAACATTAGTCATTAAATGCTGTTTAACCGTCTCAGGATATTCGCGCATGGCATCGAATAAATCCATCACTAGGACACCTTGCTTAGTGAGCTCTGCTGGCAACAACTTAACTTGTGTGGTTGTTTGACCAACCTGAACGATACTAATTTGCTTATCATCCGCTTTTGCGGTAGTTGCATCTAAATCGGATTGAGCCAAACTGGCTGACGATGACTGCCAATGTATTTCCGTAGACGGCATCATTTGCCAATTCCTGTAATCAAATCGCTGAACCCGTGGCATCTTCAACGTTGGCATCTGGTCCATTGCTACGCGTCGTTTGTCTGTCATCCATGCTGGTTCATCATGCTTCGTCACCGTGTCTTCAACCAGTGGCATTGTTTCTTGACTCATGATTACTGCCTCCTAGTTTTCATCCACAAGATCAACATCTAGGCCAAACTCATCACGGAGACCGGCATAACCTTCATCTTCAAGTTTCAAGGCCAGGTCTGCACCGCCAGTTTTGACAATGCGCCCACCCATCATTACGTGAACAACATCAGGTTTAATGTAGTTTAGCAAACGTTGATAATGCGTAATGATTAAGGCACCAAAATTGTCGCCACGCATGGAGTTCACGCCCTTAGCAACCACCTGCAAGGCATCGATATCCAACCCTGAATCAATTTCATCTAACAGTGCAAACGCTGGTTTGATCATTAATAATTGCAGGATTTCGTTCCGTTTCTTTTCACCACCGGAGAAACCTTCGTTTAAGTATCGCTCCGTCATTGCTTCATTCATATCAAGGAGGTCAAGATTTTTATCTAATTCCTTTAAAAAACTCATCACTGAAATTTGGTCATCTTTTGGACGGCGGGAATTAATAGCAGCCCTTAGAAATTCAGCGTTGGTAACGCCAGGTATTTCAGCTGGATATTGCATTGCCAAGAACAAACCTCGACGGGCACGTTCATCTACTGGCATATCAAGGATACTGTTGCCATCCAATAAAATATCACCTTGTGTCACGTGGTAGGCAGACTGCCCCATGATGGTTTCAGACAAAGTCGACTTCCCCGTTCCGTTTGGTCCCATGATGGCATGAATTTCACCCGTACTCATGGAGAGATTAACACCCTTCAAAATTTCCTTGACGGCACCACTTTCACCATCTTGTACTTCTACATGCAAATCCTTAACTTCGAGTGTTGACATTCTCTTTGACCTCCATCGGTTGTGTTCTTGTGATTAATTTCGTGATCTTAAATATCTAAAACAAGTATATTCTGGAATATTCCTGTCGGTATATTAGGCATCTCCCTAATATTTATGAAAACCCTTTCGTGATAATCTTTAACCATTATCAACACAGAAAGGGCGTTATCTTATGGAAATACAGGTCTCGGTCAATGAACAATTAACCGTTCATTGCATGGATCACCTTGAAAAACGAATCTCTAGGCAACTTCATCGTCTAGGAATCGAACCAGGTACCGTCCTAACCGTCGTGCGCCGTTATCCGTTTCACGGTCCGGTAATCATTGAATTCGATGGCCAACGTATCGGTGTTCGTGACGCTGTGTTGCAAACCTTAACGAGGCGCTAATGTCATGACAACCGTTGCACTATTAGGTAATCCGAACACTGGCAAATCGACATTTTTCAATCGTTTGACCAACCAATATGCCAACGTTGGCAATTGGGCGGGCGTCACCGTTGACCAGACATTAGGGAATATTCCAAAATCAAACATTAACATTATCGATCTTCCCGGTATTTGCTCGCTAACTCCAATAACAAAGGATGAAGCCGTCACCGTAGACTATCTGCTGGAAAACAACCCGACTGACGCTATTTTGAACATCGCCAACGTGTGTCAACTCAAACGAAATCTTCTGTTATCTATCGAGTTGTTAGAACTCGGCAAACCACTAATATTGGTCCTGAACATGATGGACGAACTTTCACAAAGCGGCGTTCACTATGATCTCGATATTTTGTCACAACATTTGGGTTGCCCCATACGCGCGACTGCTGCTCGACAAAATAGTGGTGTCGATGAGGTTCGTGCTTGTTTGTCTGACCAAACTACAGTAACCGCATCTGATCCGCTGGAATTGGATTATCCTAAAGCCATTTCAGCAGATATTCGCGACGCCACAACACAATTGGTTAAAAAGCATCGACTCTCACAAAATTTTGCTCGTTGGTTAACTATTCAATTCATGAGCGACAACGATGCGGTGGTTAAATATGTTGATGAACATCGTTTAGACACGTTATCAGAGGGGCGCCAAACGTACCGCGAGCATCATTATGCAGACCAAATCTTTCACGTGCGACTTACTTTCATCGAAGACACGCTTGCCGCGGCTACAAATTTTACTGAAAACCATCCTCAAAATACCGTTACTGCTAAAATTGATTGCTGGGTTACACACCCAATCTTAGGATTGCCTATTTTCGTCGGGATCTTCTGGTTCATGTTTAAGCTCTCGTTTGACTGGATTGGAACACCATTGAGCGATTATTTAAACGCGCTCCTGTCCGGACCACTCTCTGAGGCCGCAAATCATTGGCTAACTGTTGTAGGTGCCTTACTCTTTTTAAGATCACTGATTGTTGACGGTATCATTGCTGGTGTCGGCGGCGTGCTGACATTTATTCCCCAAATTTTTGTCCTGTTTGCCTGCATTACAGTGTTGGAAGATTCAGGTTATATGAGTCGTGCCGCCCTAGTCACTGATCGATTAATGCAGCTCATTGGCTTGAACGGCCAGGCATTCATCCCACTGATCATTGGCTTTGGTTGCAACGTAACCGGCATCATAGCCACGCGAACGATTGAACAACCCCGTGAACGTCTCGTGACGACCTTAATCGCGCCATTTATGAGTTGTTCCGCTCGACTGCCAATCTACAGTCTGTTTGTTACCGCCTTCTTCAATCAACACCAAGCTGTAATCGTTTTATCCCTATATTTTCTCGGTATTGTGATTGCGTTAGCCATGGCTAAATTTTATCAACTGGTCTTTAAATTAAAAGACGCGAGCAACTTTGTTGTAACCTTGCCAAATTATCATCGTCCTCGATTAGACCTCGTCATTGCCGGTGCTTGGGAAAAAGGCAAAGCTTTCGTCAAGAAAACAGGAACCGTTATTTTTGCCGGCACAATACTCGTTTGGTTGTTGTCTAACATTGGTCCACATGGATACGTTATTAACATTGACGCCAGTTTTTTAGCAATTATTGGTCGTTGGTTGCAACCGGCCTTCGCGCCACTTGGCATTACTAATTGGCAAACAATCAGTGCATTGATGACTGGGGTACTCGCTAAAGAAGTCATTAGTTCCAGTATGATTGTCCTATTTCATTTAAGTGGGCAAACCAGCTTAGTGACAACATTCAGCACACTGTTTACGCCGCTATCCGCATACAGTCTGTTAGTTTTCATTCTGATTTACGCCCCATGTTTTGCGACGCTCGGTGCTATTAAAACCGAAACGGGTTCCGTTAAATGGGCCATCTATTCGTTAATTTCAAGTACTGTTTTGGCTTACGGATTGGCGCTAATTATTTTTCAAGTTGGCTCGTTATTCTGACAAGGTTTGAATCAGTTCTTATGGGAGGTTAGGTTATGGCCGTTTTAATCAATGTGCTGATTTTCGTCGCTATCGTCCTCATTGCGGTAATCATCGCCGTTCACACCATGCGGCAGTCAGCAACCAAACCGCCCTGTGAGAGTTGCGAATATGCCTGTCCCGCAAGAAAATTGATACAGCACCGTGGGCCACGTAATTAACAATTATGCCAACTAAAAGTAGCAGGAACTAAGCTGTATATGACTTCCATCCAAAATAAATACGATCCTGATTTGCTCAAAGAACAAAATCAGAATCGTATTTTTTAATTATTTAACTTCTTTTTCTTTAGTTAATCTACCCGCCTCGATTGATGGACGTGCATCCTGTTTTCGCTCTGGAAACCAGCGAAACATTAACTGATTGAAGTAAAATGAAACTATTAAATTTTACCAGATTTACTGAACTGGGTGTGTCAAACGTGAAGATTCAATTTGAATATCTTCTGGATTACCTTTAGTGCCTGGTTTCATAACCACTTCGCCGGTTGTGATCGCACCAACAGGACAAACTAAGTTACATAGGTGACAACCGACACATTTGCTAGTGTCAATGGATGGACGACGTGTCTTAATATCCCATTTAATCGCTTGGTGAGCACCATCAAAACAAGAGATATAACAACGACCACAGCCAATACATTTGTCCCAATCAATCTTCGGATAAACTTTGTAATCACGATCCAAATCCTCAGCAGGGACAATGTTCTTGTTGGCAACACCGATCAATTCGCTTAGATGTTCAACGTGCTGATCTTCCATGTAATGCATCAAACCATTCTTCATATCTTCAACGATTCGATAGCCATATTGCATAACCGAAGTGGTCACTTGCAAGGTTGTTGCGCCCATCAGAATGAATTCAGCAGCGTCCTGCCAAGTTTCAATCCCACCAATCCCAGAGATTGGTAATTGTTCCAAACCAGCGGCCGTTCTCAATTGTTGTAGGAAACGAAGTGCAATTGGTTTAACAGCCTTCCCTGAAAATCCGGAGATTGAAGACTTACCATTCACAATTGGCAAACCAACTTTACGATCCAAATCAATGTTGGCCACAGATTTAACCGTGTTAATCGTGGCAATCCCGTCAGCACCACCGTCCATGCTGGCCTTGGCAGCAGGAACCATGTCTGTAATATTAGGTGTCATTTTAGCCATCATTGGCAGATTTGAACCACGTTTAACCGCTGTACAGTACTTTTTAACCAGTTCAGGGTTAGTCCCAACATCGGAACCCATTTCGTGAGAGGTCATTTGAGGACACGACAGATTCATTTCGATCATGTCCGCTCCAGCTTCAGTTACCAGCTGAGCCAGTGTTTCCCAGTCCTCTTCGTTTGTCCCCATGATGGATGCAATGACGACCTTGTTCGGGTAGTCATCCTTCAAATGACGTAAATCGTGAAGGTTTTCCTCCAACGAATGCTCAGCGATTTGTTCCATGTTTTTGAATCCAACGAAGGGTGTTCCTTCTTTTGTCAGTTCATCAAACCGTGGCGAGACTTCATTGATTTTAAAGTGTTTCGGACCAATTGTTTTGAAAACAACTCCGCCCCAGCCTTCGTCAAAAGCCTTAGCACACATCTCGTAACAGTTGTCGACAGGTGAAGAAGACAGGAGGAACGGGTTCTCAAAATGAACCCCCAAAAATTCCACTGATAGATCTTTGCTAATCATTATTTGTTACCTCCTAATAATGCCTGATCAATTTCTTCGGCAACTGCTTTACCTTTACGAACGGCCCAAACGACGGTCTTGTCACCTTGGGCAATATCACCAGTGAAGAACACTTTTTCGTCATCAGTCTTGTAACCGGCATGCTGAACTTCACCATGATCGGTATCTACGCCAAGGTTGTCTGTGTTAACTTGTTGACCAACGGCCAGAATAATCAAGTCGGTCTTAATGGTCATTTCACTGTCTAAATGACGATGTTTAAAGGTAACGGTATTGCCATCTACGTCAGTTGGAACGTAGCCATCAACAATGGTGACGCCGGCTTTCTGAGTTGCATCAAGTTCCTTCTTAGAAGCCTTGAATTCATCAAATTCTTCATAAACGAGGTCAGTGACATTCTTAACATCCAACCGCTTTAAAGTCGTCGCAACATCCATCGCAACATCCCCACCACCGACAACAACTGCACTTGCAGGAATGTTGTCGATGTCACCCTTGGCTTCCTTAACACGTGCTAAGAAATCAACAGCAGTTTCAACATATGGATTACCTTCAAACATTGGTAACATCTTCGCTTCACTAGCACCTACGGCAACAACAACAGCGTCGTGATCAGCCATTGTGACATCTTTACCAATAGTGACGTTGTACTTGATTTCTGCGCCCAGATTGACGATCCGGTTGATTTCAACATCGACAATTTCATCTGGTAAACGATATTCAGGAATTCCATAACGAAGGTAACCGCCGGCCTTCTCATTCTTTTCGTAAATGTCGACTGCATAACCTTTTTGAAGCAGCGTTGCCGCCGTTTGTAACCCAGCAGGGCCACTGCCGACGATAGCAATGTTCAATCCATTTGAATCGCCTTTGCGAAGAATGTCCATTTTTTCTTGTTCTTCGTAGTCAGTCACGAAGCGTTGAATGCCACCAATATCAATTGGGCAGTCAATCCCCGTTCGCGAACAAGCAAGTTCACAATACTTTTCAGTCGGACAAACGCGAGCACAAATTGCACCCATAGCGTTATTTTCACGAATCGTTTCGGCAGCACCCTTCAGATTTCTGAAACGAACACTACGGATGAAACGTGCTGGATCAGTTCCGGCAGGACACGCTTTAGAACATGGCGCATCGTGACAAAGTAAGCACCGCGCAGCTTCTTCCATCACCGTTGTCATTGTGTAACTAGGTGCTTCCTTTTCGTATTTTGTACTCATAAGATGTAACCCTCGCTTATTTGTTATTTAAACGTTCACATGGTTCATGTGTTTACGTCTTTGAGGTTATCATCGGCACTAATAACCAGCAAAAATCCCGGTATAAACTAAGGATTCATCATGGTTAGAGCCTTCTTTTTATACGCTTATGTATATAAGAAAAGTAAGGCTTAGCAGGTTCCCCAAGACGAATTAGTAACCACTAACTGTTATTAATTGCTTTAGAAACACTGCTGTTACTAGGTTTGTTCGTGTTCATCGACAAAATGGCGATTGGATTAATCGGAATTTAATTGGCTGATATCTCTTTTTACCCACTATTTCTATATATTTTTGGCTTGAATTTACACTTTAAGTGCAACACTAATTAAATAAAGAATGGCCCATGGCCAAATTTCTGTAAAATGATGTTTGCGAAAACAATCATGAAAGGAA
>NZ_WEZT01000018.1:56805-70616 GCF_009863985.1 Furfurilactobacillus milii | reverse complement strand
GCAGAACAAATGAATAATCGTCCCCGTAAATGTCTCGGATGGAAAACGCCTTATGAAATATTCTTTAATGTAGTGTTGCACTTAATTTGACAATTCAAGGGAATAAAATATTAGTTTTATTTTCATTCGCATAAGAGAGCTACATTATCTATGTATTGCAAATACAAGAAGGTCACAGAAACAAGTAGCCAATTCGCCCAGTTGTCTCTGTGACCTAATTCATATATTAAACCGTTAGATTATCTCACCAATTACTTTAAGTGAGTTACTGACGGCATTATTTTACAAACATTGGGATAGATTGTTGTGTTTTAACATCGAACAATCCTTTATCTGAAATTTTAATCGCTGGTGAAACCAACAACGATAGCGTTGAAAATGACATAATTTCATTGCTGTTTTGATATCCTAGCCGTCGCATTGAAGGAATATCCGTCCCCATAATCATCAAGTTGTGATGATCATGAGCCCATGTTGCCCCTATAGCACCATGTCCTTTAACACCATTTTCGACAAAGCCAAATGCCAGTTCACCATGACCCGAATAACGATTTTGAACCATCAACAGAGATAAATTATTTTCTTGCCACTGCACTTGCCCGTTAATGACTGGCAATGAAACTTGGCCACGCTTAGTAAAAGTGCCAGTAGCACTAATTTGGACCGTGTTAACCGCAACCTCGTCACGTTGCATAGCCGTTTTGATTAACAAATCTGATTCTGTTAATACTGGCACGTGAACGGAATCTGCAATAGTCGAGTCAAATGACGATCCTTCATTTGCATCAGGAGCAACAATATCTGTCACTGCGTTGCCATGCAAAAATACATCCTCAATAACAAAGTTATCTACGTCACTAAGAACAACAAAGTCTGCTATCCGACCTGGCGCAATGGAACCACGATCCCAAAGTCCCATCCGACGAGCTGGTGTATAAGTGGCCAAGTAAATTGCCTCTTCTGGCGCCATACCAAATTTAATTGTTTGCTCAACCAGCCTGTTAAGGTGTCCACTGCGCAAATCGTCAGCCATCACGTCATCCGTTACCTGTGCAACATGTTCATAAAATTGATGTTCAATAATTGTTTTCACTATCTCTGTAGATAATGACTTTTGTTGAATTTCAATGAACATGCCGTTAGTTATCTTTTCAATTAAGGATGAAGGCGTCTGGAAAGTATGATCGGATGTAATGCCACTATTAATAAAATCAGCCAAATCCTTGCCACTCACTTTGGGCGCATGACCTTCCAAAGGCATTGTCGGTCTGATATTGCGGCAGTCCTTAATAATTTTCCGGATCAGTGACTGAGGCTGTGACGTAATCCCTTTAAAGTTCATGGCCTCGCCCAAGCAGATGATTTTAGGATCGTTTAATAACGTGGCAACCTCGTCCTGCCCAATAATGCCACCGGTTGTTTCCATTGCCGGCGTTGTGGATGGCACTGAAGAAGGAATGGCATAAAAAACTGAAATGCATGAGGGTTGGCGCATGAATTCAGACAGACCATTAATGCCAGCCACGTTGGCAATTTCGTGGGCATCTGCAATTACTGTTGTCGTGCCAAACTTAACGGCAGCACGACCAAAGTTTGTGGGAGTAGCCATTGAGCTCTCAATATGCATATGAGCGTCAACCAATCCCGGAATAATTGAAAAGCCTTTTAGATCAATCGTCCGCTCTGCCACGATATCAGGTAAATTTACACCAATCCAATAAAAGTTGCCGTCTTTAACGGTGACATCAACATTGTTAAAAGTCTTTGTATAACTGTTGTAAACTCGAGCGTTTTTAATCAGTAAATCAACGTTTGTCATAATGTCTCCTAACCTTATTGTTTATTCATCAATTGATTCCAACGTGTAATCCATTGGGCCAAATGACGATTAACATACGCAAAGTTGAGGCTTTCAGCCCGCTTAGCAACTGTGCCAACCGTTTTATTTTCTGCGTCTTTACCGCTTAATTGAACAGCCTTATTAACCGGCGCATTATTTAATGACTGCGGACTGGCAACCTTTTTTTGAACCGTTGCACTTAAACGGGCATCAATGTACCGATAATCTTTTTCGGTATTATGACTACTTTTCAAAATTGAAACCGTATCATAGTTAGCTAATGTTCCTGACGCCGGCACGACATATTTTAATTGTGGGTTTGCCTTTTGAACCATATTGACAGCGTAATCACCGACAACTGCCGCATCAATTTCTCCCGTTTTAAACATATTGGCAATGTCAGAGGATTGTGAATATGTTTTAGTCACATTAGGTTTCAACTGTGACAATGCCTTGAATGCTGCCTGACCATTATCTTTTTCAACAGCCGTACCAGCGCGCTCGCCAGCAAGATAAATCATCGCGGGTCCAAATGTCGTCGTAATATCCGGAATAGCCAGTTTATCTTTTAGTTTTGATGACCACAGTTGTTTCCATGAGTTAATCGAAATCTTTTGAGGATTATACATGATCCCAACACTGTTCAACGTGTACGGCACACTGTTGGTTTCTTTTGCCAATTTTTGTTGAGCAGGTGTAAGCCGTTTGAAATTCTTTAGCTTACTGAAATCCAATTTCTTAAATAAGTGTTTTTGATTCCCTGACAACGCATTGTTTTGTGATAATTCAACCACATCTACGCCACTGTTAGGATTGTGTTCTAATTGTGTCATTCTGGCGTTACTGTCACCAAATTGGGTGCGCATCGTTACATGATTTTCCTTCGCAAACGGCGCCAACACGTCGCTATTCATCTGCTTTGTAGCCAATCCGAACGTTGAAACGGTCATCGACTCATCTGCTTTCGCCGTTGCATCCAAAAAGCCAACCGTCAATCCACCGAGTAACAACGAAATGGTTATTCTTTTCAATAATTCCTTATGGTGTGTCATCAAATTCTCCTATTCTGCCAATGCAATGAGTTTGTCGGACGGTAATGTCAGCCGTACTGCGTCCCCTAATTGATGCGTTGCCTCTTCTGAATCCACCTTGATTTGGCCTAAATGGTCCGTTGCAACGACATAACGATATGCGCGGCCAAGATACGTTTTGTCGCAAATAATGCCGTTAAGACTGTTCTGTTGAGTATCCATGCTGGTATCAAGACGAATGTTTTCAGGTCGAATGCAAAGCCGAACCGCCGGTTTAGTTGTCTTCACGGCCATGTAAAGGTGCATTTCACCGCTTAAATACTCATCTGAATTCACCTGCCCTGTTACGTTGAAGAAATTTTCAAATCCGATGAACTTTGCTACAAACGTTGTTGCTGGGTGAGCATAGACGGTTTGTGCCGACGCAATTTGCTCAATATGACCACCATTCATAACAATGACGCGGTCAGAAATTGCAAAGCTTTCTTCTTGGTCATGCGTAACGAAAAGTGCAGTTATTCCTAATTTTTGCTGTAGTCGGCGAATTTCTTCTCGTAGGGACAAACGCAGTGCCCTGTCTAAATTGCTGAGTGGTTCATCCAGTAACAGTAACGTCGGATTAACAACTAAGGCTCTCGCTAGCGAAACACGTTGTTGCTGACCACCGGAAAGTGCGTGTGGTCGATGATTAGCTAAATCCGTTAGCTCTGTTAGAGACAATATCTCGGCCACACGTTTGCGAATAGCTATTTTGCCAATACCGCGTTGTTTTAAACCGAATGCGACGTTTTCAAACACACTCAAATGAGGAAATAAAGCGTAGTTTTGGAAGACCATACTCATATTACGTTTGAAAACGGGGACCGAGTCAATTGACCGCTCATCAATCGCAACATTCCCACTTGTTTGACGCTGCAGTCCCGCAATGATTCTTAATGTAGTCGTTTTCCCACATCCGCTTGGACCAAGAATCGAAACTAGTTCACCCGCATTAACTGAAAAATTGATATCTGTCAGCACTTTTTTACCATCCTCATACGACATTGATAAGTGCTTAACTTGCATTGCCTGCATTATTTATTTCTGTCCTTTCTGATTCAGATGTTCGTTAACACGTGTTAAGCCATTCATCCGTTCCATCAGCCACATCATGAGACCTGTCAACAACATTAAAATTACTGACACTGCTGAAACGGTTGGATCATAGTTGTTTTGCAAATAATTCAAAATAGCAGTTGGCAGCATTGTTAACGACGGGCCGTTCAAAAATAGTGTAATGGGAATGTTATTGAATGAATTAATAAAGCACATGATGAAAATAGCGAGGAGCGTGCCTGAAATATTCGGAATCACTACCCTGAAAAAAGTTTTTATTTTCGATGCTCCGCTTAACCAGCTGGCTTCTTCTATAGTCTGATCAAACAGCAATAACCTAGCCGTTAGCATTCTAATTACATATGGCACGCTGAGTAGAAAGTGCCCTGTGATAAGAACTGGCATTAGCGGCAGCTTGATTCCAATAACTAAACTTTGAAATAGTGCAAAGCCGATAACTATCTCTGGAATCAAGGTTGGGGACAGAAAAACTGTTTGAAACCAGTTAGCATGATGAATGCCACGGCGCGTTAATGCATAAACCGCTGGCGTTCCAATCACAATTGCTAAGAGACTAGCAGTAACAGCGACTGCAAAACTTGTTTTGAAACCTGTCACAAAGTCAGGTTGTGACAATATATTGGCGTACCATTTCAAAGTGAAACCCTTTATCGGAAAAGTAATAGCTGTCTGTGTACCAAATGAAGTGACAACAACTAAAACTAGTGGGAGCAACAATAGTAGCAACATCAAGTAACCATATAACGTCAATAACCAGTGTTTTTTCTGTATCAAACTTCGTTACCTCCCGAAATCCGCTTAGTGATGACTTTTGTTATTGATAGACTTGCTAAGGCAATCAATATCAGCGTCAATGCCACAATACTTGCGGCCCGCCAATCCCCCAGTGTCATGGATTGCTGATACAACAACGTCGACAAAACTAAACTACTGTTACCACCTAGTAATTGTGGCGTCGTATAGGCTGTCATTGCGCCTGCAAAAACTAAGATACTGCCAGTCAGTAGGCTGGTCGTTAACTGCGGCAAGGTAATTTTGAAAAAACGTGTTACAGGACCTGCTCCTGACATTGCGGCCGCCTCATCAACTGATTGATCCAGCGATACGATTGGGTCAATCAGCATCGTCACCATGACAGGGAAAAACAAATAAATGAGTCCAATCACAATAGCCGTATTCGTATATAAAATGCGAACTGGTTGGTGGACAATATGCAGATCCATTAACAACGTGTTGACTAGCCCGTTACGTCCAAGGATTAGAATCCAAGCGAAGTTTCTAACGACCGCATTAGTGAGCATCGGAAATAAAATGACAAGCGACAGTAATTTACGAACTTTCATTCTTTGGTGAGCAATCCAAAACGCAAATGGAAATGCTAAAACTAGCAAGCCCAAGGTGGTTACAAATGCAGTGCCAATCGTTCTGAAAATAATTTGCTGGTTGTATGTAGCTCTTAAAAATAAAAAATATGTTTCATTGCTTTTTACTCCAAAAATCACTGGTAACACCAACTGAACAACTGGAAAAATCAAAAACAATATAATTCCAACCAAACTCGGCAGTAGCAGTGCCACACTGATTCGTCTATCCTTCACGATGTAAAACCTTCCTCAAAAAATTGATGAAGCCATCTTATCATCAGTAAACGAACAATGTTAGGATAAATGCGCTCCATTGAACGTGTTTTGTGCCTGGCTATAAAAAAATTAATTGTACTGGAATTCCGCTAGCTCGCACTCGACTTAATAGAGCATCGTCTGCTCTGGCCATTTTTAATAAATATATTTAATTGGTTTTACAAATTTGTTTGCTAACCTGCCAGCCGTTTGGTCAGCAATTATTAAACTTTTCATTGACACGTCATGAAAAATAAATTAGTATTCTAATCAATCTTTAATTCAAGGAAGCTTACTAATGATGACAACAACAACTGTCAAAACTACATATGCGTTTTATTTTTGGTTTTTTGGAAATTCATCCAACTAGCCATTATTTAACGTGGCCATGCGGATGGATAAAACATCTGCGTGTATGGTCATCAGTTGTTTATCGATGATTTAAGCCCCCAGGTGTTTAACGACACGCTGGGGGCTTTTCTTGTTTTCAATTCAATTATCACTGCCATCGAGCCAAAGTTTAGAAAGGATATTTTATATGCAAACACAACAACAAGATCTCACACAACGTTTAAACACCCAGCTACTAGCTATCAAGCCAGATATGATCCGCAGCTTTGACCACGAAGTTAGCGATATCCCCAACATCATCAAACTAACGTTAGGCGAACCGGACTTTAATGTCCCTGAACACGTCAAACAGGCCGCCATTAAGAGCATTGAGGACAATGATTCCCATTACGCGCCAGTTCCTGGGACCGTAAAGTTACGCGAAGCGGCTGCACATTTTTTAGCAGATCGTTATGGTATTCAATATGATCCGCAAACAGAAATCGTCGCTACCGTTGGCGCAACTGAGGCTATTTCTGACACACTCCGAGCCGTCACAAATCCCGGCGATAAAGTGTTGCTTCCGGGGCCAACCTTTCCCTTATACGAGCCAATTATTAAACTCAACGGTGCCGAAGTCGTCCCCATCAACACAGAACCTAACCAATTTGTCCTCACACCCCAGCAACTGCGAACTGCTATCAATGAATATGGTGATGACATCAAGGCTATCATGCTAAACTTTCCGTCTAACCCCACGGGCGTCACCTATACTGCCAATCAAATAGAAGCCTTAGCGGATGTGCTTCGTGATACCAATATCATTGTGATTTCCGATGAAATTTATTCTGAATTGACATATGGTCAACATCACGTTTCATTTGCACACTACCTGCCGGAACAAACATTAGTCTTAAACGGTGTGTCAAAATCACATGCCATGACAGGATACCGTGTTGGTATTCTCGCAGGCCCGGCAGCCTTAATTGGCAGAATCAATTTAATGCATGCCTTTACGGTAACGTCAGCCTCTAATCCGGCTATGGCAGCAGCTGCTGAAGCATTGGGAACAGAACAGGGCCGTCATGACACCGAGAACATGAAGGCAGAATACAAACAGCGCCGTGATTTCGTTTATAACACCATGACAAAGCTCGGCTTCACTATCCCTAAACCGTTAGGCGCATTCTATATCTTCGCGAAAATTCCCGAACGTTTGCACATGACTGATTACGATTTTTGCCTTTCGTTAGCTCAAACCAGTCAAGTGGCTGTCATTCCAGGAGCTGCGTTTGGACCCGGCGGCGAAGGCTACCTGCGCCTTAGTTACGCTGCCTCAATGACAAGCTTAAAGGCGGCCATGGCCCGCCTCACAACTTATATGGAAACTCACTAAACCTTAAAGATTAAACGGAGGTCACTCACATGACAAAAATCATTATGTATTCAGTCCGACCAGACGAAATGATAGCTATCAAGGATCACGCGAAACGTGAACACCTCGAAATTCACACAACGACGGATGCCTTATCTGCGTCAACTGTTGACCAGGCTAACAGTTTTGACGGGATTGTTATCCAACAACGCAATCGCATTGACGATGATCACGTCTACCAACAATTAGCTGACATGGGGCTTAAACAACTGACGTCCCGAACAGCCGGTGTTGACATGATTAACGTGGCAGCGGCCCATAAGGCCGGATTACTCGTTACTAACGTTCCTGCTTACTCACCACGCAGTGTTGCCGAACACGCCCTCATGCAAATTTTCCGTGTATTACGAAAAGCGCCATTGGTCGATGCTCAGGTCCGCGAAAATAACTACTCTTGGGCTGGTTTACAGGCTAAAGAAATTCACTCAGCTACCATCGGCATTGTTGGCGCTGGACGAATTGGCGGTACTTTAGCTAAACTACTGCACGCTCTTGGTGCAACTGTTTTAGCTTATGATGTGGTTGAACGTGAAGCGTTAAAACCGCTGGTGACCTACGTTGATAAACAAACCCTATTGGCCAAATCCGATGTCGTCAGTTTACACGTCGACCTTAATCCAACTTCGGAAGGATTGATTGCCGCAAACGATTTTGCCCTTATGCAACCAACGGCAGGCATTGTAAATGCTAGTCGCGGTCCAGTCATCAATACGAACGACTTAATAACCGCTCTTGAAACCCACCAACTTGCGTTTGCCATGCTCGATACAGTAACTGGTGAGGAGAAGATTTTTAATGCCAATCATCGACAAGATGGGCTTGACTCACAACCTAATATTGCCAAGCTGCACGCCATGAATAACGTGATCATCACGCCGCACATCGCCTTTTTCACTAATATTGCAGTCCAAAACATGGTTGATATCTCATTGAACGATGTTCAGGACATTCTTGCCGATCGACCAACGGAACACAGCGTCGAATAATCAACCTAAGCATTAACTAAGGAGAGCTTGCCGATGAAAATACCCGAAGAAACATCCCCTGCACTATCAGTAACCAGACTAATGACCACCATCAAACGTGAAATGGCCCAATTCAAACCATTTATTCTCGCCATTTTAAACGGCACTAGTCTGGGAATCATCATTGCCCTTATCCCGGCAGCATTAACCTCCCAAATCATCCCATTGTTTGGAACAAACGTCCCGACCCGTAACCTGTTAATGATGGTCACTGTCATTCAAAGCCTATTGCCCATCATCGCGGCCCTCGCCGTTGGCCACGCCTTTGAATTTGATGTCCTTGATACTGCTGCACTTGGCTTTGCCACATTTGTGTCTGCCGGCGTCCTCAAGCCCACAAAAACTGGCCTGGCAATAGCTGGTACTGGTGCTATTCTTAACGTTTTGCTTGTACTAACCGTTACAGCAATTTTTATCTTTGTCATTCATAACCGTTTGGGACAACTACGCTTAATCCTGGAACCAACCTTAGTCGTCCTTATTTGTGGCTCAATTGGCCTGCTCACCTTGCCTGCTATGATTGGCATTCAAACAGCCATCGGGCAGGTTGTTGCCACGGCCACAACACTGACGCCAATAATGATGGGTGCCTTGTTGGGCATGATTTTTGCACTTCTCATTGTGTCTCCTCTATCGTCCGTTGGCATTGCAACGGCCATTAGTTTGACCGGCATCGGTTCTGGTGCGGCTAACGCTGGCATTATCGTAACCAGCTTCGCCTTAGCCGCCATGGGAGTGTCCGTAAATTCGTTTGGTGGCACAATTGCTCATTTTGTGGGTTCGCCAAAAATTCAGATGGCCAATATGCTAGCGCATCCGGTGATGTTCATCCCAATCTTGATGGGTTCTAGTATCATGGGCGCCTTCGCAGCTATATTGGGCGTCGGTGGAACAGCGTTTTCCGCTGGCTTTGGGCTCTCCGGATTAATTGGACCCTTGACTGCATTGCAAACTACCACTGGCTCAAATGTCGGCCTTCGCGTGCTACTGGCATTCATTATTCTGCCAATCATTTTGGCTTTAGTATTAAAGATGGTCTTCGTAAATCGACTGCATTGGGTCAAACCGGATTACCTGAAATTACCACTCTGATAATGACTTGAAAAACCACATCCGCAAAATGGATGTGGTTTTTCGTAATATAATTTCGCCTATTCACAACCCTAATGCATCTCTTTGACCATGAAACGATCCGTTAAAATTTTAACAACCTTTGTGACTGGCATTGCGTAGTTATGTTTGACCCACCAATGTAACACCATAAATGTTCCGCCTGAATAATAAGCAAGCTCGTAGTCCTTTAGATAATTTTCCCCGTAATAATCATGGACAAACTTGGTAAAATACGCCGTCTGTTTGTTTAAAATTGGTCCATCTAATCCAGCATGCAACAAATTCTTCATGATCATTGGATGCTGAACAAAGTAAGTTAAATAAACAGTCAATAAATCCGCCAAATCCTCATGCTTATGATCCGTGACATCCTGCATAAATTGCGCATATTCTCGTTGAATAAAACTATCTAAAATCATATCTTTACTCGTGTAGTTACGATAAAACGCTGCCCGTGAAACGCCCGCCGCATCAGTAATCTGGGTGATCGATAAATCGTTATATTGGTGCTGGCTCATCAGTTCAAATAATGCGGTTTCTACCTGTTGTTGTGTACGTAAACTTTTTTTATTCATTAACACCACTTAACTTTCTATATTGAAAAATGTAACCGCTGTCATTATACTAAAGATAGTTACAAATGTAACGATTATTATATCGATAACTGATTATTTCATTTTAAGAAAGGGTGGCATTTATGTACTATTCAAACGGGAATTACGAAGCATTTGCACGTCCAAAGAAGCCTGCCAACGTTGATCAAAAATCGGCTTATATCGTTGGCTCCGGACTAGCCGCACTGGCAGCAGCATCGTTCTTAGTTCGTGATGGTCAAATGCCTGGCGACCATATTCACGTTTTAGAGGAATTGGCCCTCCCCGGTGGCAGTATGGACGGTATTTGGAATGAACAACGTGGCTACATCATTCGTGGTGGCCGTGAAATGGAACCTCACTTTGAAACATTGTGGGATTTATTCCGTTCTATTCCTTCTTTAGAGACTAAAGACGCTTCGGTACTTGATGAATTTTACTGGCTAAATAAAGAAGATCCCAGTTACTCAAAGGCTCGTGTCATCGAGAACCGTGGACACCGTTTGGCAAATGACGGTCAGCTCACCCTTTCTCAAAAAGCGATTAAAGAATTGATTGACCTTGCGCTCACTCCTGAAGAAAAACTGCAGGATAAACGGATTGACGAAGTCTTTAGTGATGACTTCTTTAATTCCAACTTCTGGCTTTATTGGTCAACGATGTTTGCGTTTGAAAAGTGGGCCAGTGCGCTAGAAATGCGTCGATATGTACTCCGTTTCGTTCATCATGTCGACTCCTTATCAACACTTTCCTCATTGCGATTCACGAAGTACAACCAATACGAATCACTGATTTTGCCACTAGTTAGCTATTTAACAAATCATGGCGTTCACTTCCAATACAATACCGTTGTGAATAACATTTTAGTTAACCGCGTCGGCAACGATAAGGTTGCGACAAAGATTGAAATGACAGTTGATGGCAAACCGCAGAATCAGCAATTGACTGAAAATGACCTTGTTTTCGTAACCAACGGATCCATCACTGAGAGCACAACCTATGGCGATAACACGCACCCTGCGCCAAAGGAACATGAGCTCGGTGCTAGCTGGCAATTATGGAAAAACTTGGCTGCCCAAGATCCTGATTTCGGTCATCCAGAAAAGTTCTGCGAAAACATTCCCGCTGCAAACTGGACGATGTCTGCTACGCTAACCTTTAAAGATGATAAAATCGTTCCGTTCATTGAACATGTTAGCCAAAAGGACCCTCACAGCGGTTCCATTGTGACAAGCGGACCAGTCACCATCAAAGATTCCAACTGGATTCTGGGGTATTCAATCAGTCGTCAACCACACTTCAAAAAGCAAAAGGACAATGAATTAATCGTTTGGATCTATGGTTTGATTTCAGGCAAACCTGGGAACTACGTCGACAAGAACATGGAAGACTGTAACGGGATCGAGCTGTGTGAGGAATGGCTTTACCACATGGGTGTTCCTGATGACCAAATCGTGGACATCGCCACAAACTCTTGCAATACCGTGCCAACACACATGCCTTACATCACCACTTACTTCATGCCACGTGCATTAGGTGACCGCCCACTTGTTGTGCCTAAGCATTCCAAAAACCTTGCCTTTATCGGCAATTATGCTGAAACGCCTCGTGACACTGTCTTTACTACTGAATATTCCGTAAGAACCGCCATGGAGGCCGTTTACACATTGCTAGATGTCGATCGTGGTGTTCCAGAGGTATTTGGCTCTGCATTCGATGCCCGTGTACTCATGAATGCTTTGTATTATCTAAACGACAAGAAACCATTAGCAGAAATGGACTTGCCATGGAGTCAAAAGGTAATCGCTAAGGAAGCTGTCAGAAAGGTTAAGGGCACTTATATTGAAGAATTAATGAAAGATGCTAAATTGCTGTAACCCCCTTATCAGTAGCAAAATTTTAATTAGATGGCTCGTTTCACGTGAAACGAGTCATCTTTTTTAATTCATTTTTTTGCTTATTAACGTATAAACGCTCGATTCAACATTGAATGTTCGTATTTTTAAGGCGTATTTCACTGCTGAATAGTAAAAGTTCGGATTTCGCAGAATCGAAATATAGCACATAGGTTCCCGAACTTTTCAAGTCTGAATCCCGATAATTATTCGTGATAGTATGTATAAAGGTTAGTTTTCTTTTTCACATTTATAATCGGGGGTTTTCTTATGCAGCAACACCGCACATTCCGAATAAGTTTAGGTTGGCAAATTGGCATCGGGTTAGTCCTGGGGATTGTTTTTGGCGCAATTTTTTATCATTCGAAGCCGGCCATTACTGCATTTACCAATATTGGTGCAATGTTTATTGGTCTAATTCAAATGATTGTTCTGCCAATTGTGATTTCCTGCCTAACAGTCGGCATCGCCAATATGGGTGATATTCGTAAACTTGGTCGTATTGGTGGTAAGACATTACTTTACTTCGCCAGCATGACAACTTTAGCAATCATTTTAGGTCTAATTATTGGTAACATTACTCGAACTGGCAGTCTTATCAACATTCATGACCTACCTAAAACGGATATCTCCCAGTACGTCAAAACCGCAAAACACGCTTCCGAAGGCGGTATTTGGGCGACTGTGCTTAATATTATTCCTACTAATTTCTTTGCCGCTTTAAGTGAAGGCAACATGATGCCGGTAATTTTCTTCTCCGTATTTTTTGGATTAGGCACGGCTGCAATCGGCGAACCTGGTAAGATTATCGTCGATTTTCTCAATGCCGTGGCCGCCGTTATGTTCAAAGTCACAAACTGGATTATGCATCTCGCGCCAATCGGCGTTTGTGCTTTAATTGGTGCCACCGTCGCGCAAATGGGATTGACCGCATTGGCCCCGCTCGGATTGTTCATCTTAGTCACTTATCTGACCATGATATTCTTTGTCGTTGTTGTGATGGGACTAGTTGCCAGAGGATTCGGGATCAACTTGTTCGAGCTACTTAAAGTAATTAAAAACGAGATTATCCTTGCCTTCACCACGGCTAGTTCTGAATCAGCCCTTCCGAAAACAATGGATAAGCTCGAACACTATGGTGTCAGCAAGGGCATTGTCGCTTTTGTTGTCCCAACCGGCTATACCTTTAACTTAGACGGTTCTGCCATCTACCAATCCTTAGCGGCATTATTTCTCGCTCAGGCCTACCATATCAACTTGTCGATTGGTCAACAAGTCACCCTGTTAGTGGTTCTCATGATAACTAGCAAGGGAATGGCCGGTGTGCCTGGCGCTTCGTTCGTCGTGCTACTAGCAACAATCTCAACCATCGGTGTCCCCGTGGCTGGGCTAACATTCATTGCAGGAATTGACCGCATCGTCGACATGGGTCGCACAGCCGTCAACGTTGTCGGAAATTCTTTGGCAACCGTTGTAATTAGTAAGTCTGAAAAGGAATTCGACAGCGAAAAACACACCGACTATATGGCAAAAATTTCAAATCAACGCTCATAAGATATTGTAGATATAAAAAACGTTAGATTACGTGTTAACTAAGACACATAATCTAACGTTTTTTGCTGTGTTTTTTAGCCATTTTTAATGCTTCGTAGGATTGACAGCGTTTCGTTTAAAGTAGCGATGTAAGCGTTTAATATTTAAGCCAAGAACGTTTTACTAGGGACTGTCTGAAAACTAAAAATTCAGGTATAATCTGAGGAAAAACGAATCGAGGCATTCCGATGACAACACCTAAACGATACGAACTGGAAGAT
>NZ_WEZT01000018.1:34297-56705 GCF_009863985.1 Furfurilactobacillus milii | reverse complement strand
ATTAATCAGAGACCACTTAAAATACTTGACTGGCAAACACCTTATCAGATCATGCTGACAAATTTGTCCAAAAATTCGGATTAAATTTGCAATCTACCAAAACAACACAATCACTTGTTCAGCAGAAAGCTCAGACGCTTAAGTCACGTGCGGCTACAGATGCTGTGACCAGCAATGTGAATAATCAAAGTATTTCTGTAAAAGATCCATCCGTCTCAGAAAGCTCTGTCACATCGAAACCCACATTCACTAATAAAGAAAAAGCGACCGAACTGCCACACACCGGCGAACATGCCAATACTGTAGCGGCAGAAGTTGGTTTAGGCTTATTGGGAACATTGCTAGCACTGGCAGGGCTTAAGCGCCGCAAGCGTGACGAGGATCCAAATGATTAATTAGAGTTTCCTCAGCCGACTTAAAAAGACATTGTCTTCGCACATGGTATACAACTGCCAGTGCACAGGACAATGTCTTTTTTTATATGTGTCTTGTTTTAAAGGGATTATTTCCCGGGTAATATTCTTTGTTTGGCATTTTTCGCCCTGTGTCAAATATCTTCCATCCATCTGTACCGTGAGTCAGAATATCGCGGTAAAACAAACGTTAAACGATTTATCCTAAACTGATCATTCTTAGAGAAACTAACAATCGTAACTTAGCTTAAGCAGTAACGCCCCGTTTGACCAAGGCTGGAATCGTCAACATTACGATAAAACTAAAGATGTATAATCCCGCCAAGCTACCCATGACAATTGGCAAAGTAAAGTGTTCCATAAGTAAGCCAATTGCCACCGAGGAGAACCCCCCGATTGCACGGCCAACATTCACAATCACGTTATTGGCCGTTGAGCGAATTGTAACCGGATAAAGCTCACTAATCACGGCACCATAACCGCCAAACATGCCGTTTGAAAAGAATCCAATGAGCGCACCGGCTGGCAGAATTGTTGCTGTTGTTTTAGCCAGTGTGAAGATATAAACCGAAATTGCTGCACCAATGAGGAAAATGCCAAACGCCCATCGAGGTCCAATGTTATCTAGTACGTTACCAAAGACAAACATCCCCATAACCATGCCGGCAATGGTTGCAATCATCCACATGGCCGATCCGGATACCGATACATGAGCCTGCTTTTGCATAATTGACGGCAACCAGTTCATCAGCCCAAAATAACCAGCAATTTGAACCACTGACATCAACATGAGTCCAATCGTTTGGTATGCCCTGCGTGGACTATTAAACAACACCAGGAGGTTAACCGACTGTGTGTTGGCACTTCGTTTAGCAGTTAAGAATGCGGGTGTTTCGTGCACATGACGCCGAATAATGACGGTCAACGTAACTGGAATTAAGCCAAGGAAAAATAATGCGTGCCAGCCCAAGGTTGGTAAAACGACGGCTGCCAGAACAGCTGCCAATGCTGCCCCAATTTGACCGCCAATAGCAGCTACCGAAGTCATCCGACCAATCTTGTTCGCGGCAAACCGTTCCGAAATCAGCGCAATGCCCACACCGTACTCACCACCAGCACCTATTCCCGTTAAAAATCGGAACAAATAGATCCAACCAATTGAGTTTGCAAACGCCATGGCCGTGGTCGCAATGGCAAAAATAAAGACCGTATACGAAAAGATTTTTACCCTTCCGTACCGGTCACCTAATAATCCAAATATTAAACCACCTGCCAGCATACCCAGGTTAGTCACTGAAGAAATCATTCCTGCCTGACCTGCTGATAGATGTAGTTCTGTGATAATTGAGCTTAATGCAAATGACAAAAACATCACATCCATATTTTCCAACGCAAAACCGGCACTGGTGGATGCAATAGTCCATTTCTGTTGACTGTCTGTATGGATCGCAGAAGCTACTGGCGCTTGATTCATCACGATTACCTCCAAAATGAATGCTCTCTGACATTCGTTATTTTTTCTTGTCGCTTATCATGCCACGTCGAAAAATGATTTGCAAGTGTGCGTTTCAGATAACCCGTATCACATAAAAATTCCCTCTTGCATGCCGCTGAAAAAAACAGTATCATAATCTCCAATTAAACAAGCGCCGCTTTAAACCAATCCTGTGAGGTTGGTAAGCTAGCTCAAATTCAATCCGATATTATGGCGAAGTGTACGCCAGTAATGGATCGTCTGAACGGTTAGCCGGGCAGATGATCCATTTTTTGTGCCCAAGTGGTCGAAAGGAAGTTTTCATGAACGCCAACACGAATTCAATTATTGTCGCCCTTGATGTAAGTACAACATCGTCAGTCGATCAATTACTTGATCAACTATCACAAACAGATGACCGACCTGCGGTAAAAGTTGGTATGGAACTATTCTACAGTGAGGGTGCTGCAATGATTCGCCACATTCAACAACGCGGCTTTGACATCTTCTTAGACTTGAAACTACATGACATTCCCAACACTGTGGAGCGTGCTGCTTACCAGCTCGGGCAACTTAGCATCCAGTACACTACAGTCCACGCGCTAGGTGGCAAGGCCATGATTGCGGCGGCCAAACGTGGCCTCCAGCAAGGCGCACAGCAAGCGCACGTGACGCCGCCAAAATTACTGGCAGTAACTGAGCTAACATCCATCTCAGAAAAAATGTTAGTTAATGAGCAGCACGTCAGCCTACCAATGACCGATCAGGTTCGCCAACTCGCTCAACTGGCTGAAGCAGCAGGCGCAGATGGCGTCATTTGTTCCCCGCAGGAAGTCACAACGATTAAACCGTTTGTTAACGATACCTTTCTGTTGGTCACGCCTGGGATTCGGCTAACAACGAACCCGGCCGATGATCAGCAACGTGTCATGACACCTCGGCAAGCGGCGGAAGCTGGCAGTTCAGCCATCGTCGTTGGCCGTCCAATAACTCAATCTAACCAACCTGCAAACGCTTATATGACAATCAAAAAGGAGTGGTTAATTCATGACTAACACGGATAATAGCTCAAACACAAATACAACTGACCTAACTGAAACAATCATCACTGAATTGCTTGCCATCAAGGCCGTTAAAGTATCCCCAAGCAAACCATTTCAATATGCTAGTGGGATGATTTCGCCTGTCTACACGGACTTGCGGATGACAATCAGCTATCCCGAGTTGCGTCAGCATATCGCAACAGGTCTCACAGCCTTAATCAAACGCCAATATCCAAATGCGACGGTCATCGCTGGGGTCGCTACTGCCGGTATTCCACATGCTGCATGGGTAGCCGAGGTACTTTCACTGCCATTGATTTATGTACGGTCCCACCCAAAGGATCACGGGACTGGCAAACAAATTGAGGGTGCATTGTCATCCAAAGATCATGTTGTACTTATTGACGATCTCATTTCAACCGGGGGCAGTGTGCTGGGGGCAGCAAAGGCTGTCAGCACTGCTGGCGCTCACGTAGACGGTGTCGTTTCTGTCTTTAGTTACGACTTGCCTGACGCAACGGCTAATTTTGAACAAGCGAAAACATCACTGACGCCATTACTGGACTATCACTTACTACTTGAGCATCTCACCAACCACCATGAGTTAAGTGAGACAGACTGCGAATTGGCCAAAGCCTGGCATAATGACCCCTGGCACTGGCAACCAGTATCCATGTAAATCAATACTCGTCGACAACCCAACTCATCATAATCAGGAGGTTAACATGTCTATTACACTCGCAGGTGTGCGTTTGAAAAATCCAGTCATTGCAGCCAGTGGCACGGTCGGTTACGGTCAGGAACTGGCCAAAAAGACTGATCTCAATGCGCTTGGTGCCTTAGTAATTAAATCAACGACCGCTGAACCACGAACGGGCAATCCTTGGCCAACGACAACCAACACAACTGCTGGCTGGCTAAACGCCGTTGGGTTAAAAAATCCCGGCATTAAAAATGTCATGGCCGAAAAGCTGCCTTGGCTTGCCACCCACTATCCTGATCTACCAATCGTTGGCAGTGTCGCAGGTGGAAGCATGGACGAGTACGTTGAGGTTGCAAAACAGCTAACCACAGCACCAAACGTTAAGTTCATTGAGGTCAACGTTTCCTGCCCTAATGTCGACCATGGCGGCCTTGCATTTGGCACAGATCCAGCAACTGTTCAAACTCTGACCGCCAAAATTGTGGCCGCCGTGGATAAACCAGTGTTTGTCAAACTCACACCGAATGTAACGGATATTGTCCCGATTGCTAAAGCAGCCGAAGCTGGCGGAGCTGCCGGTCTCGTCCTCATCAACACTCTACTAGGCATGGAAATTGATCTTGCAACGCAAAAACCGCGTTTGGCACATGGCACTGGTGGCTTATCTGGACAAGCAATTCACCCACTGGCCGTCTATATGGTGCACCAAGTTCACCAGGCATCCACACTGCCTATTGTCGGCGTCGGTGGCGTCTTTACCGGTAAGGACGCTGTAGAACTCATGCTAGCTGGCGCAAACGCTGTTCAAGTTGGGGCTGCCACTTTTCATGACCCCGCATCTTGTGCAAACATTGCGGCGAACATTCCGGCAACCCTAGCCGAATACGACTTAACTTGGCCATCAGCAACCTATTGATTTCCTTGACGATACCAATGCGTGACGACTGTACGCGTAAACATTCCCAATAGAATCAGTACGAGTAACGTTTTAGGAAATAGGCCACCAACGACAACGTAACTGACACTAATCCAAAACATCATTTTTGTAGAACGGATCTCTTCTAAATCATGCGTTTTAGGTGTCATATGTGACTCATGTACAACTAGTCTAAACAGTAAATACTGTAATAGGTCCACTAACACCAAGACAGTTGCAAAGGTTATGACAACGACACGATTGAAAAGTTCTCGACTTAACCAAGCAGTCACAAAGGGGATTAACGATATAAGTGCCAGATAGTAAAAGTTCATCACAATCACCCGAACTGAAACTTTTTCCAAGGCACTAAATAATTCCTGATGTAACATCCAGTATTGTGCAACAACGGCAAAACTAATTAAAAAAATAACGATTTGGCGAAAAGCAATACCGATTAAAAGTTTAGTAGGATGCTCTGGCACCACAACGCCCAACACCATAATGGTGAGCACCACCGCAAACACACCATCTGATATCGCAACGAGACGTGATTTTGAATTTTTAAACATCATTTGCTGAACCCCCTTAGGCTTATTACACCACAAAACAGTGTCACCCACTGATCAATTTTCAGGGTGACACTGTTTCTTTGTACCTATTAGTTAGAGGTTTAAAGTACTAATGTGTTTCATGCTAATTAAGACTAGATTCTCTCTTTACACCTGTTTCCGTTTGTCACCACGATGCATGAACACAATGATGGCCGGCAGAATCGTCAGTGCACTAATCAGCGAGAAGCCAGTATCAATCACAGTGATTGGACCAAACGATTTCAGAACAGGGAAACTAGCAAAGATAATCGCGGAGAAGCCACCAATAACTGTCATCCCGGACACGAAGATGGCCTGTCCAACGGATGAAACAGCACTGATCGTTGCGTCCACTGTCGACTTCCCCCGTTTTTGTTCCTCCCGGTACCGCTCTAAAATTAGAATCGTAAATTCAGTCCCAATTCCAAGAACTAAGGAACTCAGCGAAATCGTTAGCGGATTGTATGACGTGCCCATCAACCACAGCGTTAGCGGTGACAGTCCCAGCACTAACAGAATCGGCAAAATTGGATACATAGCGAATCGCGGATCGCGATAGATCACAAACAGAACGAGGAAGATAATCGCAATCCCGGCAATAATAATCAGCCAATGGTTTGCCGTTATATTATGAATTCCCGTCAGCATCATGACCTCAGCTCCGGCTGGCGCAACGTGAATTCCGTGTGGGGAATTAATATCTTTGGTAATTTTGTTCATCAATTTCAGTTGGTCAGCACTCGACAAATTCTTGTTGATCTTAAATTGCAGCGTCGCATAATGCTGATTATTGCTCATCAACACCTGCTTCATAGAACTAGGTAAGCTGGCAACACCGCTATTCAAGGTGCCTTGTTTAACATCGGCTAATTGTTGGCCGCTTAAATTCAAACTGGTCGGCAGGCTCGTAACATCTGTCACATCATGATATCGTCGTTGTTCTTGCCGACCAAACTGATCCGTATACTGCATAACACGTTTGTCACGAACATCGTCGGCCTTCACCAAATAGGTAATATAAGTGGTTGAACCAATCTGTTTTTGCAGATACTTCGTGTCCTTAAGCGCAGTCATCTGTTGTGGAATCATCTTGGTCATGTCAGTTTCAGTGTTAATGTTATGTTCCACCGCAAAGCCAGCGCCACCTAGTAAGACGCCAATAACCAGCACAACAACACTGTGCTTGGTCACAAACGCCGCGTAACGCGCTAACACCTTCGCCAAACCAGATGGTTGACTCAGTTTGTGAGGCTCGTCAGCCTTTACAGGTTCAGCATGCCGATCAAAGAACGGTAACAAACTAAACATCAAAATTAGCTCCGTCAGATAGGCACTGACAACGCCAATAGCTAACGTTAACCCGAATTGTTGCATCATCGGCGCCTTTGACAAGAACATTGTCAGGAAGCTAAACGTCATCACAATCAACGCAATGCCGACAGCCGGTCCCATCTTGCCAATTCCAGTATTCAAGGCATCTTGACGATTATGTTGTTGCCTAAACGTCTCTTCATACCGATTTTGAAATTGAACGCCAAAGTCAGTTCCCAAACCAATAATAATGGGTAATGTCGCCATCGTGGCCAATGTTAGTGAGATGCCCGTCCAGCCCATGAAGCCAAACGTCCAAATCAAACTAACAGCGACAAACAACAGTGGGAACAACCGACGGCGAACGCGGAAAATCAACGAAAGCACGATCACCATGACAACGACGGCAAGACCAAGCATAATCATCATTGCTCTCGTTACTTGAGTTTGAACCTGACTAGTGATTGCAGGTGAGCCCGCCAAACGCACTTTTACACCTTTTGGAAAGTTTGTTTGCTTAATGGCGTGATTGATATCCCGCGTCATTTTAACGTACGTACTCATGTCCGTTTTATCGGAAGTATTAACCACTACCAAAACGTGGCGGCCATCCTTCGGCAATAATTGTTGCATCGCTGAAGGTACCTTTCCGTTGTTCGAAAAAATCAACGCATTAAGCATTGGTGTCGACATTTTTTCAACACGAGGCACCTGTGCCATTACTTGACTAGTCAATTGTTGGCGCTGTCCCGCTGTCAGCAAAGACATCGTGTAGGTTTGAATCTGCTGTTGTTGCTTTAGATTCAACTGACTGGCCATTTGACTAGCGGCTGTCGGATTAGCTGCCAACGCCTGTTTTTGAGCAGGTGTCAAAATAGTTAACGTATACTGTTGCACCTGCTGTTGCTGAGCTGGCGTCAAGGACTGAGCAAGCGTCGATTGTAACTGTCGCTTTTGTTTCTTAGATAAGCTGCTCATCAGTTTTGTTTGGCTAGACCCATTTTGATCTGTGCTCTGTACTGATGAGGCGTTACCATTCTTCAACGTTGCGTTAAGCACGTTCACAACGGTAGTCGTTCCACGAACATTATCAATCTTGTTCAGGCGGCCATCTAAACTATGGATTTTCTGCATTGTTTCATGTGAAATCAGTTTATCCTGAGTCCCTGATAACAGAATATACGCAGAATCACCGCCAAAGTTTTTCTGATAGGTCTCTGTGTCCTTGTAAACTTGCGATTTCGTGTTCACAAACACATCATTGCCCATATCCATCTGCACTTTAGGCAAACCAAAGCCAAGGAAAACCGTGATGGCTAACATGCTGACAAGCAAGGCTACCATGTGCTTTTGAATGAATTGTCCTAACTGTTCAAATTTTCTTTCCATACGTCTTGAGGTCCCTTTCTCTCAAAAAAGTGACCTCAGTATAACCAGATAAATTAAGCGCGAACAGAAACAAAAAGAACCAAGCATCTCAAAATGAGACACTTGATTCTTTTTGTTCTAATCACATTTCTGGAACACTACAAATTCGGTTTAAACCATCAGTCAGAAATGCAACAATTTCATCTTTTGGCGTACTCTGTTCCGTTGTCACCCAACGAATCATTAAATTAACAACAGCACCGGCAATTAAGCTAATCACCAAATCTGGACGAGGAGAATCCTCAACTTGCTGAATGAGTGGATCATCTGTTTTTTTCTGCTCTGCCAGTTTTTCTTTAAGCGTTTGCTCTGTGGCCGCAGTCAACACGTAGTACATATTTTCGTGCGAATTGGCTGTCGTTAAGTTCCGAAATACGCGCTGATTTTCCTGAGCAAAATCGACAATCTGTTCAACAAAATGACGACTGGGAATTTGGTTATCGGCATCCATCGTTTCACGAACCGCCCGAAACTCATCCTGTAGCAAGTCATACTTGTCATGATAATACCGATAAAAGGTGCTGCGGTGGTTATGCGATTGTTCACAAATGTCGTTTACGCTAATTTGTTCAAACGGTTTGTGCATCAACAGTGTTCGCATTGCGTTTATTAACTCTTGGCGCGTCTTTTCCTGACGAAAACTTTCTGGTTTGATAGTCATGCGTTTCGACCTCCTTGCATTAGTCAGCTAAAGATTATGTTTCACATGAAACGCCCTTTTGGCTAACTTTGCAACCCTCGTGATCAAACTAGGCTTTAAAGTATGTTGCAATGGCATCGGCAATCCGTTCACTTGCATGCCCATCTCCGTACGGATTTTTGGCGCTAGCCATTGCTTCGTATTCGGCTTGATTAGTTAATAAATTGGTCATCGCGGTGTAAACATTTTCTTCGTTTGTGCCTACTAATTTCAGGGTACCAGCCGTAACTCCTTCTGGCCGTTCAGTGGTTTCACGCAACACCAAAACAGGCTTTCCTAACGATGGCGCTTCTTCTTGGACACCGCCAGAATCTGTCATAATGAATAAGGCCTTGGCGGCCAAATTATGAAAATCAACCACATCTAGCGGCTCAATCAAGTGAATGCGTTCGTCATCAGCAAACACCTCATGTGCGGCTTCTTGAACGTTAGGACTGAGATGGACAGGATAGACCACGTCTAAATTCTGGCGCTCATCCACAACACGTTTGATTGCGCGGAAGGTTGCACGCATTGGTTCGCCCTGATTCTCACGTCGGTGCATCGTCAATAATATAAACTTGTGTCCTGCAGGGATTTTGTCCAAAACTTCATGATGATAATTCTGCGTAACAGTTTCGCCAAGCGCATCAATAGCGGTGTTTCCCGTGACAAAAATCTGACTAGCGGGATGGTTTTCTTTCAATAAGTTGTCACGACTTGTTGTGGTTGGTGCAAAATAAAGATCACTCAGCACATCAGTCAACTGACGATTCATTTCTTCAGGATACGGCGAATACTTGTCCCATGTTCGCAAACCGGCCTCAACGTGCCCAATGGCAACCTGGTGATAGAAGGCGCTCACGGATGCAGCAAACGTGGTCGTGGTATCGCCGTGAACCAAAATCAAGCGCGGTTGCTCCTGTTGAATGATGGCATCTAGCTGACTGACGACATGAACGGTAATTCCGGTTAACGTTTGCCCAGCACGCATAATATTTAAGTCATAATCCGGTTTGATATGAAAAATCGTTAATACCTGATCCAACATTTCCCGATGCTGCGCTGTGACAACCACAATGGGTTGAAATCGTTCGTCCTCTCGCAGGCGTTGCACTACCGGCGCCATTTTAATCGCTTCTGGCCGAGTTCCAAAAATCAACATTACCTTAATTGGCTGTTGTGCCATATTAGACATCCTCCCCTAACAAACTGAATAAGCCCACCATAACACGGCGGACTTAAAATAAACTTCGACTAGCGATTATTTGAATGAAAAAATTACGGTTGCAAACCCTTTTCTAAAAACTTGACTGTATAGTCGATTTCTGTTTTTAACGATATGTCATTCTCCGGGTTTAAGATTAACTTACCAAGGTATGCAAACACGCTGCTAACCATAAATCCAATAATGTACGACAACGGCCAATCCACAATGAGATGACGAGACTGCAAATCCTTAACCGCTGCATTGGTCTCAGTACTAATGCTTTTTGCGAAAATTACCTTGATCTGATCACTAAAGGCCTTATTGTACAGTAATTGGCCAACTAAAATTTTAATCTCACGAAAGTTAGTTTGTATAAACTTCAAGCGGTTCTCGACCACCGTTCCGATAAAGTGATGCAAATCCGGATAAGTGACGGTCAGCGCTTGGGTCTCGAATTCATTGGCAGCTGCAGGAAATGCTGAGCTAATGAGTGGCGTTAACACGGCTAACATCAATTCAGTCTTGTTCCTGAAACGCTTATATACTGTCCCTTCTGCCACGCCAGCCCGTTCTGCGATGTCTGCACTACTCGTATTATCAAACCCACGCTCTGAAAATAATGCCAACCCTGCGGCCAAAATTTGTCGCTGCTTGGGTGTGATAGTTGAATTGTCCTGCAATGCGGCCGTGTAAAACGCCAAAAAGTTAGTAGATTCATTATTTGTCGATGCCATTTCCAACCCTCCCACATGTTTTATCAACATTATGTCGGTCATCAACTACAAACGCAAGATAACCATTCAAAAATGAGTGTTTAATTCTATTATCCTTCCTACAATTTATCATTCATTGCCAAATTATGTTGACTTTTAAAAGATTAGCCATATACTGGGCTTGTAAAAGTGAGTGAGTAATTCCTCATCACTATTAAAAAAAACAAAGGAGTCGTTTATGATGAAAGGATTCACAATTTTTAAACAACCATTCGTATGGGCATTCATGCTTATCGCAATATTATGTTCAATTTTCTTTTCAGCTTGTCTACTGCCTGCTTTTCATGTCCTACCAAGCCGAACCGACCAGATTCCAGTTGTCGTTATTAATCAGGACTCAACGACAATGGGAAAAACTGTCACTCAGCAATTAATCAGGCATTTACCGTTCAAACACATTCGTGAAAATCAAGATTTAGCCACTAGCAAGACTCAGTTAAATAATCGTCATGTTGGACTCATCATCCGCATCCCAGCAACTTTCTCTAAAGATATCAAAGCCGGAAGAACTACACATCTTCACTACTATGTAAATAACGCCAACAGCCTTATTCAAAATAACATGAACAAATCTCTCATCAGCAACGCTACCAACAGTATTTCAGCCAACGTAACGACTAATAAGGCTAAGGGAATGTTTGCGAAAGTGCTTGGTCCACAAATTGCCGCGAAGGCTCAACAACAGTTTGTCACTAATCCAGCCGCGGCTCATTTAGCACAAAATCCCCAAGCAATGGCCACCGCTAAAAAAACGATGACCAACAAAGTGAAACGAAGCACTATGATGGCTGCCACCAAAATGAGTCAGGCCTTGAGTAAAGGAGTCTCACCAATAACACATACTTCAAATTCACTACCTACGCGTACCAGCTACCAAATGGCACCCATGACTCTCCAAATGGGCACTTATCTTGGTACATTATTGATGAGCGTCTTATTAGTGGCCTTATTCATGGTTAAACGTTTTAGTTTAGGTAAATGGTCAAGTTTCCTAGCAACACAGTGCGTTGGCCTATTGAATGCGATCGTGCTCCCTTTTGCTAGCGTCACTACATTACATTTACTCATCAGCATGAACAGCACAATTTATTGGCAGCTTCTCAGCTTTAACATTGTCAGCACAATGGTTATTTTTGAATTCACCTATGCCATCGCCACTATTTTTGCTGGTCTACCAAGTATGATTATCCAAATCCCATTGTTTATTCTACAAGTCGTTACCGGCGGCATCATCGTGCCTCACTTAGCCCTTAATGGGTTCTATCGTTTCATTGCTGCCACTACGCCAATGTACGCAGCCATGACTGGCAGTCAGAACATTTTGTTCGGAGGCGGTCAAACGGGCAACTTACTTCTGTCACTAATTTGGCTCGGCTTATTGTCTTTTGTCATCAGTGCTGTCGCCATTGCAGTTGGGTTCAGAAGTAATAAACCGGCGGGAATAGCCAAAGTGTTCGCTTAATATTATTTGATAAGGGACCACCGACTTGATTTAACCATCATGTTTCATCAAGTTCGCTGGCCTTTTTTAATCAATAAATACCAAATGTTGGCATCTATGATAAGATTAACGTTACATTAGAAACGAAACCGACGTGAGGGAGGTGAGGCACATTAAACGAGTTCAAACCTATCATGACGTGACAGATGACGTGGTGACGACTAATCACCAAACGAATATTCTGCCCAAAGATTATCGATGGCATCGCGACCGCTGGTGGGAACGATTATGGTCCCTTATCTTTCGTGGTTTGGCTAAGGCATTTGCTTACGTTTATTGCTATGCCAATTGGCATTTAACGGTGGTTAACCGCGGTGTCTTGAAACCGTTTCGCCATCAAGGCTACTTTATGTATGCAAACCACACCCAGCCGGTCAATGATGCGTTTATGCCGTTAGTTATCGGTGGTGCGCAACGTTTTCACGCCATTGTCAGCCCCGCAAACTTCACACTTCCAATATTGGGACCCAACTTACCCTATGGTGGTGCCCTGCCAACCGCAACTACAACGAGTCAGACCATTCAGCTCATCAAAGCAGTCGATCGAGTAATGGATCATAATAACTATGTTGTCATTTATCCTGAGGCACATGTGTGGCCCTATTACACCAAGATTAGACCATTTCCGGAAACGTCGTTTAGCTTCCCCGTTAAAACGCAGAAGCCCGTCTTCTGCATGACAACGACTTATCAAAAGCGTAAATTTGGCAAACGACCACGGCTAACTGTTTATATTGACGGTCCGTTTCAACCAACAGCGGGGCAGTCAAAAAAAGCTCAGCAGCATGAGCTTTGGCAAGATGTGACCCTGACCTTGAAACGGCGAAGTACCGCCAGCACTTACGAATACATTCACTACAAAAGAGATGATTCATGATGAATATTTTGTTCTGTGGCGATCATAGCGTAGAGGATGGCATCCTTATCGCAACGTTATCGCTCATCAAACATGTGCGAGAGCCTTTGCATATTTACGTGATGACGATGACGTTATCGTCATCAAACGGGGCACAATGCAAGCCTGTTAGTGAGCGATTACTCACTTGTGTTCGTGACGAATTACGCACTGCCAACCCACTCAGTAGTATTGAGGCAATTGACTGCACCACATTATTCAACCAAACACCACCTAGTGCAAACATGACGTCACGGTTCACGCCATATTCCATGCTCCGTTTATATGCCGACCAAATTCCACAATTGCCTAACCGTCTGCTTTACCTCGACGCTGACATTATTTGCCGCCAGTCGTTTGAGTCATTCTACCACCAAGATCTTCACGGCGTTGAGTTTGTCGGCGTGCTGGATCATTACGGAAAATGGTTCTTCCATCATGAACTGAAAGTCTATGATTACGTCAATTCTGGTGTTCTCCTACTTAACTTGGCCTACATTCGACAAACGCAGCTTTTTGCCAAGGCCCGCTACATGTGTGAGACGCAACAACGCTTCATGCCAGATCAGACTGCCTTGAACAAGCTGAGCCGCACCAAACGGATTGCACCGGAACGATTTAACGAGCAGCATCGCATTCAATCCGACACTGTTTTTCAACACTTTACGACGAGTTTTAAGTTCTTCCCGTGGGTGCACACGTTCACGGTGAAACCATGGGAAGTTCAGCGGGTCCACAGTGAGTTAGGCCTTCACGATTACGATGATGTCCTCAATAAGTACCTTGAACTCAAACAACATCAGTAAGAAAGGAGCGACACACGATGCCTTCAGCAATTATTCCTGTCTTTTACGCCATCAGTGACGATTTTGCACCCTATGCCGCTGTCTCGATCAAATCATTAACCTCAAATGCTGATTCAAATGACCATTACCAAGTCATTATTCTGCATCAAGGGTTGTCTGATCAAACAAAGACCAGCCTATCCGCCCTTAGTACGCCTAATGTAGAGGTTCGCTTTAAGGCTTTAACACAGTCGTTATCTACTATTCAAAATCAGCATCAAAATTTTCTCAGAGCCGATTTCTTTACCTTAACCATTTTCTACCGCTTATTTATCGCCGACATGTTTCCGCAGTTTGAAAAAGCTATTTACATTGACAGCGATACGGTCATCCCCGGGAATTTAGCCAATTTATACGAGCTGCCATTGGCTAATAATTTGATTGGCGCTGCCCCAGACCATTCAATTGAACATGTGCCACCGATGGTCGATTACATCACTAATGCACTTGGTCTACCTGCTAACGAATACATCAATTCCGGTGTATTGCTCCTCAATCTAACAAAATTACGAGAGGAACATTTCAGTCAACGTTTCTTGAAATTGCTACAAACGTACCAGTTTGACTGTATTGCGCCAGATCAAGATTATCTCAATACAATGTGTCATGGTCGCATCCGCTACTTAGACGAAGTTTGGGATGCCATGCCAAAGGACCCACAGTATGCGCCAGTGAAAAATCCGCAATTGATTCATTACAATCTATTTTATAAGCCGTGGTATTTTGACCACATTATGTACGGTCATTATTTCTGGCAGTATGCGGATCAGACCGCATACAAAAATATGCTCCATCAACAATTAAACGACTACACAACTGCAGAACGAAACGCCGATCGAGACAAACTGACCACTTTAATGACTAAAGCTGGCCAGTTACCCGATACACCCACGACGTTTAAAAAAGTGGCCGCCACCGGTGTGCCCATTCGCGTATGATTGTTGCAGATCATCGCGACCAAGTCATTAATAACATTCGGCAGGCCGTTGCTGAGGGCCGCTTTAACGATAAGGTAGAGGTGGGTGATCCTGT
The DNA here is from genome assembly GCF_009863985.1 of Furfurilactobacillus milii. Classification (GTDB taxonomy): domain Bacteria; phylum Bacillota; class Bacilli; order Lactobacillales; family Lactobacillaceae; genus Furfurilactobacillus; species Furfurilactobacillus milii_A. The sequence continues at coordinate 41,889 of NZ_WEZT01000018.1, read as the reverse complement.
CTTATCAACGGAGGCCAAAACGCAGGCTGTCGATAACTACCTCAAACGCAGTCACACGCTTCACTTTAAAATTGCTAACTGGATTGCGCGAACTTTTATGGCCATCGCAACCTGGCTGACTAACCGAACGACCACCGTTTCCGGCTGGGAAAATCTGTCTAGTCTAGCTAAACACCAAGGTGCCATCATCACCACCAATCATTTCAATCCTCTAGAAAACACAGTGCCACGGCTACTAGCCCGGCATGAGCACCGGCGCTTATTCATCGTCAGCCAGGATACAAATCTGGCGATGACTGGCGGACTGGGTTATTTAATGAACAACTTAGATATCATTCCCTTGTCCAAACGGTTGGACTATCTCGGTCGCGAACTACCATCATTGATTCAACAAGCAACTGCCGCTGGTCACTTCGTGTTGATTTATCCCGAACAGGAAATGTGGTTTAATTACCGCAAGCCTAGGCCGCCCAAACGTGGCACGTATTATTACGCCGCCAAAGCAAACGTACCCATCATTTCCTGTTTCACCGAAATTCGGTCGGAAAAGAAATTAGCAACGCCGGAATTTCATGAAACAAGTTATCATTTACACATTTTGCCGCTCATTTACCCCGATCCTAAACTATCAGCTAATGCAAATGCCACGCGCATGATGAACCAGGATTATGCACAAAAAAAGGCCGCCTACGAGGCAGCCTATCATGAACCACTATCTTATCAGTTTGAACCACAAGATATTGTAGGATGGATTCCGGATCGTGCTCAGCAATAAAGCCATTATTTCACTATCATTAGCGCACAATCAACAATAGTACGATCCAGACGTAAGTGTTAATTAACAGCAATGCCAAAGAGTGGCCGTCACATTTTTTGCGACGGCCACTCTTTTTATAGTTTAAATCGTTATCTCTGACAGGTATCCATTAAAACAAATGTTCAATTTATTTAGCTATTGCGACACCTTAGCGATACGTCCCTGTTCAATATAGACGGACAAAATCGCAATATCAGCCGGGTTAACACCAGAAATTCGACTTGCCTGGGCAAGCGTTTCTGGTTGAATTTTAGCAAGCTTTTGCCGACCCTCTGTCGCCAGACCTTCAATGGCTTCGTAGTCGATATTTGCTGGAATGGCTTTTGCTTCCATCCGCTTCAGCTTGGCGATTTTCTCCTCAGCCTTTTGGATATAACCAGCATACTTTAGCTCAATTTCAACCTGTTCCACCACACGGTGATCGAGTGGCTCAGCCGGTCCATCGATAAATTGCATCAAATCAGCATAGGTCACTTCTGGGCGCCGTAGGAAATCGGCTGCCAGCACGCCATCCTTCAACGGCGCATCATTATGTGCTGCCAACCACTCGTTAACTTGCGCGTTGGGTTTAACGCGAACAGACTTCAAACGATTTAACTCAGCGGTAATAGCCGCTTTTTTGCTTTCAAACTTAGCAAACTTTTCATCATTAATCAGACCAAGATCGTGACCCATAGCTGTTAAACGCAGATCTGCGTTATCGTGCCGCAAAATCAGCCGATATTCAGCACGGCTCGTTAACAACCGGTAAGGCTCTTTCGTGCCCTTGGTCACTAAGTCGTCAATCATGACGCCGATGTATGCGTCAGACCGCTTTAATGTGAAATCATCCTCACCTAAAGCACGACGACCTGCATTGATGCCCGCGATCAGACCCTGGCCAGCAGCCTCTTCATAACCAGATGTTCCGTTCATTTGACCGGCAGTATACAGATTTTTAATCAGCTTTGTTTCTAGCGTGTTGCGCAACTGGTAAGGTGACACAACATCATACTCAATTGCATAGCCAGGGCGCATCATTTCTGCATCTTCCAAACCCTTGATGGAATGTAAAATATGCTGCTGAATTTCTTCTGGCATTGATGTCGATAGCCCTTGTACATACCATTCATCAGTCCGCCGACCTTCAGGTTCCAAGAACAATTGGTGCCGACTCTTATCAGCAAAACGAACGATCTTGTCTTCGATTGAAGGGCAGTAACGCGGTCCGACTCCTTCGATCACACCTGAGAACATTGGTGCTCGATCCAAGTTTTCACGAATGATTTCATGCGTGTGTTCATTGGTGTAAGTTAACCAGCAACTAAGTTGATTTTTAACGTCAATGTACTGGCTGTCTGGCGTATCAAAACTGAAGTGATTAGGTTCCTTGTCACCAGGTTGCTCTTCTGTTTCATCATAATGAATTGTCCCACCGTCAACACGTGGCGGTGTCCCAGTCTTGAACCGTTCCAGGTCAAAACCGAGTTTCTCTAAATCTTCTGACAATTCAATGGAGGGTTGCGAGTTGTTGGGGCCAGATGAATACATCAGTTCCCCAATGATAATCTTCCCACGTGAAGCAGTACCAGCGGTTAATACCACAGACTTCGCTTCATAGTGTGCCCCAGTGGCTGTCACAACACCGTGACAAACGCCATCGTCGACCAATAAGGAAGTAACAACACCCTGACGCAACGTTAAATTAGGTTCCCGTTCCATCGTGTGCTTCATTTCCTCATGATAGGCATGTTTGTCGGCCTGAGCCCGTAAAGCACGGACAGCAGGACCTTTCCCGGTATTTAGCATCCGCATTTGAACGTATGTCTTATCAATGTTGTGGCCCATTTCACCACCGAGAGCATCAATTTCACGGACCACAATTCCTTTAGCCGGACCACCAACAGATGGATTACATGGCATAAAGGCCACCATTTCCAACGAAATGGTCATTAATAGTGTTTTGTTACCCATTCTGGCCGCAGCTAGCGCAGCCTCAGAGCCAGCATGGCCAGCGCCGACCACGATTACGTCATACGCTTTTGCCTGGTATGGCTTTCCCTCTGAAATCATTTCATTTTCCTTTCAAGTGCCAACTTAATTTATAAACCGTAGTGCTGACAGTATGTTTCACATGAAACATGTTTGGACAACTATTTGCCCAAACAAAACTGAGAAAATAATTGTGTCAACAGTTCATCCTGCACAGAATCACCGGTTATTTCACCCAGCAGATCCCATGCACGGGTCATATCGATTTGAACCAAATCAACCGGCATCCCCGCAGCAATACCACTCATAACGTCATCTAAGGCTTGTGATGCCTGGTTTAATAATCCAATATGTCGAGCATTAGTGACCATTACCGTTGTCTGACTGTTTTCAATACCGCCAAAGAACAGGTTAGCAATCTTATCCTCTAACTGATCCATCCCGGCGTTCGTCAGCACGGATGTCGCAATCATAGCGTCATCGCCAACTAACTTTTGCAAGTCAGTCAGGTCGACTTGTTGCGGCAAATCAGTTTTGTTCAAAATGACGATTCGTTTGCTATCTGCCGTTGTTTTAATTAACGTGCGGTCCTCATCTGTTAATGGTTCACTACCATTAATGACCAGCAAAACTAAATCAGCAGCTGCTAACGCTTGCTTGGATCGTTCAACACCGATCTTTTCAACTTTATCCGTCGTGTCATGAATGCCGGCCGTATCAACCAGTTTTAACGGGACACCCTTCACGTTCACATATTCTTCAATGACATCGCGAGTCGTCCCGGCGACATCCGTCACGATTGCCTTATCCTCATGAAGAAGGTGATTTAAGAGACTAGATTTACCGACATTAGGCCGTCCAACAATGGCTGTTGCCAAACCTTCGCGCAGTACCTTACCCTGTTGAGCAGTACTGAGAAGATCTGCAATTCTAGCCTTTACATCCTTGGCCTTTTCCAACAATAACCGCGTCGTCATGGTTTCTACATCATCATACTCAGGGTAATCAATATTCACTTCGACTTGGGCTAAAACATCCAAGATGTCCTGACGTAAATTGCGAATCAAGTGAGCTAAATCGCCGTCCAATTGATTTAACGCGACCTTCATTGATTTGTCAGTTTTGGCACGGATTAAATCCATTACAGCTTCAGCTTGTGACAAGTCAATTCGACCATTAAGGAAAGCACGTTTGGTAAACTCACCAGGTTCAGCTAACCGCGCCCCGTGACTTAACAACAACTGTAAAATTCGGTTGGTGGCCACAATCCCGCCATGACAGTTAATTTCAATAACGTCTTCACGCGTAAATGTCTTTGGCGCTAACATGACAGAAACCATCACCTCATCAACTTCTTCGTTGGTGTCAGGATCAATAATGTGTCCGTAATTAATGGTGTGACTAGCTACTTTACTTAAATCACGACCCTTAAAGACCTTTTCAGCAGTAGCCAACGCCTCTTCACCACTCAATCGCACAATTGAAATTGCACCCTCACCAGGTGGCGTTGAGATCGCTGCGATGGTATCAAACTCAGTAATCGTTTGTGACATATAAACTCCCTTCTCCGCTGATTAATAAATTGCATAAAAAAAGTGCCACCCCACGCGTAAAAAACACGTGGGCAAAGCACCTTGACTACTTTAACCAGTAATATCCATATCAAATGTTTAATTAATGTACCCAATATTAAAAGCGTCGGCTCTTTTTGTCAAGCATTAGCGTGGAGCCACAACCACACCGCGCCGTGGTTCCCTACCTTGTGAGAAAGTCGTCACATGTGTGTTTTTAGCCAGTTGTGTGTGAATGACCTTCCGCTCATAAGCAGGCATGGGGTCAAGCAACTCTGGTTCACCGCCCGCAATTACATCACGCGCAGTATTATCAGCCAAACGCCTTAAAGTGGTGGCGCGTCGCTCACGATAGCCAGCCACATCAAGCATTAATTCGAAATGCTGCATGCCCTGCCGCAACATAAATGTATTGCCAAGCACTTGTAAAGCGTTCAACGTACGACCATGCCGACCGATCAATAATCCCTCTTGTTCGGTCATAAAGGTTATTGTTGCGCCGTGATGGTATGTATCGGCCTCTGCGTCAGCACTAATACCAAGTTGCTCCAACGTATCGAGCAAGTAATTGGCAACTGCTTCCAAATTATCATCCAAGCGCGCTTGATTAGCCTGTTGGCGAGCCTTCAACTCTTCTGGTGTCAATTGAGTGGTTGCAGACATTGAAGTAATCGAATCAGTCAAACCAGCAGCCTGCGATTGAGCAACAGCACTGCTCATCGTGGCAGTTGTCGAGACAGTCGAAGTGGTCTCAGCAGACGCAACAACACTGTCGGCAACCTCAGCCGAAGTTAATGAACTTTTAGCGTGGGGATGGTCTCCCTCACGTTGTCGAACATCGGCGGTTGCATCAACATTTCGTTCAATATCCTCATCACGCTTAGCAGCCACCCGTTGACCACTTGGATGATCAAACGTCGGACTAGTTTTAGCATTTTTAAGTGGTTTACTTTGCGTTGTCCGTGATGAAGTTGCTCCCGTGGACGCACCAGCTGATACCTTAGCCGATTGCGGCGTTTTTGTAACGGAAACTGGCTTAATCGTAATATCGACGATGGCCTCTTTTTTCAAGCGTCCAAACCAGCCATGGACCGGTTCAGATACAACTGTAATCGCAACTTTGTCACGATCAATTTGAATTTTTTTGAGTCCGTTTTGAATTGCTTCATCCACGGTTTTCCCCTGATATTGCGTCACAGCTATTCCTCCAAATAAATCACGTACCTACATTTTAGCATGGATTGACTAACTTTTTATTGAACATTCACATTCTAGTTACCGCCCATTTGTCGCCAAAATGTCAGTAACTGAAATCATTGCCCGGGTAATAACGTTACAACCCTATCAACAAGTTCTGCCGCAAGCTCAGACTTAGCCATGACTGGTAATTTTTCGGGTTCCTGATTGGGACGCAGAATAATGACTTGGTTATTGTCGGCGTTGAAGCCAATATCTTTTCGGCTCACATCGTTAGCAACCAGCATATCCAATTTCTTATCGGTTAATTTTTGTTGGGCGTTTGCCAATAGATGTTCGGTCTCTGCAGCGAATCCCACCATGACTTGTTTAGTCTTCTGCGTTGCCAATGTCTTTAAGATGTCGGGGTTTTTTGTGAGTTTGATTGTCATCGTATCGTTATCGGCCGTTTTTTTAATCTTCTGGGTAGCTTCTTCAACTGGTCGAAAATCAGCGACCGCTGCTGCCATGATGACAGCATCCTGTTCGGCAAAACGGTGTTGCATCTGGTCTAGCATTTCTTTGGCACCGGCAACGTGGACAATTTCAACACCGGCCGGTGCAGTCAAAGTGGTTGTGCTACTAATTAAAGTGACGTCAGCTCCTTCATTAGCCGCCGCGGTTGCAATTGCGTAGCCCATTTTTCCTGAGGAATCATTACTGATAAAACGAACTGGATCAATACGTTCACGCGTCCCGCCAGCCGTGACAAGTACATGGCGATGGCGCAAACGCCCCGTTTGTTGAGCCCATTTTTGCTGTATAAAATCTACAATCATTGTCGGTTCAGGTAATCGACCACGCCCTGCGTACCCTTCAGCTAATAGCCCCGTATCTGGTTGCATCACTATCACGCCATCGGCTGCTAATGTGGCCACATTACGAACGGTCGCTGGTGCTGCCCACATGTGATTATTCATTGCTGGCACCACGATTTTTAACGCTGTGGTGGCCAACAATGTTGTTGAGACAGCGTCATCAGCCATTCCCATCGCCATTTTAGCAATGATGTTTGCCGTTGCTGGTACAACAACAGCAATATCTGTCCAATCAGCCATCTCAATGTGTGGCACATAGTGACCGTCACTGCCATTGTTGCCAAATAAATCCGTCAATACCGGTTGTTTAGTTAATGCACCAAACGTCAGTGGCGTTACAAACTTTGTTGCATCCGTTGTCATTGCTACACGAACAACAGCTCCCTGTTTCATCAAACCGCGAACGACTTCGGCCGCCTTGTAAATTGCAATGCCACCGGTGACATAAACGGCAATGTGCTTATTCTCGAGTCTCATGCTTTTCCTCCTGTTTTGCCACTGAATGATGTTCTTGACGTTGTGCATCCTGCCAAGCCCGAATAACGTTAAAAACTGCCAACAATATCGTAACAAGTAAACCGCTGATTGGCACAAAGTAGACCAGCACAACGGCGACAAAGAGACCACCATATAATGCAGCCGCACTGTACCCGTTTAGTTTGCCAACAAACCGGATATGATCGCTATCAGCTGGATTGACCCGTCGTAAGTCACGCGCCATTTTTGTATAAGATAACGACCATAGCAATTGAACACCCACGTATAGCCACTCTGCCAACCGTTTGTCTGGAAACTCCCCTACAAAGGCTGTCACATACGGGAAAAAGCTCAAAAAGAGAAGCCATAGAACATTATCCCAGTAAACAATAGTCGTTATCTTGCCAGAACCATTAAATAAATCATGATGGTTATACCACACAATCATAATGAACAAGAAACTAATCGCATAGGTGGCAAATTTAACACTTTGGGTCAATAAATTCATGAACGTGAATTCCTGTTGGCACCACTAGCTGCAAAACCAACAGTGTTACGATAATGGCGATGATGCCATCCGTAAAGGTAATTAATCTCGATTTATGGTAGATTGCAAATTTAATCCGAATTTTTGGACAAATTTGTCAGCATGATCTGATAAGGTGTTTGCCAGTCAAGTATTTTAAGTGGTCTCTGATTAAT
>NZ_WEZT01000018.1:0-34197 GCF_009863985.1 Furfurilactobacillus milii | reverse complement strand
AAGATCAGCTCCTAAAAGATGGGTTTGTGGTAAACACCATTTTAAAGGAAGCTGATCTTTTTTGTCCGAACAGCGTTCGGATTAATTTTACAATCTATCTTATTAATATTCTGATGACGATTGTTATTTCGCAGTGTTGATACAGCAGATGCGACACCTAACAGAATCTGGCCTATGATTCCGGCAATCGGCCACCATGGTAAAATCAGTAACACGGCAACAACGATGCCAAAACGCCATAGTAAATTTGTACGGGAATTTCCCAATGCATAAAACTCATGGCGTTGTTCTGGATTGGCAACACCTAAGCTATATACTAACAACGAATAAGCGCCCATCCATACCAATGTTACTAAAATGAATAGACATTCAGGCCAAAAAGCCAATGGATATCGACCAACCCAAGCGGTAGCTAGAGGAAATAATGACATCACAAAAATCCACAACGTATTGGCCAAATACACGGGAAACGTCACTCGGTGAGCGACATTAATGATATTGTGATGAAAGTACCATGTCGCCATAATTAATAGAAAACTAGCGCTAAATGCGGCAAACGACCCGCCTTGCTTTAGAACTGCCGCCAGTGTTGCCTGCTCAGGTGGTTCAATCTCAAGAATGAGAATCGTAACTTCAATCGCAATAATCGCGTCAGAAAATCCGGTGAAACGCTCTTTATTCATCGTTCATGCCATCTCCAAATCGAAACTATTATCAGTTTAAGGTTCTTTGTGCATAGACACCACTATAAAGTGTGGCAAATCACAAACTTGATCAAGAATAGTTATCGCCGGTAAATTAATTCGTGGTGTAGCCAATATTCATCGCAAAACTTATAGCCGATAAATAATGAATGTCCGCAATAGTTTCATTTGTAACGTTATTGTAATCATTGATGGCTTGAACTGTTTACACCACCCGTCTATTCTATAAATAGCGCACTCGGCGCACTTGCGCTAAAACACCACATTAAAAGCTATACAGATTGGAGTCATTAAAGTGACACAGCAAGCTCAACCTTCGCAGGCTGACATCGCCCGAATGACGACCTTGTTAATTCATGGCCACCTCGCCGATATCTATGCATTACAGAAGGTCAATATGGACGTTGGCAATCTTCCCAAACTGGGCCTACGCGATATTCTACTGGTTACTCAGATTGGTTTAGAACCAGGAATCACTTCTTCGAAGCTTAGCCACCTTTTCCGCATGTCGAGTCCACTACTGTCAACGCGGATTACTGCTCTTATGAAACTCAATTTGGTTCAGCAAGTCGAGGATACAAAAGATCGACGGGTGCATAATTTAAAGTTATTAGCTTCAGGTAAAAAAGTTTACCAGTTTTGGTATAAGCGAATTGAAACACTGGCTATCAACATCCTGATGACTCATTCACTTGAAGACATGAATCAAATGGAAGAGCGCATTGAGTACATTCTAAAAAGTGTTCAATCCGACCTCATAAATTAGTTATTTTATAATTTTTGTTGTAAACAACAAGCATCATTTTTTACACGATTTTAAAAAATCTGCACGCTTCATCAATTGATGAGGCGTGCAGATTTTTCAATCATTTATTAAATTAACGACGTCGTGACCGACGAGCTTTTTTGATTGCTCGTTGTTTGGCCTTCGCTTGATCGCGTTTGGCCGTTTCACGTTCTTCACGCTCACGGTTAATCTTCCAAGGGTTCTGAATCAGTAATGTTTGCCCAGCCTGGAAGGCGTTTGAAATCACCCAATATAATGACAGCGCTGTTGGTACAGATACGGCAGTGAAGAAGATGATCACTGGCATCCCCCAAACCATCACAGCATTCATTGAGTTGCTTTCTGGCTGACTCTTAACACTCAACCAAGAACTAATGAAAGTGAAAACGGCAGCAAGAATTGGCAAAATGAAGTAAGGATCGCGATCCCCAAGTTGCATCCATAAGAATGACCCCGTCTTCAATGCTGCTGTCCGATAGATTGCTTGATACAATGCCCAAATAATTGGCATCTGAACAATCAGTGGTAAGCATCCGGAAACTGGATTATAGCCAACTTCGGCATATAATTTCCGTGTTTCTTCCTGAAGCTTTTGTTGCGTAGCCGTATCACGCGACTTATATTTCTTCTGCAACGCTGACAACTGTGGCTGAATTTCTTGCATTCGTCGCATTGACCGCGTTTGATAGATCATCAATGGCAGAATAATAATCCGGATGATCAGGGTGATCATAATGATCCCCATCCCGTAACCGCCGAATACATGACTCAGCCAAATGATGAATTGACTTAAATTATACAGAATCGTGTGATCCCAAAATCCTGTACTACTGCTAGTGATTGGCTTTTTACCACACGCTGCCAAGAATAAACTGGCTGCAGCAATCATGGTCAGCGCTAATCGTCGTCGGCTTTTACGGCCGGAGCGTTTTCCGTTTGACTTCACGATTTTTTCCTCATTTACTTCATTCATTTTGATAATGCCTTTGTTGCCCACTTATATTGTGCTGTAACGCTACTCTGCATCCAGCAACTTTGCCAAACGTAACGCATGCGTCAGGTTTTCTTTGATTTCGGCCATTGATAGCCCATCAGCTGAAGGTCGTGCGATAACTAAGAAGTCGACGTCCTGACGAAGCATTGGTTTTAACTCCAACAATGACTGCCGAATTCGACGCTTAACCCAGTTACGATGGACAGCGTTGCCAATCTTCTTACCGACAGAAATACCGACACGAAAATGTGGCTGCTCTGGTTTATCCATTGTATAGATAACAAACTGACGGTTGGCAATCGAGTTTCTGGTTTCAAAGACCGTTTGAAATTCGCTTTCTTTTTTGATGCGGTATGACTTTCTCAATGGTCCGAATCTCCTCAACTAAAATGATTCAACGCCACAAAACCAACACTAATGGTCATCGTGGACTAAAAAAATAAAAAAGGTCACTGAAAAATATCAGTGGCCTGTTTTTATGCAGATAATACTTTTCTGCCCTTTTGGCGCCGACGTGCTAACACCTGACGGCCGTTACTTGTGCTCATCCGTTTCCGGAAACCATGGACACGTGATCGATGACGCTTCTTTGGTTGGTAAGTTCTTTTCATGTTGGATTGCACCTCCTTTGGATCGTTACGACACAGATACCTTAGTGGTGACGTGACGACACACTTGGATATCCAGCGTTACATATATGGTTGATTAGCTAAAAGCTAGCGCACGAGAAAACTCATGCAGTTCCTAAATATAATATCATAGACAGAGTTACTTGCAAACAACAAATTGTCGATTCTGATAATTTGTGAATCAAAAGTTATCCACAGATTGTCAAAACTAATCCACAGGTTCAGTGGATTTTAGATTTTTAAAAACGTTATTTCCACAGGAATTCAACAACAAAATGCACAAATCCACAGCCGTTTGAAAAGTTATCCACACCTCTGTTTTTTTCTGTGGATAACTTTTTGAAAGCTATTGTTCTCAACGTTATTTAAACACACTCGCCGGTGGAAAACTTGTTTCACAGAAGCCAAATCCTGATTTTTCAACGCTCCTGTGGATAACCTTCACACAATCCTGTGGAACATTCGTAACTTGTTCTGTGGAACCTGTGGAAAACTCAGTTTGTTCATGCTAAAGTTGTCTTTGCAGATTTTGTTATTTCCATTTTTCACCATAAATTATTACTATTTATGCATAATTCATTCTAGGAGGCTTCATCGGTGGTCGATAAAAACACACTCTGGGATGGTTTAAAAGAAAGTTTCCGCGCTAATTTGTCACCCGTTACCTTTAATACGTGGGTCGAATCAGCACTGCCTCTTTCTTACCAGCCGCCACGCTTCGTTTTACAAGTTCCTTCCCAGCTTCATAAAGACTACTGGGAGCGGACACTAACCCCCAAACTGGTCGAATTCGCTTTCTCCGATTTCCAAGCTGAATTGGAACCCGAATACGTCATTGAGGGGGAACAACCGGCTCAGCCAACGGTAAAAGAACCTGTTACTGACACCGCCACAACTGAAGTTGCTAATCACGCAAACTCTCTAAATGACAAATACACGTTTGATACATTCGTTATTGGTAAGGGGAACCAAATGGCGAATGCTGCTGCTATGGCGGTTTCTGAGGAACCTGGGACCTTGTATAACCCCTTGTTTCTTTATGGTGGTGTTGGCCTAGGTAAAACGCATTTAATGCACGCCATCGGCCATGCCATGATTGCCCGTAACCCTAATACCAACGTCATGTACGTCACCAGTGAAGAGTTCACCAACGATATGGTTATGTCGATCCGTGACAAGACTCAGGAACAATTCAGGTTGAAGTATCGGTACGTTGATCTACTCCTTGTCGACGATATTCAATTCTTTGCAGACAAGGAAGGGACTCAGGAAGAGTTCTTCCATACGTTTGAGCAACTTTACAACAATAGTAAACAAATCGTGTTGACGTCTGACCGCTTGCCCAACGAAATTCCTAAGTTACAAGACCGCTTAGTGAGTCGCTTCAAATGGGGCCTATCCGTTGACATTACAGCGCCTGACTTAGAAACACGAATTGCCATTTTACGCAATAAAGCTGAGCGTGAACAAATTGAAATCCCTGACGACGCACTCGAAATTATTGCCAGCCAGGTCAATAGTAACGTCCGTGAATTGGAAGGTGCTCTCGCACGTGTGCAGGCCTATTCGCGCCTCCAAAAGAAGCCGATTGATGAAGACTTAGTTCACAATGCATTGAAGAGCCTTAATCTCGAAAGCAAACCAACACTTACGATCGAACTCATTCAACAGAAGGTCGCAAGCTACTTTGACGTTAATCTCGTCGATCTTAAAGGCAAAAAGCGGATGAAGGAAATCGTTGTTCCGCGGCAAATTGCGATGTATCTAGCCCGTGAATTAACGAATTCATCCTTGCCAAAAATCGGTAAAGCCTTTGGTGGCAAAGACCACACAACTGTTTTGCATTCTTGCGACAAAATTGCAGAGAGCATTTCAAACGACGCAAAACTTGCTGAAAACATTCAGCAGCTTAAAATTGAGATACAACGCTAGTAAAAACTGGCGTATCATGGGGGCAGGACATCGTTAAGACCTGTGGATAAGTGAATCGAAACCATCTGAGTTTTACTTGAGTTATCCACAGGTGGAAAACTTTACCAGTTCTTGAAATTCTTGGTTTTCCACAGTATCCACACTGCCTACTACTACGACTATCTTTATATCTTAAATAAGTAATGGGGCTTTGCCCCAAATTACATAAACCACTTTGGGGGACTAAGAATGAAATTTACGGTCAATCGACAAAGTTTTATTAAAAAGCTCAATGATGTTTCACGTGCCATTTCGACAAAAACAACAATTCCGATATTAACCGGATTAAAACTAGAAGTTACCAATAATGAAATTACCTTTACTGGATCCGATACCGACATTTCGATTGAAACCACACTCCGTGCTGATGATGAAAACGCAGAGCTGAATGTTGAAGAAGCAGGTAACATTGTTTTACCAGCACGCTTCTTTGGTGAGATCGTCAAACGGTTACCAGAAGCTACGATGACCGTCGCAGTTAAAGAAGGTTTTCAGGCAAACATTACATCTGGAGCAGCTGCCTTTACGATCAACGGGTTGGATGCCAATAGCTACCCGCACTTACCTGAAATTGAAAGCGATGATGAAGTAACGCTGGCTGGGGATGTCTTCCGTGACATCATCAACACCACAGTTATTGCCGTTTCAAACCAAGAAAGTCGCCCAATTTTGACTGGGGTTCACTTTACTTTGGCCGGTGATCAATTTACAGCTGTTGCTACTGATTCACATCGTTTAAGTCAGCGCAAAATCACACTGCCGACACCAGCCACGGAAACTCATGACGTAATCATCCCCGGGAAGTCCTTAGTTGAACTATCACGGATGATTGGTGAAGACAGCACTGATGTTAAAATGCGCCTCGCTGAAAACCAGGTGCTCTTCTTACTCGGTGACACATCTTTCTATTCACGTTTGTTAGAAGGAAATTATCCAGATACGTCACGCCTAATTCCTAGTGAATCTGACACGACCATGGAAATTTCAGCACCAACGTTACTATCTGCTATTGAACGTGCTTCGCTGTTATCACATGAAAGTCGTAACAACGTGGTTAAAATCACGTTGAAAGGCGAAGAAAAATCGGCCACAATTTTCGGCAACTCACCAGATGTTGGTGCTGTTGAAGAAAATCTATCGGCCATCAGCCTAGAAGGTTCAGACTTAGAAATTTCATTTAACCCAGATTATCTGAAGGATGCGTTGCGCTCTTTTGGTCAATCACAGATTAAATTAAGCTTCACCTCGGCACTACGGCCATTCACTTTGGTACCAAGTGAGGATGAACAAAACTTTATTCAGCTAATTACACCTGTGCGGACGTTTTAGTTGAATGCCTAACTAACTCAAAAAGGAGCACTCCGAGACCACTAGCATTTTGGTCTCAGAGTGCTCCTTTTTTGCACCAAGCTTGTGAAAGTCACATTCTGTGGTTGCCGTGTTTCCGATAATTCCAAACGACAAAACGTGGGAATTGGAGAAACAACGGCAAGATTCGAAATAAAAGTCGTTTTTTAAGGCGATTTTGTCGTATTTTGCGTTTAAAGCGTCTCTTAGCCATTTTGAGGGTTCGTTAGTATCGGGTATTTAAAAAGATATAAAATCGATTATAGGGCGTAAAAAGCGGTTAATTAATTGTTTTTCGGTTCTGAAAACGGTATAATAGTTACTGTAAGTAAGGGATGGTGTTGATTGTGAAAAAAGAAGTTTTAATCAAGACAGCCTTCATTACTTTGGGCCAACTATTGAAAGAAGAATCAGTTGTTGATTCAGGTGGCCAGGCTAAGTGGTACTTACGCGAGCATTCAGTATCCGTTAATAACGAACCGGATGATCGTCGTGGTCGTAAACTTTATCCTGGTGATTCAGTAGATGTCCCAGATGTAGGGCTATTTTTTATACGGCAAAATCAGTCAGCAGACACAACGGAAAAGGATGCGTAAATGTACCTGGAAGGTTTACACCTCAAGAATTTTCGTAATTACGCTGACCTTGACGTCAAATTTAATCAAGGTGTGAATGTGTTACTGGGCGAAAATGCACAGGGGAAGACAAACCTGCTGGAAGCAATTTACGTTTTAGCCTTGACGCGTTCGCACAGAACGGCCAATGATCGTGACTTAATTGGCTGGCAAGCTAATGAGGCCTTAGTTGCTGGTCGTGTTCATAAAACGAATACGGTTACGCCATTAGAGCTGACGTTTAGCAAGAAGGGCAAAAAAGCCAAGGTGAACCACCTTGAGCAGGCTCGTTTATCGGCTTATGTGGGCAATCTTAATGTGATTTTGTTTGCCCCAGAGGATTTGGAGCTGGTTAAGGGGTCGCCATCAGTGCGAAGACATTTCATTGACCAAGAATTTGGTCAAATGAGTCCTAAGTATCTGTATAACGCTGGTCAGTATCGGTCAATTTTGCGACAGCGGAATAATTACTTGCGACAATTGCAACGTAAACAGGCTAAGGATTTGGTTTATCTCGGTGTGTTGAGTGATCAACTAGCTGCGTTTGGCGCTGAAATTGTTGCGGCACGGTTGAATTTTCTTGATCAACTAGCCGTTTGGGCGCAACAAGTGCATAAAGTGATTTCGCAAGAGCGTGAAGAACTCGCGTTTGAATACGTTAACCAGATTAAAGCAACGCGCGAACAAAGTGTTGATACCTTATACAAAGCGTATCAGGAACAGTTTGAGCGACAACAAGCGAAGGAAATCGAGCAAGGGACGACATTAATTGGCCCTCACCGCGATGACCTTCACTTCATGGTTAATGGCAAAAATGTCCAGACGTTTGGCTCACAAGGTCAGCAACGGACAACAGCATTATCTGTGAAACTAGCTGAAATTGATTTGATGAAGGCAATCACAGGTGAATACCCAGTGTTGTTGCTGGATGACGTGCTGAGTGAACTGGATGATGCAAGACAGACACACCTGTTGCGGTCTATTCAAGACAAGGTGCAAACCTTTCTAACCACCACATCGTTAAGCGGTATTGCCCGCAAACTGATTAATGACCCAACGATATTCAATATTGCTAGCGGTCATTTAAGTCAGGATGAATTAGTATCATCAAACGATGGTAGTGATAGTCAGAACGGTACCGATGGACAGGAACCAAAACAGGAGTGAGTAACAAGTTAGTAAGCAGCAGTTTTTGAGCAACGTGGTTAACGGTCCGTTTTTAGATGCTGGGCCACGTTTGAGGAGGAATTACTTTGGCTGAACAAGACGACGAGCAAAAGTTAACGCAAGCGGAACGCGAACGTGTGGAACAGGCAGAAGCTGACCAAGCATCTAAGGTCGCTTCCGGCGATGCCAACCAACGTGAAGCTGAAGCTGGTCAGTATAATGCTGATCAAATTCAGGTTTTGGAAGGCCTCGAAGCCGTTCGTAAACGTCCCGGAATGTACATTGGGACGACCAGTTCTCAAGGACTGCACCACCTTGTGTGGGAAATTGTCGATAACGGGATTGATGAAGCGTTAGCCGGTTTCGCTAATGAAATTAATGTGGTTGTCGAAAAGGACAATTCCATTACTGTGACGGATAACGGTCGTGGGATTCCAGTCGATATCCAAAAGAAAACAGGTAAACCAGCGCTGGAAACCGTTTATACAATTTTGCATGCCGGTGGTAAGTTTGGCGGTGGCGGTTATAAGGTTTCTGGTGGTCTGCACGGGGTTGGTGCGTCCGTTGTTAACGCCTTGTCCACTGAATTGGACGTTAAGGTTATGCGAAATGGCAAAATCTATTACATGGATTTTGATACCGGTCACGTTAAGACGCCAATGAAAATCATCGGCGATTCAGAACCGCATGCTCATGGGACCATTGTTCACTTTAAGCCGGATCCGGATATTTTCCGTGAAACAACGGTTTATGACATTAAAGTCTTGACGACTCGGATTCGTGAACTGGCCTTTTTGAACAAGGGCTTACGGATTACGATTGCCGATAATCGCCCAGAAACGCCGACCAAACAAGATTTCCACTATGAAGGTGGAATTAAGGAATACGTTAAGTTCTTGGATGATGGCAAAGATGTTTTGTTCGAGGATCCTGTTTACGTTGAAGGAACTCAAAACAACATCGTGGTCGAAGTCAGCCTGCAATACACTGACGATTTCCACAGCAATTTACTAACGTTCACCAACAACATTCACACCTATGAAGGTGGGACTCATGAAACTGGTTTTAAATCAGCGCTGACACGAGTAATTAATGACTATGCGCACAAGAGTGGTCAGTTGAAGGATAACGACGATCCGTTGTCTGGGGATGATGTTCGTGAAGGTCTGACGGCCGTTGTTTCAATCAAACACCCAGATCCACAGTTTGAAGGTCAAACGAAGACTAAGTTGGGTAATTCAGATGCCCGAACCGCCACGGATCACTTGTTCAGTGACACATTCAGTCGGTTCATGATGGAAAATCCGGACACGGCTCGTAAAATCGTGGACAAGGGTATTCTGGCCTCGAAAGCGCGGGTTGCTGCCAAACGGGCACGTGAAGTTACACGGAAAAAGTCAGGTCTGGAAATTTCAAACCTGCCTGGTAAGTTAGCGGATAACACCTCTAAGGATCCAGTAATTTCAGAATTATTCATCGTCGAAGGTGATTCGGCCGGTGGTTCAGCTAAGCAAGGTCGGTCACGGTTAACGCAGGCAATCCTGCCAATTCGTGGGAAGATTTTGAACGTTGAAAAGGCTAGTTTGGATCGTGTCTTAGCCAATGAAGAAATTCGGTCATTATTTACCGCATTAGGAACTGGTTTTGGTGAAGATTTCGATATTTCAAAGGCTAATTATCATAAGCTAATCATCATGACCGATGCCGATGTCGATGGTGCCCATATTCGGACACTGTTGCTGACATTGTTCTACCGGTTTATGCGGCCAATGATCGACGCTGGTTACGTTTACATTGCGCAGCCACCGTTGTACCGAGTTGCTCAAGGTAAAATGATGCGCTATATAGACTCAGATGATGAACTAAACACGATTTTAGGTCAGTTGCCACCGTCTCCTAAGCCAATGATTCAACGGTATAAAGGGCTTGGTGAAATGGATGCTGAACAACTTTGGGAAACAACAATGGATCCTGAAAAACGCCGTTTGTTACGAGTTGATCCACAAGATGCCATTGAAGCAGATCAGATTTTCACCATGTTGATGGGTGATAAAGTTGAGCCCCGTCGGAAGTTTATCGAGGATAACGCTAAGTTCGTTGAAAACCTTGATGCTTAATTTGTTTGTGTGAATTAAAGCACTAGAGCGCCGACGTAAGAACGAAGACAAAGGAGTAGCGAAATGAGCGAAGATTTACCGAGTCGCATCACCGACGTCAATTTGTCGCAAACGATGCGGACATCATTTTTGGATTATGCGATGTCCGTTATTGTCGCCCGGGCGCTGCCAGATGTTCGTGACGGAATGAAGCCGGTTCACCGCCGGATTTTGTACGATATGCATGAACTTGGCAATACACCGGACAAACCCTATAAAAAGTCCGCCAGAATTGTTGGTGACGTTTTAGGTAAGTATCACCCACATGGTGACAGCGCCGTGTATGAATCCATGGTGCGGATGGCACAAGATTTTAGTTACCGGTATATGTTAGTTGACGGTCACGGGAACTTCGGTTCTGTCGATGGTGACGGTGCGGCTGCTATGCGTTACACGGAAGTGCGGATGAGTAAGATTGCACTGGAAATGTTGCGTGATATCAATAAAAACACGATTGATTTTCAAGACAACTATGACGGTACAGAACGTGAACCAACGGTATTGCCAGCACGGTTCCCTAACCTGTTAGTTAACGGTGCTTCAGGGATTGCCGTGGGGATGGCGACGAGTATTCCACCGCATAACTTGGCTGAAGTTATCAAGGGAATCCACATTTTGATGGACAACCCTGATGCCACAACGGCTGATCTGATGGAAGCCATTCCGGGACCAGACTTCCCAACCGGTGCGATCGTCATGGGTAAGGCTGGTATTCGGAAGGCTTACGAAACGGGTAAGGGATCCATTACCGTGCGTTCAAAAGTTGACATCGAAACGCAAAAGAACGGCAAGGAACGCATCATCGTGACCGAATTGCCATACATGGTTAACAAGGCCCGATTGATTGAGCATATCGCTGAATTAGCACGTGACAAACGCATCGAGGGTATCACGGATATCAACGATGAATCTGATCGTGAAGGTATGCGGATTGTGATTGACGCGCGTCGAGACTTTTCTGCGTCCGTTATTTTGAATAACTTGTACAAGATGACGATGTTGCAAACCTCATTCAGCTTCAACATGTTGGCTATTGAAGATGGCACGCCGAAAGTTCTTAGTCTTAAGCAAATTTTGATTGACTACTTGCGGCATCAAGAAAGTGTTATCCGTCGTCGGACTGAGTTTGATTTAAAGCGTGCTCAGGCGCGGGCGCACATTCTTGAAGGTTTGCGGATCGCGTTGGACCACATTGACGCCATTATTTCGATTATTCGTAATTCACAAACGGCTGATGTTGCCAAAGCCCAGTTAATGAACAACTACTCATTGTCCGACAAGCAGGCGCAAGCCATTTTGGATATGCGGCTGGTTCGGTTAACTGGTTTGGAACGTGGCAAAATTGAAGATGAATACACTGGGTTGATGAAAGATATCGCTGACTACAAGGATATCTTGGCCCATGATTCACGGATCAACGAAATCATCTACCAAGAACTACTTGAAATTCAGACTAAGTTTGGTGACAAACGACGGACTGAGTTACAGGTCGGTGACATTTCGAATATTGAAGACGAAGATTTAATCGAAGAAGAAGACGTCATTGTGACGTTGACTCACAATGGTTATATCAAACGTCTACCAACAACCGAGTTCAAAGCGCAACATCGTGGTGGCCGTGGGGTTCAGGGGATGAACGTTCATGATGACGACTTCATTGAACACCTAATTTCTACGTCGACTCATGACCGGTTGATGATGTTTACCAACACTGGGAAAGTTTATGCCATGAAGGGCTACGAAATTCCTGAATATGGCCGAACAGCTAAGGGAATTCCAGTGATCAACTTACTTGGCGTGGATGCCGGTGAACGTATTCAAGCGGTGATCAACGTCAAGGGTGGTCCGGATGAGAGCAATAATTACTTGTTCTTCACAACGGTTCATGGTGTGGTTAAACGCACGGCTGTTAGTGAATTCAGTAATATTCGGAGCAATGGACTGAAGGCCATCAACTTGCACGATGGTGATGAGTTGATGAATGTTTCCATCACGGATGGTCATCAAAACATGATTATCGGAACCCACCTTGGTTACGCGGTATCATTTGCTGAAGATGCTGTTCGCGACATGGGTCGTTCTGCGGCTGGCGTTCGCGGAATTCGTTTGCGTGACGATGACTTTGTCGTTGGTGCCGACGTGTTGAAACCGGACAGTCATGTGCTTGTTATTAGCGAGAAGGGTTACGGTAAGCAAACCAAAGCCAGCGAATACCCGATTAAGGGTCGCGGTGGTAAAGGGATTAAGACTGTTAACGTGACAGCTAAGAATGGGCCACTGACTGGATTAACAACGGTTAGCGGCACGGAAGACATCATGCTAGTGACTAACAAGGGTGTTATGATCCGCTTTAGCATCGATTCTGTTTCTGAAACAGGCCGTGCAGCGCTTGGGGTTCATTTGATTCGAATCGATGAAGATGCCTCAGTCGCAACGATGGCCAAAGTAGAACCTGAAATCGAGGACGAAGATGATTCAGCCAGTGCGACACCAACCGATGGTGATAACACAGTGGCATCATCTTCAAGCGAGGATGTTGATTCGACGACACCAGTAGCAGGCGATGAACCAGCCGGTGACGCTGACGAACAGGTCAACGAATTGTTGAAGCGTGCTGAAGCTGATCAGGATGATACATCTGATGATGCTGATGACGACAACGAATAAAGCACAATTAATTAAAGCATCGCGAATAAAATCGCGGTGCTTTTTTATTTACTCAGTAGCTGTCGATTGCTTTTATGATGCTAATCCTAGACAATAAAAGCGAATTATAAATTCTAGCTAAGGATGTGGTATTGCATGAGTGATTCAAAAAAGATTCTCGTCGTGACGACAGAACGGATCCCTGGTCAAGAGTATGAAGTTATTGGTGAAGTATTTGGGTTAACAACGCAATCCAAAAATGTTGTGCGTAATATTGGTGCTGGTTTGAAAAACATCGTTGGTGGTGAAATTAAAGCCTATACTGAGTTGCTCAGTGAGGCACGGGATATCGCAGTGGATCGATTGAGAGACAACGCTGCGGCGATGGGTGCTGATGCCGTAGTCATGATGCGTTATGACTCGGATTCAATTAGTCAAGACATGGAGACTGTCGCGGCTTATGGAACGGCTGTTAAATTTAAGTAGCGAGTAATTAAGATAAAAAAGATTCGACGACAACAAACATTTGTTATCGTTTTGCGTATGTTATAGGTGTGTGAACGAACAACAGGCGTTGCGGATTAGGAGTTCTGTGGTAAGACAAAATAACCTTTTAGTGTTTGTAACGTGGCGTGTATACGTCGATCAGTTACATCAAACGCAATAAGCTATCCCTTGTTATTTAAGCTTTGCCATGCTATACTTTTAGTTCGTGAGCGTTCGCCATTCTGGTGAATGACTCCTTACCCGTTTGAAAAACAGCGGGTCAAAAGTCCATAAGGAGGTAGACAGTCAATGTTAGCAACTAAGTATGAAATTACTTATATTGTTCGCCCAGATCTTGACAGTGAAGCTAAGCAAGCCTTAGTTGAACGTTTCGACAAGATTTTGACAGACAATGGTGCACAAATTGCTGATTCAAAAGACTGGTCAACTCGTCGCTTTGCGTACGAAATTGGAGGCTTCAACGAAGGTACTTACCACGTTGTAAACCTAACCACTGACCAGGCTGAAGCTTTAAACGAATTTGATCGTTTGGCTAAAATCAGCGATGGCATCTTGCGTCACATGATCGTTAAACGTGACGACAAGTAAACAAAACAAAAATTTTAAGAGAGGAGCACTACAACTATGATTAATCGCGCAGTTCTTACCGGACGCTTAACCCGTGACCCTGAAGTTCGTTACACACAATCAGGAGCAGCTGTTGGTTCATTTACGTTGGCAGTGGACCGTCAGTTCACTAACCAACAGGGCCAACGAGAGGCTGATTTCATTAACTGTGTAATCTGGCGTAAGTCAGCGGAAAACTTCGCTAACTTCACGCATAAGGGTTCACTAGTTGGTATCGAGGGCCGGATTCAAACCCGGAACTACGAGAACCAACAGGGCCAGCGCGTTTACGTCACTGAAGTAGTCGTCGAAAACTTTGCCTTACTAGAATCCCGTTCTCAATCTGATCAACGGACTTCCGGTAACACAAACGACAACGGCGGCTACAACAATAATGCTCCTCAATCAGGAAGCGCCAATCCGTTTGGCGGCACTGGTAATAATGGCGGGAACAATGCGGGTAATGCTGCACCTTCCAGTCAAACAAGCCAGGCCCCTGCTGATCCTTTCGCCGGTAATGGTGAAAGCATTGACATTTCGGATGACGACCTTCCATTCTAGTCTCAGAAGATAGGAGGATCATATCATGGCAGATCAACGTCGTCGTGGTGGTAACCGTCGTCGCCGTAAGGTAGACTTCATCGCCGCAAACCACATCGAATACATCGATTACAAAGACACTGAATTGTTGCAACGGTTCATCTCAGAACGAGGCAAGATTTTACCTCGTCGGGTGACTGGTACGTCCGCTAAGAACCAACGTCGTTTGACGGTGGCAATCAAGCGTTCACGGATCATGGGCTTGCTTCCATTCGTAGCCGAAGACTAATCAATGATTTATCAAACAGCCCTTTTAGGGGCTGTTTTTTTAGTCTTTAAGTTTGCCAATTTCATTATCCACAGACTGTCGTGTGCTGTGTATTGGTCACATTAGATGTGATAAACTGGTAACAGTGTAACGGTACCGAAGTACTTTACTGGTAACAATACTTTATAGAAAGGAACGAACAACATGAGACAATTACTCGCAAGATTTCGTTTGCCCGTTTTCATGCAAAACACGCGTTTGCGGTGGATTGCATTTTATGGGTTGGCGTTAGGCCTGTTGGGCGTTATTACAGCGTTTATGTTGAATTGGATATTTGGGCTCATTGTGCTGATTGCGGCCGTTGTCGTGTTGGTCGTGATTTTCAATACTCTGCAGGAGATCAGCATCGATACGCAAGAGTTCATCGCCGATTTATCCTATCGCATTAAACGTGGTGAACAGGAAGCACTGATTGAAATGCCAATGGGCGTGCTGATTTTCAATGATCATCAACGCGTCGCTTGGATTAATCCATATTTACAGGCCTATTTTGGCGATACAGAAGTGTTAGGGAAGAGTATTGCCAGCGTGGATCAAACGTTGGCTGATGCGATTGAAGCACATGCAAAAGATGAAACGTACAGTACGATTACATGGGCTGATAAGCAATTTTATTTGCTGGTTCAACCAGAGTTAAACGTTGTGTACCTGATGGATGTCAGTCATTACGCGCAGATTGAACGGGACTACCATAATGAACAACTTGTCCTTGGAATTATTTCATTGGATAACTACGATGAAGTGACTCAAAGCATGAGTGATTCAGATATTTCGACACTTCGTAATTATGTGACGAGCACACTGACAGACTGGACTAAAGATTTTAATACGTACTTGCGCCGTTTGAATTCAGATCATTATTTATTAGTTGGCCATTTGAGTGACTTGGAAAATTTGGAAGCTGATAAGTTTAAGATTCTCGACACGATTCGTGAAACCACTTCTAAACAGAACTATCCGCTCACTTTGTCCATGGGATTAGCTTATGGACAGAAAGATATCAATCGTCTGGCTAGCTTAGCTCAGAGTAATTTGGACTTAGCCCTTGGTCGTGGCGGTGATCAGGTTGTCGTTAAAGCTGAAAATGAGGAAGCACGTTTTTACGGCGGTAAGACGAATCCAATGGAAAAACGGACGCGTGTGCGTGCCAGAATGATTTCTCAGGCGTTACAGGAATTATTCAGTCAATCGGACCAGATATTTGTTGCTGGTCACCGAACGCCTGATATGGACTCATTAGGGGCATGCCTGGGGATTAGACGGATTGCACAGATGAACGGTAAGAAATGTTGGATTATTCTGGATGAGGCACAACAGTCCCATTCTGATATTCAACGTTTGTTACAGTCCATTGATAATTATTCAGAAGTAAAAGATGCAATCATCACGCCGGCAGATGCTGCTAATCGGGCCACTGATCAAAGTTTATTGATTATGGTGGATCATTCCAAGCCATCCATGTCGATGGCTGAGAGTGTGTATGACAAGCTTCAGAATCGAACTGTGATTATTGATCATCATCGACGGGGTGAAGAATTCCCTGAAAACCCAATTTTGGTTTACATTGAGCCTTATGCAAGTTCAACTTGTGAGTTGATTACAGAGATGTTAGAGTATCAACCACAGGAAGCAAACGCAATGAACAAAATTGAAGCGACAGCAATGCTATCCGGGATTGAAATTGATACTAAAAACTTCACGAGCCATACTGGTACGCGAACGTTTGACGCAGCTAGCTATTTGCGGTCAGCTGGTGCTGATGCAGAGCTGATTGTTCAATTTAATAAGGAAAATCCGGACAGTTACATGCAACGTAATCACCTCATTAGTCGAGTTGAACTGATTAATGAGAACGTGGCGTTAATCGCTGGAGAAGACGGTACCACATACGATTCAGTAACGGCAGCCCAAGCTGCTGATTCATTGCTAAATATGGCAGGTGTTGAAGCCTCGTTTGTTATCACCCAACGTGCTGACAACCGGGTTGGTATCTCTGCTCGTTCTACTGGTGAGGTTAACGTGCAGGTCATCATGGAACAAATGGGCGGTGGCGGTCATTTACAAAACGCAGCCACACAGATTGAAAATCAAAGTGTTACTGAAGTTCGTCAAGAATTATTGAACATTCTCAATAATCAGGCGGCAGAAGCGACACAGGATGCAAAGGAGTAACAACGATGAAAGTTATTTTTACGCAGGATGTTCGTGGTCGTGGCAAGCGCGGTGAGGTCAAAGAAGTACCAGATGGGTTTGCTCAAAATTTTTTGATTAAGACAGGTAAGGCAAAAGCGGCAACCGCTACTGCTATGAGCCAATTAAAAGGCCAGCAACGTGCTGAAGCTCGCGAAGAAGCAGCTGAATTAGCAACGGCTCAGGAATTGAAACAGAAATTAGAGGCTGATGAAACAGTTGTTGAAATTAAGGCCAAAGCTGGTTCAGATAGTCGTCTATTTGGTTCAATTCCTTCAAAGCAGATTGCTCAGGCATTAAATCAACAATTCAATATTAAGTTAGATAAGCACAAGATCGAATTGCCGGATCCAATTCGGGTGCTCGGTTATACAAATGTACCAGTTAAACTACACAGCCAAGTGACCGCGAAGATTCGTGTGCACGTGGTTGAACAATAGTTATTAAGGCATTTTGACCGCACTATTTCCCGGGAAATGGTGCGTTTTGTTATTTTGGTTCAGAATCAAGTGGAGATAGCATGGATAATGTAGATTTGCGGGAACAAACCCCGCCACAAAACATTGAAGCAGAGCAGGCCGTATTGGGGGCCATTTTCTTAAGTAATGACGCCATGCCTGAAGCGATGGAATATCTCCAAGCTGAGGACTTTTACCGTCGAGCGCATCAGATTATTTTTCAAACGATGATTGATTTGAATAATAACGGTACAGTCGTTGATGCCGTGACAGTTAATGATGCCCTGACTGCCAACGCACAAATTGATGACGTTGGTGGGGTGACTTACATTGCCGAGCTGGCACAGGCAGTGCCAACTGCGGCTAACGTCGTTTACTATGCCAAGATTGTTCAAGAGAAGGCTTTGCTACGTCGATTGATAAAGACGGCGACAGACATTGTTACCCGTTCATATAACGAAGAGGATGATGTTTCGACACTGCTTGAAAATGCCGAGACGGAAATCATGAAGGTGGCCGATGATCGCAATAGCGGTGGTTTTAAGCCGATTGCGGATGTGTTAAATCAGGCTATGAATACGGTTAATGAGTTATCGAAGAATGGTGATGAAATTACCGGGTTGGCTACCGGCTTCCATGAACTAGACAAGATGACGACTGGATTCCATGATGATGAATTGATTATTCTTGCTGCCCGTCCTGGTGTTGGTAAAACGGCGTTTGTTCTGAATATCGCCGAAAACGTGGCGACAAAGACGAATAAAACGGTGGCCTTGTTCAGTCTTGAAATGGGTGCTGAATCATTAGTCAACCGGATGCTTTGTGCTGAGGGCAGTATCGATGCAAACCATTTGAGAACAGGTCAGCTAACTGATGAAGAATGGCAGAACCTCGTTGTGGCCATGGGCGCGCTATCTAAGACCAGCGTTTACATTGATGACACACCAGGTAACCGGATGGCTGAAATCAGTGCAAAGTGCCGTCGTTTGGCCAAAGAACATGATCTAGGGATTATTATTGTCGATTACCTTCAGTTGATTGAAGGTGGGAACAAAGAAAACCGGCAACAAGAAGTTTCTGATATTTCCCGTCAGTTAAAAAAATTGGCTAAGGAATTACGTGTGCCAGTTATTGCTTTGTCACAGCTATCTCGTGGTTTGGAACAACGGCAGGATAAACGACCAGTGTTATCTGATATTCGTGAATCTGGTTCAATCGAACAGGATGCCGATATTGTTGCCTTCCTGTACCGTGATGACTACTATGAACGTGACAACGATGATGAGGATAATGACAACGATCCGCGTGATGACGAGGATCAAAACGTTGGGGAAGTTGAAGTCATTATTGAAAAGAACCGTTCTGGTGCCCGGGGAACTGTCAAATTACTATTTGTTAAGTCTTATAACAAGTTCTCAAACATTGCGTATAACGCGCAAAACTAAAGTGACAACCAATAAACGGGCGTGCATCGATGACGATGTACACCCGTTTATCAGTATTAATCAATCATTATTTCCGAGGAAATAAATTTGGAGGGAAGACCGATGCAACAACAAGTTACTGGGAAAGAAATTAAGCTGCCGTGGTTATTAGTTGCCGGGCTGCTCAACAATATGGGACAAAGTTTTATTTGGCCACTGACAACCATCTATATTCATGATGCTCTTCATGAATCATTGACAGTTGTTGGTCTCGTATTGTTGTTTAACTCAACTGCAAATATCATTGGTGCTTATTTAGGTGGCTGGCTGTTTGATCGTGTTGATGCTTATAAGCTGACGTTGATTGCGACAGTTTATGAGTTTATTGCCACGGCCTTCTTGATCTTTTGGCATGGGTGGCCGGCCTTTCCAATAGGTCTTGTATTTATGGGCTTTGGTAGTGGGCTTTTGATCACGCTGATTAATTCTTTGGGAACAACCATTAAAAGTCGTGATGGTCGATATGTGTTCAACATGATCTACTTTATGCAAAACCTTGGGGTTGTCTTTGGAACCATGATGGTTGGTTTTGTTTATGAACACGGCGTTCAATATCTATTCATTATCACAGCGGCAATGTATGCGGCCTACTTCTTCATCGCGATGACTCAATTTAATGTAGATAGTGTACGGGCCCATGCTGCCCACGCCAAGCAGACTAAGAGCAAAATCAAGTTGCCTAAACCTAATTTGATTATCATCTGGACGTTCTTCGCTACACTGATTGTCATTTGGATTATGTATGAACAATGGACATCAAACATGGCAGTTTATATGACTGATCAAGGGATTCCACTGACAAAATACAGTTTGTTATGGACGATCAACGCCGGGCTTATTCTTGTCTTTCAAATGGGCGTCAATTTTCTTGGCGATCGCATTCGCAATCCATATTATCAAATCATCCCCGGAATTGCCGCAGTTGCAATATCATTTGTTATTCTGCTCTTTGTTAAACAGTATATTGGGTTTGTCCTTGCCATTGCTGTATTAACACTTGGCGAAGCGACGGCCTTTCCAGCGATTCCGGCGATCGTCAATCAGTTGACCCCATTAGATGTGAAGGGGAAATACCAAGGTGCTGTTAATGCATCCGCCGCTGCTGGTCGGGCGATTGGTCCACTTCTAGGTGGTGTCCTAATTGATGCAACTTCATACAAATTTTTGTTTGGCTTTGCGGCAGTTGCCATTGCGTTAACATGGATCATGGTGATTGTCATTCGTCGATTGATGTATCATAAAACGACGCAGTATTAAATTTGGCTAAAAAATAAATACTCAAACAATTGGCAGCAACTCTGAATAGAGTCGCCGCCAATTGTGTTTATAGCACTATTTCCAGAATTGTCAGTGAATTTGAGGTCAGAACCACGTACAATAAATATAATTATGCTTATATTCGAGGAGATTGTGTAGTTGCGACGACAAGAAAAAATTTCACTGACGATTTTAACCTTTGGTGCTTTTTGGAGCTTACTATGCTCCACACTGATGAACATTGCATTGCCAATTTTAATGCGGACGTTTCACGTTACAGCCGAACAAGTCCAATGGGTTAGCAATGGTTATATGCTAATTAACGCACTGATGATTCCAGTTAGTGCCTATTTAATTAAACGGTTTTCATTTAGACGGCTGTTTCTTGGTTTCACCAGTGTTTTTTTGGTGGGGACGATTCTGGGCTCGATGGCACCATCTTTTTGGCTGGTCGTGTTTGCACGCATGATTCAGGCCGTTGGAGCAGGTGTCATGGTGCCGCTGGTAAATGTCATGGCGATTCGTTATGCGCCCAAAGGTAAGCAGGGGTCAGTGATGGGCTTTATCGGATTGGCATTCAATTTTTCGCCCATTATTGGTCCGACACTGTCAGGCATCATTTTGACCTACTTCTCTTGGCGGTATTTATTTATCTTACTAATTCCATTTTTGGCAGGCGTGTTGGTTGTGGCATTTAAGGCGTTACCAGCAGAGTCGCATAGCTTGGCGTTGTCCTTTGACTACCGAGGGTTAATGCTGATTAGTTTAGGCCTATGGTTCTTATTGTGGGCATTATCAAACGTCAGCCAGTTGCTGTCGGGAGAAGGGTTACTGATTAGCTTATCCTTAGTAGCAGCGATAGTTTTCTGGCTATTATTCGTTTGGTTACAATTGCGAACGAAGCAACCGCTGGTAAACCTTAACGTTTTTAAAACACGTCAATTTACGTTTGCACTAGTGATTAATTCACTGATTATCGCGACAATGTATGGTAATACGATCTTATTACCGCTGCTTGTCCAAAATAGCATGCATAGGAGCCCGCTCGTGTCTGGACTGGTTATTTTACCTGGGGCACTAATTACCGGCTTTATGTCGTCTACCAGTGGCAAATTTTATGATCGTTTCAAAATCAAACATTTAGTGCTCATCGGACTTACAATTGACCTTTGTGGAACGCTGTTACAAATGTTGATTGGTGCACAGTCATCGATTTGGATGGTGACGTTAGGACAGGCGGTTCGACAGTCAGGTTTGGTACTGATGCTGATTCCGTTACAAACGCATTCGTTAGTTTATCTTAAACGAGCGCAACTTCCCGATGGTGTCGCAATTTTTAATACATTACGTCAGGTAGCCGCAACGATGGGAACGGCATTAATTGTGGCTGCTATTACGATTACTGATGCCCGTTTACATGTACCAAACTCGCGAGTCGGGATTCAAGTCGGTTTCGGCATTTGCTTGTGTCTATTACTGGTTGCAGTGACGCAGGCCTTTCGTTTGCAAAATGCGAAGGAAATTCCAGATAATGACTAGGCAGAAAAAATTTTAGTTTCACGTGTAACAATATGAGTTAAATTCAAAAGCCTGATTTCTCAACCAATACTGTGAGAAATCAGGCTTTTTAGACTATTTAAAGTTTGGTACACCAAAACGAAGGTAAAGCGCGATGGTTACCACAACGTAGGCTGTTCGACCAATTAATGGCCACCAACGAATGAGACCCTTGAACCGGTCCGTTTGATAAGCCAATTCAAGTGAGGCGAGACTGCCGACGACAAGAAAGACCCAACTGGCAAGCGTGAGTGCCATTACGATAGTTACGGCGGACCACCACATCGCAATGTGAGTAGACACTTTGGGGTCAGAATATGCTTTGACAGTGGTTACCAGACAAGCAGCGACATAGCCAACGGCCAGTAACTGAGCAAGAAAATAATACACGAGCAGCACTCACTTTCTTCACGGTTTCATTAAAACGTTCGGTTAATTGTACCGCAAAACGTGCACCTCGCCCACTGTGATTAGAATATCGTTGGCACGATCCCGCCGTCCATACGGATAGCGTTGCCACTAAAGCCACCAACGGCAGGACTAGCGACAAGGGTGACAAGTTTGCCAATTTCTTCTGGGCGAATGAGTCGGCCAAGCGTTGATGTTGGTCGATTCTTGGCCATGTATTCACGTTCTTTTTCTTCAAACGTTTGCGTTGGGTCAGGGTACAAATCGTTAATAAAATCGACCACGCCCTCAGTCAGTGTGGACCCTGGCATAACGGTGTTTACCGTAACGTTAGTACCACGAGTGACGTTGGCTAAGCTTTTGGATAGATTCAGTTGCATGGCCTTAGTCATACTATATTGCGGCATTTCTGGGGATGGCATGATGGCGGCCTCACTAGCGATAAAGATAACCCGACCGAAATCAGCTTTCATCAGCCCTGGTAAATAAAATTTCACGAGGTCATTAGCGCTTAAAACGTTGGTGTTAAAGTAGCTATTCCAAGTTTCATCATCGATGTCGAAATAATCCATGGTGCCAAAAATACCTAGGTTGTTGATAAGGATGTCCAGAGTTGGAAACTTTTCTTCCAATGCTGTGCGACCGTCAGATGTTGTTAGATCAAACGGTGCCGGTTGCAAAGAAGCATCTGGGACAGCTTCGGTAATGTCGCTGATTGCCGTTGAAACACTCTTCTGACTGCGGCCATTGATAATAACCGTGGCCCCTTCCCGAGCTAATTCAGTAGCAATAGCCTTACCAATTCCCTTGGTTGAACCTGTTACGAGAGCGATTTTGTGCGTTAATTGTAAATCCATATGTCATAATCTCCTGTCTTTTTTCAATCATCAGGTTAGTTGGTTCTCAGTTAAAGAACAAGTAGGCACTTTTTGGTAACCAATAAAAATAGAATCATAACAATTAATATATTTGTAAAATACGAACTATACAATTAATACCTAACGTAATAGTTAATATTTATCGTTGATTTAAGAAATGTGCAATGATAGAATTCCTCTATTAACTTGGAAACGAGTTAGCGGATGCTTTTATAAACACGAACTTTATTTAAATGTTTGAAATTAATTAGAAAGGTTAGTCACTCATTTGATGATAAGGAGATATTAAGGTGAAACGTGCATTGATTAGTGTATTCAATAAAACAGGAGTTGTGGATTTTGCCAGTGGTTTGGTTGACTTGGGTTTTGAAATTGTTTCAACAGGCGGTACTGCACGTCATCTAAGCTCCGCTGGGGTGCCAGTTATTAGCGTAGAGTCAGTGACAAAATTTCCTGAAATGCTTGATGGAAGGGTTAAAACGCTCCATCCCCGCATTCATGCAGGAATTCTTGCGCAGCGCGATAAAGCTGAACACATGCAAACGTTGTCTGAAAACGATATTGAACCGATTGACGTTGTGTGCATCAATCTATATCCATTTTCTGAAACGATAAATCGACCGGGTGTTTCACATACCGAAGCAATTGAGCAAATTGATATTGGTGGTCCGACGGCACTGAGGGCGGCCGCGAAGAACGCTAAAGATGTTTGGGCTGTTGCAGATCCGAGCGATTATTCAGCCGTACTGAGCGGCATTAAGTCCGAAGATGCGACGTTACGCGGTCAGCTGGCAGCAAAAGTTTTTTCCATTACTGCCGCCTACGATGCAGCTATTGCACATTATCTAAATCCTGAACCCTTCCCAGAAAAATTAACGATGACTTATCAGAAGCGCCAAGCTCTTCGTTATGGTGAAAATGCACATCAACAAGCTGCTTTTTATACAAAGGAATATCCTTCGAAAATAAGTCTTGCATCTGCTAACCAGCTTCATGGTAAAGAACTTTCCTACAATAATATTAAAGACGCTGACGCAGCTTTATCCGCACTTAGTGAATTTGATCGACCAGCAGTGGTGGCCGTCAAACATATGAATCCGTGTGGCATTGGTCTCGGAGATGATATCGAGCAGGCATGGGACAAAGCATACAGTGCAGATAAAATGTCGATTTTTGGTGGCATTGTTGCGCTGAATAGATCGGTCGACCTCGCCACAGCGACAAAGATGCACGCCTTGTTTCTAGAAATTATCATGGCGCCTGCGTTTGATGATGATGCTTATGCAATTTTGGCTAAGAAAAAGAACGTCAGATTGCTAACTATCGGATTAGGAAAAGCACAACCAGGTGAACTTGAGGCGATTTCTGTAACAGGTGGGTTGCTTTTACAAAATAAAGATCTTCAGACTGAAGCAATTACTGATATGACCGTTGTAACAGAAATTCAGCCAACTGAGGCAGAACTAAAAGCGCTTCAGTTTGCACAAACTGTTGTGAAACATGTTAAGAGTAATGCCATCGTTGTAGCTACTGCTGATCAGACATTGGGCATTGGTTGCGGCCAAATGAATCGTATTGGTTCAGTGGAACTAGCTATTAGCGCCGCAAAAAAACAGCCTCGATTTAACGAGGCCGTGTTAGCTAGTGATGCCTTTTTCCCGATGGACGACTGTGTTGAATATGCGGCTAAGCATGGTATTCATGCAATAATTCAACCGGGTGGTAGCATCCGTGATCAAGATTCTATTGATAAGGCCAACGAACTTGGCATTGCAATGGTGACGACAGGTGTTCGGCATTTTCGACACTAGTTTATGGTCTGATATCATTACGCCAAACATACAGAATGATAATCCGGGGGTATTTACATGCATTGGTTGGCTGATTTAATGGCGGCAATGGGCGTTGTTCTGAATGGGATTCCGCAAGGTATTATGGCCATGACTCTGGGATTCGCCATTTTTCCAACATCCTTTTCCTTCGTTTTTGGCGCATTAGTGAATGGCGCAGTCGGATCAGTTGCGCCTATTTCATTTCAGGCCGAGTCATTAGGCTTATTAAGTCGTTTAGGTCAAACACACCGAGAACGGTCGTCGATCATTTTTGGTGGTTCCATCATTATGTTAGTTATTGGTTTGACAGGTACTTTAACGAGTATCGTACATGTTTTAGGAAATGGTATCATCGCGGGTATGATGGCAGGCGTTGGTTTAATGCTTAGCAAGATCAGCTTGACAATGGTTAAAAACGAACGAATTGCTGGTGGCACTTCTGTCGGCGTTGCTGTGCTGACATATTTATTAACGAAGGACCTGGTTTGGACAATTGTTTTATCCGTCATTGCATCAAGCTTAGTGGCCGTTTATGGCACTCACTATCGGGTGGAACTGCCACAATACGTTGTAGAGCGGCGCTTTCACTTCTTGAAACCAATGGTTAATCTGCGAGTGATTCGGGGAGCGCTAAGCTTAGCTTGTTTGAATATTGGCGCGAACATTTCATACGGGCTGTTAACTGGGCAGCTAACAGGCATTAAGCCAAATCCGGTGAACCTGAATATTCTGACGGGGACTCAGGCCTTTGCTGATATGGGAACGAGTTTACTTGGTGGGGCGCCAGTAGAAAGTATTATTTCGGCGACCGCAAGCGCACCAGAACCAGTTGTTTCTGGAATATTGATGATGTTACTAATGGCACTTTTATTATTTTCCGGTTGGTTACCACGATTGGGTAAATATGTACCAGCTGCTTCAATTGCAGGATTTCTGCTAATTTTGGGAGCCGTGATTATTTTTCCAGAGAATGCTGCATTAGCGTTGAAAGGATCTGGTGCATCGGTTTCCGCGTTGACATTGATTGTCACAGCATTAGTTGATCCAATGTCAGGCTTATTGACAGGGGCCATTTTCAAATTTATTTTGCCAATAATCAGATTGGGGTTATGAGGATGGAAAAAAGTTATGAAGTTACGATAGGGGTTCTAAAAAGAAAGTTGCCGATTATTCCGATTAGTTCGACTGTTGCAATCGCATCGTTTGTTCTGCTCGGGGATACAGAAATGGCTAGTTATGCAGCCGCTGAACTTGTCAAACGAATAACTGAACCGTTTGATGAAATCGTCACAATGGAAAGCAAAGGTATTCCGTTAGCCGAAGAAATAAGCAAAATAACGCATCGTAAGAACTATGTTGTCCTTCGCAAAAGTGTAAAGGGGTACATGGCTCATCCAATAAGTGTTCCTGTAAAGTCAATTACGACAAATGAGTCACAAACGTTAGTGCTAGATG
Source organism: Furfurilactobacillus milii (assembly GCF_009863985.1). Classification (GTDB taxonomy): domain Bacteria; phylum Bacillota; class Bacilli; order Lactobacillales; family Lactobacillaceae; genus Furfurilactobacillus; species Furfurilactobacillus milii_A. The sequence goes on along the minus strand of NZ_WEZT01000018.1, from coordinate 7,682 downwards.
GTAATGATGTTCTTCGACTTACTGACAAACGAATACTCTTAGTGGACGATGTGATTTCGACTGGAGGTTCATTGACTGCAGCAGAAAATTTAATGGCTAAAGTTGATGCCAATGTTGTTTGTAAATGTGCGATTTTGGCCGAGGGAACAGCAGCAACGAGGGATGATATTACTGTTCTGGGGTCTCTGCCAGTCTTTTCAATTTAAGACGTGCCAATAAAAATAGACAAAAAGAAACTGACCTAGGATCGGGGAATCCTAGGTCAGCCATCATTCTAGAGAGAGTCTTAACATATCTGGGGGGAGATACATTACGTCGGAGGAGTGAGGGGTATGAACTCCTTCGATGCTTATAATATACCGACGTTACCTAAAAGTAAGCTTAAAAAGACTTAATGAAATAGTTGCGAAACGCGGAAATTTCGGTGTTAACGTTTGTAAACGATTGATGTGACAACGTTTACGAGTTTGAAACGTGGCGCATATTTTTTTGAAAAATTTTTAGTGACGTTTTTTTCCTTGGTGCCACAATTCAACTGATGCGTAATCCTCCTTCAACAAGGTAATCATTTGTTGAAGGTGTGCCTGTTGAGTTGCAGATGTTTTGGGACTAAATACATAACGTGCCCAAGAACGCTGATAGCCAGGCGTCAACGTATCGAAGGCTTGATGGGCATCATTATCTGCACTGATTAGTTGTTGAGTTCGCTCAACCGATCTTCATAAGTTGCTACGCGACCAGATGGATTGTCAGCACGACGAGGATTGCTTGCCAGCCAAGTTAATCCCACGGCTGTATAGTTGTCATCAAAACTCACCATCCGCGAAAACTTAAGGCCAGTATCAGCTACCGCACCGCTGTCCTCATCAACGTTGAGAGCGGGGAAAAGAACATCGCGATGAATCCCAGGCAAACTAAGTTTATTTTTTAATTTTGGATAAATTAAGTAAAGATAGCCCTTGGGTAAAAGCAATTTTTTGTCCGCAATCGTTTTAATTTCCGTGGCCATCATGTCTGTTGATAAGGTAGATTGTAAAATTAATCCGAACGCTGTTCGGACAAAAAAGATCAGCTTCCTTTAAAATGGTGTTTACCACAAACCCATCTTTTAGGAGCTGATCTTGATTTTAGCCATTTCGAATTCTCCTTTGGACAGTTCTAATGAACACTTATAATTCCTAGTATAGCACAGAAATAAAAAAGACCAGTAGGGTATACCCTAGTGGCCGTTTTTGATCCATTATCAATGGCTTTTTAAATTAGGGCCTAGTACTTTTGGAATGGAAATACTTTCCAACACCAAAAATTCTAGACCCGCCAGCGTCTGGGTTCTTTACGGGCTGGTTGCATAGATCCGTCATCCTCTCTATTGATTCCTATTAATCAACTTAGAATCCAGTATACACGCGCTTCCTTAACCCTAACTAAATCCATCATCGACTTTACTTGCAAACTATTGGTGCTTTTGCTATTATGCGAACTATGATATGCTATCAAAACAATAATGTTCGTAAATAAAAGGAGCGATTTCAGATGCGTAACGTGTATTTTAATCATGACGGAAGTGTCGACGATTTAGTATCACTACTACTGCTGTTACAAATGTCAGATGTCCATTTAACTGGCGTTGGTGTGGTTGGTGCCGATTCCTACCTAGAGCCAGCCCTAGCAGCTACCCGTAAAGTCATCGATCGTTTCGGTCACGATACTCACCTAGAGGTCGCCGCCTCTGACTCTCGCGGCGTTCACCCATTCCCGAAAGAATGGCGGCTAGATGCCTTTAGCTTAGATGCCCTGCCGATTCTAAATGAGTCGGGAACCATCGTTACGCCCGTTGCGCCCAAGCCGGCACATTTAGATCTCGTTGACAAGCTCCAGGCTACCTCGGAGAAAACTACTCTGGTCATGACAGGCCCTTTAACTGATCTCGCACGAGCCTTGCAGGCAGACCCGTCAATTACGGCCAAAATTGAACAACTATACTGGATGGGGGGGACCTTTGATGGTCGTGGCAATGTTGCCGAACCTGAACAAGACGGGACTACTGAGTGGAATGCTTATTGGGACCCGCAGGCCGTTAAGACTGTCTGGGATAGTGACCTCACTATCCAAATGGTTGGACTTGAAAGCACTCGTCAAGTCCCATTGACCCCGGCCATTCGCCAGCACTGGGCAACATTACGCCAGCATCCTGCAATTGACTTTATTGGCCAAGGTTATGCCTTGGTGCCCGCTCTACAACACTTTGAGACAAACTCTACTTACTTCTTATGGGATGTGCTAACGACTGTTGCCAGCGAGTTTCCCGAAATCGTCACAACTAAACGCGTCACCAGTGATGTTTTAACTGAAGGCCCTGGTCGTGGGCGAACATTTGAAACACCGACTGGTCGGCCCGTAACCTTAGTGACTACTGTGGATCATGATGCCTTCTTTAAACGAATTGACACATTAGCTTTGCATGCCGATAAATAGGTTATACTGAAAGGGAGCCGGTATTTCCAACCGCCGACCTTTTATTTTTGGAAGTTTGTCAAATGGTGTTGAAGGATGAAAAACTATCCTTCAACACCATTTGACAAACTTCCAAAAATTCCCGCTACGGGTCGCATCGTTCATTGCGATCTCGTAACGGGAATTTTTGATTACTCTATTTTGCGAGCAATATATATTGGCCGCTTTTTTACCTCTAAGAAAATTCTGCCAATATACCTACCCACAATACCGATAGCAAGCAGTTGGAGGCCACCCATCATAAGCATAATTGATACCATTGATGGCCATCCCGCGGTAGGATCACCATAAATTGCCGCTCTGATAACGATAAAAATTAACGCTATGGTCGCACCGATAAAGCTGACCAATCCGAGTCCTGATACTAATGTGAGCGGGGCGTCGGAGTAGTCTACTAGGCCGTCAAGTGAATAATTGAGCAGACTCATGAAGTTCCAGCTCGTCTTACCATGCTGCCGTTCAACATTTTTATATGGCAGGTACTTAGTTTTGAAACCCACCCAGCTAAACAGGCCCTTGCTGAACCGCTGGCTTTCTGAGAGCGACAATACTGCCTGAACGACCTGCTTGGTCATTACACGAAAGTCCCTTGCCCCCGGAATAATTGGGGTTGAGCTGACAGCATTAATAATCTTGTAGAACATGTTGGCAAAAAAAGAGCGGATTGGTGGTTCGCCTTCCCTATTGGTACGGGCTGCGCCAACCACATCGAAACCATCATCGATTCCTTTCAACATCTCAGGAATCATGGACGGCGGATCCTGCAGGTCAGCATCCAAAATACAATATAAGTCTGCCTTAGCAGTTGATAAGCCCGCGTACATACCAGCTTCTTTGCCAAACGCACGTGACATGTCGATGTAATGCACATTCGAATTTTCAGACTGTAGCAATTTGATGGCCATCAACGTTTTGTCTGTGGACCCATCGTTTATGAACCACGTGATTAATCTGTAGTCAGGTAATTTAGCAAATGTCTTTTTGAGCTCAGCGTATATCAGCGGGACATTTTCTGCCTCGTTATGACAAGGAATAATAGCTGCAAAATCAGTCAATATCTTGTTTTCCTTCCACAAACTAGTTTATTTGTGATTGTTTTCCCGATGTCTACGATACATCGAAATCGATTCGAATCCAACAATGAGAGCGAGACCTACAATAGCCATAGCAATACCTAATTTTAACCCAGGGACATTATATCTTAGCACAATCCGGTGTGCCCCTTGACTAACATTAACTGCCATTAGCTCACCTAACGCCCTACTCGTGGTAACTTTTTTCCCATCAACATATGCTTCCCAGTGCGAATCATACGGTACCGTGATAACGACATTGCCCTTTACAAAGTGAGCATCCGTGGAAAAAGTGATTTGGGCGTCCTTAACCTGTTGCTTGCTAACGCCCGCAGATGCCATCAATCTGTATGCTCGTTCATATACCGTGTTGTTCTCAGTAACAACAATTGGCGTGTTTTCAACATTGTCGCCCTTGTCCTTCTTGGAACCATGATTGCCAAAGGAAACATTAACCCGCTGGCCCTTGTCAAAATGTCCGAGATAAACAATACCGTTCTCGGTATCATTTACAAATAGTTGACTGACCTTTTTACCATTGACATATACGTCAACAGATTTAGGATCAATGCCTCGAGTGGTAGGAATATACATGTAGGCATTGCCCGAAGAAGATACTAATACCGAATACACACCTTTGCTGTCCGTTTGTTGAACTAATTGGTGCTGGAACATCAACGAATCGGGATACAACCTGTTCCACAAATTATTTTGTACTGTAAACGTATCATGCATTGTATCGTAATTTGCGACTAAATTGCCCGCAATATTCGTTCCGTTCACACGAAATGCAACGGGAAAAGCCTCTTTGTCCTTGGTGATATACCCCTTGCCTTGTTTGACCACAGAGATACCCGTAGCCACAGGAACATTTAAAATATTATTATCTCCACCCATAGAGGCATTTATACGATTAATCTGACTTGAATACTCACTGGACGTGTTGCCATAAGAATACTTAACACCTAACAGCCGGTCCATTGATAGCGTGGAGCCGTTGTTGTAATTGGAACACCGCTTCCAAGTATGCTTCTGATCATACCCCAAAGTGGATAAGAAGTCTGTAACCTCAGTTGGCTGTTGCGAGACGTAATTAGAAAGACCTGCGTACCCAAAAAGCAATGGGTCGTTGTCATTGGCCTGATAACGATTGCCAATACGATATACGCCTGTATCGCCAGAAGTCCCTTTAGCGATTAAGCTAGTCGTTGTCTGGTCAAATTTACTGTACTCGGAATATTTCATGCTATAACCAGCAATTGTTGACTGTAGTTTAAAATCCACCACAAACAAACTACACAGACTGATCACGAGAACAAAGACCGGAACTACCGCAATTCTTCTTGCTGGAGAAAATCCCACAATGACATACGTTATCATGGCTAAGACAATTGCTATAAAAACATACTTGAGTGCCGCATCCGATGTAGCAATCCCACTGATAAATAAAAAAACGAAGAAAGCGGATATTGCCGATCTACGTCTGGTTTCTTTACCTGCCGACAAAATACTAACTAGGCCTATGAAGCCAATGATGCACAACACAAACGGTATCAAAAAGGCTTCTCTTTGTACATAACCGTTGGGCCAGGCCATAACGTGCCAAACCAAATAGAGAATATCCAACCATGAAGAAACAAACATGAATATCAGTCCGGCCGCGACAATCATTTTGTCCGTCAGACGAATCTTGCTATTGACGAAAAATAAAATCACACATGCCACTACAACGGCCCCGGCAAAAACAAGTGGAGTATTATTCACACCCGGATTGGTCTGGAATAATTGAACAATAACGTTAGCAGCAATGTAAACCGGTCGGTATGAATGGCTTGAATTCTTTGCTATTCCTAGCGTGGATAAAAAACTGGGTACAATGACAAAAGCTGTTAACAGCAAACTAACGATATTGGCAAAAGCATATAGAGCAATAACCTTAATAACTCCATGCTTCTTGGCGTACAGACTGTACAATATCCATCCGAGCACGCAGAGTCCGGAGAAGAGGCCAATGATATAACCAAAATAGTAATTTGTTATCACGGCCAAAGAAAAACACACGATGTAAAAACCGATTTTACCGCGTAAAATTATTCTCTCAATACTCAGAAGCATTAGTGGTAGAAGAATAATCGCATCCAGCCACATGATGCACTCTTTATAGGCTATTACGTACCCCATTAGTGCAAACGCAGAGGAAAAAATTAACGCTGACCTTGCAATAAGCTTGGCAGAAACGCCTTTACGGAACCGCTGCAAAATCTGCGCACGAACAAGATAAGTATACATTGTAAGACCAATGCACGAGATTTTGAGTAAAGTCGTCAGCGTAGCAAAGAGGGGAAACTGATTCCTCGAGAAAAAAACAACCAGTAAATTAAACGGACTCAACAAATAGTAAGTTAAAACACCAAATGCATTGCCACCTAATCCCATGGATAAAGAATATAGGCCACTATCGCGGCCAGTAAGAACATTCTTCAGGTAGGAAAAAAGTGCCAGATACTGATTATTAAAATCACCCGACACAACGGTATTATTACCAAACGGATATGTATGTAATCCCACGAAAATACCAATCATAAAAAACAATGGGATGATGAATGCTAAAACATAATATCCGTCACGTCTTGTTTTTGGTTTTAAATTAGTGAACTTCACACCCAGAACGCTCCAATCCGTATTAACTCAGCGTTAACTTCATCGGAATCTAAAGACAAACAGCTTGCTAAACACATAGTTGGCAAGCACAACAACAACATTGTCTATAATCTTAACCACAAGAACTGCTCCTACGTCAAGTTTTGGTACTAAAAAAATTAGCCGTTTATCCTAATTCCTTCGGTGTTATACCAGTTAATGTAATTTTCAACTCTGAGGACTAAGTCCTCAAAACTAGTAAAACGTGTTTGAAAAATAAATTCTCGTTTAAGTAGCGAATGGAAAGCTTCGAGCGGACCGTCATCATATGGATAACCTTGTTTGGAATATGAATGCCTAATCAGGTGCCGCTTTAACAGGCCTTCATAAGCAATACTGGTGTATTGTGAACCCATATCAGAGTGCAAAAAGGTTGGCTTAGAAGCCCTGCTCAAGGCTTGCAACAATGTCTTAATAATCAGTTTCGATGCCATCTCCTTGCCAATGTTGAAAGCGATGATTTGCTTACTAGCTTGGTCAAAGATGGTACTTAGATAAACCCAAGTGCCTGGTCTTAGTTCTAGGTAGGTTATGTCAGCACGCCAAATAGTTCCAATTGGATGGTTCTTAATCAAGTTAGGCCGTTGGGAATAATCTACATGAGTGCCTGGCTTCTTAAAGCGCCGCCCCATTAGTGATCGAATGCCTAACTCCTGCATTAATCGGTAGACACGATTGGGGCCAATGACTACACCAAGGCTTCTCATGGCAATTGTGATCCGAGGGTAACCATAGGCTTTATAATTATTTTTCCAAATTTCAAAGATCTGGCTTTTTAAAATCGTATCTTGTTTATCATGACGACTTGTCTGATAGTGTTTCCAATGATAATACGTACTTTTAGAAAGCCCTAAGGCTTTCAAGATTATCCAGAGGCGGTGTTTACATAATTGTTCGTTGATAAAGTCTATGGCTTTAACTTTGCCTAATGCCTTCCCAGTAACACCGCCGCTGCTTTTAAAATTTCATTTTCTTCTTTTAACTGCTGGTTTTCTTTCTGTAGTTGCTTGAAGGCTTCAACACTCGTTACGCCACCGTCAGGTAGTTCAACTAATTTGGCCCGCTTGATCCAATGACTGATGGTGGTTGGATGAACCCCATATTCATTGGCTAAGGATTTCTTTGAACGATTTTCATTGTGATAAAGCTTAACGATGTTGTTTTTAAATTCATCTGAATAATATTTCATAAAAAAAACTCCTATTCTGATTTTTATCATTATGACACAAAATCTAATGATTTTGGTACCAAATTTCAGTATAGGGTAGATTGCAAATTTAATCCGAATTTTTGGAAAAATTTGTCAGCATAACCTGATACGGTGTTTGCCAGTCGAGTATTTTAAGCGGTCGCTGGTTAATTTGGAGTAACGTCGTCGTTAAATCTTGAGCACTA
>NZ_WEZT01000017.1 GCF_009863985.1 Furfurilactobacillus milii | reverse complement strand
TAATCAGAGACCACTTAAAATACTTGACTGGCAAACACCTTATCAGATCATGCTGACAAATTTGTCCAAAAATTCGGATTAAATTTGCAATCTACCTTTATTCAAAAACAATCTCTATCATCAACGATGAACTAATCACTCACTGTCACTTTAATGCCAATAATCCCAATCAGCAGTAGTGCGACGAAAAACCATGTCGCTAACGGAATCTTATCACCAAAGAAAAGAACACCAACGATAATGGAACCGACAGCACCAACACCTGTCCAAATTGGATAAGCCAGGCTAAGTGGTAAACTCTTCGTGGCCCGTGCCAGCAACAAGAAACTGATGATCATCCCCACTACCGTCGCCACCGTATAGTTCATTTTGGTCAAACCGTTGCTCAATTTCATCGCCGTCGCCCACACAACTTCAAACAAACCTGCGATCATTAATTCAATCCATGCCATATCCAAATCCTCCTGATTTCCTCGTGAAAACAAAAAGAGTGCGACTGCTGATTTCTCTATAGCCTGTCGAAATCAGTAATTGCACCCTGTGCCCACCCGGCGGTGGTTTGAATTCATTAAATTTGTAAGCCTAATATAGCACGCTTGCGGTAACTGGGCAAACTGACTAAAGAAAATCTGGTCAATCGCGTTATTTCTATCAAGAACACTCCCAAAATATTATTCATTTAATCTTCGCGAAAATATACATGGTCACTCCAGTCACACCAACGAAAACAAAATAAATGCTAAAAACATCAAACGCTCCTTTATTTCCAGTTAACTTCTATCAATAAACGTTCACGACTTAATTATTATCTATGAAATTCTTAGCATCCAAACTAAATAACATTGCATTATTTATCCTTGAGTTTGTCCATCAACGGTTTGAACTGATCCATAAACTGATGAATATCTCGAACCCTCTCTTCATTGAGCTCCGAAATTCTTTTTAGAAAAACATTGCCTTTACTATCTACGATAGGTTCAAACTCGACATTTCCTGGCACATTTAATTCTTCGGGAAGGGTCAAAGTAATTGAATTGCCGACCTTTCTGCTTTTAATGATCATTTCGTACCTTCCATACTGACTCAGATGTTTTGTTAATCTATCTTCAGGCAATTTTTAACCGCTTGAATTGTCAAATTAAGTGCAACACTACATTAAAGAATATTTCATAAGGCGTTTTCCATCCGAGACATTTACGGGGACGATTATTCATTTGTTCTTTCCTTTCATGATTGTTTTCGCAAACATCATTTTACAGAAATTTGGCCATGGGCCATTCTTTATTTAATTAGTGTTGCACTTAAAGTGTAAATTCAAGCGTTAAATAAATGCCAACACCGTGAAGTTAATGACAAAGAGTAATGACACAATCCAGATCAATGGATGAACCGTCTTCGCCTTGCCCATTACAGTTTTAATCAAGCAGTAGAAAATAAATCCTGCTGCAATCCCATAGGTGATGTTATAGGCAAAGGCCATCATCAATGACGTCATGAAGGCTGGAATTGCTTCTTCTAGATCGCCCCACGGAATCTTATTGAATGAACTCATCATCATGATGCCGACTAAAATCAGCGATGGCGCAATTGCAGCCGTAGGAATAATTGACAGCAAGGGAGAAAGGACGGAACTAGCCAAGAAAAGAATGGCAATGACGACACTTGTTAAACCCGTGCGACCGCCAGCACCAATGCCGGCAGAACTTTCCACGTACGTCGTAATGTTTGATGTGCCAAACAAAGAACCAACCCCTGTTGCAATCGAATCGGCGAACAATGCCTTATCCAGTTTGGACTTAAAACCTGGTTCGGCTTCCAAACGTAATTCTTCCTCACCTGAAAAAATACCGGTTTGACGGCCGGTCCCAATAAAGGTACCTAGTGAATCAAAAATATCAGACAGGCTAAACGACAGAATGGTCATTAACACTAAAATAATCCGGTGACTGTCAGAAAATAACGATCCCATTCCTTGTGACGAAAATGCTGCTAAGAAAGTTGTTCCTAACTGTTTCACCGACGCACCGAAAGTAAAGGCACTAAATAAGTGTAAGTTGGTAACGCCCATTGGAATGCCGATAAGCGTTGTTGCAAAAATCCCGATCAACAGAGCGCCCGGAACTTTGCGAACCTTCAGTAAAACTGTAATGACTAAGCCGATCAATGCTAACACAATGCTGGCATTATTGAAGTTTTGTAATGCTGGTACGATGCCACCGCCAGTCACAACTGTCTCAATGCCGTGGTGGAATGTTTCTTGTGTTCCAGAAAATGCTTTATTGTTAATCGATAAAATATTGCCAGCGTCTGAAGTGAACTTTAAAAAACCAGCGTTTTTCAAACCCGCATAAGCAATAAAGGCACCAATCCCACCGCTAATTGCCAATTGTAGGTTCATCGGAATTGCTGAAATCAACATTTTACGGACTTTGGTTACGGTAATCAGAATATTAATAATGCCACAAAAGAAAACTAACGCTAACGCAGCTTGCCATTTAAAGCCTAAACTCATAACAACGGTATACGTGAAGAAAGCATTGAGCCCCATCCCTGGCGCTAGCGCATAAGGAACGTTTGCAACAAGTCCCATAACCAGTGTTCCGGCAACAGAAGCAATAATTGTTGCCAAAAACACAGCTTGAACAGGCATTCCAGTCTGTCCAAGAATCTGAGGGTTAACAAACAGGATATATGACATGGCGAAAAACGTTGTCAAACCTGCACCAATTTCTGTACTGACCGTGGTTCCTGCCTTTTTTAATCCGAATAACCGTTCCACTATGTCACCTCATCATAAATGTTTTTATAAATACGGATTATTAAACCGATTAGTGGTTAATTCGTTCGTATTCAATACAGACATCGTACTCATTGCAAAATCAAAATGCAATCACTTTTTGTCCTTTTAACAGCTAATTATAATGATTCATACCAGAAAAAGGATTTTATTTTATTTTAGGCTTAGGTTTCCAATAAAGTTCGTGTTTTACGTTAGTTCACGTCAAAAAAATTTCGTCACATTTGTTTTTTCATACCAATAAAATTAATTCAGGCGCTACCTCCTTCTTTTCGGAGAATTCGTTGTTTGATCATTTTCAGCACTTAACATCGTTATTTACGAATCAAAGTTATAATGTTATTATCAACATATGAATTGAATAACATGCTTAAATAACTTTATTAGGATTTCAGATTAGGTTGCTCGATTGAGGAGAAAGAATATGCAAAATAATACCGATTCAAACATGCTTGTTCGTCGAAGCATTCATACGGAATACTTTTCGACCGGATGGATGGCATTTGAATTCCTAGTCGGTCTTTACTCCGGTATTACGGCACATTCAATATTATTAATTGCTTTTGGATTGGACAGTTTTTTAGAAATCATTTCAGGTAGCACACTGATTTGGCGTTTACGTAAAGAAGCAAATGGCGCAAGTCAGAGCGAAATTAATCGTGCTGAACGTCGCTCCTCACTAATCGTTGGCTCGGTTCTCCTGCTACTATCCATCTATGTCATTGGCGTTTCGCTTTTTAATTTAGTCACACATCAAGCTGCTGACCAAAGCTTTTCCGGCATTGCAATCGCCATTGCCTCCGTTATCTTGATGCCATTTCTAACTTTACGCAAACGCGCGTTAGGTAAATCACTTCACTCAGATGCCTTAGTGGAAGATGGTATGTGCAATATCACCTGTGCTTATATGGCTGCTACTGTATTAGTTGGCGGCGTTTTAACCGCACTGTTCGGTTGGTGGTGGGCCGACTCTGTGGCTGCACTTGTGCTGGTTTACTTTATCGCCAGTGAGGGATGGGAATCTTTCCAAGCAGGTCGTGGTAAGGACTAACAAAGAACTTCTGTAAAATAACAAAACGGCAGGTTTGACGATTGCGTCAGACTTGCCATTTTTGTTTGTCTCGATTTGAACATTTTCACCTTTAAACCGCGCCTTTGAATGACTTTTGACATTTACGCAATTAACTGAACATGCTAGACTCAACATATGAAATGAAAGGAATTGTTATGACAAACTCCAACAAACCGAACTTGATCGATTCATTTCATTTAAGTGAATCGACGCGTATCTTTAAATTGCTCAGCAACCCCTCACGTTTGCAAATTTTATACGTCTTGGAACAACAGGAATTAAACGTTAATGACTTGAGCACGTTGCTTAACTTAGAACAATCGGTCGTTTCGCATCAGCTTGCGCTACTTCGAAAGCACCAGTTGGTCACAGCCAAACGTGTTGGTAAGGCGAATTATTATCGGCTAGACGATCCTCACATTCTTGACATCGTCACAGAGACCCTTGAACATGCGGACCATGTAGTGCGTGGTAAAAAGCACAATGAGTAACGCACTGTCGTCACGACTAATAATGCTGTTAGCCTGCTACTTCGTCATTTAAAAGAGGTTCGTTATGATTCAACCCATCAATAAAAACATCAATAGTTTAAAAAAAGTCTCCCAACTGGCAACACCTGCTGACCAACAAATCGTTGCTGACCTTGTCGACACGCTGCGGGCCCACCAAGACAATTGTGTTGGCATGGCGGCAAATATGATTGGGCAGACAAAACGCATCATTGCTTACCAACTCGGGCCAATGCTGGTACCGATGATTAATCCAGTGATTACTCAAAAACAAGCTGTTTATCAGACTACCGAAGGCTGTTTGTCCTTATCAGGTCAACGACCAACAACCCGCTACCGCAACATTACCGTCCGTTACCAAACAACAGATTGGCAAACAAAGACGGCGTCATTCTCCGATTTCACTGCGCAGATTATTCAACATGAAATCGATCATTGCGACGGGATTCTAATTTAATTACTGGCTTACAAATAGGGATCAATATTCGGACAATTATGTTCGAATATTGATTCCTATTTTTTTTGATCACTGATTTCGCTAACAATGACTCTAAGTGTTTGCATTAAATCGACTCCGCGACAGAGCGTTGATGCCATGATGATCAGTGACAAAACACTGTTAACATCCGTACTCAAATCCGGCGAAAATCAGATACTGCAATAAACAAAAAATAAAAGTGTTGACGAATATAGTAAACATGTTTATGATACGTTTATTGATTGAGGTGATAATATGCTTTCGAATTACTCGCAACAAGAGTTGGAACAAGGTTGGCATCGTCAAGCAGACACTTTTTACTGTAACTACTGCGATGCCAAGTTTGAAGCCGACCAAGTTTATCAAATTAATGATCATTTTTTTGCTGCTGCAGCGGCAATTGAGCAACACATTCAAAACGTTCATCAAGGAAATGCGTACCAACTAATCCATGATGATTCAAAATACAATCAATTAACAGAGAAGCAACAAGCCTTACTAACCGCGTTTGCAACTGGTCAAAAAGATGCCGAGATTGCGCGCGATATGAATGTTTCGGCTTCTACGATTCGCCATCAAAAATTTACGTTTCGAGAGAAAGCCAAACAAGCTAAGCAATATCTGGCGATGTACCACAATGTCTTTGAGATTAATCATGATCAATCAGACACCCTCATCCCCATTCCTGGTCACGTTGCCAGACCGGATGACCGATTCGCAATTACCAACGCTGAATGGCAGAACACTGTCGCAGAATATTTATCAGAAACGAATGGACAGCTGACCTTAAAGCGTTTGCCGCGTAAACAAAAGCGAATCGTGGTCGTTCTCGACCGCATCACACAAAGTTTGCCAGCAGATGGTGAATGGGATGAGTTACAAATTACTGCAATTTTAAAGAAAATTAGCGATGACCCCGTAACGCTGCGCCGTTACCTCATTGAATACGGCTTTATGGATCGTACTCGAGATGGCTCACGTTACTGGATTGTTAAGGACTGATTTTCCCGCTCAAATTAATCGAGGAAATTAACATGACTTACAAATCAATTTCAATCAACCCCAAGTTTGACCAAACGGATGGCCGTAGTACTGGCACCCATGAGGTTGAAAACGCAACTTATGGTGACAACCTTGGTTCACGGCCAACGACTGGCGAACTCATGGTGCAACTCAATCATGATAACGCACAAACTATCCCCGCAACGCGCATTTTAGATTTAGCGTTGCTGATTCTCAGCACCAACGCCTACTTTATGGAGGCCGCCTACAAAATGGACGATCTATACGATCCGGATCACCTTGCAATCATCAAACACGCGTTACAAGGAACCGGGTTCGAAATCAATGTTGATGCTGATAACGAAACCATTGCACACGACATCCAATTTTTCTATGATCAGCTGCAAAGTGACGGCGAGCTGTACGGCGAACGTTACCGCCTACTTGCCGACGAATTGAAAAAATTGGGATATTAAGAGCAGAGTGTTGCACAACTTCGAGTTGAATCCGAGCAATAAGAAATAAAGCGAGCCATTCGGTGATTTTCCGAATGATTTGACTTACCGCTTATGCACAGGATTCAGAAGTTAGGTGCACGTTTACGAAAGTGCTGCCGAAGCTCGGTAAGGTGCGAGCAATAAACAACACAAAAAATAAGGAGTTAGAACCATGAGTACCACATTACAAAAACAGCGCACCGACTATTCCACCGTGGAACAAGCGATGATCTGGCAGAAACCGGCTTCTCACGTGACCAGTGAACAAGAACGCCGCATTGCTAATACCATCATCGCCACCTGGCAAATGCTGGAAATGCGCATTACAAATTTACTATTGGAAGGTGACGCTGGTTCCGGCAAAACGCAACTGGCAAAGGCCCTTTCTGCCGATTTACAACTGCCCTACACAAAAATCACTTGTTTTGCTGACATGGATAAATCCGATATCCTCGGTTCTCTGCTGCCCGTTTTGGACGAAGATTCCGAACTACAAACCATATTTGATGAGAGTCAGTCACAAGCAGAAGTTATTTCACGTTTGGCTGGCCACTTGAAGCTGTCTGAGAAGAACGCAAAAACCTATTTGCAACATTATCAAGATAGTCACCAATCCATTAGCTATCGTTTCTACCCTTCGGAAATCGTTAAGGCCGTTCAAAACGGTTACTTGCTAGAAATCCAAGAACCGACCGTCATCCGTGACGCCTCCGTGTTAGTCGCGTTAAACTCAGTTCTGGAACCTAACGGAACGTTGGAAACCCTGCAAGGTCGAATTCAACGGCATCCTGACACGGTCGTGGTGTTAACAACTAACAGAAACTATCAAGGTAACCGACCACTAAACGAATCTCTACGGGACCGGATGCAGTATTCCGAAAAGATGGACTTACCGACCATTCCAGTCATGGTTGCCCGTGCTTCCGCAAAAAGTGGTCTACATGACGAAAAATTGCTGACCGTGATGGCAAACATTATTCGTTTACTTGATGAAACGGCAAAAGCCAACGGTATTCACGGTGTCGCTGGAATGCGAAGCTACCTTTATTGGTCTGCCAGCGCTGCGTTTACGGATATTCTTAAATCGTTTGATCAGATGGTACTTTATAAAGTCACGACTGACGAACTCGAAATTGACCTATTAAAGCAGGCAATTGCGGATGCCGGCCTTTGGGATCAACTCGTCAGTTTGGTCACCCAATCAGCTGTCAAACGGACTATTCCTGCTACTCATACACAACAAGACGTTAAGCCGCCGGTCAGTGAACCGACCACGCCTGCTGTTGCTGGCCAAAATAAGCCTGAACGAGATTCAGAAGCTGATAAACAAACTGTCTCACCTGACAATGAAAAAACTAAGAGTGAAGATGATAACGTCCAACCAGATGGCGATAAGATCACAGCCGAAGATGCCAAGCGTGACGCTAGCCTCGACGTAACCAGTACGATTGGTACTGAGCAGCAAGAAGAAAGTTTTCACGAAGGCGAAACACTTTCGATGCCAATGATAGATACTGAAGCCGCCAAACAAACGCGAAAAGCGTTGAATCAATCAGCTCGCGAAAGTCTGAAAAGCACTATTCATGCACGTGAAGGCCTTATCGTTCACGTGCCTAAGATTACGCCTGCCGATGTTAAGCTGGCCAATAAAAAGCTACAATCCAACCACCTTATTACAGATCAACTAGTGCGACAAATGCGTGAAATTCTTCAGAATGAACACGCTAGCGATGTCGCTAAGGGTAAGGTGTTTGGGCAACAATTCGATGCTAGTAAAGTTGTTAATCAAGATTTCGGTTACTTCACAAAAAAGCGGACTCCTGATGAAGACCCATCACTGGCAATTGCCATCCGTGTTGATCAATCTGCTTCAATGGTTGAGGATGACCGCATCAAGCATGAACAAACAGCAATCTTTGCCCTCACCGCCTTTTGTCGAGATCTAAATATTCCGCTGACTATTAATGGTGATACGGCAGATGTTAGTGAACGTGAACGCACTTCCATTTACGCTTATAAAGAATTTGACGAAGATTATGATACCGCCTTGCTACGTTTGACGACCATCAAAGCGTTGAATAACAATCGTGATGGTAGCGCCCTCAAAATTCTGGCGGACAAACTTGCTGCACGAACTGAGAAAACAAAACTGCTTATCAATCTTAGCGATGGTCAGCCAAAGGCCATGCCTAACTATACGGGTGATTTAGCCAAGGACGATTTGCAACAAGTCGTCCATGAGGCCGAACGCGAAGGCATTGTCGTGCTCTCCGCCGCCCTTGGTGATGACGCTGAGACGTTGAAAGACATTTATGGTAACCAGCGCTTTCTCGATTTTACAGACCTCAACAAACTAGCCACCAATTTGGTGCACGTCGTTATGAGGTTCGTATGAGCGTGATGCCGAGGCCAGCAAAAAAAGTAACAAAGGAGTAACTCATGAATCCCAAACGAAGACAAGAACTGTTGGATCAATATGCAAAAATTGAAATCGATTATGGTGTGATTCAACTGAAAAATAAAGCGAACGGTAAAATATACATTGCCGCTGTGCCCAACCTCAAAAATCGGTGGTCCTTTTACCAACAAAATTTAAACAATGGTAGCTTTCCCAATCCAGACTTGTTAGCCGACTGGCGAAAGTATGGTGCAGAAAACTTTGAGTTTAGCGAATTGTATCGAAAGGATGCCACCGACGTGTTAAATATGCGGCATACACTCAAGGAACTCAAAAAAGAGTGGTTGACAAAATTACAACCATTTGGCGACCGTGGATACAATCAACCCATGAAAGAATTGTAATCACAAAACAAGGTGAAATCTGACATTACGTTTACCAAACGTAGCATTAGATTTCACCTTTTTTGTGATTGTGCCGCTTTCCTTGATCACAGAGGCTGCCATCCTATCCACAAAGCCAATTACACCTTGATTAAGTCACCTTAAATTTTCAACGTTTGCGCATTGATCGCCACGACCACCGTACTGAGCCCCATGAGCAACGCACCAACGTCTGGGCTGAGAATTATGCCGACAAATGCTAGAATCCCTGCAGCCAAGGGAATGGCGAAGATGTTATAACCGGCCCCAAACCATAAGTTTTGGACCATCTTCCGTGTTGTGTTGTGCGCTAAATCGAGAAAGTGCAAGATATCGGATGGATCACTTCGAACCAGCACGATGTCGGCAGAATCAACGGCAACGTCTGTGCCAGCGCCAATAGCAATGCCAATATCCGCGCGAACCAGACTCGGTGCATCATTGACACCATCGCCCACCATTGCCACGACCAGGCCTTGATCCTGATATTGTTTAACGATCCCTTCCTTATCTTCTGGCTTCAGTTCACCATGCACGTCTTCGTCAGGAATGCCCAAACGCTTGGCAATCAGTCCAGCAACCTGCTTGTTATCACCTGTCAGCATAACTGGACGAATGCCGCGAGCCTTCAAGCCATCGATCAAGGCTTTTGAGCTTTCCTTCAATTGATCACCTTGAGCAGCCCAACCGAGTAAACGATTATCACTGATCAAAAAACTCACCGTGTTCCCCTGCAAAGACAATTCGTTAAATTTGCTCTGATCATAATCGATCTTGTTTTCATTCACAAAGCGTTCGTTCACAATTGCGACATGATGGCCCTGATACTCACCTTCAATCCCTGTTCCAGGCAAGTTATTGATATTGTCTACAGGGACACTCGCTTTGTGTCGAGCATCGAGTTCTTTAATAATACCAACCGACAGCGGATGTGAGGAGCCAGCTTCTAGACCACCCATGATAGCAAGAACGCTGTCGCCATCATAGTCTGGTGTGAAGCTTTCAACATCCGAAACTGCGAAGTTGCCCTCTGTCAACGTCCCTGTTTTGTCCATCATAACCGCGTTCAAATGACGTGCATCCTCCAGTGCTTGCCGTTTGCGCGTCAACAACCCGTTTTTAGCTCCAATGGATGTAGAACGAGCAACGACCAACGGAATAGCGAGGCCGAGGGCGTGAGGACAAGCAATCACAAGAATTGTCACCATTCGTTCCAAAGCAAAGTTAAAGTTCTTGTTAATGATCCACCAGAGGACAAACGCAATTAAGGCAACGCCAACAGCCACATAGACAAGCCACCCGGCGACACGATCAGCAACACCTTCAGCGTTCGACTTTTCTTTCTGCGCATTATTGACCAACTGCATCACTTGGGACAGATATTCTGATTCTCCAGTCCCAGTAACCTTTACTTGGATAACGCCGGCACCATTTGTCGAGCCTCCAATAACCTCGTCATCAACGTCTTTCGTGACGTCACATGCCTCACCAGTGACCATCGCTTCATTAACTGACGTTTGCCCATCGACAATCATGCCATCAGTCGGAATATTCTCGCCAGCCTTAACTAGCACTGTTTGACCGACCTGAACTTCTGACAATGGCACGTCGTTTGTGGTGCCGTCAGTATTCACTAGTGTTGCATCATTTGGTAACAATGCGGCCATTTTCTGCAAGGCATTACCTGCAGACATCACGGCATTCATTTCAATGACATGTCCCAACAACATAATATCAATCAGCGTCGCCAGCTCCCAAAAGAAATCCATAACGTTTGAGCCGCCAACAAACGTATTCATGATAAACGCATAAATGCTGTAGAAATACGAAACGGAAATCCCGATGGCAATTAGTGTCATCATTTCAGGATGACGATCCTTTAGTTCAGCACGTGCACCACGAAGAAATGGTGCACCACCGTAAAAGTACATAAACGACGCAAGAATCACCAATAACCATTCTGATCCAGGAAAAGCGAGTCCTGGATAAAAGCGATTCATCAATACGGGTGACAAAATTACAACCGGAATTGAAACAACTAACGACACCCAAAATTTTTGCGTAATGTTGCCCATATGCATCATTTCACCGCCGTGCTGCATCAGGTCACTGTCATTATTCATATCCATTGACGCATGACTATCCTTATTCATATTTTTCATGCGGCTGCCTTCTCTCTTTTGATTCAACCGATTACGTGCTCGTTTAGCACAAAGATTGAGTATAAAACATTTCCGTACACCAATTATTTACGTTTAATCATAATCAGTTCGTGATATTCGCGCTAACAAAGGTGCCCAGGGAGAAAAAGTCATCGTCATTTTTGAACCAACAAATCGTAAGTTTTCCGTTTTAATCCCATTTGAGGACATCAAAAGGCCAACCCAATTGCAGAGCCGGCCTCACCATCGAAATCATTAAAATTTAATCATCCATCGCTGCACTAAACGGTCGGTCTAAAAACTCATGCTTGTCTCGGTCATTCACCTGACGTAATACATGGCAAGGATTCCCGACTGCGACAACGTTTGCTGGCAAATCGCGAGTAACAACGCTACCAGCACCGATAATCGTATTATCACCGACCGTCACACCAGGTAACACAATACTCTGTGCGCCTATCCAAACGTTATTACCAATGTTAATTGGTAAAGCATATTGCAACGCGGATGGTTTTTTACGTAATTCTGGATCCACGATGTGACCTGCCGTATACAAGCCAACATTTGGCGCAATCAAAACATCATTACCAATATTAATAACATTGGAGTCTAAAAATGTGCATCCCATATTTACTTTTAAATTGTCGCCTGCATTGATATTGACGCCATAGTCACAGTGAAACGGTGAATCAATGTAAAAATCTTTGCCAATGGTCCCAAATAAACGACGAATAATCTGTTCTCGCGATTTTAAATCTGCGGGATCAATGTCGTTAAACGACTTCACTTCCCGACGTGTTTGTAACCTAATTTCCAATAACTCATCTGTCTGTCGAAAAGCCTTGCCTGCTAGCATCCTTTTGCCAGCTTCCGGCCACGTCACTTTTTCCATAATTCCTCTTCTTTCACGTTGCATACTTTTTTTGATCATTTACGCCTAAAGAAAAGGACAACCATTCAGAAAATTACTGAATCATTGCCCTCTTATCAATCGAATTTAAAATGACACGATAGATTGTAAAATTAATCCGAACGCTGTTCGGACAAAAAAGATCAGCTTCCTTTAAAATGGTGTTTACCACAAACCCATCTTTTAGGAGCTGATC
>NZ_WEZT01000016.1 GCF_009863985.1 Furfurilactobacillus milii | reverse complement strand
TCCTTAGACCTAATTAATCATCGACCATTAAAAACGCTTGATCATCATACTGCCATTGAGTTTTTCAATCGGTGTTCGAATTAAAGTTGTAATTTGCCGTATACATACATTATTCAGTTATTGAGTAACTATATATGTAAGCTATGTTATTATGGCAGAAGCAATTATTTTTGGAGGGTACAAATGAAACTTGATAACGTTGCAATTTTAATTCCCTGTTACAATGAAGGGAAAACAATTAGAAAAGTCGTTACTGACTGTTTAAACAGTACTAAAAACATCGAAGATGTAAAAATTTACGTATATGATAACAACTCCAGTGACAACACCGTTGATGAGGCCCGCTCTGCAGGTGCCATTATTCGCCATGAATTTCAGCAAGGAAAGGGAAACGTCATTCGCAGAATGTTCCGAGAAGTTAACGCTTCTGCCTATATAATGATTGACGGCGATGATACATATCCCACTAACGCTATACCTGAGATGGTAAAGAGGGTAAAAGAGCTCCACGTCGACATGGTAGTTGGTGATCGCCTGTCATCAAGTTACTTCCAAGAAAATCAAAGACCTTTTCACAATGTTGGAAACAAATTAGTTAGATCCAGTATTAATCTGTTTTTCAAAAATGATATTAAGGATATCCTTACAGGATACAGAGCATTTAGTTACCAGTTTGTCAAATCCTATCCAGTGGCATCACACGGTTTTGAAATTGAAACCGAAATGAGTATCTTGGCAATTGAGAACAACATGTACGTAGAAAACCAAGTTATCGATTATCGGGATAGGCCATCTGGCAGTGTCTCAAAGTTAAACACGTACAGCGATGGTTTTAAAGTTCTCCGACGAATACTGACACTATTCCGCAACTATCATCCTTTGCAATTCTTTGGCAGCATCTCACTACTGAGTGTTTTAATTGCCATTTTAGTTTTCATTCCAAAAGTTTGGATTCCCTATCTAACAAGTGGTCAAGTTGCAAATATGCCAACATTGATTGTTTGTGGATTTCTAGTCATAATGGGTTTACTTTCGTATGCAAGTGGTCTGATATTGGATTCTATACAAAAAAAAGAACAAAGAGAATTTGAGTTCAGGCTCCAACTCATTCACAACGAATTTAACAAGATGTAGTTCGCAATTCAGTTCTGTCAGTTTTAATATCTGCTAGGAGCGCACAATGAATCTGTCTTTTCGAATTTCAAAAATAAAAAAAAGAACAACTATTGTTGTTCTAAGCCTACTGATTTCAATGGGATTAAATATTTCTTTGTTAGCCACATCTGAGGCACAGTACAAAGCTGCATATATGTCTTCTAACCACCCTTTTCAGCGCTTCTTGTTAGGACTGGCGAATTCTGCCAGCCCAAATAACGTCAATACATTGCTGGTCACCGCGTTTGTTGTTACGGTTTTATTAACTACAATTAAATTTCATGGTCCTAGGTGGTTTAACTTTGCTACATTACTCGTAAGTGCGCTGATAAGCACTTACAGTTTGTTAGCTCTTAGCTTTCAATATACTGGAACTTGGGATTTAGTTGTTTCATCAAGTTTTCCAATTCTCGGAAAAGCACTTTTAAAATGGATGTCTTTAACTTTTTTCTTGTTCCAGTTGGCCAAACTTCCTCTCATTTTTAAGAAGAATATATTGCTCCTGTTTTCATCGGACAAACCAATTTCAAAAAACAAGAAAACTAGTTTTTGGCGATTTTTCTTCTTGATTTTTGTAGCATGGTTTTTTTACCTAATCGTACTTTTCCCAGGTTCTGCGTCATGGGACACTTTAAATCAATTTTCAGAATTTTTCGGGAAAAGAATTAGTTGGGTTTATCCAACCGCGCAATACCTCCTTCATTCGGGACAGTCTACAATTTCTGATCATCATCCTTTTCTACTAACATTATATTATGGCGGCTTGATTAAATTCGGAGTTTCATTAGGATCCGAAAAAATAGGATTATTTCTCATAACACTGATTCAGACTTTATACACTATTGCTATTTTCTCTATGTCTCTCGTTACTTTTGAAACACTTAAGTTACAGCGAAAAACTATTAATATTTTGTTCTACTTCTATTGTTTTTTCCCTCTATTTCCACTGTATGCCATGTATCAAGTCAAAAACTCCATATATGGTCCTACTTTACTTTGGTTCTGTTTACTTTTAATTAATGCACTAATTGACAATAATCAATTGTCAAAAACTTCATGGCGCATTATGATGGTCGTTAATCTGCTTTTGCAAGTCATCTCAATTAAATACGGATTTTACGTAGCCATCATTTCATCGTTAGTGGCTATTTTGGTATTTCATCACAATTGGAAATCGGTGCTCTTTTTTATGATAGTTCCAGTTATAGCTTTTAGGATTGCATACTCCTCTCTTTCAACCACTTTAAATATCATTCCAGGCGATCCCATTGAAATGTACTCCATTCCATTGCAACAAACCGGCCGTTATTTGAAATATTATCCAAACGACGTCACAAAACATGAAAAAAGGGTCCTATCAAAGATGTTTGTTATTGATAATATTGCTGGTGCGTATACTCCTGAAGTATCAGATGCCATGAAATCTGGTGGGGGTGGATCACCTCTGGTTTACAAGTATCCTACAGTAACAAAAAAAGACATGGCTGATTACAAAAAAGTCTGGTTTAAAATGATGTTTAGGCATCCTGGTATTTATCTAGAAGCCTTCTTTAATCAGACATATGAGTATTTCAATCTTTACCCTGAAACAAACTTGCATTCTCAAAACTTAGCTTTCGACCAATTCCCACTAAACGTCCCTAAACACGACAAAAATCAGTATGTCTTCCATACGTCTGGTCATAAATTTTCATCTAATTATTCACAGTCAAATAAGTTTGGCAGAAATATCATTATTAATCTGCTTAATTTCCTTGTTTCTATACCAGGGGTTTCTCTCTTATTCAGAGGTACTTCGTACGTCTTTTTTGCGTTGTTAATATTGTCTCTCATATTTGCAAATAGATTGAATCTCAAATATTTAACGGTGTTTGTACCTATACTTCTTCAACTTGGCGTTTGCATTTTGTCGCCTGTCAATGGATCTCAACGATACTTATATCCTTTCATTTACTGTGGTCCCTTCCTATTTGTATTATTTCTATTAGTCATTCGTACTATTGACAGAAGAACTTCCAATGGTATGAAATCATCATAATATAAGAAATAGACCTTTAATAATGTTTCGTGTTAGATGATTCAATTTTTCATCTTTACTTTACGGTGAATTATGCAGAGGTTAATCTTTTCTTGACTTACTAACAGTATGATTCTGATATTCATGCGATTCTATGGTCCTAAGTTTTGATGGAGCTATTTGAAAAAAGTTGAACCTTAGAGAGTTCAGCCTTTTTTCGGTTCTCTGTCGACTGTTGTTATTAACGACCATAATACGAGTTTGGGACAAAACTCTTGAATAAAAATAAGGTTCGAAATCGTTTTTTGATTTCGAACCTTATTTTTGTACTATTATGTAGGCACAGAGACAATTCTCTACTTACCCAACAGCGGCTAAAAAATCAGAAAGCGAGGTCATCTTCATGTACAATAATCAAGCCAGTTTGGCAGTGAATTTAGATTTTACGCCTAGTGAAAATCATGTGGTCACAGTGTTAAGCCGTTTCGTAAACTCTATTCTTTTAACGTCATGAACGCAACTGCCGCCACTGGGCGGCCAGCCTATGATCCACAGTTAATGATGAAGATTCTATTGTTTGCGTACACGCGTAAAAACATTCCGCGGTCGTGAAATTGAGCTAATGTGTGCTGAAAACTTGTATATGAAATGGTTGATTGGGTCTATGATTTAGTACCTAGCTATCGAACAATTAATCGATTTCGTGTTTCCACAACTATGGCAGTTTTTATTAAACAAGCCTTCGTTCAGTTTCGTGAATTAGTGCACCAAGCTGGACTCGTTAATTATGATGCCTTATTCATCGACGGAACCAAATTATTGACTAATGCGAACAAGTATACGTTTGTCTGGAAGAAAAACATTACTAAGTACAATAACAAACTAACAGAGAAAACGCGGGCACTTTATGATGAACCGATTCAAAATGAAGTTGATCTTGCGATTGATCAAGAACGTTATACACCAACCAACGTTGACCAGATGAAAATCGTTACCAATCAATTGGACGACAAGATTGCGCAATTGGATCAGGCTATTGAAACAGAAAAGTCACAGCCTGGCGGCTCACCAGCCAAGCAACGACGCCGTCATTTAAAGAAGTTTCAACGCCAGTTAGCTCGTAAAACGAACTATGATGAGGCCTTGGCAACTTTTGGTAACCGTAATAGCTATTCCAAAACAGACCACGATGCGACGTTTATGCGAATGAAGGAAGATCCAAATGGTCAATTAAAACCTGGCTACAATTTACAGATTGTGACCCAGCATCAATTTACCCACTACTATGACTTATATCAACGGCCAACAGATACGCGCACGTTAGTGCCATTTTTAAAAATCTTCGATTTTGACGCAACACCGGTCAAATACATTGTCGCGGATGCGGGTTATGGTAGTGAATCTAACTATGAATACATTACTGATGAGCTGGATAAACAATACCTCATTCCTTACGGGATGTACGAGAAAGAAAAGAAAAAGCGCTATCGTAACGACCCCACCAAGATCCAAAACTGGCAATACGACGAAAAAAATGATGTTTTCACTGACTACCAAGGGATTGAATTTCACTTTAAAAATTACAGCATACGTCACGATCAATACGGTCAAGAGCGTAAATTCAAAGTTTACCAAGCAGTAGACTACTTCGAAGATCCAGTACGTCAAGCGTTAGCACAGACGCCAAGTGGTCGACAACGCCAGGTCAGCATCAACAATAACTGGTTGTACTTTAAAAATTACGCCAGAGTTCAACTCCAAAGTGACGAAGGTAAGAAGATTTATGGTCAACGAAAAATCGAGGTCGAACCAGTCTTCGCAGATGTGAAGGCTCATTTGAGGTTTACTCGATTTTCGGTTAGAGGGTTAGATAAAGTAAACAACGAAGTTGGATTGGTCCTAATGGCCATGAATATGATTAAATGGGCCCGAGAGAAGGTCTGTTTAATCACAAAAATTCAAGAAAACCAGGGCAATGAAAAAATCGACCAGAGAAAAGCAAAAATCACTTTTCTCTGGTCGATTTATTTTGAGTTATGTCCCAAACTCGTTTTGTTTTTGTCCTTAACATAACAAGGATGCGCAGACGGAAATTCTTAAATCTCGTGTAGCCACAGCGGGATCGTTTAAGGACCTCAATCCGATTATTCGTCCCTTCCAAAGGACCATTAGAGTAATCTTTGTGCCTCAAAGTGTTTTCAATGTAGTCAGGATGCTCACGAATATAAGTTAAGCACATCTCAAAGGTTTCAGGTGCAGCGATGGAATCGGCCAAGGCATTGCGTAATTCTTTGACATCATTTGTCCTGACGGCCCCACACAAACGTTGTACGTAAGCGTAAACTTTTGCCAATTCAAGACTTAAGCTTAGTAAATTATCGATAACGTCAACTTCAGTGGTGACGTATTTAAACTGGGAAGAGCGGTGAAAGTTCTTATAATCCAGGTTTGCGGCCAGTTTGAGTAATAATTTCCAATATTTTTAAGCGCCTTATATTCACGCGATGATGTCGCAAATTTTTTCATCACTTCAATACGGGTCTTATTTAACTCACATTGAATGGCATTGATGATGTAAAATCGGTCAATGATCACAATCACATTGGGAAAGATTTCTTCCGACAATTGTGGATAGGTATAGTTCATGTCTGTCACCAGAAAACGAACTTGATTCCGGACTTCAAGATCATAACGTTTAAAATAACGTGTCAGTGCTGATAAGGATCGGACGTCAAGAATGTCTCGGAACAGCTGGTAGCCACTGTCCATCAGAACACAACTCATCGAACCTTGGGCATCCTTGGTACTCTTGATTTCATCGATGTGGAGAGCAGCTGGAAGATGGTGATAGTCCGTTTTAAAATCGGATGAAAAACGATTCAACACTCGCGAAACGAAGTTTGGCGAGGTGTTCATTTCCTGGGCAATGTGTTTCATTGAGACGGATTCGTTTAGCTTCGATAAACAAGCCTGATGCGTGTTGTAAGATATTGAGCAGTTGCGTTTAACGATACTTGTGTGAGCCAAAAAGTGCCCACGACATGCGTGACACTCATAGTATTGTTTACGTAAATGCATGACGACAGCCCATTCACCCGTTTTTGGTAAGCGAGTATGAACCGTTCGCCAGCCATATTTAATAATCGTGTGTTGATTCAAGACACCGCACTCTGAACATGCCTTAGGGACATAGGTTAGGTGTGCCTTAACCTGAATTGCCTGGTCACCACGGACAACCTCATCAATAAAAACATTTTTATCTTCAATATTGAGCAAAACTTTAGTAGAATCAGACATGGGATATCGCCGCTTTCTTATATTATCTTGAAACTTGGTCGTGGAAGGATAAAGCAATGGCGATATCCTTTTTCTACCTCTAGTCAAGTATTAATATTGGTCTAGCAGTATTTATGTCTTTGAATTGATTTGAACTTAGGGATTCAAAACGGTTTCTTTGCGATTTGAACAGTTTGAAATACGATTTTTGAGTACACTAAATAGACCTTAGCCATTTTATTTTTTTGAGTAAGGCTAGTACACTATAGATGTAATCAGAATGATTGGCGCTTGACGCCGTATATATACATCTGATTCGTAATCACGAGATGGTAAATCGTTCGTAACAGGCGACCCATCGCAGCGATGGCAATCTTCTTAGTCCCTGACTGAGGAGATTGTTTTTTCTGCGTTGATAAAAGTCGTTAATATGATTCGGATGGTAGTGAGCGACCGTCGCGATATTACTGATTGTGCGAAATAGTAGCTTACGGGCAAAACTGACCTACGTAAAGGTATCGATGGTCTCGCGACCTTCGTTAAGGAAGAATTCGATTTAGATCCATTCAACAATGCCTTATTCCTTTTTTGTGGAACGAAAATGGATCGGTTTAAAGCCTTGGTCTGGGAGTCAGATGGTTTTCTACTTTTTTATAAACGTTTAGAGAACGGACGGTTACTTTGGCCGCGTAAAGACAGTGCCGCTAAGTTAATTACGCAAACGCAGCTCAAGCGCTTTTTACAAGGCTTTCCACTTTCGCCTAGTGTTCAACCAGCCACCATCGGTGCCTGGTATTAAACCCTTAAAGTCAACGCTTTGTCATCATTAAAAAGATGGTCTAAAAGGCTGATTTTAAGGGTTTTCTTTTGCCCTAAATTCAGGTATTCTACGTTAATTGAGTAAATTGGAAACGGAGGGTTCACCGGATGACGGATCATGAGTTAATGCTTCAATTGACGGAACAAAATAAACAGTTAACCAGTCTGGTCCAGCAGTTGTCTGATCAAAACAAATGGTTGATGGAACAATTGAAGAATCTTCAACGTCGTCATTTCGGGCAATCATCTGAACAAAATGCCAATGAAGGTCAGCTATCCCTGTTTGAGACACCAACGGTTGAAGAGAGCCCTGAAGTGGCACCCACGCCAGTGGCTGCCCATACGCGCAAACCAGCAAAGAAATTAGCAGAGCGACTCAATCCAGATTTAGTCACTGTTGAAAAGCGTTACTTTGGTCTGGCCGATACCCATTGTCCTAATTGTAGGCATCAACTAGAGACTATTGGACAAAAAGCGGTTCGAACCACATTAGAATACATTCCGGCACGCTTGGTTCAACATGACAACTTCGCATTCACTTATAAATGTCCACGTTGTTCGGCGGATCCTAAAATTGATGGTGATAGGTTGATTCAAACACCTGGGCCAACGGCCTTAATGGTACACAGTGTCATGACGCCAAGCTTAATTACTGAAATCGTCGGTGAAAAATATATCCTCGATGTGCCACTCTACCGACAGCGCTCGGAATGGAAGCGACGCGGCTGGGAGACAACCACAGCCAGTTTAAGTAATGCGGTGATCAAATGTGGTGAGTGGCTAACGCCGCTCTATCAAATGCTTCATGAGCAACTGCTAAAACAGGATTACTTACATGGTGATGAAACACCGATTCAGGTGTTGACGGAACCCAATAAGACCGCCACGAATAAATCCTATTTATGGCTCATCACTTCAAACGAAGGTGCAAGCAAACCGGCGGTCTACTTTGCCTATGATCCAACTCGTTCTGGAAAAACCGCGGCTAAATTGTACAAAGGGTTTGAAGGGACACTGCAATGTGATGGATACAGTGGTTATCATGCCTTGCCAGATACCATTCGGCAGGTGGGCTGTTGGGCACACGCTCGGCGTAAGTTCTTTGACGCAACACATGGGAGTCAAAAAGGCCAAGCTAAACGAGCCTTGGCGAAGATTGATCAGTTATTCATGTGGGAACGTGACTGGGCTGATTTAAAGCCAGCCGATCGGTTGGCTAAACGTCAAGAAACGGCGGCACCACTCGTCGAAGCGTTCTGGGCAACATTGAGTCAAATGAACGTGTTGCATAATAGTTCGTTGGGTAAAGCGATTGATTACGCACTCGGGCAAAAAGATCGTTTAAATGTCTTTTTAGAAGATGGCAAAGTGGTCCTCAGCAATAATTTAGCTGAACGTAGTATCAAGCCGAGTGTGATGTTGCGTAAAAACAGTCTGTTTTCCAAAAGCCAAGCCGGCGCTAAGGCGAATGCGATGTATTTGTCATTCATTGAAAGTGCGAAAGCGAACCAGCTTGACCCCAAAGCATATTTAAATTATCTCTTCACAGAACTACCAGAACGGGTCAGAATCCCGATCTGGTTGATTTGGAAGCTTATTTACCATGGAATGTTAAACCAGAAGCACTGAAACAAGAACCAAAGTAAAGCAATCGCGGACCATCCGTCATTATCATGACAGATGATCCGCAATTTTTGAATACGTGCTATTACTTACTGCTTACACTGCTTACAGTGTAAGCAGTAAGTAACAGCACGACTATTTTTGATCAGTTTTCTTAGCTATGCTTAAGCCATCAATTAATTTGGTGGTGAAACATGAACTCAGATACTGAAAAAGATTTAAAACAGCTATTAGCTTACACAAGTTATCAGAAAATCTACGTTATCACAGGCAAAACTGACCTACGTAAAGGTATCGATGGTCTCGCGACCTTCGTTAAGGAAGAATTCGATTTAGATCCATTCAACAATGCCTTATTCCTTTTTTGTGGAACGAAAATGGATCGGTTTAAAGCCTTGGTCTGGGAGTCAGATGGTTTTCTACTTTTTTATAAACGTTTAGAGAACGGACGGTTACTTTGGCCGCGTAAAGACAGTGCCGCTAAGTTAATTACGCAAACGCAGCTCAAGCGCTTTTTACAAGGCTTTCCACTTTCGCCTAGTGTTCAACCAGCCACCATCGGTGCCTGGTATTAAACCCTTAAAGTCAACGCTTTGTCATCATTAAAAAGATGGTCTAAAAGGCTGATTTTAAGGGTTTTCTTTTGCCCTAAATTCAGGTATTCTACGTTAATTGAGTAAATTGGAAACGGAGGGTTCACCGGATGACGGATCATGAGTTAATGCTTCAATTGACGGAACAAAATAAACAGTTAACCAGTCTGGTCCAGCAGTTGTCTGATCAAAACAAATGGTTGATGGAACAATTGAAGAATCTTCAACGTCGTCATTTCGGGCAATCATCTGAACAAAATGCCAATGAAGGTCAGCTATCCCTGTTTGAGACACCAACGGTTGAAGAGAGCCCTGAAGTGGCACCCACGCCAGTGGCTGCCCATACGCGCAAACCAGCAAAGAAATTAGCAGAGCGACTCAATCCAGATTTAGTCACTGTTGAAAAGCGTTACTTTGGTCTGGCCGATACCCATTGCCCTAATTGTAGGCATCAACTAGACACTATTGGACAAAAAGCGGTTCGAACTACATTGGAATACATTCCAGCACGCTTAGTTCAACATGACAACTTCGCCTTCACTTATAAATGCCCACGTTGTTCGGCGGATCCTAAAATTGATGGTGATAAGTTGATTCAAACACCTGGGCCAACGGCCTTAATGGCACACAGTGTCATGACGCCAAGCTTAATTACTGAAATTGTCGGTGAAAAATATATCCTCGATGTGCCGCTCTACCGACAGCGTTCGGAATGGAAGCGACGCGGCTGGGAGACAACCACGGCCAGTTTAAGTAATGCGGTGATCAAATGTGGTGAGTGGCTAACGCCGCTCTATCAAATGCTTCATGAGCAACTGCTAAAACAGGATTACTTACACGGTGATGAAACACCGATTCAGGTGTTGACAGAACCGAATAAGACCGCCACGAGTAAATCCTATTTATGGCTCATCACTTCAAATGAAGGTGCAAGCAAACCAGCGGTCTACTTCGCTTACGACCCGACTCGTTCTGGGAAAACCGCGGCTAAATTGTACAAAGGATTTGAAGGTACATTGCAATGCGATGGATACAGTGGTTACCATGCCTTGCCAGATACCATTCGGCAGGTAGGTTGTTGGGCACATGCCCGGCGCAAGTTCTTTAACGCAACACATGGGAGTCAAAAAGGCCAAGCTAAACAAGCCTTGGCCAAGATTGATCAGTTGTTCATGTGGGAACGTGACTGGGCCGCTTTAAAGCCAGCCGATCGGTTGGCTAAACGCCAAGAAACGGCGGCACCACTCGTCGAAGCGTTCTGGGCAACCCTGAGCCAAACGAATGTGTTGCCTAATAGTTCGTTGGGTAAAGCGGTTGATTACGCAATCGGGCAAAAAGATCGTTTAAATGTCTTTTTAGAAGATGGACAGGTCGTTTTAAGCAATAATTTAGCTGAACGTAGTATCAAGCCGAGTGTGATGTTACGTAAAAACAGTCTGTTCTCCAAAAGCCAAGCCGGCGCTAAGGCGATGTACTTATCATTTATTGAAAGTGCGAAGGCCAATCAGCTTGATCCAAAGTTATATTTAAATTATCTCTTCGAAGAAATACCGGAATGGGGTCAGAATCCCGATCCAGTTGATTTGGAAGCTTATTTACCATGGAATATTGAACCAGCGGTACTTAAACAAGATCCAAAGTAAAACAATTGCGGACCATCCGTCATTATCATGACAGATGATTCGCAATTTTTGAATACGTGCTATTACTTACTGCTTACCTTACAGTCTGTTTTTGCGGTTAAACACAATACAGCTTACAGAAAGAAAAATCTGTTGTCGATCATGTCTTTTGACATGACCAACAACAGATATGATAGAATCTCTAAATTGAAGAGCACACTTCCCTCTCCAATTTGCGTAAACTAATTGTATAAAAGAAAAATGATAATAATACATAATACTCTGACCACGAAAAAATGAGAAACGACAGGACAAAGAACATAACTAAGAATATTTGAAAAGAATCAAAAATCACTAAAAATGTTTTATACTCGTACTGTATTTTCTGAGCTTTTAATAAATCAATGCGTCGTTTTAAATTCAAAGCTCTTTGAACTTGCTTAATAATATAAACAAGAGGCACCAAAACTATTAGCACTCCATATTGTGCAAGAATTCCACCCAAAACACTTAATATCGGATATCCAGTAACCGAATATACGTAAATATATTCCCAATTATTTTTCGACCAAGCTGGCGCATTTTCAACAAGATATGGACCAGCCCAGCCATTTCCTATACCAATAAACGGGTGACTTAAAAATGTCTTTAATAAGCCAATTGTTCCCCCTGCCCGATTCTCAGTACCAGATTTTTGAAATAGATACTGATTCAAAAGGTGTCTTACTCCAGGAACAAGGGCATAGGCTGCAATCACTCCCGCAAGGCCAACAGCGCCGATAATAATCAATATTACCTTATCATGCCGATTTGATTTCCAAAACAACATTGCCAATGACAATCCGATTACAACAAAACCAGTTGTGGTTTTAGCAAAGAAAAGAATTAAAAGAGTTAGTATAAAAAGTATTGCCACTTTAATATACTGACTTTTTGTTTCTTTTTTTTCGCTCCAAAAGCTAAAATGGTTGGCTAATCCCGAAATCAGAAGCGGAAGAAAAACAAGTCCAATCTGGCTGGCCAAATAGCCTGCTTCGGCCTCAAATCCATTAATACGCCCCATTGTTGTGGCATAACTACCATTGTCATAAAAATTACGGCCATGCCACCTCTTTTCAAATAACGCTCCAATAAAATTCACCCATCCGTGCATATAAGGTGTCACAGCAGCAATAATTTGTGGAATTAAGACGACCAGTTCAAAAACAGTCAACGTGATAATGGTAGATCTGATAAACGTGAAAATGTTTTCTCGAGTAACAACAGTTAATCGAACTGCATAATAAGCCAATATAATAGTCGCAACCAGGCCGATTATATCGACAAAAGAAGTACTGACTCCAATTCCTTGAACGGAATCCCCATATGTTTCATATGAACGCCCAATTGCCCAAAACTGTAAAACCAAAACCAGCAACACATACAAAATTGTTATTCTAGGAATATGAGGTTTCACTAACGTATCAGTTCTTTGACTAGCCTGAAAAAGCACCAATATAAACAGGGCTACAAACGGCAGCCCAGCAATTGTTCCAGGAAGCCCATATGAGAAAACTTTAGTAAAAAGTGAAATTGGAATTAAAATACCAGACATTTTTATGACCTTACCCTATTTTTGTTGATTCCTAATTATGTCGACGCCGAATGACGTTAGCGTCCCTAAAACTATCCCAGCTGCCAAACCGTAAATGGACAATTTCTTTACATTAGGTGTCACCGTTTTCGACACTGGCCGTTGATTTGCATTTGCCAAAAGTCTAATTTTAGCTGAATGCTTAATATATTGAGGCAGTGTATCCTTAGCAACTTCTGCGGTCACGTTCGCCATTTTTATCGCAACTGCAGAAGTGTTAGCCGATGCATTGATTGTCATCGAGGCTGAGTTTGGTGCTGGCACAACGACAACTTGCTTTGAAATATTTTTCTTAGTATAGCTAAAGTTCTTGGTTGTCTTCATATCATTATAGACGGGCGTCATTACTACTGGATCATTAATTATACTAGCGTACGTATTCATGCTTAACACATCAGCCTGAATTAAGTTGGCTTCCTTTGTAACGTCACCAGTATGATAAACCGTAATTGTCCGTTGGGCAGTGTATGTTGCAGTCTGACGATGACTAAAGAATAGATAAGTTGCCCCACCCAACAAGGCACCAGATAAAATCACAATAATAATATTGTGCCAAAAAATTTTCCAAAGATCAGATATTGAATAGTTAATTTTCATCCTTAGGAATCCCTTTCTCTGCAGAAATTACTGTTAGCTTATGATCCACTCGTTCATCCTTCGGTGGGAGCTTCATATAGTCGCCATAGGAATATGAAAGATAGGCTGCATAATCAATCGGAACCTTCAGTTTTAAACCTTCAAAAGACAAATTCGCTGTTGTATTGAACCATTTAGCCTGAAGAAAATAGTCAACTGACAAGGCCCCACTTGCATCCGCCAGCAAATTGCTCGTTTCATTGTTATGTTTTCTAGCAACTTTGTCCAACCGCTTCGAAAAACGTCTGGCACCAATCAAATGTGTTATTCTGACAACCATTCGTTTGATGATATTCCGATGTAAGCTGTATTTTTGGATTGAAGTCATGACACATTTCCTTAAAAATGCCTCATGCCACAAAAAAAATTTTCGCCGTGTCGACCCAGACGGGCACACATCGAGTGGAAACAAATCAACAAACAGTCCATACCCATTTATTTTAAATTTATTTGATTCTAGCACTTTAGTAGATGTATCAACTAATTTTGCGTACGAATAATAATAGGATTGATCGTTATCAATACTAAGAGCCCTGTACCCACTTTTGGGATTGATCAGTTGAATTAATCGTTCATAATCAGGACGCTTCAAATAGACGTCAACATCGTCATCCCAAGGAATAAAGCCTTTATGTCTAACAGCACCAATCAACGTGCCACCACAAAGATAATACTCAATATTATTTTCTCTGCAAATATGATCCAAATATTCAAGCATCCGCAACTCGTGCCCATGAATTTGCCCTAATGTTAATGTATCTTCACCCATACTGTTAAAGCCTCTCTTTGGGAAATTGTATCTGAGGGTTAAACGCCAATCCCGCGAGCATTCCTTTAAATATATATCTGATTCTGAGCCATTTATGATCTTTGCTATGATGCAAGACCTTATGTACAGAATAAAATTCACGTAGAATTTGAATTGTAAAACCCTTTACACCATCATGATGCCTTTCAGTGTAGAGGGAATTTCGAAAACTATAAAAGTATCTCGGAATTCTCCCAATGGTATCTGTAACAATATCAACTCCGTGATTAGCCCCCATTTTATGCATCACGAGACTACTACATACACAATAACTCTTATATTTTTTTGATATTCGCCAAGTAAATTCATAGTCGTCTCCCCACACAAAAAATTCTTTGATAGGCAAACCAACTTCACGAATAATTTTAGTTGAAACTAGAAGTGACACAAATGAAGCAGCCTTCACCTGAATAAGCCCCTGCTGAGCCAGCTCATTCCAGTAACTCGTTGTGTACGGAATATTCATTACGGCAGCACTGTCGTCCGTCCATCGCACATTACTACACATAAAGCCCGCAGATTCAACTGAGCCGGAGACGATTGGCTTAAGCAGCTGATCTAAACAATCTTTCTGAGGAATCGTATCATCATCCATAATCCAAACAAAATCATTTTCCACATCTTGCATGGCTTGATTAATTCCTATTTGAAAACCGCCCGCTCCACCTAGATTCTTGCTTGGCGTGTACACTTTTATTCTAGCGTCATCTGTTTGTTTCAAATAATCAGACGTGCCGTCGGTACTTTGATTATCAACGATAATCAACTGGTGAACTTTGTACGTTTGATTCAAAATTGCTGAAATGCTCTCTTTCAACAATTCTAACCTATTGTATGTCACAAGCACGGCACACACGTTTTTCATTTTTGATCTCCTTGTTTGATTAAGTTCTTTTCATTCTTAACTTGAAATCTAAATGGAAAGTTTCTATTTAGGTAAAAGCTTCTTAATCCCTTAATGTGAGGCATTAATAGCATCATTACCGTTGGTATTAAAAGTCTGTAAGCATAAACAATAATTAAAAACAGATATTGATTTTTCACAACTGGATAAACATAAACATCTAATAGCGCAATTAATGACACATACGATAAATCAAATGCATGAAAACAAAACACAACAATTGATTGGCTACCATACTTTTTGAAAATGTTCGTTAAGATACGTGAATGTTTTTCAATTTTTTGAGAAATCCAAAAAACAATCATGCTACCGCCAAAAGCACCCATGAACTGCTCTAAGTAGTACGGCATTGAAGCCGCTGAGAGCTGTAAAAATGATATATGAGCGGAATATAGCCAGAGCAGCAAGCTTATCACAAGAACTGGCCATTTAATATTCTCTGCCAATTCACTTTTTTTCAACAAATAGCCACCGTACAAAAAGGGCTGCACTAGCAAGGCCGAGTTCGTAGCCCATGGTAAGAAAACCACTTGATTGATAGCAATCCCCATTACCGCGTATGTCAAGAAAAGTGCCAAACGTAGCAAACTATTTGACTTGTTGGTTAAACGCATACTCCAATTAAAGACTTGAATGGCAACAAACATCGCCATTAAGAACCATGTCGCGCCAATTGAAGGGATTCCTGCAGAGTGTGCTGGTCCACCGCCAAATCCGTACAAAACAGCTAGTAAAAATTGAGGGATACTCATTGAACTATACATAACAGGATTATGCTGCCAAATCATGCCTACAATAACCGCAATAAATGCGAATACGGCAGTCTTCAGGTACGGCAAAATCAGATTGCAAAGGCCGCCTTTTAATTCTGTCTTTAACGTTTTTTCGCGATAAAAGTACCCACTAACAATGAAGAAGATAGGCATATGAAACGCAAAAATAACATGAGCCACATAACTATTGTAATTTAATTTCACATCAAAAATAGAGTGACCTAAGATCACAGCCAGAATCGCTATGCCCCTAGCAATGTCAACCCAAGCCACCCTTTTTTTCTTAACAATTCCTTCACTCATACTTTGTTCTACCTTTCAAGTTCGTTCTATGTTTTAATCTTTAAACTACTGTTAATATAAAAATAATACGCAACCCACGGCTAACAAACAAGTTTAATCGGAAAACTATGGTAAAAATGTAATTTTAGTGCTAGAAAATGCGAAAAGGTTGCCGTTTAGAGCAACCTTTTCAATAAAAACAATTCATTAATTAACCGACATCCATTTGGCCCTCATTATTAAAATGATAGGCTTTTCCACTGATTGTGACCCAACCAGTCTGCATAGCGCCACTTTGGTCGAAGAAATACCAGTGACCATTAATAAATCGCCACCACGTAGCCATTTTACCGGAACTAGGATCAAGATAATAGCTTTGACCATTGGCAGTAAACCAATTGGAAACCATCTGACCACTAGAATTGACGAAATACCACGCACCATTATCTATAAACCACCAGTTGCTCATCGTGCCATCTTGGTTTAAATGATACCATGCACCGTCCAGCCACTGCCAACCAGTCTGCATAGCGCCACTATTGTCTAAATGATACCAGCCCACGCCATTGTTCATCCAACCAGTTGCCATGGAACCATTACTATTCAAAAAATACCATGAATTATTATTCCATAGCCACCAAGTTTGCATGGCGCCAGAAGCATCCGGATTCATATAGTACCAGGTATTATTATCGAAAACCCAACCAGTCTGAACGGCGCCACTACCGTTTGTATGATACCAGGTACCAGAAGGATTTACCCAGCCAGTCTGCATGGCACCATTACTGCCTAAGAAGTACCATTGATTATTCTGATCCAGCCACCAGCTTTGCATGGCACCAGAATTATCAGGATTCAAATAATACCAATTGTTATTATCCTGAATCCATCCCTCTTGCATCGCACCACTGTTATTCATGTGATACCAAGAACCAGAAGGATTTACCCAGCCCGTTTGCACTGCACCGTTAGTGCCCAAGAAATACCACTGATTGTTCTGGTTCAGCCACCAACTTTGCATGTATCCTTGATCATTTGCATAATACCAATGGTTACTATCATCGGTAAACCAACCCTTAGACACATTCCCATTGCTGTTCGTATATTGCCAACCATTACTAGTGTTTTGCCAGCGGCTAACATTCATGGCTTCTGTGTCCCAATCCGTCAACCCATATGTCTTGATGATGTTGTACAGAGAAGATGAATACACCGGATCAGTAGCATAACCGTCTTGCCGAATCAAGACACAGGCCGTCCAAGCATCCTTTTGCCACAGTAAATTGCTATAACGTGAATTTTGAACTAGAAAGAGAGCATGGTCGAGAATGCTACTTGAAGCATCTGGATAAACTCTAAAATAGTCATTAATGGTAACTAGGCCATTACCGTAATCCTCTTGCGTTGGTAACAAAACTGAGTGCCCATTATAAGAGCCCTTAATTCCGAATAAGTTATGATAATTCATTGCCAATGAGGATTGTCCCCATGCAGATTCCAGAATGGCTTGAGCGGCCGTTAGTGAAGGTAATACACCGTACTCACGCCAACTATTGAGTGCACCCTGTTTAATACTGTCCAAAAATGCATTTACATACGAGTATGAAGACGCATCAACTCGAACAATTTGTTGTGGCTGTCCAGTTTCCTGATAGTTTTCTGTAGCGGCACTCTTCGCGGCGGAAACCTCTGCAGAAGTGGCCTCTTCATCAAGATTGATTACATTGACAGGCATCGTTGAGGTCGCAACGGTCCCATTTGCACTGCTTTCGGTGCTATCGACTACTGAAGTGTTAGAGCCAGCCGCAGATTGATTACGAGAATTATCACTGGTTATTTCAGATTGCCCTTCTGAAAAAGAAGACTTAGTGGTACTAGTTTTTCCCGCTTCGTTTACATTTACAGCATTAGATTTCACTTGCGAACTTGAATTTTCTGAGCTTGTCTCAGTATTTGTTGATGCACTCAACTTTACAGAAGATTCACTTGTAGCCTTGGAACCATCAGCGTTTTTTGTCGTTTCAGTAACGCTTGTTGAAGTAGCCTTTTCATCAGTAGATAGCACTGAACTTGAAGCGCTGATATTACTGTTGAATTTATTCGCACTATTTGAAACATCTGTGTTCTTTACTGCAGAGCTTGTTACGCCGGAGAAAACAGACTGATCATTACTCGTCACACTTGAAGAAGATGACTTTGCAAAACTTGTATCACTCGGGGCGTTTGAAACAGATGACTTTGCAGCACTTGTCGTACTTGAAACAGACGAATTTGCAACACTATCAGTAGCGACACTGCTAGACTCGGACTTTGCCTCACCTAAATTAATAGAATTGCTATTGTCATCCTTATTTCCTAAGGCTTGAGATTGACCGATCGAAACGGTGCTTGAGACTGCATCGCTAACCGCACCTGAACCAGCATCTGCATGAGCATCTGCGGTGTGGGTCGTGACACCCAGAGCCATCGTTCCAATCGTCAAGCCGGCCACAAGCCAAGCCTTTCCTTTTTTATACATTTTAAAATGAGTTTTATTAGATGCCAACGTTAAATAGACCCCTTTTTCTTAATCGTCATAATTAACTATACCAACAGAAATGATAACAAACTGACTTTTCATTTCAGTTACATTCATTATTCATTTCTGTTATTCATTTGACGCATTTTCGTCACTATCCAAGTGAAAAATGTTCCAGACGTATTGAACAATAGTTCTAAGAACCGCATAAAATGGAATTCCAAGTATCATTCCTGGAATGCCAGCCAAATGTCCAGCCGCTAACAATAAAATTATAATAGTCAGAGGATGAATCTTTAAAGTTTTACCAATAATATTTGGGTAAATAATGTTTCCATCAACTTGTTGTACAACCAAAACAACAACAATAACCCAGATGATTTTTTGAGGTGCTAAAATCAAAGTCACAATGATGGCTGGCGTGATACCAATATACGGGCCAACGTATGGAATAATGTTACATAAACCGGCAATGATTCCGAGTAGTATACCGATGGGCAATCCAATCAGCATGTAGCCCATACTAGTGAAAAAGCCAACAAACAAACACTCAATAACCTGACCAGAAATATATTGCGAAATTGTTTCACTCATTTTAAATAACAAATCAATAATCGGTTGTTTTCTTTTGGAAGGTAAAAATTTAGAAATCGCAGGAATAAATTTGTTACTGTCCTTCAGCATGTAAAACAAAATCACAGGAACTGTGATAGCAGTAACCGTGACATTAGTCACCGTCCCAACGATTGATCCAAGACTATTACTCAAATTTTTTATAAATGTTTGAGCCCATGTTGAAAATGACTTTTCAAGACCTTTTACATAGTGATCCACATTTTCATTTTGAAGTATGTGAGAATCTCCAATATATTTAGTGATCACCTTTTGTGACTGTGCCGCAATGTGTGGAACGTTTGAGATTAGTTGTCCAATCTGTGTCGACAGAATCGGGATTAATGAAAATATTCCCAACAAAACTATGCCCAGCAAAGAAACAATTACAATAGCTGTTCCTCCAGTTCGATTAATACTGAAGCGTCCAACTCTGACTTTCATAAGTAACTTCACCAATGGATTCAGCATATAAAAAAGAAAGCCTGAAATTATTAGTGGAACAAAAATGACAGATATAAAAGTACCAATTGGTCGGAATAGAAAACCCATCTGCGTCAAAACCCAAACAAACGTCGCAATTGCCAGTGCAACCGCTGACCAATAAAGGATATTTTCATGCCTTAACTTATCAAAAATATTAATCACCTATCAATCTATAGAAAAGATTCATTTTCTTTGTAATTCGTTTTCAATAGCATTCGATAACGTCGATACCATAAATCAATGTATTCTTTTGAAAACGGTCCCTTAGCATTGTTGATCCAGTCAACTAACACTTTAACATTGGATTTTAAAATCATATCCAGTTCTTCACTATATTCCCATTTCAGACCATGTGCTTGATACTCATCAACGTCTAAAAGCTTCTTTTCACCATTAGGGAACACTTTCACGTCTAAATCATAATCCACATATTTTAATGCTTCTTTATCCATTGTAAAAGGTGAGGCTAAGTTACAGTAATACGAAACACCATTATCTCGAATCATCGCAATAATATTAAACCAATAGTGGCGATGAAAATATACAATTGCTGGTTCCCTTGTCACCCATCTTCGACCATCATCTTCTGTAACTAATGTATGGTCGTTAACACCAATAAATTCATTATCTGTATTTTTCAAAACCATCGTGTCCCGCCATGTGCGGTGCAGACTTCTATCATGTTTATAACTTTTTATGGCAATAAATTCGCCTTCTCTGGGCATATTCAATTTTTTCACCTCTCAAGATAGTATAGCAAACTTTTCTTCATGGCAAATTCTATAATTAATCCGAACAGAAATTAAAAAGCCCAAAGCAATCACTTACAATGGTAGTAGCTAATTCCAACCAATATAGGGAGTGATTACCTTTCATGATTGTTTTCGCAAACATCATTTTACAGAAATTTGGCCATGGGCCATTCTTTATTTAATTAGTGTTGCACTTAAAGTGTAAATTCAAGCACAAAAAAATTATTCAAGTTTAGTATCTTCAAGAAGATGAGCAAAAGCAGCAAAGTCAGTATGTAGCCGCATCATTTCTGCTTCACCCATATTATTTAAGACTTTCGCTGCCATGGCTTTTGCTTGGGCAACTTCGCGATCAGCCATTTTTTGACCTTTTTTGGTCAGCTTTATGATGTGATGACGACGATCGTTTGGATCTTCAGCCATCTCAATCAGGCCATCCTTCATCAATTCAGAAATTTGAATAGAAATTGCACCCTTAGTCACATGGTTTTTCGCTGCCATGTCAGATACGTTCACATTCGGATTTGTAGCGAGTTGATTCAATATCGATAGGCCGCTCCACCCAATACCAAACGTAGTTGAAACTCGACCAAGAACCTTTTCAATCTGGCGGAAACTCGACAGATACCCCTCTGTCATCATATCAACGACCAATTTTTGTTCTTCTTTTTGATTATCCACGAGTGACACCACCTTATTAGTTGATGGGAACACTTTTGGGCCGCACAATTCACAATAAATTAAATGCAATTCACTAAAATAGCAAGAATCGTGACATGGCTCAATATATTCCACTAATAAAAGTATAACATACGTTCATTAACAAGATGAACTATTAAAGTGGTAAATACTTTGTCTATCCTTCATATATCAACATTTTAAAAGTGTGATCATTTAGAAATTCTTTGTTAACGATATGTGCTATCACACATAATACCCTGCTGTATTCAATTGGTCACTTTATTTAACTATCGTCTATGAATAATAGATCGCCGATATACCAACCTTCTGCCTACTATATGTCACGATTCTTGCTAGAGTCGTGACTTTTATTTACCCAGCCGAAATCCCTTCAACGCATTCTGAATGTCTAGTTCTTCAATGCCCAAATAGCGCTTTGTAACAGATTCACTCGAATGATTTAACAAAATCATTAATGTCGCAATATCATGTGTTTGCTGATAGTAATGGTAGCCAAATGTTTTCCGCAATGTGTGTGTCCCAATGTCCTGACGATGCATTCGTAAGGCTGCTTTCTGAAATATTTTATAAAACTGAGTTAACTCGTAGCGGTCGACCATAGTTACTGATAAATAGATAATTGCTGTCCGACAAACCATCAATATAGGTCAGCACTTCC
The DNA here is from genome assembly GCF_009863985.1 of Furfurilactobacillus milii. Taxonomy (GTDB): domain Bacteria; phylum Bacillota; class Bacilli; order Lactobacillales; family Lactobacillaceae; genus Furfurilactobacillus; species Furfurilactobacillus milii_A. The sequence goes on along the minus strand of NZ_WEZT01000016.1, from coordinate 29,228 downwards.
TCACGGATACTGGCCAAATATAGCAATCTTTTTTTACCCGTTTTCTGTTCCGTAATTGTACAATTATAAATCTGCTTCACGTCAGCGACTCGCAAACGAACGATATCACTCATTCGCAGTCCCGTGTTCATACCCAGCAATACTAGAAAACGATTCCGCTTACTATACCTTCCTACGCTGACCGCGTGCAAAAACTGTTGAATTTCTGTAGCTGTTCGTAATGGTTGTACATTATATGTCATAAGAGACCCTCCCTATTAAATAACGATTCGCGCCATTAATAGTTTACTCGATGCAATCATTAATAGAATGGCTAATATTTGTTTTAAGTCAAAATAAAAAACGCAGAATTTTCTGCGTTTAATTTCCTGTACATAGCTTTTAAAATTGACTACTTGATTGGTGTATTGCTCAATGTCTCTGCAAACGTAGCAAAGTTTTGATGCAGACGCCGCATTTCGTTCAGTGGCATATTGTCCAGAACACTTTGAGCAATTTCATTGGCTTGAGTATGTACCCGATCAGCCAATTTTTCCCCACGTTTGGTCAGTTCAATTCGATGGCGGCGCCGATCATTTTCGTCTTCGCTAATTTTGATCAAATTACGGTTGAGTAACTCAGTAATTTGAAGTGAGACAGCGCCCTTAGAAATGTGATTTTGCTGAATCAAGTCAGCTGTGGTGACACTAGCATCATTAGCAATCTGGTTCAAAATAGACAGACTGCTCCACCCTAACCCGAATTTTTTTGCAACTCGCTTTAACGTTTTCTCTATCGAACGGAAACTCGCCAAATAGCCTTCTGACATCATTGTAATCACCATTTCAAGTTGTTGCTCATTTTGCATTTGATTTCTCCTAATATATCCGTAACTTGCGCAACCATTTTTAACAAGAATAGTTTAATGTCAATCCCGTCAATCGATTAAACATTTACTTTTATATGACGTTTATAGTCAATGGGATTAATTTATATTCAAAGTATATCACGCACAATCAAATTATTGCATAAACGAGCACTTATTTATTTTTATTACGGGAATTATTACTCATCTTTTTTCGAAGTAAACCACCAAAAAAAGCCGTCACAGCCAAGTTTGGCCGTGACGACTTCTTTATTAAAAACTATTTTTCAACATCTTGTAACTTCTGATTATCATCAAGCTGCGAGAAGCCTTGTAGATGCATGCGTTGCAATAACAACATCGACAACCATAACAGGACTGCGAAGATCACTGCCATCAGCAGTAACAAGCCAACTGCCTGTGTAACCGTGTCATTACCCAAGCCGGACGTTAATCCCTGACGTAAGCCAAGAATTGAGTACGTCATTGGTAAGTATGGATGAATGGCATTGTAGAAGCCGTTTGTTACTTGCATTGGGAATGTACCGCCTGAACCACCAAGTTGCAACATCAGAAGAACCATGGCGATGAAACGACCAGGGTTATCCAGTAACATGGATAGGAACATGACGAGGAACATCGACGCTATCGAGAAACTAATTGAAACGGCAAACATCTGACCAGGATGATCAGCTGACAAGCCGAATAACATCATCAAACCAGTTTCAGCAACTGCTTGAACCACGGCAACAACTAAACCAATCGTGCTCTTACTGAAGAACCAAGCCGTTGCGCTTTGCCCAGACATTGAAACCTTCCGAATTGGGTATGCAAAGTTGAAGACGATTGCCCCAACATACAAGGCAACTGATAGTACGTAAGGTGCCAATGCGTGCCCGTAGTTAGCAACCTTACTGTAACTCTTGTGTGTCAACTTGGTTGGCGCACTAAACATGTCAGAAGTCTTAGAAGTTAATGGCATTGCATTAACTTGATCAGCACCTTTACCAAGTGCGTCTGATAGTTTAACAGAACCGGTAACCAACTTCTTCGTGCCGTCTTTCAAGGCTGGCGAGTTGCTGTTCAATTGAGAAGTACCATCAGCAAGCTGGTTAACACCATCTGTTAAGGCTGGGATTTGACTGTTCAGTTGATCCAAACCACCAGAAAGCTGGTAAGAACCATTTGCCAATTGTTGAACACCACCGACTAATTGAGGTACCTGAGCGTTCAACTGACCGATACCACCATTCAATTGGTTAGCACCTGATACAAGTGCACCAGAGTTGGCATTCAATTGTGATGAACCATTAGCCAATTGTTGAACACCGTTGGTTAATGTTGGTACCTGAGTATTCAACTGATTAAGACCACCAGAGAGTTGTTCGGAACCATTAGCCAGTTGACTAACACCACCAGTCAGTGCAGGAACCTGACTGTTAAGCTGTGCTAAACCACCTGACAATTGGGAAGTTCCAGAAATAAGTGCCCCTGATTGACTGTTCAGCTGTGAGGCACCAGCAGACGCTTTAGCAACGCTATTAACATACGTTTGAATACCATCTAACTGTGTCGACATGCTCGATGTTTGAGCGGCTAGATTTTGTAACTTATTAATCGTGTCTTGAGAAGTCAGTGAACCCGCAGTCCCTAATAATTGATCTGCTTGTTGGAATGTGGAAGCTGCTGATTTACTCAGCGCGTTAACGTCAACCCCGTTTAACTGATTGAGAGCAGGCTGAATTTTAGTCAAGACATCAGTCATGCCACTAAGACCGGCATTAACCTTGTCGGCTGCACCCTGAGCAGTTAATGCAGAAGTTTTACCAGCTGCAACATCACCTTGAATTGCATTAATTGCAGTTTGCTTATCGGTATCACTTAAACTAGAACCATTGATGTCGGCAACAATCTTGTCAAACGAAGCGCTGGCTGCACCAGCACTGTCCTTCGCAACTTGAAGTCCCTTGGTGGCATCGCCAGTATTAATACTACCAAGATGAGCATCAGAAACAGTCTTTTGCAAATCAGAAAGTGTGCTTAAAGTACCCATCTGGGATTGTAAATCCGCCATGCTCTTCTGTAAAGCTGGTGTTTGATCATGAACCGATTGCATCGCTTTCAACATGTCTGGTAGTTCAGATAACTGAGCGGATGAATCTTTGATTTTCTGCAATCCAGCAGTTATTTGACCATTGTTTTGAGAAATCTCACCTAACCCAGAATTCAACTGGGAAACAGCATTCGTGTACTGTTGAACGCCGCTATTAACTTGATTAGCACCGTTTGATAACTGATTAGCACCACTAGCTAATTGTGCAGTTTTACCATTCAATGTTTGAATGCCAGAATTCAAAGCATTTCCACCATTGGCAAGTTGACTAACACCACCAGCCAATTGACCAGTGCTACCATTCAACGTCTGAATACCAGAGTTCAGTGTTCCAACACCGTTAGTGTACGTTTGCACACCACTGGCTAATTGGCCTGAACCGCTGGCAAGCTGATTAACACCGCCAGCCAATTGACCGGTACTGCCGTTCAACGTCTGCAAGCCATTGTTCAGCGTCTTACCACCATCAGCCAACTTACCGACACCAGATGATAATGGTCCGACACTCATCTTCATGGTTTGGACACCATCGTTCACCTGGCTCACGTAAGCCGTGTAGGTATCGATACCAGTACCAAGTGTCTTTTGACCCTTAGACAAGGTCTTAGCACCCTTAGCAGCGGTATTCATTCCCTTCCCAACCTTTTTAACTTGTTGGAAAGTTGCATCGGCATAAGCCTTGATGATTGTTTGACGAATCTTTTCGTTTAACCCGGTGGCACCAATCTGACTGATAACTTCACCAATGTAGTTTAACGATCCATTGGTTTCGTATTGGATATCCATCTTTTTGGGGTTCTTGCTCAGCACGGATGCAGCATTTTTAGATGTGTCCTTTGGGAAAGTAACAATCGTGTAGTACTTTTTGTCCTTTAACCCTTGCTTAGCCTTCTTTTCAGAAACAAACCGCCAACCAAGCTGATGATCCTTCTTCAGGGATTTAATTGCTTGGTCCCCGACGTTCATCGTCTGGCCTTGATATTTTACCGGTTGGTCGTTGTTAACAACGGCAACAGGCAAATGCTGTGTTTCCCCATATGGGTTCCAAACAGACTTCAAGAAGAAAATACTGTACAAGAATGGAATAATCATAATAGCAAGAACGGAAATCAGAATTAACCGATTCTTTCCAATAAATTTCCATTCATTCGCAATCATCTTCACGTGGTGCCACCTCTTTTTCTCTCGTCATTCTAAGTTACATACAAACGTTTTTATGCGACCGTGCCCACAAAAAAATAAGCTTTTCATTGCGGACATTACAAGTCCACAATATACACCGATTGTTAACAAACCTCAACCATTTATCAGCGCACTAAAACGTTTTCTTAATTATTCTACTTCATTGAGAGCGCTTAACGGTGCGGTTCTGCAGCACTTTAAAAGCACAAAAAAATCCGTTTCAAACGAAAAAAAATCGTTGAAACGGATTATCTCTTCTATATAACATCTATTATTTATGGTTGTTGCAAAGGCTGATCATGATGAATCGGTAGATGGATCACGAAACTCGTAAGGTTCTCATCGGACTCAGCAAAGATATAGCCACCATGACGCTCAACGATACTCTGCGCAATGGCCAAGCCTAGTCCAGTCCCGCCAGTTTCCTTCGAACGTGATTCTTCAACGCGGTAGAAACGTTCAAACAGCTGATTTAACGCCGCCGTTGGAATTTCACGACCATCGTTGGAAACACGCACGATAACTTCGTTGCCCTTTAGCTTGGCATTCAGTTCGATAAACGTAGCGTTCTCACCATACTTAAGCGCGTTTGAAATCAGGTTATTGAACACACGCCCCAACTTCTCAGCATCAGCTTCCATCATAATATTGTCAGGAACAGTCGTCGACGTAATTGTTAGTTGTTTCCGACTCGCTTCCAGTTCATAACTGGCAGCTAACTGTTCGAGCATTTGACTGAAGTTGATTTCATTAATGGTCAACTCAGCTTCAGTACCGCGCATTTTCAGGTACTCAAACAGATCTTCCACCAACGATTTCATCTGGGTGGCCTTCAAATAGGCAATGTGAGAGTATTTGACCAAATCTTCGTCTGTCTGGTACTGATTATTCTCAATCAAGCCCAAATAGCCAATGATGGACGTTAATGGGGTTCGAATATCATGACTGACGTTTGTAATCAATTCATCCTTCGAACGTTCTGCCTGGCGCTCATCATTCATCGACTGAGTGGCGGAATCAACCAATGAGTTGACCGAATCCACGACCCGCTGCAAACGATGATTCAGTTTGAATGAAATACGGTGCTCCAAGTGACCGTCTGAAATATAGTGCAATTCATCGATGATATGATTCATCTGGTAAAGGTGATAGCGTCTGATTAAGCGCCAATACAAAACAGCACAGTCGATAAGAATCATGACTGCAATAAAAATATTTTGATAGCTCCAAATGTACCGTCCACCAATCACCAGTGACCGTTTGATCATGTACACTCCACCGGCAATCCCCGGATTAGAGTGCAACAGATCGTTCAAAATCACAACCAGCGATAGATTTAAAAGGAGCAGCAACACAATGGTTACTACCCCTTCAAAAATTAACGACCACTTTTCGCGTGGAGTTAGTTTCATCATTAGTGTGCCTCAATCTTGTAACCAACGCCCCAAACGGTTTCGATGACTTTCTCGCCGTTCGTTGCTTCTTCAATCTTGTCACGTAAATGACTCACGTGAACCATAACCGTTTTGGCGGACACAACGGATTCTTGTTGCCAAACACGTTCAAAGATATCATCAGCTGAGAAAACACGGTTTGGATGACTCGCCAACAGGTATAAAATACCAAATTCCAGGGCTGTCAATTGAATCGTTTGCCCATCAATCGTTTTGACTTCATGTGAGTCTTTGTTAATGGTCAATGGGCCAATGTCTAAGACGTCAGGTGTATCGCTGGTAACATGATCTTCAGACCGGCGCAACAATGATTTTACCCGCGCCATCACTTCAAGCGGGTTGAATGGCTTAGTAACGTAGTCGTCAGCTCCAGAGATCAATCCCTGAATCTTGTCCATATCACCGGTTTTAGCTGATAGGATCAAGATTGGAATCTGTGAGTCCTTACGAACTTGTTTAACCACTTCAATCCCGTTCATTTCAGGCATCATGATGTCCAAAATCATCAAGCCAATATCAGGATTGGTGTTCAGCTTAGTCAAAGCATCCTTACCAGTGTAGGCTGAGATTGGTTCGTAACCTTCATTTTTAATGTAAATTTCTAACAACTGTGCGATTTCTTTGTCGTCGTCAACCACTAAAATCTTCATCGACATTTTCCTCCATTATTGGAACACGTGGTGCGCTCAACGTAATCAAGTCGACTACGGAGCGAAATACCTGTGGTCTATTCTACTAGACATTGACGGCTGGGACAAATTAAGAAAGAGCAAAGGAAAAAGCCACCATACTTATGGCAGCTTTAGAATTTCCAATGTTACTTACGTTGATTCTGTCTGTTCCGCGCATTGTTAGGGTTAGCAAACATCCCGCCAATGATGTTGAAACGGCGACGGAGCCACAAATCGGCACCAAATGCCGCCAAGGCCAACAAGATGTACAACCATGCAGGCAAGATTGGGTTAACGACTGGTGGTAACAAACTGACACCCATGAAGAGAACCAGAATCAGTACCAATAACCCTGCCATTGCCAATAAAATCCGCCATAGTGGCAAACGTTTGCGACGATCAGTTGGATTCAACATTGGCGTTAACCATGACCAACCAAGGCCAAAGACAATTGACACGATCAGAATACCGACAATGCCCATTTGACCAGACTGTTGCGCTGGCTGTTTGGAGAAGAAGCCCAAGATTCCGTACATCGCCGTGAAAATGGCTAAGATACTCAGCGCACTATCAGCGGCAGTTGGCCAGAAACCAGCTGGTTCGGCCCCATCACCATTCGTGTTCTTGGCAGGCCCGTTAATCAGTTCATCGGCGTGGGCCGTTGGTGTACCAAACAGTTGTTTAGCCGTTTGACCAGTCTTTTGACCTTCCTTCAACTTGTTTAACGTATCATCCACCTTAACGTTACGCTGTTCGCCAGTATAATCACGTTGGTCTAAGATCTTGTTTAACTGGTACATAAATTCTTCGTTACGTTTGGTCAACCCTTGATCATTAAATCGAGTTGTGTCGGTACGGATTTGACCATGGTGCTCTTGTTTAGCACCCGCGTTACGTTCGCGATTTTCTTCAGTCACAATAAATCTCCTTATGTGTCAATTTCTAAACGTTGAACCGGAATTCAACGATGTCACCGTCCTGCATGACGTAGTCCTTACCTTCAAGACGGAGCTTACCAGCCTCACGGACCTTTTGGACACTACCGAGACTGTCTAAGTCATTAAAGGACATAACTTCAGCACGGATAAAACCACGTTCGAAGTCAGAGTGAATGATTCCGGCAGCTTGGGGTGCCTTTGTGCCAGCACGATAAGTCCAAGCACGTGTTTCCTTACCACCAGCAGTAAAGAAGGTTTCCAAACCGAGTAACTTGTATGAAGCGCGAATCAGCTTGTTCAAACCCGGTTCGTCAACACCTTCAGCTTCAAGGAATTCCGGCTTGTCTTCATCGTCCATTTCGGCAATTTCTTCTTCAGTCTTCGCCGAAACAGCAACCACACCACTACCTTCTGTTGCCGCAAACTTTTCAATCTGCTTAACGTACTCGGAAGCTTCTGGGTCAGCCATGTCATCTTCAGCAATGTTGGCCACGTACAAAACTGGCTTGGAAGTTAATAAGAACAAACCGTTAACAATCTTCTGTTCATCCTTGTCAAAGTCCAACGTCCGCACGGATTTACCGGCTTCCAAAACTGGTTTGATGCGCTTCAGCACACCATATTCAGCAATGGCATCCTTTTCCTTAGCGTTCGTCGCCGCCTTTTCAACCTTGGCGTACCGTTTGTTCACAGCGTCCAAGTCGGCAATAATCAGCTCAGTGTTGATGGTGTCGATATCTTCCAATGGTTCAACCGTGCCTGTAACACTGGTGATGTTGTCATCATCAAAGGCCCGGACCACGTGAACGATCGCGTTAACCTGACGAATGTTTTCAAGGAACTTGTTTCCTAGTCCTTCACCCTTGCTGGCACCCTTAACGATCCCAGCAATATCGGTGAATTCAAACGTTGTTGGTACAACCTTGTCGGCTGGTTCGATTTCTTGAATCCGGTCAAGCCGTGAATCAGGCACTTCCACCATCCCCACGTTTGGTTCAATCGTTGCGAACGGGTAGTTTGCCATTTCGGCACCCGCCTTGGTAATTGCGTTGAAAAGCGTGGACTTACCAACGTTTGGTAGTCCAACAATTCCTGCTGTTAAAGCCATGTTAACCCTTCACACTTTCTTTGTTTATTCGGCTGCCGATGCCTTGCGGAGAATCTTCTTGAGTTTCTTTTCAAACTCCCGCCGTGGCATCATAATCATGTGCCCACAACCGAGGCATTTAATCTTAATATCTGCGCCTAAACGCAAAATTTCCCATTCATTCGTGCCACACGGATGTGGCTTTTTCATTTCAACAACGTCGCCTTTGTCGTACATCGCTTAACCTCCGCTGTTTTTGTGTTAACAGTTAATCCAATGAGATGCCTAAAATATCTAAGATCCGGCTAAGATCATCATTTGACATATAGTCAATTTCGATGTGTCCTTGCCCCTCATTGTTGGCGTTTGAAATTTGGACTTTCGTGCCAAACTTCTCTTGTAGCTGATCCTCAGAAGCCCGCACATAGGCAGACTTCTTTACCGGTGTTTTGGCAACTTTTTGCTTGTCGCCGTTCATCTCACCAACCACTTTTTCCAACTCACGTACGGTCATGCCATTTTTAACGACCCGGCGAGCCAGCGCAACCACTTTACGCTTATCTTTCAAACCAAGCAATGTTCTTGCTTGACCCATCGATAACTCGTTATCAGCCAACATTTTTTTAATGACATCTGGTAATCCGAGCAAACGAATGTAGTTAGCAATATATGGCCGACTTTTACCTAAACGCGCAGATACCTCAGCCTGTGTCAGGTTAAGCTTACTCATCAACGTTTGGTAGGCCTCAGCTTCTTCAAGCGGGGTCAGATCCTCACGTTGCAGGTTTTCCAACACAGCAACTTCCATCATTTCCTGTTCGTTCATAGTCCGAACAATGGCAGGAATGCTACTCTTGCCAGCTAACTTGGACGCCCGAAAACGACGTTCACCGGCAATAATTTCGTAACGATTTAATTTTTCATCAGGTTGTCGAACAATAATTGGTTGAAAGACCCCTGATTTTTCAATTGAGCTTGCGAGTTCTTTTAGCGCCTTGCGGTCAAACGTGCGCCGTGGTTGATACGGATTAGGTCGAATGTCTGAAAGTGCAACATCCTCGACTTGTTCAGCAGTCACATCATTGAGACTGTCCGCCAATCCGTTTTCCTCGAACAACGCGTTAATTCCCTTGCCGAGGCCTTTTCCAGTCGTTTTCTTACTTGCCATGCGCTTCGAGGACCTCCTCTGCTAATTGTGAATAAACTTCGGCGCCTCGTGACTTCGGATCGTAATCAATGATGGCGAGTCCGTGACTAGGCGCTTCTGACAAACGAACGTTACGCGGAATAATTGTCTTATAGACGCGATCACCAAAGTATTTTTGAACTTCGGCGTTAACCTGAGCACCCAAATTAGTCCGAGCATCAAACATGGTTAGTAATACCCCTTCGATGCGCAAACTACGGTTAAAGTGTTTCTGAACCAGTTTAATTGTGTTTAATAGCTGACTAAGCCCTTCCAAAGCGTAGTATTCACTTTGAACGGGAATCAAAATGGAATCACTGGCCGTAAAGGCGTTGATCGTAAGCAGTCCAAGTGACGGTGGGCAGTCGATTAAGATGAAGTCATAGTCGTCATGCACCTCTTGAAGGGCATCCTTAAGCCGTGTTTCACGGGCCATCAAGTTAGTCAGTTCAATTTCAGCACCGGACAACTGAATCGTTGCGGGTACAATATCCATGCCTGGATGATTAGTCGGTAAAATAACTTCTGAAATTGGCGTTTCATTAACCAACACGTCGTAAATATCTTTTTGAATGTTAGCTTTTTGAATCCCAATCCCACTCGTTGCATTACCCTGAGCATCTGTGTCGACTAATAGAATCTTTTGACCCTGATTAGCCAGGCACGCACCAAGGTTGACGCTGGTTGTTGTTTTACCAACACCACCCTTTTGATTTGCGAGCGCAATTACATATCCCATCAACGTTAACTCCTCATATCCCTTTGCTTAATTCTTACTGCTACTATGACCATCTTTTGGTAAATCGATAACGATGCGATAACCGTCATCGGTGTTTTCTTCGTGCACGTGAACGGACAAACCAGTGTCGCGGATCATCTTGGCCGACTCTTTAATCGTGTTAACCGCGATACGAGTATCGGAGGTCAAACCGCGCAACCGTTTCTTGGGCCGCTGTGGCGTGACTGGCTTTTCTGTCGTTAGTTCTGAAACCAACCGTTCAGTTGCCTTAACGTTCATGTCGCGATCTTCAATCTGCATTAACACGTGTCGCTGCTGATCGGCATTTAACGGCAGTAACGCCCGCCCGTGACGCTCAGAAATCTTCTTGGCACTGATGGCATCCAAGACTGGTTGACTGAGCTTCAACAAACGTAATTTGTTGGCAACCGCCGATTGACTCTTGCCGACACCTTTAGCCAGTTGGGTTTGAGTAACATCGTTAAGCGCCATTAATTGTTGATAGGCCTGAGCCTCCTCAACAGCTGACAGCTCTTCGCGTTGCAAGTTTTCAATCAACGCTAATGAAGCTGTCTCATGATCGTCCATCTTTTCAACAATGGCCGGAATGGTGTCCCAATTCAACGAAGTCACCGCACGAAAACGACGTTCACCAGCAATGATTTCATACTTGCCGGTCTCGTATTCACGAACGACAATCGGCTGAAGCAACCCATGTGCCCTAATCGTTTCAGCCAACTCAGCAATAGCATGCTCATCAAACACCTGCCGTGGTTGAAAACGGTTCGGTTCAATGGCAGTCAACGCTAACTGTTCAATTTTCTGTTGCGGTTTTTCATCGCTTTTATTTCGATTCCCAAATAATGAAAAAGGCATCCGTTAATTTCCTTTCACCAACCATTAGTGTGCGTGTAACGGTTCTTTGTTTGGCGTTCCGGGACGACGTGGATAACGTCCAGGCGTTGCCCGAACCTTATCCAAAACAATGATTTCCCGTGGGTCTCCAGAAACCGGTAACTCGAACTGATGGCTTTGACCAACCTTCCCACCAAGCGTGTGAATCGCGTACGTCGCATCCGTCAGTTCTTCGTTGGCACCACTAGCCTTCATGGCCAACATTTGTCCACCAACTTTAACCAGCGGTAAGCACAACTCACTCATGACACTCATTCGAGCCAGCGCACGCCCTGTAACGTAGTCAAATTGCTCGCGTTGCGGCGACTTTCTTGCACCAAACGTCTCTGCACGATCATGGACCAACGTGACGTCACGCAATCCCAAAGTGGTCACTAATTCTTGCAAAAAGTTAATCCGCTTGTTCAACGAATCAACAATGGTGACCTTCAACTGTGGGAACAAGATTTTCAGCGGAATCGATGGAAAACCAGCACCCGCGCCAACATCACATAGAGTCACAGATTGTGTTTGCAACTCCGGCACAAACAGTGCGACTGTGATGGAGTCATAAAAGTGCTTGAGATAAACGTCTGACTCAGCCGTAATCGTGGTTAAATTAAATTTTTTATTGGTTTCGACCAGTAAATTAAAATACTGATCAAAAGCATCCTGTTGCTGATCTGTTAAGGTAATCCCGTGATCAGCTAGGGCAGTTTTAAACTGTTCTGGGTTCATAAAAACTCCTTTAATGTGAAACAACAGTGTGTTTCACGTACTTACATATTTTACCGAAAAAAAGGCAATAAAACAACCGCGCCCCGCGATGTCAACAAGGTTTTAACCCAGTTGCCTGCGCAAGGTCGCGGTTGTAAATTCATATCTCATTTTGATTACGTTTCATCTTAGGTTCGTTGCCAAATCGCCAGCCCAACTTTGAGTAGAATCCACCCAAGTAATCCACCTAGCGAGTTTAAAAGCAGATCGTTCAAATCAAACGTGCGCTCACCGAAGTTAAAATAGTTCATGATGAGCTGCGATGTTTCGATAAAAAGTGATGTACCAAATGCCAGTCCAATTGCCCGCCAGAATGGGCGTAACTTGGCAGATAAGCCACCGCACAGTAAAGTCAGTGGCAATAACATCAAGCCGTTACCAACTAACTGATACAACACCGTTGGCTGACGCCAGTTATACCACATCGCTAACGGGTGCACATCAATGGCTCCCTGAAAGGTGTAGCCACTGGCCGCCAATGTGCCAATATTGCGACTAATGTTAATCGGAAACAGCGTCATGTCAAAAACTGCCCATAGATAAACACATAAAACGGCCTGAAAAAGCACTCGAACAAGCTTTAGTCGATGATGGCGAACGTCGCTTATGACAAGCAGAGCAAAGAAAAGCAACAGTGGCACAATTAAAATTTGACTGGTTACCAGCCCATTGTGATCAAAAATCGTCATTGTTGCATCCCTCCTTGTCGTCTTCATAAGTAAGCTTAACGCTGACCGGCGGTGATTTGGGTTTCACGTGCTTAGACTTGGTAAATTCATAAACAAGTTGCGTAATGTTTGCTGGACATTGGTATGAGTGACAAGAATGATTTGGAGTTGAGATTGCGTTTCGTCGACTGTGGACTTCACTCATTCTCCATGTAACCGTGCACTGTTGTGTTTCCATCTAGGAGTTCGAGTAAGCCCATCAATTTTTCAATTTGTATAGTAACAAAAAAAGGCGCCACCAGGGCGTCTTTTTATATTTGAGAAAATGAAGTTTTCTAAATCGAGTAAATGGGGCCTATTACCAAACAAATAAACCAACCATACCAGCTGAGAGTAATGAAACTAAAATACCTGAAAGTAACATGTAACCAACGTTGCTAGAAATCATGTCGTTCTTTTCTTTACCAACCATACCTTTGAAGGCACCGATAATCATACCAGTAGTCCCAAAGTTAGCAAAGGAAGTTAAGAAGACAGTCAAGATAGCGCGGTAGTGAGGGGCAAAGTGGTTGATTTTACCAGTAATTTCACCCATAACAACGAATTCGTTCGTTACTAACTTCAAGCCCATCAATTGAGAGAAGTCCCAAGCAGTGTGAACGTTCAAACCCATCAACCAAGCTGGGATGAACATGATAACACCAAGGATACTTTCCAATGACAATGGCTTCCAGATCAAGCCAAGTAACTTATCGATCAAACCAGCTAAGGCAACAAAGGCGATAACGTTGGCAGTGATGATCAGAACCAAAGTACCGGCACCTAAGATGGAGTCACCCAAGAATGAGAAGAATGGTTGACGTTTGCCGTTTGATTCAACAGCGCCAGTTTCTTCAGCAGCTGCTTCACTTTCGCCACCTTCGTCACCAACGTTACCGATTTTAGCAATCGTGTCTTCTTCAGGGTCAACTTCAACAGGGTTCAACATGTTGGTTACGATCAAAGCGTTGATACAGTTCAAAGGAACGGCAGTCAAAACAAATTGACCGGGAACCATTTGCGTGTAAGCACCAAGAATTGAAGCCGTAACACAACTCATTGACATCATTGCCAAAGTAACATCACGTTCAGCCTTCATGGTGGTCAATTGTAACTTGGAAACGGCAAGCGCTTCGGTGTTACCTAAGAACATCATTTCAACGGCGAAGAATGATTCGAACTTTGGTTGACCAGTGATAAAGCTTAAACCGCGACCAATCCATTTGATAATCCATGGCAATACACCAATGTATGTCAGGATATCGAATAATGGCACAATCAACAGAATTGGTAGCAAAGCACTGGTAATGAAGTTAACTGGTGCTGGGTGTGTACCCGCGGCACCAACCCAGTTAGGCAATGCGAAGTTGATCCCTTTGTAGGCAACTTGCACCAACCAGTTGAATCCATCAGCAGCACCCTTAACAACGGCACGACCACCGGCGAAACTGGTTAATAACCAGGCAATAACTAAGTTTAAGACAACCATGATGCCAACAGAACGCCACTTAATCTTCGAACGGTTCTTGGACAGTGCCCAAGCAATCGCCAAGTAGACGATAACACCAATGATGTTAACAACTAAATACATAACATATGTCCTTCTTTCCAAAATGATGGTATGTTTCAACCCAAATGCTCCCATTTGAGCCACTCAGCGTTATGCATCGATTTTTCGACGCACATCTCGATGTCGAAAACCTCACCCCTCCTTCAGTTGAAAAGCGGACTTTAGAATAATTTTCACGAAATAATGGCTTAATTGAAAACGCCTCCGCAAACGGAAAGGTACAGTCCGCCCTCCCTGACCAATTAATAGTACCGTTAATCGGGCTAGGTGTAAACATTGATTCCTCCGGTGAAGCTTCTTTTTAATTTTTAGAGCGGTTACGTGAACATTGAAAACGAATGAAAACGTTTACTGACAGTAATTTCCGAACGTAACGCCGTTTTCATGATTTTAATTATTTTCTAACTTAGTACAACGTTTCACCTATTGATATGTCGGCTTTATTGGCATTCTATTCTTAGCCAAGAATCAGCTGTGCCTAATGTTTTTGAAAACAACCGAATGTCGCAACATTATTCGGAATTTCCAATACTGAAAATGAGAGAAGAAAAAAAAGACCTGCCACGTGATGACAGGCCCCTTTGGGTGGGAAAACGTTTTTTTGGTCTAGCGAAGGTGTAAGCAACACCCTGTTATGGTCGATCATTTTATTGTGGCAATGGTCTCACTTTCCTTCTACGCTGTGAATATCGAACACAAAGTCCGCTCCTAAGCGATTTCACTTCATTTTCTGACACGTTGTAAAAGTTGAACTTAACTTGACTGCGACGATCAAACACCCAAGTACCACTAGACCTCAACCGTTTTCTTGAGAGTAGTTTACGACCTGTTTTCCTTTTATACCGCGAAAAGCCCTCGAAATAGCTTGATAGTGGCCAAATTTCTCCGCCAAGTTTTATCAATTGACTAACATGCCAGATCGCGTTAATCTATTACCATTAAATGAAAGGGGGTGATGTCTTTTGACCATTGGAAATAATCTTAAGGCATCAGCCCACGATAAGAGTGTCGCACGCTTCTAGCGCAAAACAGTCTTTATCCACGGACTGATGCAGTAAGAAAGGCTCTGGGAAATTTTCTCCCAGGGCTTTTTGTTTGCGCTGCTTGCTGCTACACTCAACATAATTCATTCAAACGAGGTTCTGTTTATGGCCACTTCATCCTTTGCCTATCAGGTGTTTGCCACCGTCGTTGATAAGCATACGTTCATTGCTGCTGCCGAAACACTTAACATCACACCAAGTGCGGTTAGCCATTCAATCAGTCAGTTGGAAACGCAACTTGGGTTTCCACTATTCATTCGTAGCCGTACAGGGGTTACGCTCACTGCTGATGGAAATACTGTCTATCCAATCATTCAAGACATTCTCAATTCTGAGCAACGGTTAGCCCAAGAAGCGGCCAATATTAATGGATTGACACACGGGACAATCCGGATTGGTGCTTTCTCATCTGTATTACTTAACTGGTTGCCCAGCATCATTCGTGAGTTTCGCCAGCAGTATCCTGATATCAATGTCACCGTTTACCAAGGGAACTTTAACGATATTGCAGAGCGCGTGCGTTTGGGAACATTGGACATGGGTTTTTCGGCGCTACCACTAGATGAAAACATCGTGATTCATCCCCTCATCAAGGACGAAGTGTACTGTTTGACGCCAACGGACTTTGTGCCTAAAAATGGCCATGTCATGACCAGCGCTGACGTAGCGGATAAAACGTTTA
The DNA here is from genome assembly GCF_009863985.1 of Furfurilactobacillus milii. Lineage (GTDB taxonomy): Bacteria > Bacillota > Bacilli > Lactobacillales > Lactobacillaceae > Furfurilactobacillus > Furfurilactobacillus milii_A. The sequence goes on along the minus strand of NZ_WEZT01000016.1, from coordinate 13,341 downwards.
TCCTTCAACACTCTGACTATGATCGCGATACTAAGTTGACGCTGGACCGATACAATGTCACACCCAATTCGCTGAACTACTCCATCGATGACGCCTCAATCATTTCAATGGTGGAAGCGGGCCTAGGGTTTGGTGTTCTACCCGATTTGGCGCTCAAACGAATTTCTGGGAACATTAATATCTATCCATTTGATGAACCACATTATCGAACCTTATGTTTGGCCGTGAACAAATCACTTGCACAAGCGCCCACCACCACACGACTGACACGAATCATTCGAGAAAACTTAAGCCGCGAGTACGGTGACAAATTATTGTGGCAATAAGCATAAAAAATGTATCCCCATCACGCTATGGTGTGACAGGGATACTTTTTTATCTGAAACAGGTTCAACTAAACGAGTCTAATTTCCAATTCTTTTCCAACACTCTGTGCAATTTTTTGAAGTGTCGACAATTTTAAATCCAAATTGCCATTTTCGATTCTAACAATTGTGGATTGCGCTGTCCCAGACACTTGTGCCAATTCACGTTGAGAAATCCCCATTTCTTCTCGCAAGTTTTTAACAGCCAAAGCGGCAACAATTTCTCGATCAGCCTTATCATACTCACGTTTGAATTCGGGATCTTTTAGCTGACCAGCAACATACTCATCTAAATCATAACTTTTCTTCATCTCTGTGCCTCCGAATCTTCCCATCCCGAATTGACTTGGCATGATCAATCTCACGCTGTGGTGTTTTATCTGTCTTTTTTGTAAATCCGTGAGTAATAAAATAGTTAGACTCCTCAAGGTGAAAATATATACCTCGCTGAATATTATTGCCCTGAATTGACCGAATTTCATACAGATTAGTCTTTAATTTTTTTACATAACGTTGACGAATGGCAATTTGCAATCCCAATCGTGATATAGCCTGAATGGTTCTAACCATTTTAGCTCGATCCTTTTTGGGAAGATTGTCCAAAAAGCTTTTAAATTCATGGCCGAATTTAAAGTATAGTTTATCATTCATTTACAATGATAGCACACATGCTATCATTAGACACCACCTTACGTTGTTAATTGATCATTTGATTTTCCCAATTCTTATTAGTTTTAAATCTATGATCATTATCAACATACGTAATTCAAATGGCTTTTGTTTTTTTAAGGCTAGTCTATTTAGAACCATAACATTTTAAACTTAGGATCCGTAGCTCTAAGCGCCCTGTCTCATCAACAAATCAACCAATTCATTTTCAGTGACTTTACCGAAGTATTTTGAAACATCGATACTGTCGAAAACCCGCTTCACTGCGTTTAACTCGTACTTAGTCCCAATCAAACGGTTTTCAACATCTTTAATATCTGCCTGACCAAAGAAGTCGCCAGTAATCTGAATGTCCGTGATGTGACCCTCATCTACGTTCAGCGAGAATTCCACCGTTCCTGCCGCAAAGTGCTCACGTCGTTTGACATTAAACGCTGGTGACTTGCCATAAATCCAGTCCCAGTTCTTAAAGTAGCGTTGTTCCAAATCGTGAACACCGGCCAATGCCTCATCATCTAATACATACGCATTTGCATCTTCAATGTTTGTAATGTTTAAAATTTTCTTTGCTAATGCATCCCTGAATTCTTCAATAGTCAGGTTTTGATAGGCTGGCGCAAAGTGTGGCTTCAGGTTGGTAACGCGACTACGAACCGATTTAATACCCTTCGATGCAATCTTATCAGCTGGCACGTTCAAAGCCTTAGTTAGCACTGATTGATCGACGTCATACATCAAGGTACCATGCGAAAACATCCGTCCCTTCTCAACGTGCATCGCATTGCCAGAAAACTTCTTGCCTTCGATTGTAAGATCGTTACGACCAGTCATTGCAGCGCTCGTCGCACCCATCTCGTGCAACGCGTTAATGACAGGATCCGTGAACCGTTTGAAATTGCCCACTGCATCCCCGTCATCCTTAGTAATAAAGCTGAAACTAACATTTCCAAGATCGTCGTAAACAGCCCCGCCACCAGAAGTTCGACGAGTCAAAATAATATGGTGTTGATCAACGTAATCTTGATTGATTTCCTCGAGCACGTTTTGGTATCGACCAACGATAATACATGGAGAGTTAATATAGAAAGGCAAATTCTATAATTAATCCGAACAGAAATTAAAAAGCCCAAAGCAATCACTTACAATGGTAGTAGCTAATTCCAACCAATATAGGGAGTGATTACTCAGCTCCTAAAAGATGGGTTTGTGGTAAACACCATTTTAAAGGAAGCTGATCTTTTTTGTCCGAACAGCGTTCGGATTAATTTTACAATCTACCGTAATATAAAAATATATCCAACATAATTTAACCGTATTTAATCCATATGCTCACACATTAAGGGGCAAATAATGCGTAAGCGGAATGAAGCCGTTTAGCTCTAGTCTCATTTAGTCGCTAAAGCGTTTTCGATTTCATTTTATTTAGTAGCTTCAGGAAATTGTTAAAAAGAAAGCTGGTTTAGATAATTGAAAAACGAACTCGGTCCATCAATCGATAATTTACGCCAGCTAAATAACGTTAGCATTCACCAACTTATCAATGGAATCATGTCATCGAGTACGTATTACCGTTTCACACACGACGGTACAGACATTTCAGCGGTTAAGTTCATTCAATTGCTCGAACGACTCGATAGTTCGTTGACCGACTTTACTACTTTATACAGTCCAAAAGACATCACTAATCAACAGTTCTTTACGACTTATCTGCACGCAGTCGCGACTGGAAAAATAAATGAACGTGCGTTAAAAGCATTACTACTGCTACTTCAAGAGTCCTACAGTAATCAACCAATTCCGCGTTATCAACATTACATATGGTTAACCCAGTCTTGTTTGGATCACGCTCAAAATCGCGTCTACCAATTCAATCAGGAGCTTGATCGATATTTTAGAGGTATTTCTACGTGGACTTCATCGAGCCTCATCATGCTGGGACTATCGACGCCATTTATCCCATTCCTATCGCTTAGCTCTTTATTCACTCCAGCCTGTAAAGCATTTGAAGCCCATTTAGACCGCTTTGATGTTCAAAAAGCGTATGGTTATTTTCTCATCAACTTTGCGCTACTTGCGATTGTGAACCAGTCACAATTTGCATTTGTACGCGCAAATAAACAATTGCGTAATCATAAAGTTTTGGACAGCACGTTAACCAGTTCTGTTTACATTCGCCTAATTAAATCTTTAAACATCTGGTTGAATCAGCCGTCTATGTTTTCGGCTAGTAGTTTGCGGCCATTAGCCAGCATTTTGCGTGATTTTGAGGAACCGGAATACGCTGATCAGCTCAATGAATTCATTCAATTATTTGAACGCAATTTTATTAGTGAAAGCCTGGGCAGTCTGGGCCACCCACTTTACCAAGTGTTTTAGAGAAGATTTCACAATGTTTTCCCTCAACTTCTTTAAACTTTCATAACGACAATTAAAAAGTACACAATCCCTATTCACAGGGTGCGTAAGCCATGCTACGATACTGTCAAAATATGCTGACGGTGGTGATGGTTTTAATGAGTCGACTGGGGAATTTCTTTATTCATCGAGCAAGTCATGAGAATGGCAAGGTGACGTTTGAAATCGGGGTGGATACGCACGCGCCGATGTTAGTGAATACCTTTACGGAATCGCTGAGCGACGTGGCGCATCTGACGATTAATTATTCGGCGGCTGACATTGTGCTACAGTCCACGGATCGTTCCGAACTAACGGTACGTGAATATATGTTGGTAGACGAATCCTCGTATTACGCACATGTCAAACATGAAGACGACACGTTGGCCATCACTGCTGGTGAACGGCCAGCACGTGACAACCTCAACATTCGCATTGAACTGGAGATTCCAACCGCCTATCATGGCCGTCTGGAAATCAGTTCAGTCAGTGGTCCAATTGAAATCGATAACTTGCATAAGTTGCGTAGTTTAGCAATCACATCAACCAGTGGTGCTATCTCGTTAGATGATGTAGAAACAAACAGCCTAAGTATTGATTCCATCACTGGCACCATTAAGGGTCGCAGTCTCACAGCTGATGACTACACAATTAATGCCATGAGTGGCAACGTTCATTTGATGAACACCCGTGGCAATTACTCGGTCCGCTGCTCAGCTGGTTCGCTTAAACTGGATGATGCTCACGGTCACGGTCGCTTTGAAGTAACCAGTGGCACGGCCAAACTGTGTTTTGCAGAAGTGGATGGCAACTTATCCGCCGAGTCGTCTGCCGGTTCCGTCCGTTTGCAAGTGCCACGTGAATTGGATTATGGCTTTAACTTGGAAACATCGATTGGGAGTTTAAAAACACCCGACAACGCGCATTATTCAAATAACGAGCGCAACTACCAAACTGGCGCCATCGGTGATCCATCTGACTTGATGATCAGCATGATGACAGTTGTCGGTTCATTAGCACTCGAAACACGATAACGACATAAAAAACAGGCTTCAGTCCATGACATTTCGCCATGGTACTGAAGCCTGTTTCGTTATTTCATCCTTTAAATTAATCAACTTGCCGATACCAGTCATAGACTGAATAAATTGCTTCATCTGGCAAGTATCGCACAGTCACTTTACGCCCTTCGCTGCCAGCACGAACGTTAAGTGTTAGTGACGCAAAGTGGCGCTGTTGCAACCACTTACTCTGTTTGACCAACAACGATTGCACGTTTTGCCGTGGCACGTAATACTGCTCACGCGTAAATAAAAAGTTCGTCTGGGCAAACGCAAAGTGATCATTCAATACCTGCACCTGTGTCCGCCGCGCCGTCAGATAAGCAGGAATGATCAGCAACAAGACCACCAGCACAATGGTGATGCCGTCTGCAATCACCGCCACCCGCGGCCATGGAAACGTCATCCCGGTTATCGCAAGGACTATGCCCAGCGCAACTAGCCCAAAATTGCGTAGTTGATAATACAAAGTACGTCCACTCTGACGGCTAGGCCTAACCTGATCAACGGAAATGTCAGTGACAAACCGTTGCAAGAAACCATCTACATCATCTTCCGCAATCAACGGCATAATCACCACATTTTCGGTATCCTTCTCTTTTTTCGAGTTCGACACCACGATCAGTTTGATCGTTGCCATGTGCAACCAGGACCGCAACAACGGTTGACTTACCCGCACAGCCTGAATGCGACTTTGCGCTAACGTCACCGTGTTCCGCTGAAACAAACCACGGACTGTCATCAACTGACCATCTGACAGACTCAATGTAAATCGATAGTACTGAATGACTATGACGACAATTGAACCCAGGTACAAAACAAGCACCACAGCCAACATTCCCAGCACAATAACGACCCAACCAGCCTGTCCTAGGTCTTTGATAGCCATATCCAACAACTGCTCAGAAATGAGTTTTTGCAAACGACCATACACTGCCATAATCGCCAGCAACGCTGTCAGAAACGCAGGTGAGGTCGCGGCAAACTTCAACAAGTCCTTTGTCGAAATTTCGTACACGGCAGTTGGCTTATTTGCAGTATTATTCGTCTCCGATTGTGACTCGGGTAACGCTCCGTTGACAAGTCCAGATACTGCTGCCGTCTCACCCTCAGCAATGTTTGCCAAACGCCGCCGAGACGAAAGTTCATCACGTAAACTCAACGGTACAGCGATGAGGGTCACTTCCGGTCCCTCATCGGAATGACCAGCCGTTTCGACTTCCAACGTGACTAAATCAAACGGCTTAAGGAAAAACCACTGTTTGACTGCCACGTTTTGGATGCGATCGTAAGGAACGTGATTTTGCTTCCGAAAAATTAACCCATGTTTGACATAAATTTCCTGGTCCAGTAATTGATACGTAAAGGTAAAGTACTTCAACACCGGCCACACTAGCGCAAAAACCACCAATATCGCAATGACAGTTGCAAATAACAGCGGATGTTTGCGGTAAAGTGCCAAACTACCGATAACACCACCAGCGATGGGCACAATCCACTCGCGCAGCGTTTCGATAAAGAAACCTACTAACGCAATGGCATGTAAATGTCGCGCTGGCGTTGGCTTGGGAGAACCACCATTAGAGGTCATTACGCGCCTCCTTTGCCAGTTTCATAATTAACTCTTTCAGCTGCTCGGCCGTTTCAGGGCTGACACCATCAATTTTATGAGAGGTCGCCGCTGTCACAATCGCGATCTCCTGTAGTTTCTGCCACCGCAGAAATGGTCCCTGATCCAACTGCACATTCTGAACGCGCGCGATTGGAATCACAATCTGTTTGCGAAAAAAGTACCCCTTATGCAATTCAACGTCACGGTCACTGATCCGATAAGTCCAAAACCGCCAACGATACGGCACTAATACCAACATGGCAATTAAGGTTACCAATGCGATGCCAATAATAAGCCAGCCACACACCGTAAAAAAACTCAGATTGTTGCTCAGTCCAATCGCCAGACTGCCACCACCGACTGCGCCGATAATAATTGCCGTTACTACGGCTGTTAATTGCCAAAAGTGCGTAATCTGACGCGGCAGCTGTTCCGTTTCATTTTCCAAGATTTCTCCCCCCACACTGTTGCCTAGGTCCCCACAACATCAACATTATTCAAACTTGTTAGTCACACTATACCGAAAAAGTGACGGTGTACCAATAACACCGCCATTTTTTGGATAAAAAATTTTTATTTAGAATAGCATTTACTACCACAGTATCAACAAAATGGCATCTCCCACATGTGGCCGCAATATAGTGAAGTCGATTAGAGACAGAGCATCGTGTCGACAACACTTATGGCCTGGTTTTGGGCCATTTAGTGTTGTGGGACGAGTTCTGAGACGATGGACTATTCGGCTTCGGCTCAGAATCGAGGTAGAAGACTCCGGTTCTCAGGAGGCTGAGACCGGTCCCCACGGTGCGGCGTCTCTAATCGACGTAACGGTAAGCACTCTCGCCACACGTTTGGTGGAAAACTACTTGCCATTATCTGATGCGGTAACTAACTGTTGTTGGTCATTAAAGAAACGGCGGTAAGCAATGTAACAAGCGCTGACAGAGCCGAGACTGGTCGCTGACAGTAACATAAACACCACCATAATCTGATACTTAATGGCATAAACCGGATCAACACCGGCGAAGATCAGTCCAGACATCATCCCCGGCAAACTAACGATTCCGTAAGTCTTAGATGCGTCAATCGTTGGTTGCATTCCCGTTTTGATACACTCGCGGACGATGCCAATTGCGGAATCGTGCACACTGGCACCTAATGCTAAACGTTCCAACACTTGTTGGCGTTGGTCCCGAAAGAGTGTTCGCATATTGCGGTAACAAAGCCCAATTGCCACCATTGAGTTACTGGCAATCATGCCTGAAATTGGAATCATCTGTGACGGGACAAACTTAATCGCACCCGCCAAAACCAAACCACTTAGCGTCACTGAGGTGCTGATTAAGATGGACCAAAAAGATGACCAAAAAATGTTTGGAATTCCCTTTCCCCGTTTCATCGCATTATAAGCCGCATTAAAGATAATGACCAAAATCATTGCCAACGTGAGCAACACGTTGTTGACCGCAAAGATATATTTCAGTAAGAAGCCAACAATTGTTAGCTGAATAATGGCACGAACCACGCCGATAATCATATCTCGGTCCACACCAAGCTTCTGACGCCAGCCAATAAATAGCGCAACCAGCACGAGGCCAGCCGCAAACGCTAAACTTACATTATTAACATTCACCGCATTATGCATGACGTACCTCCTGAGTGTGTTTGCCCGCTACGACTTCATATAAATCATCAGCGGCAGCAATTTCACTTTCATCATGAGTAATCCACACCACGGTGCCTCCGCGATCACGATAATGATCAACCAGGCCGTGCACGATGGCTTTATTATCTGTGTCCAAACCAGTCGTTACTTCATCAAGCAACAAAATGTCCGGTACAAACACCAGATTACGAATAAGCGCCACTCGTTGTCGTTCGCCACCGGATAAACCTGTAATGTCGTGGCTTAAATAATCTGGTGATAGGTTTACTTGATCGAGCAATTCGTGCTGGCGTGCCTCATTGACACTTTGGTTACGAATTTCAAACGGAAAGTTAAGGTTGTCGGCCACCGTTTTGCCAAATAGCGTTGGTTGTTGAAAGCAATACGACACCCGACGACGGTAAACCATCGGATCGTACGTAAACGCATCATGATCATCAAATGTCATTTGACCAGCGCTCGGTGAGATCATCCGTGCCATAATTTGGAGAATCGTACTTTTACCCGAACCAGACGGACCCACTACCATCAAGTTGCTCTCTTTTTCTAACCGCAAATTGATTTTCGTCAGGATTTTACGCTCCCCAACTCGGTAGTCAATATCGGTCATTGTCAGTAATGCTGTCATCGTTTCACCACTTTCTTCATTTATTCTAAAGTAAGCATAAAACATCACTTTCCGTTTGTCCGTTTACAAGTCTTCACGTGGGCTTCGGCAATACGGAAACCACATCTCGGTGGTCAAACATGCTATGATGGTTCTAATTATTACTAGAGTTAGCATCGGAGGACAATATGGAACCTCAATCACGAAATAACAGCGATCATCGCTCAGAACGCGGTCGCTCGCACTTTGATCACAATAATCATCAAACACATTCACAGTATCGCAACGACCGCCGTTCGTTTGATCATTCACGGAACAATGACCACAATGGGTATCATCGTCAGCGCAATAGTCAATCGGAACAAGCTGACGTTCAGGTCGAGGTTGGCCAACGTTTTCCATTAACCATCAAACGCCTCGGCATCAACGGCGAAGGGATCGGCTATTATCGTCATAAGATTACGTTTGTCCCAGGCGCCCTGCCAGACGAAGTGGTCGTCGCTGAAGTCACGCACGTAGCGGCTCATTTTCTAAACGCTAAAGTACATCAAATCCGTAAAGAAAGTGACCACCGGGTAACGCCACCGGATACGCAGTCAGCCGAAGTTGGTGGGTTCGAACTTTCCCATCTTGATTACCCGTCACAACTGGCCTTCAAACGTGATGTTATTCGCCAAGCGCTGGAAAAGTTTCAGCCCCGCGGCTGGGAAAACTATGACCTGCGCCCAACAATCGGCATGGCAGATCCCTATCACTACCGCAACAAAGCCCAATTCCAAGTACGGCAGGATGCGGACGATAATGTGATTGCCGGTCTATATAAGGAAGGTACGCATGATCTTGTTGATCTTCCGGAAGTCAGCACTCAAAATGAAGCAACCATGACCGTCATTCGCGCATTAGTCAAAATGCTGCAAGAATTACAAGTTCCCATTTACGATGAAGAGGCCAATTCAGGCATTATCAAAACGCTCGTTGTCCGTTCATCCGAAGCCAGTGGCGAAGTTCAGGTCACGTTTGTCACCAACTCACAAAAGTTGCCGCACAAACGGGAATTGTTAGCGCTGATCGAAGAACGTTTGCCACAAGTTGTTTCCGTCATGCAAAACGTTAACCAAAGCAAAACTTCGTTAGTCTGGGGAGATAAGACCACTAAGTTAATGGGTCAGGACTACATTACTGAAACCCTATTAGGTAAGCAGTTCCAATTATCGCCACGGGCATTTTTACAGTTAAATCCTAAGCAGACCACCCGTTTGTACGAAGAAACGATTAAAGCTTTGGACCTAACGCATGCCGACCACTTGGTGGATGCCTACTCAGGGGTGGGTACAATTGGATTATCCTTGGCAGACCGTGCCGGCGAAGTTCGTGGCATGGACACGATTGAAGAATCTGTTGATGACGCCAACCGTAATGCTGAATTGAACGGCATTACGAACGCAGAATACAGTGTAGGAACCGCGGAAGACCTATTACCACAATGGGTCAGCCAAGGTTGGCGGCCGGATGCATTGGTCGTTGATCCGCCTCGTGCAGGCCTTGCCGACACAATGATCGATACCATTATGCAAGTACAGCCTGAAAAGTTTGTCTATGTTTCATGTAACCCATCAACGCTGGCCCAAAACTTAGTTGAGTTAGGTCGTGTCTATCGCGTTGAATACATTCAATCCATTGACATGTTCCCCCAAACGGCACGCGTTGAAGCTGTCGTAAAGTTGGTTCTGCGGTAATTTTTAGTAGTCCCGGCTAAATTTGACGTGCTATAATAAAAAAGAAGGAAATGTCAGTCGCATGACATTTCCTCCTGCAAGCGCCGCCGAAACGGCTGGCATTAGATGAATATGAAACCGTTAATCATCCTCCAAAAGTTAGATTAGCGGTTTTTTCTTTGACCAAAACTCCGGATTAAGATCACGATGAAGGTTAGCAACGTAAGAATAAACATTCCAAACGTTAGCATCATCATAATCGCATTTCCGCAAGACAAAGTGGCACCTCCCTCCACACAGATTTTCTGTATCGCCCATAGGCAACACCTCTTTGTGTTAGAATTTGCTAACCGCTTCAACTTAATTTGCTCAGTAATTTTATCATGTTAAATCAGTCATAAAAACTAAAAGTTGTGTTTATAAAAGAATAAATTTTGGCTATATAAAATTTGATTAAGCAGCTTTTTGTCCCAGGAGGTTTTCATGAAGCAACGCTCACAATGGATCTTATTAATGGCAACATCCTCGGTATCATTCATGTCAACATTAGATGCCAGTATTGTTAACATCGCCATTCCCCACATCAGTCGTGAACTTAATGTACCAATGAATGAAGCCGAGTGGGTCGTTTCCGTCTACTTAGTGCTCATCTGCGTGCTCCTGATTTTCTTTGGTCGATTGTCTGATCAAATCGGCCGCATCCCCATTTTTCAAGTCGGTACTCTAGTGTTTATCACAGGCTCACTGTTTTGTGGTTTGAGCACAAACTTACTGCTGTTGCTGGGCGCTCGGTCACTGCAAGCGCTTGGTTCTTCAATGGTGATGGCCACTAACTTTGGCATCATCACTCAAATATTTCCTTCAAACCAGCATGGTCGGGCGTTAGGACTCAATAGTTCGGTGGTTCAAATCGGTAACATTGCTGGGCCAGGACTTGGTGGGCTTATCTTATCCGTTGTCAGTTGGCATTGGATATTCTTCATCAATGTCCCGATTGGCATTATCGCGTTTCTGTTTGGACACCGCATCTTTCCTCACCAACACATCCGCTTCGATAAAGTCGTGATTGATTGGCCTGGTTATGCAACGTTTGCGACCATGATTAGTGCCTTTTTTGTCGCCATCTACTGGGGTCAGGCTGTTGGTTTCCATTCCGCCGGCGTACTCAGTTTGTTTGGTTTAGCCATTGTGATGTTGGCAGCCTTTATATTAATCGAACGACGCGTACAACAACCACTGATTCAACTTAAAATTTTTGCCAATCGTGGCTTCTCACTCGGCATTATTTCTGCGATGCTCGTATACATGACGGGCTTCTTCAATAATGTCATTATGCCCTTTTACCTTCAGGAAACATTGATGCTATCGTCCGCAACGGCAGGGCTAATCCTGATGGCCGTGCCATTATTGAATATCTTTAGTGCCCCGGCTGGTGGTGTCATTTCGGATCATATCGGTGCCGAACGTGTGTCGTTTTACGCGCTTTTCCTCTTTTTGATTCCAGAGCTGATTTTTATCTTTGTGCAGCCCACATGGTCACTGGCTTGGCTCGTGTTTGGCCTGGCATTCTTTGGCATTGCAAACGGCGCTTTCCAAAACAATCCAATGATTATGGGCAATGCCGGCCCAGAATTTCAAGGTATCGCTGGTTCTATTGCCGCATTGGGACGTAACCTAGGCATGGCAATTGGGCTATCGTTAGCAACATCGCTACTTTATTCTGGCATCAGCCAACGTGCCGGACATCATATGACTGCCTATCCGCACGGTCACGCCAGTTGGTTCGTTTATGGTATGCATTTCAGTTATCTATTTGCACTCGGGTTAATCGTGATTGCCATTGGCTTACTTGGTTGGCTATTGTGGTCGAGAAAAAAGACCTTATCTTTGCACAATTAAGTTATAACTAATCTGTGTTGGCTGTATGATCATGCTCAAATTAATCACCCATCAAGTCAGGTAAGTTTACAGTTTTAGGCAATGCCACATTTTTTCACTAAATCTTGTCCTAATAAAAAACACTTCCCTAATGCATCGCAATTATCTGCGATTGCACTAAAGAAGTGTTTTTAAATTTAATTCGTTATTTAACATCAATATCAATTTGCATTGCAGTCTGTTCGTCTGGATTCAACTTTTCGTTATACGTCAGCTCCGCACGATCCAATTCATGAACAATTTCCTTTTCAACAACATCCAAGGGCCGTTTGTCATTCTTCAATTGGTTAACCATCAACGTAATCTTGTTATCATGCGGTTCTGAGATTGTGTATGAAACATCTTCTGTATTCAAAATCTCAGTAATTAACTTCCGTTCTTCCATCAGTCAAACCTCCAACAGTTTAATAACTCCATCATAGGTCTTGTGGCCGGAATTGTGAACCAGTACTTAGTTTGATTTTACCCGAATCCGTTTAACATAGTACCAAATGCCGCCAACCAAGAGCAAAATGGCCAGCACAATGATCGTCATCGTTGAAAAAGTATCAACTGCCGCTGAAACTTGTGTCCACGCGTGACCTGCCATGCGGCCGAGCACAATCAACACAACACTCCAAATCAGTGTGCCAACTGTCGTGAATAAAATAAACGATTGCCACTTCATCCGAGTCATCCCCGCCGGAATGGAAATCAAACTACGAATTACCGGGATAAAACGACCAAAGAAAACGGTCTTGCCGCCATGCTTCTTGAATAAATTAGCCGTTTTAGTAACATCACTCTGTTTGAGGCGTAACAAACGTCCAAAACGGCTTTGCACCAAACGTTGTAATCGTTCCTCATTCAACCAATGCCCAATTCCATATAGAATAACGGCTCCCAGAACCGCACCAATCGTGGCGGCAATCACACTGCCGGTAATCGTTAAATCCGCGGCCAAGGTCATGAAGCCAGCAAACGTCAAAATCACTTCTGAGGGAATCGGTGGGAAAACATTTTCTAACGCAATTAGCAAAACGATGCCTAAATAGCCAAATTGGTTCATAAAATCAATTAACTGTTGTTCCATACGGTGTCACCTTTCATTTATGAAGTGGTCAGAGCTGTGGGACGCGCAGTCGTGCGCAATAAAGCGTGGTTTTATTATTCCTGATTGGCATCAAAAAAGCGATTAATAACGTTTGAACTGAGAAAATCTTAAACATTGGTCCAAAGGTAGATTGCAAATTTAATCCGAATTTTTGGACAAATTTGTCAGCATAACCTGATACGGTGTTTGCCAGTCGAGTATTTTAAGCGGTCGCTGGTTAA
>NZ_WEZT01000015.1:84104-91912 GCF_009863985.1 Furfurilactobacillus milii | reverse complement strand
TCAGCTCCTAAAAGATGGGTTTGTGGTAAACACCATTTTAAAGGAAGCTGATCTTTTTTGTCCGAACAGCGTTCGGATTAATTTTACAATCTATCAATTATGTAGATAAATCGTCGTTAGTGGCCATAAGAAACTCGCCCCGCTGTTATTCAACATGGATGCTACAAACAACCAGCTAAATTTAACTTCTGAACGTTGGGATGACAGAAAAATCCACTCCTTTAAGTTCGTTTGTCCTACTTATCTCATTCTATCACGACGCCTAGATTAGGTCGCCTATGGACGGTTAATTGATATTTCTTCACAAGAATATTTATGAAAGTTACTTACTTAAAATTCGTGTATCGCCTTTTTGTAAATTTCGTTTCGTTTACGTTTAAATTAAAAACATGTAAAAAATTTACAAATGCTCATTTATTCACTTTAAATTCAACCGTTTGCCTGCTATGATGTAAACGTAAACAAATAAGGACACATAAAGGAGATTGCTTCATGAAAGCTGCTGTTGTTAGAGAACCAGTCGACGGATTTGTTGACGTTAAAGATGTTACATTACGTGATTTAAAACCTGGTGAAGCTTTAGTAGATGTTGAATACTGTGGCCTTTGTCACACTGACCTTCACGTTGCTGCCGGTGACTTTGGCGAAAAGCCTGGCCGGATTATCGGTCATGAAGGTGTTGGGATCGTTTCTAAGGTTGCTGATGGCGTTGATGCTGTTAAAGTTGGTGACCGTGTATCTATCGCTTGGTTCTTCAAGGGCTGTGGCCACTGTGAATACTGCCTAACTGGCCGTGAAACACTTTGCCGTAACGTTGAAAACTCTGGCTTCACTGTTGACGGTGCGATGGCTGAACAAGTTATCGTTGACGCTAACTACGCCGTTAAGGTTCCAGATGGCTTGGACCCTGTTGAAGCAACTTCCTTAACTTGTGCCGGTGTTACGATGTACAAAGCAATCAAAGTTGCTGACGTAAAGCCTGGCCAATGGGTATCTGTTGTTGGTGCCGGTGGTTTAGGTAACTTGGCTATCCAATACGCTAAACACGTATTTGGTGCCCATGTTGTTGCCGTTGATGGTAACCCTGACAAATTGCAAGCTGCTAAAGATGCCGGTGCTGACTTGCTGATCAACCGTCACGATGGTGATGTTGACAAGCAAATCCAGGAAAAGGTTGGCGGTGTTCACGCTGCCTTGGTTACTGCTGTTACTACTGCAGCCTTCGACCAAGCCGTTGACTCACTCCGTCCCGATGGTAAATTAGTTGCCGTTGCCTTACCACAAGGTGACATGAAGTTGAACATCGCTAAGACGGTTCTTGATGGTATCGTCGTAGCTGGTTCATTGGTTGGTACTCGCCAAGACTTAGCCGAAACATTCCAGTTCGGTGCTGAAGGTTTGGTTCACCCAATCGTTAAGACTCGTAAATTATCAGAAATTAACGACATGATCCAAGAATTAATGGACAACAAGGTTGTTGGCCGTAACGTCGTTGACTTCGTTCATAACAAGTAAAACCAGTGCGGACAAACCCGTTCTGAAATTGAGCACTAACGGAATAAGAACGATTAGCCGCACTTTGGCTAATGGTTCTTATTTTGTTAGGCGGAAATTTCAGGGTTTGGTAGCACGACGAGTTTAAACCAGTGTGAGCAACCGCGATAGGAAGCGAGCACTAATGGAAAATCGGTCGTTGGCGCATTTTGCCAATGATCGATTTTTGATTAGGCACAGCTTTCTGCGGTCGCGAACACGACGATGCCAAACCAGTGTGGAAAAATCGCATTCAGGAAACACAAACAAGATTTTAAAAAATCATGCTCATCCTTCCTGATAGACAATATAGGAATGTCCCCTTTCCAATAAGTGTATTATTTCAAGGCCTCGATTTATGTACATAAAAATGTACATAAATCGAGGCCTGAGTTATGCTATGTCTAAACTATCTAAAGGGGGTCTATTTCATGGCAGTAAATATCTCTGCAACTAGTGTCAGCGATTTTCGAAAAAACTTTAAATTATATGCTGATGACGTTAGCGACCTTAACGAACCGCTGATTATAACGCGCCCTAAGCAAAAGAATGTCGTTTTAATCAGCGAACAAGAATATAATTCCCTAAAAGAAACAAACTATTTATTAGCAACATCTGCTAATCGAAAAGCGCTTCAAACCTCTCTAAATCAAATTGATCGCGGTCAAGGTCACATTCTGACACCTGAGGAATGGGAGAACCTCCAAAATGATTAAGTTCAATATTGTTTTCTCCCCAATAGCTTGGAATGAATACGTCGCATGGCAACAAGAAGACAAAAAGACACTAAAACGAATCAATAAGCTTATCAATGATATTCAACGGCAGCCTTTTGCTGGATTGGGAAAACCTGAACCGCTAACATATGAGTTATCAGGAACATGGTCAAGACGAATTGATAAAGAAAATCAAATTGTCTATAGCGTGACCGATGCGGCCATAACCATCTTCCAGCTTAAATATCATTACTGATCGTTTAAAATTAACCTATCTTGGCAAAAAAATGTGCTACACCTCTGTCTCAGACTTCTTGATAAAAATAGCAATCATCATTCCCGGCGACATTAATGCTGACAAATTGCTATCAAAATCAGACCTCGCTTACACAACGCTTCGTTTGCCTTGACTAAATGACCGTAGCAAGATTAATTATCGCATCACAACGCGTCATGAACCTTACGTCGGCGTTTCTGTCTCGCGCCAAAGCATCCCTGATGTCGTGTTGAAAACTGTTGCCGACCCGACAGTCGCGGCAAATGACAGCATTGGAATTGTTGATCCAGCCACTCAAGGTGAAAATTGGCCTGTTTACTAAAATAAACATCAAATGAAAATACGGATTGGTTAGCTCTCAAAATGAGGCTAGTCAATCCGTATTTTTTGTATCCACACTCCATATACTAATGAGTTGCTACATACTCATCTAATTCTTTCAGGTAAAGTGCCTTTTGTTCCTTGCTAATCCATGAGCTTTCAAACGAATTTTTAGCCAATTGAACGACCTGTTCCTTCGTTAAATCAAATTTACTGGCAATTGCATAATAGTTATCGGCAATATACCCACCAAAATAAGCAGGATCATCTGAGTGAATCGAAACTTTGACGCCCTTTGTCAGTAACTCGAGTACTTCTTTACCCTTCATTTCAGGGGAAATAAAGGCATTGGACAGTGGACAAGAAGTCAGCCCAATATTTTGTTTCTTTACAAAGTCGACTAAATCCGGATCCTCGACAATATTCGTGCCGTGGTCTAAACGTTCGACACCAATGATTTCAAGTGCCTGTCGAATATGCTCGATAGAATCCTTTTGGTCAATATCCGCGTGAGCAGTTAAATGCAGACCAGCGGCAGCCGCATCAGCGAACTGACGTGCAAACTTAAGGGGCGGATTGTTGTGTTCGTCAGAATCCAATCCGACACCCACCAGCTGATCCTTGTATGGCAATGCTTCATTCAAAGTCTGTCGAGCAGACTCACTAGTAAAGTCACGCAGGAAACACATGATCAATGCTGCATCAATATTCAGTGCTCGAGCATCAACGATTGCGCGATGCAGTCCGTGAAGCACTGTTTCAAACGCAATCCCACGACTGGTGTGGGCCTGTGGATCGAAGAACATTTCCACATGCCGAACGTTACTAGCAGCCGCTCGTTGCAAATATGCAAAAGCTAGGTCATAGAAGTCTTGTTCTTTTTGTAAAACATCCATTGCTGGATAATACACGGCCAAAAACGAGGCCAAATCGTTATAATCATACGTTTTTTGAACTTCTTCCACGGTCTGTTGACCGATATCGATATGATTTCTTTGTGCCAATTTCAACTTCAAATCTGGTTCCAGTGTTCCTTCAGTATGTACATGTAGTTCCGCTTTGGGTAAACCACTAGTAAATTCACGGGTAATTGGCATTGCTTGAAATCCTCCTCAAGAATAAGTTCGTGTAATGGTAATGGTAATTATCATATCACAATTTTTTGTCGTGTAAATACCGTAAAATACGAACTATATCATAAAGATAATTATAAGCGTGCATATTTTAAACTAATATTGTTGATTCTTCGTTTGCATATTCTTAAATCATCTCTGAAAATTTCACCTGTATTATTTCACTACCTTTTTACTTCATTACCATACTTATGACATAATAACAGGAACAAACAAATGCCGTCATTACGCGATTGCGCCCATTAGGTGCTACCCAGTTTCAGTAAATCATGCGACACTTTGCTCATTAAGAAAGGAGCAACTTATGGAATTAGCCACTGCATTAAAAGCTGCTCGCCAACAAGCCAATTTATCACAGCAGGCCGTTGCCGATGAGCTTCATATTTCACGTCAATCCATTTCGAAATGGGAAACTGGCAAAACGTTGCCGGATATCGAAAATCTAATTCGGTTAAGTACTCTTTTCGATTTGTCTTTGGACGATTTAATTAAAGGAGACACTACAATGATGACAAAAATTTCGCATGACTCTAAGGTGTTTACAATTTTAAAAATCGCATTAGCAACACTTGTCCTGACAATTGTATTTGCGCTAACAATTGCTTTCACACTTGTCCAGCTTGTCCCAGGTACCGTTCACCCAATTCTAGTGTATGTGCCGATTTTGTTCAGCTTAATCGTACCGGTTGGTGCGCTCCTGTACATGCTCATCAACATTCGTAAACAGCCTAGTCGTGGAATGAAAATAGCACTTGTTCTAGCTCTAGCAGGTGTACTCTGCGTATTTACTTTGCGGATTCTGGCCACCTTTTTTCAATTACCATATTTAACAGATATCATTTAAGTTTCGCTGAACCTTCATTTGATAATCTGGTCTATAATTACCGTAATTGAAACTAACATCGTAATCGTTATCAAACGAAGGAGACGCGTGCTTATGAAAAAGTTGCTATTCATCCTCAGTTTAGGATTTAACGTTTTATTGGTCTTTCAAATGAACCTAGCGCACCAGCGGCTTGAAGCGTTCCGGCAACAACAGGCCGAAACTGACAGGCGAAACGAATTATCAGCTTCGCACACAAAGGGTGGCGATTAGCATGCACGTTTCAGACGATATGATTCGACCTGAATTACAACGGTTTGGGCATATTGCCCGTCGAGTTGTACCTTATTTGACGCCAACTAAAATTCACGTTATCAATGCCCTTACGGGGGCGCAACGGGGCATTGGTCATCAATCACTCAGCTATGAACAGCATTTCATTGACCGTCCCGATGGTAGTCAATTGCGCCTCTGCGTGTATACATCGTTGAATCGACCTCGCAACGTTCCCGGCATTCTCTATTTGCACGGCGGTGGTTACGTTATGGAACGACCCGAAACAGAGGCGTTTGCCATTCAACGTTTTATCAATGCCACCAACGCAGTCGTTGTTGCCCCAGATTATCGGTTGGCAAGTGAGGCACCTTATCCGGCTGCTCTAAATGATGCCTACCTTGCCTTAAAATGGCTTCAACGTCATGGTGGCGAGTAATGGCATGCGCGACGATCAAATTATGGTCGCTGGGGCCAGCGCTGGTGGTGGCCTGACTGCCGCATTGACATTGTATAACCGCGATCACGGAGACGTTGGTATCGCCTTTCAAGTGCCGCTGTATCCCATGCTGGATGACCGCATGCTGACAGAGTCGTCGCAAAACAATGACGCCCCTGTTTGGAATACATTATCCAACAAACTTGCATGGCAGATGTACTTGGACAATCAGTTTGCGCCAGACGAAGTCCCAATTTATGCAGCACCCAGTCGGGCGACTGATTTCCACGGTCTGCCAGCTACGTGCACGTTCATCGGCGATGTCGAACCATTTTGTGACGAAACAATGCTGTATCTGCAGAAACTTAAGAATAGCGGTGTCCCAACCTTTAGCAAGGTCATGGAAGGTTGCTTCCACGGTTTTGATATGGTTTGTCCAAACTCGGCCGCGGCTCAAGAAGCAGTCAACTTTTTAACTGAGACACTACAATATGCCACAACCCACTTCTTCCAAAAACAACCTGAATAAAAAACGAGTAAACCTCGTGCAATTACTGTCGCTTAGAACAGAGTTGCACGAGGTTTACTCGTTTAATGACTATTCAATTTATTACGCTGGTTCATTCATTGGCGCTTCATCAATAACGGGGGCATTTTGAACCCAGTCATGTGGACGGCAATTAACGATCCAGTTAACACCATATTCATCGGTGAACTCGCCACGTTTGCCGCCAAAATAAGCGTTCGTATATGGTTCAGTCACACGTACTCGACCAGAGTTGGCCACATGTTCAAAAAACTTCTGAGCCTTGACCACGTCCGCATTATCATCAGCGTTAAATTCCAGTAAAATCGCAATGTTTGTCGCATGCTGTGGTTGATTCATGAAGTCATCGGCACATAAAATTTCTGAGCCCATGACTTCAAAACCACCATGCATCGTTGAGTTATTTAAATCAGTATCAATTAAATCTAAATCCCGCGCTGCGTTCTTTGTTACCGGAATGCGGAATAGATGGTCTGCGTCAAAAACTTCATGGTAATAGGCCATCGCTTCTTTAGCGTTGGGGAAGTGGATATATGGATGTAGTGAAGATGCGATAATCGGTCCCCCATTTCAAATGTAAAGACAGTATAGTGAACAATTCCGCCGCTGTCAATTTGACAAAACGATTATTTATGTTACATGCCAAGGTCAACAAGATTAAATAAATATGCTAAAGTAAATATATAAAGCACGTCATAAACGTTGATTTATCAGGTGATAAAGGCAATTCAGACTCTTTTACATAAATTTTAAATCACAAAAAACCTAGGAGACGATTTGATGAAAGTGCTCGGTATCTTGGGCGCTCATAAACAGCACGGTGTGACCGCAAAGTTGCTTGCCACAACTTTGGCCGCAGTGCCTGATTCCACAGAGACTGAAACGATTTACTTGGAGGACTATGATATTCGTCCAGATATTAAGGGTCAGCCAAATCCAGTTTTAGATCAGCTCACCGAAAAGTTATTGGCCAGTGATGTCTGGGTGTTTGCTGCACCAACATTTTGGGGCGGTTTATCCGGTGTCACAAAGAACTTTTTGGACTGTTTACGTTGGCGTTTGGTTCGCATCGATCATGTCGGTGATGCCCACCCTGCCCGTTTCAAAAACAAACATTATCTGTCCATTACAGACTGTTACATTAGTCCCATTAACAACTTCTTCACGGGCATTACTGATGAAACGTTTAAACAGATTGATCGTGTCATGTCTGCGGCTGGCGTGATTAAAATTCATGAAATTGTCTGCCCTAATACTTTTAAAAATGGCGACCACATTCCCGAAAGCAAACTTCAACTTTGCCGCAAATGGGGCGCCCGTCTACCACAAAAATCGAAACGAGATGATAATACAATGAAACGCTACGTTGAACTTTTCTGCATAATTGCCGTGATGTCTTTAATTACCATGGGCATTCAACGCGCCCTCAGTGGTGTGTTAGTCCAAACGAACTTTTGGGTTAACTGGGGAATGTTTGTCATTATTTTCTTCGTTTTGCTAGCCATCATTCTCCACACGGTTACTTTTTTGGTTCACAGACGTCGATAGGAATGGATCACCATCCGTGTATCAATTTTGTGTGATAAGCATTTTGAACGATTATTTTTGTAACTTGAATTTACACTTTAAGTGCAACACTAATTAAATAAGGCAAATTACAAGTTTAATCCGAACAAGCCCGGAAACTTTCAATGGCAGTCTGTTGATGATGGATTTTTAATGGTCGTTGATTAATAAGCTCAAGTG
>NZ_WEZT01000015.1:0-84004 GCF_009863985.1 Furfurilactobacillus milii | reverse complement strand
TTAATCAGAGACCACTTAAAATACTTGACTGGCAAACACCTTATCAGATCATGCTGACAAATTTGTCCAAAAATTCGGATTAAATTTGCAATCTACCATCTGACCAAATTTCATCCCTAAATTGTCTAATTGAATTTCCACTTGCATCCCCCTAAATATGAAAACAGCCTAGAATAGCAGATTCTAGGTTGTCTATTATCACTTATATAACATGTTTCACTAATAGTACATCAAGCATACCATTGACCTCGTTTGAAAATAAATCAGAATTTTAGTCATTGGCAAGTTCTCTGCGTAACCCTTCGGTCAGCACATGCGATAACACAATGTGCCGTTCTCGGGCTTCATCGCGTAAACCTTCAGGAATCGTCACAGTCACCTTCACCTTTTTGGTTTGTTGCTCCCGACTACGATATTCATTGAGATCCAATGGCACAATTACTAGTTGGTCGCCTGGAACGAGTGGGATTTCAGCGACATCAGTTGGCTCTGGATAGTGTTTTTCAGAAAACAAATAGCCGCCAATAACATCTTGGGCGCTGTGAAACGCTGTCATCATATCGTTACCATACGTCACTGCACCTTTTAAATCCGGCACTTTAACGGTGAAAGCACCGTCTTCTTGATGGTGAAAAATAGCGGGATAAAATACTTCATCCTTAGACATAATTACTTTCCTCCTTTAAATAAATCTTTTAACCCCGCCTCAGACAAAACCAGCCTAACGTAGCTTTTGGGCAGCTTGCTTGGGCTCATCTTGATAGGAATCTTTGTACGTTGATACTGTCGCGTCATGAAGTGGTGATCACCGTGGTCAGCACCTAATGCATCCTGCCAACCATATTGTTTTAATAATCTGATCAATTCTCGACTCGTTTGTGGAAATTTAGATAGTGATGTCATAATTTAATCTTCTTTCAGATTATACGTACTACACGTTTGTTTTTCAATTATTTAAGCACGTATTGAGGCTATTTTTAATTCATATCTAAACATACGTAATTTGATCAACATTTTCGTCTGGGCAATAAAAAAGTGCTGTCCATTTCTGAACAGCACTCAGCAAACTTTTATTTATGGTACTCAATAGAAACTCTCTTTGCACCCTCAGGCACGTGAACCTGTACCGTCCCACGTTCAGAGACGCTCACATGCAATCCTTTGGCATCATCCGTTTTTACCACATAATGCTGACTGCCGTAGTTAAAAACCGGTAAGTCTACCTGGTGACCACTTGCTGTTTTTGGCAACCGAATGGTCATCCCATTAGGCTGTGCAGTCATTTTCACATGTGGATGACTAATGGCTTTGCCGTCTTCAAAGACCACTGCCTGATGTGCATAGATAGCTTTCAGACGAGGCACACTACGTTTGGGCGCGTAATCGAAATAATTCGCATCCGTTGCAAACTGTTCATAGCTATCGGCACTCACTTTCAGCGATGATACACCAGCGTAGACGAATCCGGTCACCATCGTGAGTAACAGTGACAAGCCAACAATCCAGCCCTGCCAGTTGAAACGTAATTGCGTACGATCAACGAGGAGCACAAAAGCGACTAGGACGAAGAAACTGATAAACGTGTAAAACCGCCATGGATGCTGAATTAGGTTGATCGGCGTATGTTCCAGAAAACGACATGGAAAGAGTTTTGTCGTCATCCAGAACAGAACCGTGCTTAAAATCGCCAGTGTTTTGCCAAACCGATCAAGATGACGAAAACCGATCCATAGCGCCACAAGTGCCAATAAGACAATCGTGCCCAAGGTCACGCCGTGCGTCAACAAGCCCGTTTTCGTGACATTGCCAAGACCAAAGACGACTGCGACGAAGGATGAAATAGCCTGTTTTGCCAACGATCCGATCAACGGTGAGGCCACCGTTACTTGTTTCGTGGTACCAAGCATCCCCAGTAGCTCTGGCAAACTCAGTAGGCCGGTTGCCACTGCTGTGAGTACTAAATCCAGCCATGTTTGCCACCGATTAAGGTAGTGCCAACCAATTGCTAGAACGACAACGACCATCCCAGCTGCCAACAAAGCTGACAAGACGTGCGTGTATACAAGCATCGTCGCACCCAGCGTTGTCAACAACCAGCCACGTCGGTGTTCAGTCAGTGTGAGGTATAAGCCCAAAAATAAGATGGGATACCACATCATTGATTGTGCTTCGGGTAAGTCGAAACGCACTGTTTCATTAAAGACCATGTAGCCAGAAAGGTTATACAAGATGGCGAATAACCACGCTCCAGAGATTGGCCGCCGTGCTGCTCGCAGTTTTAGAAATACGCGCATACACCAGTATGAAATCCAGCAACTTGCGACGATATAAAAAGCATTGCCTAGGTACAACGCCATAATCCCTGGCAGACCGACCAACCTCAATATCGC
Organism: Furfurilactobacillus milii; assembly: GCF_009863985.1. Classification (GTDB taxonomy): domain Bacteria; phylum Bacillota; class Bacilli; order Lactobacillales; family Lactobacillaceae; genus Furfurilactobacillus; species Furfurilactobacillus milii_A. The sequence goes on along the minus strand of NZ_WEZT01000015.1, from coordinate 81,614 downwards.
ATACGGATACAGAAAGACATATGGATAAAAGATTTGAATACCAAGACCAGACCCACGAAATGTGTATGTGCTAATCGCGTTATGCCATACGCCATTTTTAGCAGAGAGATACAGTTCTTCGATACGATTGACGTGGAATTGTTGGTCCCACCCGCCGAACAGGTGATTATTCAATAAAAACGGCAGCTCCACTGCTATGGCGACGAGTACAAACGTTAACCATAACCAGAGTTGCCGGTGTTCTCTGGCCCAACCATAGAAGCCAGCCGTTCGTTGATGCTGACTTCCTTGTGCCATTAATGATTCACGATAGTCCACAATGTTCACCCCAAAATTAAAAATAACGTTGGTATCTAACCATAGTTAAAGTGAAGACAAAATGAACACCACATGAGAATCCGTTATTGATGTGTGATTTTCTACAACCAAGTTTGTTTTACCTTAAAGAAGCTGCCTCGAATTTCGCCTGCTAGCTTAGAACGTTGATGAGCAAACTTAAATTTGCCTTCCAACTCAGGTGGTACTGGTGCACCAACTGCTAACTTGATACCAACGGCACGTTTTGGCTTTTCACCCTTTTTCTCATACAGCACGTTCAATACCATGCCGTTTTCAAAGTAAAATTCTGGCCAGTAAAGATCATCGTCTTCATAAACGGCGACTTCTAACAGTTTCTCACTGAATGTTAAATCGCGTTCCGCCTTAATTAGCTTTTCAAACCAGGCTACTTCTTCCTGCTTTTCACTGGCTGGGTAGGTCACGTATTCAAACTTATATTTGTTCCAGAAATAACGGGCCTCATTTGCTCGCAAACCTGCCAGTGCATCGGCGACCGGTGAACTTTCCAAACCAACTGGTGAAACTTCTTTAAAATCAACTTTATATGCCATTTACATAACCTCATTAAATGATGTTTTTAAAATAAATCATGCTCATAGTTTATCGCCGTTTCGGACTGATTGACAGTTTTACGACCGCGTCAATTTAGAATTATGACTGGCGCCAATCATCTTGTAGCTGCCGCATCTGTTTATCCAACTTCTTCTGCGCCTTCATTGAACCACGATCCAGATCCCGCTGGAACTTATAGTCATCGTACTTCTTAAATAGCCGCGTCATATCATACCCTGCCGGATACAAATCGGCCGCTTTACCTAGTCGAGTTAACCGCCGTTCCGGAATCGTTTCAAACTGATCATCCACATAAACAGTCACCGTCTCAGCCCGCTTGTCTTGAGCATAGACGAGTCCTTGACGACCATCCGTGTTCAGACGCACCCGGTCCCCTTGTGCATAAGTAATTTGCTCACGTTTTTCAACGTGTTGGACGGCCTTCATCTGGTAGATATCCGTCCGATAATCATGGTCGGTTAGATAATGATCTGCTTGCTGGATAATGTTTGGATTTAATTTCAAACGACGAGCCAGCCAAAAGGCATTACTATCGCCGACCTCATTCATCAATAACTGATATTTCGGCATCAAAGTCGCTTCATCAAACGCCATCGCCGCAGTGGTAAAGGCAGGATGCTGCTGAGCATACCGTTTGATTTCACCATAGTGTGTTGTGACAACGACGAGTGCGCCATGCTGATACAGATATTCAATCACCGCAATAGCCAGTGCTGCCCCCTCATTCGGCTCAGTTCCGCTACCAATTTCGTCGAGCAGGACTAAACTATGTGGTTTAATCGCATTCGTGATGGCCGTTAAATTAGTCAAATGACTCGAGAAAGTGCTCAACGCATTCTCAATGCTCTGGTCATCTCCGATGTCAGCAAACATCTGCTGCAAAATCGGTAATTCAGTTGTGTCGGCAGCTGGTACTTGTAATCCACACTGCGCCATGATGATGAAGAGGCCAATCGTCTTTAGCACAACTGTCTTCCCACCGGCGTTTGGCCCGGTAATAATCAAACCACGATGGTCATATCCCAACCGGACAGATAGTGGTACCGCATGTTCGCCCAATAGTGGATGACGGCCTTCGTCGATTCTCACTTGATCACGTTCATTCAAACGTGGTCGCACGCCATTGATCGATGCACTGTACTTACCGCGAGCCATGATTTCATCTAGCGCTGTGATGACGTCCAGATTACGTAGGATTGTAGTTTCATATTCACTGACGCGACCGTTTAAGCTGGCCAAGATCTGATAAACCTCAGCTTCGACACCACTGGTAACTTCGGCCAGTTCACTATTCAGTTTGCTAGCCGTCTGTGGCTCAATGTAGATCGTCGAGCCCGTCGCAGAGCTACCGACAACCATGCCTGGAACTTGGTTTTTAAACGTGGCTTGAACAGCTAGTACAAGATGATCAGCCTTCGTAACTGGCAAACGTTCCTGTAGCATCCGTGCGTATCGCTGACTCGCCTTCTGCACAACCGCTTGAACCTGTGCCTGAACATCGCGTTGATGGCGCCGCAACTTTCGCAGATTCCCCGTTGCATCATCGATAACCTGGTTGTTACGAATCACGTTATAAATATCGTCCGCCAATTCGGTCACTGACGTTAAGGCGTCCGCGTAACTAGCTAATGTCGGTGCAATCGTGGCATTTCGTTTGAGCACCGTCGCTACATCAGCATTGCCTCGAACAAAGTCAGCAACTTGCACGAGTTGTTCAGCAGTCAGTAGATAACCACGGTGTAACTTAGTTAATAAATTTTGGACCGTATCCAAACTTAGAAATGGTAAATGCACATTAGCATCAAGTAACTGCCTAGCCTCAACCGTTTCAGCTTGTAACGCTTGAACTTCAGCTAAGTTCGTTAGGATCGTCATGTGTTGCAAACGTGTCTGCGCTGCTTCACTCGTCGCAAGTTTGGCAACCTGCTGGCGAATAACGTTAAAGTCCGTTTTTTGATAAGTTTCTTCATTCATGATGGTTTGATTCTCCTACAATTCCGCATTCGTGCCGGAAAAAGTGCACAAAAAGACCGTGCTTATTGCGTTTCAGCAACTCACACGGTCTCCATCATGAATTGACTCCATTTTGTTTGGCGTGCGAGTGTCCTAACCTTTAGTCCAGCACAAACTAACCCTTGTTTCGGGTTCGTTCAAAAACTAGTTACTAAAGATTAATCACACTCATACAGCCCAACCTCGTTTTAATTGATACAAATACGGTAACACACGTCACGTATAACTACAACTGGCATGATCTAGGCTCTCAGTGGTACATTATTATTGAATCATTAATCATACATAATATTCACAGGAGGAATAACTATGCCAACTAACGATAAAGAAACCATCCTCGGCCTTTTCAGTGAATTCAAACGGGCTGTTGCCACTGCTAACGAGCAAGAGAACAATCGCCAACACTTATTAGAAATCATCGATCAATCCAGCAAAAAGCTGGCCCATCAACAACAGACGCCACAAAACGAAGCACGCTCTGTCTATCAGAACATCAACACGATGTGCTTGGCTGATCATCTCAAGCTAACTGCCGATGAAGGCGCGGCTCTTAAAAAGATCGGTGATGCCGCACAACCTAAATCAGCTTGGCAAGGTTTGAATAATTTTAATACAGTCAATACTTGGCCAAGTAACTAAACAGTTCGAAACAAATTAGTACCCTTATTTTGTTGATCGTAGTAAAACAATGTTCAAATATAATCATTTTGTACAATTTAACTACTCTCAATGAAACGAGGTCTAATTATGACAAAAAAGGCGCTTGTTTTAAATCTACTCATTTTGGTGACAGCACTAACAACAATCTTCGGCACGTTGTTTATTGGAAACAATAGTCTAATCGTCCAGTTATCTTATATCACCATTTTGGCCGAAATGTTTGGTTATTACACCATCTTTGACGATGAATGAGGCCCAGAAAATGAAGATAAAAGATTTCATACTACGTTTGCTGGTACTCATCACTGTTTTTATCGCGTTATTTGGTACTTTTGTCATTGGTTTCGATAATGTCATTGTTCAGGCTGCATACTTTGCAATCTTGTTGGAAGTTCTAGGATATTACACAATTTTCAAAGGTAATCACAAAAGCTGATTCACTATCATGGCCTTAGTCTTAAGCCCTGATAATGAATCAGTTTCTTTTATTTCATAAAATTAGTTCGTTACTTTCTCGTTAGCCTTAGCAACCGCGGCCATTGCAACCGCATTGATCCAGTTTAATGGCTGATCAAAGTTTGGCTGGAACAGCATGTCAACCATGGATAAGGTTTCAATGGTCATTTCCGTTTGGATGGCCATTGAAATGACATTAGCTGATTGTGAAACATCGTGGTCACTGTAGAAGGCACCGCCAAGGACACGGTGTGTTTCAGGATCCCATGTTAAGCTACATTGAACTGGTGTCGTGCTTAACATGAAGTCTGGGCGATAATCCTGTTCAATTGTCACAGAGTCCACATTAACGTTGCGAGCCTTGGCGCCCTCTGTCGTCAAACCTGATGCAGCAATCGTCTTGCCAAACAACTCAACGGCTGATGACGATTGTGTACCAAGGTATTTAACCGTTGGCTTTTCGATGTTGTGACCAACTAGAATGCCTTGGCGAACCGCATTAGTAGCCAATGGAATGTAATCATTCTTGTGCGTTGGGTTATAGTGAACGGCAGCTGAATCACCGGCTGCAAAGACGTTTGGTAAGCTCGTCTGCATGTATTCGTCGGTCACAATAGCACCGTTTGGCAACATGTCGACCTTGCCCTTCATCAATTCCGTGTGTGGACGGAATCCAGTACATAAAATGGCGATATCCGCGGTGTAACTGCCCTTGTCAGTGGTGACCGTTACTTGATCATCCCCGCTGAAACCAGTTACCATTTCGCCCAGTGCCAGTTTGACACCGTGATCCGTGTATTCTTTTTCCACACGGTCCGTGATGTCCTTATCAAAGTTCTTCGCCAAAACTCGTGGCAAACCATCGATCAAGGTCACTTGCTTACCCGTCAGTGCATATTGTTCTGCCAGTTCCGCACCAATGTAGCCAGCACCAATCACAACAGCACTCTTGATTTTGCCAGCCAAGTTCTTCAATTCGTTAGCGTTCGTCCAGTTCTTACATAGGTAAACATTCTTGTTATCAATCCCGTCGATTGGCGGAATAACGGGCCATGAACCAGTTGTAACGACCAGTTTATCGTAAGCGACCTCGCTAACTTCGCCTGATTCCAAATCCTTAACAGTAACGGTCTGATTATCCGTGTCGATGTCGGTAACATCATGCTTCATTTCCATATCTGCACCAAGTTTGGCTAAGGCTTCTGGACTTGAATAGAACATTTTGTCTGGGTCTGATACATGACCTCCAACCCACAAAGCAATCCCACAGGACAAGAAGGACAAATTATCGTTTCGTTCGTAAACTGTGACGTCATAATCCGGATGTTCAGTCAAAATCTGTTGAGCGGCAAACGTACCTGCATGTGTAGCACCAACGATGATTACTTTCATGGTGAAGGCCTCCAAAATTTCTAGTTATTGTTTTTATATTGTGTACAATTTAATTTAACCATACTACTAGTAAATGTCAACGCTTGCACTCTGATATAGCGCTTCTTCACAAGCGTTGTTTGTTCTCATCAAAACGTTTAAAAACACTTTGTGAAATTAATTCAGGGCGTGTTATAAAATCCATCTTTGTAGTGAAACTTTTCCAACTGCTATTTCGCTTTTTGTCGTATACTAGCGCTGAAAATACTACGTCACACCATACCAGAGAGGTCATGGATATGCGAAAACTTCTACAAAAACGAGCAAGTTTCATCACACTAATTGTCATCTATGGTTTACTAGCTATTTTTCTGTTATTTAGATCAACTAAACAAACATTACTACCGCTAATGGGCATCTTGGTCACTGGGGCCGCTCTCACAAGTATCGGCGCTATTTGGATGGATAATCATCAAACTAATTTTGCAAAGGGATTAGAGGTTCCGACAAATTACACGTTGAGTTTTGATTTATTACTATTAATTTTCGCTATTTGGCCAAGTTTCCTAAAACCAAGTTTGGCAACTGGCATCGGCATACTATTTTTCTTAATTGGCGTTGGCAGTCTATTCATACCACAAAATCATCTGATGGGCATTCGCATTCCACCAACCTACAGGTCACCTGAAATGTGGCATAAAGTGAATTACTTCGGCGGTTGGCTTCTGGCGGTAGCAGGGTACTCAATTATTATTTTCGGTAATTTATGGCCAGCTAATACCGCAACAATCATGCTAACGACCGTCATCATCGCTGTTGTGTTGACAGTCGGTTACGCTTACCTACCCTCGCAACCAAAAACACCACAACGATAACGAAAAGGAGGCAACTCTCAAGCTGAGAGCTGCCTCCTTTTTCCAATCCACATAACATATTTTATTTTTGATCATCATTCAACCGTGACTCCGGTGTTGGATACGTAATCTTCATCACTGCTGGCATGATAATCGGAATCAAAATAACTAGTAACAGGATCCCGACAATCACTACTAGCGCCACTTGAATCAACGTCATCACACCAGACGGAATCAGTGCTGCGAATGTTCCACTCAGGATAATTCCCGCTGAAATAACCACGGTTCCAATAATTGTCGTAGCTTTGAGCATCTTAGCATCGGTCGAAATCGGCTGATGCAGGAACTCACGGTACTTCGCCATGAGGAAGATACTGTAATCAACACCCAGTGAAACCAACATAATGAAGGCAAAGAATGGTGTGTTCCAGGTCAGCATGCTTTGACCTAGGAAGGCCTTCACCAGCCAGTGTACGATGTTCGTTGCGCCACTGTAAGCAATCAACAAGGTTCCCTCAATCGCGATTGGTTGAACCAATGAATGGGTTACAAACATCAACGCAATGAAGATGCCAGCTAACATAATGATGGCGGTACGACTGAAGTCTCCAGCCGCCATTTCATTGATATCATTGGTTTGCGAGGTACTACCACCAAACGCAACCTTGGCATTATTCATCGATGTTCCTTTAAGAGCGCCACGAACGATGCCTTCCAACCGTGGCAAACGTTTCATCGCAGTCTGTGAGCTTGGATCGTCCTTAAGAATGACCGTCATCTTCGTGATCTTGCGATCCGGCGAGAAGTACGTTTTAAGGACTGGGGCAAACGTTTTGCTCTTTAACTGCGCAGCTGGAATATAGTAGGTTTCCGCTGCGCTGGCATGTTGCAAACCACTCAAGTACTTATTTGCCTGACCTGAACCAGCGGAAATCTTGCTGAGCCCGTCTGTCGCGGTGCCTAAGCCATTGGACAAACTAGCTGTTTGACCGCCAAGTTGTGACAGTTTCGAAGCCATTTCTTGGTTTCCGCTCGCAACTTGGTTAGCGCCACTGACTAGTTGACCAGTATTGCCATTGATCGTACCCATCGCACTGGCTAACTGATTGGTGCTACTACTCAATTGTGAGAGACCACCGCTCAACTGCGTGATTGCTGTCGCAGACGCCGGCAATACTTGATTCGAGGCTGTGTTCAACTGACTAACAGCTTGTTGCAATTGCTGCGTTGACCCTTGCAAGCTCTGTAATTGGCTAGCAACGGATTGATCACTGCTACCAATGTTTTGCGCATCAGCACCAATTTTGCTTAATGAACCTGCCAATGTTTGTTGCAAACCAGCACTGGCCTGACTCTGCTGTTTCAGCGCGGCATCAATCGTCGCTGTGACAACTTGTTGCTGCTGAGCGTTTAAGTTAGCACCTTGGCCCTGCATTGCTGCAACTAACTGACCGGCGTTAACATTTGGCGTGCTGATGCCCTTCATCGCATTTTGAATGGCACCTAGTTGACTGCCAATATCACTGGCGGAACTACCGATGCTAGTCAGGGAATTCGTCACGCCACTGGTCGAACCAGTTGAGGCAGCGTTAACCTGATCGTTCAAACTACTGATGGCCTGATTCAATTGTGGTAATGACGTCGTTAACTGTTGCAACTGTGCCTGTTGACTGCCACTAGTACTATTTTGAAGCTGTGCGTTCAGTTCATTCACACCTTGGGTCACTTGGTTAATTCCGGAACTCAAGGTTGATGTCCCAGCAGCAACCTGTTGCGAACCAGACGCTAACTGATTAGCAGAATCAACGCCACCACTGATATTAGCACCGTCCAACTGTTGTTTTGCTGATCCCAGACCACTATTAATTTTATCCAGCCCTTGTTGTGACTTAGTTAAACCACTGGTGACCGTTGCCATCTGGTTGCGAACGTACAGTGCCTTAATGGCTGATCCACCAGGCTGCGATGCGGACAAAACCGTTTTAACGCCGGCCGAATTCTGCAATTGTTTGGTCAAACGATCGATAATTTGAAGCGACTGTTCGTTGTTCAAACGGTGATCACTCTGAATGTAAATCGTTGTCGGTTCAGCAGTCCCCTTTGAAAAGTGTTTTTGAACCACTTGAAAACCACGTTTGGCAGGGACATTGTCACCAATTTCAACGGTATTGTCATAATCCAACGTACCGTGGCCCATTAAGGCTAACGGAACCATCACGATCGCCATCACAACTAGCGTCAAAATCGGACGAATCATGGCCGTACTGCCGAGCGCGTGCCACAGCTTGCTGTCACCTTCACCAGCTGACTTACGAACCGGCCAGAACATGTTTGGCCCGAGAACGGTCATAAAGAACGGGTTCAGTGTGAGCAAAACTGCCAGTAACACAACGACCCCAACGGCAATGCCGACCGCCGAACGATACAGGGAGAACTTGGCAAACGCCAACACGGACATCCCGATTAATACGGATAATCCAGAATATAGAATGGTCCGACCACCGATCTTGATCGCACTGGCAGTTGCATCATGCGGATTCTTGCCATGCGCCATTTCCTGCCTAAATTGATTGTATAGGAGAATGTTGTAGTCCGTCCCAATCCCAAACAGCACAATGATAATGAACACTTGCGTAAAGTTTGAAAACGGAAAGTTGAAGTGCTGGACCAAGTTGGTAACCACACTAATGGATACCAGGCCCGATACTGCGACGGTTAATAAAGAAATAATCGGTGTGATCGGTGAACGGAAGACTAACAGTAACACCACGAAAATGAAAATCGCCGCAATAACTTCAGTCTTTCGCACCCCAGCCTGAGTGGCATCCGAAAAGTCTTGGTTCAAAATATCTGAACCAGTGACATAGGTTTTCACACCGCTCGTTTTAACCGCTTTCGTCAATTGATCACGGATTAAACTTCGCGTGTGCGTTTTACTCAACTTAACGTTTAACTGAACCAGCTGCGTTGTCTTGTCTTTAGATACCAATTGTTGTTTAGCGGTAGCACTGTCTTGAGCAGTTGTAATGCCCTTAATCTGATACTTTGACTTATCGGACTTTAGCTTATCAATAGTTCGATCAATCGCAGCATTCTGTGCGGGCGTCAGTTTGTCATCACCATTACTGAACACCGCGACAACTGCCGTCGTATTTTTCTGATCGCTACCCCACTTTTTTTGCATCTGCGTAGCGCGGACACTTTGATATGTACTAGGAATCTTAATTTGGCCCTTGTCGGCCACCAGCTTCCCCGTGTCAGGCGTCATCATGATGGCAACCACTAAAACGACCAGCCACCCTAATAATCCCCAAACGTGATTTTTAGTCATCCACTTCATGTTCTCTCTAACCTCCTAAAACCTATCTTCCACGTTATTGATCAACTTCTCCCTGGGCTGCGGCATCACTTTTCGCTTGCAACCATGGCGACCAGTCGATCGTAATCAGTTTGCCGTCACGATGCGGGCACAACTCATTGAGCGTGGACGCAGCTAACTTGTCACGATAACTTTTCTCGGCCTCCGCAAAGATGGCCAACGCCTCTTCCTTGACATCCCCAGGATTATGGCCTTCATCCAGGCGTCCCATGTGATAACAAGCATCAAATGACGGATCCTTGGACATGCCGAAAACGTGGTCGGCAAGTCCGGATGAAACACCGAACGGGTCAGTTCCTTCAATAGTGTTAAAAACGTCCAGCATCGTAATTTGATCCGGCTCGCGATTGATCACGAAGCCACCGTCTTTCCCAGAAACAGATCGAACTAAGCCGGCTCGGGACAGATGTTGAATAACTTTTTTGGTATATGAATCTGATAGTCCCAGCCGTTGTGAAATCAAAGTACTGTGTAATGGTATTTCACGTTTTTGAATCGCCAAAAGCATCAACACACAGATGGCTTGTTCCAAACTTGGTTTAACTTTCATTGCGATATCCTCCAGAAATGTGCGTTTATAAACACGACATTCGGTATCCTTTTTATTAACAGGATATATAATATCCCGTTTAAAAATAAATACAAGATTAAATTTTAATTTGGAGTTTGTTCATTGCCCATTGATTCGCTATACTGACAGCATTAGTAACCGGTTACAAAGGCAAAATAAAAACGAGGCAAACTATGGCATTCGTCACTGAACATTACATTTTGGCCGTGGATCAAGGCACCTCTGCATCGCGGGCAATTATCATCAACAAAAATGGCCGACGGGTTACCGCGGCTTCCCAACCATTACCACAAATCAATCGCCATCCCGGATGGGTGGAACATGATCCGAACTTACTGTGGAATTCCGTTCAATCAGTCATTTCGTCTGTTTTGATTAACGCTGGTATCCATCCGGACCAAATTGACGGTGTCGGTATCGTCACACAACGTGAAACGACCATCATTTGGGATCGAACAACTGGTGAGCCAATTGCACCGGCTGTTGGTTGGCAGTCTAAGCAAACGGACGACGTCACCCGGCAACTCATCAAAGATGGTTACGGCGAGATGATCCACCAAAAAACAGGACTCTTTATTAATTCTTACTTCTCAGCCGCCAAAATTTGCTGGCTGCTTGATCACGTCGAAGGTGCGCAAGAACGCGCTGAAAAAGGTGAGCTCTGTTTTGGCACAGTTGATTCGTGGCTGGCATGGAAATTGTCGGGCAGTGCGCTGCATGTCACTGATTACTCCAATGCTAGTCGAACGATGCTGTTTAACATTCACACATTGGATTGGGATGATGAAATTCTCAAGCTGATGAATATTCCCCGCGCAATGTTGCCTGAGGTTAAATCATCCTCTGAAGTCTACGGTCACACCCAAAATTATCAATTCTTCGGTGCCGAAGTCCCCATTGCTGCTCTCGCTGGTGACCAACAGGCCGCTTTGTTTGGCCAGATGGGCTTCGATAAGGGTGTCATCAAAAATACGTATGGTGCTGGTGCCTTCATCGTGATGAATACGGGTGATGAGCCGTTGATTTCAAACAACGGGCTGCTCACAACCATCGCCTATGGTCTAAATGGCAGTGTGCAATACGCCCTTGAAGGCTCTATCTTCGTGGCCGGTTCAGCGATTGGCTGGCTACAAGATGAAATGAAAATGATTCCGGACGAACCAGCCGCCAAACGAGCCGCGTTAGCCTCAACCGATCACGACGAAGTCTACGTAGTCCCCGCTTTCTCTGGCTTAGGTGCTCCTTATTGGGACGATGCTGCTCGTGGCGCTGTTTATGGAATCACGCGTGGGACAACTCAAAACGATTTTGTTAAGGCCACTTTGCAATCGATTGCCTACCAAACACGTGATGTTATCGAAACAATGCGAAAAGATACGCAGCTTGCCATCCCCCGTTTGAAGGCCGATGGCGCCTCATCACGAAACACTTATCTTATGCAATTTCAGGCTGACATTCTCAATATGGAAATTGATCGTTCCGCTGATGAGGAAACAACAGCACTCGGTGCGGCCTTTCTAGCAGGTCTCGCCGTTGGCTTTTGGGATAATGTCGACGCCCTTCAGGCTATCTACCAACAGGGCAAGACATTCTCCCCCAATATGCCTGAGGACCACCGTCAACGTTTATATCAAGGCTGGCAAACAGCGGTCAAAGCAACAGAATTATTCAAACTATAATCAAACGATGAATTTTAATTTTCTAAACTGTTGGTCCACCTTAATAATGGATTCAGCAGTTTTTTAGTGGCATTTTGCAGAAGAACACAGGACTGTTGACTGATAGCTAGTCGATTGCGTTGCTATATGAGCCGAAGGGCGGCAACATTGACACCGAGACGTGAAGGTAACGTTAATTCGAGTGGTTTGCTCGAATTTAGGTTACGGACGGTCGTGAAGACGTGAACTTCGGCTTTACGACGAGGTGAAAGACGGTGAACTTCCGGCTTGAACCGGTCCCACGGCGAGCGTGTCAATGTTGCCAACCGTAGGCGTCAGCCTCTCACCCAAAGATAATATCGAATCAATCACCAGACCTTGTAGAAAACTTTTTTCACCAATGTTTTCCATAAATGTAAATTTTTTTGAAATTCATTTTGGTGGACCAGACCAATGCTAATCGTTGATATGATAAGTTTTCATAACTAATTCACGGCCTGAACCTAATGAAACCGGTTGCTCACGGTGGTGCATCGCGCTAGATATTGTTATATAATGAACCAGTCAACGACGGAAAGCGGTTACGTTTTCTGTCAATACAACCCTACATTTACAGGCATTTAAGGAGTGAAAACCGTGGCAACAGAATACAGCTCATTGTTTACTTTCTTTGGTGGTACTGGTGACCTTGCCAAACGTAAACTGTACCCATCCCTCTTCAAACTTTACGTTCGCGGAAACTTAGGCGAACACTTTGCCGTTCTCGGAACTGCTCGTGATAGCTGGACCGACGACAAATTCCGTGAAGTCGTAACACAATCCATTAAGGATGACCAACCGGATGCAGATATGCACGCGGCAGAAATCTTCGTGTCTCATTTTTACTACATTGCACACGATGTTACGGATAAGGCGCACTACGCTGTGATGAAGGACCTCGTTGAAAAGCTGGACAAACAATACAGCATCAACGGTAACCGGATCTTCTATCTGTCCATGGCACCACGTTTCTTTGGTGAAGTTGCCCTCAACTTGAAGTCTGAAGGTTTACTCTCTGATGACGGTTCCAACCGTTTGGTTATTGAAAAACCATTTGGTACCGACTTTACGACTGCTAAAACTTTAAACGATCAATTATCAGGTGCGTTTGACGAAAAGCAAATCTACCGAATCGACCACTACCTTGGTAAGGAAATGGTTCAAAACATTCAAGCTTTGCGTTTCGGTAACACCTTCGTTGAATCCTTGTGGAACAACCGTTACATCGACAACGTTCAAGTTACCTTAAGTGAAAAACTTGGTGTTGAAGACCGTGCCGGTTACTACGATACTGCTGGTGCATTACGTGACATGGTTCAAAACCATATCATGCAAATCGTTTCTCAGTTAGCAATGGAACAACCTGTTTCATTCACTGACGCCGATGTTCGTGTTGAAAAGATCAAGGCATTGCGTTCACTCCGGGTTTACAGCCCAGCCGAAGCTGCTAAGAACTTTATCCGCGGCCAATACGGTGCTAACGATACTGAACCTGCTTACCGTGATGAACCAAACGTACCAAAGGATTCACACAACGATACATTTGTTGCCGGTAAATTATTATTCGACAACTATCGTTGGTCAGGTGTACCTTTCTACGTCCGGACTGGTAAGCGTTTAGCTGACAAGTTTACACGGATCGACGTTGTCTTCAAGAAGCCTTTGATCGACATCTTCGCTTTCCCACAAAACCGTGATAACTCATTAGCACCAAACGTTTTAACCATCTATGTTGAACCAAACTCAGGCTTCTCTCTCCAATTGAACGCTAAGACTGCTGGTCAAGGTTTCGAAACGGAACCAATCCACTTGGACTTCCAGCAAGATGTTGCTCAAAAGGAAGAAACCCCAGAACCATACGAACGTTTGTTGCATGACACCTTGAAGGGTGACCAAACTAACTTTGCCTCATGGGATGAAGTTTCATACGCATGGAAGTTCGTTGATGTTATCCAGAAGTTATGGGATTCAGAAACACCAGACTTCCCTAACTACATCTCCGGTTCTATGGGACCAGCTGCATCAGATGAACTGTTGCAACGTGATCACCGGGCTTGGGTATATCGCTTAAACCGTTAATTTAAAACATTAAAAGGTCACATCGCAGAAAAATGGCGATGTGACCTTTTTGTCAGTTTCAGACTTATTTAATTTGAAATTTAGTTTTGTGAATAAATCGCCTTCAAGCCAGCAATATCCCCACTGGTTAACTGCACCCGGCCCTGCGTCACTGGGTACATGACAGAATTCGGATCACTACTATGATCAAGCCCCAATGCGTGGCCCACCTCGTGAATGGCCACAGCATCATTGTATGAACTCAAATAGGCTGTATTCAGCTTGGCACTTCCATGATTCGTTGCGTTAGCACCACTAAAATTCGTTTGATAAATTTCTGGACCGCCATGACCTACCTCGACCGCACCATCGCTGGCTGCTTTTGAAACTTCATGATAGGTGCTAAACGTCAACTGGTTTTGTCCACTCCCCGCGTGACCGGGTTTAAGGGTGACGATCCCGGTCGCATTATACGTTTGCACGGCAGTATCAAACGCCAAACGCACGGCCGGCGAATCAGAAGCTGCGTACTCGTAGTAATACGTGGATTGCAAATGAACATTGCTGACAATCGATTCAACTGGCGTTGCATCAGTGGCAGTCGAATTGTCTTTAGACGCCGCAACGTGTGGTGACGGCCTGCTGCTAGACGATGTCGCCTGTGAGGCCGTTGAATTCTGGGGGCCAGCATTGGCGTTTAATGTAACGTCCGTAAAAAAAGTATTTACTTGTTCGTGAACCTTTTGAAATGACCGTTGAATGTTGGCCGGACTAACCTGGGCAGAAAGTTGCTTTTCCAGTAGTGGGTGATTTTGTAAAAACAGTGTGCCGCCAATAATCACGACAACGAGTCCTACAAGTCGGCCCAAATAATTCTTACGCATAATCATAACCTCGCGTGAGCCAAACTCACTTTCCAAACGAGACAAATTCCTTGAACTACCCACAAAGTATAAAGGCTAACTACACAGCCTTTCAACGTTATTGCTATTGATTAACAGATGTTTAAACGATAGATTGTAAAATTAATCCGAACGCTGTTCGGACAAAAAAGATCAGCTTCCTTTAAAATGGTGTTTACCACAAACCCATCTTTTAGGAGCTGATCTTTAATCAGAGACCACTTAAAATACTTGACTGGCAAACACCTTATCAGATCATGCTGACAAATTTGTCCAAAAATTCGGATTAAATTTGCAATCTACCAAACAATGAAGACGCATGATTTGGAACGGAGCTGTGACACAAGTCTGGTTTGAGAACGAGCATTAACGTAAAACTGACCTATTCCCGAACTTTGGGAATGGGTCAGTTTTGAGTTAAGCGGAATTCTCAGGACTTTGGAGCGCGATATTGCTCATATTATTCGTCCCAATAAACTTATGTCACAACCTCATTGTAGTATTTGATGTTTTTATTAAATCAATTGCCCAACGACTGGTTTATCAGTTAATGTTTTTTTACCATGCGGAGATTTTTTAATCATTTCCGTGAGGTCTCTGCCGGCCGTCAGACCGTGGTGTTGGCCACCCTGCCAAGCATCAACACTCGTCAGATCATAAACAGTGCCATCCACGGCCACATAGGCCTTATGACCATCTTTGCCATCAAATTGCTTTAGTTCATCCACAGTGAAATTTTGCATTTGTAAGCGCCTCCTTATGTTTGCATTGAGTATAGCACCTCAATTAACAAACACGGTAAATTTTGATTAGGGCTTGTAGATTAAGTGCTGTCACAAACAAGGTGATTTGCTGAAAAAATGTGCCTGCACATGGAGGGGAGGGACTTTACGAAACCAAATTTTTCCTGTTACATTGTCGCAAACGCGCTCACAACCCCAAAAGTCTGTGCATAACCCAAAATAAGCGTCGTAAAGGAAAGTTCACCTTTACAACGCTTATTTTATGTTATTGCTCGGCTTTTAACCGGGCTTGTTTACGCTCTCCCCTTTTCCGGGTGCCTCTGCAAATAAACAACGTGGGTGTTCAAGAATTCATCCAAACCGTGTTTACCATCAGCACCACCAACACCGGACTCCTTCCAGCCGGCATGGAAGCCTTGAATAGCCTCGAAGTTGTAACGGTTGATGTATGTTTCACCGTCTTGCAATTCGTTGGCAGCCTTAGCGGCGTTATCCAAGTTTTCAGTAAAGATGGATGAAGTTAAGCCCAAGTCGTTGTCATTTGACATCTCAATGGCTTCATCCAACGTCTTAAAGGTGACGATTGGAAGCACTGGTCCAAAGATTTCGTGCTGGATAATCTCAGAATCCTGCTTAACGTTTGTGATAACCGTTGGCAAGTAGTAGAACCCTTTATCAATGTCAGCTGGGTGACCACCAGTAGTGACTTTGCCGCCAGCCTTGACCGCTCGTTGAACCATGCCGTCAACGTTATCCAAAGCAGCCTTGTTGATCAGTGGCCCCATGCCGATGGTCTCATCCTTATTCGGGTCACCGACAGTAATCTTGCTCATCTTGTCGGTCAGCTTCTTAACAAATTCGTCTGCAACATCCTCTTGTACGTAAACCCGCTCAGCGTTGTTGCAAACTTGCCCATTGTTGTCGACACGTGAATCGATGATTGCTTGGACAGCCAAGTCAATGTCCGCATCCTTGCAAACAATGGCAGGCGCCTTCCCACCTAATTCAAGTGAGACCTTAGCTAAGTGGTCAGCAGCATCGCTCATGACTCGACGGCCAGAGTCAACGGACCCAGTCAAACTGATAATGCCGATCTTCTTGTTCTTGGATAATTCACTGCCAACAACTGCACCAGGACCAGTAACAAAGTTCACAACACCCTTTGGTAGGCCAACCTTGTCACAAATCTTAGCAAACGCCAGAGCGTTGTTTGGTGTATCGGAACTTGGCTTGATCACAATGGTGTTCCCAGTTACCAAAGCTGGTCCCATCTTCCGCGCAATCAGGAAGAATGGGAAGTTCCACGGTAAAATCCCAGCAGCAACACCGATTGGTTGTTTGGCAATCATGATATTTTCGTTAGGGTTATCAGATTGAAGAACTTCGCCTTCATACATCCGTGCTGCGGCAGCCATGTAGTCAAAATAGTCAGCTGAGAACATGATTTCCGTTTGAGCTAAGGACTTAATCTTCCCTTGTTCTTCCATCAAAATGGAAACTAGATCGTCTTCTTGGTTCCGAATTTCTTCAGCAATCTTGTGCAGATATGCACCGCGGGTTGCGGCTGGGACCTCTTTCCATGACTTTTGTGCTTCAAACGCATCATCGATTGCTTCACGCGTTTCTTCAACCGTTGCGCTTGGAACAGTTGAGATTGGTTGTTCATCGGAGGGGTTAATGACAGTTAGTGTGTTACCTGATTTCGAATCAACAAACTGACCATTGATATACATTTGATAATGCTTTAACGCAATTGCTTCAGACATAATGTGCTTCCTTTCTGCCTTGTCGCTTGTGGCAAGGAAACCTAAAAACGTCTTTTGAATTTTGTTCGGCCCTTACCGAGCTTCGGCATCACTCTTCTGGCTTATACTGATCATCAATTACCAAAACTGGCTTGATGGTCTTACCGCTACCGGAATCAGCATTGGCCTCGTTAATTTGCTCAAATGGATAGAACTTTTCTGTCTTGTCGAAGTCAAACATGCCCATCTGGTAGAACTTGATCAAACGAGGAATGTCGACTTGTGGAATGGAATCGCCCATGTTGACCCCAATGATGGAGCGATCGTTTGTGCAAAGGTCGTTCCATGTATCTAGGTCAATGTGGTTAGCTGTAACAGCAATGGTTGCCGTTGTTCCACCCTGGGCGAGTGCCTGAATGGAATCTTCCATAACTTTCGTCACACCAGTGGTATCAACTGCATAGTCGACACCCTTGCCATCCGTTAGCTCCTTGATTTTAGCAACGGCATCTTCGTTCTTGCTGTTGATTGTGTCAGTTGCGCCAAGTTCCTTGGCTAATTGCAAACGTGAATCGACAACATCAACGGCAATGACAGTGGTACAACCAGAAATCTTGCCAGCCATCATCGCAGCTAAACCAACGGCCCCGGTCCCAAACACAGCGATAGTGTCGCCAGGCTTTGGTTTCAATGTATTCAAAACAGTCCCACTACCAGTTACATAACCACAACCTAAAGGTCCAAGACGGCGCAAATCCAAGTTCTTAGGAACCTTAACCGCGTTACGTTCGCGAACAACAGTGGTTGTCGTAAATGATGACTGATCAAACATGTCACTGACACGATGACCATCCTCAGTAAAGTGATCACTGCCATCCGGACGAACACCGGACAAATTATTAGCTGCGTAATTGAGGCAGCGGGTCGGCATCCCCTTCAAACAATTTTCACAGTTACCACAGCCGTAGAATGACAAAACAACGTGATCACCGACCTTGAAGTTTTTAACCTCTGGGCCTACCTTTTCAACTATTCCTGAACCCTCGTGCCCCAAAACAATTGGGTAGCCGATTTCAGCATCACCTTTTCTTAAGGCTTCGTCTGAATGGCAAATGCCACTGGCAACCATGTGAATTTGTAAATCATCGGCCTGCATTTCGGATAACTCAACATCATCCTTGATAACAAACGGACCACCCTTTTTTTCAACAACTGCTGCTTTAATTTTCATGATGTTTTTCCTCCAAATGATTATTTGGTGAATTTTTGAGCAAATGAGCTCGCCAAGAACAACTTCAATTAAGAGCAACTGTAATAACATCTTTATGTGCTTGTTTATCTTTTTATGCACATTGTCGATATGTAATTATAGCTACTTTGGAACGTTCCACGACTTTATGATATTTCGAAATGTAATCGGTTTCAACCCCCGTATGAATAATTCAGTGAAATAAAATCGTTTATCTTCAGTATCTTTGAGAACCATTGAGCAAAACATATTATTCCTCAAAATCTGATTAAGATTCATGTTTAAAACCGATTTACGTCTGTCTTACTGCGCATAACTGTGACAAGTTTTTAACTATTGAACGACCAAATAAAAAAATGAATTCTGAAATTGTAAGCTGACCGTACAAACTCTTTTTTGCAAAGGCAAATTACAAGTTTAATCCGAACAAGCCCGGAATCTTTCAATGGCAGTCTGTTGATGATGTATTTTTAATGGTCGTTGATTAATTAGTTCAAGTAAGTAATCACTCCCTATATTGGTTGGAATTAGCTACTACCATTGTAAGTGATTGCTTTGGGCTTTTTAATTTCTGTTCGGATTAATTATAGAATTTGCCCAAATCAAAAAGAAGCAGGGCATAACACCTCGATTTAAATTTAAGTGAAACTGCAACAAGCAATTTTTCTTCAACCGCAAAAGGCTATGCGGATGAAAAATTACCGTAAACACGAGACATAACACTGACTTTTGCTCATCTAACATAAAATGGATGTTCGCGGGAAATCACCCGTAAACATCCATTTTACGTTACCTGAGAAAACAAACCTTGTTATGTCGGCGCGCTCTGTTTCAACATTTAAAATTTAATCTGCTGCTTCATATAATCTTCATAACTTGTCGGTTTGCGTCCAAGTAACAAGCGTAGGACATTCGAGTTACCGTCGAGTCCCCACTTACTATACGTATCTGCTAGGTGGCGAAAGGCATCTCGTGAATAAACATTTTGAATACCTGCCTGATTAAGAAACTCTGTCATATCGACACGCTTGGCAACGGCATGCTCGCCTGTTAACCGGTTATACAATGCTACTAGATCTACCGGTGAAGCGTAATCCGTACCTACCAATTCATACGTGGCTTTATTATGCTTTTCAGGATTTTGGGCAACCTCTACGACCACATCACCAACGTCCTCCGGTGCCACATAGGAAAGTTTGGTATTGATATCATAAAAGATATTGTAGGCACCCGTTTCATAAACCACGTTTGGATTGAAATTATGCATATAGTGCATCGGTTGTAAAATCGTGTATTGATAATCCTTAACCATCCCGGTATAAATCATGTGCTCTTCCACATCACGTTTCATCAAATGCTGACGCAACGTAGATAGAATTGGATGCGTAACCGAAATAAAGATAAATTGTTTGTGGGCAGCAGCCAACTGGTCCGTCAAATACTTGCCAATATCCGCTTCTTCTGCGACAAACAAGGGTGGAATTTCGACGACACTGTCAACATCTGCAATCAGTTTATCGATTTCATCTGCACGGGTTAAATCTGCAATGACCCCTTCACGAATACCTGGCAAATCTTTCACGGCTGGATTAATGTCCGTTGCTTTTACGTCGAATCCAGCGGCTACTAGTTTGCTCACAATCACGCGACCAGTGTGACCAGCTGCTGAGGTTACTAAAATCATTATGCTTACCTCCCGATTAAATTTTTGATTTCCGCTTTATTGATGTCATTTCCGCTGATTAAGGCATCCGCAAAATGGCCTTCACTGTGGTTCCGTTTAATGAGTCTTCAAAAGCTTGGTTAACATCTTTTAGGTCGTAAAACTTAACCAGTTTATCAAACGGAAAATCACCCTGTTGATACAACTGAATCAGTTGAGGAATAAACGACTTAGGCAGTGAGAATCCTTGTAACACACCCGTGACTTGGCGAGCCGGCACCAGAATGTCATTCATCATGCTCAAGTCCGCATGTGCTGCGCCGCCAATGATTGCGGTATGACCGAGAATCCCCGTACTGCGGATGGCTTGCTCTGGTAATCCATTAGCAGGAGCCGAAACAACCGCATAATCCACACCACCGTCAGTCATTTCTTGAATCATTGCGGGCACATCATCAACTGTCTTGCTGTTAATAATATCCGTTGCCCCAAGTGCCTTGGCTTCTGCCAACCGTGTATCAAAGATATCAACAGCGATGATTTTGGCAACGTGCATCGCCTTGGCCGCCATAATGGCTGCATCGCCGACCGTTCCAGTACCGAACACTGCCATTGAACTGCCAACTTCGGGTTTAAGAATGTGCATAATGGTACCAGCCCCCGTTTGTAAACCACATCCCAGTGGCCCGAGCAGACTGACATCAACGTCCTTGGTTACTTTGACAGCGTTTCGTTCCTGAACCTTCGCATAGGTACCAAACGACGATTGCTGGAAGAACGACGTTACTGGCTGACCATTTAAAGTAAAACGGCTGCCACCGTAGTAATCAACACCGCCAAAATTCAATTCATCTGAGCGTTCACACGCATATGGGCGACCAGCTAAGCACTGGCGACAATGACCACAGCTAGCATATGAAATTGCCACATGATCACCAACTTCAAATTCACGAACATCTTCACCGACCTGCTCGACAATGCCGGCACCTTCATGCCCCAAAATAATCGGAAATTCACTACGTCCCATACCGGTTTTGGCCCGCATGATATCTGCGCCACAAACGCCGACGGCAACGACCTTAACTAACAATTGATCACCGCGTAATGTGTCATCTAATTCAACGGGTTCAACAACTAAAGATTCACCTTTAGCTGGCGCAACAGCTGCTGTAATTTGCATGATTTGTACTCCTTATCTTTGCTGTGTACACAAATTGACCATCAAATGCTTTGTAAGTTATCTCACATGAGTATCGTAACAATTTTGGGGCAATCTTCGCTAGAATCCGTTTTCATTTTGACTATTTATTTGCTCGTGCAAACATTTTAGTTCGGCAAGTCACCTTACTAACACTCAACAGGTTCGCAAATTGATCATTTCACCAACAATTCGTTGTTCCTATCGCGCAAAAAAACACCAGTAACAAAAGTAACTGATGCCATCAACAATCATTTATTCAATTACTAACAATCTTAACTACTCGATTTCAATAACACGTTCTTGATCGCCAAGCGTGGTTAGAAACGTGCCATCATTCCGACGCGATTCAACAATTCTTCCTTGATAAATCAAACTATCAATATCGAACTGAAAAAAGCCACTGCCCAACTCCAAAGCGGTCATTTTATAATCGCCAAGTTGGTCATCATGATACTGTTTCTTGTTTGTTAATGAAGCCTTTAATTTCTCCACGACTGCTATTTGCCTCCTAAGCACAAAAATGTCTTAATAAAATCATTTCCGTTATTCTAAAGATACAAATTGAAGATTAAAACTGCCTTGCAATAATTCAAAAATTATCGAAAAATTTGAGAACCACACGTTTAGTTTAGTGGGTAAATTAATTAATGGCAACAGTTATTTACGACACTGAGGTGGAATAATGAACAAAGAAGATCTTTTAGAGCCGTTTGAACGGCGACAGATTAGGATTTTGCAATATCTATACCGTAATAATGGCGAGGCCAAAATTTCGAAAATTGCGAACGCCTTACCTTTTTCAAGCCGCAATTTATTAATGGACGACCTGCAAGCCATCCAAATGGTGCTGAGACCTTCACTAATCCAATATGATATTTCCTTTAAATGGAACAATGAAAAAGTTCATTTACACATCAACGGTCAAATGAGTTTAAAAACGCTCATTTTCTCGTACTATCGCCAAACACCCAAAATTAGTATTATCGAAAACATCGTCCTTAATCCCAATCTAACCAGCATTCAATTGGCCACGAAACTTAACTTCAGCGTGGCTACTCTTTACCGTAAGATTGCCGAACTCAATGATCTTTTAGCGCCATTTCACGTCAAGATCAACCAACTGCAGCTCACTGGCCCAGATCTCGCTATTCAACATTTAATGTATGAACTGCTATGGAATGTTTGCCCAAAAGACCAGTACGTTTACCGTCGTTATTTGCAGCGCAACAGTCCCTTAGCGGAGACAATGCATCGTTTATTAATCGATGGGTCTAATAAATATCTAGCAGCTGACGGGCCTCGCAAACTGTATACATGGCTGCTGATTATTCGGCTGCGCAACCGACATGCGAACACGACAATGACCTTATCGCCCCTCGCTCGCCAAGTCTATAAGACCATGGTGGATGCGCCCCATTTTCAACAGCTGTGGCGGCAATTACAGGATTCGATGCCGACGTTTATGCAGCGAATCGAGAAGACCGAACTTGAGCAAAGTTTATTGATCTTTTGTATTGCTCATGAAGTTTTTCCCATTGACGACGCCTTTTGGCAACCCGCTGTGGACATGGTCAATCCCACCGATTCCTTGGCAAGCACGGCGCAAACTATTCACCAAAAACATGTTCAGCCAATGCTCAATTTAGACACGCCAACCATTACGCGATACAGTGTCGCTACTCTCTATCGCACATTGGTCAACCTCACCGTCTGTACTGGTCATATCAACGTTATGCGGCCAGATACAACAACACGTTACTACCAACGCCTTCATAATGAATTGATCATCCGTCAGGCCCACGAGCTTACTCGCGTCATCGTTTCATCCTTAGCAAACAAATTTAAGATTTCTGTCGATCCAGGATATGTCCAACAGCTTATGGTACTACTACGTTTAACGTTGAGACAGCGATTTGCCCCAACCTACAGAATTGCCGTCGATCCGGAAATTGGTGAGATGTGGCTCGAACCCTTTATTCAAATTTGCCAAAACTACTTTAATCAAACACTGCGAACGACAGTTGAGGTCTTTGACCCAAATAAACAATACGATCTTTATTTATCCGATCATTGTCCCGATCAACCTGTTATTCAAGCTACCCAAACGTATATTTTGACGGATCTAGGATCTGAAGATGATTTGACTAAAATAACTGAATTACTCCAAGCTACCCCAAATAATCGAGGCTTAACTGAGCATCCCCACGAACTATCGGCAACGACCCCACCATGCCATCGAACGCCAAAGAGCGTCCTTTAATCGGCGCCGAATATCATAAATTTATCATTTTTCTAGGTATATCAATTTTTCACCAATTGGATTTCTCGTAAAAATCGAACTGGCCGTGAAGTTTGAGATATTATCCTCTCATTTCTCTCGTACGCTATTTCCAAGAGTAATTTGGGAGGAAGATAGAATTATGAAACGTTCTCGATTAATAAACTGGCTACTTGTGGTGCTCACCGTGATGATTGGCTTCCTTTTTAACACTCAAGTCGCACAAGCCGCAACATACGGCAACGAATTCATCACTAGCGGAACAATTACAAATGGACCTAATTTTAGCTATGCTAGTAACGTCAACGTGCGCTACGACTGGGCAGTGCCAAACGACGTTCACATCGTTGCTAACGACCAAATGAAAATTCAATTGCCAGACGCCCTTCGTGTCTCAAAGGAATCAACTTTTCCGCTGCTTGCTGACGATGGCACGGCGTTAGGAACTGTCGACGTAAAGACTGATGGCACAATGGTGGTTACGTTTAACGAAACTGCAGCAACCCTGAGTAACCTCCATGGCACCATTACCTTTTCGACCAAACTCAATGCGGCAGCAATCGGATTAGGTGAACAAAACGTGCCGTTTGAAACTAACAATGGGACGTTAACAAGCCCAGTGATTGTCAGTCCATCCACAAATAACTTGTCCAAAAAGGGGAGTTTCACGACTGACAGCACCGGCAACCCCGCAATCAAATGGACTATTCTGGTTAACCGTAATGAACTGCTGATGGAAAATGTAAAAGTTTCAGATATCATCACTGATGCTGGTCAACAATTAGTCCCTGGCAGCATCACTGTGTCTAATGGACATTGGACAGACTCCACCACACAAGCAAGCTATAAGCGTGATGAAACCCTGACTGCTGGAGCAGATTACACAGTGTCAGTGACTGGCGACAGTTTTGAAACAACGTTTGCTAAACTCGATTCACAGATGGTTGTCATTGATTATCTAACAACGTTTAAGGACCCAACCGTTGCCTCTGATGGCAGTTCCGTGTTCAAAAATACGGCCACAATGAGCTGGGGAACAAACGGCAGTGGGTCTAATACTGAAAAGGCCACTGCCAGCGTGAAACAAACTGCTGGTTCAGGAACAGGTAGTGGTTCTGAGAATAATAACTCTGGCGAAGAATCAAACAGTAGCTCGGACAACAACGATTCCAATGAAAGTTCGACTAGCGAATCCAATAGTGCCTCTGAAAGCTCAAATAACAGTTCATCAGAAAATAGTGACAGCAGTTCTGTTGAAAACAATGATCATTCAGACAGTCATCACGTAGATACTAATCACACTAACGAAAGTTCAACGGATAACTCTGTGGTTGTCTCTAACGATTCAAGCGCTAGTCACCTAACATCCAGCAACCACTCTTCGACATCCGACAATCGTGACCAAACAATAGTTGCAGGCCCATCAAATTCGTCCTCAAATGCGCCATCTACTGGACAATTCGTTTCAACCAAAGAATCTGCAAAACAGAAGGATTCTCTGGCAGAGGCTTTGCCACACACCGGTCAGCAAATTAGCATTTCGCTGATTATTGTCGGTATTATCTCGCTTGCTGGCCTCGTTATTTACAGGCTAAGTCAAAACTAAATTGATGAAAAAGAGTCGTTAACAGTCACAATTAGCATAGAAATTAAAAGTCTGAGTCATTTTGCTCAACTTTTATTTCAGCAAAATGGTAGCAGGTTGTTTCGGTAAGCAATTTTTCTTCAATTGCAAAAGTTCATGCGGATGAAAAATTGCCGCAAACGCGAGACATAACACTGACTTTTGCTCATCTAACATAAATCCGGCGCTCATGGGAAAAACACCCATAAACGCCGGATTTATGTTACCTGAGAAAGCCAAAGCGTGTGATGTCCCGCTCTCTCATACTAAAGGTTTTAATTAACTTCCACAGAAAGCGCAATGCCCAGTCCGCCACCAATACATAAACCGGCAACGCCTGTATGTTGATTGGCATGCTTCAAAGCATAAATCAGTGTCGTTACGATCCGAACACCCGTCGCCCCAAGGGGATGACCAATGGCAATCGAACCACCGTTTGGATTTAATTTGTCTGCCGGAATCTTCAGGTCGCGGGCAACTGCCACGCTTGGTGCTGCAAAAGCTTCATTCAGCTCAAACAAGTCGATATCAGACACCGTCTGATGCTGTTTATCAAGTAACTCGCTGACTGCTTTAACCGGTGAATAGCCCATCGTTTGTGGATTAACGCCAACCTCTTGATAACCCCTAATGGTCGCCAATGGTTTCAAACCTAACTCGGCAGCTTTGTTTTTACGCATCAAGATCATGGCAGCAGCACCATCATTCAGTGGCGACGCATTGCCGGCCGTGACAGTACCGCCCAGTTCAAAGCTCGGCTTAAGTTTAGCCAGCTTCTCAAGACTGGTATCTTCACGAATCGTTTCATCGCGGTCGATAACGGTTTCTCCATGCCGATTTTTAACGGTTAGTGGCAGCATTTCATCGGCAAACGCACCATCGTCACTGGCTTTGGCTGCGTGCTGATGTGAGGCCAATGCAAAAGCATCCTGTTGTTCGCGACTAACGTGGTACTGCTCTGCAACGTTCTCGGCAGTCACACCCATCGGCTGATTTGAAAAGGCATCCGTCAGGCCGTCATGCTCCATGCTATCAACCATCGTTGTGTCACCAAACTTAGTCCCCAATCGCATGCCATTCGTCAGGTAAGGTGCATTGGTCATGCTTTCCGTGCCAACTACTAAGACTGCATCGGCATCACCCATAACAATGGCTGATTGACCCAATCGAATCGCTTTTAAACCTGATCCACAAACTTCATTAACAGTCATCGCTGGGCTGCTTTCCGGAACGCCAGCGTTGATTCCAATTTGACGACCAACATTTTGCCCTGAGCCAGCCTGTAAGACGTTGCCGACAATCGTTTGATCAATGATACTTGGATCAACGTTTGCCCGCTTAATTGCAGCCTTAGCCGCTAAGGTCCCTAATTCAACTGCACTAAAGCTGGCCAATGCGCCACCCATTTTTCCTACAGGTGTGCGCACAGCACTGACGATAACAACGTCGTCCATGAGTCTCCCTCTTTCTACTCCGTTTGACTGCTTCTTTTTCACAAGTAATTCCAAGTCTAACCGATGTCGAATATTACGGCAATTATTTAAGAACAATGACAAACGATTGTAACCAAGTTTTATAAACTGTCCGCGTAAATTTATTTCACAACTAATTTCATTAAACGAACCCCTAGCGGTTGAAAAATGTAAGCGTATCAACTACCATAATAGCTGTAATAGTGTTGCTCTTCACAATTGTGGAACATCGTTGACATAACGGGTTTGTGCCCATAATGATAATGATTTTCACAATAAAACATAACAAGGAAGGTTTATCATGGCAGATCAAAAAGCACAAATTGGTGTTGTTGGTTTAGCAGTTATGGGTAAGAACTTGGCCCTAAACATTGAAAGTCGCGGTTTCACTGTAGGTGTATACAACCGTTCACGTTCAAAGACCGATGACATGATGAAGGACCACGGCGACAAAAAGTTAGTTCCTAGTTATACGATTGAAGATTTCGTTAAGTCTCTTGAAACACCTCGTCGGATTTTGATGATGGTTAAAGCTGGTGCCCCAACGGACGCCGTTATTCAAGAATTATTACCATTACTCGACAAGGGTGATGTTTTAATCGATGGTGGGAACACTAACTTCCACGACACCATGGCTCGTAACGCTGAACTGGACAAGTCCGGGATTAACTTTATCGGCATGGGTGTATCCGGTGGTGAATTAGGTGCCCTTCAAGGTCCTTCACTAATGCCTGGTGGTCAAAAGGCCGCTTATGACTTAGTTGCCCCAATCCTTGAACAGATTGCTGCCAAGGCACCTCAAGATGGCAAACCATGTGTAGCGTACATCGGCCCTAACGGTGCTGGTCACTACGTTAAGATGGTCCACAACGGTATCGAATATGGTGATGAAGAGCTGATCGACGAAAGCTACAACATCATGCGTAACGTTGCCGGCATTTCTGTTGATGAAATGGCTGACATCTTTAAAGAATGGAACAAGGGTGAATTGGACAGTTACTTAATCGAAATCACCGCCGACATCTTGACTCATAAAGATGACTTAGGCGACGACAAGACAAAGCCTATCCTTGACATGATCTTGGACCGTGGTAACAACAAAGGTACTGGTAAGTGGAGTTCAGAAGATGCTTTGAACATCCAAGTACCACAATCTGTTATCACTGAATCCGTTTACGCTCGTTACATCTCAATGATGAAGGACGAACGTGTTAAAGCTTCTAAAGTCTTACCAGCAGCTAAGAGCCAAGGTAAAGCTGAAATCGGTGACAAGAAAGAATTCATCGAAAAGATTCGTCAAGCTTTGTTCTTCAGTAAGTTAATGAGCTACGCACAAGGTTTCGAACAATTGCGTGTTGCTTCTGAAACTTATGACTGGGACTTACAATTTGGTCAATTAGCACAAATCTGGCGCGCAGGTTGTATCATCCGTGCCGGCTTCCTTCAAAACATCACTGATGCCTTTGACAAGGATCCTAAGCTGACTAACTTGTTGTTCGACGACTACTTCAAGGACATCGCTGCTAAGTACCAAGAATCAGTTCGTGACGTTGTTGCCATGGCTGTTAAGGCTGGGGTTCCAGTTCCTAGCTTCTCAGCTGCCATCACTTACTACGACAGTTTCCGTGCAGAAGTTCTGCCAGCTAACTTGTTGCAAGCACAACGTGACTACTTCGGTGCTCACACTTACGAACGTACTGACCGCCCTGGTAACTTCCACTACACTTGGTACGAAGAACAATAGACTTCGGATTAAATGTTGTGAGTAATCTATTTGTTTGAATGCATTTAGATTAGACAAAAAATCCTGTTCATAGTTAAGACGTTAAAATCTTAACTGTGAACAGGATTTTTATTTATTTAAAATTGATTATCAATTATCCTTGGTGTCGGCACTGACAGTCATAGCAGCGTGTAAGAATGTTCACCTGTCTCATACACTAAAACGGCTACTAGCTGAACTATCCAAATGATCTATGGTAAGTTATGTGCTTGTGTTTGACACAGACATGTTCAAATGACATTTACCCTATTACTTCGCATTTGCTCAAAAACATGATAAACTGTATTTACACCGATAGTTAAATGTAACATATTCGTCAAAACCCCGAAGCGCTGCCACTCTTCGGGGTTCTTTTTTCGAATAATATGTACTTAAACGGACGGGTTAGATTAGTAGTCGATTACCACTTATCATTTCGATCCAACCACTGCTTAAATAAGATAAGCAGTACGCCGACAACAAGCGGGCCCACTATAATAGTCAAAAACATTTGTAACATATTCGTCCTCCTCTCACCGTTTTTATGCGATGAGCCGGAATCGACTACAATAGAGATTTTACAGGAATGTTTGCCTTAATTGGATTAGGAATACAGGTGAGTTTTGAGCGCACTGGCTTTATTGTCCTCGATAGCATACTTAGGTTAACTTTAAATGCAAAATTGGAAATGAACGTCCCTGATTATCCTCAGCATCACGGTTCGCAATGTGAAACCCATTATGTTGATAAAAGGCTAATGCATCAGGATTTTGTTCGTTAACATCCACTGTTTGAATGTGGTCCTCATTGATCAGACGTTCCAAAATTTGACTTCCGTAGCCCTGATGCAGACAACGAACGTCCAGGAACAGCATTTCAAGTTTATAATTCTTAGTGCCAGAAAAACCAATTAGTTTTTCGCCGTCAAACCATGTCAATAAATTAACTGCATCAAAGTACACTGGCAACATTCGTTGAATCTGGTCAATATCTGCCACCTTCAAAAATTTATGCGTTGTTACAACCGTTTCACGCCACAGTATAGTTAGTGCGTCATAGTCTTCTGTCCTAACATGATGGGAAATAATAGACATTTTGTTTCTCCATTCAATTCTATTTAACGCTACTAAAATAACCGTTTGGAAATTACTGTGCAACTTGTAATTTTCAAACGGTTATTTTCTTTATCTTTCAAATCTCAACTTTTTAGAAACGTTTGCTACGCCCCAACACTGTCTTAATAGCGTTCAACAACTTGTAACGCCGTGGAATCAACACTTTGGAGAATTCACCGATCATTTCGTCAGTGTAGCCATTAAAACCTTGTTTGAATTCAAACACACCGTCACTACCATCGAAGAGTCCGGCAACACCCAAGAAGTTGTACGTCGGAATATTTTGGTCAACAGCGGCCTTCATCATGGCATCTTGCAACATGAATGGACCCTTGAACGTTTTGAATTCTTCATTCGTGTAACTAAATACGTAATCGATTTCTTGTGGTTGAATCACAAACATCGCTCTGGCAACATTAAACTTGGCAGGATAACGTTTTTGAAGATCTTTGGCGACATCGATTTTCTTTTGATGGTTAGCCTTTTGACGTTCAAGGTCATCGATTTTATGCTGTTCGTAGCCCTTGTTTTTTTGTTTGAGCGCTTCAATCTTATCATCGGTAGCAGCAATCTTTTTTTGATACGAATCGATATATTCGTTTGAATCGATTTCAGCAACCACAAAGCGAACTTTATTACCAAACTCACGGTACACATTCTGATAGTAATCTAGTGACTTATCTGGGAAGTGTAACCGTTCAGCCGTAAGTGCAGTATCTTTCTTGAATTCCTGTAATTCATCGTAAGAAATATCGCGTAACTTAACACCAAATTCTTTGGCTTTCTTAACGTTATAGCGCGCTTTCTTGTCGAAGCTTTTTTCCAACGTCTGTTCCGTCATATCACGAACGTCTTTTTTATACTCGTAATGGGTCACATGAGTTGCTTCGTCATAACCAGCGCTGTGGTAACTCTGATAGTTATATCCTAATTCTTTAAATAATGCAGGTAACGTGTCAAAATGACTCGCAATTAGTTCGCCATCGTCCTTGTATGTTTTAAAAGCTAAGTTAGGAATCAGTCGCAAGAACATCCCATTCTGCTGACGAACATATTTTTCAACTGGCTTTACAAAAGCAGCTAAATTAGCCTTAGTTTCTGAACCGGGCATAAACAATGGACCACCATAAATGTCAAACCGGTAACCAAAGTGCACCTTCATCCCAACGATTAATCCGGCAACGATAATCTGATCGTTTTCTACAAGACCCATATAGACCGCTTTATGGCCTTCTTTTAGCATCAAGTTACCCTGTTCCACAGATTGATAAAAAGAACCATAGGGACATTTCTCTTCAAACGTTCTGAATTCTTCAACTGTTAATTCGCGTACTTTTTGCAAAGTTTTCACACCATTTCATTTTATATACTACAAAGTTAGATATTAAAAAGGCACCGAACTTCGATGCCCAAGAAGGAGAGTGAAGGATTTGAACCTCCGCGTCATTGCTGACCTCACAACCGAAATTGTGTCCCTTCAACCAGACTTGGGTAACTCTCCATATTTACAACTGTTAAATTATGCAACTATATGAATGCTAGGCACTAACGCTAATCCGACGTTACCATGGATTCATAAAGGAGAGTAAAGGATTTGAACCTCTGCGTCATTGCTGACCTCACAACCGAAATTGTGTCCCTTCAACCAGACTTGGGTAACTCTCCATAAGGCCTTAAAAATACCGCCATAGAAAAATATAACCCTGTTCCAAAGAAGATTCAAGGTAATTTCACAAACGTCAGACATCCGTTGACTAGTAAAAATGGAAACATCTTTATCTCTTTGGGTACACTGTGATATTACCGCATAATATTTTTAGCTGGTTAATATCAGTAGTGTCTTTACTAAACTTCAAAGTTTATTTATTAATTTATTAATGTTGAGTACTCATCCATACTGACATTGACGGTAAAAACGACCACGACCTATAATATCAATTAACACTGACATTTTGAACTTACTGAAAGATAACCAATAGGACCCAAACTATGATTAATAATCTCGCATCGCAAAAACTAACAAAAACAACCCATGCGCTCGGCACTCGCATTGTGCTAACGGTCATGGGTGAGACAGATGAAAAGGTACTGGATGACAGCATCGCGCTCATTCAGCTGTACGAACAACAGCTAACCGTTAATGCCCCTATTTCCGAAGTTATGGCAGTCAACAATGCGTCCGGCAAACATGCTGTACAAGTATCCCCAAGCACGTTTGCACTCATCAAAACTGCCGTTGAGCAGAGCCACCAACATTTTGGCTTCAATGCTCTAATTGGACCACTCGTTAAACTTTGGAAAATTGGCTTTGCTGGAGCAAACGTTCCCAATGAAACGGATATTTCCAAACGGCTAGCACTGTCTAATGGAGCAAATGTCATTCTAAATGACGCCGATCAGAGCGTGTACCTCACTGAGCCAGGGATGGAACTGGATCTAGGCGGTATTGCCAAGGGCTACATTGCTGATCGCATTCGCGATCTATGGCGTGCCAATGGCGTGCAAGCAGGTATCATCAACCTAGGCGGAAACGTTGAATTTGTCGGTACTTCGCCTAAACGCGATAATGGTCAATGGCTGGTTGGCGTTCAGGCACCAACAAAAGCACGTGGTGAGGATCTTCTGACTGTGCTAATGCCAGCTGGTTCCGCCGTCACGTCAGGCACCTACGAACGCGTTTTAGTTAAGAACGGTCATCGTTACCACCACTTGTTGAGTCCTGAAACCGGTCATCCCCTGCAAACACACGTCAGCGGTGTCACTATTTTTGCCCGTGACTCAATCACGTGTGAAATAGAAACGAAACGGCTTTTCTTTGCGGGCAAACCAATTCCAGGTTGGGGAGAAGACCGCGACGATATTTACGGAGCTGCTTTCGTTTACGATGATGACACTGTTGATCTAGTGATCGTTCATCATCGTTTAAAATTAATTGAGTAACCAAAGATAACAAATAGCGGCAACATTCACGCGAAGTAATTCGGGCGAACGTTGCCGCTATTTGAGTTCTATTTAATTTGCCGCTTCAGCATCCGCCGCCAGCACTTTAGTTAGTGTTGCCTTCAGCGTTTGCTTCATCTTGTCAAGTTCTTCAGGTGTTGGCCGGTTGCCGTCACTGAACATAACGTTACGATCTAACCACCAAACTGGCCCCGGTGTTTTCGTATCGCCTTTTCGGCGAGGGAATAGGTGCCAGTGAACGTGGGTGTCGCCATTTCCTAATAACTCATAGTTCATTTTTTCAGCATGGAACGCGTCGTAAACAGCCTCCGCTACCAAACTCATTTCGTGCAAAAATTGCTCTTTAAAATCGCGTGGCAAAAAATGCAATTCTGTCTCATGTTGTTTGCACAAAAACAAGGTGTATCCCTTAAAGTGCTGATTGTCGCCAATTACTACATACCCTGTTGATAATTCAGCAACAAAATAGGGATTCGTCCCATCCTTAATCATTTGAATCCGTCTGCAAATTTCACAGTTATCGTTCATCATTTCATCCACCCTCTCTATATAATGTCGATTCTCTCCCCATGAGACTCGCAGTTATGCCATCAATTACTTTCTCAATCAGTAAAGTATCACATTTTCAAATGCTAGACGAGTTCAAATTAATTTCTTATTCAATTATTAAAATTAAATGAATTAAGCCGAAATTGGACAAAACACGATCATTAATATAGTATTCAATACTATATTAATGAAATCAATATCGTTTCAAATACGACTAAGAAGGTAAACTCTTGATGACAGAAGAAAAAATTGCTTTGCTCGTAGATTCGGCCTCCGATGTGCCTGAACATATTTTTACACACTATCAAAACATCGTTGCTGTGCCAATGCAGTTAATGATCGATGGCAAAACATACGCCGACCGTGAAACCATTGAACCAGATGACTTTTATCGTTTACAATCCACTGCTAAAGAGCTTCCTAAAACTGCCAGCCCCGTGATGGGCGATGTCATTAATCGCCTCGCAACACTAAAAAGCCACGGTTTTACCCATGTCATTGGAATCACCATATCTGGCGCACTATCGGTAACCAACAGCCTTTTCAAACAGATCGCAGAGTCACAGGACGACGTGCAAATGGTAGTTATCGATACTAAAAACATTGGTGTTGGTAGTGGCCTGTTTGCCAGCTACGCAGAATCGCTCATTGACCAACAATTGCCATTTACCACAATCATCGATAAGCTCAATGCCTCCGTTCCTAAAAGTTCCGTCTACATTTATATTCCAACATTAAAATATCTAAGAGCCGGAGGTCGAATCGGCCGTGTTGCCGGATTCTTTGGTGCAGCACTTAACATTAAACCGATTATTACTTGTGATTCAGATGGTGTTTATACAGCTATCGCTAAAGCGCGCACAGAAAAGAAGGCTATCCAGAAAATGGTCGAACTTGCTTCTCAAAAAATCGCCGCCAACAAAAACGCGCGGGTAGCTGTAGCTCAAGGTCTCAATGAACCGCTATTAAATCAGGTAACAGGGGATTTACAAAACCGCTTTCCATCACTTAATATTGAGACAGGAAACATTTCCCCTGCCCTTGGCGTTCATACTGGTCCCGGACTTGTCGGTATCGCGGTACAGGTAGGTTAATGTCAGAAAGGACGCCCCATTAATATGTCAAAGCCATTGAATCAATCATTCGAAAATAATAATTTGATGATTCTGCCACATTGGTCAGACCTACCTGGATTCGACCTTCATCTCGACCAGCTGATTGAACTCACAAATGGGTATTTACGCCCTATTACCGGCGATATAGTGACTAAAACAATGATGCATAATTACTTTAAGGCTGACGTTCTAGTCGCACCCGACAAAAAAAGCTATCATAAGATTCATTTAGCAGGTGCTATCATTGTTGGTCTCTTAAAAAACATTTTTTCGCTTGAAGAGCTTAGAGTTGCCCTTCAATACATCATCGACAATGAGTCACCGCAAAAAAGTTACGATCATTTCATAACACTATTTAATCGAGAAGCTGCTAACGACTCCTTCAAACATTTTCGTTTGGCCGAACAGCAACAGCAAGAAATGTCTGCCGCAGAGGTTATTCGTTATGACGCACTGGAAGCCTTTCTATTTTGGCTCTCCGCTAAAAAGGCTCTGCATCGTGTAATTGATGCTAATCAACAATAAAAAAACTGATTTTCTTCTGTGCTTACGCCAGTTAACGTGTAAGTCATCAAGAAAATCAGTTTTTTATTTATATTTCAATCGGTCGGCTGGCATCTAACGCGTAAAGAATTTTGTGCGTTACAGGTAATCTAGTCATGTTTGTCAGCGCGGCAGCGTAAAGGTTCAATTGGCCTCGGTAGCGCTCAACCAACTTTTGAAGTCCCTCATCTTGATGTGCAGGGTCAATATAATCAGTCTTGTAATCAAATAACGTGACCTCGTCATCCTTGATATAATAACCGTCGATAATTCCGTGAATGAGCACTTGCTCAGCCTTCGTCTCATCTTCTGGCTGATGAATGCCCTGATATAACTGATAAGCAGGTATTAGCAAAGAAAAGGCCGCTTCACGATGAACCTCATTCGCATGTTCAAGCACCTGCTTGCCTAAATCGCTGTGAAAGAAGCTCTCAATCTGAGACAAGTTGATTTTCAAAGCCACCGCATCAGTCAACACATGATCTTTAACCAGTTGATTAACAAGATTCTGCAAGTCTTCGGGACTAGGTTGACCAGCGCTTAAGTCTACTTCCTGCAGAACTAGATGAGTCGCTGTCCCAATCTCAGTAGGCTTCGGCGCCGTGACCGTTTGCATAAACTGTGGTGTCCTTAATTCGTTGTTAGTAACCCGTGACCGAGCCTTGGCCTGATCGTCTAATTCCAGCGTACCAAACTGATTCTGGTCGGGTTCTTCGAACAATCGCTTCAATTCTGAGACAGATTGATACGCAGTCGTTTTCGTTGCGGCTTCGTTTGCATAGCTAAAAGACAATACCTGCTCTAACGCATCAACGTTAAGGTCACCAAACTTGGTTTGTTTGGCCGTTTCACGTAATTCATCCAAGTAAGTTTGTTGTTCGTCATCCGCTGCTTGTAAAATGCCGGCAGCCTCTAAATCAGCTTTCGTTTTTAAGACCAATTCGAAGCTATCCGCCCGCGTGTCGTTCACAACCTCAGACGACAACGGAATCACAAAGTCATCCACTCCTAATTGTTTGGCCACTGACGGCAATCGTAAAAGAGCCATCCCAATCCAATCCATGAAGTTCTTAGTTTCCGATCTTAGTGTCGTATTTAACGTTAAGGCCGCATTGTTAGCTGCTTTTTGCCAATGCTTTAATAGATCATCCTGATCCTTATACGTGCCAACCACAAACAAACGTTGTTGTGCTCGTGTCAGAGCAACGTACAGCACCCGCATTTCTTCAGATAAAGTCTTTTTGAGTGACTCGCTGGCAACCAATTTTTTCTGCAGTGTATCTATCTTCAAATGACGACTTTGATCGTACCACGTGATTCCAATACCAAGATGGTCGTCCAACACCACAGCGCTCCGCTGATCCGATAGATTGAAACCGTGGGACGCGTCCATGACAAATACCACTGGAAATTCCAGGCCTTTGCTACCGTGGATTGTCATTACTGAAACAGCATTGTCATTGCTTGTCGTATTAACCTCAGCCAAATCCTTATCGCGTTTTTGCATTTCCGTAATGAAGTGAACAAACTGAAAGACGCCTTTAAAGCTGCTGTTTTCATAATCAGCTGCCCGTGCGTATAGTGCATGTAAGTTACTTGCCCGTTGTTGTCCACCTGGCATTCCGGCAACATAATCAAGAAAGCCAGTATCTTGATAGATAGTCCAGATTAACGTTACCAACTGATTTTGACGAGCAATATCCCTAAAGTGATCTAACTGCTTTAAAAAACGTTGCAAACGTTCATGGACACGCTGACCAAAGTCACCTATCTTATCAGGTTCTGATTGAACACGTTGTTCAAAATCCAGCAGGGCTTGGTAGTAATCACTTGTTTTGTTTTGAATGCGTAGGTAGGCCAATTCATTTTCATTTAAACCGACAATCGGAGAACGCAAAACAGCTGCTAATGGAATGTCTTGGTATGGGTTATCAATAATTCGTAAAAGAGCCATCATAATTTGAATTTCGGTTGTTTGGAAGTAATTCGCAGTATCGCGGACTTCTAGAGGAACCCCCAGCTTAGCAAATTGCTCTTGAAGTAACAGATTGTTGTTACGGGTTGGAACAAGTAATGCGACATCCCCATACGTCATGTCTCGATTGGTGCCTTGCTGGCGATCAAAAATTTGTGTCTTTTCGGCTACCATATCACGAATTTTAGCTGCTACCATCACGATTTGACCTTCTGCGCGATCATTAATGGTCAAAGCGTCAGTGACGTCCTCTTCGTCATCATCACTATCCGCAGACTCATCGTCAGTGCCGCTCTCATAAATCATAACCTGCGTTTTTGGAACATCCTTCTCCGGATAATCCTTTGGTCCATATTGCAATTCAGCATCCCCGGCATAATTCATTTCGCCAAGAGATTCGTCCATTAACTGTGAAAAAATCAAATTTGTAAAGGCGTCAACATTCTTCATCGAACGAAAATTATCGGCCAGGATAATCCGCTCACCATCGCTATTTGGCTTTTCGGCCAATTGGTCATGAGTATCAAACGTATTATATTTTTTTAAAAATAACGTTGGATCAGCCAAGCGAAAGCGATAAATTGATTGCTTCATATCGCCCACCATGAACATGTTTCCGTGACCAGCCGTCTGGCTAGCCACTGATTGCAAAATTGATTCTTGCAGCTCATTGATATCTTGGTATTCATCAACGAGTACCTCGTGATACTTTTTCGTAATTTCTTGATGGACACTGTCATCTTGCAAAATTTGATACGCAAAATGTTCTAGGTCACCAAAGTCAACTAAGTGTCGTTGACGTTTTGCAGCTGCAAAGGCTGACATAAACTGCTTTACCACGTCAGCAAGTTGCGCAACTAATTCACTCGCATGCTGGTTAACCTTTTTAATGTCAGCTTCGTTTAAAACAAAGTAACGATCAATTAGCTGTTCTAGGCGCTTTTTCAAACCACCTCGTAACGTTTTTAACTGATCATGAACACGTTGATCATCGGCTTCTAATTTTCTTAGCCCAGGTGCCCGACCAGTATCAACACTAGCCAATTCATCTCGCAGTGAATCCCAGTTTGTCGTCGTTAGTTCATCCTGCAACTTTGTAAATCGGTCGGTTAAGGGCGCTAGGACCTTCTGCCACTTGGCAATATAGTCATCACTTGAGAAACCAGCAACAATGTTATTAGCCGTTTGAATATCTGCCAAACACTGTTGAATTGCGCTGGTCACACTCGGCTGGATGTATTGCTGCGCTAAATCGCTTTCCCAAAGACTTCCATCGGATAATTTGTACTGATTGACTAAACTCTCCAGCCATGCATCAGGCTTAGCTTTTGCAGTGGCAAACGTTGCGAGTCTAAAGACTAGGTCCTGTAATCCCTCATCATCACGATCGTTAGAAAAATTACGGGTTAGCTCAGCAAATCGACCATTATTATCGTTGGCGTACAAGGTTTCACGTAAATCGCCCCAAACATCTTCTTTTAGTAACTGGGCTTCTGTTTCATCGGCCAGCTGACGAAAAACTGGATCAAGTTTAATGACATAATAGTATTTCTGAACTAGTCGCAAACAAAATGCGTCCAAGGTACTAATATCGGCGCTGCCAAGCAGATTTAACTGATGTAACAGCTGACGACGCCGTTTGTTACTGTCGGCATCTTCACCGTCATTTTTATTTATTTCACGCCTTAATGTGGTTTGAATACGGTCACGCATTTCTTTAGCTGCTGCATTAGTAAACGTCACCACCAGTAAATTAGTGATGTCTGTATCATTGCTCTCATCCAATAATTTGGTAATTACACGTTCGACTAATACACGGGTTTTCCCAGAACCAGCTGAAGCTGAAACTAAAACATTGTGGCCGGCATGAT
The DNA here is from genome assembly GCF_009863985.1 of Furfurilactobacillus milii. Classification (GTDB taxonomy): domain Bacteria; phylum Bacillota; class Bacilli; order Lactobacillales; family Lactobacillaceae; genus Furfurilactobacillus; species Furfurilactobacillus milii_A. Next base: position 42,875 of record NZ_WEZT01000015.1, on the reverse strand, counting down.
GAATGGCGGCATCCTGGGCCGGTGTGAAATTTAACTTAGTTGTTGCCATCTTTATCATCCTCCTGTTGCTTTGGATCAATGCGATGAAGCACATCTGCTGGCGTTAATTTATCCAACACGTGATAGCGATTTTCAGGTAGCATTGCGTCAAATCGCATAACCGCAGTGTATGGTGAATACTGCAACCCTGTCTGTTTGCGGGCATTTTGGAATGGATTGAGCTTATCTGATCCGGCAAAAATCTGATTACCCGCGTTAACAATGAGTTGTTCCTCGTATGACAATAAATCATTCAGTTGTTCAGCAGTAATGACTGTCTTAGCCGTCGCGGACAATGTTTTATCTTTTTTTAGAGCCAATGGATAAACTTTTGAGTGGCCGCCATCTGCAATGTCCTGATCTAAGTTTGTCAGAATGACAGGATCAGCAACCAACACACCTTGGTACTTGTGGGCTGACAGCAACGCATCGCTGATAGATGCCAAGTCATTTAGGTCCAAACGTTTACCCTTACCCAGTTTATTTAGCGAAATGCCTGCACTTTGAATGTGTAGGTATAAAGCACCTGCTAGTGAGTTTAACTGACTAGGGCTCACTGAATCGGCATCTTGGCGAAGGGCATCAAGGTACGTCAGCATCTGCATTGATAGCCCGTAGTAGGCTTGCTCAAAATCAAATGTACGTCGGCCAGATTTATAATCCACAACACTCAAGTATTCTTTACTGCCAACATTCATTCCATCAACTCGGTCTATTTTTCCACGCACGTTAATGTGACGATCCCCGTGCAGTTTGAACGACAAAGCTGGCATCCCTGAATCCGCCCCAACATGGCCGAACAATACTTCCGTAGCTAACGTCCGCATCGGCGTAATTTGCTGTTGTTGCCCGATAACCGTCGCCATCCGTTTGATGGTTTCAATTAACTGATTGCGAATATATCCCATGCGGTGGGAACTGTTAAGAATAGCAAATTGCGGTTGGTCATTGACCGTTGGCATCACTTCACTTACGAGATCATTGATGGCAGATTCACTCAGCTGACTTAAATCTAGTTGCCGACTGACTACCAACTTCATCAGCTGATCCAGCGCCATATGGAAATACTCCCCAGTGCTAGCGGCAGATAATTCGAATTCATCTCGTTCATTTAAACGTAGCCCAAACTTAAGAAAGTACTCATACTGATTTCTATAGAATGTCTCAAGCTGTGAAATGGAAGTATTTAACTGATCACCATAAAGACCTTGTACAATATCAGGCCGTAATGGTTGTGGTGTATTTCGGTAATCTATTCCCGCTAATAATTGATCCGTTAACGTTTTAACGGAAGACAATCGCAACCAGCGGTACACGAACACCCATGGCTTTGGCAACGGTAACTGGGTCTCTTTGGCCTGATAGCTAACCTTAATCAAATTAGTCAGTGCAAATCGTGGCGAGCCAATAAACGGTTGCAGTGCACTGGCTTGCTGCGTTGCCACATTTGGAGTGGCGGTGTAGGTAACGACAGGCAATTGAAAGTGGTTCACAATGCTCGTGACGTAGCGTGACGGTTGAAGGCCGTTTTCATCAGTTCCTCCTTGCGGATACGATAAGATCAATTGCTGGCATCCAGTCAGGAATCCCATGTAGTTAATATATGGATCAAATGTCATTCGCGTACCCGCGCTTAACGTTAAAAATTGATTATCCGCGAGTTTAGGGGCTAATCGGTCTCGATCACCATCGGTTAAAATACTACTTTCAGCGACCTGATCTGGCATAACATCATCAGTAGCCCCGATTAGGAAAACAACCTGATAATCATTTAGTTGGACAATTCCCGTTTCTGAAATAGTCACTTGGTCTAAGGTTGCCGGAATTTGAGTATAATTGGTGCCTTCGAATCCATTCAACAGCAACGCAGCAAATTCATCGACATCAAAGTCAGCAGCCTCTCCTAAGAGACTGACATACTCGTCCAAAATGCCGGTAAATGTATTCCATGCCTGCTCATTGCGGCTTGCACGATCTAAGTCTCCGTTATCGGTAGCCGTTACCCGCCATGAATTCAGGCAATCAATCACCCCATTATCAGCTAAAAACTGATACAAAATCTTGGCTGTCTCGGTACCATTAGTGGCTTTATCTAATTTTTTGAAAAAGGGGGGCAAGACGGCCCCAATGAAATGGTGAATAACGTTTATTTGACGTTGAACCTCAACGTCTGCTTCCGTGAGGGTCTCATCATCGACATGTTGTAAACGCCAATACGTCCAATCTTCTTTTTCAACCCAACGAGAGCCCTCAATACCGGTTTTCAATACCCAATTTTCCGTTAGCGACAACGCCTGTCGAAAATCTTTGACTGACATTTCCTGTCCCAATGTACGGGGAATTAACAGCTCCGTTTTTAACAACCGCATCACATCTTGATAACGGTAATAATGGTCGCGTACGTCAAATAAAGCACTGATTAATTCAATCAGTGGGTGCTTGTCCATCGGTTTGTCTGAATCATCGAAATAAGGAATTTCCATCTGATCAAACACTGGACCAACAAAGTTTTCATACGGTGCTAAATGTCGGCTCAACACTAAAAAGTCACGATAATGATACCGTTCAGGCTGTTGGGCAACCATCGTTCGAATCTGGCGGGCAACTTGGTTAAGTTCGTCCAAACGTGTTTCAGCAGTGAACACACGTAAATTCGTTTGAGCTGAGAGTTGCTCAACCGGCAGGCGTTTGGCGGGAACGCTGGCGACCCAATAATCGTCTAACTTAGCTAATTCAGTGCTTACCCGCAATTTCTTAGCAGTCGTGTCTAACTTAATCTGAATCTGGTTTTCACGAGCTAACTGAACTAGTTTCAAATACGTCAATGACGGCTCATAAAATAGATCACCTAATTCAGGCGTTTGTTTCGGAGCACGCTGCATAACCAACGAAACGGTGACCGAAGCAGCCTGTTTCATCATTACGGTGACTAATTGTTGTTCCTGTGCAGAAAAAGTAGCGTATCCGTCTAAATAAATATGGGCGTGTTTAAGTTCATTGCCCTGCGCCAAAAAATCAGTTAACTGGTTCACTAGGTCAGCATTATCGACATAATTGCCGCTTAAAGTCTCTGTGTATGCCTCATATACAATTGCCAAATCATGGAGTTTGCCGCCTAGATCTGCCTGTTCACTAGTTTCCAAAGAACCCGCGATATGTTGCAAATCCGCCGCACTAACCTGACCGACCTTTAACTCGGAAAATTGGCGAACCAGCTGATTAATAAAACCGGTTTGGTTAAGTTCACCGGCAAAAACGGTCAATTCAGCCTGGTGTTGCGCAATAATGTGATAAATCAGCATACTTAACCCAGCGTTTGATAAACGCGGTAGTTGATAAGTCGGCGTGTTTTTCATAAAATACCAAGCTAATCGAGTAAACGAAAATACTTGAATTTGGCCATTTGCATAGAGTGACTGGTTCGTCTTATCCGTGGCTTCTTTCAATGCATTTAATACACCAACCTCAGCATTGAACTTAATGTGGTTAGGAACCAAAACGAAGTATTGATCTTTTGGATGCTCAGCCATGGAGGCACGCATTTGCTCAATCATTTCCTGACGATGATCAAATTTGGCTTGGCCCAAAATAAAGTTTAACGACACGTTTTTTGCCCCTTTCTTCTGCGGAACTAACTCGTTGTATCCATTTTACCCGAATCTGATTCTCGGTGAAATAGATGTACAAACATTTGTTCGATTTAAATTTTAATATCGAAAATAGTAAATAATGGTAGCGCTTTCATTCAACGTTTGCTATACTTCTAAGTGAGGAAGGAAGTTGGCCTTTAATGAGTTTAGAACACAGTTTGGACTACGTGTCGGAATGGTTGGTGTTAGACATCATGAAGTCACTTCACCGTGAAATGGTATTGTTCTGATAAACATCGTCCAGGGAGCGAACATCCCATTACAATTAGACGCTTAGACGAATGGCCAGTGAGTGAATCATGACCACGAAAAAAGCGTTGGCCTTAGAAAGATTCCTTCCTAAGAACCACAGGGTCAGTTGGATGAAGTTGTTCATCAGCTGATAACAGGCAGGCGGCAACCTAGAATCCGCCACCAATATAAGTGACTCCCGCGGGGTCGCACAATTAAACAGCCGGTGTGTGACCGGCAGTAATCCGTGAGCAAAGATCAACTTGGCAACAGCGTCATGAGATGTTTGCGATGACCGGATGACAGAGAAACCGTCCATCTTAATTGATGGGCGGCTTTTTGGTCTGATTTAAATTAAGGTCTCAATGCCGGCGCATAATTAGCCACCAAATCAATTGACAGGCACAAACGAAAGCAATAACTATCCCTAAGATTACCAGTGAAATAATTCGCAACGCAGGCGTTTGTGTCACACCTGCCCCATCCACCGTACGTGTCATGACAATTGCCACTGCGCATCCAAGCAGAAAGCTCCAGACAATAGTCACCAACCACCACAATCGTTTCATCGCTAACCACCCCGAACATCAATGTTGAAAATGATGGTTCTCAGTGATCCTCCTAGTCAAACCAATAATAGCTTGTAACAGCAGCAAAATGCCTGCTACAAAACAAGCAAATCGCATGCCAAAATTTAAGTCGATCTGCGACTGCCACGCGGCAATAAGGTTTAACACACCTATCAATATCGTTGCAGAAACAAGTTGCGTTCTTCTAATCTTGAATATAAATAGCAACATTGCCACAATCACAATCAAACCATCCATCATTCTTAGACCAGCAATTGTGGATAACTGTGTCATCCGAATAGTTACCAAGATAGTTTCTGCGATTACGATCAAGACTTTTGAGAACTTAGCCGATATCGTTGTCACTGCGGAAGCATTCATCAATGCGTCAACAGACGTTTGATAGACGTCTGCCGCTTGTTGCAGCAATAAAACATCTGGCAGATTGCGCCCTGTCTCCCAGTTAGAAATAGCCTGACGTGAAACATTTAGTTGTTTAGCAGCCTCAGACTGTGTGAGCCGTAATTGATTACGTGCCCTCTTTAAATTGGCCGAGAGAATTTCACCTTTTGTTTGCATCATCTTCACTCCTAAAAGGTACCAGTAGCTTGCTTCATTGACGAGCAAGGAACGCTTGCATCCGCATTAGCACAGTGTTTGTAGACCAAAATGAAATCATAATTGCTAAGTTATACATTAGCATTGATGTGAATAGAATTGCACCAATTTTTTAATTTACGAGTATCAGGTATTTCAAAGAAATTGTCCACTATCTCAGCGACAGGGCCGTCAACAGTGAGCACAGTAACTAGGCGGCTGCATTTGAAACTTGAACAGAAAACCTTAAACAATACTTTGACACACACAGTAATTGGTGATAAATTATACTCAATCAAACGAACAACTACTGGAGGTACATTCATGAAACCCGAAATTTCTAAAGATATCATTCGGGGACACACGACGACCATCATTCTTAATATTCTTAGCCAGGGCGACAGTTACGGTTATGAAATTGCTAAGGCCGTCCGCGAACTGAGCCACGATGCATATGAATTAAACGAAGCCACTTTATACACTGCTTTTCGCCGCATGGAACGCAATGGTGATATCGAAAGCTATTGGGGCGACGAGACTCAGGGTGGCCGCCGAAAATACTATAAACTAACCGAACAAGGTACCCGCCTACTCGCAAAAAACGTCGCAGACTGGGCGTTTGCCAAAAAGATTATTGATGACCTGATTACCGGGAGGATTGATGACAATGGACACAATTGATACGATGGTTAACCGGCGTTTGGATGAAACGTTTAAGGCTTATCCTGACACGGAAGAAATGCATGAATTACGTGAAGAGTTGGCTGCTGATTTAAGTGAGGCCGCCCACGACAATGAAAAAAAAGGCGCCACCATCACGGACGCCGTCAACAGAGCTTTTGAAGGATTAGGCAATCTCGACGACTTAGTGGATGAAATTAACGCCGAAAAAAATGCTACTGATCAAGATACTCATTCCGACGATGCCAAACAAACGTCACATGAGCATGCCTACAGTCACGGTCACCACATCGATATTGCTGATGGCAAGGTAATTATCGATGGTGGCAAAGTGCTCAGCATCGACGACAATGGTATTAAAGTTAACGGTGGCAAAGCAGTGAATATTGATAGCGATGGCATCAACATCAATAACGGTACGTTTACTGTCACAAACGACGGTATTCGGATGGGTAATCTTGTAATCGACAATCGTGGCATTCACACGGACGGCGGCAAAACAGTTGCCGGTTCGTTTGCGGAAAAAAAGCAGCAACCACATACTGACAAGTTCGATCCCCATGCCAATGACGACACATTTTCAAACTTCGATCAGCAATTTAATGAACAAGAACCGGTCGATACTGAAATCTACGTGGACAGTTTAGCGCTTGCCAACGAACAACAATTTTCTGCCGATCAAGTTCAGCGAATCGACTTTAAATATGCTGACAGTAGCGTCCGAATTTTAAGCAATCCCGATGATGATCACATCATCTTCCGGGAATACATGAATCGTGCTAATGACAGCTATCTTGCACAAACTAAGTTGGAGAATGGTACCCTGTCGATTTATAACGGATCACGGCCTCACCTGTTACCACTGCGGGTTCGTGTTCAACTACTCATTCCAGCATCCTTTGCAGGTGATTTACTGGTTAACAGTGCCTCAGGCAGCGTTAATTTCAGCCATACCGGTGCTCTGAACCAGGTTCGTTTGGAAGCAAACAGTGGTTCCATTCGCATTAATGGTGCCCACTTTAAAGATTTGGATGTCAACGCATCCTCTGGTTCCGTTCGCATTAAGCAAACCACTGTTGCGGGTCTATTACGTGCTCGTGCTCATAGCGGTTCAATTCGTTTGGCTGACACTACGGTTGCTAAGTTCGATGTTGACTCACACTCAGGCTCTGTCCGCGGCACTAACTTAATCGGTGCTGGTGCGTTCAACGCCAATTCAGGGTCAATTAGCCTAAGTTTCAGTGACCTCACTGGCAACCTTGATACCACAGCGCACTCCAGTTCAATCAAACTAGAATTCGCTAAGGGCGTCGAGTATAACTTTGACTTAGACGCCAAGAGTGGTTCTATCACCGGTCCTGACAACGCCATCTACGATCACAATACGACTAACTTCAAAGATGGTGCTGTCGGCGATGACCCTCATTTCTATGTCACTGCGGCAACTAAGTCGAGTTCGATCCACGTTTCTTAGTCTCATTAACTGGTTAATTGTTTCAACATCATGTAATCAAAGTAACCTAAAACATCACGCTGATATTAAAAAATCAGCGTGATGTTTTTTGCACTTTATTTAGTTACTTCAGGAACACGCACTAAATCACGTTTAATCAGTTCCTGTGCGATTTGAACCGCATTCAATGCTGCCCCTTTAAGTAGGTTATCAGCAACGACCCACATGTGATAAGCGCCTGGATTTTCCCGGTCTGCTCGCATCCGGCCGACAAACGTTTCGCCATGACCAGCTGCGTTAATCGGTTGCGGATAAACTTGGTGTGCGGGATCATCCTGCAGCACGACACCCTTTGAATGTGCCAGTAGATCCTGCATGTCTGGTACAGCTGGTGTTTGGTGCGTTTCAAAATAAACGCTTTCACCATGGCCAATTGGCACAGGCACGCGGACACAGGTTGCAGACACCTTGAGTTCTGTGTCATTCATGTCGCCACGCAAAATCTTTTTAGTTTCGTGAATCATCTTCCATTCTTCGTGAGTAAAACCATCATCTTCAAAGACATCAATCTGTGGCAACAAGTTAAACGCCAATGGATAGTGATGTTCAGCACCCTTGACGGGTAAGATGGCAGCCGTCTCCTCTTCGCCTTCATGACGTTGTTGGGCCTCATCGAATAACTCGTTCATTGCCCGTTGACCAGCACCAGAAGCCGCTTGATAAGTCGAAACTAGGACTTGATGTAACTTATACTGACGATCAATCGGTGCCAACGCAACAACCATTTGAATGGTACTGCAGTTTGGATTGGAAACAATACCTTGATGCTGACTCAACATTTCTGGATTCACTTCAGGCACGACCAAAGGGACATCCGGCTCCATCCGAAAGGCACTGGTGTTATCGACACAAACGGCTCCTGCCTTCACCGCTGCTGGTAGCAATGCTTTGGAAACTGAACCGCCAGCTGACGACAAGACAATATCGATACCTTTAAACGAGTCCGTTGTGGCCTCTTCAATCGTATAAGACTGGCCACGAAAGGTGCGTGTTTGACCAGCTGAACGTGCTGATGCCAACAGCACCAATCGATCAACCGCGATATCAGACTTTTCCAATTGTTGTAACATCCGTGTGCCAACTGCACCAGTAACACCAAGAATTGCGACATTAAATGATTGCATTAAATTGCTTCCTTTCAAGTTTCACTCCACTCGATCATTTAGTTAAGCCGAAACATCAACCGATAATTTATTGGCACGATAGGCTGCCAGTCGTTTGACAGCTTCCTGCAATTTGTCCATGTCGGCGGCGTATGACAACCGAACGTGGCCTTCACCACCAGGTCCGAAACAGCTGCCTGGAACAACGGCTACCTTTGCCTGTTGAGCGACCTTAAGTGCAAAAGTTCGGTCATCTTGTTCCTCCGCCGGTATTTTGGCAAACACATAAAAAGCGCCATTTGGTTGAGCCGTGGTAAAGCCCAGTTGATTGAGCGCCTGTACCAGAAAATCACGACGTTCGTGATACTGAGCCTTCATGGCTGCCGTGTCTGCTGCCCCATGTTGCAAAGCATCAGTGGCCGCCGCCATCATTGGTGTCGGTGCGGTGGTAACCAAGGCGCCATGTAGTTTGGCAATCTGCTGGGTTAGTGCAGCCGGTGCCGCTAAGTAACCAACCCGGTAACCAGTCATGGCAAACGTCTTGGAAACGCCATTAATCACGATTGTCCGCTCTGGTAACAATGTGGAAATGGATACATGAGGCTGGTCGTAGGCTAATTCACAATAGATTTCATCAGCCAACACGAGCAACTTATGCTTACGAATCACTGCGGCCAATGCTTGCAACTGCGAGTCTGTGTAAGTGACACCAGTTGGATTGGTTGGATAATTCAAAACCAACATCTTTGCACGCGGATGGGCAGCCAATGCAGCCGTTAGCCGAGCCGGTGTTAATACATAGTCATCTGCTGAAGTATCAACCAACACTGGCGTAGCGCCATCAATCTGGGCAGTCGTAATGTACAACGGAAAAATGGGTGTTGGAATAATCACCTCGTCGCCCGCTCCCAAAACAGTTCCCATCGCGGCCGCAATCGCTTCTGTGGCACCCACTGTTACCAATATTTCCGTTTGGGGATCGTAAGTAACCTGATTCAATTTGGTTAAGTATGTACTAATCGCTTCTCGTAGCTCTGGTAACCCGGCAGCCGGTGCGTAATGAGAGCGATTCTGATTGATTGCATCGATGGTCGCCTGCTTAACATGGTCTGGCGCGTTAAAATCTGGCTCACCAAGCGTTAATTTCAGGATGCCAGGAATATCCTTTATTTGATTATCAAATTGACGAATCGCTGATGGCACAATTTGGTCAAACACGGGCCGTGTCATCCCCGTTAACTGAGCTTCTAATTCTGGCATATACATTCTCCTTTGACCGTATCAATTCGCGGTACGACGCTAATCTAAAACCTGTTCCAAACCAACCTTTAATTCTGTTAATGTTGTCACTTTGCTCAATGCTAGCTTGACGCCAACCATAAATGACTCACGATCATACGTGTCCTGCCGAATCGTCAGCGCTTCGCCCGTTCCGCCAAACAACACTTGTTCATGTGCTAGATAACCAGGCAACCGGACTGCATGAATCGGAACGTTGTCGACAATTCCGCCACGCACGCCATCCACGCTGCTTTCAGTATGATCGGGATCTGGCTGTTGTTGCCGACCAGCGGCGATTGCATGGGCAGTAGCAACGGCCGTACCAGATGGTGCATCCCGTTTATCGGCATGGTGCATTTCAATAATCTCCGCGTTCGGAAAATACTTAGCCGCCTGTTTAGCAAACTGAGTTAGTAACACCACTGACAATCCAAAGTTGGGAACGATCAACCCACCTAAATGAGCTGAGGCAGCCAATGCTTGTAATGATTTTATTTGTACTGTCGTTAAGCCACTCGTGCCAACCAATGGGACTAACCCGTGTTGCAGGGCCACTTCAACGTTGTGTTCAACTACAGTGGGCGTTGTAAAGTCTAACCAAACGTCCGCCTCAGGCAACTCGTCTTCCGTAGTGGCAACGACAACTTGGCTTGGCAAATGTGTGTCATTCCCGTCCGTTAGTGCAGCATGAGGATCAAACACACCAGTCAATTCAAACCGCTCATCGTTTAAAATTGCCTGGCAGCTAGCAGTCCCCATACTGCCACGAAAGCCAGCGACAATAACACGAATCTTTGACTCACTCATTTTCTATACCGCCTCCGTGTTTTCTGCCAACGGAATATCGCTTAGTTGGTGAACGCCTAAGCGTTGTGCCAAAATGGTTTGCTCAGTGTCATTCAGAGGAACGATTGGCAAACGTGGGTTACCAACCGGTAGTCCCTGAGCATTTAAAACGGCCTTGACTGGTGATGGTGATGGATACATGAATAACGCAGCCATCTTTGGCATCAAGTCACGTTGAATCTGACCGGCACGTGTAACATTACCTTGTTCTAGTGCGTCGTATTCCTGTCGCATAGCTGGACCATATACGTGACTGGCAACGGAAATAACGCCAGTTCCACCCAGTGCCTTCACTAATAACGCTTGGGCATCTTCGCCACTGTAAACAGCAAAACCTGTCGGCGCATCATTAATTAACGCCGCCAAATCTGCATCACTACCACACTGTTTAACACCACTGATGTTCGGCACTTGTGCAAGTTGGAGAATCGTTTCGTTCGTCATGTTGACACCAGTTCGGCCAGGAATGTTGTAAATGACGATCGGCTTAGTAGCAGTTTGAGCAACCGCTGTAAAATGAGCAATCATCCCCCGTTGATTAGGTTTGTTGTAATAAGGGACAACGACCAACGTCGCATCAATCCCGTCAATCGCATCGACTTCCTGATTTAGGGCAATTGTCGCAGCTGTATTATTGCTGCCTGTCCCAGCGATAACGACACCACGACCGGCCACAATCTGTTCAAAACGGGTATAGAGTTCAATCTTTTCTTCGTGCGTTAGCGTTGGTGTCTCACCCGTCGTCCCACCGATGACAAACCCGCGTGAACCAGTTTCAATGAGCATATTTGTTAATCGCGTTAATGCCTCGAAATCAATATGATCATCTTCGGTAAATGGTGTGATGATCGCTGTTAATAAATCATTTTGTTCAAACATTTTAAATTCCTCCCTATTGGTGAGAACTATTCGGAAAACCACCGAATCATTTGTTTTGCTTCTTATTGCTCGGATTCAACCGAAGTCGAGCATCACTCTCTTGTCATCCGATCCTCCAAAAACTCGGTAATGGCGGTGACACCCTTGCTAATAGCGGACTCGTCCGGCGTCATTTTGGCAGAGTGCAACGGTGCGTGACCGTCCACCCCTAACCAAAACATCGTGCCAGGAAATTGATGCAGCATATATCCGAAGTCCTCGCCGGTCATGGCCGGTGCCGTTTCAACAAAGTCCACATCGGGTGCACTTTTCATAAATTGAATGAACGGGATCGTCAATTGGGGATCATTTTCTACCGGCAAGTAACCGCCCTGATTCAGTTCAACATTGACTTCACACTCGAAACTCGTAGCAATACCATTGGCGATTGCCTGTAACCGCTGATCAATGTGTTCAATCATCGCTTGCGTTAGTCCGCGAATGGTCCCTTCTAGCCTGGCACGGCCAGCAATGACGTTACGGATACTACCGGCATTCAGTTTGCCAAACGTCACCACGCCGCCTTCTATTGGGTCAACGCTTCTAGAGACAACGGTCTGGGCTTGCATGATAAAGCTAGCGCAGGCAACTACCATATCATTAGCCAAATGCGGATAAGCCGCATGCCCACCCTTGCCAATAAAGTCCACGTTAATTTCAGTCGTGCCGGCAAATAACGTGCCATTGCGACATCCAATCACGCCTGCAGGCAACTCTGGATTGACGTGCAACCCATAAAACTCATCTGGTCGCCATTCGCCAGTAAAGGCGCCAGCTTCAACGGCCAACTTGCCGCCGTTGTCGTTTTCTTCAGCCGGTTGAAAGAAAAACAATAAGTCATCTTTTGGCTGATGATTCGCAAAGTAATTGAGCACCCCTAGGGCCACCGTCATATGAATATCATGCCCGCAAGCATGCATCCTACCGGGATTTGTCGACGCATATGGCAATCCAGTCGCTTCTGTAACTGGCAAGGCATCAATATCAGTGCGGTATCCAATACACCGTTGCGGCTTACTTCCTTGAACTTTAACCATCAAGGCCGTTGGCAAACTTGGGATGTGATGCGTGGTCAACCATTGTTGAGGCATCGCTTCAATAACTTGCCGCAGATATGCAGCTGTTTGAGTTTCACGAAGTGCCAACTCTGGAATTTGGTGCAAGTGACGGCGAATATGAATTAAATCTAACGTTTCAGACATGCAGTACCAGCTTTCTTTCAGTCAAACGTGCTAGAGCTTTCGTAACGAATCTTGCAGTTTCGTTTTAGCCTGCGTTTTTGCATCGTTTACTTTAATCACCTTAGCTGGAACACCGGCAACAACGGTATTGGCTGGCACATCCTCAGTTACCACGGCGCCAGCACCGACCACCGCGTGTTCACCGACATGAACACCCTCAATAACCACTGCATTAGCTCCAATCAACACATCATCATCGATGCGCACGGGTTCTGCAGAAGCCGGTTCGATTACACCAGCTAGGACCGCGCCGGCACCGATATGACAATGTTTGCCAACGATTGCCCGGCCACCAAGTACGGCACCCATATCAATCATGGAATCAGCGCCAATCTCAGCGCCGATGTTGATCAGTGCACCCATCATAATGACAGCGTGATCACCAACCACTACTTGATCACGAATGATGGCACCTGGTTCGATGCGGGCATTAACTTCACGCGCATCTAATAACGGAACAGCTGAATTAGTAGCATTGGTTTCCACATGCGTTTGCACAATCACATCTTGGTGTGATTCAAGAAATGGTTTCACTACCGGCCAACTCCCAAACAACGTCCCCGTGTGATCTTCCATAAACGCTTCAATGCCATCTGGAATCGTCAGTTGACGTAAGTGATCGCCACTAACAGTGACCTTAACCGGCGTTTGTTTCTTAGCAGTCGCTATCGTATGAATAATCTGTGTCGCATCTAATTCTGCCATTTGAATCCTCCTTAATGATTGCGTTACCGAGCTTCGGCGGCACTCTTTTAAACGTGCACCTGTCCGCTCAAGGCCCTGTGCACAACCCAAAGCTGTCACCTTTACGTTGTTGCTCGAGCCTTACCGAGCTTCGGCGGCACTCTTCCTAAACGTGCACCTGTTGCCCAGAAGCCTGCGCATAACCCGAAAGTCGTTTCATCCGGCAGCCCACCGAATGCTACGCCTTCCACGTTATTGCTCAACTTCTCCCAGGGCTTCGGTGCCACTCTTCTTAAAATCCTCATCTAATGCGAGCATGTCGCGGATGGTTTCACGCCGGACGACGATACTGGCTTGTTTGTGATCGATAAAAATGACGGCTGGACGTGGATTGCGGTTGTAATTGCTGGCCATCGAATAACCGTAGGCACCGGTAGCTAAGAGGGCAATCACATCGCCCGTTTTCGTAACCGGCAACGTCGCTTCTTTTACTAGAATGTCGCCGGACTCACAATATTTACCGACAATATGGATGGTTTCTTTAGATGAATCTTCCACATGATTGGCTAATACTGGTTCGTACTCAGCCTGATACAGCGCTGGTCGAATGTTATCCCCCATGCCGCCGTCAACAGCCACGTAAGGCAATAAGCTGGGGACGCGTTTGTTTGCGCCAGCCCGATATAAATTGATTCCTGCCGGGCCAACCAACGACCGGCCAGGTTCAATCCAAATATCCGGCATTTCTAAGTGATGATTACCTAACCTGGCTTCAATCGTCGTTAACACGGTGTCAAGCTGGGCCTCCGGTGATTGTGGATCGTCACCTTCTACATATTTAATGCCGAACCCACCGCCTAGATTTAGCACTTGGGCCGAATAGCCAAACGCCTCATGCCAATGGGTCAACAGTTCAATCAATTTCTCGGCTGCCATTACAAAGCCGGTACTCTCAAAAATTTGTGATCCAATATGTGCATGAACGCCACGAACATTTAGATGATCATCCGCTAAAGCCTCTTTCAGTGCCTGATCCGCTTGACCAGAACCGATGTCGAAACCAAACTTACTATCGACCTGACCCGTTTGAATGTACTGATGCGTATGAGCACTAACGCCGGGGGTCACCCGAATTTGAATCGCAATGGTTTCGTCCCGTTCCTTTAGCAAACGTTGTAACAAATGAAGTTCAACGAAATTGTCAACAATGATCGTGCCAAGGTGATGATCCAATGCCATTGTTAGTTCATCCACAGACTTATTATTCCCATGAAAACTCAGTCGAGATGCAGGAAAATCGGCCGCAAACGCGGTTGCCATTTCTCCTGCCGATACAACGTCTGCATGTACGCCAAGTGGCGCCAACAGCTGATAGATTCCCTTCACGCAGAAGGCCTTCGACGCGTAACTCACGACGCCATCAATTCGGTGGTTAGCGAACGTCTGTTGAAAGGCCTTCACCTGACGAACGATATCCTGCGTATCGTAAGCAACCAGCGGTGTGCCAAACTGCTCAGCCAGTTTGACAGTGTCCATGCCGCCGATCATTAAATGATTTGTCGTTGACTCAACTGTTGTTGTCATTTTTTTGCTCCTTTTAGTTTTTAGAAGTTATGTGTCTGTCCAAATGGTTATGCGCTTTGCCTATACGACGATCATTTTTGCAAGGTGAACTGAAGGGCGTCAACATTGATACCGAGTCCTGAAAGTGATGTTAATTTGAGCGGTTTCCTCAAATTTACAACACGGACGGTCGAAGAGACCCGGGTTCCCACGGGGCTATTCGGCGAGGTGAAAGACTCCGAACTTGAGAAGCTCGAACCGGTCCCAGGTCGAGTGTGTCAATGTTGACAACCGAAAGCACAGAAACATAGCACGAAAAAAGGGGCTCATTTGCATAGGTGCGTACGCAAAAGAGTCCCGAAAATAAATTCATTTCGTTTCTGAATGTCGTAAGCGCCCCGCGATGAATTTTTCATCACGACAGTTTGCTGATTATTCATCAACATCCCAGCCAAAGCGATGGTCAATCGTCCAGCTTCGGCAACCGCCCCTTTCATCAGTTTCTATGTCGTGACCCGACTCCGCTGATTACTCTTGTTGGTTGCAACCTCTTTTCACATTTAATTTTAATGAGCATATCGCTCTTTTCATTACCCGTCAAGTCCCCATTTAAATTTTATGTTCCCAAGTAAAGCGCTGTACCAACGCGTTTACATTTATTTTCATTTAGCTATTGTAATTGAAAACTAATTCGCTATAATTGCCAGTAATCATAGAAGAGGTTGCGAAGATTAAAAGTAACTAAGAGGAAATCGACGAGGTTAACGACGCTTAGTGAAAGGATGATTCGCCGAAACTTTGACTGACTCGTCTCAGTTAGGGTTGGGACTCGGGTTAACAGCCCAAGGACTGTCGCAACTAACAAAAAAGTTGCGGGGCGCTATCTACGACCATACATAACCGGTACTATATCGATTACGTTCGATTAGACTAAGCGCACCCAATGACCTCGTTAAACAAAGTCATTGGGTGCGCTTTTTAAATGTAATCGTGGGTGTGAATGATTTCAGTGTCGATTCCCCTTCTAACATCAAAAACAATGGTCTGTTTGGACAAACGACCGTGGTAAGCGAGGTTAGGATCGATGAAAGTAATTAAGTTTGGTGGCAGTTCTTTGGCAGATGCGACGCATTTTAGTGACGTAATGCAGATTTTACGAATGGATAGGCAACGCCGCGTGGTTGTTGTTTCAGCACCCGGCAAACGAAATGAGAACGATGAAAAAGTTACCGATTTACTGATTGACTACGCACGTGCGCATGGTAAAACACAACAGTCGATCGGTCAGCAAATCATCGACAGATATCAAGAAATCGCAACAGCGTTTAATATTTCCGCAGCTCAATTTAAACCATTGGCGGACCAAATTTTGGCCCTACCAACGACATCATTTCGTGGCCCAGCCTTTAGAATGGCTGCGTTTAAGGCCCACGGCGAAAAGTTAAACGCCCAGTTACTGGCGCTGGTGTTAAATACACAAGGATTAAGTGCCCGTTACGTTGACCCACACGAACTCGGCTTAATTGCTACGCAGGAACCAAACAACGCGACCATTTTATCTCAGACATACACACACCTGGCCGTTGCCCGTCAGGAGCTTCTAGCGGAAGACAAACTGTGGGTCGTTCCTGGTTTCTTTGCCTATACAACCGGCGGTCAACTGGTAACCTTTTCCCGTGGTGGCTCAGATATCACAGGTGCCATTCTTGCTCGTGGTTTGCATGCGACTGAATACGAGAACTTTACGGATGTCGACTCCATTTACGCTGCCAATCCTAACGTTGTCGCTAACCCAGCACCAATTACTAAGATGAGCTACGTCGAAATGCGGGAACTTTCATATGCCGGTTTCTCAGTTTTTCACGATGAGGCAATTATTCCAGCCATTGAAGGCCAGGTTCCCATTTGCGTCAAGAATACCAACCATCCTAGTGCGCCAGGAACACTGATTGTACCAACGAATCAATCGCAGCCTAAGCGATTAATTACGGGAGTGGCCAGTTCCAAACGGTTTGCAGCGCTCTACCTGCATCGTTATCTATTGAACCGGGAAGTTGGCTTCACATTAAAGTTGCTCAAAATCCTCTTCCGCTACCACATCAGTTACGAACATATGCCTTCAGGAATTGACGATTTAACGATCATCTTTGATCGCAATCAAATTCCGACGGATGTTCTCCCTCGTTTGCTAGCAGATATCAAAGAAACATTGCAACCCGATCGTCTTCAGTGGATCGATGATTACGCGATTTTGATGGTGGTTGGCGAAGGCATGCGCAATCAGGTCGGCGTCATTGACCGGATCTTGCACCCACTAGCCACTCATCATATCGGTGTTCAAATGATCAACCAGGGGGCGTCACGGATTTCAATCATGATCGGTGTTCGGGAAGCGCAGGCTGATGATGCTGTTCGCCTCATCTACAATGACTTCTTTAACCAACCAGTTAGCTTGCCACTTCGTCAACCAGCACAGGAGGTCACTCATGGTTAATTTAATTCGTGTTCATGGCTCGGAAAATAGTTTTTACCTGCTCGATCAACGGCAACTTAAACATGCCCTCACCACGGCTGAACTCAGTCGTTTGGCAAAACAAGTCAACGACACAGCACCAGCAGGTCTAGGCGAAGTAGATGGTGTCCTGGTCGTCAGTGACAGTCAGCATCCCAACGCAATCGGCCGGATGCAGGTTTTTAACCGCGATGGCAGTCAAGCAAGCATGTGTGGCAATGGCCTACGAACCGTCAGCCGCTATCTTGCAGAACAAACGCACCAAACGGACTTCCAAGTTGAAACAGATGCGGCTGATTTACCAGTTCATCAAGTCACTCCGTTTGCGCCAGATGTGCCTGCATTCAGTGTCAGCATCCAACCCGTCAGTTTCGATGCGACTTCGATTGGCTTACATAAAATCCCGACAACACCACTTTTAAATCAAAACAGCTTGCCGTTTGCAACAAATTCCACTGCAACCTTTTCCGCTGTGGCAGTGCCAAACCCACATTTGATTAGTCTCACAGACCATAACCATCCTAATGCCTTAACAACCGCGTTCCTAGGGCAACTCGGACAACAATTAAACGGTCAAAACCCGTGGTTCCCTGACGGCGTCAATGTCAGCTTTAGTTGGGAAATCAACGACACTACCCTCTTTGTGAGGACGTTTGAACGCGGCGTTGGTTTTACAAACGCCTGTGGTACTGGCATGTCGGCCACATCGCTAATTTGGGTGCTGACTCACGCAGCCGCTCAGTTTGACCAACTCCTGACCATTTATAATCCAGGCGGGATGGTTCAAACGCGTGTCCATCATCAAAACGCCGCGTACACTATCGACCTAATCGGCAACGCGACCTTTACTGATCATTTGCGTTTGAGCGAGGCTGACTTGCACGCTGGGAACCTCGCCAGTGCAGAAGTCGCGGCAACACAAGAAGAGACCGCCTATCATCAATTCGTATCACAGTTACCACATTGGTCATTTGGCGATGTCCGCCCAACTGCAGATGAACACTAAGTTTGCTAAAGAGGGACCGGTTTCGCAGTCTAGCTACGAAACCGGTCCCTTTCTATTGTGATAGTTATTCTCTACAAAATTGGTGACAATAGGCGTGAAAATATTTGTTTGAACTTACGCCAATACGATTGTTGGGCGAACGTCTCGTAAGTCGTCAGCTCACTCACGCGCATATCAGCTTCAAACAACTTAGCCAACTCAGCAGTCACTTTAGGATCATACAGGAATGCATTGACCTCAAAGTTTAGTTTGAAACTACGAAAATCTAAATTTGCCGATCCAACAGATGCGACCCCATCGTCAACGACCATCGTTTTAGAATGGATAAAACCGTTGCGATATTTGAAGATTTTTACCCCGTTACGAGACAACTGCTTCGCGTAATACTCGGTTGCCCGGTACACAAAGGCATGATCCGGCTTGCTTGGAATCATAATGCGGACATCCACGCCACTGCCGGCCGCTACTCGAAGCGCATCAAGGACAGAGTCATCTGGAATTAAGTACGGCGACTGGATCCACAGCCGTTTGCGTGCTGAGTTAATCAATCGTAAGTAGCCCATCTTAATCTGCTCTTTATCAGAATCGGGACCAGATGACACGATCTGCATGTTGGTTTCGCCCTTCACCTTAGTGATATGGAAGAAATCATTGGTAACGTTTAGTGGTTTGGTACGACTGGTAGCATTCCAATCACGGATAAAGCGTGACTGAAGCCCGTAAACGCCAGCCCCAACGATGCGAAGATGCGTATCACGCCAGTAACCAAACTTTTCTTTACGGCCTAAATACTGATCACCGACGTTAAAACCACCGGTATAGCCAATAGCTCCGTCAATCACGACAATTTTACGGTGATCACGGAAGTTCAACCGGAAATCCACTAGCGCACTGCGCGTTTGCAGGAAGGGATATGCTTCCCCACCAGCGGCCCGTAATGGATCATAGAATTTGGGCCGAACACCCATCGAACCCCATGAATCGTACAATACTCGCACAGCCACGCCGGCTTCGGCCTTACGAATCAATAAACGCAACAATTCGTTACCAATGTCATCGTTATAGATCGTGTAAAACTCGATATGGATACTCTGTTTAGCCCGCTCAATGTCTTCAAACATCTGGTGGAACAGCACTTTCCCATCAGAAATGATGTGCACCCGGTTGTTGCGAGTTAAAAAGGCTTGATCCGACTCAATAAACAAATTAACTGTACCCAAAGCAGTGGCGGTTACATCATCCGCGTCATTTCGCTCTGATGATAGCTCCGCTCGCTGGAGCGCTAGCTGCTCATCAAGCTGCAGTTGTTCCTGCTCTTGAATTTGAAATAATCGATTCTTCGGCAATCGCCGACCGACAAAGGCGTAGGCAATGAAACCGATGATTGGCAAGAACACCAGCACCAGTAGCCAGGCCCAGGTCGCTGAAATATCACGCGGTTCACGGAACACGGTAATAAACGCCAACACCGCGTTTACATAGATAATTGTTTCAAAAATAAAATGTGCCCAGTTCATCTGGATTGGTCCTCCAATACGCATAAATGCTAATTTCATCTTACTCATCTTTAGGAAGCAACGCGACCCCTTTTTGTGGAAATTTGCTCACAAACAACTTATTGCTTTCTCATAATTTTTGTAATGCGTATAATAAGTCAAACAAAGTAATTTAGGAGGCAACACACATGTGGTCCATTTCAGGCGTCTTTTTGCCTCACGGGATTGGGTATTTCCGTTTGCTTCGACAGGCTTTGGGGCATGATTCGCGGAGCACCATCATTCTGCTCCTCATCATTGTTATCATTGTCGCCATTTATCTTCATCGGCGACACTAAGCATCTATTCAGTTTTTTCAAGACTGACCGTTACAGCAAACAGGGACGCCGTTTCGTGGGACCGACCCAAGCCCATAAGACGGTCTTAGGTCTCGATTCTGAGCTCATAACCCGACCTCAGAAGTCGCCCTGCAATACTAAGTGGCCCAAGTACGCCCACTAAGTATTGCTACCACGAAACTCTGTCCCTGTTTGCCTCCACTCACATTTCAATAAAAACTCCGAATAGTAATAGTCTGTCACAAACTCAATTGTAAACAGTGTTAGTAAAGCTGTTTTAATGCAAGATGTGAGCGAAAGGGCGTCAACATTGAAACGAAGCAGTGAAAGTGGTGTTAATTCGAATGGGCTTCTCGAATTTACAGCACGGACGGTCGCCAAGACTCGCGGTTCTCAGAGGCTTGGCGGCGAGGTGAAAGACGGTACACTCCCGGCTTGAACCGGTCCCACAGCGAAGTTTCAATGTTGACAACCGATAGCGTAAGCCCGACACTCAAAATCAAATTAGCAATAGTTCATAGAAAGAAGGTTAATTAACTTTGAAAATTATCCGCGCCAACATAAAACCCTTTGCCTGGGGGATCTTCTGGGCCGTTTTTTCGGCGGCCGTAATGGCTGCCGCCAGTTTGTGGCAACCTAAATTGCTGCAAAACGTGATCAATGCCATCATCGCCAACAACAATCATAAAATACTAACGATCGGAATCACATTAATCGTCATCGCGCTCGTTGGTTTGATTGCCGGTGTCTTGAACACTATCTTCTCCGCTAAAGTAGCTATGGGAATGGCCGCATCGATTCGGGAAATGGCCTATCGCAAAATTCAGGCATTTTCTTTTAGCAACATCGAACGTTTTTCAGCCGGCAGTTTAGTTGTTCGGTTAACTAATGACATCAACCAGGTTCAGAACCTGATTATGACGGTCCTTCAAGCGCTGATCCGAGTTCCTATCATGTTTGTCGGTGCGCTGATTCTCGCACTGAACACGCTGCCTCAACTTTGGTGGATTATTGTGATTCAAATCGTGCTTGTTATGCTCGTCGTTCTCAGTACGTTTGGTCGAATGGGACGCCGCTTCGGTTTAATGCAGACCCTGATTGACCGCGTCAACGAACTGGCTAAGGAAAACTTAACTGGAGTCCGCGTAGTTAAGTCATTCAATCAAGAAAATAATGAACAAAAGCGATTCAATACTGTCTCTGACAAACTGAATGACCAAAATATTGGCGTCGGTATTCTCTTTTCATTAATGATTCCCGCCTTTATGTTGATTGGGAACATGGCAGTGGTTGCCGCCATCTACTTCACTGGCGACATTGCCCAAACACACCCCGGTGCTGTTGCCGCCATTGCGTCATTTATTAATTATCTCATGCAAATCATGTTTGCCATTATTAATGGTGGTATGATGCTCACCTTCTCTGCTCGTGCAATGGTGTCCTTAAACCGGTTAAACGAAATCATGAACACTGAGCCGAACATCGTTTACAAGAAGGATGTGCCGGAGCAAGACTTAACCGGATCTGTTAAATTCGATCACGTCTCCTTCACTTATGATGGTGATGACCAACCAACCCTGTCAGATATTTCCTTCGACGTTAAACCCGGCGAAATGATCGGCATTGTTGGTGCTACTGGGGCTGGCAAATCCACTCTAGCTCAGCTTATTCCCCGTTTGTTTGACCCGCAAAGCGGTACGGTTAGTGTTGGCGGCGTTAACTTGAAAGATGTCAACGAACGTTCACTACGTAAAACAGTCGCCTTTGTACTGCAACGGGCCATCCTATTTTCCGGTACCGTTGCGCATAACCTTCAGCAAGGTCTCAAAAATGCTTCAATTGCTGATATGGACCGAGCCAGCAAGATTTCGCAGGCGGCTGAGTTCATTGACCGTTTGCCAAATCGCTATGATGCTAATATCGAGGAACGTTCCAGCAACTTTTCTGGTGGGCAAAAGCAACGATTATCCATTACGCGAGGCGTGATTGGCCGGCCAAAGATTTTGATTCTGGATGACTCTACTTCTGCGCTAGATGCCGAGTCAGAAAAGCTAGTTCAGGAAGCTTTGAACCATGAACTAAAAGGCACAACGACGTTTGTCATTGCAGAAAAAATTTCATCCGTAATCAACGCCAATCGCATTTTAGTCCTCGATAACGGCAAACTCGTTGGTGAAGGTACTCATCAAGAACTGGTTGCTAATAATCACTTCTATCAAGAAATTTACGAGACACAAAAGGGAAAGGGGGAAGCCTAATGTCAGACGTTGGTCGCTCCATGCGTTTCTTCTATCATTATCTGAAACGTTATAAGATTAGTTTTACGATTGTTATTATTGCTATCATCGTCTCTACCTACTTCCAGGTTAAGGCCCCCATTTACCTGGGCAAGGCCGTTACTTCCCTGGCTAAGTATGTATTCGGGCTAATGCACGGCGTCAGCAATAAAGGCGAGTTCGTTCATTTCGTGTGGTTACTGGGTCTGTTCTATTTCATCGGTATCCTGGGAACATTCGTCATGAACATCGCAATTACTTACATTACAGGTTACTCAACGAACTGCATGCGTCGTGGTTTGTTTGGCAAACTGCAACGGATGACGATCCGATTCTTTGACTCCCATCAAGATGGTGATATTCTTAGCCGTTTCACCAGTGATTTGGATAATATCTCCAATGCCCTCAATGAGGCGTTAGGTGAAATCATGGCAAACGTCGCCTTGATGATTGGCATTTTGATCATTATGTTCCAGCAGAACGCGCAAATGGCATGGGTCACCATCGCCTCAGCTCCTGTTGCTATCATCCTGGCTACCTTTCTAATCAACCGTACCCGCAAGTATACCGATATTCAGCAAGATGAGGTCGGTAAACTGAATGGGTATATCAATGAGCAAATTGCCGGTCAAAAAGTCAACATTACCAACGGTCTGCAGCAGGAGTCCATCGACGGTTTCCTGCCTCACAACGAAAACGTTCGTAAGGCCACAACACGGGCGCAAACGTACTCCGGGATGCTCTTCCCACTGATGCAAGGCATGTCATTAGTCAACACGGCGATTGTTATCTTCGCTGGTAGCTGGATGGCGATGAATTCTGGGATGAGCCGCGCCGCTGCCCTTGGTTTGGTCGTTGTCTTCGTCCAATATTCGCAACAATTCTATCAACCAATCACCCAAATTTCGACACTCTATAGCATGTTCCAATTGGCTGTTACTGGTGCCCGACGTTTGAATCAGATGTTTGATGAACCCGAGGAAATCAGACCAGAAAAAGGCGCAATTATTCCTGCCGGCTCCACCAGCGCTGCGTTAAACGATGTACATTTCAGTTATGATAAAGGTCGTGAAATTCTACACGGCGTTTCCATTGACGTTGAACCAGGTAAAATGGTCGCTCTAGTCGGACCCACTGGTTCAGGGAAAACAACGGTTATGAACCTGCTAAATCGGTTCTATGACGTCGATTCAGGGACTGTTTCCATTGATAATAAGGACGTACGTCAGGTCGACATGACAAACCTGCGTGACCACGTTGGGATCGTCTTACAGGATAGTGTACTCTTCTCCGGCACCATTGCCTTTAACATCAAATATGGGAAGCCTGATGCCACCGATGAAGAAATGATTGCGGCGGCTAAGCAAGCCAATATTCACGACTTCATCATGTCGCTAGACGATGGCTACGATACCAAAGTCACGGACGAAAATTCCGTCTTCTCGACAGGGCAAAAACAATTGCTCAGTATCGCTCGGACAATCCTCACTAACCCATCATTATTGATTCTTGACGAAGCAACCTCAAACGTTGATACCGTCACTGAAGCGCGCATTCAAAAAGCGATGGATGCTGTGGTTCAGGGCCGAACCAGCTTTGTCATCGCTCACCGATTGAAGACCATTCTTAACGCCGATAAGATTGTTGTGTTGAAAGATGGTAATGTGATTGAGCAAGGAACACATCAGCAGTTGCTCGATGAACATGGATTCTATTCGGAACTGTACCATAATCAGTTTGTGTTTGAATAAGCTATTTAGATCATCTTCATAAAAAGAACCAGCGAATACAATTCTTCGCTGGTTCTTTTTACATAGTATAAACATTTTTCGTGATATATGTTTACTTCTTAAATTGAGGGCTCGCCGTATCATGCTGAACATCCCCGGCTCGCACCATTGTCACTGCCAGCGGCTCTTCAAACCCGTTGCCGACAAAGGTTGCTTCACCCACGTTTTGTTGGGCCAATTCTTTCCCAATATCATTAACAATTGGTAGTTTACTCAATTCATCAATCGTCGTCACAAGGTGAACCAATAAATTGCCGAATTCACCTAACAATTGACTCGGCAAGTCGAGCGGACTCTGCGTTGTTAGCATCAGGTACAGTCCTGCTTTACGGCCTTCTCTGGCAACTCGCGATAATCCGTCTTGGTCAACCCAACCGACGTGACTAGCAGCCTCGGTCAAATAACGATGCGCCTCATCAACCGTCAGAACAATCGGCACGGTGTGTGGCAAGTTCGTTTTAATTGCCAGCAATGTCGCGGCCAATGTGGATACAACCAGTTTGCCAACCTTAAGATTGCTTCGCAGTGCCGATAAGTCGATCACGAGAAAACGGTGTTGGGATTTCATGGCAGCAAACATCGTCAGCAGATAAACCACGTCATACTGTGTCTTAACTGAAGCGTCCACATGTGCCTGTTCGGATTGTCGTTTTGGCCGGGGCAAACGGAACAACCGTTGCATCGTCGGATCGGCCAAGAACTTCCGAACTGATGCCAGTACCGGTACCAGTTGTCGCTGGCGAGGACGATCATACTGCTGACCAAGCAAACTAAAATCAGCATCCACATCACTAGCGGGTTGAACGCATTCTTCCAGCAACTGATCGGGTAACAAGCGAATGTCATATGGTCGGGGGAAATCATGCAGCCTTTCTAATTGTGCCTCATAGTCCGTCCAAGAAACGCCCACTTTCACGTAAGGTGTCTCCTGATGTAAAACATTATAAGCAAGCCGCAGACTTGTCATCGCAGCGCTCAAGATCGCCACGACAATATCGTCATCAATACCGATAATTTCCGCCAACTGATCAGCCGATAGTTTGGCAAAATCAATAAAGGCGTTATCGCCTAATTTGCCAACCACTGCATGTGGCAAATGTGCATATTCGCCCGTGGGATCCAAAATGATTCCCGTTTGGTTCTGGCGCATCAGTGCATTCAGCAATGCCACCGCTGAAGTCGACTTGCCACTGCCTGTTTGTCCCACGATTAACAAGTGCTGGCTAAATAAGCGATTCGCCTCAATCACTACTGGTTCAGCAGAGGGGCGACGAACGGCAAAACCATCTAAATTAGTTGTTCCTGTCATTTGACTGTCCTTTCTGTACCGGAGAGCGTAAATCCGCCCATAAAGCTGGCATCCCACTGCTGTTGATTCTTAACCTTCTTACCAAATTCATCGATCAGAGCATGCAGTTCCTGATATTCGTCCCAGTTCAGGCCAGCGTCTGCCTCCACCAACGTTTGAAAATCACGATATTTTTTAGGCACGTCTATGCCAAGCCAACCAAAATGACGACGGGCATAGGTGTCCGCAATAAATAGCGGTTTATGAAAGCCATACAGCATAATGTCATCTGCGGTTTCATTACCGAGACCCTTTACGTTAAGCAGTTCTGCCTGCAACGTCTCTCGATCTAGGGCTTCAATTTCCGCCACGTTGTCATCGTGAGTACCAGACCACTCAGCGGCGGCCATGATGTATTTTGCTTTTGTACGGTAGAGTCCCGCTGGTTTAATGATGTCGGCCAATTTTTCTGGTGTGCATGCTCGAATCTTAGCCGGATCATTGTCCGTTGCCGCTAATAGCGACCGTGCCGCTGCATCGCCATTGTTTGCACTGGCATTTTGAATCAGAATGGCTGCCCACATCACCTGAAATGGCGACTGTGCCCACAACGCATCCGTCGACATCCAATTTTGACGGCCCATATTCGTTTCTAAAATGTTGTATAGTGGTTTTAAATTCATATCTTATTCCTCTAATGGTATTTTACCTTATTTTGAATTTTGACGAAAAATGGAGTTTTAGTCATGTTAGATCAGATTCGTATTCGACCCGCCGCAATTAGTGATTACGCAATACTTGAAAATATCTATTTATTAGACCGCCAGCAGGAGTTTCCCTGGGTCGCCAATCCACAATTAACAGATTTTGAGCGCGATAGTCATCACGAAATGATTATCGTCGCCACCATTGATGAACGCGTGGTTGGTTTCTTGTCATTTTATCGGTTAGCCAATTTTATTCATTTGCTTTTTATTGACCCAGACTACCGTCATCAGGGCGTTGCTAGTCAGCTCATCGATTACATGCGGTCACAAGCAACTGGACCAATGCAGTTAAAAGTTGTCATCGCCAATCAACCTGCCCGTGATTTCTACGCGCGATTACAATTCCGCGAGGTCAAACGTGATAATCTAGCCACGCCACCAAACATCACCTTGGAAGATACCCAATTAGACCGTTATCCTTTTATCCCTCACAATTAAAAAAGCGTCAATATAAACGGTAAGTCCGCTAACAAACGAAACACCGCGTCAGATCAACGTTAATCTGATGCGGTGCTTTTTATTTAAACTAACGGACACCACTAATCCGCCTAATTTAATCACAATTGCCAACGGTCGAAGACAGATAATTGCGTAAAGGAACGTCGGTGAATACAATGATCGCATTAAGTGAACACGTTCAGTGAATCAATCTATTAACTCATTAATCCATGCAAAACGGTCGTCAAATAGGCCCTGCCAGATGCTACTAAATCAAAGTTACCGCGACTATATGCCCAGGTCGCCATGATTCCCCGAACAGACGTATATAACTGTTGAAATGCCAACTCTGGATCGTGGTTTGCCAATCTTTGTTCATCGTTTAGCTGTTGCATTAATTCTCTTAACGTATTAAGCATCTTCCAGTCACGTAATTTGAACTCCTGGTTCAATGTTTCCTGAAAGAATGAAGTAAACACCAATGTAACCACTTGCCAGCCTTGATCCGCAGACAATTGCAACTGAAGCATGCTGAACGCCAAAATACGTTCTTCTACCGTTGCTGACGGATGTTCTGATACATAAGCGTCATAGTTTTCTCTCACATAGTTGGCCAATTCGTCATAATAACGCTCACGAATAATGTCTTCTTTGGACGTGTAATGAACGTAAAACGTGCCTGAAGACACATTTGCCTCACGAGTTATCTGACGAATCGTGGTCTTTGCGTATCCTTGCGCTTTAATCAATTTTACCGCCGCCTGAAAAAGACGTGTTTTGGTTTGTTGTTTCTGTTGTGCTCGACTCACTTTAGCAGACACGCTGATCATCCCTTTCACTGACCTCGTTCACTAAACATGGTCATTATAGCATGTCATTATTCTCCTGCCTGGTTATCTACGTTGTTAAGGAGCTGATTTTATGAACGAATTTTGGCAAACATTAATTAGCAGACGATCTGACCTGATGAGTGCCATTTGGCAGCATATCCAAATATCGCTGGTGTCCTTGCTGATCGCTATGGCAATTGGAATCCCACTTGCTTTATTGGTTGTCCGTCATCGACGAGCTGCCAATGTGCTGACCCAAATTACTGGTGTCTTTCAGACCATTCCATCGCTGGCCCTACTTGGATTATTAATTCCCATTGTCGGGATTGGGACTGTCCCAGCCGTTATTGCACTAGTCGTTTACGCGCTCCTTCCAATCTTTACGGGCACGTTAACTGGGATCACCGGCATCGACCCGTCACTTGAAGAAGCAGCCGATGCGTTTGGCATGACACGAACTGAAAAGTTAATCCGGGTCGAATTTCCCCTCGCTATGCCAACCCTTATTGCTGGCATTAGACAAGCGTTAGTCATGATTATTGGCACTGCCACCCTAGCGGCCTTAATTGGCGCTGGTGGCCTAGGGGACTTCATCTTGCTGGGGATTGACCGCAATAACAATAGTATGACCCTTATTGGTGCGATTGCGTCAGCGTTACTGGCAATTGTGTTCAGCGGCATTATTTTCATCTTACAGAAGAGCAAGTTACGCTATGCCGTGGCGACTCTTGCCCTGATTATTTTAGTCCCTTCCGGCGTTGGTCTCTATCATGCTGTTCAACCCGCACCACAGACCATTACGATTGCCGGTAAAATGGGCTCTGAACCAGATATTTTAATTAATATGTACAAAGATATGATTCACCAAGTAGATCCGCGCGACAAAGTCGTCCTCAAAGCTAACTTTGGTCAAACAGCCTTCTTGTTCAATGCTCTCAAGAGTCAGCAAATCGACATTTACCCTGAATTCACTGGCACTGTGTTGGAAAGTTTGGTCAAACCAACGAAAAACCAAAAAGAAATTGGCACACCGCCTGCTCAACTTTACCAGTACGCTAAAAACGATCTGTCTCAACAGTTCCACATGACCTATTTGAAACCGATGGCTTACAACAACACCTATGCCGTTGTGATTAAAAAGAGTTACGCGGACGCGCACAATATTAAAACAATTGCTGATTTACAAAAGGTTGAGGGTAACTTGCTTGGCGGTTTTGATCTCGAATTTTTGGATCGCACAGACGGTTACAAAGGTTTGCAAAGCAAGTATGGCCTTAACTTCAAAACGCAATCAATGGATCCGGACTTACGATATGAGGCGATTAATAGCGGCAAAATCAATCTGACAGATGGTTACTCCACTGATTCTCAAATTCGCCAGTACCGGTTAGTGGCTTTACAAGATAATCGACAATTATTCCCGACATATCAAGGCGCACCATTAATGAATACGACGTTTGCTAACAAGAACCCTAAAATTATTGCAGCACTCAATAAACTCGCCGGCCACATCAGCGAGCGTGATATGCAAGAAATGAACTATGAGGTTAATGTTAAACAACAATCCGCCGCCAGCGTGGCCAAGCACTATCTGACGATTCACCATCTTTTAGGAGGTGCACGATAATGGCAGAAACTTTAATTACGTTTGATCACGTCAAAAAAAATTACGGCAACAAGCAAGCAGTCGACGACGTGTCCTTCACGGTCAACCGCGGCGAAATCTTCGTTCTCGTCGGCGCCTCCGGTAGCGGTAAAACAACCACTTTGAGGATGATCAACGAGCTGCTGGAACCTACCTATGGCAACATTTATTTCAACGGCAAACGGATCAAGGACTACAACGTGCGTGAACTACGTTTGCAAACTGGCTATGTTCTTCAACAGATTGCCCTGTTTCCTAACATGACTGTCGCGCAAAACGTCGCCCTCATCCCCAGCATGAAAAAGCAATCCAAGGCTGACACAAGCACGCTGGTCGATCAGTTACTCAACGATGTCGATTTAGATCCGCAAACGTACCGCGATCGCATGCCAGACGAGTTGTCCGGTGGTGAACAACAGCGGGTCGGCATTCTGCGTGCGTTTGCTGGCCAGCCACAGATTGTCCTGATGGATGAACCATTCAGCGCCCTCGATCCCATTTCGCGAACCCAACTACAAAATCTGGTCATCGACATCCATCACCGACTCAATACCACGGTTGTTTTCGTCACTCACGACATGGATGAAGCGCTGAAATTAGGCGACCGCATCGGCGTCATGCGCTTAGGCAAACTCTTGCAGGTTGGTACACCAGACGAAATCGTTCGCCATCCAGCCGATCAATTTGTCCAACGTTTGTTTGAAAATTCAATGGCCCATGATGTGTATCATGTGTTACTCAGCAAGCTGTCTGTAATGGGTTATTTGCAAGATGTTAATGACCCGAGGACGACGGCAAGTGGCGATGAGCGCGTCACGCTAACCGGTGACCAAACCGTCAGCGATGCGCTCACACCCTTAGAAAGCAGTGAAGCTGTGTTAATCCAGTCTGAGGGCGGCCCCGCACGGCTATTAACCCGTGATCAGTTATTCAAGTTCATCGGTGATTATCGCAGTCATTAACACATCGTCCGTTAACCTGATGATATTGTTTGGAGGTCTTATGATGTTAGCTATGGTTTTGAATCATCCAGGAAACGAACACACCTTTCACGCAGAAGAACGCGCAATACCAGTTTCAACATCCACTGATAGCGTGTTGAAAATTATGGCTTTTGGCCTGAATTATGCTGAATTGCTCACACGTAACGGTGAGTCACCAGACGTTAAGTTCCCACGCGTCATTGGTATCGAAGCAGTTGGCACAGTTTCTGACACCACGACTGATAGTGGTTTTCATGTTGGTCAAACGGTGATGACACTCATGGGCGGTCTCGGTCGCGAGTTTGACGGGAGTTACGAAGAATATGCCCTCATCCCCAATCATCAGCTGTACCCATTACCAATTAAAGACTCGTGGGCGCAACTCGCAACCATTCCAGAAAGCTTTTACACCGCCTACGGATCGTTGAATCGTCTGCGCCTATCGACAGGTGCGCACCTGTTGATTCGTGGTGGAACCAGCAACGCCGGTATTGCCGCTCTGTTATTAGCAAAAGCGATGGGCTACACCGTTTCAACGACTTCACGGAATTCTGACAAACTAACCACATTACAAAACCTTGGTGCGGACGAAACTTTACTCGATTGTGGCAGCTTGGAGACCACCACTTCATTTGATGGCATTCTGGAATTAGTTGGCACCTCAACGCTCCGGGATTCTCTGCAACACCTTGCTCCTACGGGTACTGCCGTTGTTACCGGCGGTCTTGGTGGCGAATGGTCATTACCCGATTTCAGTCCGTTTGAAATACCTGGTTACCTCACCAACTTTCAATCGACAAACGTTAACGCTCAGTTATTGAGTCAAGCCGTCGCGCTCATCAAGGATCATCGTCTACAATTACCTATCGCCCAAACGTTTAAACTGACAGACATTGCTCAGGCTCACCAGGCTATGGTTAACTCGCACAAGATCGGCAAGATTGTCGTTATTGCGAATCATGAGTAATGAATCTTGCAGGATATCCAGAACGACAAAAAATGACTTCCTCTCGATTACCGAGAAGAAGCCATTTTTGTATTCGTATGCCAAATTTTAAACTTTAATGAGCGTTACTTAATCGCATCTGGATCCGTGAATGTGTTAACCACTTTTCCGTTCGCAAAGACATAGTAGGCACCTGTTTGACCACGTTGCCCGCTTTGCATGGCTTGTTTTGAGAAGCCATCAAAGTTATACGCCGTTTGACCATTGATTGTGGATGCCCCGAGGTACTGATAGGCGGTATCCCCATTATTGGTCCCATATTGGCTAACCAGCGTGTTTAAAGCTTGCGCCTGACTCGTTATCACGGCCGAAGCTGAACTAGCTGTACCGGCCTGTGTGGCGCTTTGTGATGAAGTAGCCGAGCTCTGAGCCGGTTGTTGACTGGCAGCTTTTGAACTGGTTGCGGCAGCACTGCTACTTACAGCAGCGCTACTAGCACTTTGACTAGAAGTTGCGGCGCTAGACGTTGAGGCACTGTTATCATCTGTCGTTGAGGAAGCATTATCGTCCGTTTGACTTGATGTCGAGCTTGCTTGTTGGGCATCACTGGATGAAGAAACTTTCTTTGAGGTAGATGATTGCGTTTTACTGCTCCGAACTGATGAACTATTCGATGACTTAGATGTTGCTGACGATGAACAACCGGCCAAAACCAAGGCTGATAAAGCAACCACACCGAATTGAATAACCTTCTTCATAAATAACTCCCTCCAGGATTTCCCTGCGAACTGAACTCATAATGTAGATTATAATTTCAAACCTAGTTCACATGCAAATAAACTTGAGGTAATTCTCATTTTTTAATCTTTTCTTTGTTTCACTAAGCCAATGGATCCCAGCTTGGCAAAATTGTTGGTTCAGTCGTCAATAAGGCCTGTTGATCAGATGTCAGATACTTTTTATTAACGACCACTTCATAAACGTAATCATTAAACCAGTCAGCACTCATGACGAAGTAACCATCGGCCCCGTTTTCTTTGCCCCATGAGTTTTCAACCTTCCAACGTCGTGGTTGATCATCGACGACATCAACACCGGTTAAGGTCATCGCATGGGAAACTTCACCTTGCCCCGTGAGCAAACGATCAGCCTTACTCATCTGAGAGTCAACGTTAAATAAGGCATCCGTTTGGAACAGATTGCTATCCAAATAACCAGTCTTCCGGTCCATTTGTTGTAACACGTCATTACCAAACCAAACGGTCTCACCATCTTTTAGCTGAGCTGTTGCGACCCTGTTCAGTTCATCCATCGGCACATTTAAAAAGTGAATTGGGTTGCCACTTTCAATATTGTCTTGAGCCGGCATTGCATACAGTTTGTTGTACGCCTTATCAGGAGAATTAGTGACCACCACATAGTCGTTAAAGTCAGCTGTGAAGTATTTGTTCAAGAAATCCTTCGGGGTCAAATCGCGATCAATGTGATATTTTTTATCGTCATCGGTATATTCGAAATCAAACTTTACCGGTGGTTCACCGAATGCGTAGGCCGCCATGCGGTAAACTTCTCGCAACATTTGTCGACGAGCCGCCTCAAGTTGTTCCTCACTAGCACCATTGCTAACCAATGTGCGCAACGCAACAGCGTCTTTACGTTCTTTAGTGTTCAATGCTAATTCAATTTCTGAGCTATCCTCAGTATTGTGCACTTCAGGCATTACATAACTAGGCACGACGCCGTACTTTTGAACTAAACCGGCAGCCATATTCCATTGGCCACCATCGGTACCGGCCATCGACATTAACTTTTGCACTTCACGGTCATCGATTGGCCTTGTGGTATCCTCAATCATCTTTGTATAGAAAGTATTGGCGCGTTCAACACGGTCCCAGAAAAATAAATAACTCTGTGATAACTCGAAATCCTTAATCTTATATTGCTTGGCCATGCTGTGCCTCAACGTATTGAGCGTTGCAAACAACCAACAACGACCGGAATGCTTCTGATTAGAGACCGCACCTGTATCAACTTCGATTGAAAAAGCTCGGTTTAATCGCGTCGCTGCATGATTATCACAGCTGGCTGCTTTAACACCGTTTTTCGTCACCGTACGTTCCAAAATAGCCGCCTGTGGCTGTTTGGCATAGTCTGCTTGTAAATCTGCAATTGTGGCCGCGTCTAAAACCGGTCGTGTTAATTCTGCTTCACTCATTCACGATGCCTCCAAAAATTAGAATAAAATAATTTTACTCCTTAATGAGAAAAAGTCTAATCAACTTTTCACATTTGACTGTTCTTGTTGAATTAATCATTGTCTTAAACCAGTTTTGTTTTTTGGGGTTTTCAACGCTGACAAACGAAATAATGGTAACCGTTTTCTTTACAATCACAACATTGCTTGAATAAATGCGGGTAAAACGGTAAAAATTCGCATCAACCATTTTCATTACATCATAAGTCAAAAGTTTGTATAGTTCACATTCTGTTCTAAATGATTTTATTAATATATTTATTTATGAGTTTTTAGTTAAATAAAACGAACATTAGATAACTTGAGACTCGTTTTCAATCGTGTATACTGATTGTTGGTTAGACATTGCCAATCATTTTCAAATCACGATTAGTAATGAGTAAACGACGTCAGTACAACAATCTATCGGCGCAGATATTCCTTGTTCACGCTTTCCAATATCTGCTTACTATTCAGTTTACGAAAGGGTGTCTCATTGTGGATGTAAAGTTTCAAAACGTTTCGTTAGCATACGACAACGTAAACAACATTTTAAATAATATCAGTTTTACCATTCCTGAAGGACAGTTGACCTGTTTGCTCGGCCCAAGTGGCTGTGGCAAGTCAACAACCTTGAATTTGATTAGTGGTTTGCTTTCGCCAACCGGTGGTCAAATTTTCTTTGGTGATCAGAACGTTACGAAAAAAGACGCTCTGGCACGCAAAGTGGGAATGGTTTTTCAGAACTATGCACTTTATCCTCATATGTCCGTGTTGGATAACATTTGTTTTCCGATGAAAATGGCCAAGGTTAAGAAAGCAGACCGACTCAAACGAGGGCGTGAACTCGCGGCATTGGTCCATGTTGAAACTGAATTATCTAAGAAACCCAGCGAACTTTCCGGCGGACAGCAACAACGAGTCGCAATCGCTCGTGCCCTAGCAAAATCGCCGAGCATCTTATTACTTGACGAACCCCTTTCTAACCTCGATGCCCGATTGCGGGTAGAAATGCGTGAAGAGATCCGTCGCATTCAAAAGGAAACTGGCGTGACCACTGTTTTCGTGACCCACGATCAGGAGGAAGCCATTCATATCGCCGACCAAATCATGGTTCTAAACGAGGGCAAAATCCAACAGTTCACGACACCTAATCGCCTTTACGATCAACCTGACAACCTTTTTGTTGCTAAGTTCATTGGATCGCCAATCATAAATACCATTCCGTTTGCAAACGTTCGTGACGATTTTAAAACTGTTGTCCCTACCAGCGTCCTTTCAGACGGTACTACCGTTGCCATTCGTGCTGAGAGTATCGTGCCCGCTACCGATCCGCATGACCACTTAACTATGCTTCCGCTTACTGGCACTCAGGTTCAATCCAACCGCTTCGGACGAGAAACAAGCCTTTCCCTTAATTATGGCGGTCACACGATTATTGCAGACGGTTTCCGAGAACAGGATTTAGGTCGCAATGGCAAATCACTTCAGTTTGCCTTGAGACCACAAGGTGTCTTTGTTTTCAATCAGTCAGGTAACCGCATCTGGCCTGAGACCGTTGCGACCAACGTATCACCGTTGAAACCAACCGAGGTAATCCACGCATGATCAAACAACATCCGACAATTAAGTCAACGTTGATTGCATTCGCCTACCTTGCGCCAATGCTGATCATTACGTTGGTGTTTAACATCTATCCCATTTTTAAATCTTTTGCGATGAGTTTTTATACGAAGTACGACTTCTTTACCGATAAGGTCAGTGCTCTTGGATGGGCCAATTATAAGTTTATTTTTTCGGATCCTGACTTCTATTTGTCTGTTCGTAATACGCTGATCTTTGTCCTCGGGGTCGTGCCATTCTCCGTTCTTTTATCACTGATCATTGCCCTTTTATTACACCGCGTTCGCTTTTTAGCCGGCCTATTCAAAACAGCTTACTTTCTGCCCTTTGTTACCAGCACGGTTGCCATCTCTCTGGTCTGGCAGTGGATTTATAACGATCAATACGGCCTGCTCAACGCATTCTTAAGTCATTTCGGCGTTCATCCTATTGACTGGTTAAATGATCCTCATTGGGCAATGCCCGCATTAATTATTATGACCATTTGGAAAGGATTGGGATTCAATATCATTCTCTTCCTCGTCGGCCTGAGTAATATCGACAAACGTTACGATCAGGTAGCACAAATTGACGGCGCAAATGCTTGGCAACGCTTCATTCATGTTACCTTGCCACTGCTTTCACCAATGACCTTCCTAGTTAGTGTCACCAGCGTCATCAGTGGTTTCAAAGTATTCGACGAAATTTTTGTTCTGTTTGGTGGCTCACCTGGTCCAGGTAAATCGACGCTCACCATTGTTTTCTACCTGTACCAAAAATTTTACTCAGAATGGAAATATGGTATTGCGGCCGCATCAGGTGTCGTCTTATTTTTACTTATTCTCGTCGTCACCATCATTCAATTTTGGTACAGCAGAAAGCACGTGCACTATGCTTAGTCGATTGTTCAAAAGGAGCTTCGCATGACGAAAAAGCGAATCAGTCAGGCTTTACTCATAATCATTTTGACGCTGGGTGCCATTACGATGTTAGTGCCCTTCATCTGGATGCTCTCAACCGCTTTAAAAACAGCCCCAGAAACGGTTAGGGTGCCGCCAACATGGATTCCAAAGCACCTGCAGTGGCAAAACTTCGTTACTGCATGGCACGCTGCCCCATTTTTAACATATTTTATCAATAGTCTTATCGTCACCACGGTCACAACGATTGGTCAGTTATTTACAACGATTTTAGCCGCCTTTGCATTTTCCCGGCTTAACTTCTATGGCAAAAACTTTCTATTCGCGCTCTTCTTATCGACCATGATGGTTCCTGGCGAAATGTTGATTATTCCAAATTTCGTTACCTTATCAAAATTTAGTCTGATTAACACCTTTGGTGCGTTGATCATCCCCTGGTTAGCCAGTTTTTTTGCCGTTTTCACCTTACGTCAGACATTCAACGCCATTCCAAACGAACTCTATTACGCGGCCAAATTAGATGGTTCATCAGATTGGCACTTCCTCTGGACTATGATGGTGCCGCTATCCAAGTCGGCCATCACCGCAATCGGTATCTTGGAAGTCATTGGCAGTTGGAATTCATTCATGTGGCCACTTATTGTGACTAACACGGCTAAAGTAAGAACGCTTCCCGTTGGTTTGAATGCCTTCACCAGCGACGCCGGGACACAATTTCAACTCCTCATGGCGGCATCAACATTTGTTATCTTGCCAATGATCATCGTTTATCTGTGCCTACAAAAATACATCATTGCTGGTATTAGTAAATCAGGTCTTAAGGGTTAAACCGCTTTAACAGCTTTGCACCGAAAGGGGTGTTGCCATCGAGAATCAGGTGTTTGTATCGGGAATGTCACTTCTGTTTGAGAAAGGATGAAAAAGATCATGAAGACCCATAAAGGTTTGATGCTGCTGGCAACGCTAGCTGCTGCAGCCGGTATTACATTAACGGCGCTGCGACCTGCACATGCCGCCGATACTTCGACAAACCGAACAAAGATTACTTTTTGGAGCGGTTTAACTGGCCCTTATCAAAAGAATCTCAACACAATCGTTAACGACTACAATCAGTCGCAAACTAAGTACCAAGTTGTCGCCACCTCGCAAGGTGACTACACCCAAATGAACCAAAAGGTCATGGCCGCAGCCAAGTCACATAGTCTGCCTGTTTTGGGCATGACAACCTATACAAACCTACCTGATTATCAACACCATGGCTTTATCGATAATTTAAATCCAATGTATAAGGGCATGTCATCAAAAGCGAAAAAGGACATTTACCCAGCCTTTCTTTCCGGATCCAAGATTGGTAACACTTACTACTCAACACCATTTTCAAAGTCAACGCGCATTATGTATGTAAACAAAGACATTCTGAAGAAATATCACCTGAGCATTCCTAAGACTTGGGATCAATTGAAACAAGATGGTGCCAAGCTGAAAAAAGATGGAATCTATGCTTACGGATTCGACAAGAGTTTTGACATGGAATGGGAAGGTATGGCGCACGCGGCTGGTGTAACGCCCGTCTCCAGCACTGGCAAAGTTCAGGTAGCCAACAAGAAGTCCATTGCGGCCGCCAATTTGGTTCTAGACATGGTTAAGGATGGCACGGCTAAATCAGCTGGCTCCGATAACTACTGGACCAAAAACTTTGTTAACGGGAAATCGGCTTTCTACATTGGTTCTTCCGCCGGTTTGACCCAAACGAAGTTACAAGCACCTAAAACATTAAACTGGACCACCGCCCCTGTTCCTTCATATGAAGGTAAGAGTGGTACGGAAGTCGCAGGTAACGACTTAGTGCTATTTAAAGGTGCAAACACCAAGCAAAAACGTGGCGCTTACGACTTTATGAAGTATCTACTTAAAGCAAAAACTGCTACTAAGTGGGCTAAATTAACTGGTTATGTACCATTATCAAAATCAGCTACTAACTCCGCAGATTACCAAAGCTTTTTGAAACAACACCCTGAGAACAAAGCAGCTGTAAACTCATTACCAAAAGCATTCGCCCAACCTGCCTTTGCTGGTTTCGGTGAATACTATAACGACAAAGGTGACGCATTTAACAGCATGCTCACTAAGAACACGTCCGCAAAAGATGCGTTAACAAAGCTTGCTAAACAAGCAAAGCAAATTACTTCAGCAAACTAGTTTTTCAAACATTGTCACATTAAGTATTTTTATCCCAAACAGGCGACGTTTGTGTCAGAACGTCGCCCTGCTACATAGAACATCTGCTTTCCCCACATATGCCAATATCTGTATTTATATTAAGAGGCTAATCTATGACTACTGTTCGATTTTTAAACGGTTTATCCACCATTGGCGGCAACATCATGGAAATTGCCACCGAAACATCTCGAGTCATTATGGACTTCGGTATGACTGAAAATAGCGAAGAAACAGATGTCCGAACGTTGATTGCACAACACAGTTTACCTGCACTTAATGAGCTGTTTCAGGATAATCAGAAACACGCCTTTCAACATGAAGCCATTTTTATCAGTCATTTGCACTTAGACCACACGGCAGCATTAGCCTACCTGCGCAGTAACATTCCGGTTTATATCTCTCATGAATCGTATCGACTGTATCAAAACTTAGCTGGCTCTGGCCTGGCAATGCCTCTAGGAATTAATCTTCATGCATTTGAATATGATCACACTATTCAAATCGGCGACCTTTCTGTAACAGGTTTTGCTAGCGACCATGATGCTTTCGGAGCCGCTGCTTTGCTAGTTAGCGATGGTCACCACTCCTTTGGTCACTCTGGCGACGTTCGTCTTCATGGTCCTCACCTAGAACGTGTTCACAACTGGATAAACGCATTTCGAGCAGCTCATCTGGATCTCTTTATGCTAGAGGGCACGAGCTTCAGCTTTGAACCGAAACAGAATTTAGAATTTTCTGAACCAGTCAGTGAAGATGATGTTCAGCGTACCTTTAGGCAACTGATTCAAAATGATGAGCGTCTCCTTGTCATTAATCCGTATCCACGAAACCTTGAGCGATTATTACGCTTTAATCAAACAGCAAATGCGTATAATCGCCCCGTTGTCTGGGAATTACCATACGCCCGCTTATTAAGTAGCTTTTATCCTGAAGCATTAATTCACGTTCAAGAAACAGAACGACTTAACAAACAGGATTTTGCGATGTTAATTCCCGTTTCCATGTCCACTATTCAGCACGAGCCAGAACGTTTTTGTCTACAGAATAGTTACGCTGATTTACAAGTATTGTCTCGCTGCCCAAAATTCCTATATTTACACAGTAATGGCGAACCACTTGGCAATTACGATCCTCGTTACATGAAACTACAGGAATTTCTCGCACAACATCACGCCGAATATCAGTACTTAGGCAGTTCAGGCCATGCTACTCGGAATGCGCTCATTGCCATTGCTAAAAACGTTAACGCGCAAACTACAGGTATCTGGCATTCATTTCATCCAGAAGCGGCCGTCGCTGCCATGTCAGAATTAGATACTCACCTTTTTTTACCAAACTATGATGAAATTTACTCGTTTTAAAGGGGTTCTCCATGAAATTAACAATTTTATCTACTAGTGATATTCACGGCTATTTCTACCCAACAGATTTTCGAACTGCCAATCAGCAATCACCGTTTGGTCTAGCGCGTGCTGCGACAGTCATTGACACAATAAGGAGTCAGTCAGATCCACAAGATATGGTGCTAACCATTGAAAACGGCGATTTTATTCAAGGTTCCCCGCTAACCTACTACCTAAATCATTTTGATCAGACATCTGCACCCTTGCTCAGTAACGTCGCCAATAACGTCAATTATGATGTCGGTATCTTGGGCAACCATGAGTTTAATTACGGTCGGGAGTATATGGAACATGTACTTTCAAAACGGAATTACCCTATCTTGTGTGCAAACATCCTGGATGAACAAGGACGGCCTTATTTCGGTAATCCTTACAAAATCTTCACTCATAACGGTCTTCGAGTAGCTATTTTAGGGCTCACCACCTCTTACATTAGCCACTGGGAACCCTTAGATCACGTTCGTGGTTTATCCTTTGTTTCCGCATTACAAACGGCAAAAAATTACGTGCCTAAGCTTCATCAATTAGCTGATATTGTCATCGTTGCCTATCATGGCGGATTTGAATGCGATTTGGATACAAATCGACCAACTGAACTAGAAACTGGCGAAAACGAAGCTTCTGCCCTTTCTAAAGTCCCGGCATCGACGCCCTCGTTACAGGCCATCAACACCGTTCTATTGCAACCCACGTGAATGGTGTGCCAACAACACAGCCAGGCTATCGCGGTGCTTACGTTGGCCAAATTAACCTCACCGTGGAAGATCATGTCATAACCCATAGTGAAGCTTCGCTGATTAAAACCGCTACAGTGCAGCCACGAATACAAATCAATGAACCATTAGCAAAGAGCGAAATGGCTACAGAGAACTGGTTGGATACGACCATTGGTCAGCTAGAGGAAGATGCACATATTAGCGATCCTATGATGGCCAGATTACACGGGCACCCCTACCTCGACTTTATTAACCAAGTTCAGATGGAAGCCGCCGGAGTTGACCTCTCCAGCACCGCCTTGTTCACCAACGAGGTGGCAGGGCTAGACCGTGAAGTTACAATGCGTGATGTTGAAATCAGCTATCCGTATCCAAACACCTTAGCCGTTTTAGAAATCACCGGTGCAGATTTACGTGCGGCCGTAGAACAATGCGCGCATTATTGGCAGTGGGACGGTCAGCAAGTTGGTGTCAGCAAAGATTACACCGATCCAAAAGTTCAACATTATAACTACGATCTATTTGCCGGCATAAATTACACGGTCGATGTAACCAGACCACTTGACGATCGTGTTACCGAACTGATCTACCATGGCGAATCAGTCAAGAAAACAGATCGTTTGCACATCGTTCTCAATCAATATCGTGCAATTGGCGGTGGCGAATTTCATATGTTCTCTGCTGATAAAATAATTAAAACTGTGCCCATTGACATGGCCGAGCTAATTGCCCATTATTTTTCAAAACGTCAAATCGTCTCTGTAGTGCCAACTAGCACTTATCG
Source organism: Furfurilactobacillus milii (assembly GCF_009863985.1). GTDB lineage: Bacteria > Bacillota > Bacilli > Lactobacillales > Lactobacillaceae > Furfurilactobacillus > Furfurilactobacillus milii_A. The sequence continues at coordinate 1,766 of NZ_WEZT01000015.1, read as the reverse complement.
AGTAGTAGCGAATACAAAAGTTCTGTGACTAATGTAAAAACTCTCCCACCGAAAACGCGGTGAGAGAGTTTTTTCTGACTATTTTTAACTTAGATTTCGCATCATGTTTGCAAAGCCACTTTCTTCCATAATTGAACGGTCATTAACCATCTTTTTAACAAGAGCAACTTTACGACCCTTCAATTTAATCCGACCTGAATCACCTATCTCTGCAATACCAGTCGTTGGTCCCAGTGAACAAACTGTTCCCAAAGATTTATAAGTAAAGTCAGATAATTGGGTCCCGTCAATCGATGCCTTAATATTCTTGGCTGTGTGGGTCGCTTGAGCAATAGAAATTTGTCCCGTAGTTGGGTAAAAACGTCCACTAGCTGGATCAGGAACCGCACTACTATCACCAATGATGAACACTTCAGGATGATCTTTCATAGTAAGCTGACTCGTCACTGCCACGCGGTTTCGTTTCTGATCAAATTGTGAATCACTGATAACGTGGCTGCCGCGAACCCCAGTAGTCCAAATAATGGTGTTGGCTTCGTAAACATTATCCCCACTAATGACACTGTGATCTGTCACTTCGTCAATTGGCGTAGATGTATGAATGATTGCACCATGATCTGCTAAGAATTGTACGGCAAAATCGACAAGCTTTTGATCGAACATTGGTAAAATCTTTGGCATTGCTTCAAGACAAGTAATTTGAATTTTATCTGCTGGCAAATGATACTGTTCAACTAGTGAAGGCATGCGATAGACTAATTCTCCCAGCAGTTCGATACTCGTGAAGCCGGCACCACATACGATAATGTGCAGATCCCGTTCATCGTGTGTGTCATTGTATGCGGCCAAACGTTCTTCAAGATGTTTCCTAATTGCTTTGGCACTATCAATATCTTGGAGTGGTAATCCGTATGTCGCCGCTCCTTTAATGCCAAAGTCTTCTGACTCAAATCCTAGTGCAACAACTAGATAATCATATTTTAACGGTGTTGCTTCTTTCTCTAACGTTACCGTTTTATCTTGGGGATCGATGCGTGTCACATTGTCTTGCTTAAAGGTTACTTCTTTAGGAATAGCCTTACGGATGTCAAAAGTGATGTGGTCAGCTTCATTTGTGCCAATTGCCACAGTATGTAATGCAGTGGCCTCATAGTGATATGAATTTCGATCTATTAAGGTTACGTGTACGTTCGATGTGCCGCTCAATTCGCGGACCGTTCGTAATCCAGCGTACCCAGCGCCTAATACCACAACTTCTGTCATAATAATGACCTCCCTCAGTGTTTTTCTTCTCATGACTATTATAAAAGCAATCGCATTTAATTGTCCTAATTTACGCTCGCTATTTCTATTTTGCACAATATAATCAATTAATAAACTTAGAAAAATAAAAAACGCCTCAAATAACGAGACGTTTTGCACTGGAATATTCAATTAAAAGATGCCGGATAGGTGACTTGAACACCTGACCCTCGGTTTACGATACCGATGCTCTACCAACTGAGCTAATCCGGCAAATAGCACATCTGTTAGTATAACGGACTTTTTCACTGGCTTCAAGGTTTAATCAACGCCTAGCTAGCATTTCTTGCTGAAAGGCGCCGTGCCTTAATCAGGCGCCTTTCAAGATACAAGAAAACGCCAATCATCAGATTGACGTTTCAATCGCATGGCGACGACCTACCCTCGCAGGGAGCGATCCCCCAACTACTCTTGGCGCGACGAAGCTTAACTTCCGTGTTCGGCATGGGAACGGGTGTATCCTT
>NZ_WEZT01000014.1:8451-37545 GCF_009863985.1 Furfurilactobacillus milii | reverse complement strand
CACTTGAACTAATTAATCAACGACCATTAAAAATACATCATCAACAGACTGCCATTGAAAGATTCCGGGCTTGTTCGGATTAAACTTGTAATTTGCCTTATTAAAATACCAATATTATCACCACGCTTATACTCTCATTACTTTTTAATTTACCATACATCCCGTTCAGAGTGGTAACATTAAGCGAGTTATTCAAATGCTGTAGGAGGTATTATATGCTTGCCATTACGATTGCCATCGCTATTGGGGTCGCCTTACCGATGGAAACCGCCATTAATTCACGTTTACAAGGGACGCTCAAGTCGCCCTACTTTGCTTCATTAATGTCATTTTTCATGGGAACCGTCCTTTTAACTGCACTTTTGCTTGCGACTGGACGTAGTTTATTAATCCCTGGCGCTTTCTTTACTAGCCATCCCTGGTGGATCTGGCTTGGTGGCGTGCTCGCTGTCGTCTACCTCACCGGGAATATTTTGTTATTTCCTAAACTAGGTGGTATTCAAACGGTCTTAATGCCCATTTTAGGGGAAATCCTAATGGGGTTGCTAATTGATAACTTTGGTTGGTTTGCCAGTGCTCAACATTCAATCACATGGTTGCGTGCTTTCGGCGCGATCCTAATGATTGTCGGTATCGTTTTTGCGGTCGTTCTGCCAGAACGTGCTCGTAAAAATACGTTCCAAGGTTCAGCGGAAGCTACTGAAACTCATCACGTCCCCCACCGCGGCTTTTGGCAATTGTTGGGTATCCTGTTTGGTGCGTTTGCCGCGGGACAAACTGCGATTAACGGTCACTTGGGACACTTATTGAAATCGCCCATTCAGGGTGCCTACGTCAGCTTTTTGGTTGGCACCCTCATTTTATTGATTGTGGTTCTGATTCAAAACCACGGTTTGCGGTTCCCAGTCGGTGCCATTTCACACAATCCGTGGTGGATCTGGTTTGGCGGCTTCATTGGCGCGCTGTTTGTGCTTGGCAATGTTTACCTAGTGCCTATCATTGGAACTGGCTTAACCGTTGTGATCGTGCTGTTTGGACAGATTATTGGTGGTCTCATTGTCGATCAGTTCGGCTGGTTCGGGGCCAAACGAAATCCTATCGTTCCCCTTAAAATCATTGGCCTATTAATCATGATCGTTGGTGTGTTGTTGATCAAACTGTTCTAAACATAATTTGTAGCGAATAAAACTTTTTCCAAAAATCGTTGACAATTTTCGACTAAGATATCATAATAAACACATTAAAATTTGATGAATAAAACACGCGTTGAAAAGAAAAGTAACCTGCGAAAAGATCGTTAAGCGAGCGCCGATTGGTGAAAGGGCGCCGATCAACCACAAGTGAACATCATCTTTGAGCGTTGACTGCGACAACAGTAGTCAATGGGTGCTCCCATTACAGAGCTAGGGTATCCGGCGTAAGGCCGCGTACCCGAAGAGGTAGGTTCTCGCGAGAGATCTATAAACAAAGGTGGTAACACGTGTAAACGTCCTTAGCTGAAGCAATTCGGCTAGGGACGTTTTTTTATCAAAGAAATTTTGGTTGAGACAACAAGAAGGAAAAGAGGCAATTATATGGAATTACAGGAACACAAATTAACCAAACGCGAATATGCACTCGTTAGCTCAATGTTGTTTGCACTATTCTTTGGTGCAGGTAACCTTATCTTTCCACTTCACTTAGGTCAATTATCCGGTGCTCATTGGCTGAGTGCGGCTCTAGGATTTTTAGTAACAGCCGTACTGTTACCATTACTATCAGTGCTTGCAATCAGTATCACTCGTGCTGGCGGTGTTTACGACGTAGGCCGCCCACTCGGCGTTTGGTTTGCCCTCACGTTTATGGTCCTAATTCACGGTACCATCGGACCATTGTTTGGTACACCGCGGACAGCAACCGTTTCATACACTGTCGGTGTCGCTCCATTAGTGCCCGCTCAATTTCAAACTTTAGGACTGGTTATTTTCTCCGCCGTGTTCTTCGGTTTAGCCTACTTCTTCTCTGTTGAACAAAGTAAAATCGTCGCCAACATCGGTAAACTATTAAATCCTATCTTCCTAGTCTTGCTGGCGCTTGTTTTCTTCCTCGCCTTCTTGAAACCACTTGGTAGTCCTGCACATCAAGCAATCACCACTGCTTACCGAAATGATGCCTTCTTTAACGGCTTCTTGCAGGGTTACAACACAATGGATGCCCTAGCCGGATTAGCCTTCGGGGTCACCGTCGTCACTGCCATTCGCTCCCTTGGTAAACGCAATCCTAACGCCATCGCATTAGTTACGGCTCGTGCCGGTTTCTTCTCAATGGGTTTCGAAGCCATCATTTACTTGTTGCTAATCGTGATTGGTGCCATGTCACTAGGTCAATTCAAACTAGCCGCTAATGGGGGGATTACGTTTGATCAGCTGGTCAACCATTATCTCGGTGTCGCCGGACAAGCCATTCTGGCCGTCCTAATCACGGTCACTTGTCTCACGACCGCCATCGGCTTAGTTGCTGCGTTTGCTCAAGATTTCCACAAGCATTTTCCAAGCGTCAGCTACCGTGTTTGGCTACGATTCACAACCATCGCATCCTTCTTAACGGCTAACATCGGCCTTAACCTAATCATTTCATGGTCCACGCCAATGTTGATGTTCTTATACCCGCTTGCGATGGTACTAATTCTGTTATCCATCACTTCACCTCTATTCAAACGTGATTCAGTCGTGTACGCTTTCGTCGTGCTGTTCACATGTGTTCCCGCTGTTTTCGACATGATTGCCGCCTTTCCGCCAGTCGTTAGCCAAAGTGCGTTTGGTAAAGCCATGACCAGTTTTCAAATGAGCTATCTGCCATTCGCCAAGTACGGTATGGACTGGGTCGTGCCCGCCTTGGTTGGCGCCGTTATCGGCTTGACTTGGCATTTCGTCAAACTTGCTCGAGAACACACCACGGCCTCGGTGTCAGATAACTAAAGATTACTAGCCAGTCATCTAATTAAAAACGTGATTTGCACATTGATAACCGAGTTGCTATCCTAAATCAAAATAAACAAGCAGACGATAAATCCTAATATAACGGGATTTATCGCCTGCTTTTTCTCATAAACATGTAAGCGAAACAATGAACTAGTTTTGGTATTCTTAAACGCGTGGTGGACTCGATTCATCGAGAATCTGGATGAAAGGGGGATGCAACCATGCTTCAATTATTTTTAGAACCACTGATTGTGGGCATGCTTTTAAAGATGTTTGACCACTGGTTGGATGATCACCATAATCGGCCGTAGTTGACCATAATTCAACCTAAAGTGTCCCGTCTAATTGCATATTATTCGAAAAAAGACCCCTTACTAGTCGTACCTAGTAAGGGGTCGGATGCTTCCATGCTTCGCTTCGCCAATAATATACCACATAGCTGCTACATCGACAAACGATAAGTAGACCATATCTCATCAATTTTTATCAGTCACACCTCATCCAGTTATCAGTGCAACTATGCTGGAAAAAACGCCTTCATTTAATGGAGGGCATTCAACCGTTCGTCCAACATTCTAGCCAGTCTTTGCAATTGTTTATAACTAACCTGAAAGAAATCTGGGTTTCCGGATGCCAGTGCAGTAATCGTATATGGCGGCAAATTCAGCATTTTATTCAAATCAGCCGGCGTTAATCGCAAAGACAGCATATCATGCGTAATCCGTCTTTGAATCATTCTCATCGCCATGGAGGTACCCAAACTGCCTCCGAAGATATTTAATACCCGCACCATTTTAATCCGAGTGAACAGATGATCTAATTTCATGACATTCACCTGATTATACTTTTTGCCGCCATTATACGCGCAAATGATAAAAATCGGTGCCATCATCAACTCCTAATCACCGAGTAACGACAACTTTTCCCATCATGTGACCGGATTCTACTAGAGAATGAGCCTGACGTAATGTTGCTGCATCAAATGGTGACAATTGTTTGGTCAACGTGCTTTTCAACGTCCCATCATCAAACATCTTCGCGGCTCGTTCTAAAATATCATGTTGCGTTTGCATATCTGCGGTGTGGAAAAATGATTTTGTGTACATCCACTCCCAGGCAAAGTGGCCGCGTTTTTGAGTCAGACGTTTGAGATCCACTGGCCGATGATTTTCGGTAATTGAGGCAATCCAACCGCTTGGTTCAATCAGTTCAGCCATTTCATTCCAATGGGCGTCCAAATTGTTCAGTTCCAAAATATAGTCTACATAGTGATATCCCAGATTACGCACTTGCTTAACCAGATCTTCACGATGATTAACCGTTTCATCAGCACCATGAGCTAACGTCCAATCAATTGTTTCCGGTCTCGAAGCTGTCGCAATCACATGCAGGCCAGCCCAATGCGCAAGTTGGGTTGCAATGGATCCAACTCCACCGGCACCATTGATGATCAACAAATTGTGTTTTGCGTTATCTTCTTTATCATCTGGATCAATTGGCAATTGTTCAAACAACGCCTCCCATGCAGCCAGCGTCGTTAATGGCATTGCCGCTGCTTCTGCATCACTTAAATGCTGTGGTGCGCGACCAACAATGCGTTCGTCCACGAGCTGATAATCACTATCGCTACCCGCCCGTTTAAATGAACCTGCGTAATAAACACGGTCACCGACATTAAACAACTGTACCTGTCCACCAACTGCAGCGACCTCGCCAACTGCGTCCCAGCCAATCACACGGGGCTGACTCAAGTGACCGTGGCCACCACGACGCACGCCAATGTCTACTGGATTAACCGAGACCGCACTGACATGTACTAATAAATCGTGACCCTTGGCAACAGGAACTGCTTCTGTAAAGTCTTGCAGGCTGTGCTCATCCGTAATTGGCAAATGATCATTAAAACCGATTGCATTCATTGTTTTAGCCATTTTGATGACTCCCTCTCCCTATGACAACTGCTCTAACAACAACTCCATTCTAATATCGTCAAAAAAAGCCACAATCATGAAATTTTAATCACCTAGTTACAAATTTTTCACTAGCAGCCCCAGTGGACGATGATTTGTTGTTAATTTTAACGTGACTGCGGTATTCTGGCACTAATACATACTTTAGTGATAGGAATTTAGCGACTTGGAGGTAGTTATGGTACGTCACACATACGATTGTCAGGATGGCTGTCCAGTTGAAAGCACGCTACAGATTATTTCGGGAAAATGGAAAAGTGTTATTTTATTTCACCTTATCAAAAACGGCACGGAACGCTTTGGGGACCTGCAGCGTCAAATGAAAGATTGCTCTCATCGAATGCTGGCGCTGCAATTAAAAGAACTTGAAAACGATGGCGTGCTGGTTAAAACCATCTACCCTGTTATGCCACCCAAGACTGAATATCGTCTAACCTCATTCGGTGAAACCCTTGTTCCAGTGATCATTGCCATGGAAAAATGGGGTCGTTACTATAACACCACTCATCGTGAGGCTGAGTCATCACAGGCTTAAACACATGTTCATTTGATGCACAAAACCAGGCCACAAGCACATCAGCTTGCAACCTGGTTTTTATAATTGCGGAATCACATGTTTAATTGTGGCGCGTTTTGATTTTCTCAACATAAAAATACCAACAACTAGGAACAACAGAATGGGTGCAATCTCCGTAAAATTGACAATATTGCTGCTTTCCTGAACAGTGTTGTTGTGAAACGACGGAACGAAATCGTTAAGTCCATGCAAAATGATTGGGAATAACAAACTTCCCGTCCTCAGGTAAATCGCTGACAGCATTTGAACAACCGTTGCCATCACAGGTTGATGTACGGCATTAACACCGTGGGCGAGTCCGAACAGCACACTAGATACCAGAACACCAGTCCACAATTGATTACGTCCATGACCTAGTTGGCTAGCTAACGGTAAAAGCAGGCCGCGGAAAACATACTCTTCAGTTGGCCCAACAAAAAGCAACATTGTGACGCCGAGTGCTAAGTTACCCGAACTATTGAACAGAAGCAAAATTGCTTGAGCCAATAAAACGATGGCCACCCAATTTAACGGAATCAATCGCCATGAGCATTCAGTTGGCTTTAAATACACTGTTTGGTGCAACCACAATCGATTCAGCAAAAAAAGTACTGCAAACATCACAATTTCATACGACATAATACCAAATTCACGGCCGATCCCAATGTGTGTTGTAAAAAAGCCACCACCAAGTGCGATGATAATCACGGCCAACCAAGTAACAAATACTTTTACCCATCGATTGTTCATAATGAAGCCTCCTAAAAGTTGCTCTATTGCGCAGTCTCGCTTGCGTCGGCCTCATATTCCTGAATAACATTGAGGAATGCATCCCCGTACTTATCCAATTTATTTTGTCCAACACCCTTGATCGACAACATATCCAATGTACTTTGAGGTAATTCCTCACAAAAAGCCTGAAGCGTCTTATCAGAAAAAATAACGTATGGTGGCACGTGCTGTTGCTCAGCAAAATTCAAACGTAGTTGACGGAGTGACTCGAACAAGCCATCGTCCACCGAAACTGTCCGTTTGGCCTTCACAGCACCACGACGAAGCACTTTTGCCTTACCTTTCAGCACGCTGCCGCCCATCTCACTCACGTGCAGTGTTGAGTATTCACCACCAACTTGCTGCAAATAACCACTACTGGTCAAAAAATCGATCAGGTCGCTGACTTCTTTTTGTGGGCGACCTTTCATCAAACCATAGGTCGATAACTGGTCAAAGTGCTCGTCGCGAATCCGTTTGACGTGCGAACCTGTCAGCACCTGCGCGATAAGTGACTTGCCATAGCGTTGACGCATTCGCAAAACACAGGATAAAACCTTTTGCGCATCGACCGTCACATTGATCTGATCCCGTTCATCTAAGCAATTACCACAATGGCCACAAGCAGGTGAAGCTTCACCAAAGTATTTCAAAATAAACTGCTGTAGACAGCCTTCAATATTGGCGTACTTAGACATTTCCTGAAGCTTTAAGTACTCACGTGTTTTAAAGGCTGGTTCCATGTCGGACTGATCAATAAAAAAGTGCTGAATCTGTAAGTCCGATGGCTGATACATCAGAATTGCCTCGCTAGGTAAACCGTCACGTCCAGCACGTCCAGCCTCTTGATAGTAGGCCTCTAAGTTGCCTGGCACTTGGTAATGAATAACAAACCGAACGTTGCTTTTATCAATACCCATCCCAAACGCATTCGTGGCTACCATAACTTGCACACGGTCATATAAAAAGTCTTCCTGGTTCTTATTACGGACGTCTTCACTGAGACCAGCGTGGTACATTTCTGCTTTAATGCCCTTCTTCTGTAATAAGCCTGTTAAACGTTCAACCTCCTTACGGGTGCTGGCATAAATAATTCCGGCGGCGTTAGCGTTGACTTTCAGATATTCTAACAGAAAAGCTTCTTTGTTTTGGTTCTTGACGACTTGAAAAGATAAATTATCTCGTGCAAATCCAGTACTGACTTCATTTGTTGGATCAATGTTGAGCCGTTGCATGATGTCGCTGGCCACTTTGCTTGTCGCCGTCGCCGTTAATGCAACAACTACTGGATGTGACGGAAACTGGTGAACGGTATTCATCAAGTTTAGATAGCTCGGTCGAAAATCATGGCCCCACTGGGAAATACAATGCGCCTCGTCAATCGCCAATTGAGAAATGTTCAGGTCACTCAGCTCGCTTAAGAAGCGTTCGTCGTCTAATCGTTCAGGCGCTAAATAAATCAGTTTGACCTGATCCATTGCGGCCTGTTGCAAACGATGTTCAATCTCTTGGTAATCCAACGTACTGTTGATAAACGTCGCCGGAATCCCATTTTCAGATAAGGCGTCAACCTGATCCTTCATCAGCGAAATTAGCGGCGATACGACAACCGTTAACCCCGGTAACATCAAGGCTGGAATCTGGTAGCACAAAGACTTCCCACCACCGGTTGGCATGACAGCAAGGACATTTTTGTGATCCATAATTTTATTAATAATTTCATCTTGGCCCGGTCGGAAACTGTCGTAGCCAAATTTGTCCTTTAATACTTTAAGTGCTGTCTCAGTCATGTGCTCCTCATTTCTTAGTAACTGGATAACCTGCGCCTTGCCATGCAAGCGTACCGCCGTTGACGTTAACTCCGGTGATGCTACGTCGTTTCATTTGTTCAATCGCTAGTGATGACCGCCGTCCAGAACGACAAATCACTGTATACGTCGAATCTTTTGATAACGTTGGCAGCCACTGATCAATTGTACTCAGTGGTAGATTAACCGTTCGATCGACGTGACCTTCCGCATACTCGTCGGGTTCCCGGACATCGATTAAGTGTTCAATATCCGGCAGCATTGCGTTCAATGTTTGAACTGTTATTTCAATCATGTTTATCCTCTTTTAATGGCAGTTTTAACCATTAGTGCGTTATCAATTATACAGGCTTAGGAACAAACTACAATATCAGACACATGAGATAACATACGCGTTTTACCTTCAAAAGTAACGCTTAAAGCATTTAAAAAGGCGAAAACCCATAATCGGATTTTCACCTTTCTAATTACAATCCATTTCTACAGGTTGTCGCCAGGTTCAAACGTAACCGGTGACAGTTCCAATGCTTCTTTCACTAAGTGATCCATCAACGTTTTCGTCCGTTTGGTAATCTCAGCGGCCGTAACGTCGTTTTGCTTCGTTAAGTATGCCGTCGCATCGGCCTGTGACCCTGCTTCTGCATCTGTCGCGATCACGCGTGAACGGGCGTAGGCCTGACAGGCATCACGATATTCGTTAACCTCAACAATAAAGTCGTGGTAGTGTGGTTCAACTAACACACCGAGTGATTTGTATAACCAGTACGCATTATCCAACGAAACGGCCACAGTTGTGTTCTTATAGTTGACCGGCGTGTCGTTAACATTCGTAAAGAATGGCACGTATGGGCTGTAGGCAAAGAACCCCATCGCCATCCATTCAGCTGCGGCATGCGCCGCATCAACGTTTGGCCGAATCTGTAAGATATGTGAGATCTGGTTCCGATCCAGTGCGATTGAACGGAATGTTTTCTTTTGAGCAGGTGTGCCGTCGCCGAACGGATCAAACGGTGTTTCCTGGTAGTGAGACGTGAGGAAATATTCAACGTCTTCCACTGCTAGTTTGCGGTTAGCATGTTGAATAAACGGAATCTGCTGACTAGTTGGGTCCTGTTCCAAATCTGGTGTAAATAATTTTTCACCATACCAAGCACGAGGTGTGTTGTAATGTGCATCACTTTCCGTGTGAGTGCCAAAAATCTCACGGAAATTAAACGTGTCTGGTGTTGGATTCAACTGATTATCAGCCACAAATTCCTGCAAGTCTTTAGCCCACATAAAGTTGTCAGTGTCATTAAAATCAATTGTTTGAATGTTGATTTGGTTTGGTGCAACGGCGTAAGCGTCGTCTGGCAAACGAACGGCCGCCCAGTGATGACCACCAGCCGTTTCCATGTACCACACTTCATCCTTATCAGAGAAAGCGATGCCGTTACTTTCACCAGTCCCGTAATCTTCGATGAAATCGCCGAGACGTTGAACCCCTTCACGCGCAGAATTGATGTATGGCAACACTAATGTCACCATCGCTTCTTCATCAACACCGTCGTGAACCAGAGGATCGAAACCAAGCACCCGTGGACTGGTAAACGTGGTTTCAGTGGCACTCATCGCAACGTTTTTTTCGTTAATTCCGGCCTCTTCATACAAACCGTCATCTGTTGGCACACTGGGCTCAGCCGTATGCCTTAATGCGTCAGCTGGTAAGTCGATTTTAACCCCAGTGGTGACGGACGTGTACGTGTCCGGTTGACCATGACGAGCCGCATGAACGATGAACTTCTTGGGTCCGATGGCACCATAGCCATCTTCGTTGCGTGCAATGATTGTCGAGCCGTCCATGGTTGCTTTCTTACCAACTAAAATGGCCGTGCATGAAGAATGATTCGTTTTCATCAAAAAGCCTTCTTTATTTATATTGTAATTCCAGTGTATAAGTCTGATGGATAAATTCCTAGTCCTTGGCGGCAATTAAAAGTGTTGTGTGTACATTCGCGTTTCAATAATTTCATCACATAATGGTTGTAATTGTTCCCGCTCGCTAACTTGCGCTTCAAACGTCATGTCCTCAACATAAGCAGTTTTATTGAGCCGCTTAGATAATGCTAGGGGCAGTTTTCGACCATTAATTTTGCACCGTAAATACGTTGCATTAGCATCCAGTTTGAACCCGTTGTGTTGATAAAAACGGTTAGCCGGCACATCCTCTTGCGTCCACAGTTCGCAGTAATGAATATCTTGATCCAACAGTCGTTTGCGCATTGCTTGCCATAAGTCCTTGGCAACACCTTGTCGACGATATTCTGGCAAAACCGCCAAATTCCAAATCATTGCACCGGATTCTTGTTTGTCCGTCATGCTCTTACTGTCGATTTCTGCATCAATCAGGCCGATAATTTTATTTTCTTGAACGACTATTAATTCAACACTGGGTCGTGCAAACGTTTGGCGGTGCTGTTGGACATCTTGAAAATAGCTAGAATCCATGAAAGATAGGACTCGGCATTGGAGCCAAGATAGTTCATCTGTGAGGTGGTAATCGCGAATTTGCATGAGAAAATCCTTTTTAAATCGTATTTTTGAACTGAAGCTAGATGACCAAACGAATCTCGTCCATTGTGAGTGGTCGTCTGTTGCCGCAATTTAGTCAACTTGGTTTTGTTTTTTACTTTTATATAGTCAAAACGCGTTCACACCCCCGCGAGCCTGTGCATAACCCGAAATAAGCACCGTAAAGGCAAAGTTCACCTTCACGGTGCTTATTTCATGTTATTGCTCGGCTCGCAACCCGGGGGTGTTCACGCTCTTACCAAATATGCACTCTCTTATCCGGTGCCAACCACATGCCGTCGCCTTCCTTTACATCGAAAGCGGTGTAGAAGTCGTCCAGATTTTGCGCCTGAACGTTGGCACGCAACTTATGTGGTGCGTGGACGTCGATACTCAACAACATTTGTTCATATTCTTGGCTGGCCTTCATGCACCAAACCTTAGCCCAGTTGGTGAAGAATTCCTTGCCAGAGAAGCTGTCATCTTCCTTAGCCGCTTCTAACGCACAGCTCAGGCCACCTTGGTCCGCAACGTTTTCAGAAACAACCAGCTTACCGTTAACTTTTTGACCTGCAAAATCAAGACCGTTAAATTCATCGATCATCGCTTGCGTCAACCCTTGGAAATGCTTCAAATCGGCTTCGGTCCACCAGTTATGCATGTTCCCGTACTCGTCGAATTGAGCACCATTATTGTCAAAAGCATGTGAAATTTCATGTGCCATAACAGCACCGATCCCACCAAAGTTTTCAGAACTCGTTTGCTTCAAGCTGTAGAATGGCGCCTGCAGAATGGCAGCTGGGAACACGATGATGTTGTTCGATGGGTCGTAATAGGCGTTAACCATCGCTGGATCCATGTAGTTCCACATCGTCCGGTCAACTGGCTTATCGATGTCATCAAAGTTAGCCTGAGCCGCAATCTTCGCAAAGTTCAATGCATTGCTGAATAAGGAGCCACCATCTGCTTCCGTCTTGACCACAAACTGCGCAAACACAGGATCAATTTTGTCAGGAAAACCAACGTTTGGAATCAATGTGTTCAACTTCAAAATAGCCTTGTCACGCGTATCTTTGCTTAACCAGTCATTGTTGGCTAAACGGTTTTTATAGACGTCAATCATTCGGTGAACCATGTCCATGACGTCATTCTTTGCCTTAGTACCGAAATACTTACGAGCGTAGTAATCACCAACGACCATGTTGAATTGACTGTAGGCTAAGCGGTAAGCACCCTTTTGTTTGTCAGGTGCTTCCTTAGTTCCCGTCAACGCACGGTTGTACTCACCGGCAATTACACGAGCATCGTTAGTTAAGTAGCCAGCACAGTTGCGGACCACCTTAACTAAGTACCAGCTCTTTACTTCATCAAAGTTATCAGCCGTTACAAGACTATCAAACGCTTCATAGAACTTAGGATCAGCAACGATAACGCGGTTAACCCGGTTATCAAGTGCTTCATCCACGTAAGCTTTTAAGTCCAGCACAGAACTGTGTTTGCCAAACTCTGATAAGTCTTGCGGGTTATACAGCTTGGGATAATCAGCCTTTTCTTCGCTACTCTTTTCGTGTTGAGCAAACTTCGCATCCAAAGCAACGGCTTGATCCAACGTTGTTTTGATCTCGTCATCACTAAAACCGGTAGCCTTGAACAGTTTTGTCATCATGCCACGGAACGCAGCCATTAGCTTAGGTGCTGCTTCATTGCCCTCCGCATAATAGGTTGTATCTGGCAGGATCAAACTTGGTGCGTCAACGTTTACAACACGATGTTTGGTATCCTTCATGTCAGGTTCAACGTCGATTGGAACTAAGGCGCCACTCCCCTGCTTAATGAAAGTCACTAACTGCTTTTGTAAGTCTTCAAAACTTGTTAAATCCTGAACCTGTTTTACCAGTGGCTTTAATGGCTCGAAACCAGCCTTATCACGAGCTGCGTAATCACTAGCTTGGTGGTAGAAAGCAATGAAGTTAGCCAGTAAAACGTTGTTTGGTTCCACTTTGCCATCCAACATGTCGCCAAAGTCACTCATCAATGTCTTTTCAATGTTTTCAACTAAGTCCGCAAAACCACCAGTAGTAGGTTTGTCAGCTGGAATCTTGGCCGTCTTTAGCCAGTCACCATTAACGCCTAAATACAAATCATCTTTAACATCTGCAGTACCCTCGTCTGAGCTAGTAGCGCCGCCGACTAATGCTGCAATGTGATTATTAACTGTCATATATACTGCCTCGTTTTCATATTGATTAGAAAATGGTTAAAACTCTCATTTAGTATAGCAATTCTCTCACCTAAACAAAAGGGATTCAGAAAACTCGGCCGTAAATGTTTGTAATCTTTGTTTATTGTCGCTACACTGCTGTTATTGAAATTATTTCGGTTACAATTTAAGGAGGATTCCTATGAGTTCTGTATTTCTAGTTGGTGCGCACGGTCATATTGGGCAACAGATTGTTGCCGATTTGGCAGAGAAAGGTATTACAGTCTTTGCTGGCATTCGTGACCTTGCACAGGCTGACGTATTCCCAGACAGTTCGTTTGTTCGCCCAACTGAGTTTGACCTCAACGCTCTGCCAGATAAAATGGCTGACCAGTTCAAGGCCACTGGCGCCGACACCATCGTCTTCTCCGCCGGTTCAGGCGGCAAAACTGGTGACGATCAAACCCTGATTGTTGATCTGGACGGTGCCGTGAAAACGATGGAAGCCGCTGAGCAGGCTGGCATCAAACGTTATATCATGGTCAGCTCCATCTTCAGCAATCACCGTGAAGCGTGGGACGCAAGCGGCATCAAGCCATACATGATTGCTAAACGTTACGCGGACGAAATGCTGAAACAAACGAGTCTCGACTACACTATCATTCGTCCTGGATATTTAACTAATGACGCCGGTACCGGTGAGATCACCATTAACCCAGCTGACGAAAAGGGCGTTAAAATTCCCCGTGCGGACGTCGCTGCAACCATTACCGAGTTGATCGACGCTCCCGACACAATTCGTCAGTCCTATACGATTGGCTCCGGTGACACACCGATTGATCAAGCATTCTAAAATATTCATATGCGATAACAAAACGACGCGTTGGCTCCTTATTGGAGTTGGCGCGTCGTTTGCGGTAAACTGACGGTAATTTTTATAAAGGAGTGCGATGGACATGAAACGAACCATGTTTAAGCATCTGATCCGGTTAACTCATCATTGACACATTTATCGACGGTTCTTGAATCTCAAACGATTATTAATCGTCAGCACTTTTCTAACCGATTTTTCAAACGCCACCCTTATTTTTCTATTTACCTTAATTATTGGTCAGCAAAAGTCTGCCTACTGGCTTAGTCTTCTCTGGGCCAGTTATTACGGTGGCAGTTTTGTTAGCCACTTAGTGATGGTGAGTTATGTAGATCGCCTAACAAGCCGATTTCTAATGCTGGGGTCAGAGGTTTCTCGCTGGCTGATTGTCACTACGTTGCTTGTTAATGGCAATTTCAATCGGCCATTGAATCTTGTCATCATTGTCTGTCTCCTAGGTATTGTTGAACCAATTTTCCACCCAGCAGAAGTCCGTTTGCTAACAGAAGCCTTTAGCCCAACGGAAATGGTTCAAATTAACGCAATTCTCGAGTTGTCAGGCCAATCCACCACGATTATCGGACCCTTCTTAGCCACGTTACTCACAACTTGGTTTAACGCTCGGTTTACGCTGACCGTAATGTCAGTTATCCTGTTTAGCTCTGTCATCATCGTATTAATGATGCCCACGAGTACAGTTGGCAAAAACAAGATTCCAGTTAGTTCACTCCAAACCAGCCTCAGTACGTTTATTCACTCATCAGCTCTACGCCACAGCGCCAGTCTGATGTTTTTACTGAATACGCTATTCATCGGGACCGTAGTGCCCGTGTTGCTTAAGTTCATCCAACGATTTGGTCCACATGCTAATTTTAATTACACGTTGTTGACCGCCAGTCAGTCAATCGGACTTATCCTAATGGCTGCGCACCTCGCCCACAAACCCGTGCACCAGACTAATCTGTTAAAGCGAAATTTATGCACTGTGCTTTTCATCGCGGGATTATTAGCTTTAATTAGTATGACCACTAAGCTTTATTTGCTAATCCTATGGTTTCTGCTAATTGGACTGCTTTCCGCTATCTTTGACGTTGAAAACAATCTGCTATTCCAAAATGCCAGCCCTCACAGTGAAATTGGGCGCATGTATGTTTTCAAAGGTTTGATAAACGTAGGTAGTGTGACATTAGGCACCATATTAGCTAACGTTGTCTTAAACTGGCTATCGGTTCAACAATTGTATTTTGGGTGCGCCGTCTTTTTATTACTGATTAGTCTGTGGCTACTGCTACACCACTCATTCAAGTAAGATACTTTTTAACCGCTTCGTATTTAACAAGTCGCTGATAACGCACTTAATTTTCAGAAGAGAAGGAAACAAAGTGAACGAAAATTATATACAAGGTTTACGTAAAGTGATTGGCCATCAACCACTCATTCTAGTCTTCGCTGGTGGCGTTCTTCGAAATAAGGACGGTGCAATCTTATTGCAACAATGATCAGACTCACGACTGTGGGGGTTCCCCGGCGGCATGCTTCAGTACGGTGAAGCGACTCGCCACGCGGTCATTCGGGAATTTCAAGAAGAAACGGGGCTCCTAACTAAAGTAACAGGACTGTTAGGCACCACTTCTGATTTCATCGCCCACTATCACAATGGTGATGTGGCGCAGACAGTTGGCATCATTTTCGAAATGCAGCTAGTATCCGGTCAACTTAATGCAGACAGCGATGAGACCAGCTCACTACGTTGGTTTTCGCTAAAAGATCATCCCCAATTGTTCAACAGTCAAGCTGAAATAATTTGGAAACATCTTCAACAATTCGACATTCCGTTTTATGATTAATGTGATTGGTCGAAACATTAAATTTCCGTCATCTATCTAATCGAAAAGGAGTGTTTGACATGGCAAATTATATTAAAGAGATTCGGTCACTTACCGGTCATCGCCCATTAATTTTGAATTCTTCAACTGGGTGTTTGCTAAACGATCAACAACAAATTTTATTCCAAGAACGCGCGGATACTGGCGGCTGGTGTCTACCAGGCGGTTATTTGGAATTCGGCGAGTCGTACAAGGAAGCGATGGTGCGTGAATTTAAAGAAGACACCGGGCTATCGGTTACAGTGAACCAAACACTCGGTGTCTTCGATAAGTATTTCTATACATACCCTAACGGCGATGAAACGCAAATTATTTCTACTTTGTTTGTTGTTAAAGAGGCTGGTGGTCACCTGTTGGATCAGGTAACCAATGAAACTACGGCTGTACGCTTTTTCGATTTGGAGAACACGCCAGCACTATTTTTCAAACAAAGTCAGGACATGCTTGATTGTCTAAAACAGTGGGTTGCCAAACAATAATTAGCCGTTGTTTGCTTTAAGGACACCAAAATCAGTATTCAGTAAAGTCCGTAACGTTTGCTCACCATCAGCACCCAACAATTCAATATACTGATCATTCAAAGTCGACCACATTTGCTTCAAGTCCGTTTGCAAATTCAGGCCGGCTTTTGTTAGTGCAACGGTAACGCTGCGGCCCTGGCTAGTCCGTTCGATGTAACCCTGGCGCTGTAGTTTATCTAAAAATCTTGTCACCGTGGACCGATCTAATGACAGTTCATCCGCAATTGCCGACGGGTTAATCGCATCCCCCGTATCCAAGTACATTAAAATGAACGCCGCAGTAGATGACAGCCCAAGCTTTTTAAACTGATCGTCACTAATCTTGGCAACAATTCGATTAACGCGCGCACTGGCGAAGTACAAACACTCATCAAAATTAATTTTGCTCATGAATTAGCCCTCCCGTTCGGCCTGGATAGCCGTCAAACCGCCATCGATCACGATTTCCTGGCCTGAAATGTAACTTGCTGCTGGTGATGCTAAGAACTGAACCGTGCTGGCAATCTCACTGGCATCACCGAAACGCCCCATCGGCACATTGGCAATTTTGTCCTCGAAACTAGCCTTACTCATATTCTGTTGATTGAACTGCTCTGTGTTCGTGTAACCCGGACTAACCGCGTTGATTCGAATGCCATGTGGTGCCAGTTCAAGCGCGAGCGATTTTGTCAGGTACGCGATGGCGGACTTTGTTGATGAATATAATGACGCCGTATCTAAACCACGATGATAAGTCCATGAGACATTTAGAATAACACTGCTCCCTTTAGGCATCATTGGCACGGCACGTTGGACAGTGAAAAAGACACCTTTATAGTTCAAATCAACGGACCGGTCAAAGTCATCTTCCGTAATTTCACCAAACGGTTTAAAAATGCCGAAACCTGCGTTGGCAAACAAAACATCAATGTGGTCATAGTCCTGTTTGATTGTTTTGAACACGTGATCAATTTCTGCCACTGAAGATAGATCAGCCACATAAGTCGTCAATGATGGATAATCGATCGCTACACGCTGGGTTTTCTCTGGATTACGTCCAATTACGATGACCTGATTCGCTTCATCTGCGGCAAACGCACGCGCCGTGGCCAAGCCAATTCCTGATGTGCCACCAGTAATTACAATTACTTTTTTCATAGTTTACTCTTTTCCTTTTGGTTGATTGTACACACAACTATAAACACAAAATAAAAATTGTCAATCATCTTTTTTCACAAAAATGACTGGCAACTTCTCGTTTGGATATTTAATCCGGCTTTCTACTAGCCGCAATAATCATATCAATGACGGCACTCAAAGGCGTCGTAACAGGATCGATCGTTTTAGCGGCCACCCGCTGTGCATACGTCGTAATCGTGACAAACCCCATGGTCAAGATAACGTCAGGGTCCATCTCACGTAACTCACCGTCTTCAACGCCCTTCTTTAGCTCTTTAAAAATTTGATCAAAGTTCAGTTCGGCCTCTTCCTGTGATAGATCTAACGTTGCCAATACAGGTGAGGCATTAAACTGCTGAATAAGCGCCATGTCATCAGGATCCTCGATAGCAAACTGATAAAGCGCTCGTGCAAACAGCGTTAGGTTTTCAGTAGCACTGCCCTTGGGCGAATAATGAGTCATTAAGTAATCCCCAATAAGCTGTTTACGGCTTAAAAAGGTCTGCTTAACGATATCTGCCTTATCCTTAAAGTAGATATAAATATTAGATTGCGAAATGCCTGCCGCTTTCGCTACTTTGGTTAGGGTCACGCCACTAATACCCTCTGAAATAATCATCTTTGTCGTCACGTCGAGGATATGCTGCCGACGATTTTCATCTTTTTCTCTCATGTTGTCACTATAAAAGAATTTAGATTCCTGGTCAAGATAAAAAGTCTTTTTAAATAAATGATTTACAAAGAATAAAAATTCTTTTATATTAAAACACGTTCAATTGAATCCAGTTACTCATTTATTTTTTTGCTCAATAAAAGAATTTATATTCCTTAAAGGAGATTATTAACATGACTAAACCCGTTGTGATCATTACTGGTGCATCCTCAGGCATGGGTGAATCCGCGGCCAAACAATTCTTTGACGCTGGTTATACTGTTTACGCCGGCGCCCGCCGCATTGAAAAAATGGCGCACTTGTCTAAATTAGGTATCCACACCTTTCATTTGGACGTCACCGACCCCCAATCTAACCAGGCTTTTGTCGATCAGGTACTAAAAGACGCTGGTCGGATTGATATCCTAATTAATAACGCTGGCTATGGCTCTTTTGGCGCGCTGGAAGATGTCTCCCCCGAAGAAGCCAAGCAACAATTCGATGTGAATGTTTTTGGGGCCATGAACCTAACCCAACTGGTATTGCCAACGATGCGGGCTCAACATTCAGGTCGGATCATCAACAATTCATCCATCGTTGGTCAAATTTATGCACCACTTGGTGGCTGGTACTTTGCTTCAAAACACGCTTTTGAGGCGCTCAGTGATTCACTTCGTTTGGAGGTCAAACAGTTCGGTATCGACGTTATCATCACCGAACCCGGTGGTACCAATACGAACTGGCTGAAAATTTCCGCGGACCACCTCATCGCGGCTACACCAGCCAACTCAGCGTATCGCAAGATGGTCGATGATTTTACCAGCGCAACACCATCTGGTCTAGAAACGGCAGATCAAATCGGCGCTTTAATGCTCAAAGTTGCTCAAATCAAGCACCCAAAAACTCGTTATCAAGCCACAATGCGCGATAAATGGATGGTCATTGCAGCTCGCAAACTTTCTTACCGAATGTTTGACCGCATGGTAAGTGGCGGACTATAAAGCGTGCGTTAAAGTATTGATATTAAAGGATTTATAACTTAATCAAGACACCATAAAATCCTAACGAAAACGGTACGGAAACCTCATCAAAATTGAGCCATAAAAAAGAGCAGTCGTCTCACCTTTGATAAGGTGACGATTGCTCTTTTGTCGTTTCCACCACCACTTTTGCGGATCGGCAGGGGATGTTCATTGCCATGATGTT
This sequence comes from Furfurilactobacillus milii, assembly GCF_009863985.1. GTDB lineage: Bacteria > Bacillota > Bacilli > Lactobacillales > Lactobacillaceae > Furfurilactobacillus > Furfurilactobacillus milii_A. The sequence continues at coordinate 18,436 of NZ_WEZT01000014.1, read as the reverse complement.
CTTTCAACATTGCAGTTACATCATGTTCGCTAAAAGTTTAAGACCAAAAACCATCTACAGTGAAACGGGACGGCCACATATCGTGACTGCCCCGCTTTTTAATCGCTTAATATTTTATAATTTATAAGTCCAAATCATCATCATTTTTCCTCTGTAATCGCAATGCATGCGTCGAATAAATTTAATACCGATTCTCCATCGTGAACGTGACCAAGTTTGCATCAGCCGCATCGCGAAAACCAACTGCGGTATAAAACCCGACGGTCTTCGGCTCGTTTTCAGTCAGCAAATGGACCTGCCCGATATTCTTCAGTCGCGCCATCGCTGTCATCATCAACTGTCGGCCGATCCCCTGTCGTTGGTATTCAGGCAACACCAAAACATCTTGAATAAAGGCAATCGACACCTCATCAGTCACATAGCGTAGCAACCCCACGAGCTTTTCGCCATCGAACGCCGCAAGGTTGACTGAATGCGCAATCGCTGTCATCAGTGCTTCCGAATTTTGCGTATAGGCAATCCATCCGTTCGCTTTGTACAGTGTTACAACAGCCTGTTCGTCCATCGTCGAAACGGTTTTAATATTAATCATTTAATTGTCCTCCACTTTACTTAACGTCTCAGCAAAGTGCAGTTTTACGTTTGTCACACCCCATAGATAGTGACCTCCGAACTTCTTATTAATTTCATTATTGCGAAATCATTTTATGCATGTCCACTAATTTAATGGATCAGGTAATGCTAGTAATGTCGCTAATCCCAAACGTAGCGCCGTTTGTCGAGCCGAACGGCCCCAATCACGTTTATCATAGGCATCGGCATGAGCTAACGAATCAGCCGTAAAGAAAAACTGACCAAAATCGACACCGCGAAACTGGGCGCAAGCGGCCAACGCAGCACATTCCATTTCCACCGTTTGATAACCTGCAGCGCGGTATTGATCAACCAACTTTTCAGTTTCCCGAAAGTACCCGTCTGTCGTCCACGTATTCACGCGGGTAATCGTCTCATGGTGCTGGCTGATAGTTGTCTCAATTGCCTGCTGCATTACCGGATTCAATGTTACCGTCGTGTCTGCAGGCAAATAATGATAGGATGTCCCTTCATCGCGCAACGCATTCATTGGCAACAAGAAGGCACCCTCAGCGTGATCTGTTAACACGCCACAACTGCCCATACTGATAATTTGCTTAACACCGTGCCCAATCAAATAATCCAAAATCTGCGTCGCAGCGGGAGCTCCGAGTGGCGCCTGCATCACTGTCAATTGCTGACCATTAACTGCAATTCGCAAAATCGGAAATTCTCTGGTAATACAGCTAAACGTTCCTATCTCGGCTGGATGATATGGTCGTAAAAAAGTTACCAAGTCTGCGGTTTCTACAAATGCAAATAGACACTTCGTTTCCGCAATGATTTCGGGGTCTTCATGCGGATCGGTGACGCCCACCTGGTTTGTGTCAAAGTTAAATAATGGTGATTCTGTCATCGTCCTCATCCCCTCATCGAATTTTAATGTTAAGATTACACTTAACTTGATTATTCGTCTACCTCGTTGCAACTTTTTGATTGCAAGTTTGCAAACGGTCAGTAAACTAAAGGCAGAGTGTAAAGATCCAACAGGCACTCCATAATCAGACATTTGAAGAGAGACGGAGGTATGACATGGATTATCGAATTGCGGTGTTATCAGACAGTCATGGTAATGCATCGGCATTGAGTGTTGCCCTCAGTGACGCGAAAAAGCATGGTGTCGATGAAGTGTGGTCACTGGGTGATATTGCACTTGGCGGCGCGACATCAGCGGAATGTTATGACTTATTGGAACAAGTTGGCGCTACTAAGTACCTTATGGGCAACTGGGAAAGTGACTACAACTTTATCATGGGCAAACCGAAAAAAGGTGTGAACTTTGACGATCCCACTGATGTTTACTTCACCATTTTGGCCCAGTATGAGCATGCCCGCTACACGCCTCAACGAGAGGCGCAGTTACGTAATCTACCTATGACCGGTCGAAAAGTTCTTGATAATCTCGTTTTCACGATGTCACATAATCTCCCGACTAAGAATCACGGTCACTCGCTATTTCCTACTGAAACACAAGCAAACTTCGACGTCCTCACCGAAAATAATCCCGCCGCAGATGTGGCCCTTTACGCGCACACGCATACGCCCGTTTGGCGATATACCTCAAATGGTCAGATGGTATTGAATCCCGGTTCCATCGGTCAAATCTGGTTTACCCGCGATAAACTGTTGGCCAATCGTGCAGCCAGTTACCTATTACTCACAATCTCAGAAAAAGGCATTGAAGACGTTGATTTTCGCCGTGTCCCGTATGACATGGACGGCGAATTGCAGCGTGCCAAAGACCTGCACTTCCCATATGTCGATTTATATCAAAAACTGATGTTCACCGGGCACGCCTCAACTCATGATGCCGCTACCCTAACTAAGGTCAACGCAGAACATCATTATCGTGAGCAGGCCATCGAATTTCTAAACAGTTTACCGACTCCTGAAAGTCAGGACAATGCTGATGATATGCCAGGTAAAGGTGACCATTAGACTGATTTAAATTTTTTGATGAAAGGCGGCTATAACTATGAACGATGAAGAACTAATCCAGCTTGGCTTATCTGGTAAAGCTCCCTTAAAAGTAATCCTGGCCGGCTGGACTGAGTCGAACACAGATGGTCAAAAGGTTGGCGTGGTCGGTTTGCTTTATGTCACAACTGACGTTCAGCGGGCCCAACAACAGCTCACTCACCTGCGCAAACAGAACCCGGAACATTACTATATGGTTTACAGTGTGCCTTATGATACGGATTTATCGACTCTATCCCACTGGCCAACGCTTGAAATTGAGCCAGAAGATCTCGCTTAGTTTAGGTTACAGCGTGCGTTTCATAATCAGGTCGCGCTGGACGGAGGAACCGAGTTGGAATACGTGGTCGCCGGCTAGTTGGAACCCGATTTTATGATAGAATTTGCGAGCTGCATCATTGTGTTTTCAAACGCCTAGCCACAGTGCACTTTTGTGCAAATCTTCGGCAGTGGTAACTGCCTGATTGAATAATTGCGTGCCCAATCCTTGACGCTTAAACGTTGGCAGAATGTAAATCCGTTGTATTTCTAGCGCATCTGCCCCCATTTTCTCCGTTTGTGCCTCGCCAACGTTCAGTTTGAGATAACCCGCAACCGCCTGATCTACTTTAATAAAGTAGAACCAGGATTCCGGATTATTGATTTCTGTCAACAATTGATCAACTGAGTAAGCGCGGTCAAGATAGTCTTGTAAATCGGTCGAGCTGTTTTCAGAGCCAAATGTATCTTGAAACGTTGCGCAACTGACCTCACGTAGCGTTGTTACGTCTTGTGGTGTGACTGCTGCTATTTGTACTGTCATAAATCCTCCATGGTTGTTAGTAATCTCGTGGGACGCCCGCTTTGACAGACTTCCAGTCTTCGTTAACGTTAACGGTCATGCGTTCTAAAAGAGTGGCCAACTGTTGGGCCTCTGCTTTTGAAAAGCCTTGCAGGGTTTTGTCAGTCGAATACGCATTTTCCCGTTTGAGTCGTGGATAAACGGCCGTTCCTTTTGCCGTTGGGTAAAGTTCATAATTTTTAAGGTTTGTTTCGCTGTGTTGACGTGTAATAAAACCATTGTTAACCAGCTTTTTTATCGCCTGTGACACCGTCGTGCGATCCACCATTACGAGTTCCGCCAACCGCCCCTGAACGATGCCGGGATTTTCGCAGATTCTCACAAGATACAGATACTGGCCTTTGGTAAGGTCGATGTTCTGGAAATCAATATTAGAAATCGCATCTAATGCACGTGAAATTTTACCGATAGAACGTAATACATCTTCCATATTTCTCTCCTGTTAACTAGTTTGTTATGAAGATTATACAGTATTTTGTTGTAATTAAAACAAAATGTTTCATATTATTTCTTTTTTCGCTTGTTTACAAGGAAAAATCTCCGTGATCCAAATAACATTGTCATAACGAACAACAGGTCAGTTGGCTCAAATATTCGAGCCAACTGACCTGTTGTTTTGTACACTTTAATTAACTGAATCAGACAATGCATGCGGTTTGTCTTCTACCTTAAAAGGATTAACAACACTGATTCTCTCACGTATGCGTGAATCAAACGCCTTTAATCGTGGTGCGACACGTCGTCAAAGCAAAACACTTTCTTGTCATTGGAAACAAGCTTATTCTATTATTAGAACAAATCAACAAGGGAGATGTAGACCATGCTAAAACTTTTACAATATCTCGTATACCCTAAAGAATCCTCACAGACACAAACGCTAAACAATCGCCTATTAAATGGACTATTGTGGGCCGCGGTGTTAAGTCTTCCCTTCACACTAGTCAGTTTGGCGTTAGATTGGCCTGCTGGTAGTCTCGGCCACGGCACCAGTCTCTTAGCTTTATTAACTATTTTAATCTATATGTTTGGCGGGGTTTCAATTGGAAAGCTCATTCGCAGCCAAGATCCAAATGGCACGCTTAAAAATCAAAACAAGACACGCCGTTGGCTCATTCTAAGATCGGCGTTTGCCGGGATTGATTTAGCTATCTTCTTTTTCTTATTAACTCTAATTCTCAATCCAATAACTGGCGACACCAGCGTTAATCGCCTCCCCTTCAACGCACTAATAGATTTAGGTGTTGGTTTAGTGATTGCACTCTTGGCGTATGCTGTTTCCGCATCCGTTGCGAGTGACAAACGCCGTCATAATTAGACCTTTAATACTAAATAAGGCAATCACAATTGATTCCAAACAATATCGTCAACGCTCGTATACCCACTGTCATCATTAATACGACTACGCGCACCTTAGTCATCGGTCCATTGTTTTCGAGATACAGCGTTTCAGCAACTGAATACCAGTTTTTACTTGGAATAATGGCAGCGTCATCGTTTCCATTGTTATTAACACTCATCGCGTTAGCCTGCCTATATTTTACAAATTTTCTAAAAAATCAATCTGTCGGTTTGCAATTACGTGGCAGGCGCTTCTCATAGTGGGACCACGCCGACCAGATTTTGACAATGTGCTCACGTTTACTGACCGTATATACAACACGATGCTGATTGTTTATACGACAAGAATAAATTTTTCTGTTGTGAGGAACCATTAATTCCCAACCATTGAGTTCACGACTATACGGGTTTTCTTTCAAGATTTTAACAATGGCCATGTAGTTTTCAAACAGACCAGCTGCAATAAGCACTGGTTCATCATCATTTTTAACTTTCTTATGAGGAATAACAGTAAATGCATTCACGGTTAGTAAGCATTTTGGGGATCAAAATCACTTGGGCCTTCATGATCCATTCTGTCTTTGACAACATCTAAAACACCATTTTCTTTCAAGAAAGCCAACTCTCTGTCTTTCTCGTACTCTTCATACTGATCCTTGCTAATGATTACCGCACCATTGTTATGAACATGGTTCTCTGACTGGAGCGTTATTTCAACGGGTTGATTGTGAGCAACGACGTCATTGACGACCGTGTAAAGCTCTTTGCGTAATTTAGTTGGTGTATATGTTTTCATTTTTCCACACTCCTAGAATTAATAATAGCATTTTAGCGTACGCTATGACGTACGTCAATTTATTTGATTTTTAAATGGTCACTAAATACTCAGAATACCAGTAGTTAACTGAGTATTGATTTTGAAAAAAAGCGCCACATCGCACTCCTTGAGCGTTTGCTATGCTTTGGCCGTAAGCAGCGTAAATTGAAACTATCTTTGTTTGTTAACGTTATACGGTCGTCGAAATTATGTTTGTTTTTAAAGTGCTTGAATTTACACTTTAAGTGCAACACTAATTAAATAAAGAATGGCCCATGGCCAAATTTCTGTAAAATGATGTTTGCGAAAACAATCATGAAAGGGAACAAATGAATAATCGTCCCCGTAAATGTCTCGGATGGAAAACGCCTTATGAAATATTCTTTAATGTAGTGTTGCACTTAATTTGACAATTCAAGTGAATATAAACTGAACTTTTGGCATTTACTACAGTTTGGAATTGTACGACTTTTAACTAAGAATCATGTTCAGCAGTTCACTGATAAAACATCGAAGTTAATCCAAACAAAGTTAATCCAATCAACAAAATCACAAAATAGCCAACATACAGTTTTTCATTTCTATTTAGCTTATTTTTTGCTTGATACGCGTTCTGCATACAATATAAAAAAATGAGTAAAAAACTGTAGCCTGCTAAACCGAACAACGTATAAGCTGTAATCGTACTTTTGAGCACTTCGTTCATTTTTGAGATAAAGGGTAGAATTCCAACTACAAATAAAGCGATAATTGTTGGAGCGATGGATATTGTCTTTTTCATCTTAATATCCCCTTTGTTCTATAGCCAATGTTAGTTTGTACCAATAACTTTAACGCTATGATTCGATAACCATATTTTATCTTACACATTTATATCTGTCATTTATCCAAGCTTGAAAACCATCATTTCAGTATAACCGCAACGAAAGTTTTCAAAATCAGACAAAAAAGTCGCTAACCACAATTTACACGTGATTAGCGACTTCATTTTATTTAACTTCAATCCCAAACATCCCAATTAACTGAGCGGCCTGATACTGGCTCACGACCAGTCCGCTAGCTAAGTTGGCGCTCATACTCAACGTGTCAAACTCCGCCTCATGCCAGTCAAAACCTTTCAACCGTGTTTCGACAAAGTCGGCCCCAGTTAGCCGCGAGCCATCGAACTTAATGGTTTTCTTAGCTCGGATGGCCTGAAATGCACTTTCAAGTAAGTCGCAATTTAAAAATTTGCTATTTTCTACGCGCATTTCGCTGAAGTTTGCGTATGTTAGTTTGCAGGCATCAAATGTCGTGTTCTTCATCACAGATTCGCTAAAATCACTGCCGGCTAACTGTAAACTCTTCAAGTTGCAATCGAACCAGCTCGTCTCACGCCAAGTCGCATTTAAAAACTGACTGTGCGTCCACGTTACGCGGCTAAAATCGCCGTTATCAAAGTTTGTTTGATCGAACGTGCAGTGGTCAAAGCTCGCATCCATCAGTCGAATCGGCGCATTGGAAACTGTGAAATGACACTTCACATAATGGTGATCCGGTTCTACATCGTCCAACGACAATGTTTGGCCCTCGACTATATTTATGTCTGTCATTTCTGTCTCCTATCTACTTATCTGACTTCCGTAAACTCAGCTTTTCAACGTTCAGTACTTCATCAATCCAGTCGTCGTAAAAGCCTTCCTCATGACTAACCATAATCAAATTGCCCCGGAACTTGTTCAGGGCATCAGCCAAGGCATGCTTTGTTTCATCATCCAAATGGTTGGTCGGTTCGTCCATGATTAGGAAGTTTGATGGCGTCAATTCCATGACAGCCAGCTTGACCTTCGTTTGTTCACCACCAGAAAGCAGGTTCATCGGCTTCATGACGTTAGCAGCATTGATCCCAGCCGCACCCAGTTTAGTCCGGATCGTTTTCGGCAACATGGTCGGAAATTCATCCTGAATAATTTGCAAAGGCGTCTTGCTGTCATCGTCCCACACCAAATCTTGGCTGAAGTAGTTAACCTTGGCAGATGGCGAAAACTCAGCTTCACCAGACAATGGCTTTAGCTGACCAAGAATGGACTTGATCAAAGTCGATTTACCGACCCCATTGAACCCGGCAAACGCAATCTTCTGACCGGTACCCAGCGTAAACGTCACGGGTGCAAGCAACGGATGTTCATATCCAACAGAGATTTTACGAACCACCAATGCGTTTTGCGAACCCGTATCCAAATATGGAAAGTCAAATCGTGCCTGCAATGCATCTGACGGTGGATCGATCCGATCCATATGTTTTAGCATCTTCTCACGTGATTTGGCCAAGTTAGAGTGTGAACCAGCCTTGAACTTAGAAATCAGCTTTTCGTTCTTTTCGATCACGACACGCTGTTTCTCGTAAGCCTTTTCTTGCGCCTCACGCTTCTCTTCCTTCTGCTTCATGGCCTTCTTGAAACTGCCACGATACTTCGTGATCTGACCAAACGAAACGTCACAGATGGCGTTTGTCACAGCTTCCAAGAAGTCATAGTCATGTGAAATGACCATCGCGGCACCTTCAAAGCCATTCAGATAATCTTCCAGCCACTGAATGTGTGAAACATCCAAGTAGTTAGTCGGTTCATCCAACAGAATGACATCAGGATTTTCCAGCAACAACTTAGCCAAAATAATCTTTGACCGTTGCCCACCAGACATTTCTGAAACGACGTGGTCCTTGCCGATTTCGTTCAACCCTAAACCACTGATGACCCGTTCAATTTCAGTTTCAACTTCGTAAAAGTTACGTGCCGCCAGTTCATCCTGAATTCGCCCAGCCTTTTCCAGCAACTTGTCATCCATGGATTCAGCATAATCTGCGTAGTACTTCTGCATTTGCTCGTCCATAGCGTACAAGTCAGCATAAGCCGTGTGCAAAAATTGAATCAGCGTCATCCCTTCTGGAATGTCAGCGTACTGATCCAAGTAACCAATACGAATATTTTTTTGCCACTTAATGCTACCTTCAACAGGCAACACCGTGCCCGTTAAAATTTTAATCAATGTTGATTTACCGGCACCGTTCTGTCCGACAATCCCGAGATGTTCACCCTTCTCTAATTGAAAGCTGGCATCTTCATATAAGTTTTTATCGGCGAAGCTCATCGATAAACCAGATACTTCTAACAAACTCATTTCGTTACTCTCTTTTTCCCTTAGTCGTGCTGTGTCCGATAGAAAACCGGCATGTCCAAAACGTCCATCCCGGCCCTTTAAATCGCGTTTTTAATTTCATCCAGCGACCGTTTGACACAGTCTTCTTCATATATACAGTATTTAATAATATAACACACTCGCGAGGGCTTTTACCAATGCGAACCCACACCTTAAACCCGCTTCGTTCCCTCAAAGAAAAGATAGGGAGATACAACAATGAAACGCGAACTCCGCGAAAAGCATCTAAAAAGATTTAACCATGTTTACTACAGTGAAAAACATCTTTCTAAGAAAATTGACACTTTACCTTATTGGATGGACTCTTACGGGTATTGGCTTAATAAGGAAGATGAAAATAATTTACCAAAATATTATCGTCGCTTCCGGGCAGGAATCGTTGTAATGGTTGACTTTGGAGTCCGAATTGGCAGTGAAATAAGTCAGGGACATTTTGCACTAGTCCTATCAAAAAAAGATTCTATCTACAACAGAAATCTAATTGTGGTACCACTCAGCTCTAAAGATCATAGAAAACAAAATTATTTACCACTAGGTGATGCTCTCTTTTCAAATATCTTGATTCATTTTCAAAAACAAATTTCTCTTTTGAGAGATAAACTCATCCACCTATCAACACGCATTAAGAGCGTTCCTTCAGAATTAGATATCAACTTTTCAAACGCAGAAATAGCCTTTTTGAAAGCACGCAATCTTGATATCCGATCATTTGACAAAAATCTAGAAATAGAAAATTATCAAGCTAGCGGTTTGTATCATTTCATAAATCAATTGAAGAACGTTTCTAACCATGAAGATATCAATTCGATTGAACTATTCATTAAACACGCAGAGGCTATTTTCACTCAGGCAGACAAAATAAACATGGAAGCCAAACAAATTGACGCCGAATTATCACAGTTAACCATTTTACAAAAGAAAATTGCCAAATATAACAAAAACACTTTTGTTGATGTCGCAAACATTCAAGCAATTAGTAAGCTGAGAATTAAAAAATTCTCGACGTATAACATTTCCGAAAATATTATTTTCCACGATGCCATTCTGAAAAGAGTTAAAGACAGATTAATGGATTTTATTTAATTGGCAAATTCTATAATTAATTCGAACAAAAAACTCAAAGTGATTGCTTACAATGGTAGTGGTCGAATACTAACATTGTGAGGAGAATTACTTTGAGC
>NZ_WEZT01000014.1:0-8351 GCF_009863985.1 Furfurilactobacillus milii | reverse complement strand
ATCCTTAGACCTAATTAATCATCGACCATTAAAAACGCTTGATCATCATACTGCCATTGAGTTTTTCAATCGGTGTTCGAATTAAAGTTGTAATTTGCCAATTGAAAATCATGGCAACTTATTGTACATTTAGACTACAGACACACAGGTGTCGATCAGAAATGATCTTAAGGCGACAGGACTTCGGGTCCTAGGGAACTTCTTTAGTGAAGTTCCCTTTTTTTTGCGTTTAATGCCCTCCTTGATTCGCTAATCTGTCTCTCAAAAATGTCGGATTGCACTGGCAAAACACCCTTTGATGCAAACTGTCAAAACGAGAGATACAATGACGCAATATGCTACAATCGACATAAGATAATTATTGGGAGGCTTCCGCCATGAATGTGCGCACCATCAGTCAGTATCAAATTAACGTTAGCGATCCACAACGTGCTTGGCGTTTTTATCACGAGGTCTTCGACATGCCTGACGATGTCCTACCTGATGGCACTGAAACAGTCACAGTAGCTGGTAAACCACTGACTTTCATTATTGTGCCTAAACATGAAGCCCACAAAGATGTTGCCCAACCAGATTTCATTCTTCACGCTCATGACCGGATCAAGGATGTTATCAGTCACTTACAAAATTACTGGGTACCCATTATCGCTGGACCGACACCGGATGGCGATCTTCAAGCCATTTATATTAACGATTTTGAAGGCAATTTAATCGAAATTTTGGAGCGCGCCAAGTAGAATTGAGTTAGTAAAGTTGCCGTTCATTGTTCGTCACTCGCGATAAGGAGGAACGTATTTATGAAACCAGTTAAACACGATTACCATCGCTTATTCAAACCACGTCGATTCGGATGGGGATATGATTTTAACACTCGCAGTAAGGGTGGGCGTATGCTAGCTCGCGCAACCACAATCGCCTTTGTACTTTACATGGCCATTAGTATTCGCCACGGTAAGTGGGCTGAAGATCACCAAAAGTAAGTTTGACTGATAGCTGTTATGTTAATCGTCAGACCGACAGCTTTGATACGCGTTTAAATGTTATTACGATTTCTAAAGTAATCCTTTGTGGTAAAATATGTGTGTAGATAAAAGGCTATCGGTGCTGGTACACTGATAGCCCCTCAGTTGCCGCTTTAAGAGCGGTGGCCCGTTTTCGAAGTTTAATTCAAATAGCACAAATTAAGCCTTCTCCGCTGGTCAAAGTTTACGAGGGCTTTTTTTGCGCCATCATTACATAAGTAATGAAATGATTTGGATAATCACAACCAATGAGCGGTTGCTGGTTCACCCTCCTTATCCGCTTAACGCCTAATCAAATCGCTTTTCTTCTCTGTTTACAAAAAAGCATCAAGACTAAAATGTCTTGATGCTTTTACTATATAAGGAGAGTGAAGGATTTGAACCCCCGCGCCACGAGTGACCTAACATTCAAAAGAACATTTCTCTTCAACCAGACTTGAGTAACTCTCCACAACAGTTAATAACTTATCACAATATTATTATTGTTGGCAAATTCTATAATTAATCCGAACAAAAAAAAAAAAGGCCCAAAGCAATCTCTTACAATGATAGTAGTTAATCCCAACCAGCTATAAGGAGTGATTACTTTGGGTACTTCTACTTTATCACGTTCAGCTCCTAAAAGATGGGTTTGTGGTAAACACCATTTTAAAGGAAGCTGATCTTTTTTGTCCGAACAGCGTTCGGATTAATTTTACAATCTATCATAACATTAAATTCATCTTTGCCGAACTAAATTTACCTGACTTCATTCGTGAACAGCAAGACACCATTCGGAAGATCCAGGAAAATATTGCTAAGGAAGACGCGGCCCTCGTTGAGTACCCTGACAGTAAGTCGCATAAAACTAAAAAAGCTCAGTTTGAAAAACAAATCGCACCACATGAAAAACACATCAAAATTGCTGAGGACTTACGTGCGCAATATGGTGACGTTGCGGTACCCGCAGGCGCAATGTTTATCATCCAACCTCAAGAAATTGCGTATGACTTTAGCTTTACCAATGAAGATTTCAAGATTTTCTTGGCACCCTATGTGATTCAAGATCACATGTTAACCATGGGTGTGCAAAAACACATCACAAACTATAATTTCTACAACGTTACCGGTACCTTCGACGGTCACGATGGTGTTCTGCGTTTCAAACAAGGCTTTGAAGGGTCAACCTTTGAAACAGTCGGCGTTTTTGAGCGACCTGTTCGACCAGTGTTATATAAGTGCATCACTACCCTGCAACACGTTCTTGGTCGCGACTAATCTCGTCAGACAAAAAAGTCACCAGTCACAATTAATTTCGCAAGTATCTTAGCGAAACACTGTGACTGGTGACTTTTTTGTATTATTTTCTTTCATTTGCAGCATCAGAGTTGTCGTCATCCGCCAACTCTGCAGCCTTTGGTGCCCGCACCTTAACAGGGTGTTCCAAATCATTATCCCACCACTGTGCGGCGCCATCTGGTGACACGACGAGTTGCAGGGTGCTACCTGCTGGGTATTCATAGATGCCAAACACGGCCGGTTGCATCTGTAAAATCAGGTTGAAATCAATCGGCGTCATCTCCGTACTCAGCGGATCTGTATCATTCTCCGCGAAGAATCGCCAGCCGTTATCGGCATCTGCGACAGAGTCTTCACGAATCGCATACTTCAACGGCCCTTTACCCTGTAAAATCGTGTTGGATACCAAACTGGCACCCGCGTTTTTCAATGGTTTCGCAACAATATCATGTTCATTATCTGCCACGTGACTTCCCCCTAAAAATGCGTTTCGGCATTACTCTTTCCACCAGTATACGCATTCCGCCAGCAAAGTTACAGTGACTTTCAAATGACAGTTTAGTGACCCTTAACGACAGCCACGTCATCACCAGCGTCGACATTCTTCACAGCATCTACCTGAACATCATCTACATGATCCATGTTGGTCACGACAACCATCGTCGTGGCATGTTTGCCAGCATCCCGAATAGCTTGAATATCTGCGTCCAAGACAGGCTGACCGGCTGTTAATTCATCACCGACTGTTGCCAACACTTCAAATGGTTTGCCATCCAGTTCAACGGTGTTGATGCCCACGTGAACCAGAATCTCTAGACCACTAGCCGTCGTAACACCAAACGCATGCTTGGTTGGGAAAACCATCGTCAGTTTGCCAGCCACCGGACTAACAATCGTATTCGCACTTGGCTCAACGGCATACCCGTCGCCCAGTACCTTACCGGCAAACGTATCATCCGCCACATCACTCAGTTTGACCAACCGGCCTGTCGCAACTGCCGCAAACGTGGTCGTGGTTGTCGCTGCATCATCCGTTGGCGTTAGTACATCGACCGCGTTACCAGCGGGTTCATCCACACCAGCCGTCGCAACCGCTGGCACTTCACCACGATAGATGGATTCCAGTGCGTCTTCCACAAACTGAACTTCGGTGCCAACGATAATCTGCACGTTGTGTTTGTCCAAAACGTTAACCGCTGGCACCCCAGCAGCTTTAATCGCTGGCTGATCAATCTTGCCAGTGTCGTTTAGCTTCCAACGTAATCGCGTCGTACAGTTACCCATTTGCTGAATATTATCTTTACCGCCAATGGCTGCCCAGATACGGCGGCCTTGACGAAGGTACTTGTCATCTGTGGCGCCATCCACGTCGATTGCGTCATCATCGGCCAACGCAACGTCGTCTTCACGACCTGGTGTCTTTAAATCAAAGCGTTTAATCGCAAAATCAAAACCAAAGTAGTAAATGCCAGCCATCACAATCCCCTGAACAAGCAACATTAATGGCAGATGTGCTAGTGGCATCCGTGTACTTAACAAGAAGTCCACAAATCCTGCACTAAAGGAAAAGCCAGCAGTCCAGTGCATTGCCGCCGCAAACGCCAAGGATAACCCAGTGAAAATAGCGTGCAATACATACAATGGCCAGGCAACAAACATAAACGAGAACTCTAATGGTTCGCTGACACCGGTGAAGAAGGAAGCAAACGCCCCCGCCAACATCAACGAACCCGTCTTCTTTTTGTTCTGCGGTTTGGCATTCCGGTAAATTGCGTAAGCACCAGCTGGTAAACCAAACATCATGACGGGGAAGAACCCGGCCATGTACATCCCGGTCACACCCTTAACACCAGTGCCAGCGAGCCACTTACCCATGTCGTTGATTCCGGCAACGTTGAACCAGAATACAGCATTCAGCGCATGATGTAGCCCCGTTGGAATCAGCAGTCGATTGAAGAAACCATATAGTCCAGCACCGACCCAACCAAGCTTAGCAATCGATGTCCCAAACAACACGAGTGCGCCATAAACGGCTGGCCATACAAACAACATCACCAGCGTCACAACCAGCATTGTCACGGCTGCCAGAATCGGGACACACCGTTTGCCCGAGAAGAAGGATAAGGCCATCGGCAATTTAGTTTCATGGAAGCGGTTATAAAGTGCGGCGGCGATTAGTCCCGCAATAATTCCAATCAGCACATTATTATGAATCGCTGTAAACGCCGGATTCACAGCACTCACCTTCATATGCAGCAACGTCGCCAATTGCGTTGGGTTTAACATATAATCCGGTACAATGTAGGCGACCAAACCAGCTACTGCGGCCGCGCCGTCTTGTCGTTCCGACATTCCTAATGCCAGACCAATCGCAAACAGTAACGCCAAATTATCCAAAATTGCGGTTCCACCGTTAACCAGGAACACACCGACAGTTGTTTTACCGCCAAGCCAGTTTCCAATCCCAATCAACAGCGCTGCAGCGGGCAGCGTGGCGACCGGCAACATCAATGACCGGCCAATTCGCTAAAAGTAATCCTTCATGTTCATCGCACTCCCATATCAATTCTCTAAATTCGTTTTATACCAATGTGAATAGTTTACATTTACAGAATTGATATGCAAGCGTTCAAACGTCTGCATTGACCTATACCAGTCTTCAAACTCCAACTGTACCAATTGTTTTCAGCAGCGAAAACTTTTTCAACTTTTTTCTTTCAATCCAATTTTGCTTTCACAGTTTTAAAATGGCATAACAAAAGCGTAATCGGTGTCTATACCAATTACGCTTTTCACGTCACTGAAATCGCTTTTTCAATTTGTATTGGCAGCCTTAATCAACCAATGTCTGCCAATCACGCGCATAAATGAATCCCATCGCTTTCTCACCCGTATGAACCCCGATCAGCGGTCCAATAATACTACTTTCAAACGTTACCTCGGGGAACTCATCTTTGGCCGTTGTCAGCCACTGTGCCTTCAGTTCAGGGTTATTCGCATCCACGATACTGACACGCATTGGATAGCCTGCATCAGCCACGATTTGTTTAAAACTCGTCTGAATCGTCTGAAAGGCGCGCTTCATTTGCCGTTCACGGCCAGTTGCTACAATCTTACCTTCTGGTGTAAACGCCAGCATCGGTTTGATCTGCAACATGGTTCCGATCAGCGATTGACCGTTGGAAATTCGCCCAGTGCGCATCAAGTGACGCATGTCGTTCACCACAAACATCACCTTTGTGGTTTCACGTAGCTTAGCCAGTCGCGAAAAAATCTGTGAGACGCTAAGTCCCTTTTCAGCCAACGCGGCAGCTAATAGCACCTGGTTACCAGCGCCGGAACAGGCAATCCGTGAGTCCCACACATGCACGTCAATAGTCTTAACTGTTGGCGCATACGCTTCAACGTTAGAGATAAAACCCGAGATACCGCTGGATAGACCAACGATAATGGCCGTGTCATAACCGTCGGCCACCACTTGATCCAGCACACGTTGCACTTCACCATTTGAGGCTTGTGATGTCGTTGGTGTCACATGCTCCGTTTTCAACATCGCGTAGAACTTGGCCGAATCCAGATCCACGTTTTCGTGATAAACATGGTTGCCGAACAACACTGGATCATTAATAACATAAATGTGATAACGGTCGAAATCGGTCTGACTGATATAAGCCGAACTATCCGTTAGAACTGCAATTTTCATTGTTTCTCCCAACTTTGCATGAAGTATTACTTTCAGTATACTGCAATTCGATTTTTCAAGTCTTTCAAACACCTGTCAGTTATTAGTTCAATTTCATACCAACCACTGCTGCCAGTACGCCGCAGAGAAGTGAAAATATCCCATACCAAACAGCCAGTCTTAAACGTTGATCACGTGCTAACAACACAATTTCGTTTGCCATCGTTGAAAACGTGGTGAAGCCGCCAAGCACCCCAGCACCAACCAGCACCTTTATGCCAGTATTCAAACCACTGCTCATCACCCAGCCCAGCATGAAACTGCCGCTAACATTGATGAGAAATGTCGGCCACGGGAATCGTGATGGCACGCGACCACTGTGTTGTAGACGCCAGTGTGAAATTAGTTGGGCAATCTGCATGACAAGATATCGCACTGTCGCACCAATTGCCGCACCGCCACCAGCCAACACTACCGAAGTCCAGTTAAACATTATCATCACCATCCATTCGGTCGCCTAGCAAACGATCTGCCAGGCGCTGACCACTCCACGCGGCTAACCCCCCGCCGCCAATGGAAAGGAGGACATAAATAACCGGGATCACAATCTGACCAGCATCAAGCAGCTTCACGATTTCCAACGAAAAACTCGAAAATGTCGTAAAGGCGCCAATCATACCAGTCCCGAGCCCTAAGATAATCTGGCTAGGCAACGCAAACCGATTTGCCACCCAAAAGTTGATCATGGCGAGCAAGAACGCCCCGACAATGTTGATACAGATGGTGGTGCCGAACCAATTCGTTGAAAACGGCCACCACAGTTCTAGCGTTTCGCGTAAGGCACCACCAATAAACGCAAAGCCGGCAACTGCTAGGATTCGTTTGTACATACCACACTCATTCCTTTAATTCGAATATCATTTCAGATTACTGATATCGATGCGATTTAGCAAGTTTATGAATGCAAAAAGAAGTATAAACCTTCAGTACAAAGTCGTCGAAAAATGGCACACAATTGGCCGGCAATCAGTTCGTCTTTGGATATCAGCTATTCCTTAACCTAACGGACATGTGGGCTTGGATTACATTTCTCGAAACATTGCGCATAACGCGTGTTGGGAAACTATCTCATCGCCGACGCTGGGTACGGTTCATAAGCTAATTACGTCTTTGTTGCCGATTAACTTCCTGACTAAACACTGTTGATTACGTATGGCACGATGCTCAAGGGAAACGGGCACAAGTGCGTTCTTATGATTGTAAAGTGATGAGCTGGATTATCATGATAAAGATGGCTAGTATCTCGATTTCAAAGGTATACATCCCAACTTTTAAAAATACGTCATGCGAAAAGAAAAGTAGGGCTTTACACTTAAATTCCATCTCTATCTCCCTTAAATCTTCAATAAAAGCCAACAATCGATCGTTGATTCACTAATAAAAAATGGATGTTGAATCAGTTTTTGACCATCTGAAGGTTTATTTACACTTCACCAGATTCACGGTCAGAGAAAAAAGACCACGATTAGAAATCTTCGTAATTTCCGAGTCCTGATCTTTTTATCTGTGTTTTATCACAGCTTCATTTCAAACCATTGCTACCAATCAAAAGACTGTTTTTAGACTATTCTCAAATGCCTTACTATCAGTATCGCGATTGTGATTCCCAAAACGGGAAGATATGATATCAAAAAAATTCGGCTTCGAATTGCTTTAAGCCAACGATTCTGCATATCAGCGCGCATGTCGAAATCAATGGAAGCAGCCTTTGACTGACGAACGGTGTCGAATAGATCACGATATGCTCGCTCTAAACCTAGGTAATAGCTATCCATCAGCCAAAATATGCAAACAACACCTGCAATCACCACCAATAAAGGGTCATTGCCGCTTGTAGCATACAGCGTGTATAATCCTGTAAAAATTGTGACTGCCCACCCACGAGTTAAGAATGAGTTAGAAGACATTCGAGA
Source organism: Furfurilactobacillus milii (assembly GCF_009863985.1). Lineage (GTDB taxonomy): Bacteria > Bacillota > Bacilli > Lactobacillales > Lactobacillaceae > Furfurilactobacillus > Furfurilactobacillus milii_A. Next base: position 396 of record NZ_WEZT01000014.1, on the reverse strand, counting down.
AATTGTAGTCTGGATCATCGTGAGATGTTCTCGTCGATCTTGCCTGAATTGATTCATTTCAGTTTCCGTTTGGGAGTCAGACATGATAAGTCCCCCCGCGCTTGATTGCATCTTCAATCCAGCCTTCAATATTTTGCCGAATAACTGTGTACGGCGTCTGCCACGATGATTTTGGGTCATATATCGGAATTATTGTATCTAAGCTTTTTTTATTCAGTCCTTCACCAATAGACCATCTTGAAAAGGGATTTTTTCCTTTACGCGCCGTCTGCCCTTGAAGATTCCGAATCCGATCAATATATGGTAGATTGCAAATTTAATCCGAATTTTTGGACAAATTTGTCAGCATAACCTGATACGGTGTTTGCCAGTCGAGTATTTTAAGCGGTCGCTGGT
>NZ_WEZT01000013.1:34881-46374 GCF_009863985.1 Furfurilactobacillus milii | reverse complement strand
GAACAAATGAATAATCGTCCCCGTAAATGTCTCGGATGGAAAACGCCTTATGAAATATTCTTTAATGTAGTGTTGCACTTAATTTGACAATTCAAGCATAAAAAAAGAAACAATAATGCCTAAACTTGGCGTTATCGTCCCTTCTTCAACTAAATTAAATTCATTTTACGTTAATTTGCTCATGATGCTCTGACCACGGATAGGCTTTAACGACGCCGACAACTTTGCTCTTCGGTACGAAGCCATAGTACCGACTGTCGTTTGATACCGCACGATTATCCCCGAGAACAAAGTAACTATCCTTAGGAACTTTAGTGACGCCAGCGTTACGTGTCCAGTTTTCATCATAGCTAAGTGTTTTTAGATTAAACCCTTTGTAGTCGTTACCGTTATGCGGCAAAGCTGTTAACGTACCAGCCTGTTGCTGTTTTTTGGTGATATAGCTCTGAGAAACAAACTTACCGTTTACGTATAACTTTCCATCAGCATGATAATCAATCGTGTCTCCAGGCATTCCAATAATCCGCTTAACATACATAACTTTAGTATCAGTCGCCTGTGGGTCCACACCGTAAGCCTTAAATACGATGACACGATCATGCTTTAATGGCGCCTGCTTAAAGGCCCACACCCGCTCGTCATTCTGAAGGTTAGGCAACATCGAGGGGCCGTCAACACGTACGTGTGCAATCAGAAGCCATTTAACTAACATTGCAATGGCAAAACCAATTAAAACTGGCCACACCCAGCTCATAACTTTTTTAATGTGAAGCACATCCTTTCACAGGGCTTTTACATAAATTAAAAAGACATTAGTAGATACCATTATAGCCGTTTTTCAACCGACATAAAGCGATAAAAACAATAATTGTCAGAAGTTATCGTTTTCACTGATTATTCGTTGGGTAAGTGAACCGACGTACTGTGCACTGGGCCACGGTGATGCGGATCAATAGCAAACGCAGCTGCGTGAACAGCCGTAGCTGCTTCGCCAAATCCTGTCGCAATTAAGGCCACCTTACCATCATAGCTGGCTGTATCGCCAGCGGCATAAATGCCGTCGATACTAGTTTTCATACTACCATCGACAGCCACTTGTTGCCGGTTTTGGTTAAACTGCAGGTCCCAGTTTTCAAACACGCTGTGATCAGAAATAAAGCCATAATTCACAACCAGATCGTCCACGGTAACCGCTCGGTGATTGTCAGTTTTCATTTCTTTTAAGTCGACTGTTACCTGATTGCCGTTTGCTGCCAGCCCGCTCACAAGATAAGGCGTAACCGTTTCAACACTGGATTCATTCAGCCTAGTCACGCTGTGTGGCAACGCTCGGAACGAATCCCGGCGGTGCATCAAATATACATGATGGGCCACCGGTTCTAACATCAACGCAATATCAATGGCAGTGTCTCCGCCACCAGCAATCATCACGTCATGATTCTTAAATTGAGCGACCTTCGGCACAAAGTACCATAGATTGCGCCCCTCAAACGCCTCTGCATTATCCACAGCCAGTTTACGCGGCGTGAAAGCACCATTACCCGTAGTGACCAAAACGGCCTTAGAATGGGTTACATCCTTGTTGGTCGTGATCGTGAAATCACCCAGTTGACCACTCACGTTAGTCACCGTTGTTTCCGTCTTTATCGTAACTGGGAATTCACTCGTTTGTGCCACTAACTTGTCGACTAATTCTTGCGCTGTTACATGGCTAAAACCAGCCACATCCAAAATGCGTTTTTCCGGATACAGCGTGGTTAATTGGCCACCGACCTGGGGCAAACTCTCAACAACTTGCGTTTTTAACTCCTGCAAACCTGCGTAAAAAGCAGCAAATAAACCGACGGGGCCGCCACCAATAATTGTTAAATCATACATTGTTTCATTCATTATTAAATCCTGTTATTCCTCTTCAAATGTGGGTAGTTTCAGCCGATGTTGTTGTTCAAACAAACGACCAATGCGCAACAACGCCAGTTCATCACCTTTGCGGGCGGTAAACTGAATGCCAATTGGTAAGCCTGCGTCAGTCACAAATGTTGGCAAACTGATAGCCGGTTGTCCTGTCAAATTAGCCTGTTGTGTAAATGGCGACAATGTCAGTGCCTGTTCAAAATAATCCCACAACAGCTGCAATCGCTCAGATGATTTCATCCGCGTCACATGATCAATTTGAGCATCTATATCTGGATCCACCAATGGATTGTCCAAACGTGGCGCTGGATAAGCAGACGTTGGGGTGAGGTACAGATCATACGTGTCCAAAAAGTCATTCATCTGTGCACTAGCCTGATCCCATAGACCCATTGCCTGACTATACTGTGCGCCAGTGACACCTAGCCCTGCCTGATAGATCAACCATGTCAATCGTTCCATATCGTCTGGCTCAACCGAACGTCCTAAGGCTTGATTAACGGAGTCAAACATCGCAGCTGTTTCAGCACCATTCATCATGTAGTAAGACCGCATGAGTGCCACACCATCCAATGGATTGCTCTTTTCGACCACTTCGTAGCCCTGTTCCCGTAAGAATGTCACGGCGTCTTCAACTGCCTGCACAGCCGCCTTAGAAACAGGCGTACCGACGGGGGATTTTGTACTGTAAGCAATTCTCAGATGAGCCGGCTGATCCCAGAGTTGCGCAGCGAACCCTTGTAGGTTAACCGGCGTACTAAATGGCGCCTCCGGTTGGTACGTTTGCAGCCAGTCTAATAAGGCTGCTGTATCGCGAATTGAATGCGTCAACGCAAAATTAATGGACGCGCCAGCCCAACCACGCCAGCCATCAGGACCGACAGGCACTCGCCCACGTGTGGGCTTCAATCCGATCAAGCCGGAGAATGAGGCTGGTATACGAATCGATCCGCCGCCATCATTACCGGCAGCCAATGGTACATAACCGGCCGCAACACTTGTCGCTGCGCCGCCTGATGAACCACCCGGATAATAGTCGCGATCCCACGCATTCCGCGTTTTACCGTACAGCACCGGATCAGTAATGTTTTTGAAGCCAAACTCTGGCGCATTCGTTTGACCAATTATGATAAAACCAGCATCTTGCAATGCTGCCACAAAATTATCTGTTTGACCCGCAATTTCATCTTTGAATAAGCGTGCACTCAGCGTGGCCGGTTCACCCTTCAAATTTTGGCCGAGATCCTTCAATAGCAGTGGCACGCCTAAAAATGGCTGACCAAGATCCTGCAACTGGCGGGCCTCCGACAGCGCTTTTTCACGACGCGTGTGAACGACCGCGTTCAAGTCATTGTTGGTCGCTTCAATCCGCGCAAGAGCCGCTTTGACCAAGGCCTCACTGGTCACTTCACCATCGCGGACCCGCCGTGCTAATTCCAATGCATCTGCCATGACAATTCGCCTCCAAACGTTTGTTGATTGTTAGCTAAATTATACCGCATTCCATGTTTTGCATGCGATTTTTGAGTGACACATTGAGGATGTCTTCTGCACAGACATAACATAAATAAAAATAAGGCCAAATGACACATTTAATATGCATCATTTAACCTTATTTTTATTAATAGTGACAACAATTGTTATCACTCGGCACGCTTACCTATGTAAGCAACCACGTTGGAAAACTAGTTTTCGTCTTCCAACTTCTTTGCATCTGCATCAATCGTGGCAAAACCAGATTCTTTTGATTCTGGCCTCGGGTTCTTAGCACGATCTTCTTCGGCCTTTTCGATCAAAGCCTTACGTTCTTCCTTACTCAATTTAGCCATGATATTCGCCTCTTTTAAATGGAAAAGAAACGGGCGCCATTAAGTCCCACGCATTGTGGGGACGGCTCGTTAATTTCATTGTAGCGCTTTTATCAGATTTTGGTAAACTTTGTTTTATCCAAAATTACCGTTCGTCTTGTTTCAGTTCAAGCTGTAGCTCACCCGTCGTCTCGCTACCCAACATGAAGCCCTGCCCCTTCAAGAGCATGACGGCCTGAACATTGGCTGGTTGCACGGTTGCAATAACCTTTTGAAGATCGAGTTCATCAAACGCAAACGACAACATATGACTCAACACTTCACTCATGACACCATGACGCTGAGCAGACGGCAATAGTTCAAACGTAATTGCTGCAGTTGTTCGATCCGCCACAAAAGAATCAAACCCAAATGTCCCTAAGAATTCACCCGTCCGTTTGTCACCAATGCCCCAAACCAAAGCATCATTATGCATAATCTTACTCATGACACGATTTACGTGGGCAGCCGTGTCCATAATGGTTGCATCAACGTCCCGATTAGTTAACTTTGCTACACTGGCATCATGACGTAATGCAAAAACCTCTTTCACTTTAAATGTGGTTAGCCAGTCTAACTCATAATGTTTGGTCATGATCGGATGGTACTTTTCAAAAATCATGGTTCGCCTTCTTTCTCATGACGCTATTATACAAATTTACGTTACCAAAGTCAGAATTAAGGGTTGCTTTACTTTTTATTGCGGGGTCGCATGGTATAATTCTGCTAAGAAATGTGAGGGGAATCATCATGTTAGTCGCGTACAAAAAGTTTTGGCAACAATCATTTCATATTAAGGGTGTAGCGACCCGGGCCGAATTTTGGTGGGCTTTTCTAGTTAACCTCTTTTTTGAAATCCTGTTTCAGGCCATGCAATATCTGCGAGCCTTTGATTTCAACGACCATCCGTCGGCCCGTGTGGGAACTGGAAATCCTCACCTTACCCACTGGCTGTTTGCCGGTGGTGAGAACAGTGTATTCGCCAATACGTTTGTCATCCTTGCCATTATTTTCACGTTGGCAACGCTCATTCCTAAGTTCACGATTGCTGTTCGTCGCTCCCACGACTTTAACTGGTCAGCACACTGGATTATCGGCCTTTGGGTAACTCGCTTGCTATTATTCTTAGCCACTATGTATGAACTGATCTTGTTAGTCGTAAATTACGAAGGTGGCCATGTGAACGCTGCTATGACCAATTTTGAACGAGGATTTTTAGCACTACTGATTTTTTTCGCACTTGAACTCGTCGAATGGATATTATTAGCTAAGAAGTCCAAACGACCAAACCGCTTCTTAGTAGACCCAACGCCTAAGACTAATCCCAACGATGATGGTGGCGACTCAAAGACGGTTAACAGTGAAAATGAAAGCACAACTATAACAAACGAAACAACAGGCAAATAAGCCCTTTGGTCCGCTGTTTGGCATGCCAACTTAAATTAACGGTATAAAAAGACCACAATTCTGAAACAAATCGGAATTGTGGTCTTTAAATTATTCAGCTTGTTTATTTACCCGCAGCGTCATCGCGTTAATCGCTACGATCACTGTACTTAGAGACATCAATACTGGCAAGTTTGTTAAACGTTTCAATTTGCTGAAAATTATCTAAGGCGAAGGCCCCAAAAAACGGTATGTTTTAGAAGTAACAACACCTAAATATGATAGTCACCGCTGACCGTTATGCTGGTAATAATAATCAACAAAACGGCTTCACAGTTAATAAAAAATCCCCTCACAGGTGACAGATGAACTATTCATAGCTCATCTATCACCCATGAGGGAATTATTGCCAGAATATGAGATTTATTTTTTATAGACTAGGTACTCAAGTAACTACATCTTCGTGAGAATTTAAATATCCCTAACTTCAAGCGCAGTGAGATGCCTTGTCTACCGGTATATCTACCTTATTTCATTTCGGCTGTCTTTAGTAAATCGTCACGGTGTCCCATCGTAGCGAGCTTGCTTAATGCTGCTGATGGCGTGTGGTCAAAAGCCTTTGAGCCATTCATTTCGGTACCCCAAACACCTGATGAAAATGGCGTCTTGTAATTACCCTTAGACATGTTTTTGATAGTAACCGTATATTTGCCATCGATTTCTTTAACAGTCGCCTTTAGGAACTTTGAAGTCTTTTCGTATTTCAGCTTACCGTCATTTGCTTTGACTGACTTCACAGTACTTGCGTCTGGGGCCGCAAACAATCCGATTTTATTCGTAATATTTATACTCTTACCATCTTTAAAGTCCGCCTTACTTAATTTGATTCCATCTGCTGACATTGGAGTAAAATACCACCCCTTTGATCCAGATGCGGCGTGCATAAAGGCAAAATGCAAGTATGTTGAGTCTCCTTTCAACATAGAGACCTTAAATGACACAGATTTACCAGGCAAGGTTGCTCCAACAACCTTCTTGTCCTTACTATTATAGCTTCCAACGATGGCACCAGACGTCTTGCTCATATCGTTTCTTTTCATTTCAAACGTCGTGGCATGTGTCGCATCAGCTTTGACATTTGTAGCACCGACAGTTGCTAAAGTCATTGGTAGCACTGCTAAAATTAGTCCCGTTGCAATCTTGTTTTTCATGATGGCAAATTCTATAATTAATCCGAACAGAAATTAAAAAGCCCAAAGCAATCACTTACAATGGTAGTAGCTAATTCCAACCAATATAGGGAGTGATTAGCACTTGAACTAATTAATCAACGACCATTAAAAATACATCATCAACAGACTGCCATTGAAAGATTCCGGGCTTGTTCGGATTAAACTTGTAATTTGCCTGATAAAAATATCTCCTTGCCTACTAATTATATTTAAATACTTTCAAAGCTACTGATAGAAATACAATAGTGTTCTCTACCTTCTAACCAGATTATCTTTTTTCGAAAATTAGAAATATTTTATTGCCAATTATTTAATCCCCCCTTGAGTACATATGAGTATTCGCAGCGGCTAAGTCTTACAAACGCAATCACCAATTTGATGAGACGTTCACGACCTAGGGGCTCATTAAGACCCATAGCATCCCTCCCAAGTGATATAAGTATATTAATGAACCTGATTAATATTAAAGCCGCTAACATTTTTTGGCAAAGAAATGTACTCAATATTCACTTATTTGAACGAATTACACCGAGCCCAAGATTTAGAGAAATTGGTTACACAAGGAGAAAGTCATAATTCCATGAGGATGACAGAAAAAGAAGCATTTAGTCGTATAAAAAAGACCACAATTCTGAAGTAAATCGGAATTGTGGTCTTTAAATTATTCAGCTTGTTTATTTACCCGCAGCGTCATCGCGTTAATCGCTACGATCACTGTACTTAGGGACATCAACACTGCCCCGAGCATTGGGCTAAGGATAAAGCCCAACGGTGCCAAGACCCCTGCTGCTAATGGGATGGCCAAAATGTTATAACCAGCTCCCCACCAGAGGTTCTCTGTCATCTTACCCGTTGTCTTACGGGCTAAATTCAAGAATTCAACAACATCGTTAGGGTCGCTGCGAACCAACACAACGTCGGCCGAATCAATCGCCACATCTGTGCCCGAGCCAATCGCCACACCAATATCTGCCCGTGCCAAACTTGGCGCGTCGTTAACCCCATCACCAATCATCATGACGGAACCATCTTCCTGATACTGACGAACAATTTTCTCCTTATCCTCTGGCATGAGTTGCGCCCGCACTTCGTCGATACCCAATTGTTTGGCAACCACTTGAGCCGTTTGTTCGTTATCACCTGTTAACATAACGGGCACAATTTGTTGCCTTTTTAGCATACTGATCATACGTTTTGCAGCTGGTTTTATTTCATCCCCCTGCGCCACAAAACCAGTTAATCGATCATCTACAAGCAAATAGCTAACTGAGTTGCCTGAACTGGCTAGTTGATCAAACTGCTGGTGGTCGTAAGCTATTCCCTGCTGGTTCAAATATGTGGCCGAGACAATGGCCACCTTATGACCATCTGTGCGGCCCTGCACGCCAACACCAGTAATCTGAGCAATGTCAGTCACTTTGGCAGCCGTGACTTGATGGTGTTTAGCCGCGTTCAGAATACCAACCGCTAATGGATGACTAGACCCATTTTCCAGGCCAGCCAGCTGGGCCAATACTGCGTCATCGCTCACACCATCAATTAAACTGCCAACGGCATGCACCTCAAAGTTACCTTCAGTTAAGGTCCCCGTCTTATCCATCAAGGCGTACTTCAATGTTTTAACACGTTCCATTGCGTCGCGGTTACGGATCAACAAACCATTACGGGCAGCAATAGATGTGCTTCGGGCAACGACCAGCGGAATTGCTAAACCAAGCGCATGTGGGCAGGCAATCACGAGCACCGTCACTGCCACAGATAGTGCCAGCGCTAAATTGCCGATGAATAGCCATGTTACAAAGGCTACGACGGCGACCAGCAAAGCCGCGTAAAACAGCGTCCCGGCAACTTTGTCTGCCATGTTTTCTTGTTCTGACTTCGACTGTTGCGCATTGGCCACCAAATCCATAACTTGGGCTAAATAACCTGAATCGCCTGTGCCAGTAATCGTCATTTCAAACGTGCCATCACCGTTGACTGAGCCGCCAATAACTTTATCATCTGCCTTCTTCTCAATCCGTTTGGCTTCACCTGTCACCATGGCTTCGTTAACACTGGTGGTTCCATTTACCAATACACCGTCGGCCGGAATTTGTTCACCAGCTCTCACAGAAACGTGGTCACCCACAGCCAATTCGTTAACTTGAACATCCTGCGTCTGTCCATTGACGATCTTGTGTGCCGTGTTCGGTAACAGCTTGGCCAGTGAGTCAACCGCCGAACCGGCATTCATCACTGCGTTCATTTCAATCCAGTGACCTAGTAGCATGATGTCGATCAACGTTGCCAATTCCCAGAAGAAATTCATCACCATTGGCTTCACGTCGAACACGTTGTTGGCGATAGTTGCATAAATACTGTAAATGTACGCAACAGAAATACCCATGGCGATTAACGCCATCATCGCTGGTTTGCGTGTCTTCAACTCATCAACGGCACCGGAAAAGAATGGTGCCCCACCGTAGAAGAACAAAATGGTGCCGATTAACGCCACCACCCAGTCAGAACCTGGAAATGACAACTGGAACGGCAACCGTGCGCCCATCATTGGCGTTAATAAAATGATCGGAATCGTTAAAACTAAGGACACCCAAAACTTCCGTTTGAGATTACCCATGTGCATCATGCCATGCCCGGCCATCTGCATCTCATCGTGCTTCATCTCATGATCCATCGACATGTTGTTCATCATGTGCCTCCCTTGACGCTTTTAATTTTACGTTTACATTTGTAATCGACAGGTACAGTTTACAATCGTAAACGAAAATCGTCAAGTCATAAGTTTCGTGATTTCATGAAAAAAAGAACTGGCTGGCTACTACGCCAAACAGTTCCCTTTCGTCAAGACAAATATTTAATTAGGCTTCCTGCTTCATGGCATCGCAGCCGTCTGGCAAACAATCGCATGCTACCGTCTCCGGCGCCGTCTTCGCCTTTTCTGCCAATTGAGCTTGCAAATCAGCAATGTTTGCCTTGCTGAGCGTCAGATCATCAATCAAGTCAGCTAACGTTTGACCGACTTTCATTTGACACAGGTGGCCAAACAAAGCGCGCGTTGCACTGTCCATAGCATCTTGTTCAGCAACCAACGGCGTATAAATAAATGCGTTGCCGTCTTTTCTCGTTGTGAGCGCCTGTTTCTTAACCAAACGGCCCAGAAGCGTCTTAACTGTGGCTGACTTCCAGCCCATCTTGTCGGCTAAAATTTCGGTAATCTGGCGGCTGTTTGATTCACCTAACGTCCAGACAATCCGCATTACTTCCCATTCAGCATCACTAATTTCAAGTTTTACTGTGGCTTCCATGCTGAGAACCACCTTTCGTCATCGTTAACTAGTTTCAATGACTAAAGTTTACACTTGTAATCGTGTTTTTTCAACGATGTTGTATTGTCAGCACGTGCCAGGTTGATGGCACACTGTACCCAACGTTATTATAAATCAATTCATGATTGTTACGGAGCCCTGCAAACATAATTTTTCCGAGTCTAGAATACTGCCACTCATGCCGTTTCGTCGTCATGATTGCCGCTGAATTAGCCTTGCCGTTTTGGCAAACCCTCACACGCGTGGTTTCTGGATTCGTATGCTTCGTTTGGTTCCCACTTGTCTTATAAACGTACGCCTTGTCGTGACCGGCATGATCCAGTTTAACGGCTAATAGTAATGGACCATGACGCGTCTGTTTGCTGGCTTTGATCACTGTTTGTTGCCGAGTTGTCGAGCGATGCATTGCCCAGTGATGCGTATCATTGCCAACGATTGCGGTCACTGATCCGATCAACAACAACCCAAACACAATGGTGCCAACAGCCCGCCACGAATTTTTTCTGCCATAGACGAAACTGGCGAACAAGCCAATCACACCTAAAATAATGCCAAACAATATCATTTCTTCAACCTCTCCATTTCGTTTTAGCTACGCCTGTTCAGTCGCAATCGTGTGATCCGTAGACGCTGCGTTATCAGAGACTGACTCAGTCACCGATCGCTCCTGTGCTAACAACGCCAGACCAATACCAATCAAGCTCATCAGTGCAGTCAGCCAAAAAGCAACGTGATACCCGCTGAGCAATGCATCAAAGGCACCATGTTTGTACGCCAATGGATCCACGGTCAATAGATGCTTAGTTGGCATATTTACTTTCGTTACGTTTGCAAACACACTGACCAACACTGCTGTGGCAACAGCACTGGCAATTTGACGAGCGACATTATTATTAGCACTGGCATGTCCCATCAGGTTCATTGGGGCTGCCGCAAAGGCCAACGTCGACGCTGGCATTAATGACAATGAAATGCCAAAAGTCCGTACCGCGTATAAAACGATAATCGCAACGATTGATGTGTGCGTCGTGACAAACGCAAATGGAACTGTACCGATCGTTAAGATACTCATTCCAATGACTAAAAGACGTTTGGCCCCGTACTTATCAACAGCCATCCCCGCAATCGGGCTCATTAACGCAGTCACCAGCGCGCCTGCCAATAACGACAAACCTGAATCGATTGCCGAAAGACCACGGATAATCTGTAGGTACATCGGTAAAACAATTTCAAAACCGATCATTGCTGCCATAACGCCACAGCCAACCAACGTTCCCAATGTAAAATTGCGTGCTTTAAACGGCGTTAAGTTAAGCAACGGATCCATAATGTGCAATTGTCGATACCCAAAAAGGCCAATGACAACAACCCCAATAAGGATTGCAATAATGACATTACCACTCAGCCAGCCGTCGTTTCCGGCCGCTGAGAATCCGTACAACAAACTTCCAAAACCAATTGTTGATTCGACAACCGACAATATATCTAATGGTGTCCTGCGTTGCGGAATAACATTTTTAATCGTCCACAATGAGATCACTAGTACAATCATCGTAATTGGTAAGATAAGTCCGAAAATGTAGCGCCAGCTAAAGCTATCCACCATCCAACCAGAGAATGTCGGTCCAATCGCTGGTGCTAAACCAAAGACAATTCCCATCAATCCCATTGCGGCACCCTGTTTTTCAGGTGGCAAATTCTATAATTAATCCGAACAGAAATTAAAAAGCCCAAAGCAATCACTTACAATGGTAGTAGCTAATTCCAACCAATATAGGGAGTGATTAC
>NZ_WEZT01000013.1:0-34781 GCF_009863985.1 Furfurilactobacillus milii | reverse complement strand
CACTTGAACTAATTAATCAACGACCATTAAAAATACATCATCAACAGACTGCCATTGAAAGATTCCGGGCTTGTTCGGATTAAACTTGTAATTTGCCAGGTGGAAAAATGGCAAACAACATTGTCATGGTTAACGGACTCGCAATTCCTGAACCAGCTGCCTGAATTAATCGACCCGCCAATAAGGCACCAAAAGATGGCGCTATGAAACTTAAAAAGGTTCCTATCAAAAATAACAATTGTGAAAAGATATAGAGCCATTTCACATTAAAACGATCCGTCAACCAGCCAGTGATTGGCACCATGATCCCCATAACCAACAAGAATCCTGTTGTTAGCCATTGAATGGTAGCTGTTGATACAGAGAAAGTACTCATTAACTTCGGTTGTGCGACCGCCATAACCGTCTGGTTCAGCATGTCACAGAAAGTTCCAATCAATAAGGTCAGGACAAACAGTGTACGTGAAAATGTCTGTCCATTAACTTCAATTCTGTTTTTCATCTCAAAATAACCTCTATTTTCAAAATATATAGTTAGAACTCTAACTGTTCGTTTAAAGGTTAGACATCTAACTAACGAAATCGAGTGTAATTGTTAGAGTTCTAACTGTCAATCAAAAAATTAGATTTCTGGCAAATTTTGATCTAATCGAGTTAATAATGCGATTACATCGACCATCTCCGCTTCCGTCAGTCCGTCAACAGTTTGTTCATTAATTTTTTGGGCCAGTGAATCATACTGTACCACCATCGCTTTACCAGCAGCAGTTAAGTACAGTTGCTTATTTCTGGCATTATCAGCTGGCACCCGACGTTCGATTAAACCACGCTTTTCTAAACCTTGTAACACGCTTGTGATACTGGCACTACGACGTTGCACAGCCGTGGCTAATTCTCGTTGAATGACACCATGATCTTGATGATCTGCAATATAGCCAATAACTCTACCCTGGACCGCGTTAATACCCAACTCACGCAAAGCCGTGTCGGCCATCATCCGCTGCTTAATGCCGATGCTGCGAACTAAATCACTAATTTTTCTTGCGTCCATGTTTAAAACTCTCCTCTACTTTGCATTCAAACAATCTTGAATATAGTATTTAACTGACGATTGCGGTTGTCAAAATTGAATGCCCTTCAGCTCACACTATGCTTTTCTACTTCACACAAACATAAACCTTCGGTAATATGAGTACCAATTATTACCAATTTAACTAGCTACTACGTATACAAGTGAAGTCGACTAGAAACATAGTTCCGTGAAAGCATGACTTAGTGGACGGTTTATGGCCACTTAGTCATGCAGGACGAGCTTTGAGACTTTGGGCTGTAAGGCTCAAAATCGAGGTTGAAGACTGTGCAAAACAGGCTGAGACCGGTCCCCATGGAACGGCGTTTCTAGTCGACGCAACGGCCACGCCACAAGCACGTTATTAGATTAGACTAGTAAATTAACTGATAATCACTAAGTATACATCGCCAGTACACAACTAAGCAGTTTATCTAGAAACGAATTACGTTCAGCCTTGTAAATCAGTATTAATAGTGAAAATAATTCACTTTAAATTGAAAAAGTTGAGTTTTATTTATTTAATAACATCCTTTATACTTGGCAACAAGTAAAAGAGAGGAAGCGACAGTTATGAGTGAATTATTTGCAGATCGTGCCGCCATTGGCACAGAAAGTCGTTTGGCACAGTTATTTGGTGGGCAGTTAGGTCCGGACGGGATTAAATTTTCCGCTGGCAATCCCAACCCTGACCTGTTTCCAACCGCACAAATGCAGAACGCTTTTAACACCGCCATCGATACTGCGGGTAACCACTTGTTTGAGTATCAGGAGGTCGCTGGCCCCGTTCACCTTCGTCAACAACTGGCCAATCGCGTTCACCAAACGGCCGGCATCAATGCTACGGCCGATAATGTATTGGTCACCCAAGGCGGCCAACAAGCAATTGATTTAGTAGCAAAGTTGCTACTCGATACCGGTGATGAAGTTGCTGTCGAAACACCTACTTATGTTGGTGCCCTTGCTTCGTTTGATCAATATGGTCCTACCTACTTAGACGTGCCGATGGAAGACGACGGCATGAACGTTGACGCACTCACCGCATTGTTAAAAACCCATCCCAATATCAAACTGGTTTACACAGTGCCAGATTTTCATAATCCCACCGGTGTGACGATGTCCGTTGCCAAACGGAAGCGGTTGGTCGAACTAGCCGAAGAGTATCACTTCTATATTCTTGAGGATACGCCATACCGTGATTTGCGGTACCACGGTCACTCATTGCCAGCTATTAAATCTTTTGACCGCCATGGTCGCGTTATTTTCATCAGTAGCTTCTCAAAGATCTTAATGCCAGGTTTGCGCACCGGTTGGGTGGTCGCGGATGAAATGGTCATCAATAAACTTCGTCAACTGAAAGAAACCAGTGATCTTGAATCACCAGCCATTATGTTGCATGCCGTGTCTGCTTTTTTGGATAACAACGATTTAAACCAACACGTGGCTAACATGCTGACTACTTATCGCAATCGCCTAGACACCATGCTAAACGCACTGACCGAATTCATGCCAGACACAGTTAAATTCACACGCCCTGATGGTGGTTTCTTCGTTTGGCTGACACTGCCAGAAAATGTCGACACACAAGCGTTATTACAGGACGTTGTGATGCCGCAAGCACATATCAGTTACGTCCCTGGTCAAGTCTTCTTCGCTCACCAAAACGTACACAATGGCCTACGCTTGAACTTTTCCGGTGTTGATGAACAACAAATCACTGCTGGCATTCAACGACTGGCAACCGCACTAACTGAAAATACTGTCAAAGTGCAGTAAGTTTTTCCGCCCCCTCTTCGATTCATTCAAAAACAGCGTCCAGATTATTTTGATAGTCTGAACGCTGTTTTTTTACATGATGTGCTTTCGTTGCGCTGACCGGCGACGCCATTTCCGTGAGGACCGGTCTCAACCCGCAAAAGCCGCGGTTTTCAACCTCGATTCTGAGCCATAGTTCGTCTCAGAAATCGTCCCACAATACTAAATGGCTAGACCCCTGCCATTAAGTATTGTCGACACCGAAACTCTGTCGCCGGTCTGCTCCACTACATAATCGTAATTACTTAAGATTTTCAATCTTCACGCATACAGTGATAACGTCATTACTACGAAAAATCGTGGCACTTGCCATACTCAAGCAACATTGCCAAATACTGCTGTCTGAACGTGGTGTTGTCTAGTTTAGTGGTGACGTGGTGACCACTGCTATGTGAGCGAGAGGGCGGCAACATTGACACCAAGCCGTGCAGGTGATGTTAATCTGAGTAAATTTGCTCAGATTTACATCACGGACGGACGTCAAGACTCGCGGGCTTCACGAGGCTCGACGGCGAGGTGAAAGACTTCGGTTTTTAGAAGGCTTGAACCGCGTGTCAATGTTGCCAACCGGTAGCGAAAGCTGTCACGGCACTCACAATCTACCGTTGCTCACGCGCCAAAGCCAACTGAACAATCTTTTTGATCAAGTCAACCGGCAGCGGTTTGTCTAGTGGCAGTTGAATAGCACCTTTGCTAGTATGAAAATCACTTAGCTCCGTTTGCATCAACGCAATCGGTTCCGCGCCAGGATACAAGCCGGTATGGTGCTTCATATTCGCAAAGTGAATAATGTTATGTTGATCATAAAACGTTGGCATGCCATAAGAGATTTTCTCTTGTGCATTAGGCAACTCTGCTTTCAACAATGCATATAATTCGTTCAATCGCGCCTGACGCTCTGCTGGCTGATTCGCGATATATTGTTCGATTACCGTCATTTTTCCTCGATTCCAGGCCTAAGCATTTACAATGTCCGCCTTCAAACCAGCCAACTGGCTTGCTGGCCGTTTCTTCCCACGACGAGCCCGCAATGCAGAAAGGATCGACACAGTGTCCACGACTTCCTGTAACAAGGCACCGATTAATGCGGGCACAACTCCAGTAGCTGCAATCAACATCAGGCCGACACAAACGAAGATCCCGATCAGCACGGATTCTTTGGCAATTCTCATGGTGTCAGCGGCAATGATACGGGCACTCACTACACGACTCAAATCATCCTTCACGATAACAGCATCAGCAGACTCGCTAGCCGCAGTTGACCCGTGAGCTCCCATCGCAATGCCAACATCAGCGGTTGCCAGCGATGGTGCATCGTTCACGCCATCCCCGACCATAATGACTGGTCGTAAGTTTTTCGGCACTTGTTTGAGCGCAGCAATCTTATCTGCTGGCAATAGCTCAGCATGAACGTTATCAACGCCAGCCTGCTTTGCAATGACCATGGCGCCTTGTCGTTGATCACCCGTCAACATCATAATGTGGTCCACACCCAAGCGGCGCAAGCAATTCATGGTTGCCGGCGCTTCGTCTCGCATGGTGTCCATAAACGTAATAGCGCCCAAATATTTACCATCGCGTGAGACATACACGGCCGTTTGCTGCTGTGGTGATAACTTTTCTTCGGTCACAAAGCTAAGTTTGCCGACCTTGATAAGATGACCATCAACCTGTGCGCTCACGCCGTTTGCTGTGGATTCCGCCACATCGCTAACGGGCACCAAATGTTGTGCACCAACATGTTCAACCAATGATCGTGCCAGAATGTGGCTCGAGCCCTGTTCTACACTAGCCGCTAACTGCAACAACTGATCATTTGTAGTTGCGCCTTCCGGTACCACTTGATCAACGCTTAGAACACCATTCGTGATCGTCCCAGTTTTATCAAACGAAATACTACGCGCATCAGCTAGTTTTTCAAGAGTTGTCCCAGTTTTAACGATGATCCCGTTGCGTGATGCCCGTGACATTCCAGAAATTAGCGCAGTCGGTGCTGCCAAGATCAATGGACATGGCGACGCAACCACTAACACTTGCGCAAAGCGAACTGGGTCTTTAGAAATGAACCAGGCAATTCCCGCAATCACATAAGCAATCAATGTAAATGGGACAGCATAGCGATCCGCCATGCGCACGAAATGTGCCGGCCGTGCTTCTGCCTCACGAACTAATTGAATAATCTTTTGGTATTGGCTATCAGCCGCCAGTTTGTCAACCTGAACCGTGACGGTTTGATCACCATTCACTGCACCAGACATCACTTCATCCCCGACACCCTTTTCAACTGGCCGTGCTTCACCGGTCAGGGAAGATTCGTCAAACGTGGACGTCCCAATAACGACATGTGCGTCAGCCCCAACCATTTCGCCGGGCTTGATTAGCAAGCGATCGCCAACCTTTAGTGAATCAACGTCGACATCAGTGATGGTGTCATCCGTCACGCGGTGCGCAACTTCGGGTGTTTTATCCAGTAATGCCTGCAACTCACTGTTCGCACGCCGTGATGCAAAATCTTCCAACGCATCGCCGCCAGTTAGCATAACTAAAACAACCAACGCGGCCCAGTACTCATCAACGGCAAGTGTGGCAACCACCGCAGTAATTGCAAGGAGGTCGACACCATATTTACCACTGCGTAGCGTTCGAATCATCCCCATCAACATTCCAAACGCCATTACCGCCCCTACAATTGTAATCAACCACTGAGCAGCAAGCGCTTGATGTGCGATAAATTGCAACACTAATGCAATGACGGCGACCGTAATGATCAAACTCAGTTTTTGCCGGTTTTTCATGGGTAGCCTCTCCTTCGTTGTGTGTTGTTTGTTAAATTAATTATATTAGAATCATTCTAAACAATCAATAAATAGTTTATTTTTCTATCCTATTTATTCAAAAAATACTTTTCCTTTAAATTGGTCTCAATAACTATTAAGGATACGTTTAATTCGATACTGTTGTTTTCAAAAAATGACAGCTCAAGAGTGAGTCAAATTAAACTTATGAGCACCTATGCTGCAAGACAAAGGGCACGCCGCTTGTCTTATGAAGTGATAACCATCTGCAACATAATAATTATCAAGCAATCATTAATAAGAGACAATTTAAATGCTTATACTGTGACAATCACTCAACAATATAAAAATCGCTTAAAACCAATTGTGACGCCACTTACTTTTTCTCTATCTTCGCCGTCATTTACTTGTTATTTATGCGTAAATGGGCTATAAATGTTGTAACGCACAAAATTAAATTAACGGGTGGAATAAAATGACTCCTATGAAGGAAGACTACCTAAAAATGATTTTTGAATTAGGTGGCGTTTCTGGAAAAGTTTCAAATAAACAATTAGCGTTGAGTCTCGACATTGCGGCAGCGTCAGTTACTGAAATGATCAATAAATTAGTGGAAGAACGGTTGGTGTCACACACACCTTACGCTGGGATCTCACTAACTAAGTCTGGTCGTAAGGCAGCTGAGGAACTGGTTCGTAAACACCGTTTATGGGAGTGTTTCCTATTTCAAAAATTAGGCTACACTTTGGCAACAGTGCATCAAGAGGCGGAAAAACTGGAACACAGCTCAAGTGATCATATGATTGACGCACTTGATGCCTTTCTAGATCACCCTGGTCACTGCCCACATGGTGGTGCCATTCCTGATCAGGCCGGTAACTACGAAGTCGGCAGTCGGACAACGCTGGACGAAGTTGCAGATGGCACAAAGATTCGTTTGGCGCGGTTCGTGGATAACCACGACTTGCTGGACTACTTGGAAAGCCTCAACTTCTCTATCGAGCAAACGTACACGATCAAAAGTCATGCACCGTTTGAAGGTCCGTTGACGTTAGCAAAAGCCGATGGTTCTACTGTTGATGTCAGTTTTAAGGCCGCCAACAATATTTTCGTTGATAAATTATAATTGAATAGTTTTCCAAAAAGGCGATTTCAGCACGCAAAAACGTGCTGAAATCGCCTTTTGAGTTTTTTAAAATAAACCGCTACTTAAAATAATAAATAGACCAATGATAATGAACAGGCATGGAATCAACCATGTACCAAACCGTTCAATACCATGAGCGATAGCCTTCGTTTGGACCAAACGGTTACTCAACCATAACCAAAGGGCCGTCATCACGATAAATACGAAAACAATTGTGACCATTCGCCATAATGGTTGATGCACAAAAAACGGGATGTAGACACTTAGATTGTCCCCACCGTCACCAACGGTCACACTCCAAACCAATGCCACGGAGAGTTTGCCAGATATTGCGGAAACAGTACTAGCTTCCTCCGCCGTGGCTTCGGTTACGGCTTGTGGTCGTTTGAACCATTTCCAAAGATTGACAACCCCAACAGCCAACGGTAGCAGTCCCAATAAACCGACCCACTTTGTTGGGACTGTCATGAAACCTAAACTAAGTAGCCAACTGGCCGCAACCAGCGAAAGAATCCCGGCATACTGACCAACAATAACGATTGTCCGATCACGGGCCGTGCGCACAATGCCCCAAAACAACATTAACAGAATTAAATCATCTGTATTCGTGACCAAAAAAGCCACGACTGCTGACCATATCAACGCCATGCTCATCACATCCGTTTCCGGTCAGCACGGCGTTCGTCACGTCGCGCATGTCGTTTAATCGTTGCCCAGAAGGCCGGTGAACGACGTCCCAAAGTTAAGGTGTAACTCAGGCTGGAACTAGCAGACAATGCCCACAGGACCCACCAACCGCCGCCGTGAATTCGTCGAACCGGGAATAGCTCCTCGATAACACCCTGAAAAGCTTCCTTAGACACCGCCGCAATGGCAAGTTCCTCGTGTTTCAGAATCGCTTCAGCGACCACTTGAATTGCTAAAATCAACGCCCACCCGATGAGGTAGTGAAGCCCACCACGTACTTCCACGCGATCTTCTAAATTTGACTTTTTTATCGGACGAATCGTGGCAAATTGGCCTTGATACACACCTATTACGGTACCAAGTATCAACATCCCCAACGCGATGATAACGTTGACGCCGCTATATTTAAACGTTACGCCAAACATAATTAATGAAAAAATCGGAATTAACCAGTAGCGCCAGCGTTTAGGGCGTTCAAACCCAAACTGACCACGGATAAAATAAATTAATAATAGTAAACTCAAAATCACTGTTATCATGATGAATGTCCCACCTTGTCAATTGCCTCTCCATTATTATGGTTTTCGACAAGCGCGTCCATCTTTTTTATTGGCTATGATTATTTTGTTATTTTGTCACAGCACGATTTTCTAGTTACGTTATTTAGTGTGTTCAAACCACTGAATGGCTTCATTGGCGACTCGCGTTGATTGTTCACGTTGAAGAAAGTGTCCCGCTTGCGGCCACAATTCCTGTTTGAATGGGCCATCCATAAACGATGCCATTGAACTAGCTTGATGATAATCAGTGCAACCATCGGCCTGACCGATTATGTTTAGCGTTGGCACTGAAATTCGATCATTTCGTTGTAACCGTTCAGCTAACGGTGCGTAGTGTCCATCCGTCGGTGCATACCCCCAGCGAGACCGATACATATCGAGCGTCACCACTGCCCAATCTGGATTGGCAAACGTTTCTTTAAAGTCAGCTCGGTCGGTCTCAGTTAGTACGTAGCGCGGACTCCACACTTGCCACATGTGTTCGGCAAATGTTAATGGATGATTGCGCACGTAACGCTCACCCTGTTCCGTTGTCATGAACCACTGGTACCAGAAATTTTGAATTTGCTCTAGGGATAAGTTTCCAAACGTTTGCCACCCCTCTGCGAGGACTACACTACTGCGAGTAATGGTCGTCCCCCATAGGTTGCTCATCATTAACGCTGTAAACGCGCCCCAGTCTTGACCAATCACGCATACTTGTCCCAATTGCAGGACATCGATCAAATCCTTAATATCCTGAGCCAATGCGAAAAAGCTACCGGTCCGGCGCGTTTGTTCATGTCGGAAGCGAGTGTGGCCAAATCCCCGCAGTGACGGAACAAGCGTCTGGTAACCCGCTTGGTGTAATATCAGTAACATTGCATCCCAAGTGTGCCAACTGTCCGGCCAGCCGTGGAGTAATATCAATGGCTGCCCATCACTAGGACCACTGATGTTAACGGCCATGTGCAGATTCTGTGTATCAATTATTCTTTCCATTCTAAATCGCCTCCAGCTTGCGCAACGTTCTCTTTTTATTTAGTATAAGAACAAATTAGCATTCATAAAAATTGAACTTTTTAAACTAAACTATTGAAAATATTGAATCACACTAAAAGGACAAAAAAGTGATAGTTCTCTTTCATGTCACCGCTGGAGGCAAAACTTATGGATATTCAGTACTTTCGAACATTTAAAATCATTTTGGCGACTGGTAGCTACTCGGCTGCCGCTACTGAACTGAATTACACGCAGTCAACAATTACTGCGCAAATGAAACGACTAGCCAGTGTCATTTGCGAACCGCCCTTTCTTTTTCGTGGTAAGACACTACGTTTGTCCCCAACTGGCAAACGACTGGTCCCCCTTGCCGACGCCATTTTAGCGAACTATCAACAAGTCACTGATCTGGCAACACCTCATCAACTGAGTGGCTCACTGCGTTTGTCGGTCCCAGAATCGTTAATGATGTACGGTTTGAATCCTGTTCTGCAAGGTTTTGCCGCCCGCAATCCCCTCGTTAATCTCACTATTAACAATGCAACCTGTGTTCAAAACCGCAAACTGTTACTATCCGACCAAGCGGACGTTGCCCTAATGCTGTGGCCATTATTTAAGCCAGATCCACAATTATCAGTCATTGACTTAGGCGCACAATGTTGTTCGCTCGTTGCGGCAAGAAATGCGCCGACCACATTGAAAGCTATCTTGGCACAACCGCAAGCGCACTTCGTTATCAATGAAAAGCAATGTGGCTACCGACAGGCGTTTGAACAGTATCGCCATCAACAATATCCCGAGACGCATATGCAAACGATGGAAGTCTGGAGTTTGGCAGCTATCAAGCAAACCGTAAGCGCTGGTCTGGGCTTTAGTTTTCTACCAGATTTCGTAATCCAGGACGAATTAGCAAATGGGTTGCTAAAACGTTTAACCCCGAACATTCCCACAAAATTGCACATTCAGCTATTGTTCCGCAAAAATTGGCACCCGGCCGCTGTTGAGCAAATGGTTCAGACCATCAAAAGCCAGCTACCAACCGCTATCCCTGCTACTGATATTGATTAACCTTGTCACTGGTCTATCCGCATTTGGCCTGGACTAACTTAATAAGAAAATGAGAAATGAACGGTAGGGCTTGAGTAAGGGCTTTCATTCGTCTATTATTGAGAGTGTAAATAGACACTTTCACAGTGTTAAATCTTATTTTTCGGGGGTTACAAGATGGCTACAAAGAAAATGATTCTTGATTTGGACACTGGTGTTGACGATGCCCTGGCTATTGCTTATGCGGTTGCTTCACCAGAAGTTGATCTGATTGGGATCGTTTCATCATACGGAAACGTACTGGTTGATAAATCAGCTGAAAACTCACTGGATCTATTGGAATTACTGGGTGCCACTGATGTGCCTGTCTTCTTGGGTGAATCACATTCAAGCACCACGGATCACTTTGACGTGATGGAAATCAGTCAAAAGATTCACGGTGTCAACGGAATTGGTGAAGTTAAGGTACCAAAGGCAAAACGTGCCGTTGAATCCGAAGGAGCAGTTGATTTCATCATCGACGCTGCTCACAAATATGGTGACAACTTGATTCTGGTTCCAACTGGCCCACAAACCAACTTGGATGCAGCCATCACTAAGGACCCTGAAATCGCCAAGTTAATTGGTAACATGACCTTTATGGGTGGTGCTTTGACAGTTCCTGGTAACGTTACGGCCTTCACGGAAGCTAACATTAACCAAGATCCAGCCGCTGCCGACCGTGTCTTCCGTTCACCATTGAAGTCCACAATGGTTGGCTTGGATGTTACGCTGCGGACATTGTTAACGAAGAAAGAAACACAACAATGGCGTGACTTAGGTACAGTTGCCGGTGAAAAGTATGCCGACATTACCGACTACTACATCGACGCTTACTACAACTTGGACATCGACAAAAACGGTTGTGCCATTCATGACCCATTGGCCGTTGGTGTTGCCATCGATCCTAGCTATGCTAAGTTGATCGATTTGAACATGAAAGTTACTCATGATGACCCAGCTAACCCTGCCGATGTTGGCCGTACAATCGGTGACACTGCACGTTTGAACGACCCAACAACCAACATGAAGGTTGCTGTGGATGTCGACAAGGAACGTTACCTCGCCCACTTCATGGACTTGTTAACAAACTTGTTCGCCAAACACTAAAATTAACTAACATTGCCTTGTGCGATATTAAATATCCGAAACGACTCCCCCTCAATTGGCGGAGTCGTTTTTTCTCGCACATCTTCCTATGAAACTGTAGCTTTAAACAGCTCACCGCCGTTACGCCGATTGAAAACGCCGTTCCATGGGATCAGGTTCAACCTGCAAAACCAGCAGTTTTCACCTTCGATTCTGAGCCACAGTTCGTCTCAGAAGTCGTCCCACAACACTAAGCGGCCCCAGTTCATGCCGCTAAGTGTTGTCGACACGGAACTCTGTTTTCAATCAGCTTCACTTCGCTAGTGAAGCGCTAAAATACCAACAAGAAATTTCAAGAAAAACGGCGCCGGGAATTAAATGCCGTCCATGCAGAAATTTCGACCACGTTAGACGTAGGCGTCAATATTGATACCGAACCGTGAAGGTAACGTTAATTCGGTGGTTTTCCGAATTTAGGTTGGGACGGTCGCAGAGACTCGGGTTTCCACGAGGCTTTGTGGCGAGGTGAAAGACTTTGGTTTTCAGAAGGCTTGAACCGGTCCCACGGCGGAGCATATCAATATTGACGGCCGTAGTCGCCAGTGCTCCACTATCTCGTAGACGGTCAATTCTGAACAAAACTTTTGGCGTGATCACACGGGATAGCGTAAAATAAAAGTATTAATTTTATCAATACAGGAGCGGTATCATGACACATAAAATTTTAAGTGCCCTCAGTTACCTAAGCATTCTATTTCTACCCGTTTTATTTCCACTAGTTGTTTGGATTGCAGCCGCTGGTCAACGCGATGTAACAACACATGCCGCACGTGCCTTCTGGACACAGTTATTGCCAACACTGATGGCTTTCGGAATTTTCTTCTTCGTGGCTGTTTACGGCCTAACCATCGGACCAAACGCTGGGATGGGTTGGTTAACACTCCTTTTTATTGGAGCATTTGGTCTTGCATCATTAGTATTGTGGTTTTATAACATCGTCATGGGCATTCGTGTCCTGCTCGACTAGACTGTTCATCAACGACTGAGGACTAAACTTTTATCCGAGAGGCTAACCATATGAAATCAAGTTCAAGCACAAATACCCGCAACCTCGTGTTGGCTGCGTTGTTTATTGCGATTATCATTGTTCAGGTTTTGGTGCCCTTTTTAGGTTACATTCCCTTGGGACTCACTGCACTGGGCATTCAAATTTCAATCATTCAGTTTACCGTTGCAATTGCCGCAATTGTCATGGGTCCATGGTGGGGCGGTCTTATCGGTGGCGTCTGGGGCCTAGCGTCACTCATTCAGGCTTGGACGACAGTCTACAATCTCGGTGCCTTTCTATTTCGTAATCCTGTCACCGCGATTTTGCCACGAGTGATGATTGGAATCGTCGTTGGGTACATTTTTCAAGAATTGGCGGTCAAACGACAACATCGTGGTTGGGCATTAACTTTGTCAGGCTTCATGGCTTCATTTACCAACACGGCATTAGTTGTTGTTTTCTCATGGATTACCATCGTGATGTTCCACATCTACTTTCCCGGAATTCCACACAGTGGCACCTTCACGTGGATTTTATTATCACTGGTTGGCGTCAATGGAATTGCGGAAATGATTGCCGGCGTCATTATTGTGCCAATCATCGGTGGAGCCATTTTAGCCGTTCGCCGCTCACGCTAATTAATCACTACGTTTGTTTGCTGACTAAACATAAACTTGTTTTCAAACGCCAGCGGTCAACTTCTCACTAAGGTTTCATTTGAAATATGAACCGGTTTCAGCTAAGATAATTGCGTAATAACATTATATCTGGGGTGCCATTTGGCTGAGATAAAACCCATTGAACCTGATCCGGTTAATACCGGCGAAGGGAGATACGTAACCGGAATCCGTGTAAAAACGGGTTATTTACAATACGGAAATACGACCTCTCACATCAGGCTCGACGATTGTGAGAGGTCTTTTTTTGCAATCATCGGGTTATTTTGCGGGCAAGCAGCATCCTCAACACGGAGGGAAAGACAATGCAACAAAAAGCAGCACATTCTAACCGGTGGCATTTACGCGATGTCATTTTGATCACCATTACATCCATTTTTATGGGGATTATTTTCTTTGTCACAGGCTTTCTGTACAACGGACTGACACTAGCTCTAACGCCACTTGGTATGGCGCCGTTTGCAAACGACATTCTGTTGGGCCTGTGGACGATGGCCGGTCCGCTGGCAGCATTCATGTTGCAAAAGGTTGGTGCAGCAACGATTGGCGAGCTTCTCGCCTCAGCCGTTGAAGCCATTATCGGGGGTCAATGGGGCCCAAGTACACTGATTTCTGGTTTTGTTCAAGGTTTCGGGTCGGAACTTGGATTTACGTTCACCCTGTACCGCCGTTATGACATGGCAAGTTTATCGCTATCTGCCCTGACGACCGCGATCGTGACGTTTGCTTGGGACTTGGTTCGTTCCGGTTACGCCGCTTATCATCCGTGGATGATTGTCGCCTTGTTTATCACCCGCTTCATTTCCATGTGGGTCTTCGGCGCCCTGCTGGTTTCTGCAGTCACAAAGCTGCTTGACCGGTCACATTTATTAGACCGTCGTCACGCCTAATAAGCACCGCTAATTCTTAAGAAAAAGAGCTTGTCTGCATGTCAAAGATTAATTTGAACGATGTTACATTTCACTATGAAACCACATTACCGCCGGTCATTGAGCACCAAAACTTAGCGTTTGATGACGGCACCTTTAACCTGCTGACGGGTCCGTCTGGCACTGGAAAGTCCACGCTGCTCAAACTGATTGTCGGATTATATCCCGCTTTTATGGGCGAAGCGACCGGAACTATCACAGTTAATGATCAGCCAGTAGTCGATTTGCCAGCTTCCAAACGCGCTCAAGTGGTTGCGATGATGTTCCAGAATCCAAGTCAACAATTTGCGATGGAAACGCCACGCAATGAGTTAATTTTTACGCTTGAAAACTTGCAAGTTCCCGCCGACTTAATGGACGCTCGGGTTAATGACGCACTGACGTTTGCCGGCGTCACGGATTTCGCTGACCGAAAGTTCACCTCATTATCCGGTGGAGAGCAACAAAAGGTCTCCCTTGCTGTGATTGTCGCGCTGAACGCTGAGGTCATCCTATTAGACGAGCCGTTTGCCAACATTGACCCAGATGCACGTTTATTTCTGTTAACGCAACTGACCACATTAGTGAAAAAATACCATAAAACAATCATTGTCGCAGACCACGATTTATCCGATTATGAACCACTCATTGATCAACTGTATATTTTTGACGGTGAACGTCACCAAGTCCATCAAGCTGACGCTGGTGAAGCACAGACAAGATTCGCCGCTTTTGAACAGCGCCAACATCAGCCTGCGCCCATTGCCCTACCAGCCGCTGAACTATCGCCTGAGTTCACGCTAGATAGCTTCACAGTGAGCCACCAAACACCACTGATTCACGATGCCAGCCTGAACATCCCCCAAGGCAAATTCGTTGTGCTCACTGGGGCAAACGGCACGGGCAAATCAACGCTGTTTGATGCACTGGTGAAATTACAAACTTACACCGGTTCTCTCCAATGGCAAGGTCAGGAAATCAGCAAACTGCGCGCCCGAAAATACGCGCAACACGTTGCTCTCGTCTTTCAACAAGCCGCAAGTCAGTTTCTGACCATTACCGTAGCGGAAGAAATTGCGCTCAGCCTTAAATATCAGCAAACCGCAGCTTGGACGCAAAATCGTATTAACGCGACATTGGCTTCACTAGATTTATCTGGTCGCGATGATCAGGTCGTTTACTCATTAAGCGAAGGGCAAAAGAAAAAATTACAGGTCTTACTGATGTTGATTATGGATGTCCCCACACTGTTGTTAGATGAACCGCTGACTGGGCTAGACTTGGTTTCCGCTCACACCATCCTTAAACTATTACGTCATGCTGTAACGGAAGAGCATCATACAGTGTTGATGATTACACATCAACTCACTGATGTCAGTCAATATGCAGACTATCATCTTCATCTGAACAACCATCAACTTAGTTACGAGGCACGCCTATGAATCCAACAATTTTATTATGTCTTGTATTCTTTGTCGGTGTAGAAATCTCCTTCACTTCAGTCATTTGGGCAAACGTCGTTATCATCACTATTTCTGTTTTGGTCATGTTGTGGCATCGTGCACCGCTTCTCTCTTATGTTCGATTGCTGCTTGTTCCCTTAATTCCAGCAGTCGGCATCTGGTTCTCCATCCGTTACTTTTCAACGGCTCAGAGCGTCCATTTTGCCTGGGTAATGGCAACGCGGATTTATGCGTATGCTTTTCTTGGCGGATTATTCACCTTCTCCACAACAACAGAAAAGACGCTAGCCTCACTTGAGCAAAACGCACACATTCCCACAACGTTTGTCTATGGCATGCTTGGTGCCTTTAACTTTGTGCCAAAGATTCGCAGTGAAGTTAAAATCATCCGTGCCAGCGCACAAATGCGTGGCATCGATCTTCACTTCTGGTCACCACAGTTGCTTTTCAAGTCAATCGTCGCCGCTCTTAACTGGTCGGAGAATCTCGCTGAAGCCATGACGTCACACGGTTTTACCGAGAATGCCCCACGCACACACCGGACCGTTATTCGGATTCCCTGGTGGAATTATGTCGTAACGGTGATTAGTATTGTTGGGTTACAGGCAATTTTATTCAGTCCGCTTAAATAGCATAATCGCTACGAGAAAAGACCACTAAAATCAGTGGTCTTTTCTCGTACTTTCGATGTCAATTAGCATAAAATGACATAGATAAAGAAAGGGCGATTATGAAAAAATTTGATTACGACACACTCAATAACCTCGTTTTAACCCCTGAAATGGTCAATAAAATGAACCAAATTTATGAGCTTCGTGGTCAAATGGCCAACCTTCGTTTAAAGAATCCGGCTGTCATGACAAGAATGACCAAGGTTGCGAAGATTGAAAGTACGGATGCTTCCAATCGAATTGAAGGCATTTACACCAGTCAAACACGTCTTAAAAAACTAGTATCCCAAACAACGACGCCACAAAATCGATCTGAAGCTGAGATTTCTGGCTATCGAGATGTTTTAAATCTCATTCACACCAATTTTCGAGAAATCAATCTCACTACTTCAAATATCCTTACACTTCATAAACACCTTTTTCGCCTCACTGAAGATTCATGGGGCGGTCATTTCAAAGATATTAATAATCAAGTTCTTGAAACCACTGAAAATGGCGAGACCACTGTCCGTTTCAATCCACCGGCCGCGCATTTGACCCCAAATTTAGTTGATGAATTATGTCAACAATTTTCAGGGACGGTCGACCAAAGCAAATTGCCCGTCCTATTACTTTGCGCCGCATTTACATTTGATTTCGTGACCATTCATCCATTTCGAGACGGTAATGGTCGAATGTCTCGCCTACTGATGCTATTAACGTTATCGCGAGCTGGTTTTACAGTCGGCCAATTCATCAGTTTGGAAAAATTAATTGAAGAACAAAAAGACGCTTACTACGCTATCTTGCAAGAGAGCACCGTTGGTTGGTCGGAGAACAGCAATAATTATGGTCCCTTTATCAATTTTTTCCTGAGTGTTGTTCTCCAGACATATCGAGATTTTCACGATCGGCTAACGCCCTTACCAACTGACTTCGAAAAAATCACACCTAAACGCGATTCACGTTCAACCACTAAGCCCAAACGCCTCACGCCACAATTACTAGTGATGAATGCTCTTCAAGAAGCACTCATCCCCATTAACAAGCAGCAAATTATGAATGCAGTCCCTCAATACAGTCAGAAAACGATCGAACGTACACTGAGGCAACTCGTTGATGCTCACTCGGTTAAAATGTCTGGTCGATCCCGTGGGACTAAGTATCAGTTAGCTTAAATGCCTTACTACTTTGAAAACAAAGTGGCCTTTTTCTTTGTAAAAAGAGCACCATGAACACCAACTCTCGCTGATGTTCATGGTGCTCTTTTTTCGTGAAAACTCACTGTCGTTCAAACTAACAATAAATTTTTGACCGTATCAATAGGCCAGAATAAGAATCGAAAAACAGACGATAATCACAATCTCTCCCAAGAATTCTGCTGTAATCAACGCTTCTGGTTCAATAAAGATACTCTCGGTGGTTATAGTACTTGCAGCTTTACGTAACCTTGTTCTGTTTATCCAACTGATTACAAAATACGCGATTAGTAATAGATTAATTGATAATCCCCACACCACAAGTACAGACATCGGCGCGTCAAGCAAAAGGAAGCCAACTGCCACTGACAAAACAAGCAAAATCCTTAAAACCTTTGCCAGTCTACTAAACATTGAAAACACTGGTCGAGAAGCAAGCGTCTTTATTTTCTTGTAGTATTCTCGCACAGTTTGTTTTTGAGCTTTGTGTTTACGATTGTGCTGACTGATCAAATGTTGGTCGATGGCTACCCAAAGAAACAGATAGAGTGCCACCACTAGAGCATTAATCACGAGAAAATTAAAATATTCGATTTTATCCCTCTTTTTCTGCGGGCATTTTATCTTTTTAAACCTAAGTTCGTTTAATTCAGGAAATCGACAACTTGGAGTGCAATCAACACTAATGGGGGAAGCAAAAAAAGGATATAAAAGATCATCTCGATCAAAATTTGCTCTGGCTTGACTGTGAAGAAAAAAGTTTTGGAAGCGTTGTTTTCGTGTTGTCTAATGTATTTCACCGCGTGCAAACGATACCCACAATAGATGAGCAAGAAAGCAAACAGGAAAAACACGTCACCAAAAGTGAGCATTGCACGGCCCAGACCCCAAGCAACATTGGTAATCATTAAAAGCCAATTGATAGCAATAAAGGCTATGCCGGCAACACCACAAAATACGAAAATAAAGCGTAACCATCTTGAGGTTTTGTCTGGAAGTTTCCTTTTTAGCAACCTGTAATATGCATACGTCGTTTGCCGTTTTAGTCCATGAGTTTCCTCATTTTTTTTGCGCTTTCTTTGTTCTATCAGCTGAGATACCACTAAAGTTAGAATTACGGCCATTTGTATGACAGCTAAAACCATGTGTCAAGACTCCTTCTATCCCACTGCGCAAATGCTTACAAATCGAAAATCAGGGAATCGCTGATTTGAATGATAACTACCGTTTTAACCCGGCCTTGACGTTTTCACGGTTGCCGCGTTAATACGGAATACTCATAAAAAGCAGAAAGATGTCGATGCCCAAAGATATTGCTGCCAAAACCGGTAAAATCAATACCCAACCTTTAGAAATCAATTGAGTCGTTTGAGGAACGAATATATCTGGCTCACCACTATGTTGACGATTATATTCCACTTTTGCACGGACGCTTTCCATCTGTATCATCCATTCACAAATGGCGCCAAACATCATTGATACATCAATAATTAACAAACATATTCCAAACCAAAATGGAGAACTGAAGAGAAATGTTGCTGAAATCAATGCAAGTATAAGCACTATAAATATCGATATTAAAAAATAGACAGGCATTTTTTAACATTAGTGAATATTTTAGAGATCGCTTGTCGATCATATTTTTTGTAACTCAATGAGGATGTTAGATTTTGCATCTTTGCAAATCGAGCAAATTCTATTCTTGTCTTTCGACGGTTCACATAAAAAATAGCATTCCATGTAATAGCAAATACCATTGCTAATATAAAAAGACTTAAGTATATGTATATCATTAAGATCACTTCCAAATCAAAAGTATGAATGTCGTTAATGACGATTCATCATTTAAACCCAGCACGTACTTTTCAACGGTTAGGCCATGGATTAACTGAAAAAGTATCGCCAACAACCAAATAAAACTGCTAGCCACAAAACATAGAAAACTAATTTGAGCGAGATAAACCTTCCAGTCAATCGATATTCTTTTTCTTCATTTTTTGTATTAAGCTGTTTTACCTTGTAATGAAATTGATACTGATTTGCAAAATAGATACTCAGCATAGTCAATACAGCTATTACGTTTACGGACTGAAGAAGATTGATTAAAAATTGAACGTCAACAAAAGAATTGAAAAAAACAAGCCACACTGAAACCACGAAGCTAATTAAAACTAGAACTACAGACATTGCCGCCAAAATTGCTAGCCTTTTTGATGACCTTGAATCTCTACCTAGTTTTCTCCTGTACGCATTAACCTTTACATTGTAAATTCTCTTTTCATGAAGGAAATTAGCTATTCTATGATTTTCAAGAACTACTTCCAATATGTAGAACGTTAGAAGAAATATCATTAGTAAAATTAAAAACATCATATTAGAAGTTATCATCTAGTTTCTGGCCCTTTCAATCAGCTTCCAAGCGACATTAATAGCAAATCTTGATACTATGTCTGACTTTAAATCCAAAAACTATAATCATCACATTCATGTACTTCAAATGGCAAGATCATCAAGACTTGGCATAGACCCAAGAAGAAAAGTAAATCAATTTGCGAAGTCAATGTAAAGTAAAACTAAATCTATTCCAAACAAGAGCCCAGAAAGTCCGGAAAAAATTAAAACCCACCCTCGCTCAATCAGCACATTGGGTTTGCCGACAAATATTGCCTTCTCCTTTGGATGTTCCTGATTGTATTTGATTTTGGCATGTAAACCAACAAGGTGCAATTTCCAAGCAATAAATGATGTAATCACTATCAGTAAATCAACAATGAGTAGAAGCAAAAAGTATATGTTGGGCGCCTGCCAAAAAAATACAGTTATTATCAGCAAAGTGACAATACTAACGACCAACAGCAAGTAACTTCTACCAAGTATTTTTTGTGCTTTATTGAAGGTCTTATCAGTAATCGCCTTGTCATATTCAAAGTATGTCAAATCCGACTTCAATTCATTCTCTTGAGAAAAAGAAGCAAAGTCCTTTTTCGTTTTTTTATGATCCAATCTAAAAACAACAAGCCAAATTATTGCTAGGATCATAGAAAACACAAACAAAACTAGACAAAGAAGCATATATCCTCCTAGTAGCAAGAAAAGATGAACAAATCACTTTGTCCATCTCTTTCACTAATGCAATTCTTTTTAAACAATTATTATGCACTCGCTAAAGCCATCAAAGACCCCATTGCTTTGAGTAACACTGCACCAATTTCTGGCACACTAACAATCAGTATCCCTAACGCGACTGTTCCAATAAACGCCACTGCCAACGTGCCAATTAATGGCAAATTCCAGTTCTTTTCTTTTAATTCATCGGTTGCATTATTATACGTCACAACCTCCGGCGTTGAAACAGCGACATCAATTGGATGAAAGCTTATTGATACCAACACTTCAAAGTCCAGCGAAACTTCGTGACCATCTGTATCCTGCTTGGCTTCATTATAAATATCTTGGATTATTGCTAATTAAAACTGATGTTTACACAAATTAACCTACCAATATCTTGTCGATTCTCCGGGCTGTGTCCATACGTACTCTCTTTTTTGAATGCAAATTTGTTTCGGCGGCATTGTCAAACTGACCGTCAACATAACGATTGCGACAATCACACCATAGATCAATGTGGCGACACTCAGCCCGTAAGGCGTCAGCAACGTACAAGCAGCTATTTGACCGCCTAAGACTCCAATTTGAAGCAGCGTTCGCCAGTCCTGATACCATTTTTTGGTTCTTACGGGCGTCACAATAATTTTTGTCTGAAAGAAAAATTGCGTGTCATACGCGTGATTAATGCATAGATTGCATACAAAATAAACAATGGTCAATGTGCAAAAAATCACCGCTACTGCTTGAAAGGCAGTATTTAATCTTGTGACTATTGAAATTGCTAAAAGAGTGATTGGTAACCATAATAAATTTGCTATATACCGGTCTCCAAAACCGCTTGTTGTATAACCATAATACATATAATAATTTCTAGGTGGCAAAATCAACTTATTGCCGTGTACAATCCTTCCAGAAAGGGGTAAGCGAGAACTAAAAGCTGGGAATAATAAATACAAAAAATCACTAAAGATACTGACGGCCACGGTTGAACCATCATCCAAATTAAGAACATTCCAAAATCCGAAAAAACGTTGGCCAATGACAGTCCGTATCACGTAATCAACATCCTGTTCGTGGTCTCGTATTTTTGTCTTTGTAAACATCCGTTTCTCCATTCCGTTTGCAAAACTTTATTGAAACAAATGAGCATCACCATCACGTATGTAATGATAATGCTCATAAGGGCATTTGCATATTATTTATGCAACTTTTGTCGCTAACTAATCCGCTAATTCTTACGTATTCCTAACTGAATCTAGTACGATTCACCGGTATAATCTTGCATCAATGATTTGAATTCGTCATCTGATGTATCGAACTTCCACTTATGGTTAACTTTGTCATTTTGATATCTGAATCATCCGCTTGGCGAATTGGCAACTTGGTTAATAACTCAGGAAATTTTTCATAAACTGCATTTTTTGCGCCAGCCTCTACGTCATCTGGTGAAAGACTTTCGCTATCATCTGCTTCGTCATCGTCCTCATTGCTTTGATCAACTGCATCCTGAGCTGAGCTCTGAACGTTATCAATAACCTCAGACAAAGATGTTAACTTAAGCACAATTGGCGTCACTGTAATCTCCGCACTATTTGGCGTGACTGACTTAATAGCATAAACGGCACGAGCTTTTTTACCATTCACATCTTGAATGTCACTAATCATTTTATTTGACGCATCATCCGTAATTTGGGCATCGAAGGCATCTTCAAGATACTTTCGGGTAGCACTTTGATACTGTTGCTTGTCAGTTTTTGCATTATTAGCAACTAACTTATCATAGTCTAAATTCTTTTTATTTAAGAACACTTCTGATATATAAGCCTGTAAAGCTTTTTTGGGCTCAGCCGTCTTATCCTTATACTTCTTCGGCGACATGGCAAGTTTGGTCGTTGACTCCTCTTTGCCGCTATCGGTCGTTGGTGTTAACTCAAGTGTGTATTTCTTACTCTTGTCAACATTAAACACGATATAACCCGTTGTCGTTGCACCATGATGCAACTTTTCAGTACTAATTGTTTCAAAAGAGTCGCCATCGCCAGAACTGGTAACCATTGTGGGCTTAACCTTGTTCTTTTTTGAATCCCGTAAAGCAAAGTCTTCATCACCCATCAACGTTTGCGCTTTGCCATTATTTTTCACCTTTAGCTTCAAAGCGAGATAGGCATGTCCCTTAGTCGGCGCTGAAACGTCACTCGGACGAACATAGGTACCCGATTGAATTGTTACCTCATCACCATGTGATGGTGAACTCTGACCTGATTTCGTTGAGCAAGCCGTTAAGAGTGCTGCCAGCAACACTGCTGGAACAATCAGTAACTGTTTGTGTGTCATAATATTTCCTCCTATTGTGATATGTGCGAAATCTCTGCTAATATTGTTCAAAATTGACCAATATTATTGGCTTAACGAATCCTTTCTTCTTTGCGTGTCAAAATACCCTCTGCAAATACGATATGTACGAAAGCCAAGTATTATTGTCCGAAAATAAACAAGATAAACAGTATTATCAGTTTATCGAATTTCCACTTAAGGTACAATATAAATTTTATCGTTAAATTAGATAAATTGTATGCACAACTTATTGCAACGCGACATACGCACGACATACAGAGGCACAATAAATTAATCAAACCAGATTACACGTCAGGAAAATATTCAAAAGCTAGAAATTTAAATCTATCACGCATCTTAGACTACAAATAAAGATCCTGACCATACGCCATAATTCACGTAATCAGGATCTTTTTAATTTCAGAAAAGCGTATCTATTCACTTAAAATATCGATTTAAAAACGCCTCTACATGTTGTTGATAGACTGCCGGATCATGTTTAAACGAGGCTGCGTGTTTAGCACCCTTAACGACCCACAATTCCTTTGGACCAGCGGCAGCCTTGTAGTTTTGGTAAACCATCTTTGTCGGCACAAACGTATCCTTGCTACCATGAATGAATAGCATCGGTCGCTGATTGCGTTTGACGGCGTTCACTGAACTGGCTTCCGTGTAATTATATCCGGCGCGCACCTGACTGATCGCACTCACGATAGGTACCAGCGGCCATGACGGAATGCCATACATCGACTTCGCCTGATAATTAATTTCATCCTTCACGGAAGTGTAACCACAATCTTCAATGTAGGCTTTTACCTGCTTAGGCACATTGCGTTCGCCACTGACCATCATGGTTGTCGCACCGCCCATAGAAACACCGTCCATCAGTATCTGGCTGTCTTGTCCGTTCTTTTCAATAACTAAATTAATCCATTTCAAATAATCTTTTCGATCCAACCAACCGTAGCCAATGTATTTACCCTGTGATTGACCAGCGGCCCGATCATCAGGAATTAAGACATTGAAGCCGAGGTCGTGAAACATCGTCCCATAAGCGGACATCTTTTCTTTGTTGCCACCGAATCCGTGGGCAATAACTACCGTTTTGTTGGTCTTCTGAGCCGCCGGTAAGTAGTTAGCGACTAATTTAAGGTTGCCTGGTTGACCAGTGATGGTCCACCGCTGTTTCTTCTGTTGACGGAACCACTGATCCTTTTGATATAAAGGATCATTTTTTTTCATTGCTGCATTATTGATAAAGGCCTTGTGACTGCGCACTTCGGCGACTTGAAAGAAGTATGAGCCAGCGCCAAGTAACCCACCAACCAGCAATAAAACGACCACAATTAGTGTGATCCACAACACGCGGTGATGTTTTTTTACTGGCTGACCGCTATGACGCATCTGATGTTTAGCCATTAGTTAACCCCCTGCTCTAATTGTCTAACTTTAACACGATTCCTCACCTGACACAACGGGCGTTTGTGCACCAGGACTGGTATAATAGCGGTAACATTGTTGGTAAACGGAGGGATTTCATGAAGTACAAACAGAACTGGAATTTGGAAAACATTTTCCCTGGTGGTTACGATTCACCGCAGGCAAACGCACGTTTAAAGGAATTAAACCAAGATCTTGGTACGCTGGCAACTGAATTGGCCGCCCTTGACCTTGCGAAGGATGCACCAGCATACCACGGTCTGTCCGATTATTTGAAGCACCGGGAAACAGATATCAACGGTTTAATGGAACTCAACGTATTCTGGACCGCCCACCAGTCCGCAGATTTCAACAATACCGCAATTGGTCCCAAATTGGCACAAGTCAGCGAAGCATTCAGTACGTTTAAGGATCTGGAAATTTCGTTTGGCAAAAAATTGGCCGAGATTAATGACGATGACTTTAAGACACTGATTGCTCTGCCAGACTTCAAGGACATTGCCTTTAACCTCACCGAGGACCGCAAATTAGCAGCTGAACAACTGGATGAAAAATCCGAAAGTATTATTAATAAACTGGCAATCGATGGCTTTACTGGTTGGAGCACACATTACGACACCATCGCCTCACAAATCAGCGTACCGTACACCGATGACAATGGTAAAACGCAGACCCTTTCCGCGGGTCAAGCGCTAAATCAGCTGACTGGTGCGCCTGACAACAACACACGTAAGAACATCATGTCAGCTTATGAAAAGGCGTGGGGCAGCCAAGAAGCCGTTGTCGGCGACACGTTGAACCATTTAGCTGGCTTCCGTTTGCAGAACTACAAGCTGCACGGTACCGATGATTTCTTGAAACACCCATTGGAATTGAACCGCATGAGCCGCCAAACATTGAAGGCAATGTGGAATGTTGTTGAAGCTAACAAGGGCATGTTCATCCCTTACATGGATCGTAAGGCAGCCTTGCTGGGCAAACAAACGTATGACTGGCAGGATCAAACCGCACCAATTATGGTCGACGGTTATGAAAGCAAAGCGATTGACTACGATCATGCGGCTGACTTCATCGTCACTAACTTCCGTAAGTTCAGTCCTAAGATGGCGGATCTTGCCCAAACCGCGTTTGACAACCAATGGATTGAAGTCGAAGACCGCCCTGGCAAGCAACCTGGTGGCTACATGGAAGAAATCCCGGAACGCCAAGAATCACGAATTTTCTTAACCTACACTGGCACACCCGACGATGCTTCATCGGTCGCCCACGAGATTGGCCACGCTTTCCATTACAGTGTCGTCAAAGACCTGCCAGAAATGCGCCGCAGTTACGCAATGAACGTTGCCGAAACGGCTTCAACGTTCGCTGAACTGGTTGTGGCTGACGCTAACGTTAAATCTGCCACCAGTGTTGGTGAAAAGATCAACCTGTTAGACACCAAGATGAATAATCCCGTCGCCATGTTCATGAATATCCGCGCCCGCTACCTGTTTGAAACGAACTTCTACAAAGAACGATTAAACGGACAAGTGACCCCTGAACGGATGGATGCTTTGATGTTAGCCGCTCAAAAGTGGGCCTTCTCTGACCACCTTGGCACGTATCATCCACACTTCTGGGCCAGCAAGTTACATTTCTATATCGATGAAATACCGTTCTACAACTTTCCTTACACGTTCGGTTACCTCTTCAGTCTTGGTATTTACGCGAAGGCTCAGGCAAGCGGTGGAAACTTTGAGGACCAGTACATCTCCCTCTTACGCGACACAGCAAACATGTCGACGGAAGACCTCGCTAAGAAGCACCTCGACGTTGATCTTACCAAACCGGACTTCTGGCAGTCGGGAGCGGATCTGGTTAAGAAAGACATTGACGAGTTCCTCAAACTCTCCGACGACTTGGTTCACTAAATTCAAACAGTTTTATATGCCGTTACGATGTGCTGAGACGCCGTTCCATGAGGACCGGTCTCAACCCCGCTGGGTTTTCGACCTCGATTCTGAGCCACAAACCGTCTCAGAACTCGTCCCACAGTACTAAATGGCCAAAATCTCGCCATTTAGTACTGTTTACACGGAACTCTGTCTCCGCCTGTCTCCGCCCATCTCCACTTATGTAACAGTTAACTGGATCATCGACAGACCATTAACAACCATTGCGAATTCGATTTAATTAAATCAAGGTTGTAGTTGCAATCTTAGCTGAAGGGTGTCAACAGTGATACCGAGCCGTTAAGGTAACGTTAATTCGGTGGTTTGTCCGAATTTAGGTTACGGACGGCCGCCAAGACTCGGATTCTCACGAGGCTTGGCGGCGAGGTGAAAGACCGTGAACTTGCGGGCTTGAACCGGTCCCACGGCGAGCGTGTCACTGTTGACAACCGTAAGCGGAATTTCAACCCAAAATCCACATGACTCAAGGAGGTTATCATGTCAGTCACTGCGTTTTCATTTCCATCCACAGACCGCCGGCACGAACTGGAAGCCCGCATCTGGACGCCAGATGATCAGCAGCCCGTCGGTACCATTCAAATTGTGCACGGTATGGCGGAGCACATCGACCGCTATCAACCGTTTGCGGAATTTCTCAATGCTCACGGTTGGGTCGTGGCTGGCGATAATCATCTGGGTCATGGCCATTCAGTCGGCCATTCGCCACTCGGATACTTTGGCAAACAACAGCCGATTGAACATCTCATTAATGATGAGTTTACCCTGACTAAACGGCTACGCCACGACTATCCTGGTCTACCGCATGTCATCGTCGGCCATTCCATGGGTGCCATGATGGTCCAATTATTCTTAACGCAATATGGTAGCTGGGTAGACGCAGCCGTTGTGATTGGCTCGGCCGTTGCTCATCCGATCCTAGCCGTGATCAGACCCATAGTGGCCGTCCTCAACAACTTTGCGCCCCGCCGACCTAATCACACGCTGGATAGACTGGCCTTCGGTGCTTATGCCAAACGGTTCCCTGAGGATTCACCCTTTCAGTGGTTATCGGAAAATCACGACAACGTTCATCGTTACAACAATGATCCGTTGTCTGGTTTCACCTTCACTAATAATGGTTTCTCCGTGCTGTTTCGGATGACAACTTTGTCGACCAAACGACAATGGCATCAGGGCATCCCCAAACAACTGCCAATTCTATTCACCAGTGGTAAAGAAGATCCCGTTGGCGGCTTCAGTTTGGGACCACGCCGTCATGTCCGTTCGCTAAAACGAGCGGGCTTTACCGACGTGACGCTCAAATTATGGCCGCACATGCGCCACGAAATTCTCAACGAACGCGACCATGAGCGAGTCTATGCAGTACTATTAAAGTGGATCGAAGATCATACAATCTCTGTAGAAAGGAAGTGAGAATATGTTCCCTGAACGTTTACGTGCTATCCGCCGTGGTCGTCACATCACACTGGACCAATTGGCGGACGCACTGAGTCAGAACCTCTCACCAAACGAAAAGCCGAACACTGCTTCACAAATTGGTAATTGGGAGCGTGGCATTCGGACCCCTTCCTACATTGAAGTGCGCAAACTTTCCGAATTCTTTGACGTCTCGCTGGATTACCTAACTGGAAAAACGGAACTGGATGAATATGATTTAGGCCGCCTATTTCTCTCTGGCAAACGGTTGACGTTTAACGGCGAAACACTAAGCAGCCAAGACCGTTATGAAGTGTACCAATTAATTGAAGGCTATCTTCATGGTCGGCAAACACGCCGTCCAGATGTTCCAATTGATCACCAAGAAGAACTTGATCTTGGTTATGATGACGAAAAAGAATAGAAAGGCAACCGTGTATGAATCCAAAACAACTTCGCAAACTTAAGCGTCAGGTTCAACAGCAACCCAAACG
The DNA here is from genome assembly GCF_009863985.1 of Furfurilactobacillus milii. GTDB lineage: Bacteria > Bacillota > Bacilli > Lactobacillales > Lactobacillaceae > Furfurilactobacillus > Furfurilactobacillus milii_A. The sequence continues at coordinate 6,863 of NZ_WEZT01000013.1, read as the reverse complement.
TAAAGCAGCTCCTTCAACGGATGCAAATGGCTTACGCCCCGACGCTGGTGCGCACAACGATTATATTGCCGAAATGAACCAATTTCGGGACCAATTTAACGGTTTGGGTGAAGCTGTCTTTCTGATCAATCAGGTATTGGAAGCTGACCGGTTGTTGTCGCGCGGACTGTTACCGCAGCCGCTGCCGGAACTATTGTTGCCAGACAACTTCCAGGACACCGTTTATCAGCATGTCTTGAAGCAATATCCGATTGGTGACAAACGTGGCGACAAGGTGTGGAATGCATTTTCCAACGCCCTGCCACGTTTGGACGCTGCCCTTCGGAACTTCCGCGACTACTTCGAAGATACGTATGGCATGTGGGCTTACATCTCCGCGCCGTTTGTTAACGACCTGAGTCAATATCTCGATGGTCGCCCAACGCTCGAACTCATGGCCGGTAACGGCTATATCTCAAAGGGACTGCGGGACAAGCAACCTTCACAACAGATTTTCACTACCGACTCCAAGGACTGGACGAAAGAAAACGAAACCGGTAAGCACCCCGTGACCGAGATTGAACAACTCGATGCGCTCAGTGCCATCGAAAAGTACGGTGATCAAGTCAGTGCTATTGTCATGTCCTGGTCGCCAGATGGTCAAGATATCGACTGGCAAGTCCTTCAGAAAATTCGCCAGCTGAAAAACCAACCTGAGTTCATCGTCATTGGTGAACAAAATGGTGCCACCGACTCTAAGGTATTCTGGCAAAACGCTGATCTGACGGAAAGTGAACCTTTGAATCGCAATTTTAGCCGGTTCGACCTCATTCACGATCGGGTATACATCGTCAAATAAGCCATTAAACGAGGTATTTATGAGTAAAACATTACGTGACGCATTATCCTTTTTGGCTGGTGGTATTTTTCTGTTAGCCTTTGGCATCTGGGACAAGCAATTAGCCAGTGGGGCGTTTGGATTCATGTTATTGCTGATTGGTCTGTATAATCTGTACAACTATTGGCATGACAAACAAAACGAACAGAAAAAATAACAACGCATCACAAAACTGTGACCTTCAGAATAATTTTGGAGGTCACCGTTTTGCATATGGTAGATTGTAAAATTAATCCGAACGCTGTTCGGACAAAAAAGATCAGCTTCCTTTAAAATGGTGTTTACCACAAACCCATTTTTTAGGAGCTGATCTTTTGTCAGATCAGCTCCTAAAAGATGGGTTTGTGGTAAACACCATTTTAAAGGAAGCTGATCTTTTTTGTCCGAACAGCGTTCGGATTAATTTTACAATCTACCTATTGCTTGTTGCCGCAATAACAGCTGTGATAATCTTTTTCTTATCGGCTATCTCAGCACTGAATAAAAAGGTCGCCTTTTTAGTTGCTTTTTTGCATTACTTCACCATTTTCTTAAATCCATTAGTTTCAATTGTCACTATTGCCGGCATTATTATTGCGCTCATTCAACTCAACTTGGCACAAAAATCCTATAAAGATTCGGTTGAAAACGTTAAGTTGCTGTTAAAGGATAAACAAAATGTCTACACTCTTGAAGCTTCAAATTACTATAATAAAGAAGTAAGAAGTAGCCTTATTTACTCGATTCAAGGCTATCAAAGAATTTTGCAGGGTGTTTACTATTCAAATTTAGACGATGAGACGCTAAAGCAAATTATACGAGAATTCGCGACTAAGAACTCTGACTTAAACTTAACTCTGTTAAAGTTGAGTCACTTTGCTTTCTACTTTAAGTCTAATATGATTGACCAGAATTATGTGAGGGCTGAGTATAAGCCAAGAGTAAGGGAGTTTTTACAATTGCCGGATATTGAATTAGTGCTCACAACTTATTACAATGACACTGGGTTAACGTCATTCAAACGCCTATTTGATGGGGTTAAGTAATCGCGGAGGAAATTTTCACTATGACAAAAAATGAAAAACAACAAATCGAGTTAAAAAGGCTTATGGATTCACCTACTACTCCAAAAGAACTAAAGGATCAGCTCAGGAAACGTGGCATAGAGGGCACGCTTAAATATTACCAGGAAGAAAACCGCCGACAGCGCGACATTGGAGATATTTTTTCAACAGGTCCTTCTGAAGGTCATTCACTAGATGAATTTTATAAATAATATTCAAACCCTTATTTGATGAAACTGGCTGAACGTGGAGGTCACGATTATGACTCATCAAGAAGAACAAAAACAACTCGATATTAAGAGAATCCTTGAATCTCCAACTGCGCCAAAAGAGTTTAAAGAACAGCTCATAAAACGTGGATTAGACGGCACACTTAAATATTATCAAGAGGAAAATTGGCGACAATTCGAAACAGCTGACATTTTCTCAAATCGTAATGGACGCATTGACGCGTTAATTCATGCTCTTAATCGATCCTCTAAATAGTTATTCTTAAATCAAACTCATTAAACCGGCTGATGTTTTAAAAACAGTCGAATACTTCCAGAAAATCAAAGACGATGTCAGAAATTGAAGTTACTCACCTTCAATTTCTGACATCGTCTTTTTCGATCATGATTTCTAACTTTTTAACTAATTTTGACGGTACTTTCGGACGCCAATAAAGATAAAACCACTTACCATCAAACTAATTCCCGCAATCGCCATCAACAGTGAGTCCCGCTCACCAGTGTGCGGTAATGTCACTGGTTTGTCAGTTTCAGAAGCCGATTGAGACTTTTGAACTGGCTGAGTCACTTTAGTTACTGCGTGGACAACGGCTGGTGCAGTCTTTTGCGGCGTTATCGTCTCCGGCATCGCTACTTTAATCGGTGTTGCCACTGGCTGTGGTGCACTTGGTTGTTGCGGTTCTACTGGCTTCGTCGTTTCAGTCGGTACAGTAACTGGTACATAAGTTACCTCAACCTGTGCTGGCTTCCCAGGTATCGTCACCACGGTCACCACGGGCGTATAGCCAGGTACTTGTGGCAGTTCACTGACTGGTACTTGCTGTCCTGGTACCCCTGTGACTTGCTTCACCGGTACATTCGGAAGCGTGTGTCCATGCTGATCAACTGGCACCACGGTCACGTTCTCAACGTAGTAATAATTGACCGCACCATTCGTCACACCATAAGTCTCACTGGCATTGCTTGGTGTCGCAACCAACGTATACCCTGCCACATTAGCAGGTACAGCTTGATAACTACTGCCAAACGGACCACTCAACGTCACTGAATTCGTAATCGGTGTCGTCGTCCCTTGCAAGTAATAGTTCACCACGACAGTTTCAGTCTGCGGTGTATACACAACGTTCACATTACCCGGTTTATCCGGTATATTTGGTGTCTTCGTAACGGTGTAACCAGGAATAGTCAGCAGCCCACCTTTAGGACTGACCGGTTCACCCGGCGTCCCCGTGCCCGTCGGTGGTGTTACGCCCGTAATTGGCGTACCGGCTGGCGTAACAGGTACCGCTTTATAGTCTACGGTGTAATAGTAATCCACGGTTGAACCACCTGCCGCATAAGTACCGCTGGCATTAGTTGGGGTCGCCACCAAGGTATAACCAGTTACGGTTGCGGCTTGACTTGTATAACTGTCACCGACGTTCCCGTTGAGGGTTTTACTGTCGGTAATCTTAGTCGTGGTGCCCTTCACGTAGTAGTTGACCGTTACCGTGCTAGCATCAGCCTTGTAGTAGAAGATCACATCTGTTGGTGTGCTCCCATAGGTACCGGAAACCGTCTTGTCGCTAGTTAACGTATAGCCGCTAATCGTTGGTGCAGTCTCGGAATATGTGCCACCAACGACGCCAGGAGTCGTTGACTTCGCTAACGTCTCTGAACCCGGCACCGGTGTTGTGGTGCCTTTAAGATAGTACTTGATCTCATCAGCGGACTGTAAGGTCAGGTTCAAGGTCAAACTAGAAACTGGCTTGTCATCGGCATCATTACCAGTCGTATTCAATACATTCCCGTCGGTGCTGGCATCATCCGTAATAAACGACAATGGCAGGGCTCGCGTAACGGTCCCAGCCTTGACGTCAGGCTTTAAAACCACTGTGATCGAACCATCGGCATTCACCGTAATAGACTTGAATCCATCTGGTAACGTCACTTGTCCAGTCGTAAACGAACGAGAATTCCCATTGGCAAACGTCTTTAACTGCTCGACGGTAAGTCCCGGTGTGCTTTCATCTTTGGCTGCCTTAGTGATATCAGCCGTCGTAATCTTGAACGATTGTCCATCACTATTTAAGACAGTGGCAGGATTAACCGTCTTCTCCACCGTCTGTCGGTTAGGCTGTTGCTTATTGACCGACAGATGCATGACGTCGCCATACTGGTCTTTAAGACTCGTGACCTGACCAATCTCGTCACTCACCCAGTTCGGATTAAATCCATTACCGTAAAGCTGTTGACGCAATGTGTGCTGACTTGCAGTATCCGTTGGATCATAAGTCAGTTGGTTACTCTGCGCATCGTAGGTCCAACCTGCCTTATTTAAATCAGTTTGGTGAGCGGTGTACCAACCGGACCAGTCAAAAATCTCTGATCCAGTATTAGTATCGTTTACTTTGAGACCCGGTATTGTCTTTCCATCTGCATCTTTAGTGTCTGGCGTCTCTTTGGCAACGGAGGTCGATTGACCGTTCAAGTTGATGACTACTTTGGCACCACCTTTAGCGTCTGTACCTACATTGGCAGTCACGCCTGTCTTTTCATTCTCAACGTTGCTTGCAACATACTGAATCGTTGTGGTCGTATTGGTCGCAGTACCTTTATACGTATCGGGCGTCTGTTTGTCATCTGGAACATTTGGTGTCGTGCCCTGAAATACCAAACCATTCGTATTCGTCTGCTTGGTATCGTTGTAAACGCTGCTGACACCGTCTTTGCCAGTCTTAGTATCTGGACTAAAGATAACCCCTTTATGATTCAAATCACTCAGGGCAACTAACGTCTCAGAAATATAGTCTGGTTCAACTGTGGTATTCCCTTTGCCGACTTCCGCAGTAGCCGTCATCAGTTTCGTGCCACCGGTTTCGACCAACAAAGCCGTGGTAATTGCCCGATTGTTCATTGGTGCTGGGGTAGGTGTTGGCGTCGTGTCAGTTGTGGCACTGCCATCGTTATCCACTTCAATACTATTCTGCATGACCGTCTGAAGCCCAGTCTCACTGACGTTCACGGAACCATCCTTGGCATAAGTAATCACCACCGCTGAATTCTTATAGCCCGGTTTCAATTGGTCACTTGGGGTTTCCTGGTTCTGGATTGTAACGGCCGAATCACCTGGATTTAAGGTGCCTGTTGCTTGTGTGGCCGATTGTTTACCATTGATGTCCGTGACGGTGTACGTCAGCTTACCGGTGGCATCAATCTGAACCGCTGCCGTGGATTTGCCTAATAAGGTCACTGACTGTGAAACGGTGTTGTAATCCTTGCCATAAACTGCATTCGGTGCCACTTGCAGAAAGCTTTGATTACCACCAACGATTCCATTACCAAAGAAACCAGCATAGGTCTGGTCAGGCACAACACGGTTTGTCGTATTGTCCGACGTATCTTTAACACCGTTGTAGTCCGTCTTTGCGACTCGTTGAACAAGTGTGATCTCACTGACATAAGATTTACGATAATCCCAACCAGCTTGGTAAACGTTACCGGCACTGGTGCCATCTTTAGTTGTCTGATCACCTGTAACAGCAGTCGTAATCTCACTTTGTGCGTCACGGATAAACTGGTAACTGAATGAACCATCACCATTATCAATGACAACTAACTTCGTAAACTTCGACGCATCCTTGGCGTTATTGTTGATCTGCATACTTGGATAGGTGACCAAAACACCATTGCCTAAAGCTGTGGCACTCGCCAACTTACTCGTGTAATCAACTTGACCACTACTATCCTGACCAATGGCAGCCATTGAGCCGCCGTCATTAGCGACTTGGTTACCGGTGCGCGCATTATCGATTTCGATCTGAACGCTGGTAATCTGTCCTAAATCTGGTGCTTTGGGATTGGCATTTCGTTTAATGGTAATGACCGCATTCGTCGCATCGGCATTACTGTAATGAACTGTCCATACCGTGGACCCATCGGGATTCGTTGTTGTTAAGACAGGGGTTAATTTATCCGTTACCGTACTGGTATTTTCATAACGATACGTATCCGCAGTTGGATCGCCTACCGGACTTTCACCAGTCTTAACAATTGGATGCAAGGCTCTTTGTACGGCGGCGTAACCGGCTTCATAAGCTGGAATGGCAACGGCTTCTTCATGCACGTAAGCATAGTTGACCGTATCTTGAATGACTTTTTGGGCATTGTTGATTTCACTACTGTCTGTGATACTACTACCCAAATCATCGCTGCTGATCGTACTTGTCGCATCGACGGCATTCTTTAATAACGTTGAAGTTTCAACTGGTTTAGTCGTTGCCTGTCCATCTTTATCTGTGGCTGGCACATCCGTCTCAGAGTACGGAATGATGTTGCCACTTGCGTCAACGCCATTGGTCATATCGGCATTTAAAGTAAAGCTTCGACCATTAGCGCCTGCAATTAACCCAGCATCTTTTTGACTTTGCGCAGTTTGGATATCCCATGGAATTGGCTTACCAGCGTGAGCATTACCACTTTGGATGACATGTTCATCTGCTTCTTCAAGTGCTCTGGCGACCATGTTAGTTGGCTTTCCATTTTTATCAAACAATGGGTTACCTTGTTTATCTAAGAAGAAACTCTTATAGAGAATGCTAAAGACTTTGTAGTAAACATAAGACGTCTTTTGATAAGGCAAATTCTATAATTAATCCGAACAGAAATTAAAAAGCCCAAAGCAATCACTTACAATGGTAGTAGCTAATTCCAACCAATATAGGGAGTGATTAC
>NZ_WEZT01000012.1:83496-85371 GCF_009863985.1 Furfurilactobacillus milii | reverse complement strand
CCGGATACCTCGAATTGTTTGATTTGGTCGTTAAACATATTCTACCCGGTATGGGTTTATTTTTTTACTTTGTGTTGCATTTCAATTGTAAATTCGCCGGAGAGTTTTTATGCAATCGTTAGGACAAACGTTTCATGAACTACGCAAAAGTAAGAATCTAACACTTGAAGAAGTCGCGGACAATGAAATCAGCATGGCCGTGATTTCCAAGTTTGAGAATGATCAGACGATGTTGGGCGTGGACCGCTTTTTGCATTTGTTGCAACAAATCAACGTGACCACGACAGACTTTTTCTATCGTTTTCGACAGTCGGACGAGCAAAATAAAAATGCATGGTCGCAATTTTCAGAAGATGGCAGTCCGTTGCCAGAAATCTTTGATGTTTTAGCACCCTATGCGGATGTATTTCAAATCTCCAGCGATGAAAGTCAAAGTACGGCACAAAAGATTTCAAGTTTTAAAACTTACATCGAGTTGATGGGACAAGAATTAAAGAGAGATCCGAGCTTAACCAATCGTTTGAAGATATCTTTGGCAAAAGCAGCACTGAAGATACACCAATCCAACATGAAAGATCACTTCTCGACACATCAAGAAATGTTACCAATTATTGATTATTTAGGCGGGGTATCCGTCTGGACTGCTTTTGAATTACTGTTCTTTATTTCAACTTCGATTTATATGGATGTCGAGGACGCTATGATGCTTTTTTCTCGGTTTATGAAGCAGGCAGATTTTTATGTTCGTTTAACGGATTTGAGGAACTTAGGGTATTCCGTTTGTTTCACGCTTTTTTCGATTATGGTCGCACACAGAACGTATGATAACGCTAAAATAGTGCTGGAGAAATTCGACGATTTACTGAGCAAGGATACTGACGTAGAAGCACAATTTGCCATCATGAGTTTGTTTTTACATGGTTGGTATCTGTATGTAACTGGACAAGAAGCTGTTGGCAAAGATAAATGCAATACTGTATTGCAACTCTGCAAAACTCTGCATTTAAATGTAGATTCACGTTCTTATCGCGAAATTTATGTGAACATGCAGGACAAGAAATCGGCCATGATTTACTCAAGAATCTTTGATTAGGGGGATATTCTATGTCATCACTGGGACAAACATTTCATGAGTTGCGCAAAAGCAAAGGACTAACCCTTAAAGAAGTCGCTAACGAGCAAGTCAGTGTGGCCGTGATCTCGAAGTTTGAAAATGGCACTAGTATGCTTGGGGTCGATCGTTTCTTACATCTGCTGGATCAAATTCACGTGACAACAAGTGAATTTTTCTATTGGCAAACAGATCAGTATGCCGCTGATTCAAGTTCATACTTTAATGAAGCCGGTCACTCTTCGCCAAGCTGGAAGTTAATAGAACCATTTCAGGAAATCATCGTTTTAGTTAATCACGCTGATCCGCCAAAGAACGTTACACCGATTGACCAGTATCAACAGAGACTGTCAAAGACGGTTAAAGATCAGCCAACACCGATGAATTTATTATTAATGGCGTACGTTAACAGCAGTGCCGATTTAATGCATTTTAACTTGGATAAGGCAGCTCAAGATATTTTGCCAGTGGTTAACTATTTGAGTGCCGTTGGTCAATGGGGCGAATTTGAAGTTTATTTGCTCATTTTTTCGTTATCCTTTCTTGAGGCTGAGGACGTGTTGCGGTTGTTTAAACGGGCAATGCGACGTGCAGATTGGTATCAATGGCTGTCTGATGATCGCCATATGCGTTTTAATTTGTGTTTTGATGCTTTTTCTGTGTTGGGCGAATTTACAATTGAAATGCAACACAAAGTAAAAAAATAAACCCATACCGGGTAGAATATGTTTAACGACCAAATCAAACAATTCGAGGTATCCGGT
>NZ_WEZT01000012.1:0-83396 GCF_009863985.1 Furfurilactobacillus milii | reverse complement strand
CAAAAGCAGTTAAATCAACGTCCTCGCAAAGTGTTAAACTATGAAACCCCATATGAAGTATTTTTTGACAAACCGTTGCACTTAGTTTGACAATTCACCTGACAGGAAAACAACATTACGCCGAAGCAAGCGAAGTACTGAAGATAATGGACAAACTCGTTCACGACAAAGACAGCTCAGATGTGCGGTATGCGGTTCAAAACCTCTTTATGCACGGTTGGCTAGACATCGTCACTGGTGCAAAAGAAAAAGGTAAACAGCAGTGTGAGAATGCACTGTCTGTTTACCGAATTTTGAATGTTAGCGGGGATGACGATCTATTGCGCCCGATTTATGAGCACATTTTGAAATATGATCCGAGCGATTTGAAACACATGATGATTATGATGACACTGGGTTAGTTTACCCGATACTTTTCAAACCGTTGCGCTGATTCATCCGTCAGCTCGACGGTTATTTTAGTACCTTCGGCAACATATTCGGTTTCCAAAATATGTGCCTTTTCATTCAAGAAGTTTAAAATGTTGCCTTGATCAAACGGAATCAACAGGGTAACTGTCTGGTAGTTCTTAAAGACTTGTTCCCGAATCATCGTAATCAATTCGTCCAATGAAGCGTCGTCGCGAGCCGAGTAAACGAGTTGCATACCCTCGCGTGACGGATATTTGGCCTCCGTTTTGTCGGCTTTGTTGAACGCAACAATCATTGGAATATCAGTGACACCAATTGCCTTCAAGGCTTCATTAGTCGTAGCCATCATTTGCTCACTGTTCGGGTCACTATAATCCACGACCTGAATGAGCAAATCGGCGTTAGCAGCTTCAGCCAGCGTAGAACGGAATGCTTCGACTAATCCGTGAGGCAGCTTGCTGACAAAGCCAACGGTGTCTGAAAGTAAGAACTGCTTTTGATCCGGCAGGTTAATCTGTCGAACACTGGTATCAAGCGTTGCAAACAACATGTTCTTTTCAAATACCTGTTTGTCTTCGTTTAAACCATATTTGCGGACAAGACCGTTCATGGTGGTTGATTTACCAGCGTTGGTATAACCGACTAATGCTACAGTTGGGAGTCCATTCTTTTCCCGTTGCGTACGTTGGGTGTCGGCAGCTTTGGTGATGTCTGTTAGCTCGCTCTTCAGATGTTTGATCTGATTGTTGATGGTTCGGCGATCCATTTCTTGTTGTGTTTCACCAGCACCACGGTTAGTGAATCCGCCACCACCGCCGGCACCAGTTTGCTGGTCCAAACGTTGGTTAACGCTGGTATGCAATCGTGGCAGTTGATACTGGAGTTGTGCAATTTGAACCTGTAGCTTAGCTTCCCGTGTCTGAGCACGGTTGGCAAAAATATCCAGAATCAAAGCAGTTCTGTCCAGCACACTCGCTTTAGTAGCCGATTCGATGTTACGAATCTGTGAAGCGGTAAGTTCGTCGTTTGTCACGATGGTATTCACGTTTTCACTGGCCACAATTTCAGCCAGTTCGGTAATTTTTCCCTTACCAAAGTAAGTGCCTGGATGCGGCCGTTCAAGTTTTTGACGAACTTCTTCCTTAACAATCATATTATTGGCGGCAACTAGGTTGGCAAGTTCTTCCATGGAATATTCAAAGTTGCCAGCACCGGTGTTGAGACCGGCAATAATAACTTCTTTTGGTGCAATTGCAGTTTCGTCCAAATGTGTGTCCTCTTTTCTAAGCCGAGACTTGTAATGATTTAATTATACCATTTCGCGCCTTGCGCTGGCCGGTTCGGTGTTTGCGAGAGGCGAAGGGCAATTCGTTTTAGGAATGAATGTTGAAGGCCAGTTAGATTTGAGGAAAATATCTGAAATCAATGGGCCCGTGAGCATGACAAACCTTCAACGGAATTAACAAAATTCAGACCAATTGTTCTATACACGAAATATTTCATGCTAAAACATCTGCTACGAACGGACTAATGCAATACATAAGTAACTTATACCGTTTTTAAAATAATTAAAATAAAATTAGCAAAACACGTTGACTTTAATCTTATTTTAATCTATTATCATCACAACTTTTCAAAACATAAGTTGCCGCGAAAAGTACATAGCTTGGAATGCATCACCATAATAAGGTGAATTCCACAAGGAGTGTGGTTGAATGAAGGTTCGTAAAATTTTAGCAATGGGTGCAACAGCGACGTTATCAGTATTAACGTTGGCTGCGTGTGGTAACAAGGGTGCGTCAGGACATAAGGGCGAGTTGAACTTAATGGAAACAGCCGAAATGCCGACATTGGATCCTTCGATTGCGACGGATGATGTCTCAATGACAGCGTTATCGAACACATTTTCAGGAATTTACCGAATTGGTAAAGACGCTAAGCCACAAAATGAGTTGGCAACGAAAACAACTGAATCTAAAGATGGCCTTCACTGGACATTTGATTTGCGCCATGGAACGAAGTGGTCAAACGGGGATCCAGTTACTGCTCAAGATTTCGTTTATTCCTGGCAACGCACAAACAGTCCAAAGACAGGATCGCAATATGCGTATCTGTTTGAAGGCGTGAAGAACGCGGATGCTGTTCAAAATGGCAAGATGAAGCCCAGTGCATTAGGAATTAAGGCTGACGGCAAGTACAAACTATCCGTTACGTTGTCCAAACCAATTCCATATTTTAAACTGTTACTTGGTTTCCCAAGCTTCTTCCCACAAGACAAAAAGGCCGTTGATAAATATGGCAAGAAGTATGGGCAAACCTCTGCCACCCAGGTTTACAACGGACCATTTAAGGTTCAAGGATACAAAGGAACCAATGCAAAGTGGGACTGGGCCAAAAACAACACATACTGGGATAAAAAGAACGTTAAGTTAAACAAGATCAATTTCCAGGTTGTTAAGGAAAGCAGTACGCAACTAAATATGTACAATTCTAAGAAGGCTGACCTGACTCAGTTGAGCGGAGACCAAGTTGCCCAATATAAGAACAACAAGAATTACATTTATCGTCCTGGCTCATCAGCTGCTTATCTTGAATTGAATGAAGAAAAGGTCCCAGCATTCAAGAACCAAAAGATCCGGGCTGCATTATCATACGCGGTTAGCCGGTCACAATTGACTAATAACATTTTGCAGGACGGTTCCAAACCTGCAACAACGTTTACACCTGCCAAATTGGCCAAGGATCCAAAGACTGGCGAGGACTTTGCCAAAGAAGCCGCAGTTAAGGGCGCTTTGACACAGAACCTGACTAAAGCTAAGCAACTCCTCAAGCAAGGGGAACAAGAAGCCGGGATTTCTGATTTGAAGTTCACGTTGATGGCTGATGACACTGACACTGGTAAGAAGAATGCTGAATTCTTGCAGTCTGAATTCCAGAAGTTACCAGGTGTTAAGGTGACGGTTCAAAACGTGCCTTATAAGACACGGTTAACGCGTTCCGCTGCTCACAACTTCCAGTCTGTTGTAACGCTTTGGGGCGCTGACTACAGTGACCCTTACACATTTGCCCTGTTCACGTCAGATGGGACTTACAACGATGGTTTGTGGAAGAATGCCACTTATGATCAGAACGTTAAAGATTCTGCCGGTAAGAATGCGTTGAACAAGGAAGCACGGTTCAAGAACTTAGTAACCGCTGATCAAACGCTGGTTAAGGATTACGGTGTCTTGCCATTGTACACAGGCTCGTTTTCTGGCTCTGGTCCATTCCTGCAACGTCCATACGTTAAGGGAATTATCTACAATTCAGCTGGCATTAACTGGAATTACAAGTACGCGTACGTGAAATAAAAGTTCGTTGAATTGGATAGGGACAAAAAAAGAAGCGGTCGGTGCCACTTCTTTTTTTGTCTTTTCTATTAGGCAATAACATGGGATAAAATATCATCTGCCACTGCAGCCACGGCTTGACTGTTGTTACGTGGGTAGTTCAATGCATTTTGTTCTTGCCATGCAAGCCGATGATTTTTGATTACAAACACTTTGTTCGCCATCCGGGCTGCCTCTGTAACATCGTGTGTCACTAAAATAACAGTTAGATGTTCTTGTCGCCAGATATCGAGAATCAGATCCTGCATTTTACGACGCGTGAGAGCGTCCAACGCGCCCAGCGGTTCGTCTAACAACAGTAGTTTTGGATGCGACATTAGTGCTCGAGCTAAGGCTACTCGTTGCTTTTGACCACCTGACAGGTCCGTCGGGTAACGCTCTGCAAAGCTGCTGAGATCGACGCGGGCTAAGAGCTCGTTTGCGTGCTCAATCGACTGCGGCGTATGGTTGCCAAAAGTGAGGTTGTCACGAACGGTCATCCATGGTAAAAGACGGTCGTCTTGAAACATGGTTCGGCTATCTGTATTTAGTTCTGTTACTATTCGATCTTGTTGACTGACTTGACCGTTTGTTGGCGATTCAAGACCGGCAATTAAGCGAAGCAGGGTGCTTTTTCCACCACCACTCATTCCAACCATGGCCACAAAATCGCCTGATGCAATGGTTGTTGAAACATCGTTTAGTACAGTTTGATCGCCATATTCTTTGGATACGTGTTCCAGTCGTAATAAAGGATTATTTTGTGTCATGCGACATTTCCTTTCTGCCAAGAAAGTAGCTGGCGTTCCAAGGCTTTAACCATTGTGTCTGATAATTTACCTAGTAATGCATAAATGATGATGCACAGCAGGATGGTTTTCATATCCAAGAAATCTTGAGCATTGGTGGACATATAACCGATGCCAGAACTGGTGGAGACAGTTTCAGCAACGATTAACGTGGTCCACATCACACCAAGTGCGTAACGAATACCGACGAGAATAGTTGGCAAAGCACTTGGGAAAATAATTTGACGAAATTGCTGCCAGCGCGTTAGTCCGTATACGTGCCCCATTTCCAGTAGTTCAGGGTCGACACTGGCAAGACCGTGGAAGGTGTTGATATAAACTGGAAAGAAGACACCAATAGCAACTAGCGTGATTTTTGCCGGTTCACCGATTCCAAACCAGATAATAACGAGCGGAATCAGGGATAAATGGGGGATGTTGCGAACCATTTGAACAGAGGAGTCTAGTGCCAAACGCCAAGTGGTGGATAGACCAGTCAGCAGTGCAAGGACGAAACCGACAATAGCGCCGATCGCAAAGCCAGCAGTGGCTCGAAATAAGCTAACCGCTAGATTACGCGGCAGCTCACCAGATTGAGTTAGTGCGATGCCATCCTGCAAAACAGTTGTGGGTGCAGGCAACACAGAGGCCGATAGAACGCCAGCCTGCGCAGTGATTTGCCAAACGATGAGGAGCATCAGCGGTACCAGCCACGGAATCAATTGGCGGCCAATGTGATGTCTGCGACGGGATGGCAGTGCTGTTTGATGTTTAAGCTGGGTGGTTGATAATTGCATAGAAAGTCTCCTTTCAGAGAAACAAACGGTTGGATGGGGAAAGATTACTGGCTTGTAGTCAACACGGCCTTGCTAACATCAATATCTCCAGAAATGTCGTGTGCTTTTGCAAGCGTATCAGCGATGTCTTGTTGTTCCTTAACGATGGCTTGTGTCATACCCGAAACGCTGTAGCGTCGTCGGTCAACCATCTTTGTAACAACTTTCTTGTCTAACGATAGGGCCGAGGATAAATCCTTAATCAAGATGGTGTGATGGCGGTTTGCCCATTCCATCGAGGTTTCCAATTCACTAAGTAAGGTGCTGGAAGTCTTGGTATGCTTTTTGGCATAAGTACTGGTAGCTAAAATGAAATCGCGATCTGTTGTGTTTACAGAAGAAGCGGATTCAATGAGTTTCGCGTTTTGTGTGACTTGTGCAGAAGCGACATAAGGATCCCACACAACCCACGCGTCAACTTTTCCTTGGCTGAAGGCGGTGCTTGCGGCACCTGGATCCAGATCGACCCACTTAATATCGTTGGCGGACATTCCGGCCTTAGCTAACAGCTTTAACAATAAGTATTGCGAACTAGAACCCTTGGAATAAGCAATCTTTTTGCCTTTTAAATCTTTAATCGTTTTGGCGGAACTCGTTTTGCTGACCAAAAGGCCACTGGAATTGGCTCTAGAAGAAGCCGCACCAACGTACACAAATTTGCTACCACTGGCCTGTGAAGTGATTGGCGGAGTGTTACCAGTACGGCCATAATCGAGCTTGCCACTGTTAAGTGCCGTGAGTAACGCTGCACCTGTTTGGAACTCTTTCCAAACAACGTGATAACCTTTTTGCTTCATCCGTTTGGCAAACCCACCTTGGATGTGAGCAATGTCGAAGATGTCACCTTTTTGATAACCAATGCGGACGGTTTTGGTACTGCTTGATGTCTTGGCGTCAGTCCGTGTGTCCATATACCCCACGCCTGCCACGACTAACCATAGGGCCAAAACGATCCACCATAACCAAGCATGATGTTTTTTCTTCATTTATCAGCCTCCAAGTAATGCTTTAACCTTAGTCCGTTGAATCTTACCAGTAGCACCAGTTGGCAAGTCTCGCCAAAAGATAATTTCTGACGGTACTTTAAAGCGTGACAACTGTTGCTGAACATGCTGTTGAATGTCCTTTGCTAGCACTTCGCCAGCTATAAGATTAGGTTGCAGGACCACAACCGCTACAACCTGTTCACCATAAATGGCATCCGGCTGACCAACAACCGCGACATCCCTAATGTAGCCAAGGCTTAAAATGGCATTTTCAACTTCTAATGGACTAATTTTATCACCTGAACGGTTGATGATTTCACGTTTGCGACCAACTAGAAAGAGGTAGCCATCGGTGTCAACGTAGCCCATATCACCAGTCAAAAACCAACCGTTGATGAATTCTGCCTGATATTGTGGGTCGACGTATTGATGAATAATGTGTGAACCGCGCAAAGTCACCTGACCAATTTGATTGTCTGAAACAGGTTGATGTCGGTCGTCGACAATTTTCATTTCTGAATTAGTGACCTGACCGACCGAACCTTGGCGGGGCGCAGTTAATGGATTAACGGTAATTTGGCTGGCTGCTTCGGTCATACCGTAGCCTTGAATGACTGGAACACTAAATAGGTGTTCAAATAATTGTTCTTGGCTGGGCGGTAGTGGGGCAGAGGCACAACGGATAAAACGCAATTTGTTGAAAATTGTTTCTGGTTGTGGACTTCTTAATAATATTGCGATGATGGCCGGCGCGGCTGACACCCAAGTGATTTGTTCATCATTAATTGTTTGCCAAAACTTGTGCGCGCTGAACTTGTGCGTAATGACGAGTTGACCGCCTGAAATGATGGTGGCCAATAACGAAATGACCTGGGCATTAATATGAAAGAGTGGCAGCATGACCAATGTGCGATCTTCATCGGATAAGTGTTGAGAAAGTGCAACATCCTTGGCAGCAGATAATAATTGTGGCGCCGTTAATGCGACGGCCTTTGGTGCGCCGGTTGTACCAGAAGTGTATAGAAGCGAGGCTAACTGGCCATCAGTACGTTCATTAAAGGTATCTAGCTGATCATTAGCAAGATGTTTTTGGCCGGATAGACGGTAAAACGACACTGTTTTATGAGGCGCTAAAATGCAAGGGTTGTCGGAGAAAAAGGTGCCCGTTTCTGCTTCAATCCTAGGTAGATTACCTGTGTGTTCATTGCCGAAGAATGCAGCAGCATAATGATTTTTCTGAATTGTTTTTGTCAATTCAGATGTCGGCATTGTCGGGTTGGCCGTGTAGGCGATGGCCTTTAAACGGAAGCAGGCAAGCAGGGTAATGACATAATCGACGGAGTTAGGTAACGTGATCAAAATTAAGTCACCTTGTTTTACACCTGATTGGGCCATTAAGACGGTTAGCTGTTCAACCAGTTGGTCGACTTCACCTCTAGTCAACCAGCGTTCATCACCGAGATCTTTGACGAGGTTGTGGTTCGGTTTCTGCTGAAGAAGATTTGAAATTGAATCGTTGAGTGAGAAAATTGAGTTTTTCATGGGCAAAACCTGCCTTTCCGGAATTTGTGTGTCGTCGTGGTCGGCCGATAAGGCGGCCAGTCCACGGTAATTTATAAAGTAAATAACTAATGATAAACGCAGTGCTAAAGATAATTAGATTGTAGATTGGTAACGCGATGAAATAGGTCTTAGTGTTAGGCATCATCGGTAAAATTGATGGCCAGAACCAGAGCGCTAGCGTTTGAGTTAAGTAAATACCAAAACTCAGTTTGGCACCCAAGGCAACAAAGCGAGCGGGCAGGCTGTGAGGATGTCGATGCTGGTAGTTTGCGTAATGTAACCCCAGCAACAGAACAGACAGAATAATCAGCGAACTGTACACGACCATCAGCGGTTGATGCATAAAGCTGGATGCGGAAATGTTAAGTCTGAAAACGTTGTAGTCGAGATAGTAATACAGCCAAATAATGGGGATGAAGACTACTGTGCTGATTAGAATCGGCCGCTCATGCTGTTTGACAAACGCAATTACTGACTTGTAGTGAATACTGAGTAATCCACCAGCTAAAAAGTAAAATTGGTATGTGCCGAGGAAACTACCGTAGCTTCGGAGTAAAAATGGCCAATGACTGGTATCAACGTGTGGTAGCCAATACTTAATGCTGAAGGCTACGGCCAGTTGGACAAGAAAACTGACGGTCAGAACTAGACCGTGATGTTTCTCCGTTCGTTTGAGAAGCCAGACAATGACGGGGAAAACTAAGTACAGTTGAAAAGTAACCAACACATAGTACATAAAGAAGTCACTACCATGAATCACGGTGGTTAACCAAGTTGGTCCGAACGAGGCAGCGGACAAGTTGCCTTGGAAGAGCGTAATCAGTAAATAAACGGTGATCCAAAAGATGTAAGGTATGCCGACACCAACGTAGCGTTTGCGCCAGAAAGACCATAGGCGAATTGGTCGGTGATAGTAATTAAGAAATAGCACCATCCCAGTCATGAACATAAATCCTAGCCGGGTAAAGTGTAAGGATCCGTAAATTTCATTAAGGAACAGTCCACTTCGACCCTGAAATTGATCGTCATATTGTGAAATAGTGTGAACGAGCACGACACCGAAGATAAAAAAGACACGCATGAAATCAACTTCGTGCAAGTACACTCGTGGTTGCTTCACTGGGTCACCCCCGTTTCTATGGTTGGAAATGTTTTTTGGTACCAAACCGGTTTGTGTGAGTTTGAATTTAACAACGAGCTCTTAAAGCAAGCTTAAATTGACAAAAAAGTGAGACACGCGATAATGGGTGAGTGAGTTAAATCGTTGTCACAACAGTCGGGAGGGAACTACCATAAAAAGATTAAGAATTTTATGCGTTGCCTTCTTGGCCTGCTTTAGCCTGCTCTTAATGGCAGCAAAAAAGCCCGCTTCTCAGCGGGCAATTCCAACCTTGATGGTGCATGGCTTTCATGGTGGACCGGAAAGCTTTGATCCATTAATTTATCAGGCAAAACGAACTGCTGGTGCGCAGCGTGTTCTTGTTGCAGAAGTTGGTGGCGGAATGGCGCCCACTTTAATTGGACACTGGCCTATTGGGGTTAAGCGACCCATTATCCAAGTTGTATTTCGTGATAACCATGCTAATTGGACGACCGATGCACAATGGTTAAATGAGCTATTACAAGTGTTAAAAGATCGTTATGGTATCCAACAATACAATGCCGTTGGACATTCACGTGGATGCCTTGCATTGGTCATCGCTAATGAACATCATCCGGCATTGCGACTGAAGAGATTGGCATTAGTGGCAGGGACATACGATAGCGCCTTATTTCGTGAAGATCGTATTCATGAAAACTACTTTTTGCGCACGGGACAGCCGGCAATTGTGCATCCTGAATATCAAGAGATTGTAGCTGGCGCCCACAACTTTCCAAAACATTTACCGATGTTGCTGATTGCCGGTGATTTGGATAATGGTAGCGATTCAGATGGTGTGGTAACCCTAGTTTCAACGACATCATTAAAGTTCGCCTTAAACGAGCGTCATGATCATATTAAACAAATCATCGTCCATGGTCGTGACGCTGAGCACTCGGCATAATTCGATGGAACCAACGCGTTAAATCTGCCGTTATTCGTTTTATTTGGCAGGCCCACTAAGGTCAGCTTAAGTTATCGTGATAAAAATGAGAATATTCTGTATAAATGTATAAAATCAATTAGCGACTAAATAGACTAGACCACTAAAATGATTCGACACATAATTGTAATAATGGTTAACAAACACTAACAAGGTGGGCTTTAAGCCGACCTTTTTTGTTTGCTAAAAAATTCTAAGCAATAAATGGGAAAAGCTGCGTTGACATTCATTGAATTCTCATTTATCATTTGACACATACTTTTCGAATAGATATTTTATTGCGGAAGGTCACAAATTGTTACCGGGGTAACAAAAAACAAAGGAGTTGGCGATATGAAGTTGCGAAGAGTATTAGCACTTGGCGCTGTCGCAGCCATTTCTGCCTTAACATTGGCAGCGTGTGGCAACAAAAGTGGTGCTTCTTCACACAAGGGTGTACTGAATCTTGCAACCAGTGCGGAAATGCCAGGTTTGGATACATCAAAGGTTACGGATAACTCATCTTTAACAGCCTTGTCAAACACACAGGAAGGGATTTACCGAATTGGTAAAGACTCTAAGATTCAAAATGCGTTGGCAACAAAGACGACTGAATCAAAAGATGGTTTACACTGGACCTTTAACTTGCGTAAGAACACAAAGTGGTCAAACGGTGATAAAGTCACTGCCAAAGATTTTGTTTATTCATGGCGGCGCACAAATGATCCAAAGACGGCATCACAATACGCATACTTATTTGACGGTGTGAAGAACGCAGATGCTATCCAAAACAAGAAGGCTGATGTAAAGTCTCTTGGTGTTAAAGCAGTCGGCGACTACAAATTGGAAGTTACACTTGAAAAGCCAATTCCTTACTTCAAGTTATTGCTTGGTTTCCCAATCTTCTTCCCACAAGATCAGAAGGTTGTTGACAAGTACGGTTCTAAGTACGGAATGTCAGCCAACAAGCAAGTTTATAACGGACCTTTCAAGGTTGAAGGCTGGACTGGTACTAACACCAAGTGGAAGTGGGTTAAGAACAACAGTTACTGGGATAAGAGTGCTGTTAAGACGAACACCATCAACTTCCAAGTGGTTAAGGAAGGTAACACTGCACTTAACTTATTCAACTCCGGTAAGATTGATCAAACGCAATTACAGGGTTCACAAGTTGCAAACTACAAAAACAACAAGAACTACGTTTATTATCAAGGTTCAACTTCCGCTTACATGGAATTGAACGAAGAGAAAGTGCCTGCATTTAAGAACCAAAAGATTCGTCAAGCATTGTCCTTAGCACTGGATCGTAAGCAATTGGTTAACAACGTTCTAGAAGATGGTTCAAAAGCCGCTACTGGTTTAATTCCAACGAAGTTGACCAAGAACCCAAAGACGGGTGCTGACTTTGCTAGTGATTCAAAGGTTGCTGATACAACTGATCATGACTTAGCTAAAGCTAAGCAATTGTTGAAGGAAGGGGAGAAGGAAGCCGGTATTTCAAGCTTGAACTTCACCTTACTTGCTGATGATACGTCAAACAGTAAACAAAACTCAGAGTTCTTGCAATCACAATTTGAAAAGTTACCTGGCGTTAAGGTCTCTCTTCAAAATGTGCCATTTAAGAACCGTCTGACGAAATCTTCTAATGGTGATTTTGATGCGGTTATCACACTTTGGGGCGCTGACTACAACGATCCGTACACATACTCATCCTTGTTCACGTCAGATAACTCACAAAATAATGGTAAATGGAAGAACTCAGAATATGACACTCTGATCAAGGATTCAGCTAACAAGGATGCTAATAACAAGCAACAACGTTATGAAGATCTGGTTAATGCTGAAAAGATTCTGACAAAGGATGTTGGGATTGTGCCATTGTACTGGGGCACTGCTTCTGGCTCGGGTCCAATGCTTCAAAAGAGCTATGTCAAGGGGATTATTTACAATTCAGCTGGTGTTAACTTCAACTACAAGAACGTTGAGGTTAAGTAATTAACTGATATTAACGGCTCGAATTTAGAGGGAAACGTGAGGAAAAACCATTTCATTCTGGTTTATCCCCACGTTTTGCTTTAAGATGAACATTAATGATTTTCAGCAAATTCTCATTATTCGATGGAAATCTCGCACTTATTACTTGTCTGGTTTAGATTGTGAGGAAGTAAGTTTATGGCAAAATACCTGCTCAAACGACTGTTTTACCTCATTCTAACGTTATTCCTGATTGCGACCATCACGTTCTTTATGATGAAGCTGTTGCCAGGGACACCGTTAAGTAACGAGTCAAAACTCTCGCATACACAGATTCAAATGATTTACCACACGTATGGGTTGGATAAGCCCGTGTGGCAGCAATACCTAATTTACCTGGCCGGCATGGTTCGTGGTAACTTCGGCTTGTCATTCCAGTTTGATAACCAACCGGTATCATACCTTTTGGCAACCCGGATGCCTGCATCATTCCAGCTTGGGATTCAAGCGATGATCGTTGGGGTGCTTTTAGGTATCATCGTTGGTGGAATTGCGGCAATTCGTCGGAACACTTGGGTCGACGGCACGATGACGGTTATTTCTATCTTAATGATCTCGATTCCAAGTTTCGTGCTTGCCATCTTGTTGCAGTACTACATTGGTTTGAAAGCTGGTGCCTTTCCAGTTGCCGGCTGGGGGAACTTCTCATATACGATTCTCCCGACCATCGCGCTGGCGGGCTCTCCGTTTGCCACGACGGCGCGGTTTATCCGAACCGAAATGGTTGACGTCATGAGCTCTGATTACATTGAATTAGCGAAAGCCAAGGGGCTAACCAGCACTGGCGTGGTTTATCACCATGCTTTGCGGAACTCCTTGATTCCACTGATTACATTGATTGGACCACTGACGGTTAACTTGATGACCGGCTCACTGGTTGTTGAAAACATCTTCGCCGTGCCTGGGATTGGGGAACAATTCGTTAAGTCGATTACGACTAATGACTACCCAACCATCATGGGGATTACGATGATGTACTCAGTATTACTAGTGGTTGTCTTATTGATTACCGATATCGTTTACGGAATCGTTGACCCACGGATCCGTCTGCAAGGAGGTCGAAGCTAATGGCTGAAAACGCGAATGTTTCAAACGATGCCTTCGAACCACTTGGTAAAGAAGAACATCTTGATAATGAAAAGATTGCTGCGCCTTCGCTGACCTTCACACAGGATGCATGGCGTCGATTAAAGAAAAATAAAATTGCGTTCATCTCAATGTGGATTTTATTGGCGATTCTGGTGCTTTCACTGGCTGGTCCGCTGATTTCACCACACCAGCCGAACAACGCACAACCTGCCTATACGAACTTGCCACCAAAAATTCCAGGCGTCCACATTCCTGGACTGGATGGAACAAAGGCTGTAGACGGTGGTCGTGTTGATGCTTACCAACAGCAACACGTTCCGTCAGGTAAGTACTGGATTTTAGGGACTGACTATTTAGGCCGTGACCTCTTATCACGGATTATTGCAGGTACCCGGGTGTCACTAGCCGTTGCCTTGATTGCAACGCTGCTAGATTTGACCGTCGGGGTCGGGTATGGCCTGATCTCGGGATGGCGTGGAGGCAGAACGGATATGATCATGCAACGGATCATTGAAATTTTGTCCTCCGTGCCTAACTTGGTTTACATGATTTTACTGTTAGTTGTGATGCGTGGTTCGCTTCTGTCTATTTCATTAGCGATTGCCATCTCCAGTTGGACGACGATGGCCCGTTTAATTCGTGCCGAGGCGCTGACGCTAAAGAGCCAAGAATATATCTTGGCCGCACGGACGTTGGGTGAAAGCTCATGGAAGATCGCGTGGAAACACTTGATTCCAAACATGAGCTCAGTGATCATCATTCAAACGATGTTTACGATTCCGAGTGCCATCTTCTTCGAGGCCTTCCTATCATATATCGGGATCGGGATTCAGCCACCAACTGCTTCACTGGGGACATTGATCTCAGATGGACAAAAGAACTTCCAGTTCTTGCCATTCCAGATGTGGTACCCAGCCGTTGTCTTAATGGTTATCATGATTTGTTTCAACCTGTTTGCCGATGGCTTGCGGGATGCCTTTGACCCACGTTCAAGAGAGTAGGTGACGTTAATCGTGGAAAATAATGACACAGAAAACTTAATTGAAGTCAAAAACCTGAAGATTAACTTTGATACCTATGCGGGCAAGGTTAAGGCGATTCGCGACGTTTCATTCCATTTGAAAAAGGGTGAAACGTTGGCCATCGTTGGTGAATCAGGTTCTGGTAAGTCTGTTACCACGCGTTCGTTAATGGGACTTAATGCTGACAACGCCGAAATTGCTGGCGGTCAGATTATGTTTCACGGCGAAGACGTGTTGAAGAAGTCCGAAAAAGAAATGCAACAGATTCGTGGTAAAGATATCGCGATGATCTTCCAGGACCCAATGACTTCGTTGGACCCAACGATGAAGATTGGCCGTCAGATTGCTGAACCGCTGATTATTCATAACCATGTTTCAAAAAAGCAGGCGATGGCCCAAGCTTTGGAAATGTTAAAGTTGGTCGGCATTACGGATGCTGAACACCGCATCAATGACTATCCGCACCAATTTTCAGGTGGGATGCGTCAACGGATCGTGATTGCGATTGCGTTGATTTGTTACCCAGAGGTGTTGATTGCCGATGAACCAACCACCGCGTTGGATGTGACCATTCAAGCTCAAATTCTGAAGTTAATGAAAGAATTACAAGAAAAAATCGAAACTTCAATTATCTTTATCACGCATGACCTTGGTGTGGTTGCCGGTATGGCTGACCGAATTGCCGTTATGTATGCTGGTAAGATTGTTGAATACGGAACTGTGGATGAAATCTTCTACAATCCACAACATCCATATACGTGGGGGTTATTGAACTCCATGCCAACCTTGGATACTCAAAGCGGTGAATTGTCTGCTATTCCAGGGACACCGCCAGACTTGTTGGATCCACCAAAGGGTGATGCGTTTGCGGCCCGTAACCCGTACGCATTGAAGATCGATGCTGAGCAGGAACCACCGTTCTTTAAGGTTTCAGACACTCACTATGCAGCGACGTGGTTATTAGATCCCCGTGCTGAAAAAGTGACACCACCTGAGGCAATTGCCAAACGGCAGGCGCAATGGGCCAAGATGCACACGGATGATGGCGAACTGGTTCGCCCAGCTACACCGTTGAACACGGCTGATAACTTAGACGACTCAGATCGCGAATAGAGAAAGGAGACGCACATGGATTACACAGATCGTAAAAAGATTCTGGAAGTTAAAAACTTGAAACAGTATTTCAATGTTGGCAAAAACGACGAAGTTCGCGCTGTCGACGACGTCTCCTTCGACATTTACGAAGGCGAGACGTTTGGCTTAGTTGGTGAGTCTGGTTCTGGTAAAACGACAACAGGGCGCGCAATCATTCATTTATACGAACCAACTGCTGGTGAAGTCTTATTCAACGGTAAGGATGTTGCAAAAATCAAAGGTCGTAAAGATCAGTTGGAATTTCGTAAAGAAATGCAGATGATCTTCCAGGATCCTTATGCTTCTCTAAATCCCCGGATGAAGGTTAAAGATATTGTTGCTGAAGGCATCGACATCCATCACTTAGCGAAAAATGATCAAGAACGAACAGACATGGTTGAAAATTTACTGGAAACAGTTGGGTTGAACAAAGACCATTCGAGCCGGTATCCGCATGAATTTTCAGGTGGTCAGCGTCAACGAATCGGGATTGCCCGTGCGTTAGCTGTTGATCCGAAGTTCATCATTGCCGATGAACCCATCTCAGCATTGGACGTGTCGATTCAGGCGCAAGTTGTTAACTTGATGAAGGAATTGCAAATCAAGAACAATTTAACGTACTTGTTCATTGCCCACGACTTATCAATGGTGAAGTATATTTCTGACCGGATTGGTGTTATGCACTATGGTCGGATGTTGGAAATTGGACCTGCTGACGAAGTTTATACAAAACCGTTGCATGACTATACAACGAGTTTGTTATCAGCGGTGCCAGTTCCTGATCCTGAAGTTGAGCGAGCACGGAAGCAGATTCCGTACGAGCCAACGATGGAAGGCGACGATAAACCACGGACAATGGTTGAAATCGCACCACACCACTTTGTTCGTGCAGCTGAAGATGAGGTTGCGATGTATCAAGAACGAGCCGAAAAGGCTGGTCTTGATGTGCTCTGAGACGTCAATCTAAAAAGTGTCATTACCTTGGTTTCACAGCCTAGGTAATGACACTTTTTTGTTTAGCAAACGTGGTCTGGTCGCAGGTGTTGACTTTTGCCTGCGGTTGTCAAAATTGAATACTGCCGTGGGACCGGTTCGTGCCTTCTGAAACCCGAAGTCTTTCACCTCGCCGTTAAGCCTCGTGAAAATCCGAGTCTGTACGCCCGTCCTGTGTAATAAATCCGGCACAAACCGCCAGATCAACGACACCTTCGCGGCTTACATTCAATTTTGACGTCCTCCGCTATGTTGGAACACTGGCGACACTTATTATGTTCAAACGGTTTTACCACGATTGTGCTATCGCAGCTGGGTGAAGACAGGGTCCAGTGAAGGTAAGACCGTGGTTCCCAGAGGACTGAAACGGTCACCACAGAACGTCGTCTTGATCTAGCGAAACGAAAGTAGCAGTTGAGTACAAAACAAAGCGTCCACTCTGCTAGCCATAACAGGTGGACGTTTCAACGAAGTATTTGATTCAGGAGTTGTACTGTTTGAGTACTATTAGGGGTGATAGACAACTTGTTGTTGTCTATGCTTAATAGAATAACGGTGGGACCTTAACGCTACCTCAAAATTTAGTAACAAATTTATTAATGACTAAATTAAAATGGATATGACGTTTTGAGGGTAAAATCTGTCTTTTCGTTGTGGCAAATTACAAGTTTAATCCGAACAAGCCCGGAATCTTTCAATGGCAGTCTGTTGATGATGTATTTTTAATGGTCGTTGATTAATTAGTTCAAGTGCCCGCAATTCCGCCTTTTGCGATCTGCATCTTGCTGAGCTAATTCTGGATCATAAGGTTTAACCCGGTCCAACTCATAGCTAATCGTAGCTTTGGCGACGCCTAAGGCGTCAGCCATTACTTGGTAAGATTTATTCCCCTCATTGACCAGTTGTGCTAGTGCGCCACGTTGAAAACGTGATAAAGTAGATGTACCCAAAGTAATCACTCCCTATATTGGTTGGAATTAGCTACTACCATTGTAAGTGATTGCTTTGGGCTTTTTAATTTCTGTTCGGATTAATTATAGAATTTGCCTTGTAAGATTATAAAAGAGTGATGCCACTTTTTGGCAATGACACGATGGAGGTTACACGTGATGAAAATGAAACATATTCTAGCAACGGCAGGCTTAGTGGGTGCTGCAGCTGTAACTGTGCAGGCTAAGTATGTTGAAAAACGGAGCGTTAGTAGCAAGGTGTTGGAAAATCTCTTGCGATTACAGCCTAAACGAATGTTCAGTCCATACAAACATATGGAAAACCTCGTAACCTACGACTATTATTTGCACAAAAATGAACAGCCATGGTCGATGGACGCGCGATTGTCACGTCAATATGACGTTCAGGTTCCAACCAGTTACGATAATACCTATGAGTTACACGGCAAATATGGCGATCAACGGTACACGGTAATTTACCTGCATGGTGGTTGTTTCTGGAATCAGCCGCTGGGGATGCAGGTCCGTTTGGCACGCAAGCTGGCGGACACGATTTCTGCAACGGTGTTAATGCCGATTTATCCGCTAGCACCGGCGCATGATTTTAAAGACGTGTTGGACATGTTGGAAAAGGTTTACCGTCAAGTGCTTGAGACGACGGCGCCCGATAAAATCATTTTACTCGGGAATTCTGCTGGCGGTGGTCTCGCGCTAACGTTGGCCGAATATTTAAAGACGGTTGATTTGCCACAGCCGAAGGATATCATCGCCTTATCGCCGGTGCTAGATGTCGGGT
Source organism: Furfurilactobacillus milii (assembly GCF_009863985.1). Taxonomy (GTDB): domain Bacteria; phylum Bacillota; class Bacilli; order Lactobacillales; family Lactobacillaceae; genus Furfurilactobacillus; species Furfurilactobacillus milii_A. Next base: position 65,363 of record NZ_WEZT01000012.1, on the reverse strand, counting down.
TAACAAACGAAGAAATCGGTCACTATGAGGCAGCGGATCCAATCTTGGATCGCTATTCACTACAAGTGATGATGGGGCACTATTACGCCAGAAATACGGATACTACTGATTGGCGTGTTAGTCCTTTGTACGGTGACATCAGTAATCTTGGCCACATTGCATTATTCGTTGGGACTCGAGAAATTCTGTATCCAGATGCTGTTAAGTTCCGTGACAAGGCGAAGGCAGCTGGCATTCATTTGAATTTCTTTGAGTATCCCTATATGGTTCACGATTTCTTCGGGCTGCCAATTCCTGAAACTGAGCAGGCCTTTGACCAGATTATTCGCATAATCGAAAAGCCTGTTGAAGTTGGATAAACTGGTTTGGGTTCGCTTAGATTTTGTTCAAATAGATAGGTGTGATTCCGCTTGCGGTTGTCAACAGTGACACACTCGTCGTGGGACCGGTTCAAGCCGGAAGGTGCACCGTCTTTCACTTTGCCGCAAAGCCTCGTGGAAACATCGAGTCTCCGCGATCGGCCGTAACCTAAATTCGGATAAACCACCGAATTAACGTTACTTTCACGACTCGGTATCACTGTTGTCGCCCTCCAGCTAATATTAGGAGTGGTTGGCAACAGTGCATTTAATTTGGTGAATTTCAAAGAGACCTGATTGCCGTCGCTACCGGAGAATTTTACATTAGAGAGTGGAGTGGAATTGAAACAGAGTTCCGCGTCGGCAACACTTGGCGGCGGGAACTTAGCCGCTTAGTGTTGCAGGACGAATTATGAGATGTGGTTTTCAGCTCATAATCGAGGGTGAAAACCGTGGCTCGTGCGGGTTGAACCCAGTCCCATGGAACGGCGTTTCAATTACGCGTAACGGTAGTGAGGCTCTGAAAAGCAGGCATTCAACTTTCATGATAGTTGGTGGACAATTGAGCTTGAATTCATGACTTATTTTTAATAAGTTAACCCGTTGACATCAGCGCAAGTTAGCTTTATGATGTTTGTCACATTCTAGTTGATAAGTGAGGTGCAAACAGATGAATGATGTAATTTCTTACTTGGCGCAACACATTGATAATGATGAGTTGCTGGGCAAAATGGTACGTGACCTTGTGACGTTTGAACCATCTCGTCGCGATGGTGATGTTAAGCAATTAACATCGAGCATTAATAATGTTGCACGTCGCTTTGTGCAAGGGAGCGAAGAAGCTCCTACAGAAGACTTAACGCATGTCCACCGCGATCCTAAGCTGGCAGCGTTAGAATCCGCTTTGTCACAGGCAGGCCAACGTAAAGCCGTTGGTGGGCAGCCGTTGCTCAGTGCACCACGCTATACAACTGACCAGAGTTAATCGAAAATGTTAATTTATTGAGAACCGAAAGCCATCAGTGCTTTCGGTTTTTTTAGATCTAATAGTTTTGGATAAAACAGTTGCAATTACAACTTAACGTGATAAGATATTCTTGTTCGACAAGAGGTGAGAATATGAAGCTAGACGAACACGAAACATTGGCAGGCATGATACACAGATTGGCCGCATGGCAAACGGCAACGATGAATCGCCAGTTACGTACGCTGGGACTCAATACCGATCAGGCGAACGTGATTCGATATGTTGGTGCTCACCCAGGCGTTAATCAGCAAACGGTTGCTAGATTATTAAGCCGCAATGTAGCGAGTTTGACTAACCTGTTGAAAAGTTTGGAAACGAAGAAATTAATTGAGCGTCGCTATGAAGATGGAGACGTGAGAACAAAACATTTGTTATTAACCGCTAACGGGCAGCAAATTAACGAGCGTGTTCAACAGTGCTTTGATAAGTTGGATGAGCAGGTGAACCAAGTGTTGCCTGCAGAGGTGCAAGCGGCAACCAGTGAGGCGATCGAGACACTGGTTAAACAATTGGTTGATCATGCATGAGCGGTTTGCAAACAGCGTTGTTTTAGGAGACTTTGAAAATGACATTAAATCCACAAGAAAAAATTAATACAGAGCAAGAATTACAAAAGAACTTTCAGTTGGCAGGGCTCACTGTTGCACAGGCGACAGAGGAACTGAACATTAGTACGACAAAGTTGAGTCATATTATGCATTTGACGCAGCGGTCTTTCGAAGATGCTTGGATTATGCGTAATTATCTGATTGCTAAGGTAAAAGCCGCGGGCAAACAACCGGTGGCATTTGCTTCATTGCGAGGCGACTGGCATGACTATTGGTTTTTGAATGCGCAGATTATTGACTCAGGCGTTATGTCGGCGGGTAACAAGTAGGTTAGCACATTAATGCCGCAATTCGTGGCGCTTATGCAGAGTTCTATTGAACCTGCAAGTCAAACGGAAATATCCATGATGTTTAATATGAAATGGGCTCCTAGCAGTGGATTTACTAACTGTTAGGAGCCCATTTCGTTACATAGTCAGATTATTCAGCATGAGGCGTGAAAGCGTCGTTGTTAATTGAGGTCAAAAAGTGTCGCCAGTAGTCTTTAAAAAGTTTTGGTTGGTCTTGTGACAGATTGTGGCCGGCACGGTCCACAATACCCAGGGTCAGTCGGCTAAAGTTGTTAAGCAGTGGCAATTGATCCTGAAAGCCGACAATGTCGTCCTGACGACCCAGTAAAAGGGTGACGGGTTGCTTGAACGGCGTTTGCATTAAGCTGGATTCAAACGAAAATTGGTAGTGCTTGCGTAATAAATGAATGAAGTCGCGGTTGGCTTGCTGTAATCCAGGCAAAATTTGCAATTGATAAGCACTCCAAGCGTCGGCGTTTAGGTTAACGTTCATATCCTTAAATGCAGCGAATGCATCTTGATTATATTTCACTGGGAAGTCCGTTTGAACGGCAACGTAATGATGAGCCACATGGCGATCTGGTGCATCCGCAATGGTCACAGGGCAAGTGAGAAAGGCGCCGAGGATGCGAGTGGGCCAGTCATGGATCAATCCCAAGGCAAGATATCCGCCGTAAGAGTGACCAACAACATAAAACGGTTGATCACCGATGATTTGATTAACGAAAGTTTCTAATAATGCCAATATGGCGTCACTGCTACCGACACCTATGTTGGCAGAGGATTCGCCCATGCCAGGCAGTTCGACGTATATTTGTTGGATGTTAGCCGCTGCCAGCACAGGCATGAGCGGAATCTGCATACTATCAATATTTTGCGCCAGTCCGTGAATGATCAGCATCGGGGTGCCGGAACCATTCACTTCATAATGAATCGTGGTGTCGTTAATGACCGTTTTCATGGAGAACTCCTAATTTATTGACTTATTTCATTAATAACACAATCATTCGAATCAAACGATTACCATTTGATAACAATCGTTAAATCACAAAACAAATAATAAAACGGTTAAAGAAAAATGTGAAAAACTGTTATACTAATAACCATATTAGGGGGATCTATATATGACAAAGAAGTTAGCAACCCGAGCGGAAGTCCCGGATGAATTGAAATGGAATTTGAAGGATTTATATCCAAGTGATGACGCATTTGAAAAAGCTGTTACAGCGTATAAGCAGCAATTAGCCGAGTTTAGCAAATATGAAGGGCACGTAACGGAGAGTGCACAAACGCTTTATGAAACAGCCAGTGAAGCGGTAAGCTTATCTGGTGTGCTAATGCGAATTTATTTTTATGCTAACGCCCGTAATGATAGTGACACGACGGATCCGGTTGGTACCAAACTAGCTGGTCAGGCGCAGGCGCTTTACGCGCAAACGCAAACGGCCCGCAGCTTTTTAACGACTGAAATCACGGCGCTGTCCAAAGAAAAGTTTGACCAGTATCTAAAAGATGAACCTCGTTTACAGGACTATCGGCGATATCTGGAGTTGAACTTTTTACGCAATCAGGGACATGTGCTGCCATTAGCTGAAGAAAAATTGTTAGCGCAAAGTAGCAAGGTGTTTGAGGGTGCTGAAAACATTTTCTCCATGTTAAATGATGGCGATATGAAGTATGGCGACATTGAGGATGAAAATGGCGAAACGGTTGAATTAACAGATGCTAAAATCAGTGAATTTATGCAGTCAACCAACCGCGATTTACGCAAACGGACAAGTCACTTGATTAAAAAGGCCTATGATGGGCTTCAACATACTTTTGCCACAACCCTGTCGACTCATATGGAAGGGACGGTCCTTAAGAACCGTGCCCATCATTTTGCGACAGCGCGAGAAGGGGAATTGTTCGATAATGAAATCCCAGAAAGCGTCTATGACACGTTGGTAGCGACCGTGCATGATCATTTGCAGGGCGAACATGATTACATGCAGTTACGTCAAGATGTGCTGGGCTTAAAGCCAATGTACAATTACGATCGTTCTGCGCCTTTACTGGGCGACCCCAAATTGAAATTTACGTTTGACGAGTCTAAGGCCATCGTACTGGATGCATTGAAGGTGCTTGGTGATGATTATTTGGATGGTTTGAGGGCTGAATTTTCCGGTAGCTGGATCGATGCAGCCGAAAATGTTGGCAAACGTTCCGGCGGTTATGAGAGCGAAGTTTACGATGTTCACCCGTATATCTTGCTGAACTGGTCGGACAATTATTATGGCTTAACCACGTTGGCTCATGAGTCTGGACATGCGATGCAATCTTACTTTACTGATGCAACACAGCCCCTTCAGGATGCAGACTATCCAATCTTCACGGCGGAAATTGCTTCGACAACTAACGAAAACTTGCTGATGGACTACATGTTGGATAAATATGCCGATAACAAGGAAGTTAAGGCGTACTTATTACAACAATCTATCCAAACGTTTATCGGCACGGTTAATTTGCAAACTTTATTTGCAGAATTTGAGCATCAAGCCTATGAAAAAGTTGAAAGTGACGAAGCGTTAACTTCCGATTATTTGAGTACGATGTATGCTAAATTAGGCGAACAATACAACGGTCCGGCTGTTACCTTTGAAGATGAGAAGAATACAGGCTGGGCCGGCGTGCCACATTTCTATTACAATTACTACGTTTACCAATATGCGACATCGATGGCCATCTCCACGACCATTGCGGACCGAATTTATCGCAAGGTGCCTGGTGCGTTGGACCAATACAAGACATTCCTCAAAGCTGGTGGCTCACAAGCACCAATTGAGTTGATCAAGCAAGCAGGGGTGGACGTCACATCTCGACAATACTTGGACGATGCGTTTGCCGTGTTGGACAAGCGGATTGCAGAATTAAAGGAATTATTAGGCAAATAATTGCATATTAGCTGTATCGAAAAAGCACGATCAACGAAATTTTTGGAAATTTCGCTGATCGTGCTTATTTATATTAAAGTTATTCAATATTATCTAATCGGTCGGTATACAGTACTTTCACACTATCATTGTCTACAACTAGTTTGGTAACACTGCCATTTCGTGGGCCGGGGAAGGCACCAATTGTGTCAGAGTAATGATCCATGATGTGGCGCAGGTACGTGCCGTGAGTGACTAGCAAAATGTTATCGCCGTCCTTGGCGTTATCCCGTAACAGTTGCATTCCAGCTTGGATTCGTTCCCACAATTGCGCGTACGTTTCGGCGTCGTGATACTGATCCGCATTGGCCACTAGGTCTGTTGTTTCTTGCAGGCCAAACTTTTCGACCAACTCATTATAGGTGTTACCACCCTTAGGAGAGCCAATTTGATGCCACATTAACATGTCGTCATAGCCTTCCCAATACCCGAAGAATTCTTCGCGGAATTCTTTGCGGGCGACTGGTTCGGTGAGGGTGCTAGGGTTTTCGGCAAGAATCAACCGTCCTGTAGTTTGCGCCCGAGCAAGATCACTAGAGTATGCAGCGTCAAACTTAACATGGCTCAGTAACTGACCGGCATGTTTGCCGTCATTCTGGCCTTTTTCAGTAAGCGGTGCGTCTGACCAGCCTTGCATCCGGTGATACAAGTTTAAATAAGTTTGACCATGACGAACCATGTAAACGTTAAATGACATGAGAACCTCCACAATTTATGATGGTTCTATCATAGCATATCAACGTTTGGGATGAGACCACGTTATGGTTCATAAAAATGATTACTGTGACGGCGGAGGTAGCGCGTCGCACCGACAATGAATCCTGGCAAGATACCAATCACTGCCACACCGAGGAAAATGAGGGCAAAGTGTGACTTTACGAATGGCAAACGGCCAAAGTAATAACCTAAAACGCTACCGACCGTGACCCACAGTGCGACACCAATAACATTGAGGACGGCAAAACGACGTTCACTCATTTTTGTCGTGCCCGCCAAAAGTGGGACGAAGGTTCGAATCAGTGGTACAAACCGGCCAAAGATCACAGCTCGGCCACCATAACGTTTGAAAAATGCTTCGCCACGTTTTAAACCACCATGAAGACGTCGATTAATAAACTTAAAGTGCATTAACCACATGCCGATTCGAAAGTTCAGAGTGTCACCGAGAACGGCGGCAAAGAAGAAGATGGGAACCAGAACTTTGATGTCCAAACTGGATTGGGTGGCTGCCGCGATAGCACTCGTCACAAAAATCAATGATTCACCCGGCAACCACGGAAAAACGACCAAGCCAGTTTCAGCAAAGATCAACAGAAACAAGGTCACGTAGCTCCAGTTGCCCATCCACGAGAACAAGGGCAGAATATAATCCTGTAAATGGCTCAAGATGTGAATCAACTGATCCATAGGCGACCTCCCATTTTTACCTACAGTGTAAGCAACTGAACGATGAATAGCGAAACTAATCATTCAGCTTTGAGAAAACTTATGAGTTAAGGCAAAGTGTGATTGAAAATAGTGCAATGGCAATTTTGCCTCCGGTTGTCAGCAGTGACACGCTCGCCGTGGGACCGGTTCAAGCCCGAAGTTCACGGTCTTTCACCTCGCCGCCAAGCCTCCTGAAAATCGGAGTCTTTGCGACCGTCCGTGGTGTAAATTCGGTTAAATCGTCCCGAATTAACACCACTTTCACGGCTCGGTATCACTGTTGACACCCTCCAGCTGACAGAGTGGCAAGTTTCAAACCTCTAATCGAATGCGTATCAGTTTACCCAAAGTTTCATACATCTGATTGAGTGCGTAGTAGTTTACGCAAAGTTTCACTAGCTACTGTAGGTACTGCGGGAGTGGAGCTGATTGGAAACAGAGTTCCGTGTCGGTAACACTTAGCGGCGGGGTGGGCCGTTTAGTGTTACAGGATGACTTATGAGACATGTTTTTCGGCTCATAATCAAAGGTGAAAATCGCGGTTTGTGCGAGTTGAACCTGGTCCCAGGGAACGGCGTTTCAGATCAGCGTAACGGCAGTAAGCGGATTTGTAATCAGATGTAATACAGGTTTGCTAGAAATTAGATGTTTTATGACTCGAATGGTGAGTAGAATTTGTCACCAACTGTGAAAATGCGCTATAATATTTAGTACAATTTTTGAGTTTATTGATGAGAATGGTCGCGTAATAACGGCCAAAAAACGGGGGCAAACCAGTTGACGGAAACAGTAAAGCAGCAAGAACAAAAACATTTAGATGCTGTCGTTAAAAAAGTCAAACAGGCTGAAGTTGTGGCCAAACAGGATATTCAAACTGCCTCGCGTGATACAAAGGAAATTGAGCGGGCGTTTGGTGAGGTTCACCTCAATACCGGTAGTTACGAGGGGATGACCGACACTGCCATGTCGTTGCGTGCACAGCAACAAATGCTTGATGAACGGCAAAACAGCTGGCAACACGCTACTCAACGACTTGATGTGTTACAAAAATTGGAACGTACCCCATATTTTGCCCGCATTGACTTTCAGGAAGATGGTACTCGCGGTCCTGAGACAATTTATATTGGGTTGGGTTCGTTTGCTGACTCACCAGATCATTTCTTGGTTTATGACTGGCGGGCACCAATTTCTTCTATCTATTATGACGGTGGCCTTGGCGACATCACGTACCAAACGCCGGATGGACCGCAAACCGTTGATGTTAAGTTAAAACGTCAGTTCCAAATCAAAGACGGCGTCATCCTTACTGTCTTCGATACAGATGAAGTGGTCGGCGATCAAATGCTTATGGAAGCGTTGGGAAACTCATCCAACACCAAGATGAAGAGCATTGTCACTACCATTCAGAAGGAACAAAACCAAATTATCCGAGATACGCAATCTGACTTGTTATTTGTTCAGGGGGCCGCTGGGTCCGGTAAAACGGCTGCTGTCTTACAACGAGTGGCATGGCTATTGTATCGATACCGCGGTAACTTAACGTCTGGACAAGTGGTCTTGTTCTCACCAAACCAACTTTTTAACGATTATATTAACCAGGTGTTGCCTGAATTGGGCGAACAAAACATGGTGCAGATGACTTATCTGCAATACACTAACCGGCGTTTGCCGAAAATTCAGGTTGAAACGTTGCAACAACGTTTTGATGCCACCACTGACACTAAATTTAAGACGGTCAATGCCTTGAAAGGTAGCTTGGCTTACTTCGACGTGATTACGCGCTATGCCAATCATCTTGAACAGGCTGACATGCGGTTCCGGGACATTAAGTTTCAGGATCAAGTATTTATTAGTAAGGAAAAGATTGCCGAAATTTACTATTCATTTAATGAAAACTATCATTTAGGTAATCGATTATCTGCGACTCGAGAAGAGTTGATCAAGATGTTGAACCGGCGCATCAGTTCTTCTTTGCACGATAAGTGGGTTGAAGAAACCGTTCAAAACTTAACTAAAGAGCAGGTTGACACGATGTTTGGCGATCAACCGCGTGAGTTTGACAGTCAGGATAAGGAATATCGTTTCCTGGCTCGTCAGATCGTGATGCAAGCCTACAAGCCAGTCCAGCTCGCCATCGTCCGCAGTCGTTACTTAAACATTAATGCGCAGTATGCTCATTTCTTACGACATGTGCCTAATCTGATTGAGCTTAGTAAACACGATGTGACTAGGGAACAGTGGCAGGCCGGTGTTGACGCAACATTGAATGGTTATCGTGACCACCGCTTATCATTGGCGGATACGTCAGCTTACCTTTACTTGTATGATTTAATGACGGGTAAAAAAGGTGAAAAGGAAATCCGTTTTGTCTTTATCGATGAAGTTCAAGATTATTCTGCCTTTCAATTGGCCTTTTTAAAGTTTAGTTTTCCTCGTGCACGGTTCACTTTGCTTGGTGACTTAAACCAGGCAATCTTTACGCAAGAAAACAGTCGAACGCTTCTGGGCGAACTGTCCACGATGTTTGATCCGGACAAAACGCGGGTAGTTCAACTGACGAAATCGTACCGGTCCACACAACAAATCACTGATTTCACGAAGGACCTTTTGGTTGATGGTGAACAAATTACAGCCTTTGATCGTAATGGCGACAAGCCAGCCGTATTAGTCGCCAATGACAGAGAAGCCTTGTATCAACGTTTGGAACAACAATTAGCGGTCAATGATAAGGCCGATGAAACGACTGCTATCATCGGCAAAACACTGGCTGAGTGTGAGGCTGTTGCTGATCGCCTCAAAGCTGATGGCGTCCATGCCACATTAATTCGGACCGAAAATCAGCGGTTAGTGCCCGGCACATTGATTATCCCGGCGTACTTGGCTAAGGGGCTTGAATTCGATGCCATCGTCGTTTGGGATGCCTCGAAAGCCGTTTATCACGATGAAAGTGAACGGCAATTGCTGTACACGATTTGTTCACGTGCGATGCACCAGCTCACAATTTTGGCAAACGGTGAACTGACGCCGTTGATGGATCACGTGGATTCAGATTTATACGTGCGTGAATAGGTAATGGAAGTGCAATAGTAACGTTTTCGCTGAAATTTCGGAGTATCTGTGTTCAATTCCAGTATCACAGATTGAGCTATGCTATACTTTAAGGGATTTTTGAAGAAAACATGGTGGATGAGTTATGGCAGACAAATTAGGCAACTATGATCGTTTTGAGCGTGACCGGTGGCGGGATTTATTTGATGCAGAGGCAGTTCCATTAACAGAAGCAGATTTGGATCAGATTCGGTCTCTGAATGACCGAATTTCATTAGCGGATGTAAAGGAAATTTACATGCCGTTGGTGCACTATATTCTCCTTAAATACCATGAATTTCAGTTGGCCAATAATGCTCGTAGCGACTTTTTGAAGGTGCCGCGTCGACATGTGCCATTTTTGATTGGTATTGCAGGATCTGTGGCAGTAGGTAAGTCAACCACGGCACGTTTGTTAGCGTTGATGTTGAAACATTTGTATGCACAATTGAAGGTTCAGCAAATCACCACGGATGGCTTTTTATATCCTAATAATGTACTGGAAGAAAAGGGCATTAGTGACGACAAGGGCTTTCCTGACAGCTATGATATGCCGCGGCTAATTCAATTTTTAAACGACGTGAAACAGTCACGACCAAATGTCAAAGCACCTCGATATTCACATCAGGTTTATGATGTAATTCCTGATGAATACGATGAGATTGATCAACCAGATATCTTAATTGTCGAAGGAATCAATGTTCTGCAGTTACCATCACAGGCGGAAATTTTCGTTAGTGACTTCTTTGACTTCTCGATTTACGTCGATGCTGAGCCAAAGTTAATTGAGCACTGGTTCTTGGAACGGTTCAGCATTTTGCTGGATTCGGCGTTTAACGATAAGACGAATTATTATCATGAACTAGCCACGGGGTCCCGTGAAGATGCGTTTTTGTATGCGCGTCAGGTGTGGGATGCTGTAGATTTGCGCAATTTAAACGAATATATTTTGCCTACTCGTAATCGTGCCAATGTCATTCTGCACAAGCGTCAGCATCACGCTATCGATGCCGTTTATTTGCGTCAGTACTAAATTTTAACTGTAATGGTAGATAACGCTTGCGGTTGTCAACAGTGACACGCTCGTCGTGGGACCGGTTCAAGCCCGAAGTTCACGGTCTTTCACCTCGCCGCAGAGCCTCGTAAAAGCTGAGTCTCTGCGACCGTCCGTGCTGTAAATTCGATAGGACCACTCGAATTAACAGCACCTTCACGACTCGGTATCACTGTTGACGCTCTCCAGCTGATATAGCGTGATGATGGTCAGTGGAGGCATTTGCCAATGACTGACAAATTATGGCAAAAGTGGAGATGGCTGGAAACAAAGTTCCGTGTCGGCAACACTTGGCGGCCGGCATTTTGGCCGCTTAGTGTTGCGGGATGACTTATGAGACGTGAACTTCGGCTCATAATCAAGGATGAAAAACGCGAATTGTGCGGATTGAATCCGGTCCTCATGGAACGGCGTTTCTGGTCATCGTAACGTCATGAATCCATTAGTCGCAAAGTTTTTGTTATTGCTGAATCAATGGTTAACATCCTAGTCGATAAGGACTGGGATGTTTTTCTTTGCAGAAAGATCGGCAATAACGAAATTTAGCACCATTATTGAAATAATTATCTATTTATAGAAGCAATCTGTTATGATGGATTGACATTCTGTGAAACGGGGGAGAGAATCGATGGCACAAAACGCACCACTTAATCAAAAACGTAAATTTAGTTGGCCGCTTTTCTTAAGCCCGTTTATTTCACGGCTCGGCGACGCACTTTATATTTTTGGCTTGAACTGGTTTATTGTGAAAGCAACTGGAACGGCGTCTATCTTAGGGGTCGTTCAGGGAATCGGTGGCCTCGTATTGGTTGCTGCCGATGTGCTGGCAGGACCACTTGTCGATAGTGTGAATCGTAAACGAGTCATGTTATGGTCAGATATTATTAGTTTTGTTGCTTGTTTGTTAATGGCTCTGATTGTAGATGTCAACCATCCAATCTTCTATCAGCTGGTTTTATTAACGGCTATTTTAGATATTGGATTGGGTTTCAACTTTCCTGCAGCAAAGGCAATGGTGCCAGAACTCATTCAAGATTCGGCGCTACAACGATTTAATGCGATTTCAAATACGTCACTTAGTTTGGCAGACATTTTTGCACCATTGCTTGGTGGCGCGTTACTTGCTGTTTCATGGATTAACTTTCGAGAATTTCTATTAATTAATGCTTTTTCATTCCTATTGTCGATTGCGTTGTTGCTGGGGATTCGGTATCGGTATCAACCCAGTAAGAGTGGTCGGCTGTCGATTTGGACTAGTCTACAAGACGGTTTTAAGTATGTCATGGGTAAGCCGGTGCTGGTCAAAATGGTTGTCATCGACAGTGTTGTGAACATTTTTTACGCAGCGTTTAATTTGTTGCTTCCATATGATGTGAAACATTACTTTGGTGGTAATGAACACCTTTATAGTTATTTGATGGCTGTAATGGCCATTGGTGGCATGCTGGGCGGTCTGAGTTTGGTAAGAGCTCGCAGTGCCCGTGCGTTACCTCAGATTGAGCGTGACATTTATCTACTGGCCGTCGTTATGCTGATTGCAGGGTTTTGGCGACCGTATCCAGTGTTGCTGGTGATGACAGGATTGTATGGATTCTTGATCTCAAGAATCGGGGTAGGTTTGTTTACGCTAGTGCAAAATGTAACGGATGTGGCTTATTTGGGCCGTGTGTTTGGTATTTGGTTTATCTCTGTAGACTTCATGCATCCACTAGGCAATTTTATTTTTGGTTTTGTTATTGACTGGCTGGGAGACGGAACCTTCGTTTTAATGGGGATTCTGCTTGCGCTCTGTCTAGGACTTACCGACCTTGTTTTCCGCAAACATACAACGGCTTAGGCGCAAACTGTCCGTTGAATTGAGACGAGTGGATTGCAAACAAACGGTTTTATGGCTCAATAAGAAACATCCTTAAATATTACAATATATTTCAGATTTCGAGTTTTATGACAAAAACGCCTAAATTTGTAATGCTGACGGTATTTCTCTGTTATTTACGCGCTGTATAGTAGTCATCGTTGAGTTGTTAATAAACAACACAAGCGAATCATCGCGTAAGATTTATCTATTAGCCAGCGTGAGTGAAAAAGAGCTCACCATACAAAATTAGGAGTGAAACTTACTATATGAAGATCAAACAATTAATGCTTTCTACTGTTAGTGCCGGTGCGTTACTTTCAATTGGTACTGTTGTTGCAAATGCCGACACCACTGTTACTGTTAAGAGCGGTGACACTGTTTCAAAATTAGCTTCTGCTAACAACACTACTGTTGATGCAATCGTTAACGCTAACCACTTACAAAACGGTGGTAACTTAATCTTTGTTGACCAATCATTAGATATTCCTGGTGCTAACGGTACGCAAAGTACTCAAGCAGCACAACCTGCACAACAGGCTGCTCCTGTTCAACAGACACAACAAGCTGCTCCAGTACAACAAGCAGCGCAACCTGCACAACAGCAAACTGTTCAAGCACAGCCTGCACAACAAGCTGCTACGACACAGACTACTCAAGCAGCTGCACCTGCCGCTTCTACTGGTGACTCATCAGCTCAAGCATGGATTGCTGCTCGTGAATCAGGCGGTTCATACACTGCTCAAAACGGTCAATACTACGGTAAGTACCAATTGAGCCTAGACAAATTGGGTGGTGACTTATCACCACAACACCAAGAAGCTGTTGCAACACAATACGCAGTTTCACGTTACGGTTCATGGGCTGGCGCCCAAGCCGCTTGGCAGTCACAGGGTTGGTGGTAAACAACCCCGGCTGACGCCGAAAATTATTTTTGATAATCAATCATCCACTTTGTAGTGGATGATTTTTTTTTGCTCCAAAATCCTAAATTCATCATTGCTTTACAGCTACTCGAAGGGCGTAAGCTGATTAGTGTTGTTGATAAAAGAGTGTTGTTTATTAAAGTGGACAATCCGATACGTATTGAATGTACTATAATAAGCATTAATCTTTTTTACATAGTTATTTGATTGACGTGAGGAGGTAGTGGTGAATGAAAGGTCGTTTTGGCTTTTTAAGTATTGTATTATTCGGGATCAACGCCATTGTCGGATCAGGCATTTTCTTGTTGCCTAATACGGCGATGAAACTAATTGGTCCGGCTAGTCTACTGGTGTTTGTCTTTGACATGTTTTTGGTTATTAGTATTGCATTGTGTTTTGCCGAGGATGCCAGTTTATTCAAACAGAATGGCGGACCTTACGTCTATGCCAAGGCAGCATTTGGTGACTTTGTTGGCTATGAAGTTGGCTTCATTATTTGGGTTATTAGTATTATTGCCTGGGCCACAATGGCCGCTGGGCTGGCGACAGCTCTGGGCGCTTTTTGGCCTGTATTGGCTAAACCTGTTTGGCATGCCACCATTATTACGGTGTTACTAGTCGGACTGGGTGTAATCAATATTCTGGGTGTTAGTGTGACAAAATGGTTGAACAATGTGGTCACTGTTGCGAAGATTATTCCATTAGTGCTGTTTGTTGCCATTGGTCTATTCTTCCTTCATGCAGGAAACTTTACACCATTTTTCCCACACGGTCATTATGTTGCGGGTTCATTCGGTCAGGCAGCCATCGTCATGTTTTACGCTTTTACTGGTTTTGAGGCCATTGTGATTGCTGCTGAGGACATGAAAAATCCCCAACATGATGTTCCGCGTGCAATCATTACGGTGATGGGAATAGTGGCATTGTTGTACTTTCTCATTCAAACGGTGTCAATCGGAGTCTTAGGGACTAAGCTAGCAACAACGACGGCCCCAATGCAGGAGGCGTTAACTCAGATTATTGGACCAGTCGGGAAGTACATTATCGGTGCGGGGACGATTATTTCCATCACAGGGATTTCCGTTGCCCAGTCCTTTACCGTTCCTCGTAGTGGGCAAGCAATGGCTGACAATGGCGTCATGCCAAAGATTGTCGGTCGTGTTAATCGTCGTGGTGTGCCGTACGTGGCCGTGATTATTTCAGTTGCTTTAGCGTTGCCTCTTGCACTGACAGGAACGTTTAGCACTTTGGCTGCCATTTCTGTTGTGTCACGGTTTGCTCAGTATGTGCCAACGATCATTGCTGTCTTAGTATTCAGGAGGACCCGACCAGATCAACCACGTTCTTTTAAAGTACCATTTGGTCCAGTGATTCCGGTAATTGCAATTTTGGTTTCATGCTGGTTACTAGCACAGGCCAAACCGATTAACCTATTTTGGGGTCTTGGTGCGTTATTAGTCGCTGTTCCGTTTTATTTCTTGACGAAGAAGAATCGCCAAGAAATTGAGGCGCAGCAAAAAAATAAAAATCAGAAGTTATAGTGATTATTAGGTTACAGAGATACACTTGTATGCATTTACTTTAGGTACCAAAAAGCATCCTTCGAATTGGAGGATGCTTTTTATTTCGTATGAAAGGAATTGTTCAAAAATAGGTCCAAAAATGAAAGCAAAGGTATAGAAGCTGAAAACGTCCGGCCATATCAGCTATACCAATTTATATAAAAGGACTAATTTAAGCAACTTTATGAAGTCGTAATACAATAAAATAATTAAAAAATGCAAACGAATGTCAAAATCTAGACCAATCGTTTGACTCCTTTCTATTGCTGAAATATTCAATGATTTCAGAGACGCTAATTAATCGTATTTTAATCAAAATGCCACTTTTATCATCATTTTATTCTTGCCGTTTAAAATTGAAATCGGTATTGTGACAAACATAGACCAAAGAAAGAAAAACAGACGTGTCTATTAAATGGTTATGAAAAAGGATGATAAATATGTTTGATTCAATCGACCAATTAGCAGTAAATAGTGTACGGACATTAAGCTTGGATGCAATCGATAAGGCACAATCTGGCCATCCTGGTTTGCCGATGGGCGAAGCTCCGATGGCTTACGCGCTGTGGACTCGAAATATGACGGTTAACCCTAAAGATTCACATTGGTTTAACCGTGATCGCTTTGTGCTATCAGCTGGTCATGGATCAGCGATGCTATACAGTCTGCTGCATTTGAGTGGTTATCAAGTTTCCATCACAGATCTTAAGCATTTTCGTCAAATGGGTAGCAAGACACCAGGGCACCCAGAATATGGTTGGACTGACGGCGTTGAGGCAACAACTGGACCATTAGGCCAAGGCTTAGGAATGTCCGTTGGGATGGCGATGGCAGAGCGGCACTTAGGCGCAATGTATAATCGTCCTGGGTTTAAAGTTGTTGATCACTATACATATACGCTCGTTGGTGACGGTGATCTCATGGAAGGCATTTCCCATGAAGCAGCTAGTCTAGCTGGTCGCTTAAAATTAGGCAAACTGATTGTACTCTATGATTCTAACGACGTGTCTTTGGATGGCCCACTGAGCAACGCTTTTGCCGAGAATATTCAGAAACGGTTTGAAAGTTATGGCTGGTCCTATCGGCGGGTTGATGATGGTAATGATTTGAACAGCATCGACAAGGCGATTAAAACGGCGCAGATGGATCAAACCAAGCCAACAATTATTGAGGTCAAAACGACGATTGGCTATGGTGCACCAAAGCAAGGCACCCATGCAGTTCACGGTGCGCCATTAAGCGCGGCAGATTTGCGTGTTGCCAAGGAAAATTATCAATGGCCTTATGCACCGTTCTATGTTCCTGGCGAAGTGTATGATCGTTTTTACCGGACGATTCAACGTCGCGGACATAAAGCAGAAGAAGACTGGAATCACATGATGGAAAGTTATGCGACTCAGTATCCTGAGCTTGCAGCTTACTTTGCCGACGATGTTCGTCAAATGAAGAGCGTGGACTTAAGTGATTTAACTGACCAGTATGAGCTTGGTGATGCCGAAGCGACTCGATTGACTAGTGCCAAGGTTTTGCAAACGTTGAGTAAACGGGAACACTCACTATGGGGTGGTTCAGCCGACCTGTTTTCTTCAAACAAAACGAATATTAAGGATAATGGGCGTTTTGACGTGGACAGCGCAGTCAACCGAAATCTGTGGTTTGGCGTCCGTGAGTTCGCTGAAGGTTGTGCGATGAGCGGAATTGCCTTGCATGGTGGTTCACGTGTATACGGCAGTACGTTTATGGTCTTTTCAGATTATATGCGTGGTGCCATGCGGTTGGCTGCCTTACAGAAGCTACCCGTTACGTATGTGTTCACCCATGACTCCGTGGCGGTTGGCGAGGACGGTCCAACTCATGAACCGATTGAACAACTTGCCAGCATAAGGGCCATGCCAGGGCTATCTGTTATTCGTCCAGCTGATGCAAACGAAACAATTGCGGCCTGGCAACAGGCGATGGGGGCGCATGATCACCCAACTGTGCTAATTATGACACGACAAACATTACCAGTCTTGACTGGTGCTAAGGCGCATCCGGAAGGTGTGAGTCGGGGGGCTTACGTTATTTCCGCACAAAAGGGTCTCAAACCAGATGGTATTTTAATTGCTAGCGGTTCAGAGGTTCAATTGGCCTTGACTGCACAGCAAAAGCTGTGGGAACGTGGCGAGGACGTATCTGTGGTCTCAATGCCAAGTATGGATTTGTTTGATGCTCAACCGCAGGACTATAAGGACGAAGTGTTGCCGCGTGATGTCCGTAATCGGGTGTCTATTGAAATGGGGAGCACGAGTGACTGGGGTAAATATGACGGTTTAGACGGTAAGGTAATTGGTATCGATACCTTTGGTCTAAGCGGTAAGGGGAGTGAAATTATTAAGCACTTTGGTTTCACGCCTGAAACGGTCGTTGATACGTATGCCAGCCTAATTAATACACGGTTGCATACACTTAACGAGAACGTTTCCGCACGATAATATAAGTGGTTGTTCAAAGCTCATCCTGCTTTAAGAATGACGACTAAAACGACTCACGCCCGTTTGGACGTGAGTCGTTTTAGATACATATTAGTTACTTGCTCTCAAAAATTACTTAACTGATGCTACTGCTTTTTTAATCAACTGAGATTGAAATTCAGCCGCATATTGTTTAGTCAGTTTTGCTTGAGCTGCTTGATCCGTTGCAAGCTTTGGATCCTTAGTAACGGCCGCTTGCATCTTTGCTTTAACGTAGGCTTCAGCTTGTTGTTTCATTTGAGCCTTGGCCTGAGGTGTTTGCATCTTCGCCATCTGGCCTTGCAACTTCTTTGCTTGGCTAGTTGAGAGATGCAACCATGAACTTGGCAGATAGAATGTATTTGTCCGTTTTGTCAGTTTATGGTCTTCCTTGGCAATACCGAACCAAACTTTAGCAGTGTGGCTCTTATATTCCCAACGTGTTTCTGATGTTTTTAACGTTGCCTTATTACCGCTAGCTTTTTTAATTGTATTAGTGGTGAATTCATCGGCCTGTGTGTGACCAGGCTTCTTTTGGTTAGCCTTGGTCGCATAAATTTGAACGTTTTCAGTGCCTTTAGTCCCAACGTTTTGGTAGAGCACCATATTGACACCGTTAGCGCTACTGCCACTAGCGGAATAAATCTGCTTAGTCGTCGTTGTGGTGACTTTGTGCATCCCAAAGTGACTGTGGTCGTTGGCTGTGATCATAAAGAGTGAGCCACATAGCACGATGATTGATAGTAAGGTACCGATGATTTGCCAAGTCCGGTTATTAATGTAGACGAAACAAATGAACAGGGCAATGGCACCAATGACAAGTGTAGCTAGAATCATTAGGCTTCACCTCCATTATTAGCGGGTTCTGAAGCATCTTTTAGATCGTCACTGGTAACGGTAGCATTAGAGTGATTAGCACCCTTTAAGAAGAAGGCTAACAGGAAACCAACGATACAGAAGCCGACAGCAACCCAGAATGTTGCATGATAACCACTCATTGTGGCATTGATGGCACGAACTTTATATGCTAATGGCGTTTGTGTCAACACGTGATGTGCTGGCATAGCGTTCTTTGTAACGTTTGATAAAACGGAAACTAAGATCGCTGAACCAATTGAAGTGGCAACCTGACGTGTTGTGTTATTAACGGCAGTCCCGTGGGAAATCATGTCAAAGGACAGGGCGTTCATACCGGCCGTTGTTACAGGCATCATAACCATTGAAATCCCAAACATCCGCACGGCATATAAGAAGGTAACATAAATGACAGGTGTGCTCTTGGTAATCATAACAAATGGTAAAGTGCCGGCCGTTAAGAGGAACATCCCAGCAACAGCCATCCGCCGAGCACCGATCCGGTCAAATGTTTGACCAGTAATTGGACTCATGACAGCCATCATTAAGGCCCCAGGCAGTAGTGTTAATCCAGAATGGAAGGCACTCATACCGTGAACAATTTGCAGGTAAAGTGGCAGAACCAGTTCAACACCAGTCATCGCAATTGTAACAACGGAACTCAAAACTGCGGCAATGGTGAATTCAAAGGATTTGAAAACACGTAATTGTAAGAATGGGTTCTTCATAGTGAGTTGACGCCAAATGAATAGTGCAATGACAACAACACCGACTGCGAGGAAGGACAGCACCTTAGTGGATGTCCAGCCATCGTCACCGACGGAGGAGAATCCGTAAAGCAAGGAACCAAAACCAATGGTAGATAAACTAGCCGAAAGCCAATCAAGTTTTGGCTTAGAGGTTTCAATAACGGACTTCATAAAGAAGAACGCTAAGATGATAACTAGAGCGACGATTGGAATGATCATGCCAAACAAATCACGCCACTGGAACTTATCAATGACCCACCCAGAGAGTGTTGGTCCAATAGCAGGTGCAACACCGATAACAATACCGGCTAGCCCCATGGCAGCACCACGAGAACTGGCTGGGAAGATCGTCAACATTAATGTTTGCAATAATGGCATGGTAACCCCAACACCAATCGCCTGAACTAAACGTCCAGCAAGTAAGGTGCCGTAATTAGGTGCGATGTAGGCCATGATCGTGCCAATTTCAAAAATCGTCATGGCACCAATATAGAGCCATTTTGAATTGAATCGGTTAGACAAGTAGGCAGAAATAGGAATCATGATCCCGTTAACCATTAAAAATCCAGTGGTTAACCATTGAACCGTAGAGGTGGAAATATCGAAGGCTTTCATTAATGTAGGGAAAGCGGTCGTCAAAATCGTCTGGTTCAAAACGGTACAGAACGTACCAATCAGCAAAACCATAACCATCAGTCCGCGGTTATAAGGTTTGCCATTTGTGTCGACAGCTTCTGACATAAGAGGTCCTTCTTTCATTTGATTAATTAGTTTGCTTAAAAAAGTACGAGAGTTAATATAATGCTTTCAGATAATCATGTCAAGTAAGTTGACAAAGTTATTTTAAAATATATAATTGTTCCAGTAAATATAATATTGACGTCAGATTTTATGATAACGATTTCAAGAAATAAGAGGTTTAATTATATGGAAAGAACACCCCAAACCGAGGGCTCGCCCGAATGGTTAAGAAGCATTATTAAGAGTGATGATATATTGATTGGTGTCGGTGATTTATCTCGAGCGACGGATGTTTCAACCGCGCAGCTACGTTACTGGACGGATAAAGGGTATATTCACGTCGTCAATCAGGAGGAAGGCAATCGTAAGTATACGTACGATACTGCGTTTAAGGTTCGTGCGATCAAGGCGTATATGGATGAGGGCTTTACGTTGGTCGCTGCTACCAAACGGATGCAAAAGCACCGCGAAGTTATTCATTTGTTAAAAGATGTCATGATGAACCGACTAGAAGGGGTCGGTACGGACGAGGATGGTAGCCAAATTGTCAGCTTAGGCTTGTTTGATCCAGATCCACGATATGAACTTGTAGCGCGTTTGCGTGACGGTAAGACTCGGTTCGAACTCCAGAAAAAAGCTTGAATCTAGGGGACTTTGCTTGTTGCCTGCTCCTAGTCATGCTAAGCTGTGTTTGTGGTGAGGCGAATGGTTGATTACCCAAAAATCCCTAAGAGGTGACCGATCTTTACGGCTGGGTCACTGCTTCATGTTGTGAGTGTTTTTTGGAAAACTTTTTTGATTAAAAAGGTTCGCTAAACTGCGCATTATGCGCTCGAGAATCATCCTTTCGGGATGGTTAGTGATCGTATTTAAAACAATGTGTTTCATGAAAATCAACCCAAGTTTTTCATGGTGTAATCAACTGCTCATCACGGGCACTCCAGTTTAGGGGATCTGGAGTGCTTTTTATTTAGAGTGAATGAAGCCCGGGACCAGTTGAACTATAACGTAAACGACGAGTGTGAAGGTAAATTTTCCTTTGCACCCGTCGTTTTGGGTTATGCACAGACTTCTGAGCGTCAGCAGCATGTTTGGGTATATAGCCCAAACATCTTGGGGGTGGAAGCGCGTTTGTGACAATATAGCAAGGGTGAACAAAACAACACAGATTTCCCCCGTTTGAATAAATGCGGTAAAATAAACATTATTATGAAAACGCTATCACAGGAGGATAAACATGCAGGCAGACATTAAATGGTTGGACGATCCACAAGTTTTTCGTGTCGGACAATTACCCGCCCACAGTGATCACTATTGGTATCGTGACGCCGATGAGGCGCGTTCAAAGAGCAGCAGTTTCGCACAAAGCTTGGACGGTCAGTGGCAGTTTAAGTTCGCAGACCGTCCACAACATCGACCCGTTGGCTTTTATGAACCCAACTACGACACCAGTGATTTTGGGACGATTCATGTGCCGGGACATATTGAATTGAGTAATTATGCGCAGATTCAATACATCAATACCTTGTACCCATGGGAAGGTAAAATTTATCGTCGACCAGCTTACACAATGGGACCTGATCAGACAGGCGAGGGTATGTTTAGCGAGGCACCGGACAACTCAGTTGGTGCATACATTCGGCATTTTCATTTGGCTCCCGGCCTGACGAATCAACGGGTGATCGTTCAATTTGACGGCGTGGAAGAAGCTATGTATGTTTGGCTCAACGGTCATTTTCTCGGATATGCCGAAGATAGTTTTTCACGTTCAGAATTTGATTTGACCGATGCCTTGGTCGACGGTGATAACGTGCTTGCGGTGGAAGTGTTCAAACGAAGTACGGCATCGTTTTTGGAAGACCAAGATATGTTCCGTTTTTCCGGCATTTTTCGCAGTGTTAGGCTAGTCGGATTGCCAACTGTTCACATTGCTGATATGCACATTCGACCAGTGGTTAATGAGAATTTAGACAGTGGTGAACTTAATGTGACCCTGAAACTGACTGGGGACGTGGAAAGTAAGGCGCGGGTCCACTTAACGGTGTTTGATAAGGCGGACAAGCTGATTGTGGATGAAAAGCGGTCAGTGGCAAAACAAATTAGTTTTGGTCACCTGCCGTTTGAGAACGTTATGTTGTGGACGCATCACAATCCGGATTTGTATCACTTGACTGTGACAATTACAGATGAGGATAGCAACCCGATTGAAGTGGTTCCTTATGATATCGGTTTTCGACGGCTGGAATTGCGTAACCAAGTTATCTATCTGAATGGCAAACGACTGATTATTAACGGTGTCAACCGTCATGAATGGGATGCCACTACTGGCCGAACCGTCTCAATGGCTGACATGAAGGCGGATTTACAAACGTTTGCTGAAAACCATATTAACGCTGTCCGTACCTGTCATTATCCGGATCAAATTCCGTGGTACTACATGTGTGATCAGGCTGGTGTGTACATGATGGCTGAAAATAACCTGGAAACTCACGGAACATGGCAAAAGATGGGGGCTGTTGAGCCTTCGGACAATGTGCCAGGATCGTTGCCACAATGGCGCGAAGCAGTCTTAGATCGGGCACGTAGCAACTACGAAACGTTTAAGAATCATCCGGCCATCTTATTCTGGTCGCTTGGTAATGAATCATACGCCGGTGATGATATTGAAGCGATGAACACCTATTACAAGACAATGGATTCCTCAAGGTTGACGCATTACGAAGGTGTTGTCCGCAATCGTAAATATGAAACCAGTATTTCTGATGTGGAGAGCCGAA
Source organism: Furfurilactobacillus milii (assembly GCF_009863985.1). Lineage (GTDB taxonomy): Bacteria > Bacillota > Bacilli > Lactobacillales > Lactobacillaceae > Furfurilactobacillus > Furfurilactobacillus milii_A. The sequence goes on along the minus strand of NZ_WEZT01000012.1, from coordinate 42,581 downwards.
TGTACGCTTCGCCGGCTGAAATTCGCACGTATTTAAGCAATCAGCCAATGAAGCCATTTTTAGATTGTGAGTATATGCATGACATGGGCAATTCGCTAGGCGGTTTGGGTGAATACATGGCGTTACTAGATGACTTTCCGTCCTATCAAGGTGGGTTTATTTGGGACTTCATTGACCAGGCACTATGGGTTACGGATGAGGTTACCGGCCGACAGGTATTGCGCTATGGTGGCGATTTTGATGATCGTCATACGGATGGTGAATTTTCTGGGGACGGATTAATGTTTGCAAACAGACAGGCAAAGCCAGCAATGCAGGAGGTGCGCTATTACTATGGCCAATACGACAACTAAGCTTCACGTGATTTTTGGAGATGGCACACTAGGTGTGGCAACGGATGATGTCCATTATTTGTTTAGTTATGAAAAAGGCGGGTTGGAATCAATCGTTAGTCACGGTAAGGAGTGGTTATATCGGCCAATTCGGCCCATTTTTTGGCGAGCAACAACAGACAATGACCGGGGCAATCATTTTTCGGAAGAATCCGCAATGTGGCTAGGTGCGGATTGCTTCACACGATGTCAGAATATTGATGTACAAGTGGATGGCAAGGACTTGGGGCTACCCATTGCACCTCAAAATAATCAATATTCAAATGATGAAACGGCCGATCAGGTTGACATTATGTTTGATTTTCAAACAGCCACAACGCCAGCAACAAAAGTAACAATGCATTATCAAATCGTTGCCAATGGAATGGTGACACTCACGAGTCATTTGCAGGGGAACGAGGCACTTCCTGAGCTGCCCGCTTTCGGCGTTCAATTAATCATGCCGACTGTCGCTACTGGATTTGAATATGACGGTTTGTCCGGGGAAACTTACCCAGACCGCATGGCTGGCGGTAGCCGGGGCCAGTATTATGTGGCTGGCTTACCAGTGACACCTTACCTAGTGCCTCAGGAAATGGGCATGCATATGCAAACACGATGGCTAACCGTAACCCGGCAGCGAACTTTAAACAATGCGGACGTTGACGCACAGCCATTTTCTTTCAGTGTCGAGATGGCTGATCAACCGTTTGCTTTCAGTTGTTTACCGTATACTGCAATGGAACTTGAAGCCGCAACACACGTCGAAGAACTGCCATTGGCAAGACGGACCGTTTTGTCAATTTATGGAGCGGTTCGTGGCGTTGGGGGCATTGATAGCTGGGGAGCAGATGTCCAGCCACCATATCGTTTGTTCGCTGACGTTGATCGAACGTTTACAGTGCAAATTCATCCTGGAAATCATGTGTCAGATTAGTGAATGCCATCAAGACTAAGGGCAGGTAGCCCTTCTATCCCTGATGTGCGATAATATGACTAAATGTTTTTCAGTTAACAAGACGGTTTAAACGAGTAAACGACTACCACAAGAATGCGAAAGAAACGGGGATGGGTAAATGGATCACCAAGAAGAACAAATGACCGGCATGCGATTTTTGTTTGTAACTGTGCTGAATTTACTCATTACCGCGGCAGAAATTGTTGGGGGATTGCTATCAGGCTCACTGGCCTTATTGTCAGACGCGTTTCATAACCTCGGGGATTCACTGTCAATCGTATTGGGATATGTTGCTCAACGAATTAGCGGCAAGCCACAAAATCGGCAGCGAACTTTTGGTTACCGCCGTGCAGAAATTTTGGCCGCGTTCGTCAATGGGCTATTTCTGATTGGTGTTTCAATTGTGCTGATGGTTGAAGCCGCACGGCGTTTTGCCAAGCCAGAACCGATTAATGGCGACATTATGTTGATTGTTGCCGTTATCGGGTTAGCGGCTAATTTGTTGTCAGCGGTGTTGATGCACCATGGCTCAAAGGATAGCTTGAATATTAAAGCGACATATTTACACGTCCTGGCAGACGCGTTATCGTCTGTTGCCGTTATCATCGGCGGAATTTTAATTGTGCTCTTTGACATTACGTGGGTTGATCCGCTACTAACGCTGTTGGTGTCGTTTTACATTATTTATGAAACTTGGCCGGTGATTCACGAAACAGTGCAAATTTTGATGCAGACTGCACCAAAATTAGATTATGATCAAATCGCTGCAGATATTGTTGAAATCCCGGGTGTGCTACGTGTTCACCATATTCACGCTTGGCTCATTGATGAAAATAAAATTGTCTTTTCAGCACACGTCAACATGAAGGATGTCAAACTGAGTGAGGTGGAAAAGACCGTTGCTCAGATTTCCAGTATGTTGACGGAGCGGTATCACATTTGTCACGTAACCATTCAGCCTGAAGTTCACCACGGTGAGACTGACGCGCTGTTTGTTAACAAGGATAAAGTGTAAATAAATTTAGATACAGCAATGGCTCATTTCACTATGTTTTGTCGTGAAATGAGCCATTCATTGTCTGTTAAGAATGTGGATTATGATTTAGATAATGCTGCAAAGTGCTGATCGTACCACGTTGACCAGTCAGTTTCCGGATTACCGGTCGAATGAAATTTGACGCCGATTTCATCAAGTAAACGAATATAATCGTTCTTGCTGAATTGAATACTGGTATCGCGTTCACGTTCCGGTGTAAAAGAACGGTTTGTTGCTAATTCACGGTTGATGTCCTGAATATACCCGTGTTGTTGGTCGTATTGTGTAATCAATTCCAAGTTGTTCCGCCGCCAAAGCGTGATGTAAAAGTTGGCGAAATCGGTTAGGGCCGTTGTTTGTGCGGATTCATCGAGTTCGTCAACAGGGACTAAGTTTTCTGCCATGTTGAGAGCCTCCATATGTTTGTTCACTAACTATTCTAGCACTTTTGGTGCCAAGCCGATGCTGAGAGGGTTGGGGACAGGGGATAGACTGACTTTGCACAAAAAAAGTTGCCGGTTATTTTGTGTTTCTGTTTATAAAATATGGTAAAGAAAGCAGTCTATATGATACAATGACAACTGTACTTTGGTAAGGGAATGATGGTCAGGTCGGTTCATGTTTTGGTGTTACCAGTCCCCATTTGCACCAGTTCCAATTTACATAAAACACTTAGACTGCGTGCAAACGCAACAGGAGGACTCATTAACATGTCAGAACAAGGTACTGTTAAATGGTTTAACGCCGACAAAGGCTTTGGTTTCATTACTCGCGAAAGTGGTGACGATGTATTCGTTCACTTCTCAGCTATCCAAGGCGACGGCTTCAAGACGCTTGAAGAAGGCCAATCTGTTAGCTTCGACGTTGAAGAAAGCGACCGTGGCCCACAAGCTGCTAACGTTGTTAAAAACTAATTAATAATTCAAATAATGGTGTTAACTCCTAGGGTTAACGCTTTGATGTGAATGAAAAACGACATCTGTATCTCTTACGAGATGCGGCTGTCGTTTTTTTGTATGATACGTTTTTAGGCTCTAAATCTGTTAAGGAAGTGATCATGGGTGGACGAAGCACAATTAGTCATGGATACAGCGTTGCTGGCTGGTCAAATATTGCTAGCAAACGGGTCTGAAATCGCAAGGGTTGAAGATACAATGCAACGAATTGCGGATAACGCTGGTTATCGGTATGCAAACATTTTTGTGTTGCTGACTGGTATTACCATGTCCTTGCCAGACGGTGAATCAACACAGGTGCGACCAATTCACAGCCGAACGATCGACCTTGAAAAAGTGGCCCAAGTTAATACGTTGTCACGTCAGTTTGCCAGCGATGAGATTGACTTACCCACATTCTATCAACAATTACGGCAAATTGAAGTTGCTGTGCCCACTTTTCCGTTTTGGCTACAGGAATTAGCTGCAATTATTGTCAGTATGACACTTACGGTGGCCTTTACCGGCATTGATGCACCCGTTAAATTACTGTTCGCAATGTTGGCCGGTGGGGGCGGTTATGCTGTTTTCTACTATGTGAATCATGAATTGCGTGTCCGTTTTTTGAGCGAATTTCTGGCTTCACTGGTAATTGGTTTCGTGGCTTATGTGGGCATTCGTTGGCTTGGTTTTACGCGCACTGCTGGTGATGCGGTCATTATCGGCGCATTGATGCCGTTAGTCCCAGGTGTGCCAATTATGAACGCGTTCCGCGACACGATGTCAGGTAATTATTTGAGCGGTCCGGCCCGGGCAGTTGAGGCGGTCTTATCGGTATGTGCGATTGGTCTTGGTATCGCGATTATGGTAAGTCTGTGGTGAAAAATGAAAGCAACATAACGCTTTTTGAGTAGGAGATTCTGTTAATGATACATATCATAATTGAAGGGATTCTCGCCTATGCCGCGACAGTCGGTTTTGGCATTATTTTGAATATTCCCCGTCATGCGCTAAACGTTGCCGGTTGGATTGGGGCAGCAGGATGGGCGGTATATGAACTAATTGTATTAAAGTCAGGCGCACAGATTCCGTTAGCACAAATGGCAATAGGCATGTTAACTGCTGGATTATTAATTGGTGTTTTAAGTAACTGGGCTGCTCGCGTCAAACACATGCCAGTAATTTTATTTAATATTCCTAGTTTGGTGCCATTGGTGCCTGGTGGGCAGGCCTATCAAGTTATTCGTAACCTTGTTACCGGTCATGGCAACATTGCTTTAGATTATTTAGGCCAAGTTATTGCCATTGCAGGGATGATAGCACTAGGGTTCTTACTATCTGAATTACTTGTTCGAATAACATATCGATTGCGGCATGTTTAAAAAGCAAAATAAAAGGAGTTAGTCGGTCTAGCGCACTTTAAAATGCGCTAGCCTGATTAACTCCTTTTTAGTTGACTTAAATGCTAGTATCCATAACCGGTGTAGCCACCAGTTTGATCGGCGTCAGAGCCTGTTGCGTTGGCGCCTGTTGTTTGACTAGTGGAGTCTGTATTATCAGCACCATAGTTAGGATCGAGATCAGCAGCACTGGAATCACTACTGTATGCTTTACTGTATTCAGAAGCAGTATTGGTGTCGGCACCCCAAGTTGACTTCGTATCAGCCGTTTCACCATAACCAATAGGTGGTTCGTAGACACTGAGTGCCTCTGGAACGGTGTTGGCAAAACGTTTACCAGTTTTAGCCTTTGACAGACCAAGCTGTTTACGCAATTTGTTGGTAACACGCTGTTTTTCAGTCGTTGGCAAAACTTCGAAGCTTTGACCGGCAATTTCGTCACTGGCACCTTGAACGTGGTCAGAAACAATGTGCTTGGTTGCGGCACGGTAGGTGTTGGCTAAGGTCAACATATCACCGAATGTGAAATCAGTACGTGATTGGCTGGCAATGGAATCCAGAAAATCTTGATTTAATAGGTTGGTCAAGTTGCTACTCTTTTTTAAGAGGGCAGTGATGACAATTCGTTGACGTAATGTTCGACCATAGTCACTTTCAGGATCTTGATAGCGCATCCGCGTGAATTTCAACGCTTGCGCGCCGTTAACATGGATCTTTTTGCCCTTTGTAAAGTGTTGATTCTCATACGTGAAGGTCAACGGTGGCACAATGTCGATACCGCCGACTTTATTGATAACTTTTTCTAGGCCACCCATATTTAAGAGGGCGTAGTAGTCAATTGGCACGTTGAACATTCGGGAAGTCGTTGAGATAGCTGCTTTTGTTTGACCAAAGTAGTAGGCTGCGTTAATTTTTGTCGGGAATTCCTCTTCGTGCCCGGTGATAGAAACCAACGAATCACGGGGGATACTGACCATGGTTGTTGTCTTCGTCTTAGGGTTAACCGTAACCAGCATCATCGAGTCTGTTCGTCCACCTGCCCAGGCCTTAGAGTTACGACCAAGGGCACCAACGTCAGTTCCCATCAATAGGATGGAAATGGGCTTACCCTGCTTGATTAACTTACTAACGTTTCGCGCTTTTGTGCCATTGACAGAATCAAACATCTCATTACTAGTATGTTTGATGTTACTGTACATTTTGTAACCGAAACCGCCACCGATGATTAAGATGATACCAATAATGGCAAAAAAAGTGTTTCGGATCGGGTGTTTGTGCGGTCGCTGTGGACGTTTGGAACCACTGCTTATCGCGCCATCACTAGCAGTTGTGTCATTGGTAAAGTGGTCGCCTTGGGTGCGGCGATCCGCCCGACTCATTCGCGAATCGTTATTATTGTTATCCATGTAAGCCTCCGAGTTAGCTGTGTCCGATAAATAAAGCGAATAGCAGAATCACGAGCACGGCAGAGGTAATCCAAACGTACAGGGAATCTTTTTCCACGTAGAACGCGTAAATTGAAACAACAACACGTAATACAGGGGTCAGTATCAGACAAAATAATCCGAGCATCATGACAGAACCAGATTTAAATGACAATAATCCGGTGGCAATTGCAGTGATGGTGACAGCACCGTGGCTTGGTAAACCAGTCGAGCCCTGAATCCCATAAGCAATAAAACCAATTAGCATGATAACTGCAGAAATAATAACTCCTATTCTAAGGATTTGACCAATCATAATCTCAACTTGGGCCATTTCTTTAGAAATCTTTTCCTCTTCTGCGTTTTCTGCGTCTTTATTGTCCATTAAATGTTCACCCCGAATCCTTTAAGAAACATTTGGAGACCAATATAGAAGATAATCGGCACAAAAATGATGCGAATCCATCGTGATGGCAAAATCTGCATAATTCGTGATCCCATCGTTGCGCCAACCAAGATGCCCAGGGCCAGTGGAACCGCAATTAGGGGTTGAATCGAACCGTTGAAGAAATACACGGTAGCTGAAGCAGCCGCAGTAACACCCATCATAAGGTTACTAGTGGAAGTGGACGGCTTGAGCGGCATCTTCATGAAGGTGTCCAAGGCCATCACCTTAAAGGCACCTGATCCGATTCCCAGCAGACCACTGGCAATCCCAGCGCCAAACATAACGGTGGCCCCAGCGGGCACGTGTTCAACTTGGTAATCCACTGTTTTGTCAGCAGCTTTATCGTAATAACTGCTGTTTAATTCCAGCTTTTCGGCAATTGGATCTGGGTGCACACGTTGAAGAATCTCACTACCAGCCCGTAGTTTACGAATCATGTTGTAGCCAGAGTAAATTAATAACAATCCAAAAATTAAGTACAGGACAACAGGGCTCAAAATACCGTTTAAGATGGCCCCAAGAATGGCACCAATAGTTGTAAAAATTTCCAAAAACATGGCCACTCGTAAGTTCAGTACGTTATCACGTAAATAGGCAATGGTGGCACCAGAGCTAGTTGCAATAACGGCAATGATACTAGCACCAATCGCATACTTGATGTTAATCCCCATTGCTAATGTAAGTACAGGAGTGATGATAATACCACCACCAAGGCCAAGGATTGCACCGGCAATACCGGCAATTAAACCCACGGCCAACATAAGAATTACTTGTGTCATGAAGGCTCTCCTTTGATTAGGTGCTAGTTTTTGAGCACCCCTCTGTGCTATTACTTTAGCACGAAAGGGACATGAACACTCTGTTATCATGCTCTGTAAGCGATGCCATTTAAAATTGTTTAATTTCGACTAAAAGTATTAAGAAAAGGTTAAATGCTTAAGGGTGATTAAAACCATTAAGCAACTTATAAAACAGCAATTTTTATGTGCTATACTTTGTCGATGGTTATTAATGACCGAATACATACCCAAAGTGACGGGTGGAGGTACACATGCTTATTGAAAAGGAACGTGGTCGCGGTGCAATTTTAGCCGTCACGACCGTCTTATTTTTATTCCTGGCGATTGCCGCAATGCGTCAATCCCAAATTTTATCACTGATTGATTCTGAACTTATTTCTCACGTTCATCATGATAGTACAGCACTAACTGGCGTTTTTAAACTCATTACTACGCTGGCAAGTCCAACATTGGATTTACTATACATGATCATTATTGCCGGGTTACTTTGGGGATTTAAATACAAAATTCCTGCATTGTGGGCAATTGGGTACGGATTTGGTGGCAACGTTCTTGGTACCATTATCAAGAAAATTGTTGCGCGTCAACGTCCAGTAGGTCACATGGCTAGCGATGATGGCTACAGCTTTCCATCAGGACACGTTTTGGGCACGTTCATGGTTGCCGCAATTTTATTTTTAGTTGTTCTGCCACTGATGCAAAACAATTTGCAAAGACTATTGATTCAAACAATTTTGTGCCTTTGGGTATTGTTAGTTATGTTTAGCCGGGTTTACCTGCAAGCACACTACGCAACCGATACGATTGGTGCTGTTCTGTTAGCGTATGCATGGTTACAAGGTGCCGAATACTTGTATGTTTGGTTAGCACCGAAGTTAAAACGAGTTAAATTTCTCAGTAATTCTCGAGGTGTTGAGGATTAATCAATTGACATAGGATGCAAGCGGGCGTGACAAGGCCTGGCTTTCTTAGGTAATACAAAAACGACGTTCATGGATTTTTCCGCGAACGTCGTCTTTTGTGTTACTGAAGTGCTGTTTGACCGTTTCTTAGCAAACTAACGGGCCTGAAGCACTTCGGGGCCGTCTGGACGACCAACAATAACGGTGTTGACCGTATCTAAAAACAATCCTTGTTCAACCACACCGACCATTTGAATCAGCTCGTTGGCGAGTTCGTGAGGATGATCGATTTCACCAAGGTGAAGGTCAACAACATAGTTCTTGGAATCGGTCAAAACGTGTTGACCATCACGCATCCGGACTTCTGGTTTGTACCCCTTGGCAGCCAATTTTTTAACAACTTGTGAAGAACCGTAAGGAATGACTTCAAGTGGTAAGGGGAAACTGCCAAGCTTATGTGAAAGTTTACTTTCGTCCACAATCCACATATTTTTCTTGGAGTTAGTCGCAACGATTTTTTCCCAAAGGTGCGCAGCACCACCACCCTTGATTCCCTGAAAGTCGTCGCTGATTTCGTCGGCACCGTCGATGGTTAGGTCAATGTGGTCAACGTCATCAATGCCCTTAACGGGGATACCGAGGGAACGGGCTTGTTCCCGGGTACGGTCAGATGTTGGCACGCCAACAACGTTGAGGCCTTCTTCTTTCACACGTTTGCCAAGTGCATCAACCATGTATTTTACGGTTGAACCAGTTCCTAAACCGACAACCATGCCATCTTCGATAAAGTCGACAGCACGTTGACCAACCTGTTGTTTCAATTCGTCTTGTGTCATTGCCATGATGTAATTTGCTCCTTAATGATGTTGGTATTTTTTAACAGCGGGATCCGTAGCAAAAATGTGGCGGGCAAATGGATCTAACGGGAGTAGGTCGACGTGGGCGGCATCTGCTAATTCAATGACGGCATCGAATAATTGCCGTGCCACTAGCCGTTTATTAGGACGATCACTTACCCAAATATGTTCAATTAACCAAGTTTGATCATTCACGACTGGGAATGTAATCTCAGCCTGGAGCTGGTCTTGGTCAGTTAAAAAAAGACGTTGTCCTTCACGTTGAAAATCCATTAGCGTTCCTTTCATTACGGTTGCTGTGTTCCTTTAATATCCTATCATAATTCAAGTGATGGTGGGTCCAAACTAACTGTCAATTTCGAATGCTATTAATGTGCACACGCTTCCATTATAATAGGTAACATGGTGCCAAGTTTTGAACATTTGTGTTAGGAAGCTTGGCCAAGTCGAAGAAAGTGAGTGATGAATAATGACAAGAGACCGTGGTTTTGAAGTAGTTAAACGGTTGGTTGGCACGAAGATAGCGTTGCCAGAGCGACAAACAAAATACGCAGCTGGTTACGACCTAGCAGCCTCAGAGGACTTTACGTTGCCATCCATTTGGCGGCGCAACTTTTTGAAGGTGCTATGGCACTTGCGGCATAAGGAAACGGTGAGTGACCCGTTAATGCAAGCGGCTGATAAAGAATTGAAGCCATATTTAGTGCCTACTGGTGTGAAGGCTTATATGCGCTACAACGAAGTGTTGATGCTGGTCAATCGATCATCAGGGCCATTAAAACGCCGTCTTGTTTTACCAAACGGGATTGGCGTCATTGATGCGGACTACTATTCAAACGATAGCAATGACGGTGAGATCTTTGTTCAGCTGGTTAACTACGGCCTACGTGATGTTCACATTAAAAAGGGTGATCGCATTGCTCAAGGTATCTTTGTGAATTATCTGACTGTTGACAACGAAGCAACCCCAGATAACGAACGCGATGGTGGGTTTGGCTCATCTGGTCAATAAGCTAACAATTGTTAACGTAGCCAGGCGAATAAATTAAGAAATTATCAAGTGCTGGGCAAACAATGACAGCTGAAAAAACGTATGTTAAACTGTGAACATCGTTTGGTTAATATTGGTCAAACATTATTGTGGTTGACCAACGGCGAAGAGTAAAAGGAGCATAAGGTGGCAAAAACTAAAACACAATTTGTTTGTCAAAACTGTGGTTACAACTCACCACGATATTTGGGTCGCTGCCCTAACTGTGGTGAATGGAATACACTAGTTGAAGAGAAAATCGCTGATGAAGTTCCCAATCGTAAGTCACGGGTGAGCCTTGGCGGTGAAACGGCTAAGGCCGAATTAATCAAGGATGTTAGTCTTGAAGAGGTTCCCCGTGTCAAAACCAGTTTAAAGGAATTTAACCGTGTTCTTGGCGGTGGTGTGGTGCCTGGATCACTCGTATTGATTGGTGGTGATCCCGGTATTGGTAAATCGACGTTATTGACGCAGGTTTCTGGTCAGTTGGGTAGCAAGGGTCGTGTCCTCTACGTATCCGGTGAAGAAAGTGCCACTCAGATTAAGATGCGCGCTGATCGTCTCGGTGTTGGTGGCGACGATTTTTATCTCTACCCAGAGACGGACATGAGTAATATTCGTGAACAAATAACGACATTAAACCCAGAGTTTGTCATCATTGATTCGGTCCAAACAATGCAGGAGCCAGATATTACCTCAGCAGTTGGATCAGTTTCTCAGATTCGTGAAGTGACGGCCGAGTTAATGCAAATTGCGAAAACAAATCGGATTACGATTTTTATCGTGGGTCATGTTACCAAGGGAGGCGCTATCGCGGGGCCAAAAATCTTGGAACACATGGTGGACACCGTTCTGTACTTTGAAGGCGATTTGCACCACACATACCGGATTCTGCGAGCCGTTAAAAATCGGTTTGGTTCAACTAATGAACTAGGCATTTTTGAGATGCGAGAAGACGGCCTGCGGGAAGTGGCTAACCCATCTGAGATCTTCTTAGAAGAAAGACTCACGGGTGCTACTGGTTCATCTATCGTGGTATCGATGGAGGGAACCAGACCAATCTTGGTGGAAGTTCAGGCATTGGTTACACCCTCAGTTTTTGGGAATGCTCAGCGGACTGCTCAGGGATTGGATCGTAATCGGGTCTCGCTAATTATGGCCGTTTTGGAAAAACGGGCTAACTTGATGTTGCAAAACCAGGACGCTTATTTAAAGGCGGCCGGCGGTGTGAAGCTCGATGAGCCAGCCATTGACTTAGCGATTGCTGTGGCAATCGCGTCCAGTTATCGTGATAAGGAGACGAATCCGAGTGATAGTTTTGTGGGTGAAGTTGGCCTGACCGGTGAAATTCGGCGTGTTAACCGGATTGAACAGCGGGTTGCTGAGGCACAGAAGCTGGGGTTCAAGCGAATTTATATACCAAAGAATAATCTTCAGGGAGGGACACCGCCCACCGATATTGAAGTAATCGGTGTGACAACGATCAGTCAAGCACTAAAGTTAGCCTTGGCTTAACATTATAAGAACCCTTGTGGATTTAATAACGACATTGAAAGGAGGTGAAGATAGATGAAAATGACGAAAAGACTCGTGATTCAATTGTTATTTGTGATCGGTGGTGTTGGTTTAGGTTTCAGATTTTTCCCAATTCTGTGGGCAGTAACTGGTCTTGCCCAAAATCACATTATCAATAACTTTTTGACCAACGCCGTACTTGGTGCAATTATTCTGTATTTTCTTTCGTTCCTGTTGGTCGGGTACCTTGAAAAACTTGTTAATCGCTTAGAAAAGTATCTGGCTAAGCAAAGTCCGATTTACATTCTGTTCGGAAGTCTAGGCATTATCGTCGGTTTGGTATTTGCTATTCTGATTTCGACGGTGTTCTTCCGGACCAGTTGGTTTGTCACCAATACCCTGATTCCGGTTGTGTTAATGCTGCTGATGGGATATCTTGGTTTTCGAATTGGGACTACACGAACAGATGAATGGCGCCGATTATTTGCACTCGGCTTTCGTCGTAACAAACGCACATCGGATACTGGCGAAATTCTGGATGAAAGTGAACCCAATTTCCATCACTATAAAATTTTGGATACCAATATTCTGATTGATGGCCGGATTTACGACATCATTAAGACCGGATTCCTTGAAGGCACGTTGTTGGTACCGAATTTTGTATTGCATGAACTACAATACATTGCGGATTCTAGTGACAGCATCAAGCGTGTGCGTGGACGTCGAGGCTTGGACATTTTGAATAAATTGCAAAGTGAAAAAGTCATGCCGATTGAAATGTACGAAGGTGATTTTGAAGACATTCCTGAAGTGGACGATAAGCTGATTGAACTGGCTAAACAGTTACAGGCAGTTGTTGTTACCAATGACTACAACCTAAACAAGGTCAGTCAGTTCCAAAATGTTCAGATTATGAATATTAATGCCTTAGCTAAGTCGCTTAAGCCACGGGTAATTCCCGGTGAGTTGCTGAACGTTATGGTGGTTAAAAATGGGACTGAACGTCAACAAGGGGTTGCGTATCTGGATGACGGCACGATGGTCGTTGTCGAAGATGGGCGCTACTTTATTAACGACCACATTGACGTGACTGTCACGAGTGCTTTACAAACGGATGCTGGTCGAATGATTTTTGCGAAACCAACACATTCTACACGTGGCATCAGTGATAAAGCGACAAGTGGCAATAGTCAGGCAACCAGCGAGAGTAGTTCGACACAATCGCAGACTGCCGCGAGCAACTCTGCAAAGGCTTCGGCAAGTTCCAGTGCCGTTGACAACACCGTTGATCGAACGGTTCGCGGCACTAAGGCACCTGCCAAGAAGAATTACAGAACAGCTAAGAAACGGAAAAACTAGGTACTGGTTGTCGGTTAATTAGACTGTGAATAGGAAAGCGACTAAGCGTTTCAATACGTGAGGTCACTTTTTTAGTTTGACAAACAAAATACGCGCTGCAAGGCATTCACGCAGTATCATAAAATGAAAGAATTTGAAAGTTTGATGCTAAAACGGTAACATTAACATGAGACACATTAATTTTTTATATAGAAAGAGGCGCTGATTTTGGCCAAGAACAAAATTCGGGTGCGTTACGCACCGTCACCAACTGGACATTTGCACATTGGTAATGCCCGTACCGCGCTATTTAACTATTTATTTGCACGGCACAATAAAGGAACGTTTGTGATTCGGATTGAAGATACGGATACCAAGCGGAACGTGGCTGACGGTGAAAAAAGTCAGTTGGACAATCTAAAATGGTTGGGAATTGACTGGGATGAAGGTCCCGACAAGCCCGGGGATTTCGGTCCATATCGTCAATCCGAGCGGAAGGATATCTATGTTAAGCTGATTCAAGATTTATTGGATCGTGGCTTGGCCTACAAGTCTTACCGAACGGAAGCTGAACTAACTGCTGACCGTGAAAAACAAAAGGCTAACAAAGAAGCACCTCACTATGTTTACGAATATGAAGGCATGAGTGATGATGAAATTAAGGCTGCTCAAGCAAAAGCTGAAGCGGCTGGCTTGGAACCTGTTGTTCGTTTCCGTGTTCCTAAGAATCGTGAATACGGTTGGGACGATATTGTTAAGGGCAAGATTTCGATTAACTCAGATACCATCGGTGGTGACTGGGTCATTCAAAAACGTGATGGCATGCCAACCTACAACTTCGCTGTTGTTGTCGACGATCACATGATGGAAATCAGTCACGTCTTGCGTGGGGATGACCACATCGCCAATACACCTAAACAATTGATGATTTACGAAGCCTTTGGCTGGGAAGCACCAATTTTTGGTCACATGACTTTGATTATCAACACTGAAACTGGTAAGAAACTGTCCAAACGTGATGAAACGGTGCTTCAATTCATTGAACAATACCGTGAACTTGGCTACTTACCAGATGCCATGTTGAACTTCATTACCTTATTGGGATGGTCACCAGTTGGTGAAGATGAAATCTTCTCTCGTCAAGATCTGATTAAGATGTTTGATGAAAAACGGTTGTCCAAGTCACCAGCCAAATTTGATGGTAAAAAATTGGAATGGATCAACAACCAGTACGTGAAAGCAGCGCCAGAAGACGAGATCTTCGACAGCAGCTTGAAAGAACTGATCAACGCTGGTTTAGTTGAAAAGGATCCTAACCAATTACATTTGGAATGGGTTCGTAAGCTGGTTAGCCTGTACAAACAACAAATGTCATACACCGCTCAAATTGTTGAGATGAGTAAAGACGTGTTCTTCCAAGAACCTGCTCAAATTAATGATGAAGCCAAAGCTGAACTGGCCGCCGAAACGGCGAAGACAGTGTTGACAGAATTTGTTAACCGGGCAGAAAAATTGCCAGTCTTTGATGCTTATCAAATTCAAAAGACGATTAAGTCAATTCAAAAAGACACTAAAATTCGTGGGCGCGCACTTTACATGCCACTTCGAATTGCCGCTACGCATGAAATGCACGGACCACAATTACCTGAATCGATGGAATTGTTGGGTCGTAAAGCAACGTTACGGAATATTCAAGCCACAATCGAAACACTTTAATTCACCACTTATATGTCATCATGCGTGCAATTTGCCGTATGGTGGCATTTTTTGTGCTTTCTTTCGCCTACGGTTGTCAACAGTGGAACGCCGCCGTGGGACCGGTTCAAGCCGGAAGCACACCGTCTTTCACCTCGCCGTTAAGCCTCGTGGAACCCCGAGTCTTGACGCCAGTTCGTGCTGTAAATTCGAGAAAAGCGTTCGAATTAACACCACTTTCACGGCTTGGTTCCACTGTTGACGCCCTCCGGCTAATATTCATGGTTATTACCAGAATGCGGTGGTTTATTCGGATGGTTCGCATAGCTTTGAAATGAGTGCTGATATGATAGAGTTATATGAGTGAAGCTGACTGGAGACATAGTTCCGTGTCGACACCACTTAATGGCATGGGGTTGGCCATTTAGTGGTGTGGGACGAGTTATGAGATGCGGTTTTCAGCTCATAATCGAGGTAGAAGACTTCGACTTTCAGAAGGCTGAGACCGATCCCCAAGGAACGGCGTCTCCAGTCAGCGGAACGGACAGATTAAACGCTAGCCACGGTGAATTATGGTAATCGCGTTAATAGCCTAAACTATGGTAAAATCACTATAACTTGATCTTTCGAGAAGGGGAGCGTTACCGTGATTCAGATTTTTAATACACTTACGCGGCAAAAAGAAGACTTTATTCCGTTGCATAAAGGCCAGGTCAATATGTACGTCTGTGGCCCAACCGTGTATAACTACATTCATATCGGTAATGCACGCTCGGTTGTAGCGTTTGATACCATTCGGAGATATTTTGAATATAAGGGTTACCAAGTGAAATATGTCTCGAACTTCACGGATGTGGACGATAAGATGATTAATGAAGCGGCCAAAGAAGACATTACCGTGCCAGAATTGGGCAATCGTTTCATCAATGCTTATTTTGAGGACACAAAGCCGTTGAACGTTGAGCGGGCAACTGTTAATCCACGGGCGACGGAAAATATTTCAGACATTGTTGATTTTGTCGCAGATCTGGTAGACAAGGGTTTTGCTTACGAGTCTGCTGGCGATGTGTACTATCGCGCACGTAAGTTTCCTAATTACACCCAACTCGTTCATGAATCGTTAGATGATTTAGAGAATGGCGCGAGTGACCGTGTTGACGACGGTGATAATGCAAAAAAAGAGGATCCAATTGATTTTGCATTATGGAAAGCAGCTAAGCCGGGCGAAATTTCATGGCAGTCACCATGGGGCATGGGCCGGCCAGGCTGGCATATTGAGTGTTCAGTAATGTCGACCAAGTATTTGGGTGATACGTTTGATATCCATGGTGGTGGGCAGGATTTGATTTTTCCCCATCACACCAATGAAATTGCTCAAAGCGAAGCACATACTGGGAAAAAGTTTGCCCGTTACTGGATGCATAACGGATTTGTGACTGTTGGTGACGAAAACGAAAAAATGAGTAAGTCACTGGGCAATTTTGTGACCTTACACGAAATGAATCAACGTGAAGATCCGCAGGCTGTTCGATTCTTTATGGCGACAACTCAGTATCGGCGACCAATCCAATACACCAGTGGTAACTTACAAGATGCCAAGAATAACCTGGCTCGTTTGCAAACGACGTTTAATAATTTAAATTATCGAATGAGCGATGCCAAGGATGGCCGAGATGAAGCGATTGAGGCACAAGCCAAACAACATCAAGTTGCTTTTGAAACCGCAATGGACGACGATTTTAACGTTCAAAACGGAATCGCGTCCGTGTATGAATTAGCCAAGTTAATCAACGTTTATCTTAATGAAAGTACCGTTGCCAAAGAGACACTCGTTAACCTTAAAACGTTATTGTCGACGCTACTATCAGTATTCGGGATTGAACTTACGGATGAAGATACTGCCGATGAGGGAATTCAGGCACTGATTGAAGAGCGTTTGGCCGCACGAAAAAATAAGGACTTCCAGCGTAGTGATGAGATCCGTGATGAACTAAAAACACGCGGCATTATTCTTGAGGATACTCCCCAAGGAACACGTTGGCGGAAGGAAACAAATGACTGAAGTAGTTAATTATCGAGAATTAAATGGAATGACATTAGCTTATTTAGGTGATGCGGTGTATGAAGTATACGTTCGTCAACACTTGATTGAGCAAGGTTACACGGTGCCGACAAAGTTGCATCATCATGCGACCCACTTTGTTTCGGCCAAGGCACAAGCTGCATTGATCAAATTGATGCAAACGGATGAGATATTAACGGAAGAGGAAACGACAATGTTTAAGCATGGTCGTAACGCGACCACTCATCACAGTGCAAAGAATACTAATATTGTGACGTATCGAATTTCGACTGGTTTTGAAGCTATCTTTGGCTATCTTAAGCTCACTGCTCAGCAGGAACGCACGGATTGGTTAGCTCAGTGGTGCATTGATCAAGTTGAGTCGGGAAGAACGGAAGGATAGAAAGAAACATGGCAGAAAAACAGCAACGAAACGGTCAACACAATGATCGGTTTAACGATCACAAGTCGCGCCCTCAACGCCGCAAAAATAACGAACACAAGGAACGTGAGGTTAGGGTCACACAAAGACCGGATCAAAATGATGATTCATCAACGGACTTTATTATTGGCCGACACCCAGTCGAGGCAGCTTTGGCTTCAGATCAACAAATTAATAAAGTTTTTATTCAAGAGGGTTTGCGTGCAGATGCAATTCGCAATATTGAATCGTTAGCGACAGGGCGACATCTTGTGATGAGTACCGTTCCTAAGAAGAAGCTTGACTTTATGACAAATGGTCAAAACCATCAGGGGGTTGTCCTTGCCATTCCGCCGTTTGCCTACGCTAGTGTTGATGATTTGTTTGCTAAAGCAGAGCAAGCTCAGGAAGCACCGTTTTTCTTGATTTTGGATTCTATTGAAGATCCCCATAACTTAGGTTCAATTTTACGAACTGCTGATGCAGCGGGTGTTCATGGTGTTATTATTCCTAAACGTCGTGCCGTTGGGCTAACATCTGTTGTTGCGAAAACATCTACAGGTGCCATTGAACATGTGCCAGTTGCACGGGTGACAAATCTAGTTGCGACCGTTAAAGAGTTGAAGGACCGTGGTCTGTGGATTTTTGGCACCGATATGAAGGGCAAGGACTTCCGTCAATGGGATGCAACCGGTCCAACTGCTTTAGTTATTGGTAACGAAGGCAAGGGAATTTCGGCGCTATTGAAGAAGACAGTTGACGAAATGCTGACCATTCCAATGGTCGGTCATGTGCAAAGCTTGAATGCTTCGGTAGCAGCTTCTTTACTGATATATGCGGGATTCAACTCTCGTCACCCACTATAAAATCGATTATTTTGAAAAAAAATTTTTATAATCGTAAAATTTTTAAACAAAAGAGCCGTTTAAATTGGCTCTTTTTTCGTACCGTCATTACTACCGAACAATTTATTAAATTCTGTGGTTTAGTTTGGCATAATAATCGCTTACATTCGCTGCTTGTGTTGGTAAATTTTAAAAAATGGCCATTTATTTATGGTCGAACAAATGAATATCATAATAATTGACAACAAAGTGGCCTTTTTCGAACGTTCGTTTGGTTGCTGATTAACTATTGTGGCCTTAAGGTAGCTCTGCTAAGCAAAATGGTCTGGACCATTTTGCATTCAAGCAGGAAAGTGGGGGTCATAATGAATTATTGGAGTCGTGAGGAAGAAGATGTTGTCATTACAGCGGCAATTGCGGGTGATGAACTAGCGTTTGACAGTCTTTTTCAACGTTATTTGCCCTTGGTTAACAAATGGTTTCGCGAGTTAAACTTCAAGGGTCGCTTGTTAGAACGTGATGATTGGCTTCAAGAATGTCGGATGGTGTTAATGACTACACTAAAACGGTATCGTGGCCGGACTGTTGGTGAGTTTGCAACGTACTACCGACTGAATGTGCGCAACCGCGGCTTCGATTTGCGTCGTCGGCAACAGGCACAGAAACGACTTCACGAGGAGGTTAGTGAGTCAATAGAGGCCCAATCGGCAGATAGTCATGTTTGCAACTTGTCTAGTATTGAGCCAGACGGACTGACTCGCTTGGAATTGCAAGATCGACTTGTTTATCTGTGCGATCGGTTCTCAGAATTCGAGCAACAGGTTTGGTGGGGGTTAAGTATCGGGCTGACAATCGAGCACATCGCAGTTCACTTTCAGTGTTCATACACAAAGGTGCGCAATGCGGCCAATCGATGTCACGAAAAGGCGGTGACAGTGCTGTTAGCCAGTGGCGCTAATTGACATAGGGGTCTGGACGTGATAATCTGTTATCTGATTATTGACTCACGCTCGCCTAGAAATATTGGTGATTTGAAGTGGTCAATAGCCGTGAAATCGTAATTGTTAAGAAATTTCGGAGGTGCCAGTAATGGCCACAAAAAAAGTC
Organism: Furfurilactobacillus milii; assembly: GCF_009863985.1. Taxonomy (GTDB): domain Bacteria; phylum Bacillota; class Bacilli; order Lactobacillales; family Lactobacillaceae; genus Furfurilactobacillus; species Furfurilactobacillus milii_A. Next base: position 23,437 of record NZ_WEZT01000012.1, on the reverse strand, counting down.
GCACTGGCATGTTCAGTCTGCGGATCACGTAACTATACCATCACAGCGAACCCTAGTCGGACAAAACGACTAGAGGTAAACAAGTTTTGTAAACACTGTGGACAATACACACTGCACCAAGAAACAAAATAAGGAGGCTGAATCATGCATTTGTGGCGTTTTTTAAAGAGCGTATTTGCTGAGTTGAAAATTGTTCGCTGGCCAACGGCTCGCGAAAATCGGCGAGATTCATCTATTGTTATTTCTGTTTCGGTGGCGTTTGCGTTATTTTTTGCACTTATTGACTGGGGCGTACAGGCCCTGATTACTTGGTTAGCCTAGTGCGAACGTTTGTAGCTACTGGTGGCACAATGATTGACAGTAGCAAGACAGTGGAATTTTTGTTATAATGCATTTAATCGAAAAACTTCGTCGGCTAAGTCGAAGTTTTTTTATTTTGCACTGTTTTAAAAAATGGAGGATTTAAACATGGCTGAAACGGCTGAAAAACTTTGGTATGTGTTACACACGTATTCAGGTTATGAAAACAAAGTACGGGACAACTTGGAATCACGTGCGCAATCAATGGGGATGTCTGATTACATCTTCCGAGTGGTTGTGCCAGAAGAAGAAACGCAACAGGTAAAAGATGGTAAGGCAAAGACGGTCATCGAAAACGACTTTCCTGGCTACGTGCTTGTTGAAATGATCATGACTGATCAGGCTTGGTACATCGTGCGTAACACGCCGAACGTTACCGGGTTCGTGGGCTCACATGGTGGTGGTTCTAAACCAACACCATTGTTGCCTGACGAAGTCGATTTAATTCTTCACCGTTTGGGCGAAGACAAGAAGGCCAAGGCCGACTTTGAACTCGAAGTTGGCGAATCTGTTCGTATTACTGATGGCGCCTTTTCAGACATGGTCGGTAAGGTTACCGAAGTTGATAACGAAAAACAAAAGTTGAAGGTTAATGTAACGATGTTTGGCCGTGAAACTTCTGCCGAATTGGAATTCAATCAGGTCGAAAAGATTCAGTAGGACTTGTCAGCCGTTTGCCATCATGGTAAACTACTACGGTATGCGTTTAAGCATATCGTGGGAGGCGTAATTCTAACGCGCCATCAACTACCACACTCAAGGAGGAATTAGACATGGCTAAAAAAGTGGCTAATGTTGTTAAGTTACAAATTCCTGCCGGTAAAGCAACACCTGCTCCGCCGGTTGGTCCTGCTTTAGGTCAAGCAGGGATTAACATCATGGGATTCACAAAGGACTTCAATGCCCGTACTGCTGATCAAGCAGGTTTGTTGATTCCAGTTGTTATCACTGTATATGAGGATCGTTCATTCGACTTCGTTACAAAGACCCCGCCAGCTTCTGTTCTATTGAAGAAGGCTGCTGGTGTTGAACATGGTTCTGGCGAACCTAACACGAAAAAGGTTGCTACGGTAACCAAGGATCAAGTTAAGGAAATTGCCACAACTAAGATGCAAGATCTAAACGCTGCCGACGTTGAAGCCGCAATGCGCATGGTTGAAGGTACTGCTCGGAGCATGGGCTTTACTGTAGAAGGCTAAGCCTAAACAACGGACAAGTACGGATACTCAGTGAAAACTGAATGTATCAGGTGGAAGATGTTCACGGGATGCGCAGGGCTATCATATGATGACCTGGTTTCACCCTTGTGTAACATCGCCATACCACATTTGCTAGGAGGAAAACACAATGGCCAAAAAGGGCAAGAAGTACCAAGATGCGCTTAAGCAAGTTGATAAGACTAAAGCTTACAGCGTAGAAGACGCGGTTGCCTTGGTAAAAGACATCGACTATGCAAAGTTCGATGCAACGGTTGAGATTGCTTTCAAGCTCAACTTGGATACCAAGCAGGCAGACCAACAGTTACGTGGGGCAATGGTTTTGCCTAACGGAACTGGTAAGACACAACGAGTAATTGTTTTTGCTCGTGGTGACCAAGCACAAGCTGCTAAAGATGCAGGTGCCGATGAAGTCGGTGACGACGACTTAGTTCAAAAGATCTCTGATGGCTGGTTGGACTTTGATGTTGCAATTGCAACACCAGACATGATGGCTAAAGTAGGTCGTTTGGGCCGTCAATTAGGACCTAAAGGCTTGATGCCTAACCCTAAGACGGGTACCGTAACGATGAATGTTGCGCAAGCCGTTAAGGATGCTAAGGGTGGTCAAGTTACTTACCGGACTGACCGTGACGGAAACGTTCACGTTCAAATTGGTAAGGTATCCTTTAGTGCTGACCAATTGGTTGGTAACTTTAAAGCTATCGAAGATGTTATTGTTCGTGCACGTCCTGCCGCTGTTCGTGGCACATACGTTCAACACTTATCAGTAGCTTCAACGTTTGGCCCATCAGTTGCTGTCGATTTGGCAAGCTTCTAAATCAAACATTGACGAAGCACCACTGCTTTGCTATAGTGTTTAAGTAAATTAATTTTACCTAAGACTCAGGTGACGGTTGTTAATCCAGCTATCTTAATATCCTGCCGAGGCAAAGCAATTCGTGATGAATGACTTTGAACCCGTTGTCTTAGGACAACGGGATTTTTTTAGGTAAAAAATCAATCATGGAGGTGTAAAACGTGAGTAAAGAAACGATTGCAGCAAAAGCTGTTGTAGTTGATGACGTCGCTAAGAAGTTGTCTGCTGCTAAATCAGTTGTTATTGTTGATTACCGTGGTTTAACGGTTGAAGAAGTTACGGATTTGCGTAAGCAATTACGTGACTCAGACGTTGCCATGGAAGTTATCAAAAACAAAGTTCTAGTTCGCGCTGCTGAAAAAGCCGGCATTGATGGCCTTGACGATACATTCGTTGGACCTACTGCTGTGGCTTTCGGTAATGGTGATGATTCAATCGCCCCAGCACGGATCTTGGCCAAGTTTGCCAAGGATCATGATGTCCTTGAAATCAAAGGTGGCATGATGGAAGGTAAGGTTGCTTCTGTTGACGAAATCAACACTTACGCAACGTTACCAAGTCGCGAAGACTTGCTTTCAATGCTTGCTTCCGAATTGCAATCACCGATTCGCAGCTTCGCATTTGCTGTTAAGCAAGTTGCTGACAACAAGGATGACGAACCTGCTGCTTAATGTTGACGATGCATCGTTTGGTGCGTTTGATACATTAGATGTAGCTTAACTCGTAAAACTAATTCGCTGGAATACCAGCAAAACCAATATTTGGAGGAAAACAATCATGGCTTTAGATACTCAAAGCATTGTTGATCAATTAAAAGACGCAACCATCGTTGAATTAAACGACTTGGTTAAAGCAATCGAAGACGAATTCGGTGTTAGTGCAGCTGCTCCAGTTGCTGCTGCCGGTGCTGCTGGTGGTGACGCTGCAGCCAAGACTGAATTTGATGTTGAATTGACCTCAGCTGGCCAATCAAAGATCAAGGTCATCAAGGCCGTTCGTGAAGCTACTGGCTTAGGTTTGAAGGATGCTAAGGACTTAGTTGACGCAGCTCCTAAGAACGTCAAGGAAGGCTTGTCAGAAGACGACGCCAACGACTTGAAGGCTAAGCTTGAAGATGCTGGTGCATCAGTTACTGTTAAGTAATTAAATGCATTGAATAAAAAGCACTGATCCTTGGGATCAGTGCTTTTTTTGTCCTTTGAGCAAACAGATACAAATATGGTGATTGTTCAAAAATGTGTTTTAATATCTGTGATATAAATACGGTTTTTCTAACGTTATGAGCGACCGTAAACGATGTTTTTTTGAGATAAATTAGAAGATTTGAAAATAATTAAGTGTTCAATCCTTACGCAAAATCTTTAGCATAGAGCTATCTTAATGATTTTCGATAACCCGCATTTATAGCATCTTGTTCTGAGTTAAAGGTCACTGCGTTAGCAGGACTGATGTGATAAGCCCTTTGTCCAGGTAAATGATAAATGTGACTACGCGAATCTCCAATAACGGGTCCTGCAGTAGAATCTACAGTAGATGTTTGCCGGGAACTTTGGGCGTCAGCGGCAGCTTGGGCAGCTGATTGTGATTGTTCTGCAGCTTGCGAAGCACTTTTTGATTCGCTCACAGACTCTGTGATGGATTGGCTTACACTGACAGAGCTACTTTCACTGGCAGAAACAGACTGACTTTCAGATATGGAATTGCTCTGGCTTTCGGATATCGAGTTACTTTGACTCTCAGAAATCGATTCACTTTCTGAGGCGCTCTGAGATTCGCTATCTGCGATGCTTTGAGATTCACTTGTTGATGATGATTCATCTGAACTGCTTGAAGACGTATGAGCTTCTTTTTTGTGAGTTTTGTGATGTTTGACATGAGCATGGACACCATTCCTCGTTGAAGTATTGTTAGTGGACGACTTTGTAGAATTGCCAGTAAATGCGCTCATTAAAAATATCAATGATAAGAAACCAGTTAATAAAATAAGTGGCCATCTCACTAATTGTTTGAGGTTTTGCTTACGATAGAGTCGGTAGGTTCCGTAACCGAAAGCGCCTGCTATAACGAGTGTTAAGAATATTTGCATAATTCATCCTGAAAGCTATTGATTCGTTTATATTATATAAATTACCTAATGAAGACAATACTTTTATTGAATGATTAAATGTGGTAAGCAAATGTTCTAGTGGTGCTGGGTAAATTGTCTTTTGAGCATCAAACTACTCTTAAAAAAGTCTAAATCCACCGTTACTTGCTGTTTGGCATGGTAAACTAGAGAAGATTATTTTGAGGGGAGTAAGGCATGAAAACTTTACGAAAAATGTGGGCGGCAATAAATCGCCACATGACGCTGCTAAGGTTGCTGTTTGTATTCTCAGTGCTGCTGTATGTGATTCATGAAGTGGGACGAGACATTCAACAAATCAGTGGGCAAGAAGTGGCAGAAACATTCTCGCAGCAAACGCCAACTAGTCTGTTACTGATGTTAGTCGTAGGCTTTATTGCGGTTACTCCAATGTTGAATTACGATTTTAATATTGTTAAATTTTTACCTGGCAAGTTTAAAAAAGGGTATGTTATTCGTTCAGGATGGACGGTCAATACGTTCACTAATATTGCTGGATTTGGTGGCTTACTTGGGGCAAGTTTGCGAGCAAATTTCTATAGCAAGGGTGCAACTCGCAAACAGATTCTGTTTGCAATTTCAAAAATTGCATTGTTCCTTGTTACTGGCCTATCTTTGCTTTGTTGGATTGCGCTCTTTCAAATTTTTGTATTGCATACTGGCAGCATGTTCGCTCGTTATTGGATTTGGATGGTTGGCGGCGCCCTATACTTTCCAACCGTGATGTTAGTTACCCACTTCACGGATTCAGAGTTTTTTAATGACTTAACACTTAAACGGCAACTCTCATTAATGGCCGGTTCCAGTTTTGAATGGTTGTTTTGTGCCTTGTTCTTTATTTTTATTGGTGCATTAATGGGTGTCAAAGTTGATTTTGCAGCCGTTTTGCCAATGTTTGCCGTTGCCTCAGTTGCTGGGGTTGTTTCCATGATTCCCGGTGGTTTGGGATCGTTTGATACGTTTATGCTAACGGGGCTTGGTTTTATTGGTGTAGGTAAAGCTGGTGCACTAGTTTGGTTATTGTTCTACCGAATCTTTTATTACATTTTGCCATTCTTAGTCGGTGTTTTATTCTTCATTCAAGATACCGGTAGCAAGATTAACCACGCCTTTGAAGGCCTGCCGATGCAGTTATTTCAACGCATCGCGCACGTATTTTTAACTGTTTTCTTATGGTTTTCTGGGGTCATGATTATCCTCGTTTCAACTTTTCCACACTTGCAGGAATACAACAAAGTCTATGGCGCTTTGTATGGATACGTTGTTTATTTTGCTAACCAGGCCATTAACATCATCATGGGTTTCTTACTGATTGGCTTGGCGCGTGGGGTTAATTCGCGTGTTAAACGCGCATTTTGGCCAACGACAGTTGTGTTGATTATGGCTGCGTTGAACACAATGTGGAAGGACCCGTCTATCAAGATGAGTGTTTTCCTTGTCCTAGTGCTGGCGGCCCTATGGTTGTCCCACAAAGAGTTTTATCGTGAGCACTTTGAGTATTCATGGGGTGCCATGTTGTTTGACGGCATCAGCTTTGTTGGTATTTTTGTAACGTATATTATTGTTGGCGTGTACAACACACCTAATTATCAGCGGATGCATCATGTGCCGAGAGCAGCGTTGTTTCCGACCGAGCGTGTTTGGCTAAGCGGTTTAATTGCGATTGCGATTGCGTTGGTGGTATTGGCGATTGTCTACTGGTATATGCATAATGGGAAGTCGACAATCTTTAAGGTGCCGTTCGATGAGCGTCGTGTCGCTCATGTTATTGATACTTATGGCGGAAATGAAGTCAGTCATTTGGCGTACTTACGCGATAAGCTCCTTTATTTTTACACCGTCGATGGTGAAGATAAGATGTTCTTCATGTATCAAAAGAAGGCTGATCGTTTAATTGTCATGGGTGAACCAGTCGGCGATCAACAATATCGCGATGCAGCTATTGATAATTTTATGGACGTCGCCGACAAAGAAGGCTATTCCATCGTGTTTTACGAGATCGATGAAGATTTAACGATGAGTCTTCATGAAAAAGGATATGACTTTTTCAAGTTCGGTGAGGAGGGCTTCGTCAACCTGCCTTCGTTTAGTATGCAAGGTAAAAAACGGAAGTCAGACCGCAATCTGATGAGTAAGTTTGATCGAGTCGGGATTACGTTTGAAGAACTTAAACCGCCGTTTGATGCTGATACGCTACACGAATTGCGAGTCATTTCTGATGAGTGGCTAGATGGTCAAAACGAAAGTGGGTTTTCGCTCGGCTTCTTTGACGATTACTATTTAGATCAGTCGTCTATTTATGTAATGCGTTCTGCTGAAGGCAAAATTCTCGCCTTTACGACAAACATGCCCACGCATTCAGGCATTTCTTCGATTGACTTAATGCGTTATGGTAAGAATGCACCATCCGGAACGATGGACGTTATGTTTATCCATTTATTGCAACACAATGCCGAGTCTGGCTTTGAGGACTTTAATATGGGGATGGCGCCACTTTCAAATGTGGGTGTCTCTCGATTCAGTTTTATTGAAGAACGAATTGCACATTTGATTTATGAATATGGCTATCGTTTTTATGGGTTTCAGGGACTTAGAAACTACAAAGAAAAATACGTAACTAGTTGGCATGGAAAGTATATTGCTTATCGCCGTCGCAATTCGCTGGTTTTCACCATGTTACAGATTACGATGGTAGTGAATGCCAAACGAGTGACGAACAAGAAAGAAAAACGGTTGCTGATTTTTCATGCTAAAAATTAATCCATGAAGTTACGCTATTTTCGTTCAATTCTAAATTTGTATAATGACGTTCATTTAAAGCAAAAGCTTTATTTAAACGGATAGCACGCAAAAGGCTACTCGAGCAGGCAGGATTTTCTGCCAGCTTGAGTGGCCTTTTTTGGGGGGCGTTTTAAAAATGTCGCCTTAAGCATGTGGCATCGCTGTCACATGTTTAAATGTTGCAAAGTAGTCAAAAATTTGATCAATGGAACTAGCGTTAACCATTAACTTTAAGTCGCTAAGTGGCAAAAATTCGGATTCTGCTGCGTCGACAAACCATTGCCACAGAGAGTCGTAAAAGTGGTCAATGTTGAAGAGAGCAATGGGTTTAGTGTGAATGTCAATTTTGCTCCAAGACAACATTGTGCCTAATTCTTCGAAGGTCCCAAAGCCACCAGGCAACACAATAAACGCATCAGACATAGCGAGCATTTTTTCTTTACGCTCGTCCATAGTGCTGACCTCTACTAGATCCGTTAAGTTGTTACTTTCGGTGCTGATCCGCTTGAGGAAGCGAGGCATAATGCCAGTTACTTGACCACCAGCATCGATTGTTGCATTTGCCACCGTGCCCATTAAACCATCAGAAGATCCACCGTAAATTAAGCGAATATGATGGTCGGCCAAATAGCCACCTAGCAGTGCAGCTTGCACTGAATATTCGGGGTGATTACCTGGTAATGAACCACAAAAGACACAAAGTGAATTGATTTTTGTCATAATTACGATCTCCAAATTAAGCGATGTTTCATAATACTAACTTGCATTCAGTATACCATAAGGTAAATGGTGACTCATTTGCAGTTTAATAGCGTAATTAGCGAATTTGGAGTTCCCGATTAAGTTTGATTGCACTGTAATCAAAAATAAAAACCATCCTTTAAATTAGGATGATTTTTATTTCACTGCATCTTTTACTATAAATGACTAATTTTTCTTCTTACCACCAATATCGTAGTCCGAGTCGTTCATGGCTTCTACGTTTCCTAGTAGATAACCATTTCCGACCTGGCTAAAGAAGTCATGGTTAGAAGTAGATGTTGAAATTCCGTTCATAACGACTGGATTAACGTCCTCAGCGGTATCAGGGAAAAGGGGTTCTTGACCCAAGTTCATCAGTGCTTTATTGGCGTTGTAGCGAATGAACTTCAAAACATCGTCCGACCAGCCGACACGGTCATAAACAAGGTGCGTGTATTTTTCTTCATTGTCATAAAGATAATAAAGAAAATCATACATCCAATCCTTTAAGGACTGCTGTTCGTTTTCTGTTAATTCCTTCATTCCTAGTTGGAACTTGTAGCCAATGTAAGTACCATGGACAGATTCATCACGCAAAATCAGTTTGATGATCTCGGCAACGTTGTTTAGCTTGTTATGACCCAAATAATAAAGTGGTGTGTAAAAACCAGAGTAAAACAGGAACGTTTCGAGGAAAACACTGGAGATCTTCTTTTTGAGTGGGTTCTCATCGTCGTGGTACAACGTATAAATCCGTTTTGCCTTATTCTGCAGTAGATCTTCAGAATCGCTCCAGTCGAAAATCTCGTCGATTTCATCGGGTGTGTTCAATGTTTCAAAAATGGTCGAATAACTTTTGGCATGAACAGATTCCATGAACTGAATGTTGTTCAAAACGGCCGTTTCATGTTGCGTCCGGACGTCGCGACGTAGTGCAGCCATGCCGTCTTGTGATTGAAGCGTGTCCAGCAAGGTTAGACCACCGAAAACGTGACCGACCACCCATTTGTGATCGTCATCCAAGGTGCGCCAATCATCCATGTCGTTTGAAACGGGAATCCGCGTGTCGAGCCAGAACTGCTCAGTGAGTTTCTCCCAAGTTGCTTTATCAATTTCATCTGAAACTTGATTCCAGTTAATGGCTTTATAATTGCCGTTTTCCATATTGTCCTCCTGTGTCGGATGTCTCTGTATGCTATCAGTTAATTATGATTATCGTAGAACGAGAATGGGTGTTTGTCATTAGTGAATTTTGGAAATATATATTCTCAAAAATCTATCGCATACCTTTATGTAGCGATAACGCGCTCCCAGACCTGAATCCTGTGCACAACCTGAGACTAGTACCGTACAAGCCAAGACCGCTTGTACAATACTAATCTCTTGTTGTTGCTCGGATTCAACCTCGGTCTGGTCACGCTCACCTTACTAAATACTGCAACTTTCACATTCGTTTGCGCCGACTTCACCGTTGTTGTCGGTAAAGGTACGAACGTAGTAGACAGACTTACAACCCTTTTTCCAAGCATAGTTACGCAGAATGTTAAGGTCACGCGTGGTCATTTTGTCGGTGCGACCATTTTTCCATTCATAGAGGCCTTCAGGCATCGTTGATCGCATAAACAGGGTTAAGGCCATTCCTTGATCGATGTGTTCTTGCGCGGTGGCATAAATGTCGATTACTTTACGCATGTCTGTGTCATAGGCTGACTGATAGTATGGCAGGGTGTCATTGGATAAATATGGTGCTGGATAGTAAATCTTACCGATCTTCTTTTCTTGCCGTTCTTCAATTCGGTTGACGATGGGGTTCAAACTAGCAGTTGTGTCATTAATGTAGGAAATGGAACCATTTGGCGCAATGGCCATCCGGTTTTGGTGATACAAGCCATCCTTCATAACATCTGCTTTCAATGCTGCCCAGTCATCCTTAGTGGGGATAAAAATTCCCTTAAACTGTTCAACCACCTTATCACGGCTTGGGCCCCAATCCTTCGTCACGTACTTGTCGAAGTAGGTTCCATTGGCGTAGTCAGATTTGTCGAATCCAGCAAACGTTTCATGGCGTTCACGAGCAATTTCGTTTGACGCTTTAAGTGACCAGTAATTCAGCAACATGAAGTAAACCTTTGTGAAGTCAAGGGAGTCTTCATCACCATAGTGCATATGGTTCTTTGCAAAGTAGGCGTGCAATCCCATGGCACCTAAACCGATTGCATGACTTTGCTGGTTACCGTACTGAACACTAGGGACAACATCGATATTGCTGTGATCCGTGACGTAAGTGAGGGCACGAACCATTGCCTCAACGGAGTGACCGAAGTCAGGCGAGGCCATTAGGTTAACGATGTTTGTTGAGCCAAGGTTACAACTAACGTCCTTACCAAGAACGTCATACTCTTGTTTGTTATTGATTTTAGAAGGGGTCATGACTTGTAAAATCTCTGAACAAAGGTTACTCATGATGATTTTGCCGGCAATTGGATTATGCAGGTTGGCCGTGTCAATGTTAACGACGTAAGGGTAACCGGATTCTTGTTGAAGCTTGCTGATTTCAGTTTCTAGCGTTCGTGCACGAATTTTCTTTTTGGCGATGTTGGGGTTGGCGACTAAATTGTCATACTCTTTAGTGATGTCAACATATGAAAATGGTTTGCCATATTCCTTTTCAACACTTTGCGGTGAAAATAGGTACATATCTTCATCAGCCGCCACTAATTGGTAAAACTTATCCGGTATGGTTACACCAAGCGAAAGCGTTTTAACACGTACCTTTTCGTCGGCAGCTTCTTTTTTGGCACCAAGGAAGCCGATAATATCTGGGTGGAAAACGGAGAGGTAAACCACACCGGCACCTTGACGTTGTCCTAATTGATTAGAGTAGGAGAAAGAGTCCTCTAGTAATTTCATAACAGGTACAACACCGGATGCAGCATTGGCGATACCTTTGATTGGCGCCCCGGCCTCACGTAAATTTGAGAGGTTAATACCGACTCCACCACCAATACGTGACAGTTGCAGAGCGGAGTTTATACCACGGCCAATGGCATTCATGTCATCTGTCATTTGGAGGACAAAACAAGATACCAATTCACCACGACGAGCTCGACCAGCGTTTAAGAAACTAGGTGTGGCTGGTTGGTAACGTTGGTGGACGATTTCATCGGCTAGGTCCATAGCTAGTTGCTCATCGCCGTCTGCGAAGAACAGTGCATTCATTGCAACACGATCGATAAAGCCTTCTAAATACTGTTGATTATCATTTGTACGGAGTGTGTACTGGGCATAAAATTTGTAGGCTGCCATGAATGTCTTGAAATGAAAATCTTGTGCGTTCAAATAGTCATACAGTTTTTCCACAAAAGAAAAATCATACTTTTCAAAAAAGTCACGTTCAATGTAATTGTTATCAAGCAGGTAATCAAAGCGTTCGCGAAGCGAGTCAAACTTCATGGTGTTGGGTTCAACGTTTTCTGTTAAGAAGGCAGCGAGGGCTTCCTTATCCTTATTCAACGGAATTTGCCCGTTAACGGGAATGTTAATCTCATTATTCAAATCGTAATACGTGACGTCCTTTAAATCCTTTAATGCCATTTTTCTGTCACTCCCTGATTGATTTTTGATAAAAGAAAAGACGCACGCCAACGCTCCGCGTACGCCTGAGCCGTGTTCATTGACAAAATGATGGGAAATTAAGCCAGCTTTGCCAGCACGTCTGGACGGAAACCAGACACTGCATCGACACCATCTGCATCAACAACCGGCATTGCTTGAAAACCGCGACCCTTTAAGTAGTCGATCAGTTCTGGATGCTGATTAATATTACGTTCCTCAAAATCAACGTTATGTGCGTTCAAAAAACGCTTTGTCATCTTGCACTGAATGCAATTATCCTTTGTAAATACAACAACTTTAGCCATAATGGCCACTTCCTCTCTCTGCACATTTGAACTTAAAAACTGGTTTTGCTGATGACCTAAGTATAGTGGCTGGAGATTGAAATGCAACAAAAAAATACCATATTTTGTGGCATTTATACGATGCATCCACAAGATATGGTGTCCTCAAAGGGTTTATAAAATTTCGAATTTTTTTCGTTACTTTTATCCGCGATTCCATTATGATGAAAACAGAAACGAGGTTAACTTAAATGATGAACAACCATTATTATACGCCAAATCCGGACGTTGTACACGACGAAGCGACGTGGAATTTTCGTCTATTAGGTCATGAAATGATGTTTACTACGGACAACGGTGTCTTCTCGAAACGTACTGTTGACTATGGTTCACGGGTTTTATTGGATGCGGTAAACCTACATGACATTCCGTCAGGTTCAATTTTAGATATGGGTTGTGGTTACGGTCCTATTGGACTTGCAATTGCTTTAGACAATCCTGATCGTACCGTCGAGTTAGTCGACGTAAATGAGCGGGCACTAGCCCTGGCCAAACGGAATGCAGATCAAAATCAAATTCATAATGCAACCATCCACACGTCTGATCAGTACGAAAAGGTGACTAATAAATATGCAGCCATTGTTACCAACCCACCTGTTCGCGCAGGAAAAGCGGTTGTTGATGGCATGATTTCAGGTGCCCAAACGCATTTGTTGCCTAATGGTCGCCTAACCGTTGTTTTGCAAAAAAAACAAGGTGCACCTTCTGCAAAGAAACTAATGCAGAAAATTTTTGGCAATTGTGAAATTATCAAAAAAGATAAAGGTTACTATATCTTGGAATCAATTGCGAGTGATCAGGCTAATGGCTGAGATGAACGAAAATATAACGCCGACCATTGCTGAAGCAGGGATGAGAGAGGCTTTGAAGCAAGCGCGAATCGCCGGCAGTGTTGGTGAAGTGCCGATTGGTGCAGTCGTCATGCACCAGGGGAAAATTGTGGGTCGTGGCTATAATCTGCGTGAGCATGCTCAAGATGCAACGTTGCATGCGGAGATCATGGCGATCAGTGAAGCTAATCAGACACTTAACACCTGGCGACTAGAAGATTGTCAGTTGTTTGTCACCATCGAGCCATGTCCCATGTGTAGTGGTGCCATTATCAACGCTCGGATTCCTGAAGTCTATTTTGGTGCCCGAGACCCTAAGGCTGGTACAGTGCGTTCTTTATACCAATTGCTGGAAGACCCACGTTTTAATCATCGAGTTATTGTTCATGAGGGACTCATGGCAGATCAAGCCAGCGCGCTTATGCAGAATTTTTTCCGGGCAATCCGTCGAGGACGTGGTGCAAAAAAACCGAGTTCACAACGAACAAAATGACAAGCAAAACACTAGCTTTTATGACGTAAATAGCGTAGTATTATTAATTGCCGAAAGGCCATGAGGCAAGGCCGTCCTCACGAATTGTGTCAGGACCGGAAGGTAGCAGCACTAAGTCCGCGACGGTTTGTGCTTCATGTTTTATTGAAATTAACGGCGTTTGACCAATGGCTTTAACAACTGGTTGAGCGCTTTTTATTTATTTTTAAATACAAGTTGAGATTTGGAAGCACTGGTGTTATCTTTCGGGTCTAAAACCTTTATACTGATTTAAAGGAATGCTAACGAAGTGCGGATACTTCGCACGATAAGGAACATCAATATGAGGAGTTTAACATGAGTTATCAAGCCCTTTATCGGGTATGGCGGCCACAACGGTTTGATGAAATTGTTGGGCAGACCGTCATTACACAAACATTAAAAAATGCTATTGTGACCCAGCAGACGAGTCATGCTTACCTTTTCTGTGGACCACGTGGGACCGGTAAGACATCAGCGGCGAAGATTTTTGCCAAGGCCATTAATTGTCCAAATCAGAAAGATGGCGAACCGTGCAATAATTGTGATATTTGTAAAGCAATCACGGCCGGTCAGCTAAACGATGTCATTGAAATTGATGCTGCTTCTAACAACGGTGTTGAAGAAATTCGTGACATTCGTGATAAGGCCAAGTACGCACCGACACAGGCCACTTATAAAATTTACATTATTGATGAAGTGCATATGTTATCAACTGGTGCTTTTAATGCTTTATTGAAGACTTTGGAAGAACCACCGGCAAATGTGATCTTTATTTTGGCCACCACGGAACCACATAAAATTCCGGCGACCATTATTTCACGGACGCAGCGTTTTGATTTCAAACGAATTACGGCTCAAGAAAGTTTTGACCGAATGGTTTACATCTTGAAGCAAAAGCAAGTTGATTTTGAGGAACCAGCTTTAAAGGTTATTGCTAATGCGGCAGAAGGCGGAATGCGTGATGCCTTGAGTATTTTGGATCAAACGATTTCGTTTGGTGATAATGAAGTGACGCTCGATAATGCTCTGTTGGTCACGGGTAGTGTGACGGAAAGCTTATTGGCTGACTATGTCAAACAGGTGGTTGCTCATGAAACGACGGCTGGGTTAGCGGCCCTCCAAAAGGTCCTGGACGATGGTAAAGATGCTGGGCGGTTTGTAGAGGACGTAATTAGCTACGTTCGTGACCTGCTTCTTTATAAAGAAGCGCCTGACATGGTAACCGGTAGTGATACCACCGGCGATGTCTTTCAACAGTTGAGCAAGAATACAGATCCTGACGTTTTTTACCAAATGATCAATGCTTTAAATGAGGTAGCTGCGCAGCTGCGATTTACAACGCATCCCGATGTCTATTTAGAAGTGTTGACGGTTAAGCTTGCACAGATATATCCGAATGTGGGCACAACTAAGGCCCCTACATCAGGGAACGCTTCTAATGCGGCTGAAGTAGCTGAACTGGAGACGCAAATTCAGCAGTTGAAGCAAACGGTCAGCCGCTTAAGCGCAACGACGACCCAACCGCAACAGCCAGCACCTACTGTAGAAGCTTCGTCTCATAGTGTTCAAGGTACTCAAACGACCTCGACAACTAGCGCGACGCCAGCACCAACAAATCAGCCAGCATCAACTACGGGCACGCAGACAGGAAAGCCGGCACGGGCCAAAACGACGACTGCTACTGCTAGCCATGCGAGTGCAAACGTTAACTTGGCGAAAATTTATCCAGTGTTACGAGCCGCCACAAAGCATGATTTAGATGCGATGCGTGACGTATGGGACGACTTATTGGGTACGCTGCCCGTGACACAAAAAGCGATGATGCATGTTTCAAAGCCTGTTGCTGCTAGTAATGAGGGTGTAATTGTTTCATTTAGTTATGCTTTCTTCTTCGATAAGGCAGCTACCGATGATGGTTTGCGAACAGCATTGGAGAACAATCTTAACCGATTGACTGGCGATACAACGGATGTTTGGTTTGTTCCAGAGGATCAGTGGCCGCAGATTCGTAAGGACTTTTTGACGGATCATAAAGAAGAATTAACGGGCGGAGCGGCCCCAGCTGGGCCTACTACTGATCGGCAGCAATCGCCAGTTTCAGATGAGCCGGCGTCAGCACCACTTGATTCGCCATCGGAAGACGCTGGTATCAGTGAGCCGGAGAATGGATTGGTAACAAAAGCGCAACAGCTGTTTGGCGCTGATAACGTAACTATCAAAAACGATTAAACGGTCAGTTGATGACCAATTATGAATAACTTATTTTTGGAGGAATGAAGATTATGATGGGTGGCAACATGCAAAATATTATGCGTCAGGCACAAAAGATGCAAAAACAGATGAAGGCAGATCAAGAAAAACTAGAAGCACAAACTTTCACTGGTTCTGCGCCAGATGATATGGTGAAGGCCACATTTACAGGGGACCACAAGATGACTGACTTAGTCGTTAATCCTGATGCGATTGATCCGGATGATCCTGACATGTTGGCTGACATGGTTTTGGCAGCCGTTAATGATGCAATGACACAAATTGACACGGCAACGGACAGTACCATGGGTAAATACAGCCGTGGCCTGGGGATGTAAGTACAAACGAGGTAAACAATGGATTATCCAGAACCAATTGCACAATTAATCGAAAGTTACATGAAGTTACCGGGTATTGGTGCAAAAACTGCCACACGGCTAGCCTTTTATACAATTGATATGGATGGCGATGATGTGACTGGCTTTGCTAAATCATTGATTTCGGCCAAACGTGACTTACATTTCTGTTCAATCTGTGGCAATATCACTGAAGAAGATCCATGCGCGATTTGTTCCGATAAATCGCGTGATCAAAGTACGATTCTAGTGGTCGAAGAGCCCAAAGATATTATGTCGATGGAATCAATGCGTGAATACCATGGTTTATACCATGTTTTGCACGGCGTTTTGTCCCCGATTGAAGGTAAGGGGCCTGAAGATATTAACATCACTAGCTTGGTCAAACGGCTTCAGGAACATGACGAAGTGAAGGAAGTCATTGTGGCAACAAATGCCACGCCTGAAGGGGAAGCTACCGCTATGTACCTATCACGGTTGATTAAGCCAGCGGGCATCAAGGTGACCCGGTTAGCTCATGGTCTATCAGTAGGGTCTGACATTGATTACGCTGATGAAGTGACCTTACTTAAAGCTGTTGAGGGTCGGACTGAAATGTAGACGATAGACGCTGGTACTCTCATACGAATGGAAATTGTATCAGCGTGAGCGATGTTGGAGGTCAAAATGTTATTTAGTCGTCGTCCACGCTTGCGTGGGCAATATAATGAAGCGTTATTGGATGATATTGATCGAGCAAAGCGTAGCTGGGACCGAGCTGTTGAGACTCAAACTGCGGTCGTAGATGAAGGTAATGGCCGTGAACTTTCGGCACAAACTGCGTTGGCTCGACAAAAATATATGCTATTGTTCCGTGAGGCACGAGAACGAAAAGTTCGGGGCAGATTGCAGGCCTCAGTGATTGATAATTAATGATGGTTAAGATTTAGACACAATAATTGAAAAACGTTTGCTGGAGAATTGTGCATTGAACTCTGGCAAACGTTTTTTTTGATGGCGTTAATTTCTCTGGTCTTTTGCGTATGTTGCGTATGTAATGGGTAGATCACAAAAGACGGAGGAGATTCGAATGAAACGTTTAGCAATAGCAGTATCGGTAATTGGTCTCATATTGGGGTTATGCGAGCCTGGAAGGGCAATGAATAAAACAGATTTTTTAATGCAAGTTGAGTCAGGTGCTCAACAAAATTGGGCTCATTATGGAATTTTACCCTCGGTGACTGGTGCACAAGCTATTTTGGAAAGCGGATGGGGGACGTCACAACTGGCCACTAATGCTCATAATCTATTTGGCATTAAAGGAGCTAATATTGATGGGGCAACGGTTCGCATGCCAACCCGCGAGGTTGTTAACGGGTATTCACTGTCTGTGTGGGCAAATTTTCGAGCTTACCCGTCATTTATTGAAAGTATTGCGGATCACGGTCAATTTTTGAGCGTGAATAGTCGGTATCACAATGTTTTAGGTGAGCGAGATGCATGGCTGGCTGCACAGAAATTGCAAAGCGATGGTTATGCTACTGATCCTGCATATGCGGATGAATTAATGCAAATCATCCGGGCTAATAATTTAACCCGATGGGATCAGGAAAAATCAGACATTGGTCAACACCCAACAGTGGCGGCGCCTAACTCAGTTGAAACGTCGGACAGCGCTAATCAACCCCGTCAACAAGATACTTTGCGGCGGTACGTGATTCAACCGGGTGACAGCTGGTGGCGAATCAGCATGGCCAGTGGTATTTCAATGGGCCGAATTAGTCAAGTGAGTCAAACACCGATTCGGTGGTGGATTTATCCAGGTCAATGGCTGTGGTTACCACAAATGAAGGATTATACCGTGCAACCAGGAGATACACTACATCGGATTGAGAAGACCTTGCAGTTGCCAATAGATTCATTGGCGAAGGTCAACCATCGCGCGCCCCAAAGTCATTTAACGGTCGGAACCAAATTGGAATTGCCAGCTGCCGTGTAATTACGTTAGACAGCGACCCCTATTCTAAAGTACAATGAACGTATTGACGATAAGGGAGTTTGGAATAGTGAAAACAGGCGCATTTATAACTTTTGAGGGGCCCGATGGGGCAGGAAAAACCAGTGTTCTGAATGCGCTGATCGATGATTATTCATTGCAACTAGGGGAGAAATTGCTGACAACCCGTGAGCCGGGTGGTAATAAGATTTCAGAAGCAATTCGTGCGATTATCATGGATAAAGCCAACACGGAGATGGATGCGCGTACCGAAGCTTTACTGTTCGCAGCGGCGCGACGCCAGCATTTGGTCCAAACGGTTTTGCCAGCTTTAGATGCGGGTAAGGTTGTGTTCTCTGATCGGTACGTTGATAGTTCGATTGCGTATCAGGGCGCTGGCCGTGAAATTGGCGAGGCTGCCGTAGCAGAAATGAATCTTTTTGCTACGAAAGGACTTACACCAGACCTAACAATCTACTTTGATGTACCATCAGAGGTAGGATTAACACGAATTCATGAATATCGATCAGATGAAATCAATCGTTTGGATAATGAAGAACTGTCATTTCATCGTCGTGTACGGCACGCTTACCTTAAATTGTTGCAAGACGAACCACAACGCATTACACTAATTGACGCGAACCAACCGCTGGAAAAAGTGATTACCGACACGAAACAGGTGATTGCTCAACGGTTCCCGAATTTGTTTTAATTGTACGGAGCCCCGTTATCGCGGTCGCGAGCTTTTTCACAGGAGGAATTACGCATATGAAAATGATTATTGCTATTGTCCAAGATAAGGATAGTAATCGGCTGAGTAATCAGTTTATCGAACAAAATATTAGAGCCACAAAGCTGTCAACGACCGGTGGTTTCTTACGTTCAGGTAATACCACGTTCTTGATCGGGATCGAAGATGATCGCGTTCAGGAAGTCATGGATCTCATTAAGGAGACATCACACACTCGGGATCAATTCATGACACCGCCAGTTAATATGGATGTTTCAATGGACCAGACTGCTTCATATCCGGTTGAAGTCACAGTTGGTGGGGCAACTTGTTTTGTACTGCCAGTTGAGGCATTTCAACAGTTTTAGTCGTTAACCGCACTGCTAACGAGGAAATATGCCAACAAATAACGATGTTTTAACGATTGCTGAACAGCGCCAACCTGTGCTGGTTCAGCATTTTAAAAATGTAATTAAAAAAAATGAACTGGCCCATGCGTACTTATTTGCCGGACCAAACGGCAGTGGCAAGGAGGAGCTCGCAATGTGGATTGCGATGCGCCTTTTTTGTATTAACCTGCAAGATGGTCAGCCTTGTGGCAAATGTGAGGAATGCCAGCGAATTAGTCAACGTGAGCACCCGGATGTATTGATTGTTGAACCAGAAGGGAACTCCATTAAAGTTGACCAAGTTCGTTTGCTGAAATCTGAGTTTTCCAAAAGTGGGATGGAAGGCAATAAAAAAGTCTTCATTATTGCCGGAGCTGAAACGATGACTGCCAGCGCAGCCAACAGTTTGCTAAAGTTTCTTGAAGAGCCCAGCGGTAACATTACGGCCTTGTTGCTGACGACCAATCCCAATTTGCTTTTACCGACTGTCATTTCACGGACTCAGGAAATGGAGATGCAACCATTAGCAGTCAATGAACTTCAGTCCCAGCTCGAATCAGCCGGTGTTGGAAAGCACTTATTAGCGTTGACCAGCCGGCTGACTAATAGTCCGGATCAAGCGGCTGAGTGGTTAGTCGATGACTGGCTTGGTCAAACTGCGGCTGCTGTATGGCAGTGGGAAAGTCAACTATTGAAGCCTGATATGAGTGCGTTTGTTACTGTGGGAACGACACTTGTGCCATTGGCAAAGGATCGTCCGCATCAGCGAATTGTTTTAGATATTATTTTGGCTGGCTTTCGTGACATGCTATTAGAAAATATTGATCAGGAAAAATTTGTCATGAGTTTTCCGAGTCATCGCAAGGATTTACAGGAATTAACGACGCGTTATTCTAAAAAGCAACTCGTCGACGTTACAGATTTAGGGTTACAATCAAAGCAGTTGCTCGAACGCAACGTTAGTTTTCAAAATGTGGCCGAATCATTGACGTTGAAGGCATTTAACGTTCTTTCTAAATGATGATTGCCAGTTTTGAAACGATGCAATGATGACACTGATGGAGGTGTAATCGTGGATAAACGACAAACAATGCTCGACGATTTTGAGCACTTGCAAGATCAGACGACAGGAATTTTGGATCAGTTGGCCGCATTAAAAAAGCAGGTTACGGCATTGTCAGAAGAGAATGCTGAATTAACCGTCGAAAACCAGCATTTACGTGAATTGCTCGGTACTGATACAGATACGACTGAAGCACAGCAACGATTGTCTAAATCACTACAGAATTTAGAACGATTGTACGAGACCGGTTTTCACGTTTGCCGTGAGTTTTATGGTCAACGGAGAGAAGAAAATGACTCTTGCGCATTTTGTTTAGACGTCATTTATGGAGAACGGGATCGAACAATTAAAGCAAGTTAGGGGTGGACACAGGCATGGTAGCAACAAGTCAGCGCAGTTTTGCACCACACGAATCCGGTACGCTGTTTTTAGTACCAACACCGATTGGTAATTTGCAGGACATGACGTACCGGGCGGTTGCAACGCTAAAACAGGTCGACTTGATTGCGGCTGAGGACACGCGCAACACGCAGAAATTATTAAACAACTTTGATATCGAGACAAAACAAATTAGTTTTCATGAGCACAATACGCAAGAGCGAATCCCGGAATTATTGGATAAACTTCGCGCTGGTGTCAATATAGCTCAGGTGAGCGACGCAGGGATGCCATCAATCAGCGACCCAGGTACGGAATTAGTTGCTGCTGCTGTAGCAGCCCAGTTGCCAGTAGTGCCACTACCCGGGGCCAATGCCGGCCTAACGGCACTAATTG
This sequence comes from Furfurilactobacillus milii, assembly GCF_009863985.1. Lineage (GTDB taxonomy): Bacteria > Bacillota > Bacilli > Lactobacillales > Lactobacillaceae > Furfurilactobacillus > Furfurilactobacillus milii_A. The sequence continues at coordinate 2,514 of NZ_WEZT01000012.1, read as the reverse complement.
CGAGTGGTCTAGTACCACAACCGTTTTATTTTTACGGATTTTTAGACCGCAAGACTAAGGAACAAAAGACTGAGCTTACCGAGTTGGCTAAACATCCGGAAACGGTGATTGTCTATGAGGCACCGCACCGATTAGCGAAGACGGTGACTGCGATCGCAAACGCGGTCGGTCCGGATCGCCCACTGGTGCTTTGCCGCGAATTAACTAAAAAGTTTGAAGAGTTTATTCGTGGGACTGCTAGTGAAATTTTGGATTGGTTGGCTACAAACTCGCCGCGCGGTGAGTTTGTCATTTTAATTGGCGGGAACACTAATCCGCCTGTTGAAGAGCAGGATCCGCTGCTGAGTCAGTCGGTGGAAGAGCACGTTAAGACGTTGATTGCTCGAGGTGACAAGCCTAACGATGCAATTAAGGCTGTCGCTAAAGCTCGCCAGTTACGCAAGCAAGAGGTTTATGCAACCTACCATCACTTGAACGAGGACAATTAAATGACGCAACAGAACCGGTATGATGAAGAACATAAAATTCAGTATTACGAAACAGATTTAACGGGTAAGGTAACGTTAGGCATGTTAATCAACATGCTGGTGCTAACTTCATACGATCAGGCTGACAGCTTTGGTGTTGGCACGGAGTACATGCTATCCAAGGGCTATGGCTGGGTTATTGCTCAGTACGAAATAGATATTAAGCGGTTGCCTCGAGACCACGAAAAGGTGCATTTGGTGACCGAAGCGACTTCTAATAATCGTTATTTTGCGTACCGCCAATTCTTTTTAGAAGATGAGCAGGGCAACGAGCTGGTTCATGTAGATACAATCTGCGTTGTGATGGACTTGGAAGCCCGTAAAATGGTCGCTATTCCAGACGACGCCGTGGCGCCTTACCATTCTGAAATGGTCAAACGGATTCCTCGTTTATCACGACCAACTAGTTTTGAAGAGTCAGATGTGGCGGCAACCAAGGCGTATCGGGTGCGCTATTTTGACTTAGATTCAAATCATCACGTAAACAATTCACACTATTTTGATTGGCTGATGGATGCTCTAGATGAAGAATTTTTGATTCATCACGAGTTGTGCCATCTGGCGATTCGGTTTGAAAATGAAGTCCGTTATGGAAGCACGGTAAAAAGTGAAGTGACCGCGCCGGTTAACAATGAAGATGGAACAGTAACTACCCATCATCACATCATGGGTGATGATGAGCGATATGCTGAAGCAACGCTGACATGGCGGCCGTTATCCGCAACAACAGTGGATTAATGCATCTGTGCTGACCGGTGCTGTTGTGGTCAATCAGGTTATGCTATGATAGTACCGATGTTAACGATTTGGAGGAAAATAAAATGTCAATTTTAGTTGCCGGTGGTGCCGGTTACGTCGGTTCACACATGGTGGATCGTTTAATTGAAAAGGGTTACGACGTGGTTGTTGTAGATAATTTATCTACTGGTCATCGCGCTGCTATTAATGAAAAGGCACGCTTTTATCAAGGCGATACCCGTGACCGCGAGTTTCTGACCAGCGTTTTCGAAAAAGAAAACATTGATGGTGTTATCCACATGGACGCATTTTCCATTGTGCCAGAATCCATGAAAGATCCATTGAAGTACTTTGACAACAATGTTTATGGCATGATTACGTTGTTGGAAGTGATGCATGAACAGGGTTGCAAACGGATGATTTTCTCATCAACTGCTGCTACATATGGTGTTCCTGAACGGATTCCGATTCATGAAGACGATCAGAAAAAGCCAATCAATCCTTATGGTGAAAGTAAGCTGATTATGGAACACATGATTCATTGGTGTGACGTTGCTTACGGCATTAAATGGGTTGCGCTTCGTTACTTTAATGCGGCTGGTGCTAAAGCTGATGGTTCCATTGGTGAAGATCACCACCCAGAAACACATTTAATTCCAATTATTTTGCAAACGGCACTTGGTGAACGTGACCATATTGATATGTACGGTGACGATTACGATACACCAGATGGCACTAATGTGCGTGACTATGTTCATATTCTGGACTTAGCAGATGCTCATATTTTGGCATTGAAATACTTGGACGAAGGCAATGAGAGTCGTGCGTTTAACTTGGGCTCATCCACTGGTTTTTCTGTTAAACAGATGGTTGAAGCAGCTCGTGAAGTGACTGGGAAAGAGATTCCGGCCAAGATCGCACCACGGCGCCCCGGAGATCCTGATTCATTAGTCGCTGAATCGGAAGATGCTCGTAATATCCTTGGATGGAAGCCGCAATATGATGATGTTCATGACATTATTAAGACTGCATGGGCTTGGACACAAAGTCATCCAAACGGTTATGAGGATCGTTAGTCTGCTTTGATTTATTGTTAACTTGATTTACGTAAAAAAACTTCGTTTGCGCAACGAAGTTTTTTTCGTGGTTAGGCAAATTACAAGTTTAATCCGAACAAGCCCGGAATCTTTCAATGGCAGTCTGTTGATGATGTATTTTTAATGGTCGTTGATTAATTAGTTCAAGTGCT
>NZ_WEZT01000011.1:27335-32435 GCF_009863985.1 Furfurilactobacillus milii | reverse complement strand
TTGACGGTGATCGGTTCAGCCGAACGCCCATTTGGATATTGGACAGCCCTAGTTCACAAAAGGTTTCGATTTTAATTCGTTCGGAATAGGTTATACTAGACAAAAGATCAGCTCCTAAAAGATGGGTTTGTGGTAAACACCATTTTAAAGGAAGCTGATCTTTTCTGTCCGAACAGCGTTCGGATTAATTTTACAATCTACCGATTGCACTTATTTTAGCCATTATTTTTACAAAAAATGTTAGTGAGTTGACGCATCCACATGTGGATGTATTGTCAATTGTGATGTCAACCATTGGTTTTGGTGGCGTCGTTATTGGTGTTAGCTTAGCCAGTCAAACGGGCTGGGGTTCATGGGAAGTATTGCTGGCATTAGTTGTTGGTATCGTCAGTTTGGCATTATTCTGCCGTCGTCAATTACATCTAGATGAACCAATTCTGAATGTGCGTGCCTTTGGCATCCGTTCGTTTTCCGTTGGGACATCGTTAGTTATGGTTGATTTCATGGTAATCATGTCATCGATGTACCTGTTGCCAATGTACTGGCAAGATGGCCTGATGGTGCCAGTCGCCTTGACGGGGATGCTCATGCTGCCCGGTGATATCATTAACGCGGTGGTTTCGTCGATTTCTGGCCGGTTATTTGATCGGCTTGGCGGTCGTCGTCCAGTGATTGCCGGCTTTTGTGTTGCAGCGGTGGGTGCTGTGTTGCTGGTTTTGACTAACAGCCACTCTGCATACTGGTATGTCGTGGTAGCACACATTATTTTAATGATCGGTGCCCCTTTGGCTATGTCACCAGCGCAAACGTATGGACTGAATGCTTTACCACCACGATTAGCAGCTGATGGTAGCAGTATTATGAACACGCTTCAACAGATCTGTGGTGCGATTGCCACAGCACTTTCAACGAGTTTGATGAGCACTGGCGAAGCAGGTCAACGAACACGCGATGCCGTTTCATCAGGAACACGGATGGGCTTTATGCTAACATTGGCATTAGCCGTTATTGGCGTTATTGTCGCCACGGTATTTGTGCGGCAGCAACAAGCCCCAGCGGATGTTGAAGAAACTTCCGCTACGCAATCGGCAGGTCATGAAGCACCCGCTGAGCGTTAATATGATAGATTGTAAAATTAATCCGAACGCTGTTCGGACAAAAAAGATCAGCTTCCTTTAAAATGGTGTTTACCACAAACCCATCTTTTAGGAGCTGAATCAGAGACCACTTAAAATACTTGACTGGCAAACACCTTATCAGATCATGCTGACAAATTTGTCCAAAAATTCGGATTAAATTTGCAATCTACCATAAACAAAAACTCAGAATGAGGTCGTTTGTTTTTGTTGAGTCGCTGGCTTGGTTAAACGGCAGTGGATCAATTGTATTTGGTTGATGACGAATCGAAACATGTTTGTACGTGGAGAGTTTGATTTTGTCGGCAAACATTTTAGGCATAAGTATCACCTTTCATATATGCATTAATCTTAGCGTTAACTGTCACCGACAGCATAGCATAGTGCGCAAAAAAAGGGGTTAAGTACGCCGTTTAAGACGCATTTAACCCCTTATATTTACTTCATTTTAGTGTAAATCAATAGCGACTGATCCCAACTGGTTGGCCATCTGGCAACTGATCTTCATTAACGACAATCACATCACCGCCACGTTGAAGCATAGTGACACACAGTGAAGGAATAGCATTAGCGGCGGTTGGATCGGCAATGAATTGATCACGGTCTAAGTGACCGTGCCACTCGGATGTATCGGCGACGATTAAAGTCCCTAGCTGACCATGAGAAACAGCTGTGGCAATGTCGGTTGGTAATTTGACCTGATGATTGGCATTAGCAGCATCATGGTAAGCTTTGAGTCCTGTTTGAATAATTTGGTCGGCATGCTGTTCAAATAAGGGCTCAATCCGCTGCTGAATCTGCGCAGTGCTTAAGTTGGCAGGAGATTCATTCAACACATAATCCGTTGAAATATGTGTTAACCGACTAAGCTTGCGGAATAAAGCTTGATTTTCTGGTAAAGCAAACAGAACTAGAGGTCGTTGCGTATCTTTTTGCCAAGCTTGCATGAAGTTATCAACGGCTTGGAAGTAGTTTGTCAGGTCAATATCTTTGCCGACATCCTTGGTGTGGTGACCGTGGTAGCCAGCGTGTTCGCCGCGACTGACACTGTTAACGTCTCCGCCACGGATTTCTGTGCCGAGCGCCTGTGTCAAGGTGGTTGGTGCATCATCTGGTAGAGGTGTTAAAATCACACGATGATTACGAATTTGATAAAGCTTAAACGAATCGCCATTTAGAGCAAGCAAGTCGAAATCGAAGGCGCGCTGTTGTTCACGTAGCAGTGGTCGTAACTCGGGAACGGTGCCTACCGACACTTGATCAGTTACGTTGGTGGACAAATGATCGATGATTACTTGATCTGCTGTGGTTAAAACGGCGATGCTTTCTTTAATATTTTGTGCAAATAGTGCGTCGTCGCTGAGTGCCGCTGTCACTCGCGGTTCAATGCTGGACCACCAGTCCGTGCCAAACTGACGGGTGACGTGTTGCTTTGCCTGACGAATAAGATCCTGAACACGTAATCGTGTGTGTGGCCGATCAGCAGGATCAATGTTTGCGTAAATTGATACAACTGGTGCATCGGGATGTTGTGTTAATAAAGTTGTTAGTGTAGCTGTATTTAACAGTGAGTTTGGCATATGCGTTATCCTCCTAATTTAAACACGTCTTAGCTGTTGTTAGGTACGCGTCTTCAAGGCCTGAAACACCTGTTGGACGGCACTTTCTACTTGATAGCGTAGCAAGTGCCGTGATCGGATGCGAATTATGTGCCTATGGGAATGAAGCCGTATACAACGCAAAGTAAGTCGTAAATTAGGTAATTATTGAATGTACTTCTCACTGATTCGATTTGTGCAGCCTATGCAGCCGAAATAAAAAGTAGCTACTTTAAGTTGAAATTATAGGCGAACTTGCGTTACGAGGGCGGGGAATCTTGCCTCAGAAGAAACTATGAACGTTTATTGACACTATTCAGTGCGAGGCTACTTGAAGATGATAAAAGAGCGCTTTCGCAATGTTATTACGATACACAAATAAATTGAGAAAGCTTCAATAAGCACTGGATGTGGCTGTAAATGGCAGCATTACTTTGAGTAATGACAGAAACGGATTGAAGGGTTCCGGTGACTTAGTAAAGCATGATTGACAAACGCATATTCTAAATCATCCTTTTCATTGTTAGGCTTGGCGTATTTAAGGGTTAAATAATCCCTTTCAAGGTGTACAAGACTGTGGTTTGCCACAGACATGCAGGACAAATTCAGGACAAAATGGGAATGAACAGGGTATAATTCCCTCAGTTTAAGAAGGAGGAATTGATATGGAACTAACAAATACAGATTACGATATCTTAGATGCGATTGCCTCAGGCCGTGTTGAATCCGGGACGCCAGTGACTCATTTTGTAGACTACTGTGATAATGCAATCGGTGGGGATCCTCGGCCTTTGATCGATGCTGGTTACATTGAAGCAAGTGGCAATACCGTCGAAGGATTAACTGATAAAGGCAAGCAGGCATTAGCAGATCGTAAGACAAAGTAATAACGTTGGCCATTTTGTCCCTTAGATTAGTAAAGTGTGTCATAATGAATCAACTAACTAAGGATAAAGGGACGGATTTTAAATGAATCAGGAGTGGCGTGAACAGGCTAATGCCGCCGTTCACGGATTATTATTATGGGCGGCCATTATCAACATTTTTTCTGGTGTTGTCATCAGTTTGACAATGTTAACGGGTGGGGCATCGTTCTTCGTTTATACGATGACCTTAATCCCCGCCATTGTAGGTGTGTGGGAGTTGTCTAAATTGAATCAGCTTACGGATCGCTGGCTGGCTAATGGTAGCGCGTTTTATCAGCAAGGAATTATTAGCGTGATCTTTGCTTCCTGGGTGGCGGCTATCTTATTGTGGATCGCTGGCCATCGCTTGCAGGTTATTGCAGCTAATCATCGAAACTAAAATAGAGTTGAATCATCAGTTTTTATCTTGAACAATCAAGTTTGTAATTGTTTGAAATAAGCTCATGGTTCAACTCTTTTTCTATGTAATTTTGAAAATGCACATGAAACGTAATTATTTTGTAGCGAAATGGTTAATCACAGGTGTTTAGTCTGTATTTTTAGGCTAAATAGGGTGTCATTTAACTCGAACAAAAGTTTTCTAAATTTACATATTCCTGGAGGGAATGAAAATGAGAAAGTATTTTGCCGAGTTTATCGGAACTTTCATGCTTGTTTTCATCGGTACTGGTACAGTTACGGTTGCTAAAGGCGGCACTTTAGCCATTGGTTTAGCATTCGGATTGGCCATTACGATGATGGCTTACGCCGTTGGTGGCGTGTCAGGTGGTAACTTCAACCCCGCAGTATCTATTGCGATGTTGATCAACGGTCGTTTGTCAGCTAGTGACACCATTTTTTACATTATTTCGCAATTTTTAGGTGCCACAGTTGCTTCAGCCGTTCTGTACTTCTTTGAACACGCATTAAGCTTGCCAAAGAGCGTTGGTTTTGGTCAAACGGATTTTCCTAAGATCTCTGCTGGCGCAGCGTTTTGCTTCGAAACAATTATTACCTTCTTGTTCGTATTTGTGATCTTGATGGTCACTAGCGAAAAGTTTGGTAACGCTACAATGGCACCAGTAGCAATTGGTTTAACCTTAGCCTTTTTGATCATTGTTGCCTTGAACTTGACCGGTGGTTCTTTGAACCCTGCTCGTAGTTTCGGACCTGCCATCTTTGCTGGTGGTACTGCTTTATCTCACTACTGGGTTTACTTGATTGCCCCAGTTTTGGGTGCTGCTATTGCGGCCTTTGTTGGTCGTTGGATGGGTAGCGAAGACTAGACTGATTTTTAAAGCTTTATATACGAACACCCTGGAAAATTGGCCATTTGGTCAGGCAACCAGGGTGTTTTTTTGATGTGGCAAATTACAAGTTTAATCCGAACAAGCCCGGAATCTTTCAATGGCAGTCTGTTGATGATGTATTTTTAATGGTCGTTGATTAATTAGTTCAAGT
>NZ_WEZT01000011.1:0-27235 GCF_009863985.1 Furfurilactobacillus milii | reverse complement strand
TAATCACTCCCTATATTGGTTGGAATTAGCTACTACCATTGTAAGTGATTGCTTTGGGCTTTTTAATTTCTGTTCGGATTAATTATAGAATTTGCCATGTCGAACGCTGTTTTTCATTCAATATTTGTACTGGTAATAAACATTACGACTCTAGAAAGTTAAACAATATAAAAATTATTAAATTCTTAGAAATCAATTTTTTTGTCAGAAAGAGCCTCTTTTGTTTTTTGCTTTAATGTTCCAATAGTGGCCTGTTACTTTGTGATAAGGGAGTTTTGAACCGTACCAATTTCAATAAAATTAACACTATTTAAAAACGCAACTAAATATTTTAATAGCGCATCATTTTGCTGTATTTACAAATAAATTGCGCGATATATAATTAACAAAACGTGATATTTAATGATGTTAATTTTTCCGAAACAGGGTTTCTGAGGGGATTTATGAAAGATAGTGAGTTGGGTCGGTTCTCAACGACACGCAAAGAGCATTATAAGATGTATAAGGCAGGGAAGCGCTGGCTGTTTGCAGGCATAGCGCTATTTTTCTTTGGCACGGGGATGATTGGTACAGACCGGATTATCTCGGCAGATCAAACTGGTGCTCAGTCGCAGACAACTGAGACTTCAATCACTACTTCTTCAAGTCTTGGCAATGACGGAGCTGCCCAAAATACGACTAATAGCAGTGCAGTCAGCAGTGTTGTCAGAAGCAGCTCAATGACTAGTGCTGCTTCTGAATCCACCGCGGCTCAAGCAGCTAATTCAGCGCAACTGACAGTTAGTCAGCCGACTGATGCTAAAAATCCAGATTTAACTAGTGCTAGTAGTCAAAGCAGCGTTAACAGTAGTTCAGAAAAAAATCCTGACAGTAGCGCGTTAACTTCACGTGCGTATTTGGCTCAGCAAGATAATGATCAGGTGCCGACAAGTGCTCCGGCTGAAAAACAAGCGGCTGTTACTGGCAATGTTATTAATCCAGCCACTCTGGTTTCACGTGCGCCACAGGCAGATGCTGTTTTATCGGTTGCTACTAGCCCAAGCGTAGTAGATAGTCTTCAACAAAGTACGACATCATTGGTGGCATCGTCACAATCTGCAGCAACTCCGGCTTCTGAAGCTAGTATCGTAACAGCTCAGTCCCGAGCAAAAACGACTGTTACACGTGAAACACCTTTATCATTAGACATTAATACCAATGTACCCACGTCAATTGTTCAACAGGCTGTATTACCTACGGGTAGCACGTTAACGATGGTTAATGGCATGACAGTAATTAGTCTCCCAGACGCAACGACAACGGCTCAGCTGATAGAACTGAAGAAGTCGTTGGCGCTTGTTAATCAACCTGTGATGATCACGCAAAAGGATGCCAGTGTTAACCTGCCTACTTTAAGCAACAACATGGAAATTGGGACAGCTAACGGGAATGTTACTGGCACGAACGCATCAACGCAATTTACCGGTAATGGTACTAGTGTGCAGTTTAACAACAATGGGACAGTTGGCCTAACGGAAGATAAAAATGATGAAGTGGGTCATGCCAACCTTAACAACACAGTAGATTTCACCAAATCCTTTACGCTTAAAGGATCAGTTCAAATTGGGAATAAAACTGGACCACAGGGTGGTGCAGATGGAGTTTCACTGGTGTTTGTTCCGTCGCCAGAGAATCCAACGCAAACTTATAATGGGCAACCTGGTGGTGGTCTTGGCGTGGCGGGTTTGAAAGATGCCATGGCCTTTGTCTTTGATACGTATTATTGGAACGGCGGCGATCCAAACCAGGTCTATATCGGCTGGCGGACAACAGATCAGTCAGGTCAGTTAAATAGTTATTCATATACCGCACAGTCTAATACGACTTGGCGGCCGATGAATAATGCGTTGATCGACGGTAATTACCACAACTTTACGATGACGTACACGATTCAATCTAATGGGGACGGTCTGCTAACAATGACGGTCCCTGACAATGGTGGTAATGGGATAACTTTTACTAAGGTCATTCCTAAAGCCAAGCAAACTAACTATACGTTATCCTTTGCTGCATCAACTGGGGGCTCAAAAAACGCTCAGGGGGCTGGTATCAATAGCCTGACATACACTAAGGGTGTTTCCAAAGTAACTCTGAACGTGAAAACGCCATCTGGTCAGTCTGCGCCAATCACGGTGACCGCGAATATCGGAGATACGATTCACGTCTATCCAGATAAAAAATCAGCCCAGGCAGCAATTGACACAGGGATGGATCCCTCCACGGTTGTGGTTTGGGATAACAGTCTTGGCTATGGACTTAAGTCTGCTGTGGCCTATACAGTTACGAATGATGCCGCACAAACGACGCCAGAAATCGATACCGGTAATGTGGTTACAACAACCATTCATTACATTGATGCTACTGGCAAGCAGATTAAAGATGATCGTACAATTTCTGGAGTCGATGGGACTGCTATTGATTTGTCTGCTGTTGAGCCGGCATCCGAAGTCAAGGGGACAGATGGACTCAATTATTTACTTACCAAATCACCAAATTTGAAAGAAACATTTGGTACCAATACGTCACTGACATACACGTTTACGGCCGATCCAACGCCGACTGTGACAGCGGCTGAGTCACAGGTTAATTCATATCAGGCAATGACTAGTGGCGCGCTTTCTAGTGCCAAATCAGCGTTGGTTGCTGCTAGTTATGCTGCCTCTGTTTCACCTAATGATAAGAATGTTATTAATCAATACTCAGCAACTCAATCTTATTACACGGCCATTTTGGGCCAAGGAAGCGCAGCAACTAGTGCTCAGAGCGTTTTAGATTCGGTTAACGGCAAAGTTGCTCAAGTTATTACAACGGCTAATTCTGCCAATAGTTTGGCCACCAATCTTGAACAAACGTATCTGAAGGAACTGGCTGATGCATCAGCTGCAAATGTAGCTGCTCAATCGGCAAATTCGTTGTACCAGTGGGAAAAGAATAACTTTAAAAACGATTCAAACCTTGTTTACTATTCCAATATGGCACAATCTGATCAGAATAAAGCGGCTTCTGCTAACACAGCTGCCAGCTCGGCTACGCAACAATACAATTCTGCATTAGCAGTTGCTTCAACAGCGATTGCCAATGCTTCTTCAGTAGCGAATAGTGCTGCCGCTGCCGCGCAAACGTTGACGAACGCAACCAGTATCACTGCGGCCCAAACGACTTCTACCGCTTCTCAGGCAAAGAGCACCGCGGCCACCGACCTCAATTGCCGCATCCAATGTTGCGTCTACAGCTCAGAGTGTCGTCCATTCGGTTCAGTCGGCGGCATTATCTGCCGCAATGACTGCGATTCAGGCTAACGTGACGGCTAGTCAGGCACTGTCACTGGCCTCTGCTGATCAAGCTAACGGCACAGTTCAAACTGGTGCCGGAACAACGTCACAAAATGCGGATACCGGTAATAAAGCAGCACGTTCCGCCAATAATGATGCTAATAAGGCGCTACAATTTGCGTCGTTGGCTGCTAGTGCTGCCGATGATAACGATGTTAGTGCCGCTTACGATTATGCGATGAGTGCTTCTAGTTTGGCCGCCCAGGCAAACTCAGAAGCTCAAGTAACACACAGTGCAGCGGCTATTGTTACGAGTGCAACGAAGACCGTGGCCAGTCAGGTTACTGTTGATAGTCAGGTGTCTTCACAGCTGGCCAGTCAGGCACAAAGCATTGCATCGACGGCCGTTAACAATGCGGTTACTGCCAGTGGGGCCGCCGACGAAGCTGTGACTAATGCCAACGCTGCTTCGGCAACAGGAAAAACCGATTTGGCCAATAACAAGGTTGTCAGTGCGGCCAGTTTGGCTCAGTCGGCCGCTAGTGGTGCGGCCTCGGCGGCATCTGTTGCTAGTTATGAAGCCAAGCAAGCGACATCATTTGCTAGCCAGTCGAGTAACTATGCTTCGGCTGCCAGTGATTTTGCTTCACGAGCCTCCCTAGCAGCGGCTTCGAATGATGCGAGTTTAGCCAGCGAATATGCTGCTTCGGCTACTAGTGCACAAACAGCGGCTTTGTCGGCCGCTATGGTGGCTACCAGTTTGTACACGGTTGCTCAAAGCGCCAATGATTTCGTTCAGAGTGCTGTTAGTTCCGATAGTATTGCGGCGAGTTCGGCGGCGAAGGCCACCAGTGCGGCTGCAGTACAGGCTAGTGCAGATATTGGTACGATTCAGGACTTTGTAACAAGCAACAACTCGTTGAGTGTCAGGGCCGCTAATAAGGCCGTACAGGACAAGCAAAATGCTCACGTTCAGTCGCAGGCTGCAGCGGCTGCATCTGCCGCTGCCTCCACACAGTCTTTGCAGACTGTTGCAGCTGATCAAACGACAATTGCTAATAATCTGTACAAATCTGCTCAGTCGGCCGCTGCTTTGAATCAGGCAGATAATGCTAAAACGTTATTTGCATCGGCGTCAGCGGCGCAAAGTACAGCCGACTCTGCGGCAAAGGCAGCTCGAGCTTTCTACACGGACTTTTTAGCTGAAGACGATGATATTGATAACGAGGTTACTTCAGATAGCACCGCTGCTTCACAAGCCGCTTCGGCAACAAAATCAACGGATGCCGATACGGTATCAATGATGGTCAATCGTTCTAATGTTGCCTCTCAGGCAGATAGTATTGCTCGAAAAGCTGCTAGCGATGCAGCAACTGATAGTACAAATGCTGAAGTTCAAAAATCCGCTGTTGCTACCAGTCTGGCGGCTGCTTCTGCTACCTCGATTGCAACCAAGTTATCTAATGATCGGGCAACAGTTGACCAACTGACGAGTACAGCATCTACGGCTGCGTTAAACAATGACGCGACAGGCGCTTCTCAAGCTGCCTCAACGGCGGCCTCAATCGCCAGCCAGGATGCACAATTAACAACGTCATTAACTTCGTTGAACAACGTTATTAGTCAGACGGCGCCGATTATTGCCAACGCAGTCCATGTTGATAGTGTTACTGCTAGTGAACAAGGTTCCGATGCGGCAGCAGCAACCTCCACTGCTTCCGGAGAGGCAACAACAGTTAGTCAGCAAAACAGCAACGTTAATAAAGCAATTTCTGAGGTTGCCAGTGCTGCATCAGCGACGACCGCTGATAGTGCGTTACAAAGTTTAGCCAAACAAGGGCAACAGGTTGCTAGCACCGCAAATAGTATCCAAACGACAGTAAGCAACTTGGCTAAACAGGCCAGCGATTATAGTTCGATGGCTGCATCGGCAGCAGCACTAAATGATGTTAGTGAAGCTACAAAAGATGCCTCTTTGGCCGCAAGTGCTGAGCATCAAATTCCTGGCTTACAAGATTCACTTCAGGGATTAATGAGTCAGGCCAATTCACTGGCCGTTGCGGCTAACCAAACGGCCATCGCCGACAGCACGGCCGCGGCCATTCAAAACTCGGCTGCTTCAACAGCTGCCAGCATTGCAAATAAGGCAACAATTGCTGCCACTAGTGAGGGAACAAACGTTAATAGTATCCTGAGCGCTGCTAATTCAGTAGCAGCTACGGATCCTAAAAACGCAGAAATCACTAATCTAATCAAGGGTACTAACTCTCTGGCAAGCGCGATTGCGGACGATAACAAACAAGCTTCAACTGCTACTAGTGAAGCTGATTATTACGCTTCATTGGCAGCTTCTGCCGCGGCCAACAATGACGCGTCATTAGCTAGCCAGTATGCGGCCAAGGGTTCTGCGGCTGCTTCGACTGTTAGCTCTTTAGAGTATCAAGTTGATAGTTTGGCTTCTCAAGCAAACAACGTTTACAGTCAGATAACGACTGCTATTGCTGGTGACGGCAGTGTCGCTAATTCAGCGGTAAGCGTTGCAAACAGTTTAGCTAGTCAGGCAACGAGTGATGTTGAACAGGCTAACAGTGCGGCTTCTCAAATGACTGGCGCTGTTAGTGACGCAGGTCGATTAGTGAACACCGATAGCGCGAATACTGATTTAGGCGCCATTTTGACGTCTGCCAATCAGCTTAATAATCAAGTCAGTGATCAGAAAGTCAGTTTATCAACGGCAACTAGTATCGCTGAAAGCGCGGCTAGTGCAGCATCAAACGCGGCCTTGCTGAATGATCAGTCAACTGCAAAGTCGTTGGCGTCCGTGGTATCGCTGAAAGCGCGGCTAGTGCAGCATCAAACGCGGCCTTGCTGAATGATCAGTCAACTGCAAAGTCGTTGGCGTCCGTGGCATCGACACAAGCCAGCACAGCGAACAGTATTGCCTCGACAATTGCCAGTCTTCAATCAGGTGTTAACAGCGTTCACAGTCAAATTGCCAGTGAAGTTGCCTTGGATAGTGACAATGCGTCAACAGCGGCCAGTGTTGCCAATGTTGATGCTTCAACGACAACCAGCATTGCCAGTCAAACAACGCAAACGGCATCACTAGTCAACTCGTTGGCAAGTAAAGCAGCATCAATTGCTGCCCGTGATCCGAAAAATAAAACGGTTCAAAGCGAGGCCCAAGCAGTTAACTCATTAACCAGTGAAGCTTCAACCGCTGCATCTGCTGGCAGTATTGCTGCCAGCAATGCTAGTGTATTTGCTAGTGAAGCCGCGTCAGCCGCGGCTTTGAACGATGCCAGTGCAGCCAGCGCGTTTGCCAGCCAGGCCGCTTCTGCTGAATCGTTAGCGGATTCTGACGATAAGGTTGCCAATGGACTTGCCTCACAGGCTAAATCACTCACAAATGATGCTCAAAATACGTTGATTCACGACAGTATTGGCGCTAGTCAGGCAGCAGATACAACCAGCAGTGCTGCTAACGTAGCTAGTATTGCCAGCTCACTGGTTGATAGTTTGGCCAGCGCAGCGAGTGCTAATGCCGCATCGGTTACTAAAACAACGACTAGTGATACCAGCAATACGCAATTGACGGCGCTTTCCAAGAGCGCTGCCGATTTAGCTAACTCGATTAATGGTTTGGTTGATCAGGCCAAACGGGCCGCAGCAAGTGCTGCCACATTAGTGGATAAAGCCACTAGTGCGGCTAATGACAATGACTTTGCGACTGCCAGTCAACTCGCTAGCGAGGCAAACTCAGATCAAGATGTTGCTAATAGTTTGGAAACTAAGGCCGAGTCATTAACTAGTGACTTTAATTCAGTTGCAACGACTGTTGATCACACGGTTGCCAGTGATTTAGCCAGTCAAGCGGCTAGTGCGGCGTTGTCAGCCGATAGTGCCGCGCCAATCATTAAGGCGGCCTCCGCAACAACAGCGACTAATTTGAGTTCATTGACCAGTGTTGCTAGTCAAGATCCTCATAATGCAAGTATTCAAACGGCCGTTTCAACAGCAACGAGTTTGCTAAATAAGTTTGCGACAACTGCTAGTGAGGCCAGTGCCGCTGCAGCATCAGCAACGGATTATGCAAAGAGCGCGACTAGTGTTGCCAGTTTTAATAAACCAATTTTGGCAAGTCAAAATCAATCGTTAGCTCTAAGTGCGGCAAGGGTTGCTAATGATTTGGCCTCTACAGCGGCAAGTGCACAGTCTGAAGTGACGAGCATTATGAATTCAGCGACATCGGCACTGGCTAGCAATAGCACAGCAGCAAAAGATGCTGCTACGTCCGCTGGCAACACGGCCACTAGTGCAACAACTGGTGTAACGACCAGTAAGAATGTGGGTAGCCAAATAACCAGTATCGTTTCAAGCACCAACTCATTGGCTAAGACGGATTTAATGAATTCACAAGTTCAAAGTCTGGATAGCAGTGCTAAAAGTATCAACAGCGAAACGACAAGTTTGAACACCGTTGTTTCACAGCAAGCGTCGATTGCTGCCAGTGCCGCAAGTGTTGCTTCCTTGGCAGCTTTGACAAACGATCAATCAACGGCTCAGTCTGCTGAAAAATTGGCAACGTCAGCAGGTGCTGTGGCCTCCGCTGATGTGGCAAAGATCAATCAATTGAACGATTCGGCCACGTCAATTTATGCTCAGGTACAAAAATTGGTCGCGGATGACCACAAGGCTGCCAGTCAGGCCGCCGAAAAGGTGACGACAACGAGCACGACTGCTAGTGGCGCAAACAAGACAATTTCGGATCAACGTGCTGTTATCAGCAGTCTAGTAAATGAGCTGAAATCACTAGCCGGCGCGGATACGAAGAACCAGGCAGTTTCAACTGCTGTCAGTCAGGCAGTAGTTGCGGCCAATTCAGCAGACAGTCAGGTTGCTTCGGCTACGTCAACAATCAGCAAATTGGCGTCCGTGACCAGTGCAGCCCAGTCCACGGCTTCGTTAAACGATGTTAGTGGTGCTACGAGTGCACAGTCGGCCGCTACGTCTTTAAATGATGATATGACGAGCGATCAATCTGCGATTAACTCATTGGAGTCGCTAGTTCATAGTTTGGCTGACGATGCGAACGACAAAGTGACTGCCGATCACACAGCTGCCTCTGAGCAGGTAACCTCGGCGACCATCCATGCAAACACTGCAACCAGTGAAGCCGCTTCAACAGGCAGTCAGGTCGCAAATGTGGGTAGTTACACCTCAGCCGGTAAAAAGTTGGCCGACACAGATTCAGCTAATAAGACAGTACAGAGTCTCAACCAAAGTTTGGCGTCATTAGATTCTGCTGCCAGTATGACATTATCTGAGGCTAATTCTGCCGCCAGTGTAGCGCGTTCGCTACAATCGTTAGCTAGTGCAGCGGCGGCCTCTAATGATCCGGCATTGGCCACTAAACTGACCCAATCGGCCAGTGCTGCAGCATCCACCGTGGCCAGTTTGGAAAGTACTGCCGACGCGGATAACACAACGGCTCAGTCATTAATGACGGCTCTTTCAGATGACGTCAAAGCAGATGCGAATGCGGTAAGCCAAATTGCCGATGGGGTTAACGATAAGGCGAGTGCAGCAACTAAACAGTCCAGTGATGTCAGCAAGCAGGCTGCTTCGTTAGCTGGTAGTGCTGCGACATCGACAACCGCTGTCCAGTCGGGAGCAGATAAGGCAAACAGCAGTTACCAAAGTTTGATCAGTCAACAAGTAGCAACACAGTCGGGGCTAAACTCGGCAAACAGCGTTACCGCCAGTTTGAACGATGACGCGCAACGGTTAGCTAGTCAAACGGCATCTGCCGCGGCTCTGAATGATGTTAGTGCGGCAAGTAATTTTGCAGCGAGTGCCGCAAATGTCCAAAGTTTGCTGAATTCTGAACAGAGTGTCGCTAACTCGTTAGCTAATCAGGCTACCGCTAATAATCAATTGATTACGCAGGCATTAAGCGCCGACAGCCATGCGGCCAGTTTACAAGCATCTGGTGCAAGTAATGCTGCGAGTGTCGCTAGCTCCGCCACAGCAATTGCTCAACATGTTGTAAACGGGACAAGCCTCGCTGCATCGATGGCTAATCAAGATGCTGATAGAGATACGGCCAACGGAGCAGTCAAGAGTTGGGCCGGCCAAGCAACTTCTGCTGCGAGCGCTGCTCAATCAATTGACAAGATTCTTAGTGCAACCGCAAGTACTACTGCATCATTAGCGAGCCAGGCTGCATCTGCCGCGGCTGCCAATGATATTTCTGCAGCCAGTCACTATGCTAGTGCTGCAGCATCAGCCAATGCCAATACACAGGCACTTACGGATCAAGCACAGGGATTGACTAGTCATGCGGCCGATTTACAATTATTGGTCAATAACACGGTTACGACGGATACGTCAACGGCTGCCAGTTATGCAAGTGAGGCAACAAAGCAGGCATCCAGTGCTGCTTCCACTAATCAGTCAACTGCATCGCTGGCATCAGTGGTGGCTTCAACATCAACTATTGCGACCAGTGTAGCCGGAACGGATAAACAAAATGCTGGTGTTCAACAACTGGCTAGTGAAGTTGCCCAGAAGGTTAGTCAGGCGACTAGCGCTGAAACGGCTGCAAGTGAGGCTGCCGCGTTAGCCAACGACTTTGCTAAATCAGCCGCCAGCGCTGCCAATATCAATGATGCATCGGCGGCTAGTGAATGGGCTAAGAAAGCTCAAAGCGCGCAAGAGGCAGCAAGCAAAGCACAACAGGTGGCGGATTCGGACGCAAAAGTAGCCAGTCAGGCATTAGCAAGTTTGCAAACGGCGGTTAGTGCGGATTCGAGTGCCGCTGCCAGCCAGGCCAGTGCCGCAATGGTAGCAAATAAGACCGCTCAAACAGCGGCGACGACCACCTCTAGTCAAGTAAATGTGGCTAGTTCAACGGTTACTCAGGCTGGTCAACAAGCCGCTAGTGATCCAGCGAATGACGCGGTGCAAAGTATGGATAAAATCTTGCAACAGCAAGCGTCAACCGCACAGTCGGCTAATCAAACGGCTACCAGTGCAGCTAACTTGGCTAGTGTTCTTGCTAGCGAAGCAGCCTCTGCTGCGGCTCTAAACGACGTCAGTGCTGCTAGTCAGTTTGCTAGTGAGGCGGCAAGTGCACAACAGGTGGCGGCATCTGCGACGCAGGTTGCTCAGTCGGCGATGACGGCACTGCAGCAAACTGCTAAGGCGATTCAACAGGCGGTCAATAACGATGCATTGCAGGCTCGTGAAGCAGCCAGTGAAGCTGTATCTGCGGCCGACCAATCTAACAGACAGCAACCTACCAGCGGATTGACATCACAGGGCCAAACATTGGCTAACGAAGCTCAGTCTGCCAGGGATGAAGCGCAACGAGATGCACAGTTGGCGGTCGTAGCGGCTTCGCACAATGATGTCGCGCTTGCGCAATATTATGCACAGCTAGCGCAGGCCGCAATGCAACGAGCGCAACGTTTGCAAGATCAAGCCAATGCGTTTGTGCAATCAGAGTCAGTATCATCAGTTGAAACAGGTAATACAGGTACTGACCAGATGGTTGATCCTAAAATCCTGCCACCTTTACAGGATTCTAAAAAGAATCCACGTGTAATGATGGTGTCGATTAAACCTGGTGCATTCATGAAACAGGCGATTGATAATCATTTGATTGACCCAACTGCTGTTGACAAAACGATGGTTACACATTCACCTAATCATGATTCAAAGAGCACTCGGTTGCCTGAAACGAATGAAAATGATTCGGTCAATACCGGGTTGATTGGCACGATGTTACTCGGATTAATAACATTATTTGGATTTGGGCGCCGAAAACGGCATTAAAAAAGATGTTAAGCTCGTGAAAAGGTCGTTCATCAGGCTCAAGGTACGGTAGAATAGGACTTAGCAATTGTGCTGAGTCCTATTTTTGTGAGCTTCTGGTATGATTAAAAAATAGGTGTGCAGATAAGTGAGGTAATGGAATGTATTACTTTATCAACGCAAGTTTTAACGAAAAGAAATCAGGAATTGAACACGCGGAAATGAAGCGGCTGGGGATGTTTAAAGATCACGGCGAACCAGCAAAAATCGTTACGCGCTTCTTTTCGCTGACGTTACACGATACATTGGCTCATGCCGGACTTGAAGATAGCGACATGGTCAATCTGTTTGACTTCTTTGAAGGCACAGAAGACCTTAAGAAGACGCCTTTTACACTGGCTGATTTACACGTGAAACCAAACTTACAAGTGCTGGTGAATGATCAAGATGAACATGGATTCATGGTACGTAATTCCGAACGAATTATTCAGCGAATTAAAATGCGCGCACCAGAATATAAAGAAGTTGAAACGGTTTGGACGTTTGACCGTTATGGCAAACTGGTAAAGAGTGAATACTGGGATTCTCGTGGTTTCAAGGCGCTGGAACAGTGGCATGACGCAGACGGCGTGGTTAATGCTGAGCAGGTCTTTAATCCTGACGGTAAAGTGGTTTACCAAACATTCCATATGAAAAATCAGGAAGGCAAGTACGATAACTCGCTGTATCGGATCATGAATTGGCACGGAACCAACTACTCATTTAATGGTGAGCAGGCAATGATGCGGTTCTTCCTTGATGAATTGAACAAACGCAATGGTGAAAACAATGTGTTTGTCGTTGACCGGACGTTTGAACTGGCCTGGTCTGTGCTTAATATGCGGACCCGGTCATTTAAGATGATGCATCTGCACTCAAATCACTTGAATGATCCTGAAAAAATCATGACAGCGACCCTGAACTATAACTACGAATATGCAATTAAGAATTTAGATCAGTGGCAGGGTGTGGCAGCACCAACGCCGCAACAACGGACGGACTTTATTAACCGTTGGGGCGATCAAACGCCAGTCTTCGAGTTACCAGTTGGGATCGTGGACAACGATGTTTTAAATGCGCCTCATGTAAAATGGTCGGATCGGACACCAGGACAAATCATCATGGTGGCCCGTCTTTCTCCCGAAAAGCAGCAGGATAAGGTCATTGAAGCGTACGAAAAAGTGCATGATAAGGTACCCGCAGCGCATTTGGACTTCTGGGGTTATGCGAACGGTAAGGAAGGTGAACGCCTGAACAAGATCGTTGCCGATAAAAAAATTGGTGATCTGGTTACTTTCCACGATTACACCTTGGATGTTGGTAAGGTTTATGATGGCGCGCAAATTAACGTCCTGGCCTCACGGGCCGAAGGATTCTCGCTGGCCTTATTGGAAGCACAGTCACACGGTGTACCAACGGTTTCCTACGACGCAAAGTATGGTCCTCAAGGGATTATCGAAAATAACCGAGATGGCTACTTGGTCGAATTGGATAACGTCGATGCACTGGCGGATGCCATCACAAAACTGCTTAAAGATGACCGGTTAATGCAAAAGTTCAGTGAAAATGCCTATGAGGATGCCAAACGTTTCTCAGAAGATGCTGTATGGGACAAATGGCGTCCGGTTTTAGATGATGTTAAGGCATTTGCTGAAGCTGACTCAAGAACACAGGTGGACAAACAACAGGAGGCCAGCAAATGATTTATTTTGTAAATGAATATCTGATGGCTTTGAATTCTGGGATTGAACATGCCGAGATCAAGCGACTGCAACTGTTTAAGCACCAAGGTACACCTGCTAAGTTGGTGACACGAAACTTTGATCAAATGTTGTATGCCAACAAGAAACGATTTGGTGTTGAAGATGATCAGATTGTTAATATGTATGATTATTTCCAAGGCATTGAAGATCTAAAGCCAGTTGGTAAAAACGAGCCAAAGATCGAGTCGTTGAACTTAGCAGCTGATTATAATGTGGATCCTGGGGCTGATGTCAGTCACGTTTATGATGGCGATAAGCTAGTCATGAATGTTCATTTCGCGCCAGGTACTATTGGTCAGTTATACAGTGTTGATGCGTTTGATCGGACCGGCAAAAAGGTTCAAACAGAACTGTGGGACTTCCGCGGTTTTAAAACGCGTGATCAATTCTTTAGTGACGCTGGCGAACTTATCAGTCAGGTTACTTACGCCCCAGACGGCAAACGGGTGATTGAGGAATATTTCAGTCACGACAAAGATGGTCACAACTTCCTGTCGTTACTTCAATTATTGGATTATAAAGGACAGGACTTGTTCTTTGATAGCTATGATGAGTTGTTTACCTTCTTCCTTGACGAATTGAACCGTCGTGATGGTGAAGGCTCAACGTTTGTTGCTGATCGTCCAGGTGCGGCTTACGATGCAATGTTAAGCATGACAACCAAGGTCAGCCGGTTTATTACATTGCCGACGACACATACTATTGATCCTAAAGATCAAGTCTACGCTAACTTGTCTGGTATCTACGCCAATCCGATCGTTAACCAAATTGATAAGCTCTCCGGTATTATTGTCGCAACGGATGAGCAAAAAGCTGATTTAACGCGTTGGATGGGCGGTGAAGCGCAGGTTAAGGCGCCAATCACTGTCGTACCATTTAGTGTGGTCAATGATGAACAGGCTCATGCCAAACGTGTGCGTTTGCCACAACGGACAGCTCACAAGGTGATTGTCGTTGGGCGATTAACTAAGGAACGTCATACAGAAGACGTTGTCAAAGCGTTTGTGACGGTGAAGAAACATATCGCTGACGCAACCCTGGATATATACGGTTATGGTGATCAAGAGAAGCCACTTACTGAACAGATCAAGAAAGCTGAGTTAACGGACAGTGTCACACTGAAGGGTTATCATCCAGATTTGGACAAGGCCTACGATGGTGCACAGGTTTACGTTAATGCTACGGAAAGTGACAATGAACCATTGGCACTGGCAGAAGCTTTGGCACATGGGGTTCCATCTGTCGTTTATAACGTGCATTATGGTCCATCAGACATGATTGATGAAGGTAAGAACGGTTATCTTGTAGCGGATAACGATGTCGTCGGTTTAGCAAACGCCATTCAACGGGTCATGAAAGATGACCAGGTTTGGGAAGCGATGAGCCGTAATGCGTACGACAGCATTACACCGCGCACGGAATCGATTGTATTTGCTAAGTGGAAGCGCGCATTGCACATTAAACACTAGTAGTCAAGTGATGCGGTGAATATCATTTTTATGAACATTTAGAATAGGGAGGTTGAATGCCGCTTGCGGTTGGCAACATTGACACGCTCGCCGTGGGACCGGTTCAAGCCTCCCAAGTTCGGAGTCTTTCACCTCGCCGCAAAGCCTCGTAAAACCCCGAGTCTCCGCGACCGTCCGTAACCTAAATTCGAGCAAACCACTCGAATTAACGTTACCTTCACGGCTCGGTGTCAATGTTGCCGCCCTACAGCTGATATAGCTGTAGGATTCATCTGAGATCATTAGATAATTCAGTGCTGTTAATTTTGATAAACTGAGTAGTAAAACACAAAACTTAAAACACAAAACTTAAAACACAAAACTTAAAACACAAAACTTAAAACACAAAACTTAAAACACAAAACTTAAAACACAAAAACCGTATCAAATATGTTGAGTCATATTCGATACGGTTTTTTGCTGTGAAAAGCGTTCATTGATGGCAAATTTCGCAACTTCTGTTAATAACCATAGAGTTATGATTTGAATTTAAAAAAATCTAATTGATATATTGTGAAAAAATCAGCATTAACGGAGATTTGCCGATGAAACGATTGTTTACTTTGTTTATGATTGCGTTTTGGATTATTGGCACCAGTCAAATTGGTCAGCAGATAGTGGCCCAGGCTAATGAATCAGTAGAGAGTTCACAACAGTCTTTGCGAGAGGACTCGCAGGAGGCTAATTCAAATGATGCTTCATCCGACAGTGATTCTGTGGCAGATAAGATAGCGGCGATTACGGATAGTTCATCGGCCGATCAAACTAATGCTGTTGAGGTTAAGACGACTGTTCATACGTTTGCCGAATTTAAAGCTGCCTATGAAAATATCGATGTGCAAGAGATTACATTAGCTGAGGATATTAGTGGTGATGGCCGTCAGTTAGCTGCACGGACAACTTCACTCGTGATTACCGGGAAGCCACACCAGTTAACTTTAACTGAGTGTGCACTGCCATTGGGTAAATCAGGTGATAACACACGACTAACCTTACGAAATTTGAGCATTAACAACGGCCGAAGTGGTTCGTTTGTAACTGCTCAGGATGGTGGCTTGGGTTGGTTGCTGACGTTTGAACATGTGGATACGAAAAACGTGCTCAAGCTCAGTAATCTTCCCACTGAACAAGTGTCACTAATTGAAACGACTGACCCTGCTGTTGAAGAATCAGCTAGTGAAAGTGAATCCTCAGATAGTAGTTCGGTGTCTTCAATGAGTGAGAGTAGTGTATCCAGTGAAAGTAGTCGTGGTTCAAATAATTCTGGAGCCGTCAGTGATGTTAGTGAAGGCAGCAAGAATAGTTCAAAACATTTGGAAAGTGACACGACCGTTTCACGTGAAACCAATTCAATTAATTCACAGTCAACTAACCAGGCTAGTAAGACCGACGGAGATACACGATCAGAAAGCACACAAACTTCACAAGTAGAGAAAGAAACAAAACTTGGTGAGACAGAACGTGAGGTTAGCAATATTTCTGAGTTACAGACTGCAATTAACGAGCAATCCGTGACCAAGATTTTTTTAAAAAACAATATTTCGGCTACATCAATATCTGCAAATCCAATCACACGGAGTTTAGAAATAGATGGTCAACAGGTAGATTGCAAATTTAATCCGAATTTTTGGACAAATTTGTCAGCATGATCTGATAAGGTGTTTGCCAGTCAAGTATTTTAAGTGGTCTCTGATTAATGATCAGCTCCTAAAAGATGGGTTTGTGGTAAACACCATTTTAAAGGAAGCTGATCTTTTTTGTCCGAACAGCGTTCGGATTAATTTTACAATCTATCAACAACATACTCTAAATATCGGCAGTGGTGCTTTACGTTATGGTGTGCCGGTTTCGGGCAATCCGATACTGAACGTGCATGATATTCAGGTGGCAAACACGGCGGCAGCATTTGTTACATATAGTGGTGCTGCTCGAGGTCAATGGCACTTTGAATTCGGCAATATCAGTACGGCTACAACGGTTAATCGACTGGCCATTGCAACGTATTCAGACATCACGTTTTCAGGAACCTGCAACATAGATACGCGGGCAGAAAATGTTTATACCGGGAGCGTTAAAATGGCCGACAACACGGTCTACACCGGGAACGTCAACAATACGAACTATTCGATGTTTTATTATGATTTGCGGCCTTCTGAGGACCAGACAGGTGGAACTCGGGAATTTACAACGGGTCAAAACTGTACGCTGAATTTGACTGGCACTAATGGCACGCAAGGTTATCCAATTGTTTATCTGTACTATAACAACATTACGCTAGGAACCGGGACGAAGTTTAATGCGGAGTGGCCTGGAAACAATGTTTATTTCCAAACGGCCAATGATGATGCCTCTTTGACGATTGGTAAGAACGCCCAGATGAATTTGGATACAGATAATCGGTCCATTGCAGCTATTCGTTCCTCAGGGGGAAACAATAATATTACCGTTGCTTCCCGAGGATCATTGACCGCACGAAACAATAGTGCGACTACAGCAACAGTAGACTTAGGCACAGGTACGACAACAGCTGTCATTAAGGACCCGGCTGCGTTTGATTTGCAAAACACGGGGACTGGCACAAATTCCCGAGCATTGAGTACGAATGCTAATTCCAGCTTAACTTTGTTGGAGTCACCGTTTGCATATTGGGATACCACAGTAGTTACTGGGGATCCGACACAGTCGTTTGAAAAAATTGAATGGGGAAAATTTACTGGTAATACGGTTACTAGCGATCCAGAGATGATGGCGACCGCTGTCGAAGGCAAGACATTGCATCGCATGGCAGCATACAATCCGCCGGGTACATTGCAACTATCGAGTGTGCCTGGAAACCTGAATTTCGGTCGTGACTTAATTGTTCATCAGGAGAATCAGTTGTTCCCATTAGTGAGTTTAGATCAACCGTTGAGTGTGACGGATCAACGCTATGTAACCAAACAGTGGTCGTTGACATTGACACAGACGCAGGCATTAAAGAATGGCGACGGTGATGAGCTGACTGATGCAATTAAATATAAAAAGAATGATGAACTTTTGCCAGTAAGTAATGCGGCTATCGAAATTGAAACGCGACGTAATTCTGATAACGACCCATACGTCGTTTCTAATCAGTGGAACAGTGACCAGGGGCTTATGCTCCAAGTGTCACCATCAGAAGCCAAAGCAGGCGCATACAATGGTGAAATCACTTGGAATTTAAGCGATGTACCAGATGAAACGGAGGAATAACCGCTTATGAATGAGGTGAAGTGTCGACACCATGTCCGGTTGCCACCGATTCGGGCAGACAGTGTAGAACGATGGCCGTCCCTTTGCATACAAGAAAAGTGAGGTAGAAATCATGAAATTGGGCAAATTAACGACCATTATTGCGACATCGCTACTGACGTTGGGCATGGCGACACCGATTATGGCAGCGTCGTGGGACTCAACGGCAACCGTTTCATTTACTGATGCAAGTAGCGTTACGACACCATTGGATCCTAACGATGCAGCAACTGAGCTGACAGGTTCTGGGACGACTAATCAGAGTGGTTCATTGACTATTGATTATGCGTCCAAACTAGATTTCGGTGAACGGACGACGTCCAACACGCAGGAACAAACATTCAACGCCAAAACAGATGCAGTTCAAATCGATGGTATTGAAGGTTCAGTCAAACGTTCCAACTTCGTTCAGGTTACTGACAAACGGGGTGGCGGACTTGGATGGCAATTAGCAGTCAAGCAGAGCCTGCCCTTTGAGGGTAGTGGGGGCCACAAAATGACTGGTAGCAAGATTCTATTCAACGATCGTGCTGTATTAGGCACTGAATCTGATCAGAAACCAACTATGGTTGGCGGCAATGTGACGGTTCTTGCTGATGACGCAAATGTGAAATTATTAAACGCGCCAACAGGTAAGGGAACGGGAACGACGATCCATCGTTTTGGTGGTGAAGTGACTGATACTGAACAAGAAGAAACAACTGGTGTTCAGCTAGTAGTTCCAGCTGGTGCCGCTCGTGCGGGGACCTACAATGGAACATTGACTTGGACACTAGAAGATACGCCAGGTGAAAACGTTTAGCTTTAAAGGGTACAAATATGCGAAACACAGGAGGATTCAACATGACCAAGAAAACATTAACGACAATTATAGTGATGCTTTGTGGGGTGGTTGGCCTCCTGCTACATAGTCAAGTGGCTCACGCGCAAAGCATGGATTTCAGCGTGGAACCGCAAAAGTCGTCATTGCAGCGCGATCAGTCAAAAACGTATTTCGATTTAAACGTAAAGCCAGGTCAAAAAGAAAGTGTCATGGTAAAGGTTACCAATACGTCTGATAAGCGTATTAAAATCAATACTAACGTGAATGTTGCCAAGACGAATCCAAACGGAGTGGTTGAGTACGGTAAGTCACGGTTTAAGTCTGACAAAACGTTGACCACACCTATAACAGATATTGTGACGACAGCACCGAAACAACTTAGTTTGGCACCCAAAAGTTCGAAGATGGCAATTTTTGAAATCGATGCACCTAAACAAAAGTTTAACGGGGTGATTGCCGGTGGAATTTCGTTTAAAAAAGTGACGACCAACACCAAAAAGGCCTCGAAAGGCATCTCCGTCACGAACAACTACCAATACGTAGTGGGGATGGTCCTTCATCAAGGTCGGCAAAAATTGACGCCAATGTTAAAAATGGGGGATGTAAAAGCTAAATCTGAAGCGGGTCGTAATCTGGTAACAGCTCAATTGTGCAATGTAAAAAAACGTTACTTAAGCCAGGCAAAAGTCGTGGCGAAAGTTCAAACGACGAGCAATCGAACACTGTATAAGTCAACGAAAGATCACGTTCAGTTTGCACCAAACTCGATTATGGATTACCCGATTCGGTTAAACGGAGAACGTTTTAAACCAGGGCGCTACCGGCTTGATTTAACAGTCACTGCCGTCAAGAAAAAGTGGCATTTTGTCCGTGAATTTACGATTACTAAGAAGCAGGCCGAAAAATACAATAACCAAGATGTGACGCTGAAACCGGATCACACGATGGTTTACTGGGCAGTTGGGAGCGTGCTGGTTATCATTATCGGGGTGCTGAGTTGGTTATTGGTTAAGACAAAACGAAAGCATTAAAGCTACCGGTTCTTACCACGGACAATTCGTGAAGCGACGAACGAAATAATGGCGATAGCAAGGAAGATAATTGAAACAAGGACGAGAACTTTTCTCATAATGATTACTCCTGATGGGTTATTTCGTTTCTATGTGTGCTAGGTGATTATGCGTAGTCATATCACCAGCATTTTCAACGACAATAAACTGATGGGTAGCCGGAATTTCAAACGTATTTTCGACAAGGTATAACTCTTGGTGATCATGAGTTTGAACGAACAGACGTTGTGGTTCAAAGGTCGCGACCTTAAGCGAATTCCAAACGGATAAAAAAGTCGGATTTTGATTCACTGATTGAAACACTTGATATAAGAATTTGGAATCGGATGTTTGGCTATACAGATTTCGAAAAACGGCGGTCATAAACTGGGCGTACTGCGTCCAATTTACCAATGATGTTTGATAGTATGGATCGTTAAAAATGCGCCAAATAAGGTTACGTTCGAGTGGTGATTGTGTTTTTCGCCACTCGAACATTTTTGTATAGGCCGAATTTGCTGCCTCAATGGTTAGTTGTTGACTCATCACATAAGCCGGTTTGGGCAACATTGCGGTGAGAAAATCATCAAGTTGCTGATTCGTATCTTGCAGGTTGGGCACTGGTGGGACTAGTCCGG
The DNA here is from genome assembly GCF_009863985.1 of Furfurilactobacillus milii. Classification (GTDB taxonomy): domain Bacteria; phylum Bacillota; class Bacilli; order Lactobacillales; family Lactobacillaceae; genus Furfurilactobacillus; species Furfurilactobacillus milii_A. The sequence goes on along the minus strand of NZ_WEZT01000011.1, from coordinate 7,016 downwards.
TCAGATTAAAGGCATATTCGGTTTCAGCAGGGGTTAGTTGTAATGCCTGACAAAGCGCAAGCAAGACGTCACTCGAAGGTGTCGAACCAGTTCGACCCTGCTCAATGCGCGTGTACCAGTCCGTGCTAACGTTGGCCAGTGTGGCGACTTCTTCGCGTGTTAAACCAGGTGTGCGGCGGGACTTTGTTTGAGATACGGCAAAGGTAGTGAGATCTGCTGTAGTTCGTTTGTAGCGAAAAAAGTGACCGAGAAACTTTTCGTTAATGACTTACACCTCCTGCGTAGGACTAATCATCCTATGATGAACTAGCTCTGCATAAAAAATAGGATCACTTTCATAATATAACTGTTGCAGAAAGTAATCACTATGCAGGAGGAATTCAGATGACAATTAAAATTGGAATCAACGGCTTTGGGCGCATCGGTCGACTAGCCTTTAGAAGGTTGTTACAGCTAAAATCGTCAAACGTGGCGGTAGTCGCGATCAACGATCTAACGTCGCCAGCAATGCTAGCGTATTTATTGAAGTACGACACGACGCACGGTGTTTTAAACGATAGCGTGACGGCAACTGATAATGCCCTGGTTGTGAATGGTCAAACGTATCATGTATACGCCGAACCAGATGCAGCCAAGATTCCGTGGGTAGCTAACGACAATGTTGATATTGTTCTCGAATGCACCGGTTTTTACACGACTAAGGTGAAGGCTGCTGCGCATCTACAAGCTGGTGCGAAACAGGTCCTCATATCGGCACCGGCTGGGCGAGATGTAAAGACCGTTGTCGCTGGTGTGAACGATGATATATTGACGTCAGATGACCAGATAATCTCCGCCGGCTCATGCACGACGAATTGTTTGGCACCAATGGCCGATGCGTTGGATCAAACGTTTGGCGTTGTTGCTGGTACTATGACAACTGTCCACGCGTTTACCAGCAGTCAGATGATTCTCGACGGACCAAACCGAGGCGGCAAACTTCGACCATCACGAACCGCTTCTGCCAACACCATTCCACATTCGTCTGGGGCAGCTAAGGCAATTGGTCTCGTATTACCACAGTTAGATGGCAAACTTCAGGGTCACGCACAAAGGGTACCAGTGATTGATGGTTCATTAACTGAGCTAGTTACAGTTCTTAAAACGGGCCAACTAAGTGCTGATGACATAAACGCGCGTATCAAACCATTTACTGAACATAACGAGAGTTTTGGGTGGAATGAAGATCAAATTGTGTCGAGTGATATTATCAATTCAACGTTTGGTTCCGTTTTTGATCCGACACAAACCGAGGTCACGACAGCAGGAGATACGCAATTAGTGAAAACTGTGGCTTGGTATGACAACGAGTATGGGTTTACGTGTCAGATGGTGCGAGTCTTGGAGAAGATGGCGGCCTTGTAAAATAAATAATTATTAAACAATTATTTATTAATTTTTCTGGTGTCTGCCTCGCTGGTGAGCTAGAGTTATCTTATCAAAGGACTCAAGTGAATGAGGTGAAAGCATGGCAGAACCAGCATCGAAAGGGAAAATTATCGAGGCAGCGTGGACGTTGTTGACGGAAGTGGGCTTTGGTCAGTTCTCAATGCGAAAATTAGCCAAAGAAGTTGGTATTACGGCATCTACCTTGTACTGGCACTTTTCGAGCAAAGAAGCGATTTTTACAGTCATGGCTGATGATGTATGTGGTGAAGCTTTGAACGCGTTTATGGCGGCTTCAACTTGGCAGGAACAGCTAGTTAGTGATGGATTGGTATTCGCTGACACCTTGCGCAAACGGCCATATTCTGCTGATTTATTGTTTACCATTCCACCAATTACAGAGCACTTTTTAAAAGTCAATGAACGTTTTTTAAAAACGATTGATGATCTATCACTTGCAGATTCCGAAAAATTTATTATCGTCAACATCTATCTTGATTATATTCTGACGTTTGAACGAGATCGTCAGGTACGGCAACATGTTTTTGATTCAAAAGAATTTCAAGATGTTCAGCCAAATGGTGATTTAATCACACAAACGCCGGTTTTAAAACGAATGTATGGACAAGGAATTTTTGACCGAATGGATCGTGATTCAACGTTAAAATGGAGCTTAGAAACCTTGGTTAAGGGGTTTGAGCAACGTCAAAAGTAAGCAGCAAATGAACGACCAATTTAAAAAGTTGGTCGTTTTTGTTTACATTTCTCTCGAACGGTGTTAGAATAGTTTTTGCTCTAGAACGGTGTTCGAGAAAAAAGAAAATGAGGAAGTTTTACAATTATGGAGAGTACAGCAATTAAAATGGAGCCGTTTTCGCTTCGAAAAGTTTTGCCAGGTGTTTTGACAATTTCAGTTGCCATGTTATTGACGATGATGGATGCTACCGTGATGAATGTGGCCATTCCAACGCTACAAAAGGTTTTTAGTACGAGTTTGTCGACGGTTCAATGGACAATTACCGGTTACACGTTGGCGTTAGCAGCCGTCACACCCTTGGCTGGATGGCTAGCGGATCGTTTTTCAGACAAAAAGATTTTTGCATCAGCCATTATTTGGTTTACGGTTTGTTCCGTTTTATGTTCGATGGTCAATTCAATCCAATTACTGATCTTATTCCGCGCATTACAGGGATTGGCGGGTGGACTTGTTGCTCCAATCGGAATGGCAATGTCGTGGCGCCTTGTTCCAAACGAAAAACGCGGTTCTTTGATGGGTATCTTGGGACTACCAATGGTTGTGGCGCCAATTATGGGGCCAATTCTATCAGGCTGGCTGTTGTCAAACGCCAGTTGGCACGCAATCTTTCTGATTAACTTGCCGATCGGTATTCTGGCATTGTTATTAGTGATTTTCTTTTTGCCAGCAGGTGACCGTAAACAAGGAATTCACTTGGATTTGGCGGGTGCACTGTTGTCACCAATGGCGTTTACGTTGCTGATTTACGGGATTCATCGTTTAGGTAACACAGCATTGACCAATCCGATCACGGCATTATGCATTGTGGCCGGGTTCATTGCATTAATCAGTTTTATCATTATTGAGTTACGTGAAAAGGCACCGCTGATGGCACTGTCTGCATTTAGGTCGCTACGGTTTTCCCGAGGAATTATGGTCAGTTGGCTGAACCAGATTGTGCTATTCGGTGCTACATTGCTGGTACCATTGTTCTTACAAACTGCTAAGGGATTTTCTTCATTGCATGCGGGCGAAATGATGGCTCCACAAGCTTTAGCTGCCTTTGCTGGCATGATTATCGGTGGACGTTTGTTTGATCGCTGGGGCATTCGTGCAGCAGCAATTCCCGGTATTGGTTCTATGGCCATTGGAGCCGGTTTCCTGACGCAAATTACGATTCACACAACGACTGTGCAGTTGTTACTGATGATTGCACTACTTGGGTTTGGACAAGGGCTGACCATGATGCAGATCAGTACGTACAATATCAGCCAGGCACCACAGGCTGTTGTTAGCCGCATTACGCCACTGATTAACTCCGCAATGCAGATTGTGAACTCGCTAGCTGTCGTCATTTTGACAAACGTACTATCGCACAATATGCATGCAGAAATGAAGTCCGCAACATTGACTGACATGAAAGCGCATATTATCAGTGCTTACGGAACAACGTTTATGTTGCCACTGGGTATTCTGGTAGCCAGTTGGTTGTTGGCGTGGACGTTGACGACAAAGAAGGAAACGGATTAAAGATCAAAAACGTGTTGAACGATTTATTTTATCGTCCAACACGTTTTTACTTGGTTCAGAAATTTGGATTTTCAAGACCGTAAATAACGATTTAATACAGATCTAGCACGCTTGATACCGTATTTATTATTATTCAAACGAACTAATTGACCCTGATCATCGAAAAATTGTCCAGTGGTGTGTGCAAGCGAATGCTGAGTCGCTAGTTGTGAAGCAATTGGGACAACGGTGTTACCTAAGTTCTTGGTCCAAGGTAAAAGATTGGACTGAACACCGCCAGGAAACAGGGCATTGACCTTTATGCCTGATGATTGTAGTTCGTGCGCCAGCAACGTGACTAACAACGTTTTATGAGTAAGCAACCATAACCCACGGTCGATTAGGTTAAATTGATGTTCATAGATTGGTCCGAAACGGATTGCTTGCGGCATCCCAGTGATAATGAAGACTCGCGGATCGGTTGATTTTGCTAAGACTGTACTCAAGTTGTGAGTTAGCCAGTAATGACTTTGTAAGTTTAGGGCAATATTATTGTCTGTCGTTTTGGGGATATTACCAGCACTGTTAAAGAGAATATCTAAATGATCATGGGTTGTCATAAAGTTTATTGCAATTCGTGTATTGTCGGTCTGATTGGCCAAGTCGCCTAATAAATAAGAAACTTTAGCATCGGGTAAAACGGCCTCGATTTCGTGAACGGCTTTGACTGCTTTCCCATTATTGCGACCAACCAACACAATCTCTGTTGGTATATTGGTGAAGCTTTTGGCGATGGCGAGGCCGACACCAGAAGTACCCCCGGTAATTAAAATAATTTTTCGTTTCATTGTTTATTTTTCCTTTTTAAAATTGTACGAGTGTCCAATAATTGACATCTGTAAGTGCCATAATAGAGTCAATAAATCAGAAAACAAAGTGTCAGAGTGTGCACTTTGACCAAGAATGGACACATCTCGGAAATCGTTCAGAAAGGATAGTGGCATGAAACAGCAAACGAAAAAAATAACGCGTGGTGCTCAACGAACGCTGAGTGCTTTTTCAAACGCAATGAGTCAGGCGCTCACACAGCAGTCGTTTGAAGCCGTGACAGTCAACAATCTTTGTCAACAGGCCAATTATCCGCGATCAACGTTTTATAACTATTTTGAAGATAAGTATGATTTGTTGAACTACTGCTTTTCTTTGATTGTGGCCGAAATTCACCTAAACGAATTGGCTATTGGGGATGAGGGTCAGATACTGTTGACGTGTTTCGACCGTTTGTACGATCTAATAGATCAGCACAAGGCCTATGTCGCCAAAGTACTAGTTCACAATCAAGATGGTTTTCTACTAGCAGGTTTTACGAACTATGCACAGCAAGTAGGGCAAAAGTTGCTAGTCGATAAGATAGCTGTTGTGCAAGAATTGCCAGCAGAGCTGGTGGTTGCCCATTGTTTTGCCACTATTTCGATGGTGCTCAATTGGGTGTTTGTTAAACAAAATCAGTTAACGAAGCAGGATGCCCGTTTGTACCTGGTACGTTTGTACGGAAAACCAGGGTTAGCAGAGACAAAATAATGTTTGAGAAACGGTGCATTGTCGGGCGTGAGGCGTACAATCAACATAAGCACCATATTTCACACATAAAGGAAGTTACGATTCATGAAGATTGAAGAAGGCTACATGCCATTTCGTGGGTATAAAACATATTATCGAATTGTCGGTGAGAAGACGCCAGGTAAGGCACCGTTATTGCTGATTCACGGCGGTCCTGGTTCATCGCATAACTACTTTGAATTGCTGGATGACTACGCAGAAACAGGCCGCCAGTTGATTATGTATGACCAAGTTGGCTGTGGGAAGTCATCATTGCCAGAAGATGAATCCGTTTATGTGAAGGAAACGTGGGCTGAGGAATTAATCGCGCTCCGTAAATACTTACACCTGGATGAAATTCACATGTTGGGTCAATCCTGGGGTGGTATGCTCGAAATGCTTTACCTCACACATTATGATCAAACGGGAGTTAAGAGTGTCATGATCGATGGTTCGCCTGCTTCCATCAAGTTGTGGACGCAAGAGCAACACCGGCTAATTTCCTACTTGAGTTATGAGGATCGCGAGGCAATTGCCGAGGCCGAGCGGACAGGCGATTTCTCCGGTCCTAAGTACTTGGCTGCTAACGACCGTTACATGGAGCGTTATTGTTGGGATGATCCGGATGAAAATTCACCAGAACCACTCCGCCGTGAAACGAATGGTAAACGTGCCAGCCTAATCGCTGAGGGACCAAACGAATTTACCGAGAACGGAACCATCAGTGATTACGATGTAACCGATGATTTGAAGAACATTCATGTGCCTGTATTGGTTACTAATGGGACGGATGATCTATGTACACCATTGATTGCGAAGTCCGTTTACGACCACATTCCAGGCGCTAAGTGGCACTTGTTTGCCAACAGCCGTCATCTGGCTTTGTTGGATCAGCATGATGAGTTTATCAGTGTGCTGGATAAGTGGTTGAAGGAAAATGACTAGTACGTCCTGTAGCAATCGATATTTCCCTGAAGTCAGGAGATAGAGAGGTTGAAAAATTTCAAATAGAGAGTGGGGTATTGCTGCCTGGATTGTCATTTTTGTATTGGGATTGATTCTTTGGGGAATATGGAATAAAGAGATTAAAGATTCAATTAAGACTATAACGTCAGCTTTTCTCAAAATATTACTTTTGCCTAGCATGATATTCTTCTATATTTACGAGATATTAGTAGGGGCCATAGTGTTTTGGACTATTATGCATACTAATATCAATGTTTGGATTCTAAAAGATTATGGAATAACGGTTCTGACCTCAATTGTGCCTTTACTTGGTGTTCAAAATTTATCAGTCTCAGTTCAGTCTACTAAGAAAATTCTGAGACAAGTGTTTTCATGGGCGACAATCTCTCTTTTTGTCATTAATTTTCATACTTTTTCTTTTGGAATTGAATTTGGGATCATTATTCCGTTTATCTTTACTACGAGTATGTTAATCGCGACTGCCGAAACTTCTGAAAAGTATACGCTGGTAGTAAAGACATTAAATGGATTACTAATGGTTATTGGTCTGTGGCTTCTTTTAGACGGTTTTATTGATATAGTGAAAAATTTAGCTATGTTCGGGCGGCTAACTACTAGTTTGCAATTCTTTATGGCAATCATTGTATGGTTTTTGCATGTTCCATTTTTACTTTTTTGGCATTGGCAAATTCTATAATTAATCCGAACAGAAATTAAAAAGCCCAAAGCAATCACTTACAATGGTAGTAGCTAATTCCAACCAATATAGGGAGTGATTACT
>NZ_WEZT01000010.1:21285-22650 GCF_009863985.1 Furfurilactobacillus milii | reverse complement strand
ATGGCCGTGGTTGGATTTAAGCCCAATTCGCTTAAAACTGCTTCGGTATCATCGGCCAAATCTTTATCAATCTTGACTTGGACCCGTTTCTTTTCCTTAACTGCCATGATTGTCTCATCTCCTTTCTTTTACTACTACCATTATACTACCTTTTGATTACCTTGTCAATATACAAAGCTCTGGCCTCAAATCACTTGAGCTTGGCGTTGATCTAAAGGCTGAACTTTTGAGCTGGTTAGCTCTGGCACTCATTCAAAAGCCCCTATTGTTCTGTTTAAGCCATTTAAATCTAACTTAAGTATAAAGAGGTTAGTAAGTCTTAAAACCGCTTAGAAAGGACTTTGTAGCCTTTTAGGACTAGTAGTACAACCCACTGTTATCGTTGTCGGCCGACTTTTCTTCTTGGGGGTGTTTGGCCGCATATTCTCTAGCCGCTTGTTGATTCCACCAAACACCAAATAGGTTTTGCATGGTGCCGTACAAGTAGTTTTCCACGTTCTTGATATGCTTTTCATTGCGTCTTAGGGCGTTAAAGTAGCGTCTCAAGGCTTTAGTCATCAAAGATTTTAGTTCTTCATCATCTAGTGGGATTAGAACGCCAATGTCCTGATGATCCTTCTCAACTCGGTACTTAGCATTTAAGATAATGCCAATAAAGCGCCGCATTTGTTGCGGAGTGCGGCACCAGAAACTTAGTAATTGCACGGCTTCGGGTTCTAAGAAGACCGGTAAGCCGCTGTCTTCATCAGTTAAAAAGTTATTAGCATGGTTCACCAAATCCTGGTTTTGCTTTTGAATTTCGGCTGATGAGAAGTTGGCTGTGGAAAAGTCCAACTTTTGAGTATCTATATTGTATCTATTAGTATCTATGTTTTTAGAGTCTTTATATAGATTGCTTTCGATTTTCGAAATTCCGCTCGTAGCAAGGGATTTCGGCGTTTCTTGTCCATATTCACCCCTTAAATAGACATCAGTAGCTTTCACATCGAGCTTGGAAAGGTATAAACGATTCGGTTCATTCTTTTTCGTTTTAGGATTAAATCCCATTTGAATTTGTTTTAATAGATTGGCTGTTTGTAATTCTTTTTTTATTTTAACGGCTTTTTCAGTAGCGCAGTTAAATAAGTCTTGTAGTTCTTGAACGGTAAAAATAAAGTAAACATGATTATCTTCATCAACCCAATGATTACGCAAAGAATACTCTAGCCGGTCTTTCAGTACCATATAAGCCAATTTGGCGTCACTACTTAAATATTTGTATTGCTCGGGCAAATTACAAGTTTAATCCGAACAAGCCCGGAATCTTTCAATGGCAGTCTGTTGATGATGTATTTTTAATGGTCGTTGATTAATTAGTTCAAGTGC
>NZ_WEZT01000010.1:11766-21185 GCF_009863985.1 Furfurilactobacillus milii | reverse complement strand
AGTAATCACTCCCTATATTGGTTGGAATTAGCTACTACCATTGTAAGTGATTGCTTTGGGCTTTTTAATTTCTGTTCGGATTAATTATAGAATTTGCCCTCGCCATACATTAATACCTTAGGGAACTGGAAAAACAAGGCTCCATATACGCTATCGGCTTCATAGTAATTGAAATCTGTTGATTTTGTCATAATAAAAACTCCCTTTCTTGACTGACACACGCTGTCTCAAAAGAGAGTTGCTAAAACATTTGATTTGCTTTAAAATACAAATCTGATATGCTCTAACTGAATTACAAAGCATTCATTTAGTCGTGAGCTTTGCAAATTCACCAGCATGTGTCTGTTTGTGAGTTGCCCAGTCGGCAACTTTTTTTAGTTCTAACAACGAAAAATGGACTAAATAGCTCCAGTTAGCTACTTAGTCCATTGACTTTAATTTGTTTTTAACTATCCTTAACTTGTCCTTTGGGACGGGTTTGCGGTATAATTAACCTACAAATTAAGAACAACATTCAGTCGATTTAGACGGCCAAGTTAAAATCGACTGAATCTAAGTAGCTGTCTGATAGCTACTTGCTAAACCAAAAATCCCTGATTCCTCGTGAATCGGGGATTTTTCTGTTTAGCTTGATCTCTTTATTCGGTTGTTAAATTAATTTTAGTCTAGCATAGCGCTTACCTAGTGGAAACTTTATTTGGTATTGTATATTTTACCAGCTTTTGGTTGAAACCAGTAAGCGATAGAAGATACCAGTAAATATTCGAAAAGTAAAAATGCTTCGGGGTGTTTAAGCAAATTTTCATCAAAAACACTGAAAACCATGAGCATAAGTAACCCGCAAAAATACGTGATAAACAGAGACATTATCTGTAAAATTCTTACGACAATACGACGGTTACCGCTGATTCTTTCAAATAATGGCTGTAACCAATACTGCATTGGAAATAACCACTGTCGAATAAAAAAGCGGTCATCTACCAGGTGATTTTTTGCAATGCCAATGGCTGGGATTATCCAAAAGACAATAAGGCTGGCAAACAAAAATATAATACTTATTGGAATTCCCATAACAAGGCCCTCTTTCTAAATATCATTGTCTGAAAAGGCATTAAATCCTCCTTGCAAGCGTTCTTTGGAATCAGATGGTGATTCTGTACTATTTTTAGGTGCTTCTGGAGCTTTTAATTCATCTTTAACATAAGGATCACCTTGAGCCTTTAACCGTTCAATTTCGTGAATTAAAGCGGTTTTAACAAGTGTGGTTTTAGGAATTAATGATTTATCAAAGTAATCAAGGATTTCTTTGTCGACAATTTTCTCGGGATTTAGTCGGACGTTCAAGGTTTTAACTTTTCCCATGATTACTTGCTCCCTTCGTTTTGAGCTTGTTGACTTAATCCGTACTTATAAAAGCCGTTAACATTAGCAACTTCTGTATTTTTAACAATAACTGCGTTAGTGAAAGTAGTATTCAAGATTTTTTGGTTAAGCAAATTGGCTCCACCACCGGTAAAGAACAAAGTATCAATACTATCAAGGTTCTTTAACGTTGAAGTTACATTAGCAACTAAGCGCCGGGTAAACCGGTCAATTTCCTTGCAAACCAAATCAGTAATATCATCTTGACGATTTTTAGAAAATCGGTAGCTCCAATGATGTTGCTGGTTTCCCTTTCGTAAATCTTTTTCTAATTGATAAAGGCTAGTATCACCATTAATCCCGTTGGCAATGGCTTCGTATAGATCATTTACGCCGGTATTAAATTGATGGCGGTTTTTGCCACTTAGCTCAAAGTTTAAAATCGTATCAATCAGTATTGTTCCACCACCTACGTCAACAATTAATACCAACGAAGCGACGCATCTGTTGCGGGGTACGGCACCAAAAACTAAGCAGTATTCATCATGTTACAGCACCTAAGTAAAAGCTACGAAGATAAAAACATTCATCCTCAAAATATGTAACCTAGAAAAAAGGCCTCCAGTGTTAAACCGGGAGCCTTTTTTAGTATACCAATTTCCACTTCACATAAGGCGGCTTATCCCAAGTAACTCCCTTACTCCCTGATAAAACAACGATCCATTATTTGGCCTTTGTGAAATTTGACGGGAGAGGAGTGGTCTAGATGAAAAATCCCCCAAAATCATTAAACTCACTTTGTGAATTTAACCGCCTAAACTCCTAGACCATTGCGCCAATCGTGCCTGACACCAGTCCAAAAAATCCCGTTCTGAAATCGTTGGTGTTCCCGTCAATAACTTTTTTGTGATGGGCTCCTCACCTAAAGCCGTCTCAATTAACCCAACCACTAAATAATCTGTCTGTTTCGTAACCCAATTTTGTGGTTTCGCCCCAAAGACTTTCGCCAAACTAAAAGCTTGATCCCGAGTCATGGTAGTTAGACGTCCGGTAAAAGCAATCTCACAATCTCTTAAATCAAGCATTTTAAATCATCAACTTTCTTGATTCTAATGTTGGTTTTGACTTGACGGGTTATGGTTTTCCATTCAGTTTAGAGGGAGTGACGTTTTGAGCGCAGAATTGTTCCCTGGAAACAGCTATTTGGAATAACTGAACCAGAGTACAATTCTACGCTAAGGTTCCCCTTAGTTCGTCGGTCGTTAACGCCCGTCGCTTGTCTGTACAATTGCGGTATTGCTACCACCACTCATTATAAACCTACGTTTTCGGTTTAACCTACTAAAAAACGCCCTAGTAGGCGTTGGCAATACGTATTTATGTTTGTTCGATCACCAACTAATCAATGGCACCAAGCCGAAGCTTCGTTTTACCACCCGCGCCGTTAATGGTCGCGCTCACCATTCACCACCCAGCCGTACAGATGACCTTGTTGTGGTATAGCCAGACTTATTGAAGTCGCACTGGCAAACGTGTCCCCTTGGATTTAGACCCCAGCTTGTCCCCTAGGGCTTTAAAAATCGCACCGGCCATGATATAATAATCTATAAATTAGAAGATTGTTTGGCGCTCACCAACTCCAATTGGTGGGTGTTTTTTTGTATTCACTTACAAGGACAATTGTATTTCTCTTAATAAAGGAAATCAACACTTTTTTTAAAGAATGTATACATTTTTACATTAGTATTTGTAATAATGTAAAAATTAGTATTTGTATACTCAATCAAAACGCCTTTATTTCGGCCTACATAGAACCCATGTATACATTTTTACTTTTACACTCTTGTATTTGTATACATGTACTAGTTTTTGCGCTATAATTTAAGAGCATTACACTACATATTTATGAGGTGATATTTTGGACAGTAAAGTCATAACATTTTCAAACTTTAAAGGTGGAACTGGCAAGACAACCAATAGTACAATGACTGGTATCGAGTTGGCACGTCGTGGGTATAAAACACTATTAATAGATTTGGATCCTCAAGCTAACGCAACTAATTTATATTTAAAAACTAAAAATAACGTCGGCGGTGAAGTAACTTCTTTTGATGAAACCTTGATGACCGCAATTAAAAACAAAAACCTCAAACCAGCTATCATCAACGTAATCCAAAATTTAGATATTCTTCCATCCTCAGCTGACTTTTCTTTATATCCTAGATATATGGAGAATATAATTTCTGGCTACACCGATCGTGTAAAATACTTGTCTACCTTAATAAATCCGTGGAAAGATGACTATGACTACTTGTTGGTAGACGTTCCACCTACAATTAGCCTAATCACAGATACCGCATTATATATGACTGACTACGCGATTGTCGTTCTTCAAACTCAGGAAAGATCGCTTCAGGGTGCCCAGGCATTCATCAAATACATGCAAGATCAAATTATCAATGAATTCCACGCTCCGACATTAGATTTACTAGGAATATTGCCGGTTTTGCTGAAAAATGGTGCTCCTGTCGATAAGAGCACCTTAGCTAAAGCAATTGATATATTTGGTAAAGAAAATATTTTTGACATAACAATTAAAAATATGGAACGCTTAAAACGATATGATGTAACCGGGGTGACATTTAAAGATCAGTTTGATAAAGCAGTTCAAGACGTATACTCCAACGTTACTGATGAAATATTTAGCAGAATGGCTGGTGAATAGGAATGAGCGGATTATTAAACAATCCCAATCTAAAAAAACAACCAAAGACGGACCCACTTGATCGTGGACAAGATATCAAACCCAAAAACACCTTTACTACAGATGATCTTAAAAGTAATAATGGCAAACCATCAAAACCGGGAAAAAGCGTTGCAGATTCTGTTACTTTTTATGCTAACGTTAGAATCAACAACCATATTAAGAACAAAGCGGAAGCTTTATCTGGAATTGGTCTATATAAATCTCAAAAAGATGCCATTGATAACGCATTAGACTATCTCATTGATTCTTTAGACGCTGAAGACAAGCGAAAATTTACTTTTCAATTAGATATTCTGGAGAGTAGAGACGCCCGAACTAGGGGAAAATAATATCGCGCTCTCAGACAACACGTTCAGCTTTTAGACATATACTTTGTCCGTTTAAATTAAGCAGAATGCACACAAAAAAGTCCTCTATTATGCGGAATAGAGGGCTTTTCTGAAATCAGTACATACAGGCTTTGCTTAGGAGCGTTGCTTGTGTCCATTTAGGACATACACAATCATAGCACGTATTTGACAACTATATACACGTATAAGCAAACAATGCACGAGAATGCGTTTATATGGTAGATTGTAAAGAAAGTGGCTCATCAACAATTGAACAGCCTATTTTCCACTACTGGATCAGCCAAATTAATAACTAAAAACAAACAGACGAACCTAAGACATGCCCTTAAACAAGCGGCCGATCGTCACCAGTTAGCAGGAACTGATTCAAAAAATCGTTACTTTCCCGAATAAACCCCTGCAGTGGCGCTACAAACCCGCCACCGGACACTTGGTAGCTGTTAATGAGCTTATTGCCGTGGGTTTCAATCGTATCTTTAAATGTTTTTAAATCCGCAACTGTGAGCGTCTCCGGCAAACGTGAACTCTGGCCTAAAATGTAGTCCCAGTGAGCAGAGAGTGTTTTTTTAGCGGCTGATTTACTACCACCGCTGTGGTGGGTTGCCCCGCCAAAATCAAAGTGTTTTTGTAATGCCATGGCGATGTCTCACTTTCTTTGTTTAGTTTTGGTTTGTTGAGTCTTTCTGGCTTTTGATCGGCCGGGATTGATCGTAGCGCGCCGGGCAGAACCCAGTGTTAGCACGCGCTTGCTAGTTGCTTGAATTTGCATCTGCGTGGCTTCAATCGTTTTCATGTGGGCTTGTGCCTTGCGTGAAACGAGGTAGAAGTGGCGGTGCTGCGTCGGCGTTAAGGCTAACAGCGCGGTGTTCGTCAACCGTTTGGGGATCGTGATGCCGGGCAGCACACCGATACCCATATTATAGGTCACCGCCTGCCGAATTGCGCCGTAGTCTTGAAAGGTCGCGATTCGATGCGGCTGATAGCCTGCCTCCTGGCACAGTCGCCACACCTTGTCGCTGAGGTAGGCGCCGTCTGGTTCCATCGCCCAATCTTGGTCGCGCAGGTCATTAATGCTGACACTGGTTTGGTCGGCCAATTGATTGTGCGTGTTGACCAGTACCTTGAGCTCATCAGTGCCCAACTCAACGGCGGTCAAATCGTCTGGAAGCGGCATCATGTCACCAATGTAGGCCACGATGGCCAGGTCGATCTGGTGTGCACTCAGCGCGGTTAAACTGGCTGGGGGCTCGAGTTCTGCCAGACGGAAATCGACCTCCGGATACCGTTGATTGACCGCAGCCGCCGCCGGCACAACTAGCGCCTGTAACGCACTGGAAAACGCGCCGATGCGGACAAGCCCCTCGTAGTTGGTATCGGCACCGGTCAGCGAGGCTTCAACTGCTTCCAAATCATCGATGATTGGTCGAACCTGGGCGATCAATTCCTTGGCCGTTGCAGTCAATTCAACGTTACGGCCAACCTTTTCCAATAAAGTGGTGTTCGTGTCTTTTTCAAGCTGTTTTAGCTGGGCAGACACCGCCGATTGGGTGATCGCCATCACTTCTGAAACACGCTTCATCGTTTTGAGTGTATCGAACTGAATCAAAATTTTAAGCCGCCAAATATCCAGCATGGCTGCACCTTCCGTCATCATGTTTGCTGATTGGTTGGTTTATCAAAGTGACATCGAAATGATAAGTCAATCAAAACCAAACTTATACTCAATAAATTCTTGATTTTTTTAGGAAAACACTTAAGTTAATATGAAGTATACGCTGATGACGGGGGTTGGGTCAATCACCCTGTCCAGCACCTTGGAGGCACTATTAATATGACAGAAAACATTGAACAATTAATCCATAAATTCCCACTATTAAACAATATGCGTCAGTACGAGGCGATCGACTGGATCAACCCAGAATTTGGTGAAAAGGCTGAAATTCCGTTTACTCAAGCCGAAGTCTTTGACGTTGCGGCCCGTTTCAAACGGTTTGCACCCTATCTGGCCACCGCGTTTCCTGAAACCCAGAAAACCAACGGTCAGTTGATCTCGCCGCTGATCAAGATCGATAAGATGCAGTCTCGTTTGGCCGGTTTAAACGATGCTGAGATTCCTGGCAACGTCTACCTGAAGGCTGACAGTATGCTCCCCATCTCCGGTTCCATCAAGTCACGGGGCGGCATCTACGAAGTTCTGAAGTTTGCTGAACACGTTGCAACCACTGAAACCAACCTCACCTACTCTGATGATTATGCAATCTTGGCCACCCCTGAATACCACAAACTGTTTGCCGATTACGGTATCATGGTCGGCTCAACCGGTAACTTAGGGTTAAGCATCGGTATGGCCGCAGCCAGCTTTGGTTTTAAGACCACTGTGCACATGTCCGTTGACGCGCGTCAGTGGAAGAAGGACATGCTACGAGCAAACGGCGTGACCGTTGTTGAACATAACGACAGCGTCTCAGTTGCCATCGCCCAAGGCCGGGAAGAAGCGGCTAAGGATCCGCACACCTACTTCATTGATGACGAAGGCTCAAAGGACCTGTTCCTCGGTTATTCAGCAGTTGGGATCGAAATTCAAAAACAACTCGCTGATGACGGCATCTTCCCAGACCCCGACCACCCCGTTTTCGTCTACCTGCCAGCCGGTGTCGGCGGCAGTCCAAGCGGCGTTAGCTTTGGCTTGCAAATAATGATGCCAGAGGGGATCTATCCTGTTTTCGCCGAACCAACCCACGTGCCATCCGTTACCATGGGCATGATGACCCACCTGTACGACAAGATCGCCGTGACGGATCTGGGCATCGACGGCAAGACCCTGGCAGACGGGTTAGCTGTTCCCCGCTCATCAAAGATTGCCGGCCGTGTAATGCGGACCCTGTTATACGGTGCGCACACCTTCAGCGACGATGACATCTACCGCTACCTTGCCATGTTGGCGGATACCCAAGATATTTACGTTGAACCATCCGCAGCTGCAGGCTTCACCGCTATTGTACCAACCGTAAACGAGTTTAAAAACAAGGCAGCGTTGAAGAACGCCACCCACGTTGTTTGGGCCACCGGCGGAAAACTGGTCCCCGATGATGAAATGCAGAAATATTATGATAAAGGCCGGGAATTACTGGACGAACCGCAACAGATCCTCGCCCGGTAGACACGTCGCTTAATAGCAAAATGATAAAAGAGACTGGAAGACACACTTTCCGGTCTCTTTCTTTTTTATGTGCGGCGAATTTACAATTGAAATGCAACACAAAGTAAAAAAATAAACCCATACCGGGTAGAATATGTTTAACGACCAAATCAAACAATTCGAGGTATCCGGTATGAGCTATAGACATCTTACTATAAAAGAACGTGAAATACTTATGTTTTTACGAGCTAAGGGGTTGGATTGAAGTCAATATTTGAGACAGATTTTAAGAGACATTCAGAACCGCGTTTACCTTCCACAGCTCAAATAAATCATTAATCGTGATTAATAACTTATTTGAACCATGGAAAGCATTAAATCAGGCGGCCATTTGGCTCGTAAGTGTTGCAATTTCAACTTGTAAGGGGGTCTGGTAGCCCAGTGAACTATGAATTCTCTTCCTATTGTAGAAAGCATGCACATATTCAAAAAGGACGGCAGCGGCAGTTTCATAATCTTCAAAGACCGGCACTGGATAAACACATTCCTTTTTGAGGGAAGCGTGAAAGGATTCCATTGGCGCATTATCATACGGACAACCCTTACGGCTGTATGAGTGGCGGATATGTAGCTCAGTTAAACGTTGATTGTAATCATCGCTGGTATACTGTGATCCTAAATCCGTATGGATAATCAGGTCCCCAGTAATGGTTCGATTTTTAACCGCGCTTTCCAGGGTCTTTAAGACTAAATCAGTAGCCATCTTTTTTGAGAATGAATAGCCGACGAGCGCTCATAACTGCCGTTGCGGTTATTACCAGTGTTAATCCCAGCGTATGAGTAGCGTTCGTAACCCAAAAACTCTGCCAATTCGGTTTGAAGCAACTGGTTAATCGCAATTTCGAGGTGGTGACGAAAAACTTCGTCCAAATCTTGCTTTTGGTCTAGTGCAGCGATAATTTCTGTGGTAAGTTCATTCATGGGGAATGCCTCCTGTGATGTTTTCTGTGGTTACTAAATATCATAAGGGAAGGCATTCCCTATTTCTATACAATTCAGAAATCTTTTATGCATTTACACAAGATATTTTACGCTCTCGAAATGTAATACCAGGCAACCGCAATTTGAAAAACTGGTCCATCTGATTGAACCCAATGACACATTGATCGTCACAAAGTTAGATCGTTTTGCTCGTAATACTAGAGAAGCATTGAACTTAATTGATGACTTATTGAAAGAAAAAATAATGATTAAGGTTTTAAATTTAGGAACGATAGATAACACCCCAATTGGGCGTATGATTGTCAGAACTTTGCTATCGTTTGCGGAGATGGAGCGTGATATGATTATCGAACGTACGCAAGCCGTTAAAATATTTGCAAGGCAACACAATCCCAACTATAAGGAGGGTAGACCCAAAAGAAAAAAAGATAGCCGGAATATGGCTATCTTTGAATATTCTAACTCTCATACTGTGAAGGAAGCCGCTGAAGCTTTTAATATTTCTCCGCGCACAGTGCAATACATTAAAAAGCTATTTAGATAAATAACAAATACCACTGTCTATTTATATTACAATTCCTGACAAAAGCTATTAAATTATTGAAAGGAATCAGCCTTTTAAAAAGTCAACAAAGCAATTCTGCTTTAAATCATATTAGGGTATCACAAATACTTTACAAATATTTTTTGCGTCGCATCCAAAACCAGCAAATTAGGCTTAGTATAACAGAGATAATCAGCACAGCAAAAACACCATAAGAAGATTTTTCAAACGGGACATCGACATTGATTCCCCAAA
>NZ_WEZT01000010.1:0-11666 GCF_009863985.1 Furfurilactobacillus milii | reverse complement strand
CTAGGGACTGTCTGAAAACTAAAAATTCAGGTATAATCTGAGGAAAAACGAATCGAGGCATTCCGATGACAACACCTAAACGATACGAACTGGAAGATGCTCAGTGGGACCGAATCAAAGGATACTTCCCGCCATACCGGACTGGCCGTCCATCAAGCCTAGACAACCGTACCGCCCTCAACGCTATCCTCTGGCTCATGCGCAGCGGGGCTCCTTGGCGTGATCTACCTGAACGCTATGGCTCTTGGAAAACGGTGTATAGTCGCTTCCGAGCCTGGGTAAGTTCAGGCTTGTTCGAACAGGTTTTTCTCGAATTGATTGACGATCCCGACATGGAAAACTTGAGCTTAGATTCAACGATCGTTCGAGCGCATCAAAAGGCCACTGGGGCAAAAAAAACGCCGAATGTATGGTCGAAAATCAAGCTATTGGACTAAGTCGAGGTGGCCGAACGACCAAGATTCACGCACTCGTTGACGGATTAGGGAATCCCTTGGGTTTTCGCCTAACAGGTGGTCAAGTACATGATAGCCAAGTTGCCAGTGAGTTGCTGGAAGGCTTCGATATTTCTCAATCAAATATTATCGCGGATAAAGCCTATGGCACCGCGAAACTTCGCCAGTATATTGAAGATAAAGCAGGCGTCTATACCATTCCGCCAAAGGAAAATACCAAAGACAAGTGGACCTGTGATTACCACGTTTATTGTGAGCGCCATTTGATTGAGAACTTCTTCAATCAGTTGAAGAACTTTCGTAGGATTGCAACGCGTTATGATAAGCTCGCTCATGTTTATCTGGCTACGGTTTACATTGCCTCAATTTGCATCTTACTTAAGTAGTTTTCAGACGGACCCTATAAAACCGGCGACTTGAGTGGCTTGAGGATTTTGCGCATAAATTAAATCAATGTTTCTGGCGCTATAACGATGAAATTTAGCCAGGGTATTGAGATACTTTTTAAATTGGTCACTATCAGTTAATTTTAGGATTTGCTGTTAGCCTGGGCGACTAATTGTGCTTTCCAGGCTTTAACATCTGCTTTATTTGGCATAAGTTACCCCTCCTCATCTTCAAAAATATCATTCAATATAGGGGCTACGTTGATTTGAATCGGGGTCGTGCCATAAAGGGCGATGTAGCCATCAGCTAATTTTTGCCAAGCCACTTGATAATAGGCGCCGTTACCAGTGATTTCTTTTAAATACTTGTAGGTTCCTTTAGCCTGTAAAACTGGTAATTCACTCCCAATAACTGCTAATTTATTATCCATTTTATGATCTCCTTTGCTTTGCTAATCTCACCCGTTGTTTGGGTTTACTTTTAGGGTTGTAAAAGTGAACCTAAATGACGGGTTCACCAACCGGAACGTAGTGCAGGGCGGTAGGCAGGTTCTAATCAAAATCAAAACTTAATTTATGGCCGTCAAGCTTTAACTTGGCGTCAAACGACTTTCCTTTTTTGCTCTTGAACCCCTTTAGTTTGCTGGTTTCACCCTTGGTAACTAACGCTTTAATTGCGGTCTTCCCGAGCGTCTTGCTACTCCATTTCTTGGGTAGGGTAAAGTCCTCGCCTTGCTTGGGTTTCACAATGTAAAACTTTTGTTTATTTATGACAGTTGCTTGTGGTGTTTCTAAAAACACCTCGGCGGCCTTCTGCGCTTGCTGTTGATGATTAATTTGTTGCTTAATGGCTGCACTGCCGGTTAACTGTGTCGGAACATCAGCAATCAACTTCGCCACAAACTTCTTAATTTGGCTCAAAAAATTATCCGGGGTGCGTTCTTCGGTACTGATTTGCTGTAACGCTTGCTCCCATTTTGCTGTCATCTCTGGGCTAGTTAACAAGGGTTCGAGTTCAACCGCTTTACATAAAGTAATTCCGGCTTCACTGACGTGTAGCTTGTTCTTTTCAGTGACGAGATAGCCGCGTTTCTTTAAGACTTCCAGCACATTGGCCCGGGTTGCACTTGTCCCAATTCCTTGTACATCTTTAAGAATCGCCTGGGCTTCTTCATCATCAAGCGTTTTACCGGCCGTCTTCATGGCTGTGATTAATGTCCCTTCGGTAAACGGTACTGGTGGGGTCGTTTCTTTTTGCCTTGTTTTTGGACGTCCTTGATTAAACCTTCCTGCGAGCCTTTATGAACGTGTTTAGCTCGCATGAATGTCATTAGCCCTGTTTCGTCTTTAAATCGCTGATAGGGGTCTAATTTTGCGACGAATTTTTGCTGATTGGCTAAAGTTTCCGCATTTATTTCAAAATAGGGTTCCGGCTTAAAGTTTTTGATTGCCTGGTCCCTTTGATAGACCATATACAAGGTTGGCAGCTATAGGTAACTAATCGAGCACGCTCTACGTACCAAATTTTTATCAATATAAAATACATTATGGGCTACCATTCATCCCGATTAACCAGTCGCTAATTTTGTGATTACAAGTGCATGCCACCATCTTCATGCCGGTTTCGAGTTTGGTGTTGCCGTTGCTTTTTCGTCATTGCCCACTCGGTCTCTTTTAAGCCACGTAGTTGCTGCTTTCTTAGATAGTCCGTGTTCTTCGCATATAAAATGGTTATTAAGGCTTCGTCCAAAATATTCATCAAATAATTTTTCGGGCTAGTTGGGTGGTAATTAATGGCCTGATAGTCTTTAACTTGAGCCTGCCTATATTGATCAAACCGCATTGCCTGTTGTTTCAAACGGGTTTGTACAATTTCAATTTGTTTGTGGTCCAACTTAGGATCTTGCCCACATTCGCCGATAAACAGTTGCCGAGTGCCATCATGTTTTAAGACCCGTTGTAATCGGTGGTTCTGAATATCTTTTAATTCAATTTTACCTAACAGGTAATTCAAACCAGCTTGGTGTTGATGACTAGTAAAGACGACCGGTGGCTGCTGTTGCAATTGACTAAGATCATTGGCGCTTAATGGCTTTAATTCTGGGTCATAGTAAACCACAGCGGTATAGATTTGCTCCTTGTCAATTGTCTCTAGCTTATCAAGGTCACTATCCGGAAAAGCAGTCGTTAGAATGCTGTTGTATTGGGTTTGCACCACGGCTTTAACTTCTCGCATGACCCGTAAATTTTTCACCGCTTTAGAAATGAATTCGAGTTCGTTAGGTTGATAAGCGGCTAGCATGCCCCGATCAGTATGCTTCAAATCGTCTAACTGGTGACCATGTTTGGCTAGTACCGTGGTTAATTGCTTCTCAATTGTTTGGGCCTGCTGATTAACTAACTGCCAGCTGGTATATGGCCGCTTGGTAAACGTCAATAATTGCTGGGTTAATAAGTCACTTCGAATATCCGCTAACCGTTCTGCTAATTCGCTACCCTTAAAAATCGTTTGTTCACTATTAGTTTCTTTAATCAGTTCCCGTCGTTCAGCTGCGGTTGTCTGTTCAAAATTAAGTTCCGGATAAAGCTTTTTCGTTGCTCGTTCCACCACTTTATTTAACAACTGGTTAGCTTGTGCTAGTGATGTCGTTTGCTGGTCAATAGTCAGCAGTTGCTTGGTTACATCTTCACCAATGGCATGTTTGATTAATAAGCTGTTTTTCCAATTAAACAGCATGCGCTGTTTATCATCTAAATGTTCTAAATCGACATAGGTTTTCAACTGTTGACTTAGATGACTAATTGTGTGTTTTTCAGAGAATGATAGCTCGTCAGTTAACGCGTCAAAGTGTTCATGATTTCTTATCTTTTCGTCAAGATTATGATATTTAGCTTGAGCGTTTCTTTGCGCTCTAACTTGTTGA
Source organism: Furfurilactobacillus milii (assembly GCF_009863985.1). Lineage (GTDB taxonomy): Bacteria > Bacillota > Bacilli > Lactobacillales > Lactobacillaceae > Furfurilactobacillus > Furfurilactobacillus milii_A. Next base: position 7,901 of record NZ_WEZT01000010.1, on the reverse strand, counting down.
TTAAATGCTTTTCGATTTTTTCTTTGGCTGTTAATGCCTTCGTGTTGGGTAGGTGTCTCTTGAATCCCTTGATCGACAAACGATTTTTCACTAATCCGATCCGGAATATTTTTTTGTGCTAAAGACTGATTAACACTTATTGCCCAATTATGCCGCCACTCATTAATTTTTTCCTTTTTATCCCAATCAACCAACCAAATTTTTCTTTGTTTTGGAAACCCGCTTTTGGTTAAAAGTTGCTTGCCATTTTCATCTTTAATGTACTGCGTCTTTGCTTTTAATCCCCAACTACCATCGGGGTTAAATGGGCGATTGGTTAACATCACATGGGCATGCGGATTGTCCGGGTGATCGCGATGAATTGCTACGTCTGCTACCATACCTTGATCGACAAAATTTTCTTGCACATATTTTGTCAGTAATTCTTTCTGTTCGGATTCACTTAATTCTATCGGTAAAGCCACGTTAAATTCTTTTGCATACCGTGAGTTTGATTTACGATCTTTCTTTTCAACTTTATTCCATAACTGCTCTCGATCACTGGCCCATTCTGGTGCATTTTGGGGGGTTAAAATAAAGCTTTCTGGAATTACAGATCGGGCATAGAAATATCGGCGACCTTCTTTATCATCAAATAATTCTTCACCACTTCTATAAGCGGCACTGGCAATCGCACTTCGTCCTTTACCAGCACTAATATTACTAAAACTCATGTGGAATATTGCCATGTCAGTCACCGTCTTCCTTTGATTCTATGGGTTTTGACTTTGTTGTCGCCATCGGCGACTTCTAATACAGGTTTTTTGGGGGTTAGAACAACATAGAATAAATTCTATGTGTAAGTGCGCATTGACTTCGTTTTGCTCGGTCTTCTGATTCTCTTAACTTTAACTTAGTGTATGCCTTCCGCTTCGCTAGTTCAACTTTTATACTTTGACTTAACGTTTCCCTTATGATATAGTGTCGGTGATTATTTCTAATATGGTTGGAGGGGTCGTTATGTCTCAAAGTAGCTTAGAGAAACAAGAAGCTAAATTAAAAGCCCTTAATCAAAAAATTAAGAACGAAAAAAATAAGATTGAACAACGGCTAGGTAAACAAGTCATCAGTCAAGCAAATTTAGATTACGCTAATTTGTCTAACGATCAGATTAAGCTTTTAGCCAAGCAATTTTCTGAATTTTTAAAGGTAAAGTCCGTAGATCATTAGCCATACGAGATGGGGAAATTCCATGTCTAATCAATATGAAAAACTAGTTGAGCAGCAAGCGCGTTTAAAACAAAAAATTGAGCGGGAAGATTTTAAATTACGGCAATCTAAATACTATGAAAATCGGCAAGCACGCAAAGCCCGTTCTCGCCGATTAATTCAAAAAGGGGCTTTATTAGAAAAGTACTTTCAAGCTAATAACCTCTCGGTCGAACAAACCGAAGAACTTTTAAAAACATTTGCTAACTATGTTAACGCCCATAAACCGGATAAATTAAAAAACGATCAACCTAATAACTAGGCCGATCGTTTTTATTTTTAGGATTGTTTTTTGGCTTAACTTCTGGATTGTGTTTAGCAAAGTCTTTTAACTGTTTTTGAATTCTTTGTGTAAGCTCTGCTTTACTTTCTTGGTGCTTCCTTTTACTTGATCGCTGTTGAATTATCTTTTGACCCTTACCTCTTCTTTTTGATTTTAGGTCAAGCGTAAAATCTGAAATTTTATTTTGATCTAAAACCGGCGACTTGAGTGGCTTGAGGATTTTGCGCATAAATTAAATCAATGTTTCTGGCGCTATAACGATGAAATTTAGCCAGGGTATTGAGATACTGTTTAAATCGGTCACTATCGGTTAATTTTAGGATTTGCTGTTCAGCCTGGGCGACTAATTGTGCTTTCCAGGCTTTAACGTCGGCTTTACTCGGCATTGTCTACCCCTCCTCATCTTCAAAAGTATCATTCAATGTCGGCAATGATCTTATTTGAATCGGGGTCGTGCCATAAAGGGCAACGTAGCCATCGGCTAATTTTTGCCAAGCCACTTGATAATAAGCCCCATTTTCAGTAATTTCTTTTAAATACTTATGGTAGATCGTAAAATCAATCCGAATGAAGCTTGAACAAAAACTATTTTTTAAGTTGCTCAAGCTTATTAGACCTTCACTCTTATTACATGTATAGGATCCACTATTCATTAGAGAATAGTCCATCAACATAACTGGCACATATAAATCAACTGTTAACCAGTCAATTTTTTTGGCGACTACTACCATCATTCTATCAATTTATTTAAATTCTTATATCCATCAGCAAGTATCAGCATTCTAGATCTAATTGAATAATAGCTAAGTTAAACTTACATACTGGGCGCAAAACATGTATTCATAACTGCCACCATGGCTATTTCAAGTATGTTTTACATTAGCACTTCTTGTTAGCAAAAATGGTCCATAACAATGTTACTGATTCCACATTGTTATGGGCCGTTAAGTTATTTCATCAGGTCATCAAACGTTTGATTAACCGTCTCTTGATCACGATAGTTCGTAAATGCTTTAACTGGTTGTAAGTCACTTAAATCATTGGCAACTTCCTTTGTCGCATAAATCATAACTGGGGTACGCTTCGCAAACTGGGTTTGGACTAACGCCACATTACCAACCACCGGGGTGCCCTTCGTCTTTTCGGTAATCCGCCACTTATACAACTTTTTCGTATTCAAAACATGTTTTGCCCGCTCATCAGGATCATGCACAATATGATAGGCCATTAACACATTATCAGCCATGTTGATTCCTCCTAAGAAAAAAGAAAGTTGGTGGAATTATTGGAATGTAAGGATTACATTGTTCCATTTTTTGGCCATCGGTCATTCCTTAATATCTTTAGTATACGTGCTGAACCTCAGACTAGCAATTATTTGAACCAAGCCACCAATCGATCAAACCAAGTTTGGTGATGACCAATTTGGGCCATCTTAACTACTTTAGTAACCGTTGGCTTAGGTGCTGGAGTCGTTGGTTTGGCCGGAGTTACCGGCTTGTCGGTATGATACTTAACCGTGCTGGTCTTGTCCTTACCGTTAGAGGCTTGGTTATTCCAATTATAGGTCTGACCTTGCTTGGTCAACTCACGATCAGCTTTGTCGCTTGGCAAACTCGCAACAAAGCGTGTTTTAGTTTGCTTACCAGCATACTCAGCGATTTTATCAGCTTTTGGCGTCACGGTTAGCTGACCGTTCTCAAATTTGACTGTGAAATCAGCGGTCACATCTTTAGTGTAAGTCAATGTCGCTAGTTTTTCCTTAGTCCTTGTTTTAGCATCAATCTTGCTAGTTGATCCCGACTGATCATCAGCTTTAGCTGACGAACTAGCACTCGTTGCGCTTGATGATTGGTCAGTCTTAGTTGCTGAACTGGCACTCATCGCACCTGCTGACTCGTCATCGGCCTTAGATGATGAATTGGTATCGCTTGTTGCGGTATCAGCTAGATAAACTTTCACCGCTTTCAAATCAACTTTCGCATCTTTTGGTAGTTGATCGGTATCGGTCATATATTGGGTTTCATCTAAATTGTTATACTGGTTAAAATGTTGAAAGAACGGTTTTGGCATTGATAATATTAGCATTGGCCACTTTGTCAGCTAACTTACCATCTTGTGTTTCAACCTTTTTCACAATCAAGTCCGGATCCTTTTCTGAATGATATGCCACACCATTTGATGGTTTATCGCCCTTAGTTACCTTATTTGACCAGGTATAATCGTTATCTTTCTTAGTTAACTCACTATCGGTCTTATCCTTTGGCAAACTAGCCGCAAACCGGACCTTCGTTTGCTGGCTCTTAAACTCATTTTCCTTACCCGCTTTCGGCGTCACGGTTAACTTACCGTCCTTATAAGCAATCGTAACATCGCTGGTCACGTCTTTCGTATAGCTCAGCCCCGTGAGCTTATCAGCCGTCATGCTAAAGGCGTCGGCCTTGCCATCGCTCATCATCACCTTGATCTTACTGGTATCAACCTGCACATTTTTCGGCAATTGATCAGTATCCGTTAAATCGTCAGTATGTGAGTTGTTATCGTACTGATTGAAAATATCAAAGTAAACGTCCTTACCCGTCAAGATATTAACGTTGTCACTCGTTGTTGCGAGCTTGCCTTGGGCATCTTCCACGCGCTTGGCCACTAATGATGGTGAAAGCTTCTCAACTGAGTTACTTGGCGTGTTTGAATCCGTGGTCACATCGTTGATCTTCGTACTGAATTGACTCTTAATGGTCACATTGTCGGCATTGACGGTTGAGACTAACTTAGCTTCTGGTACCGATCCTAGTATTGGCCTTGGTAGTTTTTGCTTGATTAATGGTGAGTTCTTTTTGAACCTTATCAGTCAGCACATAACTCTTGAGTTATGACCTGTTTGAGTTCAAATATTATATCCGACTTTCGTAAAAGCCGTCATATACTTCCGCTTTAATAACATCTATATCTGTACCGCCATTATCAACGTATTTTAGAATGTTATACAAAGAATTATGCAAATATTCAGCTTCAATTACTAATTCTTTTTTACTCATATCACTGTATTCACCTAAATTATGTTCATCATAGTACTCATCAAATATACTCAATTAGATCCCACCTTTTTAAATATTTTAAATAAACGTATTACATCAATAATTTAGACGTCGTCATTAACTATTTGGTTGATAATTACCTAATCTATTAACTGGAAGCGTGCTTATAATGCGTTTCTCAAACATCAAAACATAAAAAAGCACCTATTTCTAGGCTTTTTCACGAAAATGGTTACGGTGTAACTATATATTTTTACATTTTTGAATTCGCCTACTACTTTATCTGTGAATCGTACCACCACGACGTCCATGTTTATGATGTTGACGTTTCTTTTTATCTAACTCGTATTCCAATTCCTCCTGTGCTTTCCTTTGTTTGTTCAGCTCATAATCTTGGGTATTTGAATAAAGCACGCTCATTAAGGCATCTGATAATAATGTACTCATATACTTTATTGGAGTATTTTCATTATAATTAACGGCTCTGTACCCTTCTATATTCTCTTTTCGGAAATCATCACTCCTTAAATTATGTTGTTTTACTGCCTGCTTAGCCTGTTCAATTTGCTTAGCAGAAATATTTTTATCTTGTCCTGCCTCACCAATAAACAACTGTTGTGTGCCTCTATTGTTCAACACACGTAACAAATTAGCGTTTTTAATCCCATCTGGTTTAACCTGTCCGCTTAAATAAGCAAGTCCTTGTACATGCTCTTGCGTTGTAAATTTTTCTGGTGGCTTGTTTTTTAGACGGGTTATATCCTGTTTCTCCAGTGGTTGAAGCTCAGGATTGTAATAAATAACTGCCGTATATAATCGCTCTTTTTCAGTCATTTTTACTTTGTTTAAGTCTATATCAGGAAAAGACTTAGTTAGAACGCTGTTGTATTGTGTATCAACCACTTTTTTAACTTCATTAATTGCTGAAAGTTCTTTAATGCTTCGCTTTAATACGTTTTGTTCATTTTCTTCAAAGCCGTTTAGTAAAGCACCTTTTGTTAGCTTAATATCTTTAAAGCGGTAGCCTTTTTTAGCCAAAATATCGCTAGTATTTTCCTTGACTCGCTGTTCTTGCTTTTCAAGCATTAACCAACTAACGAATGGACGCTTAGTAAATGTTAGAATTTGTTGATTTATAATATTAGTTCTTATCATTGCCAAGCGATCTTTTAACTCGTTTCCTGTAAATACCTTTTGTTCACTATCTGTTTCTTTAATTAGTTCACGTTTTTCTGCCATTGTTACCCGTTCAAAATCAATATCAGGGTAAAGTTTTCTAACTGTTCGATTAACTACTTTATCTAGCAACTGATTAGCTTCTGCTAATGAATTTTCTTGTTGATTAATAGTTATTATTTGCTTTGTCATATCCTGTCCAATTGCTTGCTTAATCATAGTGCTATTTTTCCAATTAAATAGCATACGTTGTTTTTCGTCTAAATTTTCTAGGCTAACAAATGTTTTTAATTCTTTACTTAGTTGAGAAACCATACGTTTCTCATCAAACGAATAATGACGTTGTAGGGTTTGTATACGACGTTCATTATGAATTTTATCATTCACATTTTTTACTTCTGATTTTGCTTGACGTTGTAGCTTAACACTACGGTTAAATTCTTGGCGATTTTCTCTCTGTGAATTAACCCCTTCATGTTGCGTTGCCACTTCATCAATTCCTTGTTCTTCATATGATTTTTCACTAATACAGTCTAGTAAATTTTTAGCCTCTAAAACTTTATTAACAGCGGTAGCCCAATTGTGACGCCATTCAGTTATTTTTTCTTTTTTATCCCAATCAACTAACCACACCTTTCTTGATCTTGGGAAACGACTATTTCCTGTATAAGTCTTGTTCCCATTTTCGTCTAAGATGTTTTCTCGTTTACTTTTCAATCCCCACGTTCCGTCTGGGTTAAATGGACGGTTAGTTAACATCACATGAGCGTGTGGATTATCTGGGTGATCTCTATGAATTGCCACATCAGCAACCATACCTGAATTAACAAAATTTTCTTGTACATATTTTGTTAGTAAATCTTTTTGATCTTGTTCTGATAATTCAATCGGTAAAGCAACATTAAATTCTTTAGCATAACGTGAATTTGCTTTACGGTCTTTCTTCTCAACTTCATTCCATAATTTTTGCCTATCTTTTGCCCAATCAGGGGCATTTTTTGGTGTTAAAATAAATGCTTCTGGTTTAACATCTCTTGCGTAAGAATAGGTCTTACCCTCTTTATCAGAAAACAACTTATCGCCACTGCGATAACTCGCACTAGCAACCGCACTACGAATTTTTCCTGCGCTTATATTTTGAAAACTCATATGAAAAATTGCCATGCTGTTGTCTCCTTTCTTTTAGGGTTTTGTTTTTGGTTTTTGTTGTCGCCATAGGCGACTTCTGATACAGTTTTTTAGGATTTTAGCACAACACAACTTCATGTTGTGTATAAGTGCGCATTAACCTCGTTTCACTCGGTCTGCTGATTCTACTAAATTTACTTTTAGTGTATGCATTCCGCTTCGCTATTTCAACTTTTATCCTTTGACTTAACATTTTCTGTATGATATAGTGTCGGTGATTATTTATAATATAATTGGAGGGATCGTTATGTCTCAAAGTAACTTAGAAAAACAAGAAGCTAAATTAAAAGCCCTTAATCAAAACATTAAGGACGAAAAAAATAAGATTGAACAACGGCTAGGTAAAAAAATCATCAGTCAAGCCAATTTAGATTATGCTAATTTATCTAATGACAATATCAAGTCCTTATCCAAAAAAGTATCCGAGTTTTTAAAGGAAAAGTCCGTAGATCATTAGTCATAGGAGATGGGGAATTCCATGCCTAATCAATATGAAAAACTAATTGAAAAACAAGCGCGTTTAAAACAAAAAATTGAGCGGGAAGATTTTAAATTACGGCAATCTAAATACTATGAAAATCGGCAAGCACGCAAAGCCCGTTCTCGCCGATTAATTCAAAAAGGAGCTTTATCAGAAAAGTACTTTCAAGCTAATAACCTCTCGGTCGAACAAACCGAAGAACTTTTAAAAACATTTGCTGACTATGTTAAAGCCCATAAACCGGATAAATTAAAAAACGATCAACCTAACAACTAGGCCGATCGTTTGTATTTTCAGGATTGTTTTTTGGCTTAATTTCTGGATTGTGTTTAGCAAAGTCTTTTAACTGTTTTTGAATTCTTTTTGTAAGCTCTGCTTTACTTTCTTTGTGCTTCCTTTTACTTGATCGCTGTTGAATTATCTTTTGACCCTTACCTCTTCTTTTTGATTTTAGGTCAAGCGTAAAATCTGAAATTTTATTTTGATC
>NZ_WEZT01000001.1:111231-115000 GCF_009863985.1 Furfurilactobacillus milii | reverse complement strand
AATTAACCAGCGACCGCTTAAAATACTCGACTGGCAAACACCGTATCAGGTTATGCTGACAAATTTGTCCAAAAATTCGGATTAAATTTGCAATCTACCCGATGAAGTTTTTTTCTGGCAAGATAAGGAATTACAAGAAGATTATCAAATTTAGTTTTCCCTGCTTGCCTTCAAGTACACATTAAGGTCTATTGTGAATACATCAATGAGACTGGCCGGTTATTTAGGCCATTGTGCTACTATGATCCACAAGGAGAAAACGCAATGAATATTAAAGAAGCTAGTGAAAAAACAGGCGTATCGTCGGCGGCCATTCGGTATTATGAGAAGGAATCGTTGATTCCGGAAATTGACCGAACGGAGGTTGGTAATCGTGATATTGATGATCGGATCATTCGCCGCATTACGTTTGTGACGCAGATGCGGGCAGTTGGCATGAGTATTGACAGTTTGCGGCGTTATATTCAATTATTTGACGCGCAAGAAGATAATACGAAAGAGCAGAAGGCCATTTTGCAGGAACAGCTCGCTGTGATGGAAGAAAAACGCGATGACCTGCAATCTGCCATCGATCACCTGAATTACAAACTCAACCATTTCTATGATCACATGGAAACGACTGAGGAAGAACTTCGTGAGCTAGAACGACAGCATGCGGAGAAAAAAGCAAATCAGTAGAAATGAAAGGAGCTGGTCACAATGTCCGCTGAAGACATTGTGACCAGCTCTTTTTTTATCTATGAGAGTAGATTGGTAATTTCGGCGACTGAGCTAGCAGTTTTTATTTGCTGAACCCAGTGATCATCTTGGATTTTTTGCATAAGTTGCGAAAGGGCAGATAAATGACTGGTTTGATCCAAAGGTGCTAGACCAATGACGATTTGAATCGTCCTTTTGTCTGCGTGATCTTTATTTTCAATGGTGACGGGGTGTTGTAGTAACAGTAAGCTCATGCCAAGATCGTTGACGCCGTCGTTTGGTGTGCCATGGGCTAACATGATGCCATTGCCAAGAACCATGTAAGGGCCGTTGACGACTGTTAATCGAATGATTCGGTCAATGTAACGTTGTTCGATGAGATGTTCAGTCAATAGTGGTTTCAAAGCTTGTTGAACAACACTTTTCCAATTGTCCAACTCATCATCAGCATAAGTAATATGGCTGCTGGGTAAAAGTTTCTGTAGGCTTGTTGGTCCTGTGACAGTCGTCTTTTTTATCGGCAGTTTTGCTCTTTGATTGAGGTAACCACGCAGAGCATCCGTCAGACCATCGAAGTTCTCGATACGAGCGTAATTACTGATAATATCGAGCAGAGAATTTACACTGGCCTCGTTAAAATGGTTATCAGTTAAGTGGGCATTGATGAATGCTTTTTCGATTGTTTCCCAATCTTTTTTATTTGGTAGCGGTGATACGCGAACAATGGAGATATGAACGGGGACATTGAGTTCGATGGTACTGATGATGAGCTTGATGTTGGATAAATCTTGATTTTTATACTGGAAAACACTAAGAGGCTGAGAAAAATCAATGTTGGGATAATGTTGAATGAGTTGCTGTTGAAGAATGTACGAGGTCCCAATACCACTAGAGCAGACAACTAAAACATCCACATGTTTGCCACGGCGGCTTTCAATGGCTCGCAATTCACCGCCGAAATATAGCGCAATCAACGCAATTTCGTCGTCACTAAGGTGGCCATTGATGAATTTTTCAAACGGACGAATGGCATACTTAGTGAAAGAAAATAGTTCGCGAAACCCCTCAGTGATTTGTTCAAGGTTGGGATGGTGATAGGAAATCATAAATTTTGAACGATAAAAGGTGGATAACAAGTGGGTAGATAGTGTTAATTCAAGTTTTTCAGGGGATACATTGGCTCCAGACACGGTGTTAAAGCGATCGATAATTTCCCGGGAAATCGGAAAGATAGTTTGGATTAATCCGTCAGCACGATTGACACGATAAAACTGGCTTGTGTTGATGATACGACCCAAAAAATATGATTCACTAAAATTATGAATGTTGTTATCGCTTAAGAACTTGATTGACCAATTAATCGACATTGAATCTACATTGGTTGTTCTTAAGGGAGAATCCGGCAATTGATTCTCTGGCTGTTTGATTCGCTCCAAAAACCATAAAATAAAGTCATCAAGTGTTGATAAGGCGTCGTCACTAAAGTAATTGCCCGTAATTTTTTCTAGCTTATGGATCTCAGTGTTGATCGCAATCAAGCGCGAAGGATTAATGTCGATTTGGCTGTACAGAATTGAGTCGCGATCATTAAGTGCCTCTAATACCCAGTTTCGTTGCGATATTTCGGATCCGGAAATATGCTTTCCTTTAGGCTGTTGTACAATATCGAGTCCATGAGATTCTAGACGTTCACGAACAGATTTGAGGTCGGATATCGCCGTATGTTTGGAGATTTGAAATCTGTTGGTTAAGTCTGACAGGGATAGTGACTTGTGGTTGATGAGATCCCAAGCGATAAGCTGACAACGCTGATGTTTTGTAAATTGTTCTGTCACGGGTTGAGTTTCTGAATATTGATTCAGAAGCTCTTTTTTTGTTTCTTCAGGAATGAAATAGCCGACTCCGGCAAGATTCATGATGATATCAAGCTTAGAGTCGTTTAACTCTTCATTTACTCGTTTTAGAACATAGAAAGTCCCGCGACGAGATAATCCGAGCTGTGTTTTCAATTCTTCAAGAGTGGTGTAATCCTGACGTGTTAGCAAGTAATTAAGAAGATCATTGCCATGTTTGATGTTAGTAAAGTTAATCATGAATGATGAGCCTCCAAATTAAGCATTTTTTTGACGGGGTGAATATTTTGCACTATTGGTAGTGTAAGTATTGCACTTGTTAGCGTTTTCATCAATGCTAGGATTAAACCATAAATTAATAGCGGAGGTGATGGAATGCTGAATGACCTTTTGAACCAGGAAACAGTCCAGTTAACGGATGCAACTGATTTGAGTTGGGAGGCAGCAATCCGACTTGCGGCAAAACCTTTAGTTGCCAACGGTAGTGTGACAGAGCAATACGTTAATTCAATGATTGATGTGGTCAATAATCAAGGCCCATATATTAACATTGGTGATCATATTGCACTTGCACACACGCGACCTGAGAATGGATCAAATCGGATCTCGCTTGCACTGCTCAAAACGAATCATGACATTGCACTTGTTAACCAGGATCATCCCATTACTTTATGGTTCGTTTTATCAGCGGTTGATAGTGAGAGTCATTTAGAAGTCATCAAGCAATTAATGACACTGTTAACCAACGAAGCAACAGTTAAACAGTTGATGGCTGCTTCGTCGGCTGAAGATTTGCTCACAATAATTCATAGTCGCAACGAATAACGGAGGAAATAACATGAAAATTTTAGCAGTATGTCAAAGTGGTTTAGGCAGTAGCTTCATGGTTCAAATGAACGTCCAACAAATTCTGAAAGATGAAAACGTGGATGTTGATGCAAACGATATTACAGTCGATCACTCAGATGTTGGCAGTGCCACAGCCGATTCAGCAGACTACTTTTTCGTTGAATCAACATTGGCTGACGCGCTAGGCAGCATTCCTAAAGAGCGGATCGTTTTGCTAAAGAGTCTGATTGACAAAAAGGAAACTGCAGAACATGTCAATTATGTTTTAGATAAGGCAAATTACAAGTTTAATCCGAACAAGCCCGGAATCTTTCAATGGCAGTCTGTTGATGATGTATTTTTAATGGTCGTTGATTAATTAGTTCAAG
>NZ_WEZT01000001.1:47247-111131 GCF_009863985.1 Furfurilactobacillus milii | reverse complement strand
AATCACTCCCTATATTGGTTGGAATTAGCTACTACCATTGTAAGTGATTGCTTTGGGCTTTTTAATTTCTGTTCGGATTAATTATAGAATTTGCCATAACGAAAACATTACTCACGATTAATTCGTAAAGGACAAAAAAGATGAAAAGTGTATTGAACTTATTTGTCTCCATTGCGACTCAACCAGCTATTTTAGTTGCCTTGATCGCTATGTTGGGACTGCTCCTACAAAAGAAAAAGGCGACTGAGGTTGTTCAAGGAACGATTAAAACGTTTGCCGGCTTCCTTGTCTTAATCGGTGGTGCTGGGATCTTAAGTAACTCATTAACGCCGTTTGCCAAAATGTTCCAGTTTGCCTTACATGTTCAAGGTGTCGTGCCAAGTAATGAAGCGGTTGTCGCCATTGCATTGGTTAAGTATGGTACGACGACAGCATTAATTATGTTGGTGGGGATGATTGTCAATATCCTACTAGCCCGTTTCACTCGGTTTAAGTATATTTTCTTAACTGGTCAAGCAATGTTATACGTTTCGTGTTTAACGGCAGTTATTTTAATTAGTGCCAAACTTGGTACTGGTTGGCAGACCATTATTCTTGGTGGAATTTTCGAAGGAACATTACTCACTGTGACACCGGCTTTGTGTCAACCATTTATGCGTCAAATCACTGGTGGGGACGAGGTTGCCATGGGTCATACGGGTAACATTGGTTACGCAACTGCTGGTTTGATGGGTAAATGGTTTGGTAATAAGAAAAACAGTACTGAAGACATTGAAATGCCTAAAGGATTGAGTTTCTTACGTGATTCAACCGTATCAATCACATTATTAATGGGAATTGTTTATATTATTTTAGCAATTGTTGCGGGACCTCATTTTGTTGAAACAAAACTCAGTGCTGGTACTAATTACTTGGTTTATGCACTGGTTCAAGCAGGTACTTTTGCCGCTGGGTTCGTCGTTGTTCTTCAAGGTGTTCGCATGATTTTGGCCGAAATTGTACCCGCCTTTCAAGGTATCGCGACAAAACTTGTGCCTAATTCTAAACCTGCTTTGGATGTTCCAATCATTTTTCCATATGCGCCTAACGCTGTGTTAATTGGCTTTTTCACCAGTTTCATCGTCGGCACAATTAGCATGTTTATCATGATTGCTTTGAAAACCACGGTTATTATTCCTGGGGTTGTGGGTCACTTCTTCTGTGGCGCTGCGGCAGCAATTTACGGGAACGCGACGGGTGGCCGTCGTGGTGCGATTATCGGTTCAGCGGTCAACAGTTTATTGATTAGTTGGTTACCACTTCTCATCTTGCCTGTCTTGGGCACGTTAAAACTGGCGGCTTCAACGTTTGCTGACACTGACTACCTAGTTCCTGGTATCTTACTTGGAAACCTTGGAAACTTGGGCACGGTCGCCGTTGTGGCTGGAATACTAGGCTTCTTAGTAATTGTTGTTTTGATTAGTCTGATTTTAAATGGACGCGATAAGGCAAACTCGAAGGCAGAAGCAACAAAATAGTGTTTTTGACCCGGTCAAGTTATTCTACCGGGTCATTTTTGAAAGGAAGATAAAAGAGAAATGACATTTACTGAAAAAGATACCGCTGCCGTTAATGCAATCCGTTTTCTGAGTGTGGACATGATTCAAAAGGCTAACAGTGGACACCCAGGTTTGCCAATCGATGCTGCACCGATGGCCTATGTTTTATGGGAAAAATTGATGAATTTCAATCCCGAAGATCCTAAGTGGCTTAATCGTGACCGCTTTGTATTGAGTGCCGGTCATGGCTCCGCATTGCTTTACAGTTTGCTGCATCTTAATCACTTTGGCTTAACAACTGACGATTTAAAACAATTTCGTCAGTTAGGGTCGCTAACGCCTGGACATCCAGAGGTAACTGAAACACCAGGTATCGATGCGACAACCGGTCCTCTTGGACAGGGATTGGGAATGGCCGTTGGGATGGCCATGGCGGAAAAACATTTGGCAGCCATGGTGAACCGACCAGGATACAACGTGTTTGACCATTACACGTATGCGCTTGTTGGTGATGGTGACCTGATGGAAGGCATCAGTCACGAAGCGATTAACATTGCTGGTGATAAGCGCCTAAATAAGTTGATTGTGCTTTATGATTCAAACGATGTGTCATTAGATGGTCCACTATCGTTAAGTGCTAACGATGAGGTCAGTGCGCGTTTTAAAGCAGCTAAGTGGGACTATGAACGTGTTTTGGATGGCAATAATTTGGATGACATCTACGCTGCAATTAAACAAGCTCAGCAAAACGATCGGCCAACCTTAATCGAAGTCAAAACAATTATTGGTTATGGTACGCCTGAAGCGGGGACGAATAAGGTTCACGGCTCTGCGCTAGGTGAAGAAAATGTTGCCAAGATGCGTGAATTTTATGGCTGGTCTGCTGCTCCGTTTGAGATTAGTGATGACATTTATGATACTTACAGTACAGCCGTGGATGAAAAGCAACGCGGTTACAAGAATTGGCAAAGCATGTTTGCTGACTACCAAACGAAATTTCCAGATGTTGCTAAGAAATATTTGGACAATAAACTGGATTTAGCGAGTGTTTCGCTGGACTATGACACGTATAAGACGCCAACAGCAACTCGGGTGGTTAATGCTGATTTGATGCAACAGATTGCTGCAGAGAATGACAATTTCTGGGGCGGAGCCGCTGATTTGTCTTCATCCAATAAGACAAGTTTGAAAGCTGACGAGGCCTTTACACCATTAACGCCAAAGGGTCGCAATATCTACTTTGGTGTGCGTGAGTTTGGCATGGCGGCAGCAGTTAACGGTATTACGTTGCATGGTGGTACGCGCGTGTTTGGCAGTACGTTCTTCGTCTTTAGCGACTATCTAAAGGCAGCCGTTCGTTTGGCCGCTATCCAGCAAATACCATCAACCTTCATCTTCACGCATGATTCACTGGCTGTAGGTGAAGATGGGCCAACTCATGAACCGATTGAACAGTTAGCCGCTTTGCGAAGTATTCCAAACGTTAATGTGATTCGTCCAGCAGATGCAAACGAAACATTGGGCGCTTGGCAGACTATTGCCCAGACGACTGATCGGCCCAGCGTACTTGTCTTGACGCGACAGGCCACACCACTGCTTGAAGGGGCAGACGCTGACAAAGTGTCAAAGGGTGCGTACGTGATTTCACCCGCCAAGAGTCAAACACCCGATGGCATTTTAATTGCTACTGGTTCAGAAGTGGCTCTAGCGATAGAAGCACAGCAAACATTACGTGATCGCTCATATGATGTGTCCGTTGTTTCGATGCCAAGTATGGATATTTTCAAACAGCAATCGGCCGAGTATCAAGAATCCGTCTTACCTAGAGATGTCCAGCTACGTATATCCATTGAAATGGCGTCTTCGTTTGGATGGGGTGCCTTCACGGGGACTCGCGGCGCCAACGTGAGTGTTGACCGCTTTGGCGCAAGTGGTAAAGGACCAGAAGTTGTTGCTAAGTATGGATTTACAACTGACACGATTATTAAGACTTTTGAACAGTTATGGAAGGCTAACGATAAATAGCTGATTTTTAAGCATACCTTGGTCTATTGACCGGTTTTAAGAATACAGGACTGTGAAAGATTAAAAATGGAACTGCTAATTGATTACCTAATGAGGGTAGTGGTTAGCAGTTTTTTTTATTGAATGGCGATTCGCCAAAAAAAGAAAATTTTCTTGTTGCGTTGAAGTGCAGATGAAGGTCTAAGCTTTCAAACATTGCATAACAACAGGAGGACAACATGGCAACAAAGAAAAGATTTGATTGGATACTATTAGTTATTTTGATGAGTTATTTTATGATCTTGCTCGATAATTCAATTATTTTTACGGGAACTGTTAAAATTGCTCAAGATTTACAGTTAAATCAGCAAACTTTATCTTGGGTCAGTAGCGCCTACTCGTTAACGTTTGGTGGATTTTTGCTACTTGACGGTCGGGCAGGGGATTTGTTTGGCCGGCGACGTGTATTTCAAATTGGTCTGGTTATCTTTGGAATAGGTTCGCTACTAGTTGGATTATCAGTTAATGCACCGATGATTATCGCATCCAGAGCCTTTCAAGGAATTGGCTCGGCCATTCTTGCACCGACGACCTTGGCTATTTTGATGGATACTTATGAAGGCCCTGCACGTGTACGTGCCATTGCATATTATGGTGCTATGGCCGGAATTGGTGCGAGTGTTAGCTTAGTTATTGGCGGTGTGTTTGCAAGCCTGCTGACATGGCGTGTTGGTTTTTTCATCAACGTGCCTATCAGTATGTGGATGTACTACTTATCTGTTCGTCATTTGCAAAAGGATGGTGGCCGATCTGGAAAGCTGGATTGGATTGGCACATTAAGTTCTTTATTTGGAATGAGCGCATTGGTGTACAGCATTGTTGGTACTTGGGGAAAGCTATCTGCGCTCATACTAGCAATTGTGCTGCTGGCAATTTTCGCTTACCAAGAATATCGAACAAGCCAGCCGATTATGCCGTTACGGTTGTTTAAGAATCGTGAACGTATTGGCGCTTACTTAGGACGTTTCTTATATTTGGGCTCCATGCTTGGCTTTTGGTTTATTACACCGCAACTGATGCAAAGACAATTAGGTTTTAGTGCGTTAATGGCCGGTGTCGCTTTCTTTCCATTGACGATTGTTAACTTTATTGTGGCGTTACAAGTGGCACGTTTGACGGCGAAGTTTGGTAATGGGCGTTTACTAACGATCGGCATCGCCTTACCAATGCTGGTAATTGATATTGGACAAGGGCTTTCGCTCAGTCCGTTTACTGCTGCGGGTGTGGCACACACTGATGTAAGGGACGCTGGTGCGGCGTCCGGTGTTGTCAACGTGATGCATCAAATTGGTGGGTCTGTCGGATTGTCAATTTTGGTTAGCGTTCAAGGTCTGTTTAAAAATCAGGTAATAGGATTTCACTATGCTATTTTAATTGGCGCAGGTTTATTGCTGATTTCGTTATTGGCAGCGATTTTCTTGATTTTGCCAGAAAAGCAAAAATAAGTGTTGCCTTCAAGCTACTGTAAGGTTGTAAAGTAAAAATTGTTACACGTGGAACAGGAGGTAAATTAAATGGCAAACGTACTTATTATCGGCGCTACCGGTTCAATTGGTCAGGTGACACGTCAATATTTCTTGGAACACACAGACGATCAATTAACGTTAATGGCACGGAATGTCGGCCGATTAGGCAAACTGAATGACCAACGGGAACGAGCAATTCAGGGAAATGTGACTGACACTCAAATCTTGAACGATGCACTTCAAAATCAGGATGTTGTATTCGCTGCTTTAAGTGGCAATCTGCCAGAAATGGCAACGGCAATTGTGTCAGCGATGGATCGTGCCAATGTTGGCCGCTTATTATTCATTACGTCGATGGGAATCTACAATGAGATCCCAGCTAGCGTCAGCGCAGACGGTAACCTTGAACATAATCCGATGTTGCAAACATATCGGGATGCTGCCGATATTATTGAGGCATCTGATCTGAACTATACGGTGATTCGCCCGGGATGGTTTGATAATGGGGACAATACAGACTATCAAGTGACGAAGAAAGGCGAACCGTTTGGCGGTCATGATGTTTCACGTGAAAGCATCGCTGACTTAGTGGTGCATCTCGTGCATGATCCTGCGTATGGGTCACGTGATAGCCTCGGTATTAACAGAAAATAATTGGAGGACATTAGTAATGAAAACAGCAGTCTTTGTAGAACCAGGTAAAGTTGAAGCACAAGAATTACCTAAGCCAGAGATTAAACAGCCAACGGATGCTATTTTGAAAATCGTCCGAGCCTGTGTTTGTGGTTCCGATTTATGGTGGTATCGTGGTATTTCTGACCGACCAAAGAATACGCCAGTCGGTCATGAAGCTATTGGTATCGTAGAATCAGTTGGTAGCGAGGTGACTGACGTCAAACCTGGTGACGTTGTCATCGCACCGTTCACACATGGTTGTGGTCACTGTGCAGCTTGTTTAGCTGGCTTTGATGGTGATTGTTTGAATCCAAGTGACGATGAAGTGGTCGGCTATCAGGGTGAATATTTACGGTTTAAGAATGCTAACTGGGCGCTGATTAAGGTGCCTGGACAGCCATCAGATTATACAGACGACCAATTGAACGATCTGTTGACACTGGCCGACGTTATGGCCACAGGCTATCACGCTGCGGCGTCTGCTGAGGTTAAGAAGGATGATACCGTCGTTGTCATGGGTGACGGTGCGGTTGGTCTATGTGGTGTCATTGCTGCTAAGTTGCGAGGTGCCAAACGGATTATTGCGATGAGTCGTCATGAAGATCGTCAGAAATTGGCCAAGGCGTTTGGTGCAACAGATATCGTTGCAGAGCGTGGGGATGATGCAGTGAAGGCCGTGATATCCCTGACAGATGGGGCCGGCGCCGATGCCGTTTTAGAATGTGTCGGAACAGAACAATCCGTTGACACAGCAGTTAAAGTTGCCCGTCCAGGAGCCGTTGTTGGTCGTGTTGGTGTGCCTCAAAAAGCGGATATGAACACCAATAACCTATTCTGGAAAAACATTGGTCTCCGTGGTGGGATCGCTTCAGTGACGACTGATGACCGGAACATTCTCTTGGATGCAGTGTTGAAGGGTGATATTCATCCGGGTAAGGTGTTTACCAAGCGGTTTGATTTAGATCATATTGCGGATGCATATGTTGCAATGGATAAACGTGAAGCTATCAAGTCATTACTCATAGTGAGTCAATAATTTACATTATGAATATTTCCTAATAAAATCGGCGAGTTCTCTAATAAACGAAGAACTCACCGTTTTTATTTGATATGCTTATGTAAGCGGTTTCTAAAACACTTAACTGAGGGGATTTTTACATGTCATTTAAGAAGAAATTTGCACTTATTCTAGGCACTATAACAGCTTTAGGCACGTTTGGTATTGCCAACGTAGCTAGTGAGTCAGCGCAAGCGGCCAGCAATAAAACAGTTACGATTTACCTGACACGTCATGGTGAAACGACGGCGAACGTTATGCTGCGTGTACAAGGTTGGAGTAACTTCCCGTTGACGAGCAATGGGGTGAAGGTTGCGGATAACCTCGGTCGTGGTTTGAAGAATACCAAATTTAAGTCTGCCTACACTGGAGATTTGACGCGTCAGGAAGTTACGGCACAAGAAGTGTTGAAGTACTCGGGCAACAAGCACGTTTCCGTTAACCAAAATAAGGATTTGCGCGAAGGTGGTTACGGTAGTTTTGAAGGTGACAGTATTGCCGCTGACAATAACAAGATTGCCGGCGTTTACGGATACAAGAGCGGTGACGAATTTATGCAGAAAACGGGTAAAGATTACTGGAATAAACTGCAGAATGCATATCACAAGCTCGACACCCAAAACAGTCAGGATACCAAGTTGGTAAAGGCTGACCGTGCCGAAAGCGCTAAAGAGGTTCAGCAACGAATGACGACAGAACTGAACCATATCGCTAAGACTACCTCGAAAGATGGCGGTGGTAACGTGCTGGTTGTTAGTTCAGGGATGTCGATTAATGAATACTTGTCCACGATGAGTAAAAAGTATGATGGCAAACCATTGAAGAATGCAGCTGTTACTAAACTGGTCTATAAAAATGGTAAGCTTCAAGTATCTGGCCCCATTGGCACACTTAGCTATGTTAACAAAGGGGCTAAGGCCAGCAAGTAATCAGCACATAATGAAATTAATTTAGAAACCGCGAAAAGCTCTGCACAGGCTGCCAAACATGGTGGGCCTGCGCAGAGCTTTTTTGAGAACACTATTTTTGAAGTGCATTGGGAGTGAGCACATCTAACTCCGTCAGCCATTGAACGCTATCTTCATCTGCGTCTGCAGGGATGGTGTATTTGAGCGGTTGAAAAACCGTGGCAACGGCCTGCCAGTTGAGACTATTTTCAGTCAGAAAACTACTGCGTAATTGTTCGATTTGCTGGTCGGATACACGACTGAGCTGTTGTTGATTGCCTTGGAACATTAACAGAAAGCTATTAACGGTTAATTGAGTGCTGAGCGCCGTTTGCCAATCGTTCGTGGACATTTGGTTGTCTGTAAGGAGTTGGTCCTTCAATGGCACGGCAGGCACCTCTTTAACCAAGAAACGTTGCAGGTGTGACCATTCATGATTAATGATTGCATAGAATTGCCATGGCACCTGAATAGCGAAGACTTTCAACGTGTTGACCGTAATGGTAGCCAAGTTCCAAACCTGATTTTTTTCATGTTGTGCCTGCTCAATCCAGGTGCGCAGGAAGTGTTCTGTTGTCTGTTCAACCAACTGAGTCTGATTGTGTTGAGTCAAGTGCCAACGAACAAGCAAAAAATCGACTAAGTCGGTTTCGTTGATCGTGTGCTGACCTTTATTACTGATTCGTTGACGTAAATTGCGGAGTTGTTTTTGCCGACTGCTGCCGGCGTATTTTCCTTGTTTAACCATATTTCGAGTAGTCCTTTTGTTAGATTTTAGAATTTTTTTCAAACTGACGCACAATGGCCAAGTCGACGGGGTCAATGTTGATCGTATTTAGGGACTGACTGGGCACAAACTGGATTTCATCCATTTCGTCACCTTTGTGAAAAATAAAGGGCGTTGGTTGTGGAACGTCACCGGCAAAAACAGCGCGATTTCTGTTTTCATTTTTGTCTTCATCGGAGATGGTAGCTATCCCACATAGCGTTAAGTGTTGTGCGATTTGGTGTGTCTCCTCACGTAATTCGCGAATAGCCGTTTGTAAAACTGGTTCAGTTGGCGCGTCCTTAGGTTCACGCTTGCCAGCCGGAATTTCCCACTGTTTGCGCCAATTGTTAAAACCAATGAGGTATCGTCTCTGATGTTGACAGATGACAAACGCACTGGAAAACAGGTTGTCCGGATATTGTGATGGATCAGTTATCTTTGTGTAGTCCTTTAAAATCATTAGCCCATTATCTTTCGAGTCGGAGGTTTTAAAACTATCGTACAAGTGTGTTGCCGAGGATGGAAGTGATTAACTATAAAAAATGGGTTTAAGTTTAGCATTGACGAATGCATCAGTCTGATATATGATAATTTCACGAATTACATATCAAACTGATATATGGAGGTATCACGATGTACGAATTATTTGTTTTGGGACAACTCACAGATAAAACGATGACGGGATATCGACTACGTACAGTCCTACAACGAATTGTTGGCAATCGACGGAAAATTAGTTTTGGCATGATCTACCCATTATTGGATCGACTGGAGGCTAGGGGATTTATTACATTAACAGATAGTCAGGATGACGCTAATCGTGGCAAAAAGGATGCCACACTGACGGAGCAAGGGCGTGAGCGATTTGAAGAGCTCATGACGGATCCAGTTCCATTGAATCAAAACACTGATTTTACGTATGAAGTTAAATTTCGTAATTTTCATCAGATTGAAACGGACTTGCAACTCAGTATTTTGAACGATTTTGAACATTACTTAGAGAATAAAATTAAGGACACTGTTGAAGCCAAAGCATACATGAAGCAGACAAATATTGAACCTGATGATTTTAAAGATGCTGTTCGATTGATGGCACTAACTAAGGTTCAAGCAACGGCGGCACTGGAATGGACAAGGGCGACAATTGAGGAGGTACAGAATGAAAACAAAGACTAATGCCAATGGCGCTCGCCGTTGGCTCAGTTTAGCAACG
This sequence comes from Furfurilactobacillus milii, assembly GCF_009863985.1. Classification (GTDB taxonomy): domain Bacteria; phylum Bacillota; class Bacilli; order Lactobacillales; family Lactobacillaceae; genus Furfurilactobacillus; species Furfurilactobacillus milii_A. The sequence continues at coordinate 101,402 of NZ_WEZT01000001.1, read as the reverse complement.
CTGTGTGTGGCGGTATTTATGTCACTGTTGGATGTGACGATCGTTAACGTGGCGCTACCAACAATCCAAAAAAGCTTTAATGAGTCGTTTGGTGACGTTCAATGGATCATCAATGCGTATACACTGGCATACGCTGTTGTCTTATTGGTTGCTTCCAAACTCGGCGATATTTTTGGACGCAAACGAATCTTCTTTATTGAATTAACAATCTTCACGTTAGGATCACTGGCCTCAGCACTATCAACAACGGGGTTACAGCTTAACTTATTCAGAACGATTCAAGGAATTGGTGGCGCAGGCATTATGGGGCTGTCGATGACGATTGTGGCATCTACTTTTGTCGGTCGTGATCGCGGACTGGCGTTTGGTATTTGGAGTTCCGTAATTGGGGTCGCCACCGCTATGGGGCCGTTACTTGGCGGGTACTTAATTCAGCTATTCAATTGGCGTGCTATTTTTATGATCAATGTGCCTATTGGTGTTATCGCATTGTTAGGTGCTATCTACTTTGTTGATGAAAGCTACGGTAATCGACAGGGTTCAATTGACTGGATTGGCATGCTGATAAGTATTGCAATGGTGTTTAGTCTTGTATTCGGCCTGGTTCAAAAAAAGACTCATTCAGCATGGCATTGGTCAAACTTGCACGTTGCCGGTTATTTGATTGCGGGAATTGTGTTACTAATTGGCTTTGTTTTGCTGGAACGTCACCTTAAGAGTCCGATGATTGACTTGACCATTTTTAAATCAATTTCGTTCGATGGCACCATTATTGCTGCTTTCTGTTTGGGTGCCGGGTTATATGCTTTCTTCACGTATCTGACGATTTGGATGCCGGATTACCTTGGATATTCTGCTATGCAAACGGGGGTTAGGCAATTAGCAATCAGTATTTTTAGCATGATTTTGGGTCCTATTGCGGGTATGTTATCCGGTCGTTGGCAAAAACGTTGGATGATCAGTGGTGGGCTGTTATTAATTGGCTGTGGCTTTTTGGTTATTTATCATGCTGTTAGCCTCAATGTTATGTATATCGACTTTGTGGCCGGTTTTGCCCTTTTAGGCATCGGCAATGCAATTGTGAACCCACCGTTGTCCTCGGCAGCGATGGATAGTGTAAAAATGAGTCAGGTTGGTATGGCAAGTGGGGTGATGAATGTCTTTCGACAATTAGGGATCAGTTTTGGAGTGGTTATTTATGGTTTACGTTTGAGCCATATTTATGACCCCACAGTTGCGACAAACATAAAGGCAATTAGTCAGTTACCACAACAAGCAGTGACGGGAATAACGAAAGGCCTTCACCAAGCGGGACCAATGGCCGGCCATACTGTTGTTGAAAGCGCAAAGAGATTCACCGAACATTATGCAAACGGTCCGGAAGTTCTACGACAAATGAACAAAGCAGTGTTCAGCGCGTTTAATCAAGGGTACAAAGGCGTTCTTATGACGGCTATTACCCTAGTTGTTGTGGGTGCGGTTGCCGCAGGATTTATGATTAAGGAACCACATCATGCACAAAAATAGTGCTGTGACATTTCCCGGGAAATACATTTTGCATTGCTTCAGATTAAAATCTATTGACATTTCTCATCAATTATTTAAAATAGCTAACAATAGATTAAACGAGTTATGAAGCAGAGGAGTAACAAGCAAAATGTGTTTGAAGCGAGCCCTAGATGATGAGAATGGGTGACACAATACTTGTGAAAGTAACCTGTGAGCTTTTGAATTTTAAATTGAAATTCAGTGGGGTGGTGCCCATTATCGTCACCAAACTCTAGCCGGTTGATGGCTGCAGTTTATGAGATTATGCTGGTGACAGTGTAACGATGCAAGGTGGTACCGCGTTCGCGCCCTTGGCAACAGAGATGTTGCAGGGGCGCTTTTTTTATTTAGAGTGATGCCGAAGCTCGGGAGAAGTCGAGCAATAACGTGAGGTCGATGACGTGCAAGCGTAGTTTGCTTGTGGGTCATCGACTTCGGGTTATGCGCAGACTTCTGAGCGTCAGGTGCACGTTTATAAAATGTTGAGTGTGACCAACCCTTTTTCAGGAGTTGGGAGCACGTTATAGCTATGTAAAAGTATCCATTCCAAAAGCACAAGTTCTCACCCCAAAGTACCAATCACAGAAAGCGAGGTTGACCATATGGATCAACGAGAAAAACATTTAACAAGACGTGATTACTACGTCTTAGGATCACTATTATTCGGTTTATTCTTTGGTGCCGGCAATTTAATTTTTCCGATTCACTTGGGTCAACTAGCCGGTAAAGGATGGATTACAGCCACGATTGGCTTTCTACTCTCTGCAATTTTATTGCCATTGCTGGCGATTATTGCCATCAGTGTGACACGTAGCGATAGCATGTATGATCTTGCTAGGCCAGTGAGTAGACGATTCGCATCTTTTTTCCTGTTAACAACTCATGCTAGTTTGGGACTGTTGATTGCCTCACCCCGGACGGCGACGGTTACGTTTGAAATCGGTGTGGTGCCATTTATTCCAAAAGGGACTGAAACAATTAGTTTAGCCATCTTTTCGTTTTTATTCTTCTTAGCAACGTTCCTTTTAGCCAGTAATCAGCAGAAAATTACGCTCTATGTTGGCAAACTGCTCAATCCATTATTTCTGCTATTGTTAACTTTCATCTTCTTCTGGGCGTTAGTCATCAAGGGTGATTTAACACATGTGCCATTTGTTGGGGTGGCAAACTCAATTGGTGGTCTGACAAACGGATTCTTACAAGGCTATAACACCATGGATGCGCTGGCTGGACTTGGTTTTGGTGTCACAATTGTGAATGCGCTCAAGTATATGGGTGTTCACAATGAAGGCGACCAGTCACGGGCTATCGCCAAAATTGGGCTCTTTTCGATGTCACTGGAAACTATTATTTATACCTTCTTGATTATGTTGGGGGCCGTTAGCCTTCGCTACACATCAATGAGTGCTAACGGTGGGCTAGCCTTTGGTCAGATTATGGAACATTATACCGGGCTAATTGGGACGGCCTTATTAGCCGCACTGACATTGCTAGCCTGCCTGACCACCGCCATCGGGCTCATCACATCACTGGCGCAAGATCTCAGTCGTCGTTTTCCGCGTGTTCAGTACCGAACGTTTTTGCTGGGGACGACGGTGGGAGCCTTTCTGATTGCCAATATCGGCTTAACACAGATTATTGCCTTCTCAACGCCATTATTAATGTTGTTGTATCCATTGGCGATTAGTCTGATTGTGCTGGGAATCTTGCAGCCGCTGATTCATCAGAATGTCACAATTTATCGGACGACGATTTATCTAGTCCTAATTCCGGCAATCTTTGATTTTATTCACGCTTTGCCACCAGTGTTTGCCAAATTGACGGTGGTTAAAGCCTGCAATCATTTTGCCCAACAGTTCTTTCCCTTGTTCAAAGATGGCCTGGATTTCTTACCGTTTATGCTTATCGGTTTAATTGTCGGTCTGGGATTAGTCGCCTTGCAACGAGAGCCAAAGCAAAATTCGGTTAAATAGTGTTGCACTTACAGTGAATTAACGAAGCGAACTTTACTGTCTGACGAGAGTTAGGACGAAGTTCGCTTTTTATTGCCAATTTAGGTGAACGGTGTTATCCTAAAATCAAAATTCAAAGGAAATGATAGATGTGGCAGATTTGAGGACAACGGATACACGTCAGCGAATTGTTGAGTATGCTGTTAAGTTTGTCGGTGAGAACGACTTTCACCTGCTATCTTTACGGACGGCGGCTAAGACCGTTGGTATTGCGCCATCGGCAGTGTATAAGCATTTCAAATCAAAAGATGATTTGTTGGATGCAGCCTTACAAGAGGTCTCACGTCAGTTTGAAACCGAAGCTATTCAAAGTGTGGCGCAACTTAATCCCAAGGAACACAGGGAGATTATTGCAAAACTAGGGAAAATGATTGTGTCTTGGGCAGGTACAAGACCGCATGCAGTGGCGTTTCTTTTCTTTAGTCCTAGGGCACTGGCCGAGTATCGGCAGCAGAATTTTTTCACTAATACTGAGGAACCCTTTTTACGTTATATGAGTCAGGAAGTCGCAGGGTTAAAACAGGACTATCATCTGACCGAAGAGAGTGACTTGTTGTTTACCAAACTGTGGTCTTTCATCTTTGGCTACGCACAACTCATCGTTAACGGTGCACTAATTTACGATGAGGCTGTTGTGGACAGTATGATTGATGATATTGTGAAAAACGGGGGCGTTAACGATGCAAAGTAAAACAACAGTTGTTTATTGCCATCCGTATGATAAAAGCTTTAATCATCAGGTGTTGATGGCGGTTCAAGAAAAGTTAGATCAGTTAGGTGAAGTGTATGACGTTATTGACCTGTATAAAGATCAATTTGATCCACGTTATTCTGTAGCCGAACTGGCCAAATTTAAAGATGGTGACACCACGGATCCACTAGTCACTAAATATCAAACGGTGTTGCGGAGTAGTACGAATCTTATTATCATTACGCCGATTTGGTGGAACGACCTCCCGGGTATGTTGAAAGGTTTCTTTGATAAAGTTATGAAGCCTCAGTTTGCTTACGTCAACACTCCTCGAGGCGTTAAGGGTCGGATGACGAATATCAAACGGGCCGATGTTTTAACGACGTCTACGTCACCAACCTGGTATTTGAAGTTGTTTTCCGGGAACGCAATTAAGCGTGTTTTTATGGGAGCAACGCTTAAACAGCTGGGCATCAAGCAGCGGCATTGGACCAATTGTGGTGGCATTACGAACAGCCATTTTAGTCAACGACAAGCGTTTTTAAAACAGATTGTGAATCAAATTTGAGGGTGATCTTAATGCAAATTGGATCTTTAGCGGATTGGTTTACGGGTGCAGCGACGTTTGCGGCGGTGCTCACGACATTACTTTTCAACTTTTTTGAACGACGACGGGCGGCCAAACAGAGCATTTACAGGGCTAAGACAGCCATGGCACGTTTAAGCCTGGATGTGATTCGTCAAGTTAACGGATTGACTGACAGCGTTAGCGATGGTGATTCACTGAGCGCTATTCATACAATGAGGATCTATGTCTTTGTACTAACACTGATTGGCAATCAGCAAGTCAGTGAACTCTTGGAGGCCAGTGAACTGTTTTTAGTGACTGCCAACAAGACGGCTGTTGGTAAAACAGATAAGTCTGAATTGAAGGAAGCTTATGATCAGTTAGTAGCAAGGACGGTCTAGCCTGGCTCGAATAATCTCCTAAAAGGTGTACACTATAAATGCGAACATATATTCGGGAAAATGGGAGTTTATTTATGAAAATAGCAGAGTTTGTCCTTTTGAATCAATATGCTGATTGGGAGGGAGCCTATCTTTCCAGTCAATTAAATCAGAAGAAAGATTGGCAGGTTAGGACGGCATCAGTAAAGCCTGTAGTTAAATCTATCGGTGGGTTTACAACCCAAATCGATGATCTGATTTCTGATGTCCCTAAGCACATTGATTTATTGGTTCTAATAGGCGGCAATTCTTGGAGTATTAACGATGAGGCACTTTATCAGCTTGTTTCGCACCGTTTAGCAAACAAAATGCCAGTTGGAGCCATCTGTGGAGCCGTTGATTTTCTAGCGAGAACTGGTTTGTTAACAGGATTTAAACATACTGGGAATGCCCAATATTTGTGGAAAGACGATGTGGACTATAAAAACCCGACTGATTTTCAAAACGTTCAAGTTGTCAGCGATAGAAATCTCGTTACTGCCAACGGGACTGCCGCATTAGACTTTACGGAACGGGTTCTTAAAATGATTGGTTGCTCAGAAAAAGAGATTGCGATGGGCGTCGAGTTACATAAACTTGGTTTTTATGCTTATACGACAAAGTATGGCAACCCTTATCAATAATGATGTTGAACCATGCGGACACACAACAGTGGCCGTTTTTTTATTTGCTTTTTATATCTTTTAGATATACAATATTTACATCTAAAAGATATAAAAGGGCGGCAAATTCTAAAATGATGAATGAATTATATATTTTGGGTGAACTGATGGAGAATTCCAAAACTGCCTATCGTTTGCGTCAGTCAATGCAGGTTTCACTTGGTCGTCACCGCAAGATTAGCTTTGGTGTTATTTATCCGCTGTTCGAACGTTTGGAAAAAGAAGGTTACATCACGCTAACGGTTCAAGGTGACGACAAACGATCGACAAAATTGGCAGCTATCACCAAGAAGGGTGAAGCGCGATTCTTGGAATTAATGTATGCGCCAGTTCCTGAGGGCGCTCACACAGATGATATTTTTCAAATCAAGCTGGATTCAATGCAGCATTTGCCTTTAACCGATCAGCAGGGATTGCTGGATCAGTATATGAACGAGCAAGTCGCCATTGTGAATGACTGTCAAACGGAGTTGGAACACCTAAAGAAGCACGAGCACAAAGATCACTGGTATGCGTCACAGAAGATGCAGTTACGTCTCCGCCAAGCGCAGGTAACACAGCAGTGGATTCAAGACTTTAAAAAAGCATTGGCGAAGAACGGGGGCTTTCAATCGAATGACTAAAGAAATCAAAATTGCGTTATTAATGGCGGCAAGCCTCTTCATGGAAATCATGGATGGGACGATTGTCACCACGGCGTTGCCGAGTATGGCGAGATATTTTCGGACTGGATCAGCCACCGTCGCACTGCTAGTGAGTATTTACCTAATTACCGTTGCGATTTTTATTCCGTTAAGTGGTTGGCTCGCTGATCGATTTGGCAAGAAACGCATGTGGCTATTGGCCGTTGGCTTATTTACGCTGAGCTCGCTGGGCAGTGCGTTGGCACCTACGTTTACCATTCTGCTGGGGATGCGGGTGATCCAGGGGATGTCAGGCGCAATGATGACACCAACGGCTCGACTGATCGTGTTGGAAAAGACGATCCCGTCACAATTGTTGCGAATGACGAGTTACTTAGTATGGCCGGCCTTGATTGCGCCAGCGATTGCTCCGTTAATCGGTGGTTTGATTGTGACATGGTGGAACTGGCGCTGGATTTTTCTGATCAATTTACCGATGGGAATTATTATTATCTTGATTGGGCTTTTTCTGATTGAGCAAGATGCTCAAACAACAGAATATCGCCAGTTTGACGTTATCGGTTTTATCGAGATTGCGATTGCATCAGGATTAATTTTAGCTGGGGCAGAAATAGCGACTCATGGTCGTTCGGAATGGCTATTAGCAGCACTGATGGTGATCATTGGCGCGGGGATGTTAGTCTTTTCCTACTTTCACTTACGCAAAGTCGAAAACCCTTTGTTTTCCGTTTCGTCACTACGAATTGAATCATTTCGGTTCACACAAACGGGCGATAGCGTTTTGTGGTTATCAGTCGGGGCCATGCCATACTTAATGACGGTCTATTTGCAAACGATTTTTCAGTGGTCACCGGTTAAAGCATCAGGCTTTGTGATTTTTATTTTTCTGGGAAATATTGGCATTAAACCCTTCACGACAGTGATTATCAAAACGCTAAAATATCGTGGCGCACTCTTTAGCGCCTTCTTGATGGTGATGATCAGTTCGTTTTGTTTGGCACTGATTACGACATCAACATGGTCATGGATAATCGCGTTGTTGGCGTTTGTTTCCGGTGTTGGGCGTTCTTTAGCGTTAACTGCATACAATGGGTTGACATTTGCCGATGTCCCATTAGCCGAACGTAACAGTGCGAACACGCTAACGGCTGTGATTATGACGTTAGCGCAAGGTTTAGGGGTGTCCTTGATTACGGTGATTGTCTCCGTTCTCAGTCAAACAATGACATTGGGACACGCTTATCAGTTTGGTTTTGTTTTCTTAGGTTTGCTCATGTTGTGGCCAATGTTTGAGTTAACGACGGTCAGCCGAAATATCGGTGAAAGTACGATTTAGTTTCAAACGGCTTGCTTTCAATAGATCGATTTTGTTGTTTTAATTCTTCAATTTTTCTCACTGACTTTTAATGGTAACGGGCGTATATTTTTGTCAATCAAACAACAAAACGAATTGATCAGGAAAGTAATGTTGATTGCCAGCGCTTAGAGAGCCTCTTTAGCTGAAACGAGGTCGCAGGGCACAATATGAAAATGGCCTGTGATTGGTGTCACTGAACCGCAAGGCAAGGTGGCAATGACCGGCACTCATTATTGTGCACGCCATGAAAATGGCTAGTAAGCATCAAGATGTAAGTCTTGGTGAAACAAGAATGGTATCGTGTGCGAGCGCTTCTTAAGTTGATGGACTTAGGGAGCGCTTATTTTGTGCTCGATGTAAATGTGGCCAGTTGTTTGTTTAGTTGACCGTCGTGAATTTGATTTGATAGGGAGAGGTTTAATATGAAAAAAACGGGACGTTTATTAGCAGCGTTAGGCATTACGTTTGGATTGGCGTTGACATTAGCAGGTTGTGGAAAGGGCAGCAATAAAACCGTGAAGGTCGGTGTTGTGGGCGACCAAGACGCAGCCATTTGGAAAGCCGTTGGCAAAGAGACTGAGAAGAAGGATCACATTACCTTAAAGATTGTGAACTTTACCGACTATACTCAGCCGAATGCGGCCCTGTCAGACCACAGCGTAGACATTAATGCGTTTCAAAGTTTAAACTTCCAAGATGCGTGGAACAAAGCACATCACACTAACATCGTTGCTATTGGGAATACTTATTTTCAACCATTAGCGCTGTATTCTAATAAGTTGAAGAAATTGTCAGAAATCAAACGTGGTGCGCAGATTGCGATTCCGAATGACGCGGCTAACGAAACGCGAGCATTAGTGCTTTTAAAACGGGCTGGCTTTATCAAGCTGAACAAGGCTAGCTTGCCAACTACTAAGGACGTCACTGAGAATCGATTGGGCTTAAAGTTTACAACTGTTGACGCGGCACAAACGGCGCGTTCTCTATCCAGTGCTGATGCTGCAGTCGTCAATGGTAACTACGCTTCGGCTGCTAAGCTGTCACTTAAGGATGCTCTGTATGCTGAACACTTAAAGACAGGTGGTCAGTACATCAATGTTGTTTCAACCTTGAAGAAGGATAAGAACAACGCAACGTACAAAAAGATCGTGAAGGCCTATCAGACGGAGGCAACCAAGCAGAATTTGAAGAAGTACTACAAAGGAAATACCTTACCGGCTTGGTAGAATTAACGCCAAATTAGCGAGCCATTTGAGAATTTCATCAGACACAAAAATACCCCTGGATGAATCCAATTCGAGATTCATTCAGGGGTATTTAATGTCTAGGCAGTTAATAAATGTTCCACGTGTAACATGAATCAATGGTCATGCGTGCACGAGTGTAAGGTTAGTCACACCGACTAACTGTTTCGACGACGTAATTGCAACAGCTGATGGCTTAGAGATGCCGTTGCCTCGTAAACTTGATGGTAGACAGCGTAAAATTGCTCATATTGTGCGACATGCTCCGGTTGCGGCTGATATATTTTACCGTATTGAACAAACTTTGCGACACAAGTTTTCCAGTCAGAATACCAACCCAATCCCATGGCGGCAATCATAGCAGCTCCTAATCCAGGACCCTGTTCATTAACAAGGCTGGTGACTGGTGCATTAAAAATATCTGCCTGTAGTTGCAGCCAAAACGAACTTTTGGCGCCACCACCAATAGAGACAACCTGTGAAAACGTACGATGGTTGTTCTGATAAATTTGCAAAATATCTTTAAAAGAATAAGTGATTCCCTCCAGCACTGATCGGATAAAGTCGCCTTGAGTCTGAACACCATCTACGCCAATAAAACTGCCGCGAATATCGGCATCTGCGTAGGGTGCTCGCTCTCCTACAATGTATGGTGTAAAGATAAGCCCGTTTGCGCCGATTGGTCTCTCGGCGGCCAGACTAGTGAGCTCATCAAAAGAATGGTCTGGAAGAAAAGTTCGTTTGAACCAGCCAAGACTGTAACCCGCGGCTAGGGTAACGCCCATGGAATAGTATTGGTCAGTGATCCCATGATCTTCAAATTGAAGCACACCACGGTAATTGCTTGTTTTAGGTTCCGTCTTCAGAACAACGCCCGAGGTCCCAATGCTTACCATAACTTGTTTGTCATCAACAATACCGGCGCCAATCGCGCCTGCAGCGTTATCTGCTGCACCTCCGAAGACTTTAGTGCTAGTAGATAGACCAGAGAAGGATGCGTAACTGCTCGTAATATTGCCGACGAAATCCGTGGAATTAATTAACGGCGGGCATAAATCGATGTCGATGTTTAATGCATTCAGGATTTCTTTGCTCCAAGTGCCTTCGTTAACGTCAAGCATGACCGTTCCAGTGGCATCAGAGTAGTCAATAGCTAACTTGCCAGTCATTCTAAAACGAACATAATCTTTGGGAAGCAAAACCGTAGCAATCTGTTTATAAATTTCTGGCTCATTTTCTTTGACCCACAGTAACTTGGGTAGCGTGAACCCTTCTAAAGGTTGATTCTTAGTGATTGTTTCAAAACGATCACCCAAAACGTCTGTAATTTCATGACGCTGTTTTGCTGCGCGGGTGTCATTCCACAAGATTGCAGGCCGCAGTATTTGATGATTTTCGTCAAGCAGGACGAGGCCGTGCATTTGACCGGAATAACTGATGCCTTCAATGTCTTCTGGTTTGAGATGATCTTTCAAGATTAAATTTACAATGGCAACAGTAGTCCCAGATACCCAGTCTTCAGGATTTTGTTCACTGTATCCAGGATGTGGTTGGTTGAGTGGATAATCAAATGATTGCTGAGCAACAATCACACCTTCCTGATTAACGGCTGAAACCTTGACAGCGCTGGTGCCAAGATCAATGCCCAATACATAACTCATGCTTAGACCCCCTCAGAAACATGATACCGTGCGTGGTAGGTTTGATTAACGTCTGCTTTTAAAATCATGTTACCAAAACCTTCGAGGTTAATCGCATTGGAAAGAATATGTGGTTCCACTGCAATACCAAGGAATGGTTTTCCTGCACCCTTATTAGTTTGCATGGTTGGTGTAAACCCATTGGCTGTAAAAATAGTAACCCCGTTACGATCCGCAGTCGTTTGCAATGTTAAGTTGCTTTCTTGATCACGAATGGTAACGTCGGCACCTGCAGGCGTGAGAAAAGTATCATCAATCCCAGCGCCGTGATTACTGTCAATAATGCTTTTAATTGCCTGACCAACATTTTTAAAATTTCTATAATCATACATGTCGTTGTCAATGGGGGCCAGAATACCGTTTGGCACATGTTCCTCATCCAATGCTTCAACAAATTGAGCATTACTCTTTATGTCATGGTTTCTGATGTCTTGATTATCCTTATTTAAGTTGAAGTAGGCGTGACAAGTGGGACTGAACAAAGTGTCAGTATCACAGATGGCTTGGTAAGTGATGTCAACAGTGTCGTCTTCTGAAAGCGCATAAGTGACTGTGACTGTCATGGTGCCAGGGAAGCCGTCCAAAGACTGGTCTACTTGTCGACTGAATTGAAGGTAGTTATCACCATCGTCCGTGGACAAAATAGTTCCTTCCCACTGTAAATAAGCAAATCCGTGGGGGCCGCCATGCAGAGTGGTAGCGCCTTCATTTTGTTGTAGTTGAAACTGCTTTCCACCAAGTGTAAAGAGACCATTTTTAATTCGACCGGTTACACGGCCAATTGTGGCACCTAAATAGAATGGGTTGTTCAAATAATGCGCAATATCAGGTTCATTTAATAACACATTTTGTGTCGTTTGATCGTGATGTGCTAAACGGTATTCGTACCAGGTTGCCCCAAAATCCAATACACTAATACTCGAACCACGTTTATTGATTAATGTAAACTTCTTAATAAGACGACCGTTATGATGATCAAATTCTTCGATTTTGTTAGTAATCATAATGTCCTCCTACCATTATTTAGCGCGGTTATGCAGCTCTTGTTCAATATCTTCAAGGCTGCGGCCGCGAGTTTCGAATACGAATTTTGAGACGAATACAATTGCTAAAATACAAATAATCCCGTAAATAGCGAAGATTGATGTTCCTAACCAAGTTAATAAAATTGGGAAAGTTAATGAAACGATTAAGTCAGCAAACCAGTCGATAACACTCGCGAAACCAGTTCCTAACCCACGCACATTTAACGGGAAGACTTCTGCCATTACGACCCAAGCAATTGGTCCCCAAGTTGCAGAGAAGAAAACAATGTACACGGCAAGAGCAATCATAACGATCCAGGCAGAGAGTCCAGAACCTTTTTCAGCAAAATTAGTCACGATTGCGAGTGTAAATAGCGAGACCGCCATACCAACGGAACCAAAGTTAAGCAGCGTGCGACGGTTAAACTTATCCATGATAATGACAGCAATACCGGTGGTAATAACGGAGACGACACCTATTCCAACAGTACCTAAAATGGCAGCCGAATTTCCGAGTCCCACCTGTGAAAAGATGGTTGGAGCGTAATATAAAACAGTGTTACATCCAGTAATCTGTTGGAAGATACATAGTCCAACAGCAATTACCAATGCAGGGTGGACAAGTTTTGAGAATAAGTCCTTTAGAGTACCGGATTCTTGTTTGTTAGCTTTTTCAATAACTGAGAGTTCATCGTTAACTTCTTCTTCATTGTCTCCCCGAAGACGCATCAATACATTTTTAGCATCCTCAGTTCGCCCAACTTTGTATAAGAATCGTGGACTTTCAGGTAGCAATACACCGCCAATCAATAGGATGATCGCTGGTAGTGCAGCAAATGCTAACATATAACGCCAGCCGTTTGTGACGTTAGCAAAACTATAGTCAATGATGTAGGCCAGTAAGATACCAGTCATAATCATTAATTGGTTAAGACTGGAAAGCGTGCCCCGGATACGAGCAGGCGAGATTTCAGCTAGGTACATTGGTACTAGTGCTGACGCACCACCGACGGCGACACCTAAGATGACCCGTGCGATAACCAAGACTATCACATCAGGTGAAAAGCCTGATAATAGGGCACCAATTAAGAAAATTAATGCTGAGAGCATCACCATTTTCTTGCGCCCGAACCGATCGGACATTGGACTGATGATAGCAGCCCCAATAATGGCACCTAAGAGAACAGCACTAACGACCAGACCCTGCTCAAGGGATGTAAGTTTCATTTCTGATCGAATGTAAAGCAATGCACCAGAGATAACACCTGTATCGTAACCAAATAATAATCCGCCTAGCGCACCAAAAAAGTAAATATACCAACTGCTGCGGCTTTTTGCCGTTTCGTTTGTCATGATGCTTCTCCTTTCAAGAAAAGTGTCCTTATTCCTAACTCGGGAACGAGGACACGGCATGTTCAAACATTAGTTAGAACATGAATACCAGCTATTAAAAGACGATGATTTGTTGCCACGCAGTGTAGGGTAATCAGCAAATAGAACATGACGAATAGGCTCATCTTCGTCCACGTTCGAAAAACGTGGTACTGGTTCAAAGAAGCGATTGTCGACGTTGTCATCATTTGATGAAGAAACTTCCCAAACCATGATCTTGCCTGTGCCTTTGCGACCCATCCAACGGTGATAGATGCGTTGTGTCATCGTGACACTTTCTCCGGGTTCCAATGAAACGACGCCACCGGCAGGAACAGTGATTTTTTTGCCATCCTTAACTAAATGCACATCTGATTCTTTATCGAGTTGTTCATCGGCTGTTGCGTTGTAAACGGTAATGTCGAGAACACCGCCGCCACGGTTGATAGTGTCTTCTTCCTTAATCTTGTGGAAGTGCATTGGTAATTCTTGACCGTCTTCAAGGATCAAAATTTTTTCACAGTAAGGTTTTGGATAAGTTTTTTTGTCGTTGAAATTACCATTACGGAAAGTGAACGTAGCCAAGCCACGTTTAGCAAAGTCATCACTGCCAAAGTCTGTGACATCCCATCCCAACATGTTGTCAAAGATTTCCCGATATTCTGGGCCGGCATTCTTCACGTCTTCGGGTGTCCAGTTAGCAAATTCGGGGAAATAAACTTTGTGTTCTGAGGCAAAAGCAATTAGGTTATCCAAAATGGTGTTGATTTGTGAACGTTTCATGATATATAAATCTCCTTAGATGTAAGACTAGATATTTGTTAGTTAATTTAACGAAATGAAATCGATTTCATAAAAGGCCATGAAAATCGCTAACTGATTTTTATGTAGTACACTTAAGGAAGCGCTTACAAAATTTTCAATTAAAAAAGTAATTTATTATCGAATTACTAATTTAGTCCGGACGATGTCATGCGTCACGGGACGATCAGGATTAGCGAGGCGATCCATGAGTGTAATGAAAGCTTTGGTACCAATAAGATATGCTGGTTGATCTACTGAAATAATAGGATATTGAACAAAATCAAACCAAGGTTGATCATCAAAAACAGCTAGTTTCATATCCCCAATTTGCCATTCTTTAAGGACTTTCAGCACATTCATTAGAATCACATTGTTACCACAGAAGAGGGCATCACACTGATTAGTTTGAATGAGGTTAAGTGCCAATTCTGCGGTGTGCTGACCAAGGTAATCATCGAGTGCAATATCTTGCTCACGAATTGGGAAATCGTGAGCTGTTAGTGCTTTTCGGAAGCCATTTAAACGCTCTGTACCGGTTGTGGCGACGGGGCTAACAATGGCATTAACGCGGGTTGCGCCTTGCTTAATTAGAGCGTCAACGGCGTTAAAACTGCCCTTCTCGTTATCAACTAAAACTGTGTCATATAAATTGGCATCCTTACCTTGTGGCATACGGTCGATAAAGACGAGAGGCATGTCATTGACCATTGAATGATAGTTGGCATGATTACCGGTGCTAGCCAGAATGATGCCATCTGCCTGATGATCAACTAGCATATTGATATAACGTTGTTCTTTATCTGGATTTTCGTCAGTGTTGCAAACAATCACAGAGTAGCCACGCTTAGTAGCCGCATCTTCGATACCACGGACGAGGGTAGTAAAAAATGGATTCAATACATTTGAAATAACCACACCAATAGTTTTTGTAGTGTGATTTCGCATGCTTTGTGCGAGAGCACTCGGCCGATACTGCAATTCGTCCATCCCATCTTTAACCTTCTGGATTGTTTGTTTGCTGACCAATTCGGGTTGGTTAAGAACACGAGAAACGGTTGCTTCTGATACTCCCGCATATTGTGCTATTTGTTTAATAGTAACTTGCTTTGACAATTTTTTGCCGCCTTTATGAAATCGATTTCATATACAAGATAAACCTTAAAAATTTGTGTGTCAAGATAACTTTATTGATTTTGGCAGCGCTTTCTTAATTTGCTATACAGATGTTTGGATATGTATAAACAAAAACGACATGTACTCAATGTGGCTAAGTGCATGTCGTTTTATGGCAGTTAAAATTCACTACGATTTTTGTCTTTTGGAACTGGAAGTCCTTGAGAAACATTCCTTTGTTACACGTGAAACAGACAGATCTTTTAGGCGAGTGCAGATGGTGCCTTAAGCTGTGGTCCTTTGCCTTCGCGAGCTAAGACCCAGTCATCAAGGTTCCACTCTTCTGTTCCACGACGCCATTGACCGAAGTCCCAGCGTGATTCACGTTCGATTTCAACAATTTCGTTGTTTGGTCCAATTGAGACCCAATTATAGGAACCGTTGTGATGAGCGAACTTGACCCACAGAATCGGCGTGGTTACGAGTTGACCAGCATCATTGGTGAAGGTGCGCGTTTCTTGGTCAATGCGCATGAAACTCAGTTGATGAGCGTAAGCTAAATCAATGGATTGAAAGACCTGAGTCGCAAGGTTGATTGCTTGTTGACTCCTTGGCAAGTTGCCTGGTTCTTCGAAACTGAAGTTGTTGTAGCTGATGAGGCGGTTGTCGCTACCGTAAATAACCGTTACGTGAGCGTTATTGAGAACTACTGGACCTTCCTTTTGGTAGCGAACGACGGTTACCTGTTCGCCATTACGAGGGTGTTGTTCACGGCTAACTGCAACGAAATCATCTGGAATAACAAGGTTACGGTTTTCTTTGCCGTTAACGTTCAAATACTTTGTCATAAGAAAATCCTCCAATTTTTAAAGAGATGTTAGTGTTGATGAGCGAGATTGGCGTTTTTAGCAATCGTCCGTTTGCGTGCACGATTGAACACGATGATCCCCGCGCCAGCTAAGAGCAATAAGCCAAACAGATAGGCGGTTCGTTGTGCGGCAATAATATTAGCTGCAGACTGACCGATAGCTGTGGTTGTTCGATGACCTGCATCAAACGAAAGGTGAACATAGAAGGTCAGTGTTGATAGCGTGGTTCCCAACACGAGTCCGAATTCACGCATTAATGAGTTAATCGATCCTGCCATCCCACGATCGGCGGTTGAGACACTTTGCATGATCAGCGTGTTGTTTGGTGTGCCAAAGACAGCCGTACCAATCGCGATCAGTGCTGAAACACCGATGAAGACGATTGGTTCAACATGACCATTGCTGAGCACTAGGCCAATCTGAGCCAGCAGCAGGATGATTAAGCCAGCAGCCATAACACGCTGTTTGTTGAACTTATCCGTTAGTGTGCCGGCAATAGGGTTTGCTACTAAAGCGACAATCGGTGAGGCCATTAGCAGCAAACCACTGACTTGGCTAGAATACTTCAACACGATTTGTAGGTAGATTGGTGCCAGCAATGTGAAGAAGTACCCGACAACAAAACTGATCAATGCGGCAACGACGTTTTGTGTAAACGCACTGTTTTTAAGCAGGTTGAGATTTAATAATGGACGCGTTGCCCGGCGCTCGTGATAGACGAACACAGCGATCATCACGAAGAAGATAATGAGGCCAATAATGGCCCACAGCGGATGGGTCATGATGACACTGGAGGCAACGAAGAAGGACACGGCTAGGATGATCAAGTCACCGACGCCCAACCAATCTACGTTTGGCCGGGAAAGTTTGCCAGGTCGCGGAAAGATAAACCATTCGGCAATGAGGCAGATGATGCCTAGCGGAACGTTGATCCAGAAAATGTACCCCCAGGGGAGGAAGGCTAAAATCAGTCCGCCTAACCCTGGTCCTGCAAGTGACCCTAATGAGATGAACAAGGCTTCAATGCCAAGTGCACGTCCCAGATACTGAGGTGGAAAAGTATCCGTTACGATGGCATAACTGTTGGCCATCGTCATACTGGCTCCCACGGCCTGAACAAACCGACCGAAGAGGACAAACGGTAAGTTGATGCCAAAACCGGCAAGGCCCGAACCAATCAGAAACAACGCAGTCCCAATTTCAAAGATAAATGGTCGACCGAGCTGATCGCCAAGTTGCCCAAAGAATAGTAACAACGCACTGATAGTGATGAGGTAAATGCCGATAATGGTCGTTGTTGCGTTTGTTGAAACGCTCAAATCTCTTGCAATGGTTGGAATGGCGATACTGACGATGCTACCGTCAATGATGACCATGAAGAAGAATGAGCCGAGAATACTTAAAATAAGCCATCTTTTAAGCAACGGTCCCACTTCCTTTCTTTCACCTATTTTTAACCAGGATTGCATAAAGTGAATGGGGAAGGCGGTTATTCACCGTCTTCATCGAGTTCACGTTCCAACTGACGAATTTGTTGCTCAAGTTCTTTGATGGTATCCCGAACTTCTTCCAGCGTTAGACCTTCTGAGCTGTAGCCCTTGTAATAGGCGGTGACGTAATCATTGTCTTCGAGACGTTGCAGTTCATCGCGCAATTGGCCTAAGCGTTCAACGTCATAATCGTACTTATCTTCGTTTAACATGGTGAAGCCTCCTTGGAATTGTGTGGTTTCAAACGGAAAATAATGAGCCAAATAGGTCAGATGACGTTATCCCAATGGCTGTGGTGCTGGTAACTGACGGCGTTTGCCTTCGCGCACCAGAACCCAATCGTCGAAATTCCACTCTTCAGTTGAACGACGAGAGAGCAGGTAGTTCCAACGGGAGTCGCGCTCAACTTCAACGATTTGTCCGCCAGGTCCTACAGAACCCCAGTTATACGAGCCATTGCGGTGTGAGAATTTGACCCAGAGAATTGGTGTTTGAATGGTTCGGCCACCGTATGTGAAAGTTCGTGTTTGCTTGTCAATACGCATGAAGCGCAAATGGCGAGCAAAGTTCGGATCAATCGATTCAAACGTTTGTTGTGCAATCTGTAATGCTTCTTCGCCACGTGGCAACGGTGCGTCACTATCGATACTGAAGTTGTTGTAGCTTAATAGTCGACCGTCGTTGCCGAAGATAACTGTGACGTGGGCATTGTTGGGAACGACTTTGCCAGCTCGTTGATAACGAATTACCGTCACTGTTTTATGATTGCGTGGGCGTAGATCACGGGCAACTTCCACGAAATCATCCGGCAAAGTCAGCATCTTGTTTGGTTCATGGTGAATATCAACAAATTTTGTCATCAGGTCTGCCTCCTTAATTACGTTAAACTAACGGCAATTTGGACTAAAGACTCTGTAAACGCGTCCACCTGTGCAGCAGATAGAGCGCCTAAACTTTCCTGATTAATGTGGGCTAACACATGTTTAAGCGCTGGAATCAAACGAGTGCCTTTGTTGGTCAAACTGATATTCCAGGATCGCTTATCATCTGTGGCCCGGGTCTTTTTGACTAGCCCCAGCCGGATCAGTTCATCCAAACGACGTGTCACGTTGCTTGGACTGAGATAAATCTGGTGAAATAACTGATCCTGTGTCATTTGTCCTACTAGGTTCAGTTTTAAGAGGAAATAGTAGTTACTGGCGGTTAGTTGAAGCGGCATGAGTTCATTGTTTAACTGCATTTGCAACTTACGAGAAACAATATTGAGTTGTGCTAAAATTCCGTCATCTGTTGCCAGCATTGGTTTCACCTTCCTTACCTTTTTAGTGATTAGAATTATAAAACCAAAGATTTATTTGCGCAAGCAAGTAATTATCAAAAACTTCGCAAATACAAATCTTTTTGTATTTAGCGATGTTCAGTTTACTTATTAAGTCAGTTAATGACTTGGCAGAGCCTTATGTGATCCGGATTTGGCGATATGAATGGTCGTGGAAAAAATATGAGATTCGATGATTGTTGTAACCCAGATCTCTGATGTTTGTGCTCGCTGAATGCTAGTTAAACCAAGCCCTTGATGCTGTTTTTTATTAGTTGCATATTTTTGTGCCAATTTGGTGACGTCAATGGTGCGATTTACCGCAATTTGGTTATTGATACGAATTTTAACTTCTGATTCCGTTTGTGAAAGGCGAATTTACAATTGAAATGCAACACAAAGTAAAAAAATAAACCCATACCGGGTAGAATATGTTTAACGACCAAATCAAACAATTCGAGGTATCCGGTACTTGAGCTTATTAATCAACGACCATTAAAAATCCATCATCAACAGACTGCCATTGAAAGTTTCCGGGCTTGTTCGGATTAAACTTGTAATTTGCCTTTCATTAAGATCGTATTTTGTTTGTTGGCGGCCATAAAGTTAATTAACATACCAGTTATGGCCCCAATGAAACGGTATAAAGCGTTAACTAGTAAAACAACAGGTAATAGCAAAATTTTCTTGGCGTGAATCATATAGCTCAGCATCCACCAGTTTAAAAGGACTAACGGAATAACGGAAAAAATGACCATTGGGGCCTGTGGAAAGCGGGCTACTAACGCCAGTGCGAAAAACATCGTAATACCTGTTAGGATAAGCCAAAAAGGTAACCATTTAAGTTGTACGCGTTCCCGAAAAACTAGATCAAGCGTAATAAGGCCAAAGTAACCGCTCATACATGAAATGATGACCATTAATAAGTGCATAAAAATTCCTTCAATCACAATTTATTGTTTTGTGGCTTAAAGTGCTCAATTTGAGACTACACTTTTTTGAATAACAAGTCAGGTATTTGTTTAAACAGGGTGAATCTGTTGATTCAAAGCTGCTGCCCCACGCTCGCAAAAAAATTTATTGATTATACTTGACCTCGAGTTAACTCGAGGAAATATACTTCTTTTTGTCGTCATTTAACACAAAACAAAAAGGAGATTTATTTATGACTATGAAAGTAATTATGGGAGCAGATCCATTAGGCTACGAATTGAAGGAACAAGTGAAAACACATTTACTTGAACAGGGAGTTGAAGTGACCGATGTAACCCCGTCAAATGATGTTGATTACTTTAAAGTTGGTTTTGAAGTCGGTCGTCGAATTGCCAACCATGAATTTGACCGCGGATTTATCTTCTGTGGTACTGGTATGGGTGTTAATATTGTGGCAAATAAGTTTAACGGTGTTTACAGTGCACTGTGTGAGAGTATTGAAACAGCTCGTTTATCACGCATTATTAACAACGCAAATATTTTAGCCATGGGCGGTATTGTGATGACACCATACATGGCAACGCAGATGGCAGATGTTTTTCTCAAAACGCCATTTTCAGAAGGCTTTTCTGAGGCGGATCCTGAATTTTTACAGGGAGCACTGAAAGATGTTCAAGCACTAGAGGATAAGATTGCCGATTTAAATGTGGCACAACAGGGGTAACTACTTGACCCTAACCCTGGTGGTGGTTCTATAGTTAACGTGAGTAAACAGTAAATTTTAGTTTGGAGGAACATTTTATGAAACAACGTAATATCGGCGGTACCAATTTTAAGGCGTCTGCTGTTGCATTAGGAATTATGCGGATGGAAGCTTTATCCGCAGAAGATGCTGCTAAGGCGCTAGATAGCGCTTATGATGCCGGTATCAACTATATTGATTCAGCTGACATTTATGGAATGGGCAATTCCGAAAAGGTCTTCAAACAGGCTCTGGCCAAGTCATCCGTTAAACGTGATCAACTTTATATTCAGTCAAAGGGTGGTATTATTTTTGATCCCGCTCGTAGTCATGGCAGTTTTGTGTTTGGTCAACGTTATGATTTTTCAAAACAACATTTAATTGAATCCGTTGATGGCATTTTGGAACGGATGGGCATCGATTATTTGGATGCCTTTCTGTTACATCGTCCAGATCCACTGATGGAACCAGAGGAGATTGCTGCTGCGTTTGACGAACTCCAAGCCTCTGGTAAGGTACGTCATTTTGGAGTATCAAACTTCAATCCCGAACAAATCGAAATGGTGCAAGCAGCAACCAGCCAACGTTTGCTCATCAACCAATTGCAATTTAGTATTATGCACTCGGGCATGATCGATGAAGGATTGCATGTCAATATGACGGATGACCGCAGTGTCATGCACGACGGTGGTTTATTGGAGTATTCACGTCGCAAGCACATGACCGTCCAGACTTGGTCGCCCTTCCAGTATGGCTTCTTTGATGGGACGTTTATCAACAACGATAAGTTCAAAGAACTGAATGATAAACTACAAGAATTGGCCGATAAGTACGGTGTTTCTAAGAATGCGATTGCTACGGCATGGATTTTACGCCACCCAGCTAATATGCAAGTACTGTTGGGTACCATGACGCCAGCACATATCGTAGACAGTGCAATGGGAGCCGATGTCGACCTCACCAAGCAGGAATGGTATGACGTATACTTTGCGGCAGGAAATGATTTGCCGTAGAGCGTGACTGACCCGTTTTTGAATCCGAGCAATAACGGGAAATCGTCATTGTACAAGCGGTTTTGGCTTGTGCGATGGCGATTTCTTGTTATGCACAGGATTCAGGGTCAGGAGCGCGTTTTAAATATGTAGCAACAAAGGCGGCACAGGCTCTAGGGGAGTGAACGCGTTTTAGATGTGTAGCAGTAGTGCAAATAGTGCACTGCACAGGATTCATGGTCACGTTAGGGCCTCTGTCGTAGTGAGAATTTCGTAAATGCTGAATGTCATGAAAAAATGAAGAATCGCCGCCGTTGTATAATCGAATCAACATTCTACGTTATTAAGAAAGTGAGGCCGATGATGGCTTATTCAATTGGAACAATTGCAAAAAAAACGGGATTATCTATATATACTCTGCGTTATTACGATAAGGAAGGACTTACACCGTTTGTCAAACGTAACGAAGCAAGTGGCCGCCGAGAATTTACCGATTCTGACCTTAATTTTCTATCCGTGATTACATGCCTAAAAGGTACAGGGATGCAACTGGATGAAATTCGCGATTTTGTGAACTGGTGTATGGAAGGTGACGGAACACTTGATGAGCGGTTAACGTTGTTTGAAGAGCAGAAACAGGTTGTGATCGATCAAATTGGAGATGCATTGAAAAATTTGCAGAAAATCAATCATAAAATTAACTATTATCAGAAGGCTGTAGCAGCAGGCACGGAAGACGCAGTTACTGGTGTCAATGAGTTGCCTGAAACGTACACGCCGTTTAATGAACTGGTTGAACAATTGCGCGATGGTGGTGCTGAAGAACGATTAAATCAAAAGATAAACTAGCGATTATTTGATCATTGATTGACATCCTTGGACGACATAGAAATGTGTTTACTCTTTAAGGGCCGCCAATGTCGATTGTTGAAACATTGCTAGAATTTCATGAATTGCTTCTATAGACTCTTTTTGTCCGTTACTCAGCCATTCACGCCAAATTGCGTAGACGCCAGCGCTCATGAACTTAACCCAGTAGGTTTGTTGGGCAACACTAATATCATTCCAATTGATGGTCTCCTTATAGAAGGTGGCCATATTTTCGTTGAACACAGTTTGAATAATGGGTTCAAATCCACGTTTGGCAGCCAGATTAAAAGTATCAGTCATGTCAGTAAAGAATTGCCCTAATGCCGCAATTTTCTGATCCTGTGGCGTGTTGGTCATAATGTCATTAAATCGTGCGTCAATCTGTGGTTTAAAGTAAGCGGTCAGAACATCTGATAGTGTTTCAAAGTTTCGATAGAATGCCATACGACTTACACCAGCTCGACGGACGACCTGGGCGATAGTAATCTCAGCTAGGTCTTTAT
This sequence comes from Furfurilactobacillus milii, assembly GCF_009863985.1. Taxonomy (GTDB): domain Bacteria; phylum Bacillota; class Bacilli; order Lactobacillales; family Lactobacillaceae; genus Furfurilactobacillus; species Furfurilactobacillus milii_A. The sequence goes on along the minus strand of NZ_WEZT01000001.1, from coordinate 78,506 downwards.
TTTCCAACAGTTGCAGTAAAGCCGTGGTGAGATATTCTTGAGAGTCCTGTTTGATTTGTTGCGCATGTTTGGTGGCTGCCATTACAATTCTCCTGTTCTGTCACAGATGCCTATTTTAGACTTGTTTAACTACAAGAAACACTCTACAATTCTTTTACAGATGTTACAAGTATAACGTAAGTGGAGGAATTCAAAAATGGATAAGAAATTAGTTGTTGTTACAGGTGGTAGTGGGTTTATCGCTGTTCATATTATTTTGCAGCTATTACAACAGGGTTATGCGGTTCGGACAACTGTTCGATCAATGAAGAAGACAGACTTAATTCATGAAATGTTAACAAACGGTGGTGTGACGGATTTTAGCGATTTATCAATTGTTGAAGCTGATCTCACGAGTGATGATGGTTGGGCTGATGCTGTAAAGGGTGCAACTTATGTTATTCATCCAGCTTCACCAACACCAACATTAAACTTTAAAAATGAAGACGAAATGATTCGTCCGGCCGTGGATGGCGTGCTCCGCGTTATGCGTGCCTCACGTGATGCTGAAGTAAAACGGTTTGTGCTAACGTCGGCATATGGGGCAATCTTTGCCGGTCACAAGAACCGGACAACACCATACACCGAAAAGGATTGGACAGACCTGTCAGCCAAGAATATTCATCCTTACCAAAAATCTAAGACAATGTCGGAACATGCGGCATGGGATTTCATTAACAATGAAGGTAATGGGATGGAATTGGCAACGGTTAACCCGGTTGGTGTTATGGGACCAGTATTGTCCTCAGATTACTCGCATTCTAATATTCAAATTCAAGATTTATTAGAAGGTAAAATCAAAGCAGTGCCAAAGGTTGATTCTGGCTACGTTGACGTTCGTGATGTTGCTAGTTTGCACATTCTCGCGATGACCTCACCTAAGGCGGCTGGCGAACGTTTCTTAGCTACGACCGGAGAAACATTGTCGATGTTGGATGTTGCCAATATTTTACGGGAGGCGTTCCCACAATTTGCGTCAAAGTTACCAACAAAGACAATGCCAAACGCACTGGTGAAAGCTGCTGCACTGACTAATCCGATGCTGAAAATGGTGGCTCTAATAGTTGGACAGTATGCCGAGACAAGTAACGAAAAGGCAGTTACCATGTTGGGCTGGCATCCACGTTCAGCACGTGAGGCAATTATTGCTACAGCACAGTCAATGATTGATTTGGGAATTGTGAAAGCTTAATTTAAATAGCAAGGCGGGCAAAATCTGAAAATGGATTTTGTCTTTTTTTAGTTTGACAAACATTGTGCTATCAAAATGCGTATGTAAATGTGTAAGGACCCAAATTACTCGACATAAAAAGACTGTTCCACGATATTTGAGCTTGGGTGTAAACTTGTAGCACATGATTAACTCGGAAAATAGGAGACCATTATGAAATTTTTGCACACGGCTGACTGGCATATTGGTAAAAAGTTACATGGCTTTGATTTACATGAAGAACAGGACGATGCGTATCAACAAATTTTACAAATTGCGGTAGCACATAAAGCCGATGCAGTCGTTGTTGCAGGCGATTTATATGACCGATCATTGCCCAGCGAGGATAGTGTCAAACAATTGAATCATATGTTGATTGATTTAAATTTGACTAATCATTTTCCGGTTTTAGCAATTAGTGGCAATCATGATAGTGCCACACGTTTGCATGTCGGTAGTGAATGGTATGCCCAAACCAATTATTTCTTGAATACCGAGTTGGCGGATGCATTCGAACCAGTTGAGTTGGGCGACACGCAGTTTTTCTTGTTGCCTTATTTTGAACCATGGCAGGCTCGAAACGTATTTGAAGACGATAGCATTAAGACGGTTGAACAAGCGATGACATTGGTCGTAAATCGTCAACAAAAAGCATTTAAAGCGGGGATGAAACACGTCCTAGTCGCACATTTCTTTGCAGCAGGAAGTAGTCAAACGGACTCTGAAACGAAAGTCGTCGTTGGTGGACTTAATGCAGTGCCACTGGATTTGTTGAGTGCATTTGATTACGTTGCACTTGGTCATTTGCACAATCATCGAGCGCTAACCGATGACAAGATTAAATACAGCGGCTCACCCGTCAAGTTTTCATTGTCAGAGGCGGACGAGCAAAAAGGCGTGTGGATTGTGGACACGGATGCGAATACAATAACGTATGTACCAATTAAGCCATTGCGGGATGTCGTTAACTTAACGGGTTCTTTTGAAGAATTAACCGATCCGGAAACGTATGACGAGTTAGACCGGGATGCCTATTATGGCGTGACATTGACAGACAAGGCCATCATTCCAGATGTAATGAATCGCTTGCGTCAGGTTTATCCACGAATCGTTAGTTTGGATCGACAGAACGGCCGCGACGAGCTACCAACCGTTCAAACTGTGGACCCAACCTTGGCACCAATGGCGTTGTTTGGGAAGTTCTTTGAGCACGTGAATGATGACGAAATGAGCGAGCAACAACAGAAGTGGGCAGAACAAGGCCTGCAGGAAGCTGAACACGAGGATTAACATGCGACCATTACGAATTCGCTTAGTAAATTTTGGCCCTTATAAGGACCAAACAATTGATTTTGAAGATTTTAATGATGCCCCATTGTTTCTGATTAGTGGTAAGACGGGGAGCGGTAAAACAACTATTTTTGACGCAATGTGCTTTGCACTGTTTGGCCGTTCTTCTGGTGGTGACCGCAATCCCGATGAAATGCGCTCGGACTTTGCTGACCAAACGGAAGAAACGTTTGTCACATTCATTTTCGAACACCATGGTCAACAATATGTGATCAATCGCAAACCGAAACAGATCCTTGCTAAAAAGCGTGGTACAGGGACAACTGAACAAGTTGCCAGTGTAGAATTGACCGTTACTGATCGCGATGGCAAAGAACAAAGCTGGACGAAACGCGGAACAGTGGATCAGAAACTATTTGATTTGCTCCATCTGACGCCAGCACAATTCACTCAGATCGTTCTGTTACCTCAAGGTCAGTTCAGACATTTTCTTGAGGCAAACAGTAATGACAAGGAAGCTTTGTTAGCCGATTTGTTTGGAACTGATTTATATAAGCGTTGGGCCAATAATTTAAATGATCAGTTAAAGACGATGCGTCAGGCGTCAAAAGATCAGAGTACGCAATTGGTGACGTATGCAAAAATGATTAAATGGCAAGATGACACAGAAGTACCGGTCGCTGATGCACCGGCTACAGACATTTTGGCCGCTCTGGTTCAGCAAAATGAAGCGATGAAGCCGGAATTAGCACGTAGACGACAAGAAAACGACAAGGAATCAGCTCGATTGAGCCAATTGACTACTCAGGTTAAAACAGAAGAAAGTTTGCTAGCTGTCTTTAACCAACGTGAGCAAGCACAATTGGCGCTGACCAAACTCAATCAGCAGACAGCTGAAATGGAAAAACTAGCCGCTCACATCAAACAGTTGGAGTGGGTTCAACAAACTATGCCACTGCAAGAAAAGGCAGTAGAAACAAAGCAACAGGAAACGCGGACCACGGAACGGCTGGCATCGAGTAAAACTAGTTTGAACACTGCTCAACAGACATTGGCTGAAGCGATAGCAGTCGTTGAACAATTAAATGCGCAAAAATCGGAAGAGGCCAAACGGCAATCTGAACTGACGCGCCTAAAACAAGTGCGACCATTGTTTGAAACTGTGGCGACGTTGAGTAAACAGCAAGTGGCACAACAGCAGCAGTTAAAGGCCGCTCAAACAAACGCTGAGCTAACGACTAAGCAACTCAGCGAGCAACAGCAGTTACGTGATCAGCTGGATCAGCAACTCACGACGTTACAATCATTAGACGCTAAGCAATTAACGGTTAGAGATCAGCAACATGCTTTAAAAACATTAACTGATCAACAAGCAGACCTCGATCAACAACAGCACGCGTTACAACTGCGACATCAACGAATAGATAAAACGGCACAACAATTGGCTGAATTGACCGCCAAACAAAAAGATGCAGCGGATCATTATCAACAGTTGGATCACGACTGGACTGTCGGCCAAATTCAGCGTTTGAGTGCAAAATTAGAAGATGGCGAACCTTGCCCAGTATGTGGTTCTACGGAACATCCTAAGATTGCGGTGGCGACAGTAACAGCCGTAACTGAAGACGAACTTAAGGAGGCAGATAAACAGCGACAGGACATCAATCAGCAGGTTGCTAATGTTACGGGACAACTCAATGAATTGAGGGCAGCGCAAGAAAAGGATCAGTCTGCCTATACGGAAAATGAGTCAAAATGGGCTAAACGTGTTGCTGAGCTAGCAGACAAATCAGTGACTGCCGATAGTGCACGTAATGCGTTATCACAATTTAAGCAACAATTAGCTAACACGGTTCAACAACTGAACGATGCCCTGGAACATCGTACGCAACTCCAGCAACAATTATCCGTCATCAAACCGCAGTTAGAAACGCTGACTGCCCAGCGTGATGAGGCCAACAAAAAGGTACAACATGTGCAAACGGAATTAACTACCGTGACGGCACAACTTGAAGACCGTCGTCATGATCTTCCAGACCAGTTTAACGATTTAGCTTCCTTAGATGCGCATATTAAGCAAGTTGAACAGGCGAGTCAGGTTTATATAGATCAGACGACCAAACATCAGACTGCCCAAAATAAGGCCCAGCAAAACGTTACACAATTACAAACGCAGGTAACGAGTCTGACCCAGACTCAAACTGAACAACACAGGGCAGCCATGAGTGCACAGCAAACATTTGATGGAGCCTTAAATAAACGACGCCCCGTTGTGGAACTGGCAGTGTTCAATCAATTGGCGAATGAAGTTGCCAAACTTGATAATCAAAGAAAAGTGCATCAACGTTTCTTAACAGATAAAAGTCGTGCTACTGCGCAAGTTGAGACACTTACGAAACAAATTGGCGATCAGACTAAGCCAAATGTGGACGAAACTGCCAAAGCCCGTGAAGTACAGACCGAAAAGCAACGGAGTGCACAGCAAGCATTCTATGATTTTCAACAAGTCGTCCAAAGCAATGAAGATGTGGCGACCAAGATGAAGACGTTAATGGATGAAAGCCGCGAAGCACAACAACAATTGGCCGAAATGGCTGAGTTGGCTGACACTGCTACTGGTAGAAGCGATATGCATCTGAGCTTGGAGCGGTATATTTTACAAACCTATCTTCAGAAAGTGCTGACAGTGGCCAATGTTCGGCTAGCCGTATTGACGAATAAACGCTATCAGTTCCGCTTGGATACAGCTACTGGTTCACGGGCTACAGATACTGGGTTAGAGATCAACGTGTTTGACGATCAGGCTGGCAAAGTCCGTAGCGTGCATACCTTGTCCGGTGGCGAAAGTTTTATCGCTGCTTTGTCACTGGCCTTGGCACTAGGCGAAGTCATTCAAAGCGAAGCGGGCGGAATCACAATCGAAGCACTCTTTGTAGATGAAGGTTTTGGCTCACTGGATGGTGAAGCTTTACAGATGGCGATGGAAGCTTTACAGACCATTGAAGGCAACAATCGGATGATTGGTATTATCAGTCACGTGACAGAAATGCAGGAACAAATTCCGGATCAACTGCAGGTTGTTTCGTTAGCGAATGGGCAGAGTACAATTAAGTATCAGCATGAGCTGTAGTTAAAGATATTTCCTGGGAAATAAAAGATCGACCAATTTGAGAAAATTGGTCGATTTTTTATGCGTTCTATTTGAATAAAATGGACTTAAAAAGGAGGATTACGCCTAGATAACCATCCTTTTCACTTTGCATGATACCGGCCCACATTCCTGAAATCATATCATGAATAGACTGCGTTAAGCTCGGAATAAGCAGAAGCGTTAAACAGAGTCCGCCGATTATTAACGTTTTCTTTGACAAGATTCGGTTCATTTGTGTCCAGTTGATTGTGCAAAGAAGCCAAATCAATGTAATGATGAATGGCAATTCTAACCAATCACGAAGGTTACTAGCAGACATGTGAAGCGCTAGCCCAATCAAATACCCGACAATAGATAGACCTGCCACGCTAAGAACAAATTTACTTAGCCTAGATAACGGTTCTGGCCCATGTGACTCAAATTTGTGAATCAACTTATCATCGCCCTTAATCAAATCATCTAATGATAAATCAAAAAGTTCGCCTAACTTAATGACATTGGTGAAACTTGGTAACGCAGTGTCACTTTCCCATTTCGAAATAGATTCGCGTGAAATATTCAAACGTTTAGCCAGATTAGCTTGTGACCAATGTCGTTGTTCACGTTGTTGCTTGATTTGTTGACTGATTTTCATACTCTTCGCCTCCTCGATCTCTTTGATACATCAAGTGTAAAGGCTTATTTTCAGAAGAGGTAGGAGTTTATAGTTACATTGTCAGTTTTGAATAATAAAAATTTGGTTAACTAGGAAATTGATAAGTTAATGTCCGTGGTCGCAGTTGGGACAGTGTTAACGAGTAGTTCAATATGGTGATTGCCAGCATATAAAGTGCGGGTCGTCAGTTGTTTCCAGGCCAGCTTGAATTGCCCGTCTAGTATCTGTTGTGACTTTAAGTTGACACGCTTGATAAAGAAATCTTTAGCAGATGTTTGCTGGTTCTTTTTAACATAGTGTACGCGGTAACCAAGATAAAGTGGCAGATCCGTATTTGTGACATTTGTGAGCTGATAGTTAAATACTGATGTTTGGTTCAGTGTAGTCGTTTTTGAAGAGGCTGTTAGTGAAACGTTTGTCAGCAATGCTGCGTCATGTTGACTGTAGCCCAACAGTGACAGTACATCTGGATTACCTGACTTAAATAAAGTTCGTAGGCCACGATTAATGATCCAATCGGTTGTTTCAGAATCGTGCCAATGTGTCTGACAAAAATTAATTACGGATTGCGGATGATCCTTGCTAATATCATTGAGATTATTGGCGACGCTTTTTTGCACATACTGACTCTGGTCGTGAATAAGTGTCTTTAAAATTGGAAAGATTGGTGTCGGATCATCCACGAATTGGGTTAGTCGGATTCCCCACGGCAAACGTGGCCGGATTCCTTCACTAGCCAATCGACGTTGGTCAATATTTTGACTATGAGACCACTCAATCATTTGCTCAATCGTTTGTTCAGGGTATTTAACCAGAAAAGGTCTAATTGCGAATTCTGCTGAGGAAGACTGCGTCAAAATACCGAGGGCTGTCATCGAAGTTTGCCAGTCATCGAGTCCGTACATTGCAACGTAGTTTGGCAAACAGAGTGCCGCGAACCCGGTGATTGTTGTACTGATATTACATAGAAGTTCGACGGCCTGCTTGAAATCTCCAGGCAACTGGTTATGTAAGGATTTAGTTATTTGATCCCGTCGTTCCATCAACTTGAGTGATGACCATTGAGCGTTAACTGTGTCTTGGACGAATTTTGAAACGTCAAACGATGAATCGTGTTCAGAAATTGCGGTTCCTAATTGAGTTAGGAATGTTGTTGAATAAACATCTTTTAAAGCGTCTGCCATGCAACTGTGCCTCCATGAATTGATGTGACTTTATTAATAGATTCATTTTACAAGACAAATCCTGACATCCTTTGTCATGTATTTGTATTGCGCCAAACATTTTTTGATTTCTTGTTTCATTCGTTGTTGTAAAGAAGCGGGCTTTACGACTTTTAAGTGAGAGCCAAAGGAAAGCAAATAGGTGATCAGCCAATCATCGTCATTTATTTTGGTATTAACGATGTAGCCGCCGTCTGCTTCTTGAATGATTTGACTGGTTGCAAAGGCCTCAAACAAGCGATATTTCAACTCTGCATCTGCGTGTAATTGAATTGGAATTTGATGTATTGCTGTCGATTGTTGTGATGAACGGGTAGTCAACCAAGGCCGTTTACCATCGACCATTGATTGTTTTTTAGAAACTTGCAGATGATCAATACGTGAAAGCTTAAATAAGCGATCCGCTTGCCGCTCCACCGAGTAACCACGAAGATACCAGGCCTTATCCTTAAAGATGACTTGATATGGAAAAACTTCGCGAGGTAGATATTCGTTTTTAGCACTTAAGTAATTAAAATTAATGAGGTGAGAATGAATAATGGCATCCCTAAGTTTAGCCAGATCATTTTTTTGCTGACGTTGGTCAGACCACGTGGATGGATCGATGGTAATCCACGCAACTGGCTGTTGATGAAAAATTGCTGATAGCTTTTCCAACGTGCTGCCATTGTCTATACCAAAACTTTTTAAACCATTCAAAGCAGTCAAAATGGCGGATTGTTCTTGTTTATCGACAATCGTGTTATCGATTTTATAGCCCGGCAATAGTTCAATCCCACCATTGCGGCCTTGTAGAACATAAACGGGAACGCCAGCCGAGGACAGATCATCAACGTATCGATAGACAGTTCGCACGGAAACGTCTAACTGATCTGCTAAGGCAGGTGCTGATATTTTTTCGTGGTTCAATAGTAAGTAAATCATTTGAAATAGTCGGTTTGATTTCATCTTGACTAGCCTTTCTATTGGTAATGGCATTACAGTGATGCTGATTAGTGCAGTCTCTATAATTGATTCTGCACCTTTTTAATAAAACATGACAGAATGTTGTCATGTTTTGACTGATAAACTAAATTTTGTCAGTGAGGTTATATTCTTACTGAATTTCGTTTGGAAAATGCAAAAATATCCTAGGAGGAATTAATCATGAGTAATGAACAATTTACATACAAGCCAGGTACAGAGGCTTTCTTCAACATTGTTATGGAAGGGCTCAAAGGAGAAGTTGACAGTGATAATTTCTGGGAAGCAGTAGACGAAAACGCAGTATTTGAGTTTATGTATAATATTCCTGGTTTCACAAATAAAATTGAAGGTCGCCAGGCTTATATGAATTGGTTTGATGGTTATTCGGCTGTGTTAAACAGCGCAGATGGTTTGCGTGTGTACAAAGATTCTGAACGGCAAGCGGTCATTTTAGAATATGCTGTGCATGGCACTGTACCAAGTACTGGTAAGAATTATGACAATAACTTTTGTTCTATTGCGATTATCAAGAATCGAAAGATTGTCCACTGGTATGACTACATGGATACCATGGCAGTAATGACTAGCAACACACCTAATGCAACAAACTAAGGTTGAACGGCCGCGACAAAAGCTGGCCGCAACGAAATAGAAAAATTATATCTTGCAGAGTTAATCCAAAAAGTGAATAGTTAGATTATTCATCATGGCGTAAGGTCATTTCGGTGCCTTGCCACATGAGTTCTTTGGAGGCTTGGAATGATATGACGACACAATCTGAAAATAATGCACAGTATCAAACAGACAAGAATCTCTCAATTCGCCAACGATTGCATCAACAGTACAGTACGAACAGCCAAGGGCTGATGCCTTGGCTGCGTGAGCAGATAACGATTCGTCCAGGTGACAAAATATTAGAGTTGGGCTGCGGCAATGGTAGTCTTTGGGAAGGCTATTTGACTCAGATTTCGTCGACCGTTCAATTAACGTTATCTGACTACTCTCAGGGCATGGTTGATCAGGTAACGCGGCAATTTGACCAGGATTCTCGGGTTAATTGCTTAAAAATCGATGCCCAGTCAATTCCGTTTGAGGACGGTACATTTGATATCGTTATTGCTAATCATACATTACATACTGTCCCCAATATTGCCTTGGCGATCCGTGAGATTAGGCGAGTTCTGAAACCGCACGGCACATTCTACACATCAGCGAATGGAAATCATGGCATGGAATATTACCTGCATACTGCTATTCAATCAATTCAACCATCAAATACGTCTTTTTCTGACCAGCTGAGCTTTAACTTGCAAAACGGAGTACCACAATTAGAGACTGCGTTTAGACAGGTTGCCCGTCGCGATTACCCAGATAGTTTACGTATTACGAAAACGGCGGACTTGATTGCTTGGATTGAATCTACGAGAACACCTGACGACGGTATTGATGATGCGTTGTTAAAACAACTTGCGACGTATTTCGGGGCATTAAGACAGCGTGACGGCGCAATTATGATTCCTAAGCAAGTGGGATTACTAATTGCTAATAACTGAGTGGTCAGAGTAACAGAGACCATTAACATACGAAATTTAAAAGGCCCGATGAAGCTTAAAAATCTTCATCGGGTCCTTTTTGAATATATAGTTCGACGTGTGTGGCAATTACTTGCCGTCTGGATGCTCGTCTAACCATTGCTGTAAAAAGGCAATTTCAGTCTTACTTGAATTTATGCCATAGGCAAAGGCAAGCTTTTGTCCGGTAGACATTGTTTTATTGTACGTTGGCAGATAATTTTTAAGGCGCTGTTGTAGTTGTTCAGCTTCTTCAGTCTCCTTAGCAATTTCATCTTTAACAATTTGAACGATATGCTCAGGATCGACAAACTCACCAAACATCAGCCGTGCCAAGAAGTCCGATTTGACACTTTCTGGTTCTACGGGCGACTTTAAGTAGTCCTCAAATTCCTGACTTCCGGCGTCCGTAATGGTGTACACGTGTTTATCCGGTTTACCTTGTTGTGGCACAATTTCTTTAGTCACCAAACCGTCCTTTTCCAGTTTGCGCAGGGCGGGGTACACCATGCCAGCTGAACTGTCGAAGAAAAAGGCAAAACTGGTTTGAAATAACTGAGTAATGTCATAGCCAGTTTGAGGCCCACTTTTTAAAATTCCAAGAACGATTTGGCGACTTTTCATGAATACTCTGACTCCTTTGAAGGTTAAATACAGATTATCACAGAATTTATAAATATTGATATGTTTATTGTTCGACTTTTACATCGTGATGAATGAGTGCCAAGTAATCTTTACGACGGTAAAAGAGAAGGGCAACGAAAACAAACACAATGGCAAACGGAAATGCATGTCGACATAACGTTAAGAACGCCTGTGAAATCAAAGACTTTGTGTGTGTTGCGATAGAAGAACTAGTTCGTTTGATTTCACGATTGTCATGTTTGATGACGGCGGAAACCTTTTTGGTCACTTGTGTCTTGATTTGCTGACGGACAATTGCCTGCTGTGGTGCTGGAAGTTGATCAACATGGGCTTTAACAGTAGCCAAGGCTGTTTCTCGAGAAATAATCTGTGCCTGCTGTTGCTGGCTGATGCCGTTACTGTGATGACCTGATGTTTTAGCACCATTACTCGTGAAATGTTGATGAGTAACGGTTAACATTTTTTGCTTGGTGGTCTGAGACAAAGATGTTTGTTCAATACGGTTGCGGGCATCATGCCAGGCTGTTGTTTTTGCAGTATTGATGTTACTTGTCAGTAGAGACACGAAGATAGCAACAGCCAGAACGCTCCCAATTTGACGAAGAACACCCATAACGGACTGAGAAGCCGTCAATTTTTCGCCTTCAAAGTCAGATGCGGCCAGGACAGTGATGGGCCCAATAATGACGCCATACCCAGCACCGAGCAGAACAAGGCCAATCAATGTTTGCCAGTAACGGTCAGGATTCATAAAGCCAAGAACACCATAACCGGCCGCCATGGACAAAAATCCTAAAGTAATAATCAAACGGGGACCGTAATGTTCAATAATGTTTCCAGCGATTGGTGACATCACAAAAATCATGAACGAGGCTGGTGTGATTAACAGAGCCGCGATAAGTTCTGTTTTGCCCTGAACCTGTGTGAAGAATGTTGGCATAATGACCATCACTGCGATTAACAATAAGCCGGCCAAGATAACAGTGAGGGCCGCACCAGAAAATTGACGGTCAGCAAACAAATCTAGACGAACCATTGGAGATTTCACACGTGATTCTAGGAAGACAAAGGCAATAAAAGCAATCACAGTCAAGACCGCTAGACCGATGATCCGTTTGCTCGTCCAACCCCAATCTGTGGCCTGCGTTAGGGATAATGTGAGTGAAAATAAGGTCACCATCAAAAGTAACATGCCACCAAAATCAATTTTAGCGTTGATTCGTGGTTCATGACGTAGCGGTAATTGCATAATCACGGCAATAAAGGCAATCAACAGTAAGGGGAGATTGATGTAGAAGACCCAGCGCCAACCTAGGAACTCAGTGACCACACCACCGATGGTCGGGCCTAAAGTTGAGGCCAGACCTTGTGTGAGACCAATTGTAAGCAGTGCAGTTTTACGTTTTTCCTGTGAGGTCGAAGCAATAGCGATAGTCATGCTGGTTGGGAAAATAATCGCAGCACCAATACTTTGGATGCCTCGACCGACAATCAGAGTTGCTGGGATATTTGCATCCCCTGAAACAAAGGAACCAATCGCAAATGTCAACAAACCGAGGAGATAGACCTTGTTACGACCAAAAATATCAGCTAGCCGGGCTAAAGGAATAGTGAGTACGGCAAACGTGATCGTGTAGATGTTAAGTGCCCAGGATAACTGGTCCAGTGGCACGTTCATACTGGTTTGAATTGCGGGTAAGGCAATGTTCATCACCGTTGTGTCCAGCATGCATAGAAAAGTGCCGATACACATGGTTAGAATTAATAGCATGTTTTTATTTTTCATAATCAATGTCACTTTCATATTAACAATTATAGTATCGTTCGAACAATTGATACTATAATTGTTAATAGTAACATTGTCAATATAAAATCTTCGTTTTATTTTCCTTATCCAAGAAAAGGCTTACAGTAGGAATAGGTTATGATTAGTAAATTTTACTAGGAGGTTGGAAAATGCGTGCAGTTGTGATTAGTGAGCCTGGCGACTCAAGTGTATTGAAGATAGAAGATCGGCCCATTCCCAAGGCTGATGCGACACATACGGTGATTAACATTAAGGCGTTTGGAATTCATCGTTACGAAGTATTGACGCGTGCAGGAGGCTCGCCATCAGTTAAGTTTCCAAGAGTCATTGGTGTGGAGGCCGTCGGTGAAGTATTTGAACCAGCTGCAAACTCGAAATTTACTAAAGGCCAGCGGGTTCTCGTGATTAACGGTGGCTTTGGTCGTGAATTTGACGGTAGTTATCAAGAGTATGCTTTAGTTCCCGATGAACTATTGTTTGCGGTTGACGATGATGTTGATTGGCAAACGTTGGCACAGTACCCGGAAAACTTTTATACCGCGTTTGGTGCAATGAGAATGACGAAAGTGCAAAAGAGTCAATCATTGTTAGTCCGTGGCGGCACGACTGCAGTGGGGATGGCGATGATTGGCCTGGCTAAGTCACTAGGCATTGAGGTTTCAGCCACGACGCGAAAGCCTGAACGTAAGCAATTATTGCTGGATCAAGGCGTCGATCACGTCGTCATTGATCAGGACAACCAACTTCAAACGGATAAAAAGTTTGATGGCATTGTTGATATGGTCGGTACGGTCAGTTGCTTGGATTCCATTCAACATGTAAACCGCGGTGGTGTGTGCTGTATGATTGGATTGCTGGCTGGCGAGTGGATTTTTAAAGAGTTTGATCCATTTACGCTCGGCGGTGCCTATCTGTCTGTATTCGACGGTGGTGAACCAAGTCAGGCATTATTTGATGAAATTTTTGATTTGATCAAACGCAATCACCTGAGCATCCCGATTTCGAAGACGTTTAAGTTAGCAGACATTGCAAAGGCGCAAGATTACGTCATGGCAAACCCACAGCCAGGGCAAGTTATCGTGACAACTGACTAATATTCCAAAAATAACGTGTAATCCTCAGTCTTGGGTTACACGTTATTTAGTCGATACTGTTAGGAAATGGTCGTACTTGAATGCAGCAATACAAAATCGGAAATTGTGTTTGTACATCTGCTTCAATACGTTTGCAAAGCTGGAAACTCTCTGTGGTGGATAGTTTGCCAGAAACGCGGATTTCAGTTTCGATAATAATGTTGTCACCTGTGTAACGGCCATTAACATAGTCGATATCACGTACACCGGGCATTAGGCCAATATAATGACGAATGTGGGCCTGCATCACAGGGTTGAAGCCATTGGACAATTTTTCAGCGCTGGTACTGATAATTTGATTACCGTTCACGATGATATAAATACCTAGGATAAGCGTTGCGAGACTATCAAACCAATTTAGCCGTAACCAATAGGTGAGAAAAATAGCAATCATAGTGCCGTAAGATGTAAAAGCATCACTGAGCGAATCTCGTGCTGAAGCAATTAACGCGCTGTCTTGCGTTCGTACACCAATAAGATGATTGATTCGACTGATCACAAGCATTAGAGTGCCAGAAATGGCTGCTGTATAGGCTGCGATGATGCGAATCGCGGATGTTTGACCCATTATGATAGCAATCATACTTTGCCCAGCAGACCATAGACAGTTCAGGCCAACAAGATCCATAATGATGCCAGCTAAAAATACGGCAATGGTTTCATATTGCCAGTGACCTTCTTGATGAACATCATCACGGGGGATGCTGGAAAAGTGCAGACCGACAAGTAGTAAAACAGAAGATAGCACACCTGTGATATTATTTTTACCATCAGCGATGAGTACCGTTGCGTGACCGAATCGGCCAATCAGTAATTCACCGACAGACATAAGTAGGTAGACACTCATGTTCAAATAGATGAGTCGCCGTGCCATTGCCATTCGATGCTTACTGGTTGTTTGTAGTTTTTGTGAGATATCGACAACTTCTTTTGACATAAACGGCCTCTAGGTTTTGAAGTGAAAATTAAGTAGAATCAATGTAAGAGCTGTAATGTAGAACAGATGTAATGTAAAACGGAAAAGAGCTGAGCGGATGACGACACAAGACACAAAGGAAAAGAATACGGAAGTTGCGCTTAAAAAAGCGTTTGTTAAGCTTGTGACTGCCAAAACTTTTCGAAAAATGACCATTCGTGATATTGCAACTACTGCTCACATCAGCCGGGGGACATTTTATCTTCATTATGTGGATAAATATGCGATGCTGGCGGCCTATGAGGATGAGTTGATAGCGGGTATTGAGCAGATTTTTGCTGACTACACGAAGGTAGCATTGAAGAAAAGTGACCAAGTGACCGATAATGTCTTCTATCACATGTTTGTTTACCTTAATCGTCACAAACGGCTCGTTCAAACGCTTTACCGAATTCCAGAATCATCAGTGATGAGTAAAATGACAGCATTCATTACAGCTGAGGTAGCACGTGAAACGATTACTGGAGAGTCAGATCAGCACGGAGAAGGCATTCCCTTAGAGTATGCACGGGCCATTCTTGTTCAAAATATCTCCGGTATTATCACCCAGTGGTTTCAAAAGGCACAGCCGGAATCTCCGCGGGAAATTTTTGATATTTTTATGAACAGTCGAGTACTGTCACCCATTGATTTGACTGCGCTTGTTCAGAATGAAAAATAATTTTAATTAACGTCATATAAGCCGTTGCCGAGGCCCATTAATTGGGTTTGATCAACGGCTTATTTTTAGTATAGAAGCGTCATCAAGACAGACAATGGGCAGGTTGGCAGAAAGTGTTCATTTCATGTACGGATTGGGACTTTTGTGAAGGCACGTTCTCTCATGCCTTTCAAGGGACTGGATCTTTTTGGAGTTGGTTTAGTGGTCTAGTCAAATTGACAGTTGAATGCATTTTGTCCATTGTTTGCACTGTGTCTTTCACTTAGTATCGACAACCGAAACACCTGATAAGTTTTGGTTAGAGAGGAACGTGAATGAGATGGTGAGAAAAGAATGGCAGCAATTATGGCATAGCCGGAGTACGCTAATTGGATTAATTTTAATTGCATTGATCCCGGCAATTTATTGTCTTTTATACCTATCGTCAATGTGGAATGCTTACGGGAAAATGGACCGGATTCCGGTTGCGATTGTGAATCAGGATCGGCCGCAGAACTATCGTGGCAAACGGATTGCGATTGGTAAACAATTAACAACTAAACTACGTCGTTCGGATTCACTTGATTATCATGTGACAACAGCCAAAGCGGCCGCCACGGGGATTCGAAATGGTAAATACTACATGGTCGTGACAATTCCCAAACGGTTTTCTAGTGATGCGACAACGTTGTTAACGAGCTCACCACAACGTTTGCACATCCGATATACAGTTAATTCTGGTCGTAATTTTGTCGTTTCAAAAATGACTGCAGGGGCGGCCACAGCGATTCAATCAAAGGTTTCAAAGCAAGTCAGTGCAATGTACGTCAGTGTTTTATTGACGGCGATCGGTCATGTGCAAATGGGCATGGCGAACGCAGCTAAGGGCAGCAATCAGGTGACAACGGGATTGACTAGTTTAACCAACGGCATTCAACAAGTTGGTGTGGGAACAACTAGTTTGCAGCAGGGATTGCAGACCGCCAACCTAACGTCACCAGAGATTGTCGGTGGTGTGGGTAAACTGAATGCGGCCCTAGCAAAACTGCATGATGGTAGTTCGGCGCTCACTCTAGGAAGTACGCGGCTTACCACTAGTCTTGCAGGTAGTGTTCACCAACTACAACAATTACACGAGCAACGCCGGACAGCTGGCGACATTGCCTCGCCAGTGGTCGCTGATACAACAGACGTGGCGAAAGTACCCAACAACGGGACAGGCATGGCACCATTCTTTATTGCCATCGGCTTGTTTGTCGGCGGTATTGGTTTAGGGACTATGTTCGATGCTTATTTACCGAAGTCACGACCTAAGTCTGCAGTTGTCTGGTGGCTATCAAAATTTTCAGTTATCGGGGCACTTGGCGCCGTACAAAGTGGTTTACTTTTCTTGGCGCTGACTTGGGGTAATCACTTAATGCCGACTTCTCAGATTAAATTGGCAAGTATGCTGTTATTAGGTTCGCTGACCTTTTTGTCATTGATATTCTGTTTGCGAATCGTGCTTGGCGGCTTCGGTACCTGGTTGATCACAATTATCCTGGTGCTCCAACTGTCTGCCTCGGCTGGTGTGTATCCGGTCGAACTGACAAGTGGTTATGCTCGAGTCATCAATCCGTATCTTCCGATGACTTATCTGATTGACGGGCTACGACAGTCAATTTCATTAAACGGCAGTATTAGGACGGATGTACTTGTTTTGGGTGTGATGATGATCGTCTTCAACGGGTTGATTATTTTGAAGTACCGATCCGACTTGCGGCGAGATGTATTTAGACTAGGGACTGTCTGAAAACTAAAAATTCAGGTATAATCTGAGGAAAAACGAATCGAGGCATTCCGATGACAACACCTAAACGATACGAACTGGAAGATGGATTGCAACGCGTTATGATAAGCTCGCTCATGTTTATCTGGCTACGGTTTACATTGCCTCAATTTGCATCTTACTTAAGTAGTTTTCAGACGGACCCTAATAAAAGACGGTTGGAATTTCGAAAATTCCAACCGTCTTTTGATGTCTGGGGTGACTGTTCCAGGCCGTATTTCTTGGTCGTTTGAATCAAGATTTGTTCCATGTTGGCATAGAAGAGCGTCATGGCATAAATGTAATTCGACCAGTATCTTCCATATCCATATTTGATTTTGAGTTCAGCTATCTTCGCCTCAGTTTTATAACAGCTTTCGTGTATTAGACACTTTTGGATGATGCTTAATGATATCGATCAAAATGTTAGCTTAGTGTAAACTTGTTCTTCCTCCAGATCACTACCTGTTGGCCTATCAGGCAGAATATCTTTGATGGTAGGCTTAGCTTGGTATAGATACTTATGTAGAACTTTTGAAGCCTGGCGCGATGATTCAACTGATAATTTTAGATTAAAACGTGAAGCGGTGTACGTTGCACGACACAGTACCCATTTTTAACTAGTTTTTCAGAAGCTCGTCGAAAAAAACTTGACTTTTTTTGAAATCGCCCGATATAATGAGCCCCGGTTAAGTAACGAAAGCGCGTTTTTACGAAATGCTAACATTAGAATCGTGGCAAGACGGTCGCCATTCCGGATTGTTGCTACACCGGGGAAGTCCTCGGTATCGGCCTTTAGAGGCCGTTTTTTTTTGCTCTCATTCTGCTTCGACCAAAAATATATACAGGATGGTATTTTATTTTGAAAATTTCACAAGCACAAGGTTTACCCCAGGCACGCGTAAAGGTGAAGCACCCTGCGTTGGCTATGTTTGGCCTCATGATTGGTGGATTCGTGGGGATGTTCTCTGAAACTGCATTGAATGTTGCGCTATCTAGCATCATGGCAGAACTACATGTCACACAAGGGACGGCACAGTGGCTTGTTACCGGCTACATGTTAGTCATAGGAATCTGCATGCCACTTTCTGGGCTATTAACGCGGTGGTTTTCTACAAAGCGGATTGTATTATCTGCATTGGGTGCATTCATTGTCGGTGTCTTAATCTCTGCATTGGGTAGTAATTTTGGGATTGTTTTACTTGGACGAATGATTCAAGGGATTGGCACTGGTGTCGTTTTACCATTAATGTTTTCTGTTGCGATGCAGATTTTTCCGCCATATAAACTGGGTACGATCATGGGGCTGTCTGCTTTGGTTATCATGTTCGCCCCTGCGATTGCGCCAACAGTAACGGGCTTGGTCTTGGCAAATTTTGCTTGGAATGCTGTTTTCTGGGTACTACTTCCGTTTCTGATTCTCGCGTTTGTTCTTAATGCGTTGTATCTGGAAAATGTATATTCACAAAGTAAAACACCTGTTGATTGGATCTCAATTTTTGCTTCTACAATTGGTTTTTCTGGGATTGTTCTGGGGGCATCCTTCGCTAGTGATGCTGGTTGGATTTCAGTTAAAGTGCTTGTGCCACTCATCATTGGTCTGCTTTCGCTAATCATCTTTACAATTCGTCAATCTAATATCAAATACCCAATCTTGAACCTCGTTGTATTTCGATCAGAACCCTTTGCTGTCGGGACACTCTTGGTAATGCTTGATTTTGGTTTAATTTTAGCGTCGATGTATCTATTTCCAATGTACTTGCAGCGTGTCATTGGTTTGCCAATTGGATTAACTGGGATTGCAATGCTCCCTGGTGGAATTGTTAATGCAGCAGTTTCTGGTTTAGCTGGCCGACTGTATGATAACCACGGAGCTAAATGGTTATCTCGTGGTGGTTTCTTCATTGCAGCATTAGGTGTCGTGATTCTATTATCGACTGGTAGCAACAGTCCACTGTGGCAAGTGATTGTCGGACACATCGTTTTGATGATCGGTGCACCATTGGCAATGTCGCCTTCACAGACGTATGGATTGAATAGCCTTGCTGGTGTTCTAAATGCTGACGGTAGTGCAATTTTGAATACTCTGGAACAAATTGTCGGTGCCTTGTCGACAGCAATTGCAACTAGTGTATTGGCAATTGGCACCGCTGCAGCACCGGGTGTTTCTGGCTTGTCACAGGGTATCCATTACGGCTTTATCTTTGTTTTGATCGTTGCCATTTGTGGCTTCCTGCTAGCGTTTCGAGTACGGAAGCAAGCATAATACAAATACATTGTGGGAAAATATTCTTTCCTCGTTCTTCAATAGAATTGGGTGACGTTTAACGTAATCTGGAGGTCTGTGTGCTTCGTTTTGCCGCTATGCGTAAAAGTTCGGGTTCGAGACACCGCATTTCTTTATACCAAAGGCAATGTCAATCTTTAATACCTATTTTGTCAGAGGTCTCCAGTTACTTCGTGTTTTTTACAGACTCAATCAGCAAGTTCATTTTCGTTCAAAATTGTTACACGTGAAACGTATTTACTGTTTTGGCGCAAACTTCTTTGGCACATCCCAGGTAGTGCAATGAATCGCGCCACCAAGCGTAGAAACCTTGGCGATGGGGATGCCGACGACTCGTTTAGACGTATGTGCTTGAATAGCATGAAGTGCTTCTTTATCTCTGGCCAAATTGAACTGTGGCACATAAATCGTGTGCGCTGTTTCCAGCATGTTGATATACAAGCCGCGGGCAGACGCGATTTTTTTGTCATATTGCCCAGCGTCAGTATAGGCTGATTTGAGCGTAATCAAACGAACGTGAGGAAGCGATTTTTTAATAATCTGTTTGAACTTATTTTGGAAGGTTCGATTGCCTTCAAAATCACTTATAAACGCAGTGTTTGGTGTTAGAAACTTGATCATGCCATCGGCGTGAGCAAGCGTATCACCTGGTTCTGCAGGCACAATGACAACTTTACTGACGTTAAGCTGGTGTTTAAGTTCACTGATGATGTCATGATGTGACCAATGTGGATTATCTTTAAACACACGATTGGTAATTACTACCGCGTTGCCTTTATTCCACTGAACGTTACCACCATCTAAAATCAACTTAGATGAGTGATAGTTGAAATGTGATTGATTCAACCAACCGGTGAAACTCGTATTTAAGTAACTGCTGTCGGTTTTGGGTAAATAGGCAGGAGAGTATCGAAATTTCACCATTTTTGTCGTGATGACTGGTGCCACATCACGGACCCAAATATCGTCATACGTATAAGGAGTGGTCGCAAACTTACCACGCTGATTAGATTCGGTAAGGCTGGTTAGTTGATCGTCGCTAGCCAACTGTTCAGAAAATGTTTGATTATATTGAATTAAATCTGGATAAATACGGTGGTAATAGTGGTCCGATTGTTTGGGCAGGGCCGTATAAATCATGGTTGAATCTCCTCGTGCGGACATTGGCAGGAACAATAATAGACTTGCCAACAGGATACTAAACGCGAATGTGGATAATCGTTGATACTTCATATATCTGACCACCTTTCAAGATGGCCTAAGTCTAACATGGGGTTAGGTTTATATATTTATATAAAAATATAACCCCGACAGGAATGGAAAAAGTCAGGGTTGACAGGTCTGATTTATATATTTAATTAGCAATTAAATATTCAAGTCGTAGCACCGCAGTGGTGGCCTCTGGCAAACGAATATCTTCATCCATGTTGATCTGCCACAGTGGGCCACGGAGCGTGAGATTATGTGCGACAGCGTATTGATGAATCAAATCGATCCCGTTACAAATAGCGGTATCGTCATTGTCGATATCGATGGCAAGATAATCGCCAGCAGGTCGATTAACCGTGGTAATGAACGCGTTATTAATATTCTTAGTTGCCTCCTTAATCAAACGGAAGGGGGCATTGATGAATTGAGCTGCGTTTGCATTTGGTAGATCGAGGACAAAACCCGAACATTTACCATTAATACTAACGAGTGGATCCAGCCGTTTGTAGAATTCGGCAAAGGCCTCGGCAATTTGTTGGCGGGAGCAGTCGTGTAAGGTCGTCGATTGCCAAAAAGATTGAGCTTTGTGTTTGTGAATATACGATGCGTCGCAGTGAATCGGAGTCTCTGAATTAATGGCAGTCATTCTGCTGCCTAACGACTGTTTGACAGTCAGCAAGTCGTGAATTTGTTCATCGACGCGAGACTGCAAGTTCGTCAGTAAAGCATTGGGCGATTTCTTACTGTCGGTCGAACTAATTTGTTTGATTTCATCGAGCGAGAGGCCAAGCTTGCGTAGCGTCAGAATGAAGGATAACTCGTATAGTTGGTCGTAATTGTAGAATCGGTAGCCTTCATCGCTAACCTCAGCTGGTTTAAAGACGTTTTGCTCATCATATAAAATCAACGTTCGCCGCGTCGTTTGGGCAAGTTTAGCAAACGCACTAATCTTCAACATAAAATTTCTCCAAATAATTTGCACTTTCGAATTGACTGTAACGTAGCGTGACAGTTTAGTGTAGGTTACATCAGTTAGAGGAGGAATTCAATTATGAGTGACAAGGAACAAGTGACGATTATTTACGTGCATCCGTGGGACGGTAGTTTTTCACATGCTGAACTAGAACAAGTTACGCAAACGCTGACTACACGTCAACAGGATTACAAACTTATTGATCTGTACGCGGATGGCTTTGATCCCGTTATGCGCGCCACTGACCTTTCCGTTTATGGCAAAGGCGATTTCAAGGATCCGATGGTCGCTAAATATATTGATATTATTCAGAAAACCAATAAGGTTATCGTGATGTTCCCAATCTGGTGGTTGAGTACACCTGCAATGTTGAAAGGCTTCTTCGATAAGGTCTTTTTAGCCAACCGGATTATCAATTTTGTTGATAAAAAGGCAGTCCCACACACGATAGTGAACAGTGCCATGGTATTATCCACTTCGGAACTAACCAATGACGAATTATTCAAGGGTTATGATGGTTCTGTTGAAAGAATTGTGGACTTCCCGTTGGAGTCGATTGGTGCAAAACAAGTGACGTGGCATAACATGGGTGATATTATTGTTGCCGAGCGTCCAGCATTAACGGATTATCTCAAACGGATTCCAGGTTTTGTGAACGCATTTTTGGACGAAGACGACACTAAGCAGTGATTGGTAGTCTCAAATTAAGCACTTCAAATTCACGATGATGTGACCAAGTTGGCCCATCATCTTTTTTATGATTCCGTATGTTATTTTAAATAATCAGCAAATTCATTCGTGAAAATTGAATTTGCCTCTTTGCAAACGAAAAAGACAGTGCTACACTAAACCAAATTAAATAACCTTTAATTAAGTCCGAGAGGCTTAAAAGGAATTCGGTTTGGTTGCAGTACTGCGCGACAGTACTCGTGGACCATTGATAAGCAAAACAGCGAAGCCCCTGAAAGATTCTCGGAATTTTTCAGGGGCTATTTATTTGCCAAAAAACAAATAAAGGAGCTGCAACATGAATCAATTTACGAATTTGAACACGTTGACGAACGAAGAGGTTATGCAGTTAATCAAGCAAGCGATAGCTTTTAAGCAAGGTACCGCAGAGATTCCTGAACAAAAGCACACCGTCGCCAATATGTTTTTCGAAAACTCGACGCGGACTAAAAGTAGTTTTCAAATGGCGGAACTTAAATTAGGTTGGTCTCAGATTCTTGTTGATCCAAGTAGCAGCTCAACGACAAAAGGTGAAAGTTTGTCGGACACGCTTAAAGCTCTGGGTGCGATTGGTGTCGACGCCGTCGTTGTGCGCCATCGACAGACAGACTGGTATGAACCTTTATTGAATGATGCATCTGGACTAATGCCAATTTTGATCAACGCAGGGGATGGTTCTGGACAACATCCTTCACAAAGTTTGCTTGACCTCATGACGATCTACGAAGAGTTTGGTCATTTTGAAGGGCTACATATTCGTATTGTCGGCGATTTAAGTTACTCACGGGTTGCGCGTTCAAATGCTGAAATCTTGCAGCGACTGGGTGTAAACGTTAGCTTCGCCGGCCCAGCCAGTTGGTATCCGGCGGATTTCGATCAGTTTGGCCAGCGTGTTGAACTTGATGATGATCTATCATCAATCGACGTGATGATGATGCTCAGAGTTCAACACGAACGGTTGTCAGAAGCTGCCGATGAGCATTTTGATGCGGTATCTTATCATGACGCTTACGGCCTTACGGTAGCTCGGTATGAACGTTTGGCACCGCAAGCGATTATTATGCATCCGGCACCTGTGAACCGCGGTGTGGAAATTGCGGATAGTCTGGTTGAATCACCGAAATCACGAATCTTTAAGCAAATGGCAAACGGTGTCTTTGCGCGGATGGCCATTTTGACGAGTGTCACGGAGGCTAAACATGCGGTTACTAATTAAAGGCGCCACGATCATTGATGAAACAGGAGCAGAGGCTCGTCGAAATATTCTAGTTCAGGATGGCAAAGTAAAGGCAATTACGGACCATGATCTTGACGCAAACGATGACGAGCGCGTTATCGACGCACAGGGAGCGCTACTGATGCCCGGCCTAATTGACGTTCATGTTCATTTCCGTGAACCAGGTTTCGAGGACAAAGAAACGATTGCAACAGGGAGTAGAGCAGCAGCACGAGGTGGTTTCACGACTGTGCTGGCGATGCCGAACTTAAATCCAGTACCAGTAACAGCCACACTATTACGGCAACAATTGCGTCGTAACGAAGAATCAGGATTGATTCACGTGAAACAATATGGCGCCATTTCCGCCAATCTGACGGACGAGACGGTGAGTCCTATCAAAGAACTGGCAGCGGCTGGAGCTATTGGTTTTACGAACGATGGCAAAGGGGTACAAAGTGCCGCCACAATGTTGGCTGCGATGAAGGCTGCTAAGGCTGTTAATCGGTCACTTGTTGCCCACCTTGAAGATCAATCATTGATGAATGGTGGCGTGATGAATAAGGGTGAACGGGCAGACCAGTTGGGATTGCCAGGTGCAGATCCACTGGCGGAGACATCTCAACTGGCTCGTGACCTGGTGTTAGCGCAAGCAACGGGCGTTCGTTATCACGTTGCCCACCTTTCAACGAAGGTTGGTGTGGAACTCGTTCGGGTTGCTAAGGCGATGGGGGTGCATGTAACTGCTGAAGTTTCACCGCATCACCTGTTGCTGGATGACACGGACATTCAATCTGCTACGCAAACGAACTTAAAAATGAATCCGCCATTGCGCACACCGGCTGACCGTGAGGCGGTTATCGCTGGTTTGTTGGATGGCACGATCGATATGGTAGCGACTGATCATGCACCACATAGTGTGGCGGACAAACGTGGCGATTTTCGCACCGCAGCGTTTGGCATCACTGGATTGGAAACCTGTTTCCCACTGCTTTACACCCACTTCGTTGAAAGCGGCTTGGCTACCTTGGGGCAGTTGCAACAATGGTTAGTAAAGGCACCTGCATCGGCATTTGATTTAGATGCTCCAACTGTCCTGAAAGTTGGGATGAAAGCTGATTTAGCGATGTTTGATATTTCGCATCGACATACAATCAACGCCAATGAGTTTGCGTCTAAAGCGGTTAACAGTCCGTTTGTCGGCCAGACAGTGACGGGGATGACGTTAATAACCATGGTTGACGGTGAAATTGTGTATGACGCGACGACTGATAACACAGGAGGTCATGATGACAACGAATAAACGGGCATTGGTGTTAGAAAACGGATCAGTTTATTGGGGGGAAGGCTTCGGCGCAGACTGTGATGTGATGGGTGAGTTAGTGTTCAACACGGGGATGACCGGTTATCAGGAATCCCTTACGGACCTGTCCTACCGCGGCCAATTATTGACGTTTACGTATCCACTAATTGGCAATTACGGCATTAATGCAGTTGATTTTGAATCGCTAAAACCAGCCGCAAGTGCGGTAATCGTTCACGAAGTCGCCACCCGGCCATCTAATTGGCGCGCTACTCAATCGTTGCCAGAATGGGCTCAAACGATGGGGTTGACTGGGATAACCGGTGTCGATACGCGGGCGCTGACAAAAGAAATTCGTTCGCTTGGTACAGTTAGAGCAGCGCTGGTTGATGCACCATCGGATGATATTTTTAAAAAATTGAAGGCGTTTGAACAACCCGATTTAGTTGAACGAGCTACCACAAAATCCGTTTACGTTGCGCCAAATACGGGCTTGAACGTAGCTTTGATTGACTTTGGGATGAAAAATTCAATCCTTCGTGCATTAGCCAAACGGCAAATCAATGTCACTGTGTTCCCAGCAGATACTGATGCTGAAACGATTTTGAATACTCATCCAGACGGCGTTTTGCTCTCAAATGGACCTGGCGACCCACGGACAATGACGCCTTGCCTGACGCAAATCAGAACGCTCGAAACACGCGTGCCATTGATGGGTATTTGTCTAGGACATCAATTGTTCGCGTTAGCCAATGGCGCTGAGACATTCAAAATGCATGAAGGTCACCGTGGCTTCAATCATGCGGTGAAAAATCTACAGACGGGACATCTCGCTTTTACCTCGCAGAATCACGGTTACGCGGTGGATGCCGCATCGGCGGCCGGTACTTCACTGGTAGTTACCCATGAGGAAGTCAATGATCACACCGTCGAAGGATTACGTTTGAAGGACCAGTCGGCGTTTTCGGTTCAATTTCATCCAGATGCGGCGCCTGGCCCACACGATGCAGATGATCTGTTTGACCATTTTGTTGATTTAATGACGAAGAAAGGGGCCCCTGAACATGCCTAAACGGACAGATATTCATAAAATTATGGTTATTGGCTCTGGCCCGATTGTGATTGGTCAGGCCGCTGAGTTTGATTACTCCGGTACGCAGGCGACGATGGCATTGCGCGAAGAAGGTTACGAGGTTGTACTGGTAAATTCAAATCCGGCAACGATTATGACAGACCCGGAGATTGCTGATAAAGTCTATTTGGAACCACTGACGTTACCATTTTTAAAACAGATCATTCGTCAGGAACGACCTCAGGCAATTCTACCAACACTTGGTGGGCAAACAGGCCTGAACATGGCCAAAGCGCTGGATGAAGACGGTATTTTGGCTGCGTTAAACATCGAATTGTTGGGCACTAAGCTTACGGCTATCGAGCAGGCCGAGGATCGTGAGCAGTTTAAAGAACTCATGGATAAACTGAATGAACCGGTACCTGCTTCGAAAACGGTCACGGAATTAGCGCCGGCATTGGCGTTTGCAAAACAAATCGGTTATCCCGTTATTGTTCGGCCAGCATACACACTGGGTGGTACTGGTGGAGGAATCGCCAATGACGAGGATGAGTTGCGGGCAATCGCTGCAAATGGTCTGGAATTGTCCCCGGTAACACAGGTGCTCATTGAACGTTCAATTGCCGGTTACAAGGAGATCGAGTTTGAAGTGATGCGCGACCATGCGGACACTGCACTCATTGTGGCATCTATGGAAAACGTTGATCCTGTAGGTGTTCACACCGGTGATTCGATTGTTGTCTCGCCGGTGCAAACGTTGTCTGATCGTGATTATCAAATGATGCGTGATTCGGCGCTAAAGATTATTCGTGCCCTTAATATCGAGGGTGGTGTCAACATTCAGATGGCGCTTGATCCAAACAGTGATCACTACGACATTATTGAAGTAAACCCACGCGTGTCCCGTTCCTCAGCGCTGGCTTCGAAGGCCACTGGTTATCCCATTGCAAAAATGGCCGCAAAGATTGCGGTCGGATTGAACCTCGATGAGATCAAAAACCCGGTGACGAACAAAACTGTTGCAGCGTTCGAACCAGCAATGGACTATGTAGTGGTTAAGATTCCGCGCTGGCCGTTTGATAAATTTCCATTAGCTGACCGTCAACTAGGAACTCAAATGAAGGCCACTGGTGAGGTGATGGCGATTGGCCGGAACTTCGATGAAGCACTCAACAAAGCGGTGCGGTCACTAGAAATTGGTGTCACAGACCTAAGGAAGTCACGCTTTGAGCAGGTTACCACACCACTCTTGTTAGCGAGTTTAATGCCAGCGCGGGACGATCGACTATTCAGGGTCGCAGAATTACTGCGACGCGGTGTTCCACGTGAAACAATCCATAGTAAAACAAAAATTGACATGTTTTTCTTGAGTAAAATTCAACATGTCGTGGACCTTGAACAGTTGTTGGTTGATCACATTGGCGATGAAACCACGCTACGTCTCGCCAAACAAAACGGAATTAGTGATGCATTAATTGCGTCACTATGGCACTGGTCGTTTGACCAAGTTCGCAGTTGGCGAGAAGAACATCAAGTTACCGTCAGCTACAATATGGTTGATACGGTTGCGGCGGAGTTTGATTCGCAAACGCCTTATTACTATGCGACGTACGATGGTGCTAATGAGGCCGTGAAGAGTGGTCGGACGTCCGTTCTAGTGTTGGGTTCTGGTCCTATTCGAATTGGGCAAGGGGTTGAATTTGACTACGCGACAGTCCACGCGGTTAAGGCAATTCAGCGTGCTGGTTACGAAGCAATTATTATGAACTCTAATCCAGAGACGGTTTCGACGGACTTCTCAATTTCAGACAAGCTGTACTTTGAGCCGTTGACATTGGAAGACGTGTTGAACGTGGTGGTACAAGAACAACCGCTTGGCGTCATGGTTCAGTTTGGCGGGCAAACGGCAATTAATTTAGCACAAGGATTGGCTGATCATGGCATCAAAGTTCTAGGGACTAGTGTGACTGACATGAACCGGGCAGAGGACAGACAGGCGTTTGATGACGTGATCAAGCAATTGCAGTTGCCGCAACCGGTGGGGATGACGGCGACAACGGTGAACGGTGCGGTCAGCGCGGCCAGTGAGATTGGTTACCCCGTGCTGATTCGGCCGTCGTATGTCTTAGGTGGCCGAGCGATGGAGATTGTCGCTGATGAATCGGAACTGCGCGACTACATGGTTCGAGCGGTGCAGGTTTCAAACGACCACCCCGTACTGATTGATTCGTACTTAGAGGGCACTGAGGCAGAATTGGATGTTATTTCAGATGGCGACACCGTTATTATTCCGGGATTAATGGAACACATTGAGCGGGCTGGGGTACACTCCGGCGATTCGATGGCCGTTTATCCGCCACAACATTTGAGTGAGCACGTAAAACAGTCGATGGTGAAAGCTGCCATCGATCTGACCAAGTCCTTAAATGTGTGTGGCATGATGAATGTACAGTTTGTGATTCACGACAATAAAGCCTATGTGATTGAGGTCAATCCACGTGCGTCACGGACGGTGCCCTTCATTGCTAAAGTGACGCATACACCAATTGCACAGTTAGCGGCATGCGTAATGCTGGGCGATAAGTTGGCCGACCTCGGCTTCGAAACGGGATTGTTGCCTAACAGTAGTCAGGTTGCGGTAAAAGCACCAATCTTCTCCTTTACCAAACTGCCAGAGGTTGATGCGTTGTTGGGCCCAGAAATGAAGTCAACGGGTGAAGTGATGGGGATGGCGCCGACGTTTGAAAAGGCGCTATACAAAGCCTTCGTGGCAGTGGGAATTCAGGTGCCAACGTTTGGTCGGGTACTAATTACTGTTACCGATCGTGATAAACAGGAGGCATTGACACTCGCCCGTCGGTTGACAGACCTTGGCTACGATCTGGTTGCCACAAGTGGAACCGGAGCAATGCTTGAACAAGCCGGTATCAAAACTGATGTACTCGGTAAGGTATCGGAGTCTGACAACAATGCTGTGACTGCCATTCATGCAGGAAAACTGCAGATGGTGATCAATACTTCGAGATTAGATGAGTCGGCTCAAAGTGACAGTCTTCAGATTCGCGAGGCTGCAATCGCTAACGATGTGCCGTTATTTACTGTGCTGGATACAGTGGCAGCATTGCTGACGGTGCTGGAGTCGCGGAGTTTGGGTGTAGCGGCGATGTAAAAAGGTGGCACTGCAGAGTCATTTCTATTGCCGTTTTCCAATCTTCCTTGTACAATATGTTGTACAAGGAGGTGCTGACATATGGATGCAATTACGTACTCAACGTTTAGGCAGGGCCTGAAAGGTTACATGAAGCAAATCAACGATGATTCGGTGCCAATGATTATTACGAATAAGGATTCCAAAGATGATGTTGTTGTCATTGGGAAACGTGACTATGATGCTATGATGGAGACCATTCATGTCATGTCTAACCCTTACCTAGCCGAAAAAATCGATAAGGGTGAACAACAATATTTGGCTGGCAATGTTAGTCAGCACACGTTGCTAGAAGATGATTAAATTGTGGACGGACGATGCATGGAATGACTATATGTATTGGCATAAATCTGGTGACAAGAGAACGGTTAAACGTATCAATGAACTGTTAAAGAGTATCGACAGGACGCCCTTTACAGGGATAGGCAAGCCAGAAGCACTAAGATATCAATTCGAAGGCAAATGGTCACGCCGAATTGATGCAATGAATCGGTTAGTGTATCAAATCGACAATAACCAGCTGATAATTTACTCTTGTAAGGATCATTATTAAGGTAAAAAAATCGAGAAGTCGCAAATTTATATTTGTGCGACTTCTCGATTTTTAGTTTTTCAGTGTTTGTTAGTTTCTCGCCGATAACACCAACCCACCAATAGTCAGCACGATTCCGACAATCATAACCGGTGTAATTGGTTCCTTCAGTATGAGCCACGCGGCGATCACCGTGACGACGGGCACAAGATACAGATAAATACTGGCCTGTACTGGACCGAGTTTTTGCACAACGAATGTCCAGAGTAGAAAACACAGCGCCGAAGCTCCCAGACCGAGAAAGAGAACATTAGCCAAATTAATTGGTTCTACAAGGGTAGTTATATTAATCGTGCCATGGGTAAGCCAGAAAATCGGCAGAATGAAAATGATACCATACATAAATGTGCGTCGCGTCATTTGAAACGAATTGTAGTGAAAAGTGTTCATGCGTGTCACGATGTATGAATACAATGCCCAAACGACAGCCGCTAACAATGCCAATACATCACCGACGATGCCGCCATGACCGCTGCCGCCGGTTCCGTTGAACGAAATGAGTGCGATACCTGCGATTGCCAACACGAAACCGACGATGAAGCTACCGGATAATCGTTTGTGATCAAGTACGGCAGATAAAATGGCGATAAAAAGCGGGGATACGGAGACGATGACCCCAATGTTGGCAGCCAGTGTGTATGTCAGTGCTAGATTTTCGCACAAGTAATAAAGCGAAATTCCCAGCAAACCTGCAAGTGCAAATGTCCCTTCGCGTTTCCACGACGTAAACTTAAAAATTTTTGGATAAATGAGAAATAATGCGATTGCGCCAATGATAAAACGAATAAGTAAAATTTCTACCGGTTGGAAACTCCGTAACAGCACTTTCGTTGAAATAAACGTTGTACCCCACAGAAAAA
The DNA here is from genome assembly GCF_009863985.1 of Furfurilactobacillus milii. Lineage (GTDB taxonomy): Bacteria > Bacillota > Bacilli > Lactobacillales > Lactobacillaceae > Furfurilactobacillus > Furfurilactobacillus milii_A. The sequence continues at coordinate 47,944 of NZ_WEZT01000001.1, read as the reverse complement.
TGGTAATGAGTGCCCCGATATGGCCACTTAATGATGATGTCTTTTTCATGATGCCCGCCTTTTACACTGATATTATTCAACGCTATCATGCTGTTGCTACAATTGTAAACACCGTTTGTGAACATTGCGTCTTTCTCTCTCACTAGAAAACGTTTACAATAGGAAAAGTAGAGTTATACAACAATATTTTTCTGCTAATACCTAAAAAGGAGCGATTATATGAGTACAGACAAGGATTTAACGGTTAGAGCAAACGCAAAACAATACATAGATGATTTATATAATCAGTTGATTGATCGAAAAGATCAGTCTTCGGAATTACGTGATATCACAGATGTGTTATTACAGTCATACAAGAAAATGGATGATGTCAAGAATCCCGAAGCGCTGGTTAACAGACTCGTCAACTATATTAGAAGTCAGGCGCTGAAGGCTAAGATTCATTTCCCATCCGACCAAGAAAATCTGGTTATTGAACTGGAAACGATTGGTCAAAAAGCAGGGCTAAACGGTGTCTACATGGCAGATTACTCTGACAAGTCACAATTCTATAGCCTGTTAGAAAAGATTCCCAAGCGCTAAAAAGTAATTTTGAGACGGCAAATTACAAGTTTAATCCGAACAAGCCCGGAAACTTTCAATGGCAGTCTGTTGATGATGGATTTTTAATGGTCGTTGATTAATAAGCTCAAGTGCT
>NZ_WEZT01000001.1:0-47147 GCF_009863985.1 Furfurilactobacillus milii | reverse complement strand
TAATCACTCCTTATAGCTGGTTGGGATTAACTACTATCATTGTAAGAGATTGCTTTGGGCCTTTTTTTTTTTTTGTTCGGATTAATTATAGAATTTGCCAGACATAAAAATAGTGATCATCCAAAATTTCTGGATGATCACTATTTTCAGTTACTACTCAATTTCGAAAAACTCTTACTAAAGTTTATTTAGCGTCGTAAGCTGCTTGGAATATCTTGATGATATCTTCTTTAGTACCTTTACGAGGGTTGGAGAAGGCGTTCCCATCCTTCAAGGCGTTTTCAGCCATCAATTCAAAGTCTTCAGGCTTTGCACCAATTTCCTTGATGGACTTTGGAATACCAACATCTTGTGACATTTGCTTCATGGCCTTGATGGACAATTCAGCGGCGTCACGAGTTGACAAACCATCAGTGTTTTCGCCCATGATCTTAGCTAATTCAGCAAACCGTTCTGGGTCAGCAACGATGTTGTATTCTTCAACGTAAGGCAATAGCAATGCACAGCAGACACCATGTGGGGCGTCATATTGACCACCAAGTTGGTGAGCCATGGCGTGAACGTAACCTAAGTTGGCATTGTTGAAGGCCATTCCGGCTAACATTTCAGCTTCGACCATCTTAGTCCGTGCTTCTAGGTTATGACCGTTTGCAACGGCTTCACGTAAGGAAGTTTCGATCAATTTGATCGCTTCCATACATTGTGAGTCTGTGATTGGGTTGTGGTCAACGGAAACGTAAGGTTCGATGGATTGAACGAAGGCATCCATCCCAGTTGCGGCAGTTAAACCGGCTGGTACGTCCAACATCAAAGTTGGGTCGTTGAAGGAAACCAACGGAATGTTACGCCATGAAACAACAACGAACTTCAAGTGTGTTTCTTCGTTCGTGATAACGGCGTGACGGGTCAATTCTGAACCAGTTCCGGCAGTCGTGTTAACGGCAATCAATGGTGGCAAAGCCTTGTCCAAGGTTTCAATACCGGCCAATTTAGTAATGTCGTCACCGTTTGTCAGGATGATACCGGCACCTTTACCAGTATCATGAGCAGAACCACCACCAACAGTGATGATTGAGTCGGCACCAGATTCTTCATATAACTTCTTAACTTCTTTGATGTTACGGATCTTCGGGTTTGGTTCAACATTGTTGTAAACAACGTAATCAACGCCAGCTTTGTCCAATGAAGCCAAAGTTTGTTGAACGGCACCATCTTTCAAACCTTCCAAAAACTTGTCAGTGACGATAACAGGTTTCTTCATGCCTAACATCTTGGCACGGTCACCAATCTTTTCAATGACACCAGGGCCAAAGAAATTAACACTTGGCATTAAGAAATCGTAACTACGTTCAGCCATAACTGAAAAACCTTCTTTCATTATTTGTGAAAACATTTAACAACTCATTCACAAATAAACTATAACTATAAAAGTTACAATTATCAAGACCATTTTTAATGATTCACAAACTCGATTATTGCAAGGATTATATGCTAGTTATTATCTTGCTGTTTTCACGGAATCGCTTTCATAGATAATAAACAAAATTCACAAGCGTGACTATTTATTTGTTGCGTAATTTAACTGTTAATAAGCACTACACATTTGAAATAGCGACGCGATTTTTAAGAAACAAGCTGTTTGAGACCTCTTAATGTTGAAATGATTTGGTATTTTGCTGGTCGTAAAATCTTGGTAAATTCACCAATTTCTTCCGCTGGATAACCATTAAATCCTTTTTTGAACTCAAACACGCCATCAGAGCCATCGAACTCACCGGCAATACCAAGAAAATTGTACGTTTGGATGTGCTGCCGGATTGCCTCGTGCATCATGGCATCCTGAATGAGAAATGGGCCACGAAACATCTTGAATTCTTCGTTTGTGTAACTGAAAACATAGTCCATTTCTTGTGGTTGGATGATAAACATTGCACCGGCGATATTTAACGTCGTGCCATATTCGTCAGCAAACATTTTAGCCTGGGCGATTTTTCGCGTGTGATTGTTTGATTGACGTTTGAGTTCAGCAATCTTGGCTTCGTTGTAACCTTTATGCTTGGCAGTCAGTTCGTTGATTTGTGCATCGTTGTGCGTGATTTTTTTCTGATAAATGGCAATATAATTATCCAAATTCAGTTCCGCAACGACAAACTGAACCCGGTTGCCATACGTTTCAAAAGCATCTTGGTAATAGGTGAGTGGCTTGTCTGCAAAGTGTAACCGCTCAGCCGTTTTATTAGTGTTGTATTTAAACTCACTGAGTTCATCAAATGGAATTTGTCGGAGGGTGACGCCAAACTCTTTGGCTTTATTGAGGCTATAGCGCGTTTTAGACCCGTAACTTTTAGTCAGAGTATCAGCGTTCAAGTGACTTAGATCCTTTTTATAAACGTAGTGATTAGCGTGCATAGCGGTCTTATACCCAACTGACTTGAAGTCAGCGTATCGGTAGCCGATTTCAGAGAGTGCTTGCGCTAGTGCTTCATTTTGCGAATCAATGATCGTGCCGTTGTTGTCTAGGATGTGAAAGTCTAAATTCGGTACTAGCTTCAATTCGAGTCCTTGATGCTGGAAGGCATATTGCTCCAAGTCGGCAAGAAAGACGCGCAATCGATCGGCGCTGGCTTTGTCCGGTGCAATTACTGGTCCACCGTATACTTCGAACCGATAACCGAAATGAATTTTTCGACCAACCAACAGTGCGGCCATAACTAATTCATCGTCTTCATATAGGCCACGAAACGTGGTGAGGTTATGCTCCCGTAATAAGAGTCGTTGTTGCCAGACGGTTTGATAAAAATTGCCGGTCGGACAATGTTGTTCAAACGACATAAATTCGGTAGGATCAATTTCTTTTACAGTTAACATAGGCAAACCTCCATCAAATCAAGATTAGACTCACTATCAGGGTTCGACCTTTAAATGGCCTTAAAGTTGATTATTAAAACGGTAACAAGAAATTTTCTTAAGAAAATTATCTGTAGTTTTAAAAGATGGTGACCTAACTATGCACCAGAAATATTAATACTGTTATTTATTGAAATGAAAACGTTTTTAATGCGAGCGCCGTTTGCTGCGGTTTAGCATGTGTCTGAAAAGATGATTGTTAAACATATCTGACAAATGGGGTGGGAAAAATGAAACAATTTAAAGTTGATGAGGCTTTTGTCGATCAGTTAACACTGGCTGAAAAGGCCGCCTTCGTTTCTGGTAAAGATTTTTGGTATACCGCTGGCGTTCAGCGTCTCAATGTTGGGCGGATGATGATGACAGACGGGCCTTCCGGATTGCGCAAACAGGAAGAAGGAACAGATGCGACGGGCGTTAATAAGAGTGTAACGGCCGTTAATTTTCCTGGGTCGGCGTTGGCCGCTAGTACGTTTGATCGCGAGATGATGCATGACACCGGTAAAGCGCTCGGAACTGCCGCCAGTCACGAGCAGATCAGCTTATTGCTGGGGCCAGGCATGAATATCAAACGAAGTCCGTTGGCTGGCCGCAACTTTGAGTACTTCTCTGAAGATCCATATTTGACGGGAGAAATAGCGGCTGCATATGTGCGCGGTGTTCAAGAGATGGGTGTCGGTGTCAGCATCAAACACTTTGCGGCTAATAATCGTGAAAGCCAACGCTTTACCAACTCCTCCAACATGAGTGAACGAGTATTGCGGGAAATTTACCTGGCGGCGTTTGAAAAAGTCGTGGTCGAAGCCCATCCAGCTAGCGTAATGGTGTCGTATAACGCCATTAATGGGACATTAAATTCCCAAAATCAGTGGTTATTAACAGATGTTTTGCGACACGAGTGGGGATTCGATGGTCTAATTCTGTCGGATTGGGGCGCCGTGGTTGACCAAGTGGCGGCCCTGAGAGCTGGTTTGGATTTAGAGATGCCAGGGCACTCACCAGAATCAGAAGATGCTGTAATTAACGGTGTCAAAAGTGGTGAGCTAACCATGGCAACGTTGAATCGGGCTGTGCTGTACGTCTTAAAAACCGTTGAAAAGTGGGGCAGTACTCAAGAAGTCTCGCCGTATCCCATGGACGAGCAACATATTAAGGCCCGTGAAGCGGCCGACGATGGGCTCATTTTGTTGAAGAACGAGTCGGACATGCTGCCGATCAAACCGCAAGATCGGTTAGCTATCATTGGTGCGTTTGCTAACCAACCGCGTTATCAGGGCAGTGGTAGTTCCCACGTGAATGCTTATCAGGTCGTCACACCATTGGATGTCGCCCGCGCATTGCCAAACGACATCACTTATGCACCCGGATATGCAATTGAAGGCGACGGTGCAGACCAATCCATGATAGATGAAGCGGTGGCCAATGCTCAGGATGCCGATAAGGTCGTGTTCTTTGCCGGTTTTCCAGAATCCATGGAATCTGAGGGATTCGATAAAACGACGATGTCCTTGCCGGAAGCACAAGTAAAGTTACTTAACCAGATTTTGAGCGTCAACCCACATGTCGTTGTTGTACTTCAAAACGGGTCTGTTGTTGAAATGCCGTGGGCCGATCAGGTACCCGCTATTTTGGAAACTTATTTAGCTGGTGAAGCGGTTGGCGAGGCAACTTGGGATATTTTATCCGGAGCAGTGAATCCATCTGGTAAATTAGCGGAAACCTTTCCGTTAAAGCTAGCGGACAATCCAACCTATGGCACGTTTGCGCGGAGCTACAGTGAAGAAAATTATCATGAAGGGCTATTTGTCGGTTATCGCTATTATGACGTAAAACAGCAGCCGATTAGATTTGCGTTTGGGCACGGCCTTAGCTACACGACTTTTAAGTACTCTGGATTGAAAATCGTGGACCAGGGTGATTCAGTGGCCGTGACGTTTAAGCTCACGAACACTGGCAAACGAAGTGGTCGCGAAGCTGTTCAAGTTTATGTTGCCAATCATGCCAGCACCGTTGAAATGCCAGTTAAAACGCTGGCAGGGTTTGAAAAACCAATGCTGGCCGCAGGTGAAAGTCAGTTAGTCAGCATAACGTTGCCACGTCGTGCGTTCAGTTGGTATGACGAAAGTAAGCCAGGGTGGCGGGTCGACAATGGCAGTTACGACATTCTGGTCGGCTCTGCCTCAGATGACATCCGCATGCAAAAGACGGTTCGGTTGAACTGGGCTGCCGCACAGGACCGGGTAACATTAGATAGTTACATCAATGACGTGATGGATGATTCGTCACTGGCCCCGGCTGCTACCAAGTCAGGATTAGATGCCGTGTTTGAAAAGTTGCGGGCTGCTGGTCCAGGAGCGGCATTTCTGATGAATATGCCAATACGGCATGTACTGACACTCGGCGCTACAGGTGATCAACTATCGCAATTTTTGAAGCTTGCTAATCGTTCAACCCACAGTAAAAGGGAGTGATTCTGATGGCAAAGAAGAAAACGAAATTTGATTTTGATCCCGTCATTTCCGCACTTGGTGGGCGGGATAACGTGATGTCGGTCTCAGCGTCGACAGATTTAATGAAAATCACCACGAAGACCAAACTGACGGATGAGCAAGTTGCAGCGTTAAAAGCAATCCCCGTCTGGGACGATGTTAGCTTTAAGGGCCCGGACCTAAAGTTGGTACCGAATGACGACATTGAATTTGATGATTATGGCAGCCAGTTGACACAAGCGTTAACGCGGAACAACGCTAATATTAAAACGAAAAATGTGGTTGGCAGAGTACTCGACTTTGTTTCCCAAATATTCATTCCAATTATTCCGATGTTTGCTGGTTCCGGTATTCTGCGTGGTTTACTGGTTCTCTCAACTGAACTCCACTGGCTAAGCGCGAATAGTAGTACTTACCACATTCTGTATGCGGCTTCTAATGCAGTATTCTACTTTCTTCCAATCCTGCTGGCATTTTCAGCAGGACGAGCTTTCAAGGTTGACCAGATTAGTAGTGCTGTGATCGTAGCGGCATTGATGGAACCGAATATTGTCAATCTCCTTCACCACGGTGCGACCACCGGGATAACACACTTCTTTACCATTCCGGTGGTTCTGCAGCAATATTCTTCAACCGTGATTCCTGCATTCTTAGCAATTTGGTTATATGGTAGATTGTAAAATTAATCCGAACGCTGTTCGGACAAAAAAGATCAGCTTCCTTTAAAATGGTGTTTACCACAAACCCATCTTTTAGGAGCTGACCAGCGACCGCTTAAAATACTCGACTGGCAAACACCGTATCAGGTTATGCTGACAAATTTGTCCAAAAATTCGGATTAAATTTGCAATCTACCATATAGCTATGCTGAAAAAGGTCTCAAACGTATTATTACGCCTACCTTACAAGTTATCTTTGTGCCGCTGCTAGCACTAGTTGTCGTTGTGCCTTTAGTCTTGATCGTTGTGGGCCCAATCGGCATATATCTAGGACAAGGATTAGCTGCAATTATGGCTTGGCTGGTAAAGGCAAACTCCACGATTACTGGAGCAGTGATCGGTGGATTGTGGCCGGTCTTCGTTATCTTTGGTCTACATTGGTCAATCATTCCGATTATCTGGGGCAACTTAGCTAGTGCAGGGCACGACTTCATCATTCCGATGGCGGCCACCTCTAACTTTGGTATTGCCGGTGCCGCAATGGGTGTGCTGATTCGAGCACGGATGGCTAAAACACGTTCCCTAGCCAGTTCAGGTTTGATCTCACTGCTAGTAGCCGGAATTGGCGAGCCAACTATTTGGGGATTTGCCATTCCAATGCGCCGTCCATTTATCGCCGCCTGCTTAGGTGGAGCTTCCGGGGGTGCCGTTATCGGATTTTTCCACGTTGATGGCGTCGCCGCAGTTTTCGGTGCTTTGACTACGCTCCCCGGTTTCGCCACACCAACTTTCATTTGGTACATTGTTGGCATTTCAGTGGCCTTTGTCGTCAGCACCTTATTGACGGTAATCTTTGGCTTCGATGAGACGAAATTAGGCGTTAACAAATAGCTAATAGTGCGAAATATGCTGTGTTGGGTTGGTACATTTCCTGGGAAATAAATAGAAGTGCCGGTTGAATGCTGGCGCTTTTTTCATGTTTGCAGCGCCACAGTGGAATACCCTAAAAGCGTGGAAAGCTGAGCAACAACCACCAACAAATGGCAGTGTAAAAACGATTTAGAGTGACTGATAAACATCTTAGATGGTAAAATTTGAGTATCCTGAGACAATTCAAAATGAGAGGTGCCAACATGCATATTGGTAAGCAGATTCAGTCTCATCGTCAGCAACTAAGATTAACCCAAGATGAGCTTGCCGAGCGACTATATGTGTCGCGACAAACGATTTCCAACTGGGAAAATGGGCGACATTACCCAGACATTGAAAATCTGCTATTGCTTAGCAATCTGTTTGACACCTCTCTAGATGAATTAGTGAAAGGAGATGTGGCGGTGATGCAACATAAAGTGTATACCGACAAAACAGATCGTGATGTGAAATGGATGTTTGGATTGACGGCTGCTGGGTTTATTGCGATAGTGCCATCGATGTTCTTACCAAGAGGAGGATGGGTGCTTCTAGCTCCCGGATTTTTCTTCGTTGCGGCTTTCCTGGTCAGTTGCCATATAGATTATCTAAATCGCAAAGCTGATGTGCACACATATAAAGAAATTATCGCTTATATGAATGGCGAAAATGTTGATCAGTTACGCCAGCAACGTAATCGGCGGCGTGATGGATGGGACAAAACAAAAATTGTCCTGGCCTTCACGCTGAGTTGTGCAATTTTAGCGTTAGTTGCTATGGTTCCATATTTTATTTATCGTTTTATCGTTCAGCTAAGTTGATTACTGAGTGTTTAACTTTTCAAATTTCGAAGTCTCATAAAAAAATCGTTGACGTGCTGAACTGAAATGGTTATGCTTACTTTCAGTTAGTCATGGGCTAATAAATTTTAAGCAAAAGGAGTGCCAAACATGTCGTTAAAACAATTCTGTTGTTGTCAAAACTGTTTATCAACCAAGTCGATGACCATGGTGAACAATGTCTGTTGACACAACGGGATTTCTTTAATGACGATGGCACGCTAGTTTGAAGTTTGGCGGTCAACGTAAAAAAGAATCATGTGACAACGCATTTTGTCCATTCGTGGATAAGATGCGTTTTTTGTGCATGCTGGACGATTTAAAAATATTGTCGTTCATGTTTCACTGATGCAAATCTTATCCACATCAATTAATAAATTTGAGGGGTATGACAAGCATGAAATTACATTTAAAGCGACGTGGACGAGTTCTCACGTTAATGACGGTATTACTGGCACTTATGGCATTGGTACTAACGGCATGTGGCAAGAAAAACACTAGCAGTGATCGGCAGACTCTTAAACTGTCGGCCCAAGCACCGCTAGATACAATTGATTTGTCTAAAGCCACTGGTTATGGTCAAACCGGTAACGTATTCGAGAGCTTTTATCGGTTAGGTAAGAAGGGTAGTCTTACGCCCGGTTTGGCAAAGTCCGCTGAGGTTAGTCAGGATGGGAAAACTTACACTTTCCATTTGCGACCAAACTTAAAGTGGAGCAACGGCGATGCGCTGACGGCAAAGGACTTTGTTTATTCATGGCGGCGCACACTAACACCATCAACTAAGTCGCAATACGCATACCTGTTTGACGGCATTAAGAACGCAAACCGTGTAAATGCTGGTCAAGCGTCCGTCAAATCGTTGGGGATTAGTGCACCGAATAAAAACACGGTTGTTGTGCAGTTAGAGCGGCCAATTGCGTATTTTAAACTGTTGATGGCGTATCCGCTATTTGCGCCGCAGAACCAACGAATCGTTGATAAATATGGTAAGAAGTATGCCACCTCTTCAAAGCATATGGTATACAGTGGTCCGTTTAAGATGACGGGTTGGAACGGTACCGGTAACCATTGGCAATTCGTCAAGAACAATCAGTACTGGGATAAAAAAGTCGTTAAGTTGCACAAAATTACGTACCAAGTTATTGGCAACAACACGACTGGTGTAGAAATTTTTGATCAAAAGAAATTAAGTTTGACGTTATTGTCTAACCAGCAGGTTAAAAACTACAAAGATGACCCGCGATTCCGTCAGTATCCATATTCTTACATGACGTATTTGAAATGGAATTTTCATGATTCTGATGCCACAAATAACAAGGCAACAAATAATTTAAACATTCGTCAAGCGATCGCGCTGTCTGTTAACCGAGCTCAGTTGACTGAAAAGGTTTTGGGTGATGGTTCACGCGTGCCAACTGGGTTTGTTCCAGGTGGATTAGCCACTGATGCCAAGAACAAAAAGGACTTTGCTAGTGAGCAGAAAGTTGCCCATACAGTCGCTTATGAACCGGCATTAGCCAAGAAGAAGTTTGCCACAGGTTTGAAAGAAATTGATCAGAAAAAAATCACACTTACCCTGCTGTCAACGGATGACGATGGCACGAGTCCGATGGTGGCACAATTCCTTAAGAGCCAGCTTGAGAAAAACTTGCCCGGACTGACATTGAACATTCGCTCAATTCCTTCTAAAGCTGCTAACCAGCAAGGTCAAAAGGGCGATTTCGATATCATGCTTTCAGGTTGGGGCGGTGATTTTAACGATCCAATTACCTTTTTACAAATTCCTCAGACAAATACGGCGTATAATTACGGTAAGTGGTCAGACACAAAGTACGATGATTTGATTGATCGCGCCCAAAATATAGATGCTAACGATTCTGAGAAGCGGTGGCAAGATCTGATTCAGGCCAGTCAATATTTAAATCAGGTACAAAGTTTCACACCACTGTATCAGGCAAACTATGCTTATTTGCAACAAAACAACGTTCAGGGAATCATTCATAACACGGCTGGTACTCAGTGGAACTACAAGTACACTAGTATCAAGTAACAAAAGTCTGGCAAATGTCATGAATGATTCTCAATTATGTAACTGGATTTTTAAGGGTCCTGTGTGATAGTCTTGTTGATATTAAAAAGGATCTTTAAGTGGCATTGTAAATGGAGGAATCACCATGGCAGCAGACGTTAAACCACGTTTGATCGACGACCAGCTTTGTGTCGCCGTTTATAACGCGAATAAATTATTTAATCATTTTTATATTGAAACACTGAAGCCTTACGGACTAACATTCCCACAATACATTGCCCTATGCGTGTTATGGGAACAGGACAAGTTAACGGTCAATGAAATTGGTGAACGTGTCAGCTTGGACAGCGGTACTTTAACGCCGCTATTACGTCGTTTGGAAGCCAATGGTTGGGTCAAACGGACACGGTCAAAGGTTGACGAACGTCAGGTTGTCGTTAAATTGACGGCTAAGGCGAAGTCCAAACGCGATGAAATTTACCAACATGTAACTGACTGTCAGGATTTGCTGAATTACGATGACGATACTTACGTAAACTCACGTTCAGCAATGTTCGATTTGTCAGATCGGTTAAAAGCTGTCGAAGGCGAAGATTTGTCCGCCAAGTAGTTGTTGCCGACAGTCAGAAATAAGTTATACAAAAACGCTGTGTAAGAAAATGGGTCACTAATGGCTCATTTGCTTGCGCAGCGTTTTTTGTGGAATCGAGCGATAGGCGAAGCTGTTTCAGACTGCTACTTTTCAACTTTTTGTATTTTGACTACCCTTGAGGACTGATGGCAACGGCCTTATTTGATCGGTGTAATGTGATTCCCAAAATAATTAGCCACGCCACAGTAATTAAGAAGTTGCCCCAACCAAATTTTGGAATTAAAGCGACTGCATTAAGACCAACACCGGGGATGAGGACTAACACGGTTATAAACGAGTTGGCTAGGCCAAGACTACTGGATTGACTGGCTGTATATACAGCAGCAAACGGCAATTTCATGCTTTGCCCAGCAATAATTTGAGAAATTAATAGCGAATAAAGCGTTGCATTAATATCCGTGATTAAGGCTTGCCAACCAAGTAATGGGGTTAATAACACCGCAAGCAACAGCGCTTGTGGGATTAATAATCTAGCAACAACCATCCAAATAGTTGTTTGACGAAAGACCTGTGCATGAAACTCAGGAATTACTTTAAAAACTTTCACAGCTTCGGGGGTACTACTGTATCGAAGATTAATGATCAGTTGTGGAATACTAAAAGACATTGCGTAAACAGTCAGCGTTAGCCAACGATTCTGCAAAAGTGCTTCCCAATGACCGCCGTCGATACCGAATTCGACAAGAAAAACGAATACGATGACCACGGTGAGCCCTAAAACAGGATATACCCGCAGATGATAGTCTCGTTCTGTTTGGTTGAGCCGCCAGGCCAGGTTGAAATACTCACGTTTGCGAAGGTTGTGACGGTATGGCAAGGCCATTAGCCGTTGCCAAACGCCAATACGTGGCGTTTTATCCGAATGAACGCCCAATTTTTCTAACATAACTTCAAATTGACTACTGATGTGAAGGTAGTAGACGACACTTAAGATTAATCCCAGGATAGCAAAGCCGGTGAAGATGATTAGACTTGGCGTCCATGCGCTTTGCCACGCAGCTAATGGGGCGGCAAACCAAAATGGAAAAGCGATGACGCTCCACCAGTGCCATATTGGTGAAATCGTAAAACTGACATTGAGATTATCCAGCAAGTTTGGCAACTGGGCAGCCGCATAGATTAAAATCATAAAAGCAATTTGAAAGACGTTAATCATATTGCGTAGCTTGTCGCCATTAAACGTATGAAGAATGACAAAGTATAGCAATAAGGCAACAAACGATGTGAAGATTGTGAATAAAACGACATCGATTAAAAACAAGATGGCAAATACTGGGGATGCTCGCCAAATCAATATCAGAAACGCTGGACCAACGAGTAGAAAAGCAATAGTACCAACATAGTAGCTGATGTGAATCAAACGCGCTGCATTCAACGTTTGATTGTTAACGCCACGAACGCCAATAATCTGTCGATCTCGCGGATCAAGTAATACGGACGAAAAACTCGATAAAATAGTGGTGAATAATATCATGAAATAGGCGAGAAAAAAGTAGCACATGGTCGAAAATGAAGTTCCGAATAATAGCAATAGTCCAAAAATTACGCCATAGATACCGTAATACCACAGTGATCGTAAAAGTCCACGCGCGGTGGGAATCTCGTCATCTTTCTTAGTGTTGTCTGTTTTCATCTGCATAAAGACAGTGAAAAATGAAGTGTCACGAGTGTCGAGTAATAGCTTATATGTCAAAATGAGTCGTAGTTGCCTGTAATTGACGTTGTGTTTGGCAAATAGTGATTGAAAGCGATCCAAAAAAACAAGTAGCCCACTTTCTTTGTTGGTTTTACTTTTTTTATAGAGCATTTAGGACACCCCCAATACGTCAATGAAGGCTTGGGCCTTTTCACCATGTTCTTTGAAACCGGTCATGTCGTTGAACAACTGCTGGAGGGTAGTGTCAGCGCTATTAGATAGGTCAGCAAACGTTCCGTGGGCCGCTACCTGGCCATCATGAAGTAATAAAATTTGGTCACTAACGGCCTGAACGACATCTAAAATATGAGACGAGTAAAAGATGGTTTTGCCTTGATCCCGAAGTTTGCCCAAGACCTCTTCAATAATTAGGACGGTATTGGCGTCGAGTCCATTCAATGGTTCATCCCAAAACAGTAAATCGGGATTGTGTAGCAGACTCGCGATAATCAATACGCTCTGCCGCATGCCTTTCGAAAAACTGCTGATGGGTTTATTGAAGCTGTCCCCATTGTCTAAAATGGTGAGCAACTGTTGCCCTTTGTAGCGAGCATCTGCCTCCGTTAATCCATAGAGTTGCCCAATAAAACTAAGGTATTCGTTGGCGGTGAGCGCTTCGAAAATATCAGCATTCTCGGGTACATAACCGATTCGCTGCATAAGTGCATCACGTTGATCGTGCAGCGACTGGCCCAAGATAGTTATTTCGCCGTCACTAGGTTCCTCTAGGCCAAGAATGATTTTTAAAGTGGTACTCTTACCAGCACCATTTTGACCGATATAGCCGACAATTTGACCAGCTGGAATTGCAAACGTCACGTCTCTTAGCACCTGATGATTTTCAAAATGTTTAGCCACATGGTTCAACGATAAAACATCTGCCATTTTAAACGCCTCCTATAAAATAACTTTTCTCTTATTTTACCGTAAGACAGATTTTAAATGGCAAAAAGAGAACTGGCTAAAACTGCTATCTAAAAAATATGAATTGAAGATTTGACAGTTCGCTCATTCTGTTTCACGTGTAACAAATTGCTAAAATTTGTGAAAACGCGATAAACGGATTACTCTCACAAATAAAAAGATGCGTTCTCGTCATTAGTTACTGATTTTTATGAAAAGTCATGTAAATATTAATATGACAACAGATTCAATGCACGCATTGTTCATGTTTTCACAGCTTGACAGATGAAAAAGATACTCCTACATTAATCATCGAAAGCGATTTCATTTTTCACAAAGTTTCGATATTGGAAATTTGTGTTGAAACTTTGATAAGCAGTAATTAAAAAACTGTCATGATTTATGAAAAAAGACCAGATATGGCCAATAAGATTAGTGGTTCAGATGCAGTATTGAAGGTAATTGAAGCGTGGGGCGTGGATCATATTTTTGGTTACCCTGGTGGTTCGTTTGATTCAACAATGAACGCTCTATATAACCAGAGTAATAAATTGAAGTTCATTCAGGTTCGTCACGAAGAGGCTGGCGCATTAGCTGCCTCAGCGGAATCAAAGTTAACTGGTAAGATTGGGGTTTGTTTTGGATCAGCAGGCCCCGGTGCCATCCACTTAATGAATGGCTTATATGATGCTCGTCATGACCACGCACCGCTGCTGGCCATTGTGGCCCAGGTGCCTTCAAGTAACATGAACCGGGATTTCTTCCAGGCCATGGATGAGGAACCTGCCTTCAACGATGTTGCTGTTTGGAATAAAACCGCAATGAACGCTGAAGGTTTGCCACAGCTGGTCGACGAGGGGATTCGGCACGCTTATAAGTATCACGGCGTTGCTGTGTTGACGATTCCTAAAGACTTTGGCTGGGCCATGATTGATGATACGTATGAATCAAACGCAGTTAATCACGTTGCGCCACTATATCCAGAGCCAGACCCGCAAAAAATCGATGAAGCCGTTAAATTGATTGAACAGGCTAAGGCGCCCATGATTTACTTCGGTAAAGGTGCGTTTGGTGCCGCTGATGAATTAAAGGCCGTTTCCGAAAAGTTTAAGATGCCATTGGTTTCATCTGTTTTGGGTAAAGGTGTTTTGGATGAAACGTATCCAGCCTACATGGGCTCAACAGGTCGGGTTGCACCTAAACCTGGTGCCGACCTCGGTTTTTCTACTGACTTAATTGTTTGGGTCGGTAATGATTCACCGTTTAGTTCGATGCTGTTTACTCCAAAGGCGAAGGTTATTCAGATTGATGTAGACTCGGAAAAGCTTGGCAAACGTCATCATATCGATGTGCCAGTTCTCGCTGACGCTAAGAAAGCATTGGCCGCCATCGCAGCTAAAGGTGAACAGCAGGAACCAAGTGCTTTTTACAAGGCTGCGTTAGCTGATAAAGAAAATTGGCGCGCTTGGCAAGACAGTTTCAAAGATGACGAAGAAGTACCGCTTCGTCCAGAACCAGTCTTTAACGTGCTGAACCAGACGGCTAGTGATAAAGCTGTCTTTGCCGTTGATGTTGGTAACGTCAACATTAATTTTGAACGGTTAGTTGATATTCATGGTGATCAAAAATGGACGACTTCCGGTCAATACGCAACCATGGGTTATGGTTTGCCAGCTGCGATTGCCGCAAAAGTCAATTACCCACACCGCGATGTATACAGTCTGAGCGGTGACGGTGCGTTTGCCATGCTGATGGAGGAAATTCTGACTCAGGTTAAGTATCACCTGAATATTGTGAACATCGTCTTCAGCAATGAAACGCTGGGCTTTATCGAAGCTGAACAAAAAGATGACAGTAATCAACCACTCTCCGGTGTTGATCTGCCAGCAACGGATTGGGCCGCTATTGCCCGCGGAATGGGTGCCGAAGCTTATACTGTTAAGACACTGGATGACTTCAAACAAGCCATGGCTGCCGCAAAGCAGGCGAGTGCGCCAGTTGTCATCGACGTGAAGTTTACTCACGAGATGCCATTGACGACGCAACACATGTTCCTTGATCCGAGCTTCCAGCCTAAGGACAAAGTGGATGCCTTTGTTGAAAAGTATCAAGCTCAGGCACTGAAGACCTTTAGCTACTTTTTGAAGCAAGCCTCCGGTAGTAGTGATGATGAAGCCGATGCATCGACAGGTGCTTCGGAAGACACGGAGGAGGAAACACCTGCTGAAGCTGACACGCAGTCAGGCGATATTGATGCTTCAACTGGGGCTTCTGAGGAAGATTAGTTGTCAATTTAATCATTGAGTTTGTTCGCTAACCGATAAATATGAGATTGAATGTCAGCGAATACAAAATGCCATGTGCTAAAGTCGCCACAAAAAGTGGGGATGATAGACATGGCATTTTTGTTTAATTGGGCAGAAGTAGAGCCAGACGAATACGCAATGACAACGACCGATGGCAGTATTGTTGATTTGGGTGAACGAAATTATCTGCGTATCGATGGCAATGGGGATGAAGATAGCGTCGAATTTCGTCGTGATGCGACCAGCATGATTGCTTTAGGCGAGTTCTTGTCCGAGGCGCCGAAACATGATATCACGATTGCATCATTTCGCAATTTCATTCATTACCCACTGATGGTTAACTGGTATGGTGATTTGCACGCACCTCACGAACGTTTTCAGATGAGAATGAAACAACCTAACTTTATGCCAAACGAAGCTGTTACAGCGGCAATTGATCAACTACGTGGCAAAATTCCCGTCGTTGGTGATGTAACCTATGAGCGATTTAAAGAAGGCCTGGAAGCTCAGGTGAGCCAAACTGGTCTAGCCACACCGGAATTAGTCGAAAGATTACAAATGTTTATCGGCAATAGCCCGTTTGTTATTGAACATGGCGATGATTGGCACCGAGAGCTGTATTTGAACGATGTGTCGACGTTGCCACAATCCCAATGGCAAATTATTTTGCGCCAACAAATTAGTGTTGCTGATCCAGTAGCGGCGCGCAATTTCCCGATCATCACAAATTGACTTGGGATAATTTTCACATTGACAAACAATTTGAAAACTAATATCTTTATGCCAGTTGAATAAATCATTTCTTCGGGGCAGGGTGAAATTCCCGACCGACGGTGACAACAAGGTGTTGTTTGACAGCTTGTTGAAGTCCGTGACCCGCGCAAGCGGTTGATGCAGTGTGAATCTGCAACCGACAGTACAGTCTGGATGGGAGAAGAAATTGGCGATGATCATTTGCGGCCGACCGGTTAAGTAGGCAGTACGCTTTTTTAATTGGCGCAGTCTCAAAATGATCATCGTTACAAAAGTTGATGAAATTACTTTCATCAGGGTTTGTTTACCTAGGCAAATTTACCGCCCCGTGAATTTTTATATTCGCGGGGCGTTTTTTTGTAGAGTGATGCCGAAGCCCTGGGCGACAGGTGCACGTTTAGGTAGAGTGATGCCGAAGCTCGGGAAGAACCGAGTAATTTTCAACACATTTAGAAACGGGGGGGTTGGATGATGCAGTCGGACTATATGGCTCAAGCGATTGCTGCAGCACGCTTGGGCACTGGTTTAACGTATCGCAACCCACTGGTGGGTGCCGTGATTGTGAACAACGATCGGGTACTGGCCGTGGGACATCACGTTGGCTTTGGTCATGCTCATGCTGAAGTTGACGCGTATCAACATGTAACACACCCCGAAGATGTGATTGGTTCAACGATGTATGTCACTTTGGAACCGTGCAGTCATTATGGCAAAACGCCGCCATGCGCACAGCAATTGGTGAAGTGGGGCGTTAAGGAAGTCTTTGTTGCGCAACAAGATCCGAATCCCTTAGTTGGCGGTAAAGGCATTGCTTATTTGCGTGATCACGGTGTGCAAGTTCACATTGGCTTGATGGAAGTGGCAGCTCGGCAATTGAATCGTGCCTACAACTTTTACTATGAGCATCAGCGACCATTGGTGACCGTCAAAGTTGCTCAAAGTTTGGATGGCAAATTGTCATTGAACGATGGCAAACGGACGTATTTGACCGACACGGTAGCCAATGCTGACGTCGATCACTTACGTGCGAGCCAGCAGGCAATTTTGATCGGCAGTCAAACGGCAATCGATGATGATCCACGTTTGCTGGTCAAAGAAAAAGTAGCCTACCCGCCTGTTCGCGTCCTTTTGGATCGCAGAAATCGGGTATCTCATGAATCACGTTTGTGGCAAAAGAATAAGACGCCCCTATGGCACTTTGTGACAGGGAAAGAGTCGACAAAAGGTATTGAAGACGACATTGAAGGCAAAGATACACGGCGAACTTTTATAGCGCCAGAGTGGTCGATTGGCAAGGTTATTCAAACGTTATCGGATAAAGGGATTCAATCCGTGCTAGTTGAAGGTGGCACTCATATTCAAGATGCTTTTCTTCGTGCTGGATTGGTCGATCAGCTTATTATTTATCAGGTTCCAGAGATTTTCGGTGGCCAATCACTGGCATCTTTCACCAGTAGTGCAAATTCAATGCGAACGAGATTTACCCCAGTGACGATAGAAAAGTGCGGGAATGCCACTAAAATGACATTCATCCGGCCATCACTGGCGGCAGATTGGGGGCTGGACTGATGTTTACTGGAATTATTGGTGGTCTTGGCGAGGTCGCACAAATTCATCGTCAGGGCCATACCTTAATGCTAGAAATCACGATACCGTCGAATATTAGAACGGGTTTACAGCCAGGCGACAGTTTGTCAGTAAACGGCGTTTGTCTGACGGCGACATCGGTGAGTAACTCAAACGTAACCCTTGATGTAATGCCAGAAACATTCAAACGAACGACGCTGTCCTCGATGAATATTGGTCAGACTGTCAATCTTGAGCGAGCGCTTTCTGCAGAAGGTCGGTTTGACGGTCATATCGTGCAGGGACACGTGGATGGCGTCGGCCGCATTATTCGAGAATGGCAGGATGAAAACGCACGGTTTGTTCAGATTCGATTGCCACAAGCGTTAACCAATCAAGTGGTGACCAAAGGGGCAATTGCCGTTGATGGCACCAGTCTGACGGTCGTTCAGGCGAGGACTAACTGGTTCACTGTCAGTCTTATCCCACAAACACAGTCTGCGACTACCCTTGCGACTAAAAGAGCGGGCGCTGAAGTGAACATAGAAATCGACGTCATTTATCGCTACTTACAGAACATGAAGGGAGATAAAACACATGGCAACACTTACTGAAAAAATAACAACAGCTTTAACAGCTTTGAAGCATGGCAAACTGATTCTAGTGGCCGATGATACCAACCGAGAAGCCGAAGGGGACTTGATTGGACTGGCCTCATTAGCAACGCCGGATTCAGTTAACACAATGACGAAGGATGGTCGCGGTTTGATTTGCGTGCCTATGACAGCTGCAAAAGCAGCGCAGTTAAACCTGTCTTTGATGACAACGGCAAACACAGAACATTTTCATACTGCGTTCACAGTTAGCGTGGATGAACGTCACACGAGCACGGGTATTTCAGCATATGAACGCGCAACGACAATCCGCCGTTTGGGTCAGGCTGACGCGACTGAAGCTGACTTTGAACGACCAGGACACATTTTCCCGTTGATTGCCCGTGACGGTGGTGTGCTTGTCCGGCGTGGACATACAGAGGCAGCAGTTGACTTAGCCCGTCTAGCAGGCGAGGAGCCAGCGACCGCGTATATTTGTGAAACATTAACCACTGATGGTCACATGCGACGTTTGCCAGAACTAAAACAGTTAGCGAAAGAGTTAGGAATTCCGTTGATCACAATCGATGACTTAGCCCGATATCGTTACTTGATTAACGACGGCGCAGTCACGGGTGACGTACGAGTTAAGCTACCCACACAGTATGGCGAGTTTACGTTAACCGATTATGAAAGTGCAACGGATCAACGGCTGCAATTGCTCCTTCATTCAACGACGGCAAGTGCGACTGATATTCCGTTAGTACGTTTGCACTCGGAGTGTTTTACAGGGGATGTGTTGGGGTCCAAACGTTGTGACTGCGGCCAACAACTTACTACAGCGATGACAAAAATCGGTGCAGAAGGTGGTTACTTGTTGTATTTACGCCAAGAAGGTCGCGGAATTGGACTGAAAAACAAACTGCGTGCCTATCAGTTACAAGAACAGGGGCTCGATACCGTGGAGGCAAACGAACATCTCGGTTTTGAACCGGATGAGCGCGACTATGGGATTGCTGCAGCAATGTTACATGATCAGGGTGTCGACAGAATTCGTTTGATGACCAATAATCCGGATAAAATTGCTGGTCTACAAAAATATGGCATCGAAGTGGTTGAACGTGTGCCACTTGAGGTGCCTGTGTACGTCGAGGATCATGATTATTTAAGAACAAAGCAGTTTAAATTTCATCATGCCCTACACGTTGATTAAACGATATGTAAATTCAAAAAACGATTAATAATGGAGGATAAGAAAATGACAGTTTTTGCAGGGGAGTACTTAGCACATCCGGGTAAAATTGCGATTGTCGTAAGCCGTTTTAACGAGGCGGTAACAGGAAAGCTGCTGGGTGGCGCACAAGATATGCTACATCGGCACGAGGTAAACGACGATGACATTGATGTTGTCTGGGTACCAGGTGCGTTTGAAATTTCAGGGATGGTCAGGCAATTACTAGCAACAAATCGCTACGCAGGGGTAGTTACACTTGGTGCGGTGATTCGTGGCGAAACTAGCCATTATGATTATGTTTGTAATGAAGTGGCCAAGGGCGTTGGTCAATTGGCTTTGAACAGTGATGCGCCAGTTGTATTTGGTGTATTAACAACGGATACCTTAGAACAGGCGCAACAACGTGCTGGTGGTAAGGCTGGTAACAAAGGGAGTGACGTGGCAGCGGACATTCTTGAACTGATCGATTTGCACCAACAATTAGCTAATGCGTAGGTAACGTGTTGTTCACATGCGAATACAAAAAATCACGAGCCAACGGGACTCGTGATTTACATAGATAATTATTCAGCTTGGCTCAATGCGTCCACAATGTCCGCTTCAAACTTCTCAGGTTTTGTCTGTGGTGCATAGCGTTTGATAACCTGGCCGTCACGACCTACTAAAAATTTGGTAAAGTTCCATTTTATTCGACCATGACCAGCAGCATCCTTTAAGTAGGTGAATAACGGATCTTCATCGTCACCATTCACAGCAACACGTTTTGTCATCGGAAAGGTTACACCGTAGTGAACTTGGCAGAAGTCATCCGTCTCTTCATCTGTCGATAGCTCCTGGTGGAATTGATTTGATGGTAGGCCAAGAACATCGAAGCCCTGGTCATGATACTTTTTGTACAGGTTTTCCAATCCTTCAAGTTGTGGTGCAAAACCGCATTTGCTAGCGGTGTTTACAATCAAGAGAACTTTACCGCGATAGTTGTCTAATGGGATGGTTTGTCCGCTCATTTCAGTTTCCGAAAAATCATAGATTGATGCCATTAAATGCGCTCCTTTCTAATTGCTTGATAGTGTTACATCATTACTTGTGGTTATTGTGCGTCAATTTCATAAATAATGCGAGAATCGGGATTTTGCAGTTTCGAGGAACATGATGAACGTTTCACGTGAAACGGAGAAGATGGAAGTATCCTTCCAAAATCAAGAATTAGTCAAATACGGAAATATACTTTCATTTCCCGAAAGGCAACTCATAGAAAAAGCCATCCCAAAAGAGGATGGCTTTTTCTATGAAACATCATTCTTTACGTTTGCGCATGCCGAAGATTGCTGAAACAATCAATACCAGAATTACCGCTCCAATAATGGACGGGAAGACTGCCATGCCGGCAAGCATTGGTCCCCAGTGACCGAAGATCATTTGACCCAGCCACGCTCCGACCAGACCGGCAATAATGTTACCGATGATGCCCGCTGGCAAGTCACGATTTGTGATCATCCCAGCAACAACACCGATTAATCCACCAACAATAAGTGACCATAACCATCCAAACATAAGCATGCTCCTTTCTTATGAAAACAATAAGGTTTTGCGTTGATTTAAAGGTATCAAGAAATGATGAATAGCTCAATTTTTATGCTTAAAATAATTCACATTTGTGGTACATTTACACTTGTGGTACATTTACACTTGTGCTACATTCACAGATGTGATATAGTATTTATCGAAGGGAGGTTACCGAGAATGTCATGAAAATTGATGTGAAGACGTATTTGGTCGAGCATGACTTGACCATCTATGAGGTGGCTAAGCGCAGTGGCTATGGGTATACCACCTTACACAAGTCGTTTAATAAACGGCAAACTGATGCGACCCCGCTGAACATAAGAGATCTTGACGCATTAGCGCGTGCACAGCACGTTCAAATGTGGGAAATCCTAAGGGATCTGGAGTCGCATTATATGAACTAGCCTTTAAAGAGCTTTGAACTGAAACATTGGTACAGAGGAGGAAATTAAATATGGCACAACAAAACTTTTCTAACGATCCATTTGGCAACAACATGGACGATATTTTTAATCAATTAATGGGTAACATGAACGGCATTAACTCAGAATCACGTTATCTAGTCAATGGTCGCGAGATGACACCAGAAGAATTTGCGGAATACCGAAAGAATGGTCATTTAGCAGCGTCTGAACAAGGGCGTGGCAAACAGGCGGTTCAAAACGGAAAGAAGCAAGGTATTCTGGAAAAACTGGGTCGTAATTTAACTCAGGAAGCTCGCGATGGCAAGCTAGATCCAGTCATCGGACGGAATAAGGAAATTCAGGAAACGGCCGAAATTTTAAGCCGTCGTACTAAGAACAATCCAATTCTTGTCGGAGATGCTGGGGTTGGTAAAACGGCTGTTGTTGAAGGACTGGCACAAGCCATTGTGAATGGCGATGTGCCAGCAGCCATCAAGGACAAGCAGATTTGGTCAATTGATTTGTCTTCATTAGAGGCGGGTACACAATATCGTGGTAGCTTCGAAGAAAATATTCAAAATCTGATCAAAGAGGTTAAAAAAACTGGCAATGTCATCTTATTCTTCGACGAAATTCACCAGATTTTAGGCACTGGCTCAACTGGTGGCGAAGATGGTGGCAAAGGTATGGCCGACATCATCAAGCCAGCACTGAGCCGTGGCGAATTAACAGTCATTGGTGCAACAACGCAGGACGAATACAGAAATACCATCATGAAGAACGCAGCACTTGCTCGCCGTTTCAACGATGTTACGGTTAATGCACCTAGCGCTGAAGATACCGTGGCGATTCTGAAAGGAATTCGCAAGTTGTATCAGGATCACCATAACGTTGACTTGCCGGATGATGTTTTGAAGGCCGCTGTTGATTACGCGGTTCAGTACATTCCACAACGCTCATTGCCTGACAAGGCGATTGACTTGCTGGACATGACAGCCGCACACTTGGCTGCACAACATCCAGTTACTGACAAAGTTAGTTTGGAAGCACAGTTGAAGCAGGCTGAACAAGACAAACAGGCTGCCGCTGATAAGGAAGATTTTGAAGCCGCTGGTAAAGCGAAAGCCAAAGTTGATGCGTTAACCAAACAGTTGAAAGACGGCGGTCACGAAGAACGCCCAGTTGCAACTGTCAATGATGTCGCCGCTGCTGTTGAACGGTTGACTGGGATTCCAGTTTCACAAATGGGCGCCAGTGATATTGAACGGTTGAAGACCATTAACAAACGCCTTAAGGGTAAGGTTATTGGTCAGGATGAAGCAGTTGACATGGTTGCTCGGGCAATCCGTCGTAACCGTGCCGGTTTTGATGAAGGGAACCGACCAATTGGTAGCTTCCTGTTTGTCGGTCCAACCGGTGTCGGGAAGACGGAATTGGCTAAACAACTCGCCTTCGATATGTTTGGCAACAAGAATGCGATTATCCGTTTGGACATGAGTGAATATACGGATACGACCGCTGTTTCCAAACTAATTGGGACGACTGCCGGGTATGTTGGCTACGAAGACAACGCCAACACGTTGACGGAAAAGGTTCGTCGTAACCCATACTCCATCGTGTTACTTGATGAAATTGAAAAGGCCAACCCACAAGTGTTGACTTTATTACTTCAAGTCATGGATGATGGGCGTTTGACGGATGGTCAAGGGAATGTGGTCGACTTCAAGAACACGATTATCATTGCGACGTCTAACGCCGGCTTTGGTAACGAAAGCTTGAGTACCGATGAGAATCAGAACAAGAGCTTGATGGACAAGTTGGCACCATACTTCCGTCCAGAATTTTTGAACCGGTTCAACGGAATCGTTGAATTCAGTCATTTAACTAAAGATGACTTAGGTCAAATTGTGGATTTGATGATCGATGACGTTAATGCGACATTGGCTAAGAAACAAATTACCTTGAAGGTAACGGATGACGCCAAAGCTTGGTTGATCGATCAGGGTTACGATGAAGCGATGGGCGCACGTCCATTACGTCGGGTTATCGAACAACAAATTCGTGACCGCGTCACTGACTTCTACTTGGATCACTTGGATGCCAAACATCTGGAAGCGGACTTGGTTGACGGTGAAATCAAGATCAAGGATTTGGACAAAGACAGCGTTACCGAATAGTGTTTGACCGCATAAAGACCCAGTGCCACATGCTGACACTGGGTCTTTAGTACATATGTTAAGTTTTTTACAGTGAGTCGTCTGCCGTTGCGGCAACCAGAGACGCCGTTCCATGAGGGCCGGACTCAACCCGCTAAGATCGCGGTTTTCGTCCTCGATTTTGAGCCGAAGTTCCGTCTCAAAAGTCGTCCCACACTACTAAATGGCCAAAAGCGTGCCATTAAGTAGTGTCGACACGGAACTATGTCTCTGGTTGCCTTCACTACCACATGCTTATGGATATAGGAGTAACTCGTCCAAGGTATTTACAATAGTTCAGAGTTTCTTCACAACTATTTTTTGAGGGATGAGTATACGAAATTAGATTGCTAGTAAAATTGATACACAGGACAAAGGAGAAACAAATAACAATGAGGACAGAACTGGAAGGTTTCAGGGTCAAGTCAGATAAGCACGCAGAAGCTCAGGAATGGTTAAAGTTTCTGGCAGATAATCAGCGAGCATTCTTGACGACGTTACCCGCAGAAAAGATGTTAGTAGAATCAGTCTTTTCGACAATGATTGGCAGTGACCTGTATCTGTGCTGGTATTCTATTCAGGGCGATAATCCAAGGCCGGTTGAGGATTCAGAGAGCGAGCTGGACAAACGGCATGTCGCATACTGGGAGGACTGTATTGATGAAAGTGTGCCGTCGCTAAAATTTGATCATGTAGTGAACTATGTTCCGGATGAGTTGACGCAGAAAATGTCACGACTGTATGAGAATTAAAGCTTGATTGTTGCTAGTGCGTGCATGATGTCTACGGCGTTTTGCATTTGCGTGTCATCGAAGGGTGCCAGCACTTTAGCGTAAAGGTCACGCTCCGTTTGGTGCATGTCGGCGTGCAGTTTAGCAATCAGTTGACCAAGGTCGGTTACGGAAACGTAAACGGCCTTTTTATTATCCGCCTGGTGAAAGCGCGTCAATAGTTCTGCTGATGCCAGCTTTTTAACGTAGCGTGAAAGCATTCCTTGTGAGAAGGGAACTTTGCCGACTAAATCCTGATAAGCCAGTGTTCGTTCAGGTGCTTCTGTCACAAAACTGAGGATTTGCATTTCCGAGTGTGTCATCTGCATTTTACGAAGTTTAGCGGCAACTTGATCAGTCAGTTGATCTTGAAAATGGTCAATGGATGTTTGCCAGAAGGCTTTTTTAAAGTCTTCATGAACATCATTTAAATCATGGATAGATTGGTATATTTGCTGCATTTGCGAGTTAGTCATGCGATGTCTCCTAAAATAAATTACCGGTAATCTATTGTATTTTAATATCAAATGGTTATACTCAATTATAAATTACTGGTAATTAATAATCAAAAAGAAAGTTGGCAATAATATGAAAGCAGCAGTTGTAAATGATTTTAAAGAGGCACCAAAAGTTAGCGTAATCGAGACGCCGAAGCCGGCCACAAGCGAACAGACGATCCATGTACTTGCCGCCGCAGTGTATCCCCGTGTACGCTCACAAGCAAATGGCACACACTACACAAGTACCGGCGAATTACCGTTTGTGCCAGGACTATATGGTGTTGGGCAAACGGAAACAGGCCAGACGGGATACTTTATCACGTCAAACGCCAAATATGGCGCGCTGGCCGAGCAAACGGTGATCGATCACCACCGTTTTATTCCCTTAGGTAATGATATTGATGCAGCAAGAGTTGCAGCAGGGATGAATCCAGCAATGTCCGCCTGGATGTCAATTAAGGTTCGCGTGGGAGATTTGACGGGCAAGAAAGTCATGATTTTAGGCGCAACCGGAGCAGCTGGCCAGATGGCCGTTCAAATTAGTCGTTATCTCGGCGCAAGCGAAGTTATTGGTGTCGGCCGTGATCAAACAAAGCTCGCAGCATTATCTGAACTAGGCGCAACACAGACGATTTCTCCTCGAGATGATCAGGAATCATTAAGAGCAGCGTTTACAGCAGCTGCCGATGTGGATGTTGTGTTGGATTACTTATGGGGCACTGTGGCGTCCACGGCGATGAAGGTGATGTTGCCTGCACGTCATAACCACAGTCAGCAATTGCTATGGATTGAAATTGGCAGTATGAGCGGCGCCGATATGGTACTCCCAAGCGCAGCCTTGAGATCTGTAAACTTAAATTTAGTTGGAAGCGGTCAAGGCAGTATTAATGCCAGACAATATTTAGCCGAACTGCCCGAATTGGCGCAGTTAATCAGCGCTGGCCAATTCAAGATTGCCTCGACAACGATGCCATTAACAGATTTAAGTGAAGCCAACTGGAATGATGTCACGAAACGTGTTGTTTATATGATGGACTAGTTATTTTGAATGACTGCAGAACAGCACTTCTTTTTGATATTCACTTGATTCAGCAAACTTGTTATATCAGTTGAATTTTTTTGTGGACAAGGATAAAGAAGGCTAACGAGTAAAATTGGTTTCTAGCGAAAGTAGTGTAGTCAGGCAGAAACAGAGTTCCGTGAAGGTAATACTTAATGGTATGGTCTTGACCATTTAGTATTACAGGACGAGCTTGAAGACGATGGTTTTGCGGCTTCAAGTCGAGGGCGAAGACCGTGTACTTCGGGCTGAGACCGGTCCCATGGAACGGCGTTTCAGCCTGACGAAACGACAGTTTAATTCGTTTGCAAAACACATATCTGAAGAATAAATGAGGAGAGTGTCACATCAACATTGGTGTGGCATTTTTTATCGTGCAAAGTGGTCATCACCCCCAATTGACACACTGAAGGTAAACAGCTATATTGACCTTTGTAAAGCTAGGTTAAACGTTTACCTAAAAAGGAGATTTTCTCATGAAAACTTTTGATAGTAGTTGGTTTCGACTCGATGATAAGGTGGCAATCGTGACTGGCGGCGCTTCTGGACTTGGTGCGTTTTACACACAGGCGTTACTCAAGTCTGGTGCCAAAGTACTGGTTGTCAGCCGTTCACAGAAGGGTTGGTCAGAACTTAAAACATTTGCCACCGACAATCAGGCGGACGTTGCGTTTATTCAGTACGATATTACGGAGACTGATGCGCCGCAACGAATCATGGACGCTGTTCAATCAACGTTTGGACAACTCGATATTTTGATTAATAATGCTGGTCTACAGCGACGTGCTACCTGGGACAAATTTACGGACGAAGACTGGCGTGCCGTGATCGATGTGAACTTAAACGCGCTCTATTACTTATCACACGCGGCAGCTAAACAAATGGCACCGCAACATCACGGTAAGATTATTAACGTCGCGTCGATGCAATCATATAGAGCAGGTAAGTTTATTTTTCCATATACCGCTAGCAAGCATGGTGTTGTTGGTTTGACCAAGGCATATGCCGATGCGCTCGCGCCCGACAACATTCAGGTTAATGCCATTGCGCCTGGCTACATTGACACACCAATGACGAAGGCGTTGCAGAATGATCTAGAACGGAATGCAGAAATCTTAGCGCATATTCCGGCTGGTCACTGGGCGGATCCGCGGGAGCTGATGGGCACCATCGTATTTCTGGCCAGTGAAGCGTCTAACTACATTACTGGTGCGACGATTCCAGTCGATGGTGGGTACCTCTTACGATAGAAAGGAAGACTTTATGACAAAACGAGTTGTTGTACCGGAAAATTGGCAGCAGTCCGGCAAGGATTATTTAACTGAGCATGGGATGACCCTCATTGAAGTGCCAAACGAACATGCGGACACGTTGCGTCAACTTGGTGATCAGGTTGATGGTATCGTTTATATGCTTGACCCGTTTACAGAAAACTTATATCAGGCATTGCCGAACCTCAAGGTGATCGCTAGACATGGCGTTGGTTACGATAATATTGATCCGCAGGTAGCCGCAAAACAGGGTGTATATGTCACTATTACGCCACAGGCGAATGCATCGACGGTAGCTGAAACAACCTTGGCAGATATTTTGGCTCTATCGAAGAATCTGTTTCAGGATTCTCAACACATGCGTCAGGGCGATTCTAATTATCCGCAAACGCACCGTGGCTTTGACATGGAAGGTAAAACACTTGGCATTTTCGGCTTTGGCAGAATCGGTCAGCTCGTGGCACAGAAGGCTAGTGCCTTAGGAATGACGATTTTATACACGAATCCGCATCCACGTGAAACAACGTTTGCTAAGCAAGTGGCCTTTGATGAACTATTGCAACAATCCGATATCGTGACTTTACATGCAGCGGTGACACCGGATACACGAAAAATCATGGATCAGCAAGCATTTGCCAAAATGAAACCTGGCGCGTCCTTAATCAATTTAGGCCGGGGTGCGCTGGTTGATGAAACAGCGCTGATTGATGCTTTAAATTCCAAACGGTTACGTGCGGCTGCTCTCGACGTTTTTGACGAGGAACCATTGCCGTTAGATAGCCCGCTATACCAATTTGATAATATCCTCCTGACGCCACACATCGCTTCAAACACAACTGAGTCGATGAATCGCATGGCGATTGGTGCTGCAAGTGAAGTGGTCCGCGTATTGAGTGGTGAACAGCCACAATGGGCGGTCAATAAGGTACAGTAAGGAGTATTCAAATGGCCAAAAAACCACTTACAATCAATGACATTGCCGCGCAAGCCAGCGTTTCAAATGCCACAGTATCACGCTATCTGAACGGTCATTACGAAAAAATGTCGGCGGCCACACGGGCACGCATTCAGCAGGTCATCGACATGACTGGCTTTCATTTGAATCGGCAAGCTCAGTCGCTCAAACGTCGGTCCAGTCATCTGATTGGGATGGTCGTCGCCGATGTTGAAAATCTATTTTCGTCACTCTTATTTAAGGGCACGGATCAAATTTTAGCGGCGGCAGGTTATCAAATCGTTTTGATGAATGCCGATAATGACCTTAAAGTTGAACGTCAACAATTACAACGTTTGCTAGAACTGCAGGTCGATGGCATTATTTTGCAGCCCGTTAGCGCTACAGCAGCCAACTATGCATTCTTAAAACAAACGCAGCCGGTTGTTGATATTGTTGATCGCCAGTTAAGGGGGACAAACTGGCCTCAAGTCACAACGGATAATTATCGTTACTCAGCTCAGTTGACGAAGACAGTCGCTAGACGCGGCTACAATCAACTGGTCGTTGTGACGCCGCCGTTGGGCGATAACACTGCGCGTGATGACCGCTATCGGGCAGTCACTGACCTTTGTGAGGAAAAGAAATTTAGTCGACCGCTACAGACATTAACTATTCAGCCGGATACCACAAATGCGAAGCTGTATCAGCAACTTATTGCGATACTGAAAAAACGGACTGGCCACACGGCGCTTTATGTACTTCAGGGTCACTTGCTACTCCAAGTGATGACGGTGTTGGCCGAAAATCAGATCAAAATTCCAGAGCAAATTGGATTGGTGGCTTATGATGACTGGTCATTATCACAATTGATGCAACCCGGAATTACCACGATTCAGCAACAGCCACGAGCCATGGGCCAGCGGGTTGCGACAAACGTCCTCCGTCAACTAGCCGGTCAGTCCGTTGAACCACTCACGATGGTTGAAAGTGCACTTCATGAACGCGATTCTCTAGGTACGTTTGCCAAAAAATGACCGCTCACGCAGCAAAAATGACCGCTCATTCAAATACTATTTCATTTATTATCGTTTCGACGTTTAATTAGTCTTGTTCATAAGGGAGGGATGTCCATTGAAAGTTCATGTTGAAATTGATCCGGACTGCCAAGAACCGGAAGTCATTATTCGCACGGCAAACGTAAATGATGAAGTTAAACAACTTGAACAACGTTTAGTGGGCATCCACACAAGTGAAAATACCCTTGCTTGTTTTCAAGGGAACACACAATACTTCGTTTCACTGGATGACATTTTGTTTATTGAAACCGCTGATCGGTTGCTGCAGGTGCACACAGCCTTGGACATCTTCAATAATAAGCAACGGCTGTATGAACTAGTCGATGAATTGCCTGGATTTTTCCTACAGGTTTCTAAATCTACCATTATCAATTTGCACTATGTCAGCGCACTGAACAAATCACTATCCAGTTGTCTGGTTTCGTTTGCCGGGAGCCACAAAGAAGTTTATGCGTCACGTCGTTACACAAAACAACTACAGGAACGATTAAATGAAATGAGGTCTTTGTCATGATGAGTACGAGAGTAAAGTGGGGTCGCTGGTTCTGGGGATTATTCTTTTTGATCAGCGCGGGTTTATTATTAGCAGTTAAGATGGGCTGGTTAACTTACCAGCTCGGGGCCTGGACAATCGTCGGGACATTGGTATTGGCGGCGTTGGCAATTAAAAGTATCGCTTATTTTAGCGTCAGCGGTGTTATTTTCAGTTTAGCGTTTATGAGTATGCTGTATGCTAAACCGCTTGGTATTACTGGGCTAGTGCCGTGGACCATTCTTGGCGTCGCGTTGTTACTCAGCATTGGCTTATCGCTCGTGTTACAACCGTTGCGTCACCGTTTCTACCGCCGGCATGCTTACTTTATGGCAAACCGCTGGGCCAGTCATCATGGCCGGACATTTCAGGGTACAACATCAACGGAAACGGACCATGAATCGTCGGTCAATGTAAACGTGCGCTTAGGCAACGCTGTCCGTTACGTGCAGTCTGAGGATTTTAAGCAGGCTAATATCAATGTGACGATGGGCGAAGCGAAGGTTTACTTCGACAAGGCAAATATCAATGGTGACCAAGCAACGATTTTTCTAAACGGCAATATGGGCGAAGTGGACCTTTACTTGCCGCAAGATTGGAGTGTGGATATTGAAATGGATGCCACAATGATCGACATTAACGAAAAAGGTGTGAAGCCGACTAAAACGGGTCCGGACGTCTTGATTACGGGTGCGTTTAAAATGGGTGACATTGATATTATCTATACAGATGTTCCGACATCAGCTAACAGTTAATCTTAAAATGTTTTGAAACTGACTTTAGTTGGGCACTTTATTTCTGAACTTTGGGAATAGAGTGCTTTTTTGATTATGTTGAATTTTACCCGGATTGAGACGATAGCATTCACACCGTCTGCTGCTACTAAGATAAAGTCACTCGCATACTGAAGCAATTTTTTATAGATAGGGATGATTTGAGCAAATCAAAAAAGACTGATTGATTAACGAAATAGATGATGAAAAGATGATACTAATAGATTAGTAATCGCTTACAAAAATTGCTATACAAATTCGAAATGCAGTGCTAGAATTTACAGTTGTAAAGAGTATGAAAACTAAATCACAAGGGGTGCATTACATAATGAACAAATTAGGTATGAAGGCAGCCACAGTTGCTGCAGCATTAACCATGGGCAGTTCATTAGTAGTATTACCATCAGGAACTGCTAAGGCTAGTTCAAATAATAACCAAGTTGTCATCAAACAATTGGATGGCAGTCCTCACAACAACGAATCATTTGGTGTTACGACTGTTGCCATGAAGGGTAAGAAGATCTTGGCTGCTAAGGTTGATGAATTCCAATTCATCAAGACATCACAGTCAAAGGGCTTTACCAGTGTTCCTAACAGTGATAAAAAGTTTGGTCAGGAAGGTTACAAGAAGGGTGAAACCTTAATTTCCAAAGCTAACAACGACAAAGCATACTCTGCATTAATGAAGAATATTGCGCATTCAACTAAGGGCCGTGAAGAATCTTTGACTGCCATTGAGAACTATGTCAAGGGCAAGACCGCCAGTCAACTTTACGCTGCTGCTAAGAAGAACAAGGCAATGCAGAAGAAGGTTATCTCTGGTGCTACTTTAACCAGCACCAACGGTTACGTTAAGGCTATCGCTGATGCAGCTACCAAGGGATACACCACTAAGGGTGCTAAAGTTTCCGGCGACAACGTTGTGTTGAAGCAAACCAACGGTGCACCACATGGTAATGAATCATTTGCTGTTACGACTGTTGCCATGAACGGTGACAAAGTTGCTGCTTCAAGCATTGACGAATTCCAGTTCATTAACACAAAGCAAAACAAGGGCTTCAAAGGTGTTCCAAACAGTTACGCCAAGTTTGGTAAAGAAGGTTACAAGAGTAACGAAATCCTGATTTCCAAGCAAGCTAACGACAAGAAGTACTCTGCTTTGATGAAGAAGATTGCTAAGTCCAAGCAAGGTCGGATGAAGTCAATCAACGCCATCAACAAGTGGGCTGCTGGTAAGACTGCCGCACAAATCACGACTCAAGCTAACAAGACTGTAAGCAAGAAGAGTAACCTTGTTTCAGGTGCTACGTTAGTCGACTCCAACAACTACTTGAAGTCAATTGCCAGCACGGCAACTTCAAATCAATAATAATTGAATTACGACGAAAGCTTCCGTTTGCACAAAACGGAAGCTTTTTTTGTGCCTCAGCAGTTTAGACGCGGAGACAAAAATGTGATAATCTAGAACAACTTAAACAACACTCTATAAAGCTGTGGCATGAATATTTTTATGACGCGGCTTTTTCTTAAAGACGAGAGGATATTAATGTTAACAGTAAATAACGTCAGCATGCAGTTCGGCACCCGAAAGCTGTATGAGGATATCAACCTTAAGTTCACCGCGGGTAATTGTTACGGTGTGATTGGGGCAAACGGCGCTGGAAAATCGACCTTCTTAAAAATTATTGAAGGTAAATTAAAGCCAACGACAGGGACTGTTTCGCTCGGACCAAACGAACGAATGTCCAGTCTGAACCAGAACCACTTTGCCTTCGAAGATGAAGAAGTCATGAACACGGTCATTCAGGGGCATGCTAAGTTATATGCAATTATGCAGGAAAAAGATGCCTTATATGCTAAGCCAG
The DNA here is from genome assembly GCF_009863985.1 of Furfurilactobacillus milii. Lineage (GTDB taxonomy): Bacteria > Bacillota > Bacilli > Lactobacillales > Lactobacillaceae > Furfurilactobacillus > Furfurilactobacillus milii_A. The sequence continues at coordinate 14,660 of NZ_WEZT01000001.1, read as the reverse complement.
ACTTCAGTGATGAAGATGGTATGCGCGCCGCTGAATTAGAAGGCGACTTTGCTGAAATGGACGGCTGGAATGCCGAAGCGGAAGCTAGTCAAATGTTGCAGGCGCTTGGTATTGATGAATCTATGCATCACATGAAAATGAGTGAATTGACCGAACCACAAAAGGTGAAGGTGTTACTTGGTCAGGCGTTGTTTGGCAACCCTGACATTCTGTTGTTGGACGAACCGACAAACGGACTGGATGTCCAATCTATCGCTTGGCTGGAAAACTTCTTGGCTGACTACGATAACACTGTGATTGTGGTTTCACATGACCGGCATTTCTTAAACCAAGTTTGTACCCATATCTGTGATGTCGATTTTGGTAAGATTACGCTCTTTGTGGGGAACTATGATTTCTGGATGGAAAGTAGCGAATTGGCTGCTAAGCTGAAGTCCAGTGCCAACCAGAAAAAAGAGGAACAGATTAAGGAACTGCAAGACTTCATTGCCCGGTTTAGTGCCAACGCGTCGAAGTCTAAACAAGCGACTTCGCGTAAGAAACAGTTGGACAAGATTACGCTAGATGATATTAAACCGTCCACACGGAAATACCCATTCATTCAGTTCACGCCAGAACGTGAACTCGGGAACGATTTACTACGTGTTGAGGATGTTTCGAAAACCATTGAAGGCGTGAAGATTCTCGATAACATTACCTTCACACTGCGTCCTGGCGATAAAACGGTGTTGATCAGTCGCAATGAACTGGCTACCACCACTTTGATGCAAATTATTTCCGGGGAAATGAAACCTGATACGGGCACGGTCACTTGGGGACAAACAGTTAAGAAAACGTACTTGCCACGTGATATCAACAGCGAGTTCACGGATTCTGATTTGACAGTCATTGACTGGCTTCGGCAGTATGCGCCGAAAGGTGAGGATGACAACACGTTCTTACGTGGGTTCCTCGGGAAGATGTTATTCTCCGGCGAAGATGTCATGCGCCAGGTAAGCGTCATGTCCGGTGGTGAAAAGGTCCGTTCAATGCTGTCTAAGATGATGCTGAGTAAGGCGAACGTCTTATTGATGGACGATCCAACTAACCACTTGGACTTGGAATCAATTACAGCCTTGAACAACAGTCTGATTGATTTTAAGGGCTCTATTGTGTTCACGTCACATGACCATGAGTTCATTCAAACGATTGCTGATCATATCATTGAAGTGACCAGCAAAGGATTAGTTGAACGATTTGACACGAAGTACGATGACTTCTTGGAACATGAAGTTGTTCAAAAGCAGGTTCATGATTTGTACGACTAGAATTTTTTGTCTACTCAGGTGTTTGAGGGATAGCCTCGTTTGCCGCCTACGGTTGTCAACATTGACACGCTCGCCGTGGGACCGGTTCGAGTCCGAAGTTCACGGTCTTTCACCTCGTCGTAAAGCCTCATGAAGACCGCGAGTCTTCGCGACCGTCCGTAACCTAAATTCGGGAAACCACCGAATTAACGTTACTTGCACGGTTCGGTATCAATGTTGCCGCCCATCGGCTGATATGTACGTACCATGTAAACTTAGTAATCGAAAAACGTCTATTTCTATCGCACCTCAATTTTTGAGGTATGGATAAAATAGACGCTTTTTATTTGGATCAACATTGTTTGTTTTTAACCTGATTTCGGCAATTAGGCGGTGGCGTCGATATTCCAACGGACACCAAATTGATCCGTGACAATGCCAAAGAGGCCGCCCCAATCTTTTGGAGTGAAGTCAATGACACGCTGGCCATTTTTGGATAGTTGGCTGTAGATGTCGGTTGCTTGTTTTGCGTCGTCAAAATGGAGGCCCATTGATACCGTTGCTCCTGGCTGGACATCAGGTGCGCCGGGGATCACGTCCAGTGCGGTGATGTGAAAATCTTCATCGATGGTTAACACGCCATGCACTACCAGGATGGCTGTTTTGTTATCGTTTGTTGAAAATAGTTCGCCTGCGCGTTGAATGTCTAAGTGACCGCCAAAAACTGATTGATAGAATTTTAGGGCATCATTTGCCTGACCGTGAAAAGAGAGATAAGGTAAGAATTTCATTGTAAACAGACCTCCTGTTTTGTGGTGCTGATATTAAGTTCAGCTTACCATATTAACAAAATTAATTAATTCACAAACGTTTGACTATGATTAGGAACATCGTTTATGCTTACGACGTAAGTGATGTGTCATTTCTTTTATTTGCATTAGTGAATTACAGAGCAAAGTTTGATCGATAGCACATCCAATTCCTAAATAGAATCAATTTTAGTCACTCATTTAGCAAACAAATAAGGAGCGTCAATTAAAATGGCCGAAAAATTTCGTTTTCAACCAACTGATATCAATGCACTTCAAGACAGTTATGATGTTGTCATCATCGGTTCAGGAAGCACAGGGATGGTAGCTGCCATTCAGGCACATGAACTTGGTTTGAAGCCGGTTATCTTTGAAAAGATGCCAAAAATTGGTGGTAACACCATGCGGGCATCTTCAGGAATGAACGCTGCTGAAACCAACGTTCAGTTGCATCATGGTGTTGTTGATAGTTACGAGGACTTTTACGCTGAAACCCTTAAGGGTGGTGGTGATTTAAACGATAAAGAATTGCTCGGCTACTTCAGTTCACACGCTGCTTTATCAATTGATTGGTTAGCTGATCATGGCATTCGTTTGGACGATATCACCATCACTGGTGGGATGAGCAAAATGCGGACTCACCGTCCAGCCAGCATGGCGCCAATTGGTGCGTTCTTGGTTACTGAGCTATCTAAAGTCGTTCAAAAGGACGAATTGCCACTGTTCACTGGCGTAACGGTTAACAGTTTGGTGAAAGATGCAGATGGTAAAGTTACAGGCGTTAACGCAACATTGCCTGATGGTAGTCAAAAGATGGTTGGCGGTAAAGCTGTTATCTTGGCAACAGGTGGTTTCGGCGCCAACAACGACATGATTGAAAAGTACCGTCCTGATTTAAAGGGCTACAAGACAACGAACCAACCCGGTGCAACTGGTGATGGTTTGAAGTTAGCGACAGACGCCGGCGCTGCTTTAGTTCAGATGGATCAAATTCAGGTACACCCAACTGTTCAGCAAGATAACCCACATGCATTCTTGATTGGTGAAGCCGTCCGTGGCGAAGGTGCCATTTTGGTTAATGCCCAAGGCAAACGGTTCGTTAACGAATTAACGACGCGTAAGGTGGTTTCAAACGCTATTACAGCCCTACCAGAGCACAGCGCTTATCTGATTCTGGATCAAGGTATTCGTTCACGTGTTAAGGCCATTGAGTTCTACGACAGTATTGGTTTGGTCGTAACAGGTTCAAGTCTGTCAGAATTAGCTGGCAAACTGAATATGGATGTTGATACGTTGTCATCAACTGTTTCCACGTGGAACACTGCTGTAGCTGATCACGATGATAAAGAATTCGGTCGCTCAACTGGGATGGATCGTGATATTTCAGCTGAACCATTCTTTGCTATTCATATTGCGCCTGCAATCCACTACACAATGGGCGGCATCAAGGCCAACCATAAGACACAGGTATTGGACGAAAGCGGCACTGTTATTCCTGGACTCTTTGCTGGTGGTGAAGTTGTCGGTGGACTGCACGGGAACAACCGGATCGGCGGAAACTCGATCGCTGAAACGGTAATCTTTGGTCGTCAGGCTGGGGAACAAGTTTACGATTACATCAAAGGCTAAATCGTGTGTTAATAATACTGAAAAAAGTGGTTCGAGAGTTATTTTCTCGAACCACTTTTTGGTTTGGTATAAAATTTGCTCGTTTGAGTCACTGAACGTTGGTGCTGGTGAAACGAAAGCAACAGTATGTCGGCTAATGCTAAGAAGGGTGAAATCAGCATAATTAATGTGTCAATCACAAGGTTTACACTCAGATTGCTGAAGGACTCTGTAAACATGAAACTAAACGGCACAGCAGGCGTTATGATCTGATGCGAAGGCATATTAACTTCACGTGGGTGAGACTGTCGTGAAAGATGAAGAACGTGAAATAAATTTGGGAAGAATTGGTGAGCAAACGGAAAACTCAGGTAGGCGAGGACGAGATAGCCATCAAGTGGGGTGAAAGACAAACGCGCGCCAATTCCAGGTTGCAATGAAAACAGTAATAACAAAAACAACGTTGGTGGTAAGCCAATTAAATAACCTCGAACAATCTGTTTCAAAAAAATCCCCCCAAGACCCGGATGAACGAATTGACGCATCATGTTTTGGAGGGATTATACAATATTATTTTTGTTGTCGTCGAGTGAATAAGCTTCGAGAAATCATCTAATTAATGTAAGCTAATTGCCCATTTTGTAGTTAGTGTGTTTATCTAATTTAAACTTAGTCTTTAGGCCGTCTGTAACGTAGATCTTTTTGTCGTTTGTAATAAAGATAGCCTGAATTTTGGGCTTCTTATTCATGTATGCTAAGCCATCTTTTAGTCCCTTATCAAACGCAGCATTGGATAAGGCGTCGCCGTCAATCGACTTTTTAGAGACAATCGTGACACTGGCGAGATTGTTTTCATACGGGTAGCCAGTTTTGGCATCAAACAAATAAATGTATTTATGACCGTGGGACATAAGGTACTGCTCATAGGTACCAGCAGTCACAATTGACATGTCAGATTCTTTAATGGTTCCAACAGCGTCGCCCCGAGGCTTGACCGGATTCTGAATGCCGACTTGCCAAGGTTTGTTATGCCCTTCTGGTGAATTACCCATCACAATGATATTCCCGCCTAAGTTGATAATACCAGAGGTAACGCCGTTTTCCTTGAAGACCTTTTTGACTTGGTCCGCAATATAACCTTTTGCAATTCCACCAAAGTCGAGCCGCATGCCTTTCTTGGTGAGATAAACGGTACGGTTCTTATCATTCAGTTGAACGTCGTGGTAATCAACAAGCGGTAGTGCCGCATCAATTTCTGACTGAGCAGGGACTCGTGCACCCGGCAAACCGATTTTCCATAGATTGGTAACGGCACCAATTGCCATGTCGAAACTACCTTCAGAATTTTCTGAAACGTCGAGGGCCTTTTGAACCATTGGGTAAAAGTCAGCAGGTACTTTAACAGGTTTGATGCCGGCATTAGCGTTGATTTTATCAAGTTGTGATCCGCCACGAGTCAACGTTGATTCATCGTCCATGTGATGAATTTCCTTAAAACCTTTATCAATGACTGACTTCTTACCCTTGTCGTAAATTGACAGGGTGCAGACAGTGCCCATCACCATCTCAGTTTTCTCATAAGGATTTTTTACCATCGTGTGCTTTTGAGGTTTCTTTGCACAGCCACTCAATACTGCCAATAAGGCAATGGTCATGCTACCCCAAATCAGCGCTTTTTTCATAATTGCCAAACTCTCCTTAAATGCCAAAATTTATAGTTAATAATAAACTTTGATGGCACACTCATATGTCTTGTGAGAACTTTTACATTTTACCGCAAAAAGGGTTCGTTGTGGTGTCGATTTTGAAAACGATTACAAACGGCGGTAAAATTAACCAAGATAAGTCTAAGTAGATTGTTAACCTGGAATCAATGGAGGAACAAACATGAAAAACCATGGCAAATTGAACGCAACGCTTTTAACTCCTGCATACTGGGAAAAGTATCATCTGTCGGACGGTGTTGATTTCGCTAATCAGTTTCAAGCAATTGACGCACAAGATTTGGGCGAAAATGATCGTAAGCAAGCGTTGGACGAGTTGCTAAAGAAGATGGCAGCCAAAGGGTATAACAATCCAGCTAATTCAATGTATGTTCTGTATTCAGCTATTTTGGTTCAACGAAACTGATGATCCGTTTTGTGGGCTGGTGGTGGGGGCCGCTTCCGGTTGTCAACATTGATACGCTCGCCGTGGGACCGGTTCAAGCTCCCTGAAAACCGGAATCTTTCACCTCGCCGTCAAGCCTCGTGAAGCCCGCGAGTCTAGACGACCGTCCGTAACCTAAATTCGGAAAACCACCGAATTAACGTTACCTTCACGGCTTGGTATCAATGTTGACGCCCTTCAGCTACACAGTGGCGAACCATCCGCTAACATCAACATCATTTGATCTAAAAGTGGTCTGTAAGTATTTTTATCATTTGTCCTCATTTGTCCATAGAATAGAAAATTGATAATGTTTATTTCCTGCTATAGGAGTGGAGCTGGTCTGAAACATAGTTCCGTGTCGGCACCATTTGGCGGCATGAATTTGGCCGCTTAGTGGTGCGGGACGACTTATGGGACGTGATTTTCGGCCCATAATCGAGGTTGAAAACCGCGTTTTTGCGGGTTGAACCCGGGTCCTCATGGAACGACGTTTCAGGCCAGCGCAACGGCCTTTAAACTACACAAAATATTTATCTGAACAATCTGTAAGGAGATTTCAATGATCAAAAGAAAATAGGTGTCTTCACTATCGCTCATTTACGCAATGGAGCAGTGAAGACACCTATTTTTATACACAATTGAGTTGAATTAATCTGTAGTCGGCAACGTTAACCGCTTTTCCAACCAGTTTTGACCGACAGTCAGTAATGAACAGCAGGCCCAATAAATGAGTGCTACCAATAGATAGACGGTCATGTAGTCAAACTGTTTACCACCCTGGATTTTAGCGCGCATGAACATTTCGGAAACGGTGACCATCGCGGCCAGCGAGGTTCCCTTGAACATATCTAGCAAGATATTGCCCAGTGCGGGGATGGCAATCCGGAATGCTTGCGGCAAGATGACATAATGAACGGCCTTGCCATATGACATGCCAAGCGAATAACTAGCAGCCCATTGCCCATCTTCGACACCCATAAAGGCAGAACGGAAGACTTCAGAAACAAACGCAGCTGCATTCAAAATGAACGCGATGGCTGCAGCTACAAAGGCGTCTAGCTGAATGCCAGTGTATGGTAGCCCGAAATAGAGGATGAACAGCAGAACCAACGAGGGGACACCGCGCATAAACGAAATGTAGGTCCGTGTCAGCCAATGAAGCCAATGACGTTTGCTCATTTGACCAAGGGTGAGGAAAAAACCAAGTACCAGTGCGCCGACAAAACTGACGACGGTTAATTCCACAGTGAGCGGTAAGCCACCAAGAATGTAGGGCAGCGCATGCCACGCAAAGTGGGCATTGAAAAAGTTAGGAATAGTCAGCCAATTTAGCAATGAATTCATGAGCGTCCCTTATTTGATCTTGAAGTAAGTTGTCTTAACGTTAGGCTTTTTGGAGACGTCCTGACCGCCATAAAATTTCTTCGATAGTTTGGTGATCGTACCGTCTGCTTCTAGCTTCTTGATTTCTTTATCGACTTCCGCAGTCAACTTCGTGTTGCTCTTCTTCATGATGATACCTGTACCGTTTTTATCATTTTGAGTGGTGAAGTAGAGGTTCTTTGGAATGGTTAGAGGTAAGTCAGGCAATGCCTTGAGCGCCATGGATTGCAGGTAGTAATCGTTCAGGATGACATCGGTTCGACCGTTAACAACATCGCGAAGATAAACATCGTTTGATACGTTGTCGTAGTTAACTTGCTTAGCGCCGAGCTGGCTGGCCAAACGTTGATAGCCGGTACCTGCTTCACCGGCAGCCTTTTTACCCTTTAAGTCAGCGAAACTGTGAATCCCTGATTGATCTGATTTGCGGACGACCATGCTGTCGAAACTGAATTTATAAGGAGTGGAAAGGGCAAATTGCTTTTCACGTTGTTTGCTGATGCTAAAGTCGTTAGCAGCCATCTGAGCGGTGCCATTGTTAACGGCTGTCAACATTCCATCGACGTCCATTTCTTTGAAGGTGACTTTCTTATGGAGTCCCTTAGCAACAGCCTTAACGACTGCAATGTCGTAGCCAGTTAAGGCACTCTTTTTATTGGCGTGAAATGAAGTTGGATACAATGTCCCAGATGTTGCGACGATCCAAGTTTTTTGGTCGGCCACCTTTTGGTTAGTTGACTTGGCCGTCTTGCCACAACCGGCCAGCGTGGAGACTAAAATGAGTGCCATGGCCGATGCCAAGGCCGTTAAACGAATCGATTTTTTGGAATGAAACACAACAATCGCCCCTTTAATTAGATTATCCTAAGCATAAATGTTTATGTGAAAAATGTAAACGCAATCATTAAATAAAATATCGTTGCTATGCGGCGATATTTTTGAAAATATGAATATAAATTTCACAAACTATTTAAACGAAGGTTCAAGTTAGGGACTACTATTGTTAATATGCTATAGTTTAAATTAGGTAAATAGCAATACAGCTATGTTTTAAAGGTATTCACAGGAGGATTGAGTCGTGACGAAAGTTTATAACGTTGGTGTCGAGGCAACATTGGATGTGATCGGTGGTAAATGGAAGCCGGTTATCCTTTGTGATTTGCACGAGGGGCCAATGCGGACAAGTGAACTGCGTCGGGCCATTCCAAACGTGACTCAGAAGGTTTTAACAGAACAGTTACGTGATTTGGAACATGACGGCATTGTGACACGAAAAGTGTTTAATGAAGTACCGCCACGAGTAGTCTATGGATTAACTGAACATGGTCAGAATTTAAGCGGCCTACTGGAGCAGATCTGTCAATGGGGCGAAGAAGACGTTCGCCGTCGGGCGGCCAATGGTGAAAGTGTGGTCATTCGTCATCTCGGTGAGACTGCACCGAGCCGAGAAGAACTGCTTGGTTAATTTTCGTTTGCAAGGTACTTATTGGTAACCTAGGCACCTGTAAGTACCGTCTTGTTTTACTAAACGAACGCGCTAGTATTGATTGTGAAAGCAAGTTGAGGAGGAATTTCAATATGGATGAATTAACATTAAACAACGGACAAAAGATTCCCCAGTTAGGGTTGGGTGTTTTCTTAGTGCAGGACGCAACTGACTTAAAGCGTTCTGTTGCTGATGCTTTAAAGGATGGTTACCGTCATTTTGATACGGCGGCTATTTATCATAATGAAGCTTGGGTTGGCGAAGCCTTAGCTGAAAGCGATGTTAAGCGTGAAGACCTGTTCATTACTTCAAAAGTTTGGGACAGTAACACGACTTATGACGAAACAATAGCTGCCTTCAAGGAGTCACTGAAGAAGTTGCAAACGAATTACCTGGACTTGTACCTCATTCACTGGCCAAGTGAAGGGTATACGGAAAAGTGGCGTGCCATGGAAGACTTGTACAATGATGGTCAAATCAAGTCAATTGGTGTATCTAACTTCGAAAAGCCACATCTCGATAAGTTATTGGCTTCCGCAAAGGTTAAGCCTGCTGTTGATCAGATTGAAACGCACCCATATTTCCAGCAAAAAGAGTTGCACGATTACTTAACAAGTTTGAACATTGCTCATGAAGCTTGGGGACCATTGGGTCAGGGCAAGAGTGGTGTGATGGAAGATGCAACATTGAAGCAGATTGCTGATGCACACAAGAAGAGTGTGGCGCAAGTTATCTTACGTTGGCACTTGCAACGCAACATCATCGTTATTCCAAAGTCCATTCATGCTGAACGGATTGCTCAAAACATTGATGTGTTTGATTTCAAACTTAGCGATGACGAAATGAACGCCATTGCTGGTATCGACAAGAACCGTCGTGGTTCAGAAGATCCTAACGACGAGGAATGGTTGAAGAAATCGTTGTCGATGAACTAAATTAATCATAATTTTTTTAAAAGCCTGAAATTCTCGGTTGAGAATTTCAGGCTTTTTCGTTTTTTAAGCATCGCAACAATATGCTTAAAAAGCAAATTTAGTCGCAATTATGTTCCTTGTTAGGAAAACGCCACAAGACTATGCTTTTAAAGGAAAGTCTTAATAAGTTTTTTAGGGGGAGTTAAATAATGAAATATTGTCCAAATTGTGGTGCTGAACTGGCACCGGATGACAAGTTTTGCACTAAATGCGGCTATACAATTCCAGAAGCAAAACAAGCAGGCACTCAAACAACTGCTAGAACGAACGCTACTCAGGTAACACAAAGTTCACAAGAATCTGCAACTGTGACTGCTGTTCAAAACTATGCCACAAATTATTTTAGCTGGTTTGCAACAGCATTACGTCATCCATTTAAAACAGATACTGAAGCACCAAAATATTTTGGGCTAATTAGTTTTTTAGCAATTATTATTCTGAATGGTCTGTCGTTCAATGAAATCACAGAGCGTTTACAAAAGTTAGCACCTAAAGACGTATTGAATGAAATTGGAATTCATGATACAACGGTCTCTTTTTGGATGTCATTTATACTAATTGGTCTGGCTTTTTATGCCGCTTACTTAGGCGTCAGTTATTGTTTTAGCCACTTTGCCTCACACAATTTTGATGTAACCTTTTTAGATTATTTAAATCGTGTTGGTCAATATACGGCCATTATCGTTATTCTGGCGATTATTCAATTCGTTGATTCATTCATGGTGACGTTAACAAATGGTGTGACCTTTTACTTTTTGGTTTGGGCATTGCAATGTGTGATTTTACTTGCTGGTTGCATATTATCCATCGCGCCACAGCAGGGCGCACAACCGGCCTTGGATCCGGCTTATTCAACTATTTTGGCGATGGTTATTATTGATGTGTTAGTTTTCATCGTGGTTGATATTTCTGCGCAGGCACTGATTGCAAACATTATGCATCAAATTCAACAGTTGACTTCTAACAGTTTGTTTTAGTGGTGCCTAAAATGAAAAATCAAACACAACATTTTTGTTCAAATTGTGGGAAAAAGATTTCTACTCAAGATCAATTTTGCCCTTTTTGTGGGACAGTCAATCAATTTTATGAACCGAAAAATATCAATGTGGGAGCTTCGCAAACTGCCGTACAGAAAAATGCGAGGATCAGTTGGTCACCGTTAAAATGGCCGCGAACTTTGCAGATTGTTGTAGTGCTGTGTCTAATCATTATCGGCTGGTTTTCGATCACACAATATCTTAATAATCGATGGGACAGCTATTCTACCTCATTTGGGGATAGCGAGTCTTTTAAAATGAATGGACAGGTACGAAATGATGTCGCTTTAGTTCAGGCTAACAATCATTTTGTTCAAATCTTGGTGGTCGGAGGCAATGGGGATAGTAATGAACTATCTACTTATTTTGTTCGTACACCGTTAATAAAAAGCCAAGGTCAATATGAACTCCAAAAATCGGCAACTACTGCAACGATTGCGCTGTACAAATTGAATGTTGTTAGTAATTCGATTGGTGTGCTACCGCAAAATCATGACGAACTACCGGCGTATCTTTCGAAGTTAAGCAAACTGAATCCTGTAGGTGGGGTTAGTTATCCTGATACAAAAAAATTATTTAATGAATCAAAGGATATTCCGACTGCCAGAAGTCTGTTTAATTCCAAAACTCAGGCAGCTGCATATTTGTATCAGTATGCATTTGGTAAAGAAAGCTCACTAGATACGGCCATTTTAAAAGACCATAGTTCGGTGATTGATGGCACTGCGATAACTCAAAACGAAAAGATTCGACATGAATCTTCGAATTCACAAAGTGAAGATGAATTAAGAAAAATCGAAAACCAACATTTTGATAATAGAAGGTAATCAGAAATTATGTCTGAACAAGAAAAATTAGAGTTTTGTCCAAATTGTGGTGCAAAGTTGAAACCTGGTGCTGTTTTTTGTGGTAACTGCGGGTTTGATATTGCCAAATATAAGGCAGCCCACAACGGAATAAAATCAACAGGAGAGGCTAACTCTTCAGTGGGCCGGCAAACGATGCCAAATATGCAGAATGCTCGCCAGCAAGTATCAATTAGCCCAACCAGGCCTGTGAAACCAATTAAAAAATGGCTTTGGATTGTGGCTGCGGTTGTAGTTGTAGCATTTGTTGGATTGTATATGTTTGGACAAAATTACTATTCGTCGGCCAATCAGTTAAATCGTGCAATTGCGGCTATAAAAAACAACGATAAAAATGTTGGTAGCTATTTCACTACCGATGATGGTGGCATGAAATTAAACAACAAATCGCTACAACCATTAATCAAACAAATGCAGGCTGATCCGAATGCATTAAAAGGATTTAAGAGTCAGCTACAAAATAACGGTAGCACCAATAATAATGGTTACAGTTTTGGACCATCTGGTCATATATGGTTACTGTTCACAAGATATAAGATTAATGCAAAAACCTTCACGATTACTTTGCATACCAACCACCCCGGTATTAACCTGTCAGTAAATAAGCGCAATATTCTTAAAACTTCGCAGGCCACAATTCAAAAGAAGAGTGGTCCTTATATTGCCGGACAATATCAACTTAAGGCTGAGGGGGATGTTAATGGACATCATATGATAAATGATGGAACCTATAATTTATCACCAGAATCAGCCAAAGATTTTGATCTTCAATTAAAAACGATATCGTTTACAGTTACAGGGTACGCAGGAGCTGACGTTTTAATCAATGGAAAGTCACAAGGAAAATTGGACAGTAATGGTTCACTTCAATTAAATGATATTCCGTGGTCAAACAATATGATGCTCACAATGACTTATAATGGGGCAGGCGGAAAGGTCACTTCGCGTAGTCATAAGATTACTGATAGTGATCAAGATTCTGAGGTTACAGTTGGTTATCCAGGTGTGATGTCGCATGATTCTGCTGATAGCTTAATTTCGGAGCTTTTTAGTGACGTTGATAGGATAAGTTCGAACGGTTCTATTCCAAGCGGATTTTCTGATTATTTTGTTAATGGTTCTGACAATACGCAATATAACGATATTGTGAAGATGGCAAAGGGGTACCACCAGAAAGATTCTGGCATTAACACTGTAAGTTACAGAGTCGAGGACTTACATGTGGTGCCAAATAAAGTTAACCAGTCCACTGTGACATATAATATTCGGTATGACTTTTTTAACAAGAACGATAGCGAACATATTCAAGTTTTCCAGTATGTAGCGACGATAGTAAAAGCCGGCAGTACAAATAAAATTCAATCCATTGCAGCCGCAAAGAAAATTAGTGATGTGACTAATGGTGGTGACGATGATTCGGATTCTGACAGTAATAACGATTCCGACAGTGATGATTCTAGTTCTAGCGATGATTCTGACAGTAATAGCGATTCAGATAATGATGATAACGATAACTCGGATAGTTCGGATAGTGATGAAGATGATAACGACAACGACGACACTGATGATGAAAGTTACCAAGTAAATTCTCAAAGAAATTTGAATTTGCAAAATATGTAGCCATTACAGTGTTCGTCCATTCGCTATGCATTAGTTCTGATTTTAAACTAAATGATAGATGATTTTTTGTACTTAAAACAGACTGTGAACCAAGGCCTTCATTCAAGGTTTGGTTCACAGTCTGTTTTTGCTGAAGGTTCAAGCATCTAGTAATTAACTGCTGTGTGAGTTGAAGGGCGTCAAAGATGAATGCAAGCCGTGTCAGTGGTGTTAATGAGGCGGTTTTCTGCCGAATTTACACCACAGGACGGTCGTGAAGACGTGAGTTTCGGCTTCACGACGAGGTGAAAGACTTCAGGTTTCAGAAGGCTTGAACTGGTCCCACGGTTGCGTTCATCTTTGACAACCGGAAACGTTAGTCGGCAATCGCGTCGATGCTTACAATCAGTGGTTAGATAAGTGTCCAAGGATAATATGATACTTGTAACCTTAATTATTTTAAAATTGCCTAGTGCTATTGCGCTCAACAATTTTAATTGGCAAAAACTTGGACTGGATTGGCTCATTGTCGCCAGTCAACAGAGCCGCACAACCAGCACGGCCGATTTGGAAGAAGTCCTGCGTGACACTAGTGATGGTCGGTCTGAAAATACGGGTCAGTTTGGTTCCGTCAATACTCATGACAGAGAGTTGTGCGGGGACTTCTAAGCCGTAATCGCGGGCCTGGTCGATGACACCGATAGCGGTTAGGTCACTGTTCGCGATAATTGCGGTAACCGCTGGTTGTTTGCCAAAATGCTGCATGGCCGCTTCACCATCTTCAAATGTGAAGTAACCAGGGACTAACCAGTCCTCATTGATCGATAGACCATGCTCTGCCATTGCTTCACGATATCCGTTCATACGCTGTGTACCGACAAATGATTGCTCGTCCATACCAACCAAACCAATTTTGCGGTGACCATGCTCGATGAGGTATTTGGTTGCTTCATACCCGATAGCATGATCGTCAGAGGCAATAAACGGACCGAGGTTTTCTTTGGCCGCGGTTGAAAGAAAAATGTGAGGAATACCACTCGTTTTCAGACTATTGAGCGATTCATCGCCAAGTTCCAAGGCAACAATCAAAACGCCCATGACGTCTCGTTCAATGACCGTCTTAATGGCTTTGTCCTGTAATGTGGGGTTATTTTCACCAGCATACAAAATCATGACACTATTGCCGTGTTTAGTCGCCACATCGTGAATACCGGCGATGATCTCATCGGCAAAATTTGATTTAGTGGCAGAAATCACAACTGCCAGTACGTCACTTTGATGGCTGGCCAAGTCAGCAGCGTAGGCATTTCGCTGATAACCTAGGTCGGCGGCAACTTTGCGGACATGGTCAGCCGTTTTTGAAGCTTGAATTTACACTTTAAGTGCAACACTAATTAAATAAAGAATGGCCCATGGCCAAATTTCTGTAAAATGATGTTTGCGAAAACAATCATGAAAGGA